>NZ_MSDV01000075.1 GCF_001931485.1 Burkholderia sp. SRS-W-2-2016 | reverse complement strand
TCATCGGTGCTCCAGCGGTTCAGGGTCACATAGACAGCTGATCTGCCGATAGGCAGTCGAACGCGTCGATACGGCAATAGAATTTTGCCATCACACTCTACGTGCGCAATCTTCACTTGCAAATTCGGTCAGTCTGAGACGTTCGACATTGGGGCCTGAATCGTCGACAATCGGTGACTGCACCCTGTGATATCTCCGGACCTCGGCCACAAGCATGCTCAAAACTCGCTTATCTCTTTCTCTCGATCTCGCTCGCTACCCCGTTCTCGGCCTTGGCATACGGTGGTGATAGTTCAGACTACGATCAATGCATTCTGCATTCCTTAGCAAATAGTCAAAGCATCTTTGCGGCTCGCGAGATTAGCAACTCGTGCGACGCGCTTTACAGAAATGGCGCAATGCTTCTGCCGCGCGAAAGAGCGTATCACTTGTGTGTTCTGCAAAATGTACAAACCGTGAGAGGAGCGTTCGCGGTCAACGAGATACTGCATGCATGCCGACGTCAAAATCAGATGTAGCACCGAGGTCGTTGACCATTGCAGCGCTGAGATTCGCAAGATTCAGTTTCGATTGTTTCGTCGACCCTGTCCCGTCGTGACGTAGTGTGACCGTGGCATGGACGGCTGCGTTCGGAAGGTCCCAAGGTCCGCAACAGGTCGTCCTGAACCGGTCGCCGTCGGGCTCTGTGCGGCCCAGCTTCAGCCATTCGACACTGCGGCCTGAATCGTCGACAATCCGTCCAACTTTGTGATGTCACTATGGAGTTGATTCATGAGTCGTCCGACTGGGAAAATCATCGTAGTGGCATTGACGATCTGTGTGATGTGCATTGTCATAGGCTTCTACTATTTCAAGTGGCAGGGCGTGGACACATCGATTGTCAATGACCCTGCCTACCCTTCTGCCGGAGGTATGCGCTAAGGCCCATCGCGAAGCGACGGTGCCGAGCCGTTCGATGCATGACGCATCGGGCACTAGTCGGCCATGGGCCGACATTTCTATCGCGCTGCATGTTGTCCTTCGAATGACTCATGTTCGCGCGGAGCGCGACGCTGAACGCAAAGGTCAATGGTCTCGCTCTTCGACTTTGAGCACTTCTAACATCGCGGTGGCAGAAGCCGGACACACGCCCCGGAACTGGCTGGATGCCAGCAGAGGCAGCGGCACTTCCTCGCGCTCGACGCGTGCAAAGCCTTGACCAGCAAAATAGTGCTCAGCTGTAGTAGTTAGCAACACCACCGATCGAACGGCTCGCAGTTGGCATGCTGCCAACAAATGGGCAACGATGGTTTTGCCGAGACCGGCACGACGGGCGTCCCCCACAACGACAATCGAACGCATAAGGGCGAAGTCTGCGTAATATTCGACGCCGCCACACGCTATGATCACTGACGACTTCACTCCTACAACGAAATTGGTCAGGTGCTCAGCAACGCCAACCGTGGGCAAATTGTTGGCTGCGAGTAATGCCTCTATCGTGGCGAGGTCGGATGCGGTTGCTGATCGAAGATGCATGATGCGGGTCCTAGTTTGCCAATGGGGCCTCAAAGGCCGGAAGAATTTCGGACCGACGCTGAACGAGAGCGGCAACCGGAACCGATCGCATTAGATGGCCGATTGATTCACGCGCTTCATCAGTTCCTCGGCGCTCTCCTTGCGCTCGCTGTACCGGTCTACCAGGTACGGACCGATGTCGCGCGTCAGCAGCGTGAATTTGACGAGTTCCTCCATCACGTCAACGACGCGGTCGAAATAGGCCGAAGGCTTCATGCGGCCGGCTTCGTCAAACTCCATGAACGCCTTGGCCACCGACGACTGGTTGGGGATCGTCAACATGCGCATCCATCGTCCAAGCACGCGCATCTGGTTGACGGCGTTAAACGACTGCGAGCCGCCGCTGACCTGCATTACGGCGAGTGTCTTGCCTTGGGTCGGCCGCACCGCCCCGACCGAAAGCGGAATCCAGTCAATTTGCGCCTTCATGATGCCGGTCATCGCGCCGTGCCGCTCCGGCGAACACCAGACCATGCCTTCCGACCACAGCACCAGCTCGCGTAGCTCGGCCACCTTGGGGTGGCTGTCCGGCGCGTCGTCCGGCAGAGGCAGGCCACTTGGATTGAACGTACGAACTTCGGCACCCATCGCCGTGAGCAGGCGTGCCGCTTCTTCGCTCAGCAGGCGGCTGAAGGAGCGCTCACGGAGCGAACCATAGAGCAGCAGGATGCGCGGCGGACGGGGCGACGCTTTGGCAGGCTGCAGGCAATTGATATCGGGTACGCGAAATAGAGCCGGGTACACCTGCGGGAGATCAGTCATGAGATCGGGCACGTTTACCATCAGTGGCGTTTCCATATTCGTTAGGCGCACTCGTACCAGTCTTTCGAGCGGTTGACGATGCGCACCACGAGCAACATGACCGGCACCTCGATCAGCACGCCCACGACCGTCGCAAGCGCGGCCCCTGAGTTGAATCCGAACAGACCAATTGCAGTGGCGACAGCCAGTTCGAAGAAGTTCGAGGCGCCAATCAGCGCCGATGGACAGGCAATGTTGTGCTTCTCGCCGACCACGCGATTGAGCCCGTACGCAAGCGCCGAGTTAAAGAATACCTGGATCAGAATCGGCACAGCGAGCAGCACGATGACAAGCGGCTGCTTCAGGATGGCCTCGCCCTGAAACGCGAAGAGCAGCACCAGCGTCGCCAGCAACGCGGTGATGGACCATGGGCCGATCTTTGCCATCGCGGCATCGAACGCCGCCTGCCCTTTGGCAAGGAGCATCTTGCGCAGGATCTGCGCGAGGATGACCGGAATCACGATGTAGAGCACGACCGACGTAAGCAGCGTCGCCCATGGCACTGTGATCGCGGAAATGCCGAGCAGCAGGCCGACCAGCGGCGCAAAGGCGACCACCATGATGCTGTCGTTCAGCGCGACCTGGGAAAGCGTGAACAGCGGGTCGCCACCGGTCAGCCGGCTCCAGACAAAGACCATCGCCGTACAGGGCGCGGCGGCAAGCAGGATCAGGCCCGCGACGTAACTGTCGAGTTGCTCTGCAGGCAGCATCGGCGCGAACAGGTGCTTGATGAAGAGCCATGCGAGCAATGCCATCGAGAACGGTTTGATCAGCCAGTTCACGACGAGCGTCACGCCGATGCCCTTAACGTGCTGGCGCACCTCATGCAGCGAACCGAAGTCGACCTTGACGAGCATCGGGATGATCATCACCCAGATCAGCAGGCCGACCGGCAGATTGACGTGCGCATATTCCATCCGGCCGATCGCCTGGAAGACCCCAGGCAGGACTTGCCCAAGCAGAATGCCGGCGACGATGCACAGCGCGACCCAGACGGTCAGGTATCGCTCAAAGAAGCTGATGGCCGGTTTCGCGGCCGACTTCCCCGAAGCGGCAACATTGGGGGTGTTCATGGGGTGACTTGATGGAGAGGATTCAGCTCTGAAGGATGTCGTTTAGCGCCTGCTGCAGCTCGGTGTTGTCCAGACTTTCGAGTGGGAGCGTGAGCAGTTGCAGCATGCGGTAGCCGATCGCTTCGCGCGTGAGTTCGAATGCGTGCCGCTTGCCTTCATCGCCGCCCGGCGCGTTCGACGGATCGGCGTAGCCCCAGTGGACCTTGACAGGGCTGCCCGGCCAGAACGGACACTGTTCGGCCGCAGCGCTGTCGCAGACTGTGATGACGATGCGCATCTCGGGTGCACCGTCCTGCACGAATTCATCCCAGCTTTTGCTGCGATAGCCTTGCGTATCGATACCTGCGTTCGTCAGCGCTCCGAGCGCGAACGGATTGATGCGTCCGCTCGGGGCGCTGCCCGCGCTGTACGCGCGGACGTCCTTGCCGAGCTTCTTCGCCCAGTGGTTCAGCATGCCTTCGGAAAGCACACTGCGCGCGGAATTGTGCGTGCAGAGGATGAGTACGTTTGTGGTCACGGTGTTGTCTGTGCGCAGCGTCATCAGCAGCAGGCCGAACCGGCGGGCTTAACAGGGATGCCAATGGGTTTGCCGCTCGGGGCACAGCAGGACGTTGCCCCTGCCGACGACGATGTTTGCCTGCTCTCTCCATATACCGGAGCGCCGTCCAGCGTATGGAAGTGTTCCCAGGCGATACCCTGCGGATCGAGAACCCAGTGCTTGTCGCTGCGCGCATAACAGCAGGTGGTTTCACCCTGATCGAGCAGGGCCATGTCCGCAGCCTCGGCCCGCTTTGCGAGTTCGGCAAGCTCGGCCGCGTCGTCCACCTGGAGACCGAGATGGTCCACACCGGCCTTCGTGCCGCGCGTTGAAATCGCGAAGTTCACGCGGGGATCGTCCAGCATCCATTTCGCGTAGTCCGCCTCGACGCGCGCCGGTTCGGCGGCGAAAAGCTTCGAGTAGAACGCGACGCTGGTTGCGAGGTCGTCAACGTGGACGTGGATGTGGAACCGCTTCATGGTGGTTCTCCGTCAGCATTTGCATGAGGTAGTGCCAGGCTCAAGGCAAGGCTGCCCCTGACAGCAGTTTTCGGTCAGGAAACCCAGGACCGCGCTCATCTGGTCATAGGCGGCCCGATAGATCAGGCTGCGCCCGTCGCGCTCCTGCGTGACGAGCCCCGCGTGCATCAGCTCCTTCAGGTGAAAGGAGAGTGTCGCGTTGGGAACATCGAGCTGTTCCGCCATGCCACCCGGCGTCAAGCCGGTCGGACCTGCGACGACCAGCATGCGGAACACACGCAGGCGTAGCTCGTGAGCGAGCGCCGCAAGGGCGCGGATAACATCTTTATCTTCCATATTTCCAATATATTCGAAATGACGCATGGAAGCAAGTCGCTACGGCAGTTCACCAGGGGCAATGACGGCTATCGTTTTGCAAGCGGACCTCGCTGAGACGGCGGGTCGAAGGACAGTTCAGAGTTGACCACAGCCTTCCGCGGCGGGCAGTAGTCGGCCAGGAACGGTCTCTCGACACTGACGCCTGAATCGCTGACAATCGGCGACTGCCGCTGTCAACCTCCTGATATTGGCCACAATAATGCGCAAACTCGCCTGTCTGTTCCTCTGGATCACCCTCGTCATCCCCGTCTCGACTTTGGCATACGGTGGTAACAATCCAAGCTACGATCAATGCATCCTGCAGTCGTTGCAAAACAGTCAGAGCAGTTTTGCGGCTCGCGCGATTAGCGACTCGTGCGATGCTCTTTATAGAAATGGCGAAATGCTTCTTCCGCGCGAAAGAGCGTACCACCGATGCGTACTGCAAAATGTGCAGACCGTGAGAGGAGCGTTTGCGGTCAACGAGATAATGCATGCATGCCGACGTCAAAACCCGATGTAGGACGGAGCCGGCTGACGCTTGAGCAAAGCTGGCGATGTGGCCGCCGCTGGCCCGTTATCCAAATCACATGAGGCAGCGGTCGGCCAAGAGCGGTCGGTGGAAACTCACATACACATCGTCGACAATTGTGGTGGGCATTGGGGTGATATTTGCCGCGGCCGTGACAAAGGTCCAACGGTGGTGACCTTAGCACGAATCCTTTTTACTCAGCCTGCCGCCCAATCCCGCCATGACCGATTGGCCCTCTGCAGTCCCAGAAGGAGTTAGGTACCCAACTAAACATTAAACTCGCTGTCGCGCGTCAACCTTGAAATCACCTACCGATTGAGTGGCCGAAGAAACCTTTTGCGTCGAATCAGCCTAGACTATTTTCCGGCATTTCCTTTGTGTGCGATCTGCCGTCGAGTGGAGTAGAGCTGTGTTCCAGACCATACCCTGACACCGTCCCGCTTCGTAAAAACCGTTTGTTGCACTGTTAGAAGCGCTAGCCTTCTGCGCGACATACTCTCATTCGATAAGTTAGGTTGCTCAGACGGACGGTCTCTGTTGAAAATGTTTCCAACTCACCTGTCTCATACGAAACCTTGCCCTGAAGTTTAAGAGCCGTGTCCGCAAGAGGTAAGTCGAACGACTCCGAAAAGACCTGGCCGGTGTTTGGCAGACTTGTATAGAAGGTGGCGGGTGTGCCCTGATTAATGTAATTCATTATTGCAGCGGCCCCGTTCGCTTGGTATCTGAATTCATCGGAAAAATGCAATAGCGGGGTAGGGTCGAACGTTCCGGCGGAATTGAAATGGTGCGAATAGTAGTACGCTCCGTCGCCAACTTCCACAGAGGACGTCCCTAGCACTGGATATTGCGCTCTGATGAACAAGTTGACCGCACTACGCTGATCAGTGACTTCGGGCGCCACGACCGCTAATCGGTCAATTATCGTAGATGCTGTTCCGGCGAAACCAGGGGAAGTGTCAGGGTCGTACGCATTGCCATCGTGGTCGGTTAGATAGCGTAGCGTAGTCCTGGCACAGCCAGCCACCAGCTGGGATAACGAGTCGCACAGGTAAGTAGGAATATAGGTGGGTAAATCAGGTCCATCGCCCGCGATTTTGGAAATATCCATCTGGACCCTGTAATCGTACGAAGACAACGGCTCCTCTATGTTGTTCAACTGCGAGAGGACCATTCCGACAATTTGTGAGCGTGCATAGAGCGCAGAGTTCATGTACGTCGCAACGAAATTGTGGCCCGATATATCATTTTCATTGAAGTCGACCGGGACATTTGCGGGAAGGGTTGATGACGCAACCATGAAGCGGAGCGCGTTGATAACCATGTCCTTATCCGACGTTACGTATGGTCCGCCACCCGCGACAAAATCCGCTGGACTCGCAACCCCGACGACCTTAAAGCTTTGAGTCGTGATTGCAGGGTTTGTATAGAGGAGCCTGTATGCCGCGTTCGCATACAGGTTGCCCTGTGAATGTCCAACGACCAGTACACGTCGACCATGATTCAGGATGTCGTCGGTATATGCACCAACGTCCTGCAGAACCTTATCATCTACGTAGGCGTACTCTGACTCGAACTGTTGTTTCAGTTCCTCGGAGGACTGGTTGGCGACGGTCGATATCAGCGAATTTACGGATGCAACAACCACAGGGTTGATGTCCGCGGTAAGGCCTAAAAACACCTTCACCAGAAGCTCCCACGAGAGAGAACTGTCCTCAGTAAGCTTTTGCTGGAATACGGTCGTCAAGTCTGCAAGGAAACCCCCGCTTGGATTGAACGAATTACCATACGATACGGGCATCCGATGGTATTTCGGACCAATGGCAGATTGAAGTTCCAGCCGGCTTTCGACCCAATCATCTGGCGTATTCATGATCCCATTTCCGAAATATATGCGAAATGGTGAGTCGCATCGATTTTCCTGCTCATCTCCCAACGCGTGTTGAAAAAACAATGAAATTGAGAGCAAAAACACTAATTTTAAAGTTTTATTCATTCGCATGGACTACTCCCACTGTATCCGGGGATCACCTGACCCCCGAGGTTTTTCGTGGCAAGCGCATACGCGCTGAAGTTTTCAGGTGTATTGAGTAGAAGCGCGAGTAGCTGTTTGGACTGTATCTGGTATTGCTCCGGGGCCTTCGCCCTCAAACATTGAATTGCTTTATCGATCTCCTGGATACCTTGGCGTGCTCCGGCCGGGCTTCCGCCAGCGGAAAGAAATTTCTGTTCCGCATGTGCATATTGAAAGAATGCGCGCCGTTGTTCACCATCCGGATATTTGTTATTTATCACTTCATCAATGTCATCCCGTACGCCATTGTGGTTGGCGTCACCACTTATCGCTGACGATCGTCCGTTAGTCGTCGTGTCGCCATACGCGTTTCGCAAATGCTCAGCTTCCGGAGCGCCGGAGGCGGAAGTACCCGGGGACGTTGTGGCAATGACCCCTTTGTTCGATAAGACCGGTTTTTGACTTTCCGCTCGTGTTATAAAATAATATGTTGTTGCTATCGCAGCACAACCAATGACTAAATAAACAACAAAGGTTTTCATCTGGGAAATCCTTTTTTTGGGAACAGTAGTGAAACTTCCAAGCGCAGTCAATCTAAATATTGATTAAATGCCAATTGGATATCCACAGTGAGTTGCTCCCATGTCTGCACGACTAGGCGCAAGACACAAGGACCACGTTGGGACGCGGGACCCCATTGGGTTAGAAAGCAAATCTTGCCTATTGCATACAGCGATGGAACTAGAAACGAAGAAGGCTGCCCCGATGTTTTGTATGGTTTAACGCAGTAATGCTTTCCACGTCAAATGTCCGTTATCAGCGAATCTGAGGGACCGTTCAGGGTCGGATTATGCCTTTCGCATAGGAGGTGAGCCCGACCCGATTGCCGAGGTTGGTCGTCGGGCACTAGCCGACCAAATGCCGTCGCTCGACTGTTGGAACCAGCTGGTCGACAATCTCGTCTGGCAACACCCAGCAACTCCGGAGGCAGACATCATGACAAATGAAATAGTTCTCTCTGCAAAGCGTGTTCGGTACTACTCGGAGTGCGACGAAACTGCATTTTTTGAGTGGCTCGACAAGCTGTCGAGCGTGAAGCGCTATGAAGGCGAGCTCGACGTATTAAGTATCTATGTCGATGAGACCAAAGTCGACGAGAGTGCTTTGCGCGAGTTGCTTGCTCTGTTCCAGCGTTTTGCGGTGGAGATGGAGCAGCTTCGCGTCTTTGACCGACAGGAATTCGCGCCCTGGTTCCGGGATCCGCGGGCCTACTGGCACGCCGTGGTGTTTCAATAGCAGTGAAAGATTTAATCTTCCGAATACGACGAAGCAGGCATTGAACGTCTGCTCTCGATAGATGCATCCGACCGCTGTGGGGTCGAACAGAGCCTTCCAAAGGACTTTCTGCGAAGAAAAAAAGCCGACTCTGAAAGCCGGCTTGAACGATCTGACGGCCGCCGCCGGAACCTGAGAGAGAATCCATTTTGCGGCACTTCGACTGAGCGGCTTCGGGACTATGGCGTGCCAATTTCCGGTTCATTCCCCCCTGCCGCCCCGAGTATCCGATAGAGCGCCTGACGCGAGATACCCAGGGCCGTGGCGGCATGGCTCTTGTTGCCCTCGGCTATCCTGAGCGCCTCGCGAACCGCCTCGGCCGTCGGCAACTTCCTCTGTAGCCGCTCCTGTTTCGCAAACGTCGACAGGTAAGCGTTCGCCTTGGTCACGCGGCTGTGGCCTGCCGCCTGAACAACGCGGCGCATCGCCTCCTGGTGCGCCTGTGGATCTGGACGCTCACTGGCCCGCTTGATCGGCGCCGGTGTTCCTGCTGTCCGTTCATATAGCGATTGCAGATAGCCATGGCGCAGGCCGTGACTCGTGATGCCCAGACCCGATTTGGTCACGCCGTGCTTTTCCAGCACGTAGTAATACCAGTCACGCCATTGCGTCAGCGTCCGGCCAGCCGGCACTGTCGAGCCCGTCACGCCGTTGCTCAGGCTCGCCGCTTCTTCCAGAATCGCCATCTTCGCTTCGAGCGGCACCTCGCGCGGAAGGCCGCCCTTCGTCCCGCGTACGACGGCCAGCACCTGTGGATTGCGGACGGCCTCAACCGGGCGCAACATAAAACTCTCCTGGACGCGCACACCGAACGCCGCCTGTAGCTTCAGTTGCACCGCCGTGTAGGGGCACGTCTGTGCGATCTCTTCGATCTTGGCTGCAGCGTCAATGCCGTGCGCCTCCCATGACTTGTCCTCGGTCGCGACGTAACTACGCACAAGACCATGCTCGCGGCGGTCAACATAGTCGGCCAGCGTTCGCACCAGTTTTGGCTTGCCCATCCATTGCGCGATCGCCCGCAGGTAGGTCAGCTTGTTCTCGATCGTTCCACCGCTCTGGCCGTCCGCGACCCAGTGCCTGACAAGACATTCGACATGCTTGTGCTTGAGGGACCACGGCGTCTGCAACGCATAGCCGTGATGCCGCAACTCCCTGAACGACTTGCACAGTGCCGTCGCCCGACGTTCCTGCGTCTTGATTGACAGCGCCTTGTGACTGATCCGGGTGGTGCTGTGAACCTGCGTGACGTGCGTATCGAATAGAGCGAGCAGCGCATCCCTGAACCCGGGAGCGAATCTGTATTTGTTCACCACTGCACGCACGTTGAGAATGGCGGCCATCTTGACGCTCCGCGCGGCGAGCTCGCCGCAATATCGTTGTCCGGCGCTCGCTGGTTCGCAGCATCCCTACCTGATGCCGTGGCCCGAACCAGCGGGCTTGTCTTGTCTTCGCCGCCTGCGCGGCTTCGCCGTTTCCCCGGCGCGAGGGTCCTGCCTTCCGTTCCTTTAGCGATTCCATCCGATCAGCCAGATGCATGGGAAGAGCATGCGGTCCGACTGTCCAACCTGCTGCCTGCCGGCGTGCATCGCGCTTCGCGCAACACACCACCGACGTATTCGCGAGGCATCCCTGCCGTCGCGCTGCGCGGATGACTCCGCCTGATGCAGCTTCGTGGCTACCCTGCCAGCGTGACGCTTCGCACGTCAGGTTCGTTCGCCGCTTCGCGGTGACGCCCCCTCGCTATGTGCCGGGCAATACCTGATACGCGTTTGTGTACGGCCGCGCGCGCCGTGTTCTCTTCCGTCAGGGAATCGCGGTGTTCCGTTCTTTTCCGGTCCGCAGGAGTTCCCCCGCCCCCAAGCACGTTCATCTCCGCCGCGGTGTATCGGGCTTCGTGAACGCACCCAGCTATTGCTGAAAGGGCGTGTGCAAACGCACATGAGCATACGAAAAGTGTCCGGTGTCCGGTCTCTCCACATGTCCTCATTGCGTCATATCGCGGCAAACCACCGCCAATCGTATGGATATCGCACTGTTCGGGGGTCCTCATGGTGGACCATCGTGGACTTGATTTGCTTAAGAAAAAGGCCGCTTCATCGTGCGGCCCGGTCACCTGCTGTTTCTGGCCCGTTGCGGGCCTGAGGATAAGGACGTGCGAGTGCCTTGCACTCAGGTTCGATGCGTCATGGACGCAGTAGGTGGACCAAGGATAGAGGCGAATTGCCCCGGTGCGCCGCCCGAAAGCTGCTCAGAACCCGCTGGCTTTTGTTGACTTGACTTTGATGAGCGCTCGATAGACTCGAAATCAGGCAGAACTGACAGAAAAGTGTCAGTTCCACCAGCAACGCCTGGCGCGATTCGCAAACTGACACTTAAGTGTCAGTAATCTGATAGTTCGCCGGTCCACGTGAGATGTGGCCGAACAAACTGATACTTATCTGTCAGTTTTCTGTCACTTCATCGCGATCCCTCAAATCGAATGGAGTCATCTTGAAAACCTCCGTCTTCGCAGTCGACGTCGGCTACGGCAACACCAAGTATGCACATCGCGCAGCCAGCGGCAGCATCGCCACCGGCATGTTTCCGTCTCTCGCCCCGCTTGCCGCCAGCCGCGCACTGTCCGGCTACGGCGACAGCGTCCTTGCTTCGCGCAAGGTCGTGACGATCGTCATCGACCAGATTGAGTATGAGGTCGGTCCCGATGTATCCCTGACTGCCGCTTACGGCAATACCGGCCGCGCCCTCTCGAATGACTTCGTCCTGTCTGACAACTACGCTGCCCTGCTCGCCGGCGCGATTCATTTCGCCGGTGTGACACATATCGAACGTCTGGTGCTGGGCTTGCCCGTCCACAACATGAAGAAATATTCGAGCGCCCTGCGTGACCGCTTCACAGGCAACTTCGATTTCGGCGCAGGACGCGTTACCGTAGAGAAGGTGGTGGTCATCCCGCAGCCGCTTGGCTCGCTCGTCGCGGCGTCGGCCAACCGCCAGAGCGAGTTCGGTCGGGACAGCGCGCATCTTGTCATCGACGTTGGCTATTTCACGACCGACTGGGTTTATGCGAATGGCTTCACGATGGACGACAAGCGAAGCGACGGTATTCCGGGCGGTGCATCGCAGATCTATCAACGGATCGCGGCACTCATTTCGCGCGACCAGGACGAACAGGTCGAGGACATCGAACGCATTGACAAGGCATTACGCGAGCGCAAGCCATTCTTTTTCTATGGCAACGACGTCGACCTTGACCCATACCTGGAACAGTCGCAGCCGGTCATCGCTGGAGTCGTGAAGGAAATGCAGAACAACGTCGGGCAACTGACGAATGTGCGATCGATCATCCTGTCGGGAGGCGGCGGCGCCCTGTATGCGCCCGCCATCCGGAAGGCGTTCCCGCGCGTTACGCTGGAAGTCATCGAGTCACCCTGCATGGCAAACGCGAAGGGCTTTCTGATCGTCGGAGAAGCTGGCCTCACGCGTGAGCGTGCTACTGCTAAAGCATGAGCGAGAAGTTCGACATGAAGCTGGTCATCGACGCGGTGACCACGCCGCTTCTCCATGCGCGACTGAACCAGGCATCGTCATACAGGGAGCGTGCCGCTCTCCTTCGTTCGCTTGCCGAGTCCGCCCTCCGCGGCCAGGAATCGGCAGGCATGGACGGCGCGGCTTCCTTTGCAGCCGGCTACTTCTTCTCGTCGAGAGTGCAACCGGCGGCCGCGCTGTCGCGTCCTCCGGAAGAGGCGCCGCGCGTTTTGCCAGAAGCTGCTGCCAGCGTCGGTCCGAGTCCCGTTGATTCCGGCAACGGCGACCCGGTCAGTAGTTACGACGTCAATGAAATAGCCGATGCGTTCGGCTCGTTCGTCTGAGCGCGGCGACTTGACTTCTATGCGGCGATGCGAAGATGGGTTATCGCATTGGTGTGTTTATGGCGCGCAGCGCCTTGCACCGGTGCAACACTCCGGGGGTTATATGCTGGAACTGATCGAAATTGTCCGAGGTGGTCTTCCGCTCAACGAGGCCCGTACGTGGCTGTTTTTCGCGACTGCCGCAGCCTGCTGCTTTGCAGGCTGGTACAGCTACGATGTGCTCGCCTGGTATGTGAACAGGAACAAGGGAGTTTAAAAATGGAACTCATCGACAGGATGGTCCCGTACTACAGGAAGTTTATGGCGCTGCCCTTCTTCGCCCGCCGCGCGATCATCTTTGTTGCATCGGTCGCCCTGTGGTGGTTCGCTGCGATGCTCGCGAGCAGGCATACGGTCGATATGGACCTGTGCGCCATGCTGCTACTCACGAGCATGGCTGGCGTAGTGTGGTCGAGCGAAATCTGGCGGCTGTGGAAGGTCTTCGCGATCGTTGTGGTGGTATGCCTGGCCATCCTTAAATCCTGAAACTGACGAAACCGCGCAGACGAAAAAAAACGGCTCCCTTTTTGGGGAGCCGCGTCGTTTCAGAGGTTGTATTCAGTGCGGCCGGGGAGCCGCGGTAACAAGTAGGCGGCGGGCGCAAAAATCCCACGCTTCATCGAAACTCTGGTCGCGGCTGGCGTATTGCGAATTGCCCGCTGCCTTCCGGTCAATCACATCGTACGCCACGGCTTCGGACTTGCCGACCGGCTGACGGCCGCCTTCGACCCCGTTCGTAGCAACGATTGCGAAACCACCCACGAGAACCTGGAACGAGCGCATTTTCTTCTCCAGAAAAATAGCCCGACGTGACATTCCCCGGCGGGGGATATCCCCACCGGGCAAGATAAAAGATGAGCGGCCGAAGCCGCGCTCACTGCAATACTTCAGACGACCGCTGCGAGGTGCGCAGCTTTCGTGACGCCGTGACGTGTCTCCATCGACGGCGCCGCATTCGTGCACCGCGCAACCCACTCGTCAGCGAAGTCGGTTCCGCGAACGCGCGGCCGGTGAATGATGGCTGTGAACCCTTCGGCTCTCAGACGCTTTGCGAGCTCGACGCCACCTGCAACGCCGACGGACTTGCCGGTCTTGGGATCGACGGCGTCGAAGTCAACGAAAATGTGCACGACGCGAATACCCAGGCCGTCCGGCACAACGAACTGACGCATCAGCCCAATGTTCAGGCAGTACCACGTCGGCACATCGAACAGCATGTGCGCAGCACAGGCCGTCTCGAGCCCCTCAGCGACACCGATTTCGCCATTGACTGGCTCCATCAGACGGACCGCGCCACCAGCGAGCGGATTGAGCGTCATATCGTTGAGTTTCGGGTCGAGGATTTCGCCGTCGGCCGACACGATCTGCGCCTTTGCGGGCGTCGATCGTTCCAGAAACGTCCGGTGCAGCGTACCGAGTCGGCCATCGGGCAATTCGAACCGCGCGAGAATTCCCGGCCAGCTGCCGATCACCTTCTTCTCGTACCTGTACTCGAGCATGCCGAGCCGCAACCCCGGCGACGGCGCAACACGCAGGCCGGGCACGCGAGCGCCCAGGTAGCGCATCACAAGGTCGCCCACCGACAGTGGTTTTGCTGCATCCCACATCGAGCTCAGACGCCTGGCAGTGAACTCCGGGCTTGCCTTACGCTTCGGCTTTGGCGGTTCAGTAGTTCCAGTCGAACGGATTGCCAGCGGCGCAGAACCACCGTCGATCTCGCGCATCAGCCGGTACAGCCCCATCCGGTTAACGCGTGTGATCAGTTGAAGGCCGTCGCCCGCCATCACGTCGCCGTCGTTGCAATGGCGGCATACCCAGTCGCCTCGCCCACGCCTGTTGTCGTAGGTAAACCGATCGTCACCGCCGCAAACGGGACACGCACACGCCTTGCCCGTCAAACGGTCAGCAGGCACGCCATAGCTCATGAGGAGCGAGATCCATTGCTCCGGGGAGCGCGCGAACTCCTTCAGCTTGCGCTGTAGCCACCCGTACTGCTCGGGCGTGAGTTCCCTTCCATTCAAACTCATAAGTCACTCTCCTTTGCGGAAGTGGGTTAGGTCGGTGCCTGAGACAGGCGTAAGAACGCGTGCTCAAAAAAGCGGTCCGCGCATTGGCAGGCGGCTTTTTTCAGCAGACGTGCTGGCTGGATAGAAAAGAAAGACCGGCGCGAACGGCCGGTGCAGAAGATCCGTCGCACGACACGCCCGAAGGCGTGTCGGTGCGAAGGTGAGGTGTTACGGGAGAAGAATTGGAAGAATGGTGAGCCTTTCCGGGATCAGATAATCGACCACGCTGAACGCGTGTGAAAACCCCGGAACGGAATGTCGTCATCCATCTCATCGAAGCCACCGCCACGCGGAGCACCACCGCCACCATGAGACGGCTGCGGAGGTTGCGCGCGGGTGCCAACATTGTCCGGCGCACGCGACTCACTGGAACGCGAGGCCGGCGCGGGCCGAATGGCGCGCGAGCCACCACGCTGTTCGAAGTCACCGCCGCTCTCGCCACCTCTACGTCCGCCGAGCATCTGCATCTGCTCTGCGACGATTTCGGTCGAATAGCGATCGGTGCCGTCCTGCGCCTGCCACTTGCGCGTGCGGATGCGCCCTTCGAGGTACACCGACGAGCCCTTCTTCAGATACTCCGACACGATTTCGGCCAGACGCCCGAAGAACGAAACACGGTGCCACTCGGTGGCTTCCTTCATCTCGCCCGATGCCTTGTCCTTATAGCGATCGGTCGTTGCAAGACGGATGTTCGCCACTGCGTCACCGCTCGGAAGATAACGAACTTCCGGGTCTGCGCCGAGGTTGCCGACGAGAATCACCTTATTTACAGATGCCATTCTGATTTCCTCTATTTAGTAATTGACCATAGCCACTTGTCCCACAGCGCCTGTTTGCCATCGACCATGACCGGACTGCCATCGCTACGGAACGCAGGGACCTTGATCTTGCGCAGGCGCCGTACGGAAACAACATCACCGACGACGCAGCGACATTCAGCGATTGCGTCCTTCAGACCTTCGCCCTGAAGCGTTCGCTCGCCTGTCGTCGTGTCGATGTGCATGGCGAACGAGTTGTAAAAGCGTCCGGGCTTGTTGCGATCCGGGAACCGCTCTTCTCCCCAGGACAGGATGCGACCCGTCACCGCGGCGTCAGTCGACTCCCGTGGCACTCGAGCGCGCGTGGCGCTGCCGCGTGCGGGCCGGTCCTCATCGCCGCTCATGTGCGAAGCAGGAAGCCCAGCTTCAGGCGTCGGCGCTTCATTCGTGTCACGTGGCTCTGACTTCGGGACGTTGAGCGATGTGCTGCCCCCCGATGTGCTGTATCCACGAATCGCGGTCGAGATCGCAGCCTTGAGCGTGCAACGATGGGAAGCCACCTGTGACCAGTGGGGAGCGAGGTCCGGCACGATCTTCAGGCCGAACTCGGTTTCCTCGGTGTGATCATCGAAAGCGGGGACGAACTCAACAATGTGATCGCCCTCGTCGACGAACAGGTGCGGCGTGTCACCGATCAAGACCACCGTTTCGTTTGCCGCTCCCTGCCCTATCTCGTGCGGCACACTGCCGCTACCGGTCGCATGAGACGAAGACGTCTGAACAGGTGCGGCCGGCGCGCTGGCCTCGGGTGATGGTGAGGTGGGTTGTGCGACAGATTTGCCGGGGAAAAGCTCCGCGAGTACGCGGTTAAGGAGTGATCCAGCGTTTGCCATGTTGACTCCTACAGCAACGTGCCGAAGCACATGCGTTGCAGTTCGCGCAGATCCCGCGCGAGAAGGGGCGTGCTCAAAATGACGTCCTGCAGTGCCTCGGGATCAATGCCGTTGACCTTGCAGACGTAGACATACGGCAGCGCGCCACCCCAGTAACCCATGATCCAGCCAAGCGTTGCGCGGTAGTCATCGACATCGAGCTTGCGGTTACGCAGACGCTCGGAGAGCAGTTCCGCGCAGTCCATCAGCGACTCCGGCATGCGGTCGCCGCGACGGCTGTCACTCGCGAACGAGATCAGCGCGTCGATCATCCTGTCGCGAACCGTGTCGCTCCAGAACTGTGGATCGGGAAGAGGGTCAGGCCGGCGGGTAGTGACGAGAACCGGCGAGGAATCGCCGAACATGTCCAGCTGCCAGGCAGCCACATGCGTTTCCATGGATTGCTCCGGTGTCTGGCCGGCAATCACATGACCCGTAACCGGGAATGGATTCCCGGCATGGGTTGAGGTGCCGTCACCGAGGGCATAAGCCCAGGGTGACGGTAGGTGGTGACAGTACCCGCTTATTGGGTAGCGGTTTTGAACGGAACAACGACAGCCGATTTCGCATATTGCTTGATCGGCGCCGGTCGGACAGCCGGGTCGTTCGCAGCAGCCGTTGCGTGAGCAACGGCTGCGGTGTGAGCGTTGCCGGCATCAGCAGCTCTGGCAGCCGCAGCGAGTTTTTCGGTCTCGATGCGTGCGGCCTCAGCGTCGGCCTGGGCAGCTTCAATTGCCTTGGCCTTCTTCATCATCGCCCGCTGCAACCAGCTCGCGGCGACTAATCCGACAACCAGAGCAACCGCGAACGAAATCGTGGCGAGGTAGACGACAAGACAGAGGGCGAGCAGCTTGCCCGGTGTCTTCTCAGCGCCGTTGACCAGAACTTTCAGCATTTTTCTCTCCAGAAAAATTCACGCACAAGGGAATGTCCGGACAACGTCCGGTGGTTTCGATGCTCGGGACGAGCAAGGAAACTCGGCGCGAGGCACTTTCGTAGGAGCCCGGAAAGGGCCCATACGAGAACACCAGCGCAGAAGAAAAAATGAAGGGGAAAGCAGCGCAGGCGGGCGACTACCGTCGCGCATGTCGATGCGTCGGGGACGACGCCGGAATGAGCCTAGATTACCGCGCGCACGCCTCGCAACATATCTGAATGCTCACGAAAGTCGTGCAGCTTAAAAGGCAGGTGGGTCTCGCAGCTAGTCGTTCCAACCGCAATTGCATCAGCCGGCTGACGGCCTTAACCCGGAAAGCTCGAATAAACCATACAGCTTTTCGGGATTGAATGAAGGCGAGAAGAAAGCTTCGAAGTTTTATCGTCAATTCCGCGACGACTTGACTTCAGAATTTGCGCGGCAGACTGGAACTCTTCTCCACTCAACGAGGTTCCCACGATGCTGACTTACATCCTTGTCGCGTCCGGTTGCGCACTCGCCTGGCGGGCACTCCCGCGCCAACGCAAGCCCGAATCCAGCGGCCTTCCTGCCAAGCGCAACCAGAAATGCGGCGACGAAGGCGAGGCTCGCGTGCAGGCGGAACTTCGCTCCGCGCTGCAATGGCTGTGCGGCGACAACTTCTACCTCCACCCTGGCGCCCTGCTGCTGAACCACGCGCCGGGGAGTGAGTTCCCGACGGCAGAACTGGATCATCTCGCGATCACGCCTTTCGGCATCTTCGTCATCGAAACCAAGAACTGGGCTGGCAGCATCCTGCCCGGTCCTGACGCACAAACCGTTGTGCGCGTCGGTGCCGACGGCCAACGCGAAACACGCCGCTCGCCGCTTCGCCAGAACCGGTCCAAGGTTGGTTTCCTCCGTGGCATCTTGCCCGGCATCTGGCCAGTGGAAGGTCTGGGTGTGTTCGCCAATGACCGGTGCGAGATTTCGGCCGCTCTGCCCGCCAATCTCATTCGTCGCGCGGATCAATGGCTGCGAGCCCGCCAGGCTCAATACGACACGAAGGGGATCTTCCTGTGAACGTGCAACGCGCCTGGCGCGCAATCCGGGCGGTGGCGATCACGAGTGACACGGCGAGTCATGCGCATCGCATACACGTAACACAATCCGCATAAATCGAGCAGAAACCCTAAATTTATTACATGAAAATTTCTAAAGGTTTCGTAATGCTTGCCGATTTAAACGTTTGCTTCAGACAATGCCGACCCTCGAAAGCGGCATGTAATTGTCCGCCTTTCGGGCGACTCGGGCGAAAAACGAAGCGTATTCTGGCCAGGGGATGAGTGCTACGCACATCACAAAGGCCAGGGTGCAGCGTCACGCCACACCGAAACGGAACAGAAAAGAAATGAAAAACGGTAAACATTCCTCACAAGACGGCTCCGGGGCCAGCGCATACATGACGAGCGCGAAGGCAATCGCCGACGTCATGCATCTTGTCCAGCAGGACTGGACGCGGAACCTCGGCGACACGCCTTTGGTACGGCAGCACGCCACCAACTGCGCCTTCAGCTTCGTCGACCGCGAATTGAACCTGTCCCGCTCCAGCGCAAGGCTCTACCTCCGGTGTCATCAGCGATTCGGGACCAATCTGGAAGCAACCCGGCACCTTCGCCTGACCGATATGTGCCTGCTCTTCGGTGCGAGCGATGAACTCGTCGCCCTCATCGTGGAAGCCAAAAAAGCTGACCCACGCCTTCCACGTCGCGAAGTCAAAAGACTGATCGAGGCCTATCGCGGGCCGGGCAACCACCACGCGCCCTCGAACGCATAGCGTCACCGACAGACTTCCGTCGGCTTCGCTTCGCGCAACACCTGCGAACCGGCTTCCCCCGAATCGAGCAAGGACACACACATCATGAGCAACAGCAAGGACCGGAAGAAAACCAACAACGACGAGTTCGACCCGACCCGCCTCGACGCAGGCGGTGCAGACGGATCTGATGCGCTGGAAGAGTCGTTGCCCCCCACGTTCGTGCACATCCCCAACCAGAGCGAAATCAGTCAGGCCGCGCGGCAGTTCTTTGCCGCCCAGCTGGATGACTCACTTGTCGCGGCGATCGTGGCCGAAAGCGAAGAAGTCGCACACTCGACGCGCAAGATCCTCCAGGAGCATATGCGTATCGGCGGCAATTTCGCCCACATCATGATCAGTGTGCAGAACGATTTTGTCAGCCGCCTTGGAGATACGCCCAAGTCCCGAAGCGCGGCTAAGGAAATCGTCTACCGCTTCCTTGAACAGGTTTTCCGACGCTCGCGTTCGTGGGTGAAGCTCTATATCAAGGTCTACGAAAAGTTCAGCTCGAACGTCGGCGCAGTGCAGATCCTTTCCCTCAGCGACATGCAGTTGCTGACCAGCAACGACATCGGTGACGACATCATCGATATGGTCGTCGATGCGAAGCAAGAGAACCCTGACCTGAGCAAACGCGAGATCAGGAAACTCATCAACGATTTTCGTGAGCAGATTGCGGAAAAGAACACCCGCCTCGACGTCGTGACCAACCAGTTATCGGACGTCGCGGGAGAGCTCGACGACACGAAATCCGACCGCGACCGCCTGACCGAGGAAGCCAAGCGCCTGCAACAACAGATCGAGCAGGAGAAGAAAAACGCGAATGGCACGCTCGTCGAACTCGCCGAAGCGCAGCGGATGTTGAGCGTGCTGCAGAACCAGCTTGGCAATACCGAGCGCGAACTGACCACCCGGACGAACGAACTGCGCGAAGCATCGGAAAAAGTGCAGACCAGGGAAGTCCCGGTACCGACCTTGCCTGATCACATCAGGAATCTCCAGGAAGCGACGCAGAACGCGATGGACGATTTCAACGAAGCCCGCGAGAAGGCCGATGCAATGCGCGCAGAGGTAGCCGCGCTCGAACAACGGCGCGACGCTGAGGCCGCGAAGATCGAAGCGCAGCAGGTGCTGGAGAAGAAGATCAAGGGGTTGCTGCAGAAATTCGGCGATTTCATGCAGGACTACCACAGCGCACAGCTTCTGGTCACAGCAGACGGCGCGCACAAGACCTTCACCGGTCTGTTCACCGCGCTGGCCGATCTCGTTGGCAAATTTCACGGAGAGCTGCAAGCTGCCGCACGCGCAGCCTGATTGACGGCCGCTGGATATAAGAGAGAAAAATAAACGATGGAAAACAAAGGCAACTACCGCGCCGTCGAGCGGCTCTATGTACCGGACTGGCTCAACGAAGTCATTCAGGTGACGAATTTCAACCTCGTCGACCACATGAAGCTGATGTTGCGGCATGACGGCCGCTTCAGCGAGGTGCTGAACATTTCTCGCGAGGAGATCGAGCAGCTAAAACTGAATCAGGCCTCCTTGCGCAATCTGTTGCGCACGCCTTTCCTGATGGTCGAGCCCACGCTGCAAACCGTCGAGGACTGGCGCTGTTTTGTCGACCAGACGCCGACAACCGTGGCCGTTGACATCCTGCGTCGCAAGACGCCACCGCTCGATCACCTGTCCCTGTATGCGGTCAATCATCAGAATGTCGCCTTTCTGAATCTGGTCACCCAGGTGCTGAACATGAGCGTGCTGTGTGCTCCGCTGCTCGGGATCACGACCGAACTGGCCAGATATCTCCGGTCGGTGCCTCAGTACAAGCTCAATCTCGCGCTGGGCGGCATGCAAGGCCTGCCGCTATTCCGCTGGCGCTTTAACAGTCCCACCTTCTGGTACGAGTTCGCCGCAAGCAGCCTGACCGACGAAATGATCGCGCATCTGATCATGCGCACGTCCCCGGCGCGCGCGGGCGAACTGCCGATCAGGGCCGACTGGAGCGGGTTGCGACTCGGACGGGCGACCAACGAAATCTTCGCGGCCGCGATGATGGCGCACGGCCTGCGCGCCTCGACAGCCTCGACGCTCTTCCAGTTAAACCAGCACCAGATGCGAACGCTGTACCAGAAGATCCACGGCAGAAGCTCGCCGTGCGGCAACGTCGCCACGTCACTGCCCTGGTTCGTTGAAAGTCCATTTCACCGCCTGCACGCCACTACGTATATGTGGTTGTATCGGTCCGCGATTGCGATGGATGCCAACGCACCCGAGGCGCTCATTGCGACGAACGATATCTACGCGCGCCTGTTCGAAGGCCGGCTCATCTCTGCCGATCGCGGCTGGAACCTGACACGCTCGATGGCCGCCGACACTCGCCTGACCGTCGCGCCCTGCCGCTCCTGTACCACGCACTATGTTGTCTCGAACAACGACACGAAAATCGAGGTGCATAACCGCTTCGCATGTCCTGCGTGCCTGCAGCAGCTCAACGCGAAAAAACCGCGGAGGAAAACGCGTGACGCCTGACACCGCGCAACAACCGGATTTGCCGGCCGGCCTTGTCGTCTTCAGCGCAGACGGGAAGGCCCAGTTCAGTTGGCAGCATCCCGACACCGGCGCATTCCATTCGGAGGCCGACGGCAATGTGATCGCCGACGCCGTCGGCGGCATCGCATGGCATGCCGGACGGGCACACTGATGAAGAAGGCGATGGAAGACTTCGACTATCTTGCGCCCGAAAGCAACGCCGCGTGGCTCGAGGGCCGCGGCGACGGGCGGTTCGAGCAGTACGAGCAGTTCTACCGTCACGAGCGCGCACGACTGGCCGAAGGCTTCGACCTGCGAGCGATCAATGAGGGATACAGGGATTGGGCGAGTCACCAGCCTTCCCGCCTTCTATCCATGCTGAGCGCACCGTGGTTTGGCCGGGTCGCCGTCGTCATTCTTTGCCTCTATATGGGTTCGCGCCTTATCCCGGTCGTGGCAAAACTCCAGCCCGTTACGACCGGCGGACTGCTCGTCGCGGCCTTTGTCGGCCTCCGCGTGTTTCACTGGCGCCGTCGCAAGCGGCGTACTTGAGCGCGCCTCTCGGGCTCGCGCAGGCATTTCCTGGTCACGATACCGGACGACTCGCTCAATTCTTACGAGATATATCCGTTATCACCAGAATGCGCGATCCGGTATCGGCGCCATCGCCCGACGATTTCGGGAGCGCGACCGGTCGCGACTTGACTTTGCGCTGTGCTCGCTAACATGAAATCAAGGTCGTGCACGGGGCACGCCCAACAACAATCCAAGGTTCGACACAATGAAGAAGATCTCAGCACTGACCGCCTTTTCGTTCGCAGCTGCTATCGCCCTTTCGGCTTGCGGCGGTGGCGGTAGTGACGGCGGCAAAAACAATAGCAGCGACAGCACCGGCGCGACCCCACCGGCCAGCGGTAACTCGTCTGGGAATCTGCAAACCTCCGTACCCGCAGCTACATACACGGGCGCGAGTGCGCAGGCGACGATCTTTTCCGCGCTGAACGCGTATCGCGCCGCGATGGGCGTTGGTCAGTTGAAGCAGGACGCGGTACTCGACACGTCGGCATCTGCTCATGCGTTGTACCAAGTCAACAATCTTGCGAACGGCAACATCACCAGCACGACGCACGATGAAGTTCCGACGTTCGGGGACTATTACGAAGCAACGCCGCTCAGCCGGGCACGCAAAGCCGGCGCCCCGGCGACCGAATGGATTGGCGAAGTTGCTGCAGTGGGAATGACTCAGGCGACCGCCGACGCAAGCGGCGCGGCCTGTATCGGGCAATATCTGAACAGCCTCTATCACCTCCAAGCTGTAACATCGATCCAAGAGACCATCGGCGTCGGCTTCCAGGTGAACGCCGGTCAAGGAACCTACGGTTGCGTGCTGGACTTTGGCGAGACGTCGAATGTCAGCGGCAATCCAGTTGATAATGGTCTTTACGGCGCAGGCGGCCAGCAGATGGCTTCCGGCGCGGTCGCGGTGACGCCCTATCCTAGCGAGACGAACGTTGCGCGCGCGATGGTCGCGGAAATCCCGAACCCTGCCCCCGATCTGGCGTCGCCCGGTCGTCCGGTATTGGTCCGGGTCAACGCGACGACGCAAGGTGACGTACTGACGGTCACGACGTTTTCCATGACAGCGAACGGATCGGCCGTGCCAGCTCGCATCATTGTTCCTTCGGCAGCGATGCAAGGCTCGACGGGAGCGACGGCAGACGCGAACAACGCACTTGCTGCCGGTGTCGCAGCCCTGCTTCCGCTTGCCCCCCTCTCCGCCAACACGACCTATACAGTCACGTTCTCTGGTCAGCGGAACGGACAGCCGGTCAGCAAGACATGGGTCTTCACGACCAGCTCGTAACGTTGAGGAAAAAACCGCGAGCATTAGCGCGCGCGGGGCTTCCCTATTCAACGCTGGCTCCGCTTAGAATCGTCGCACCGCGGAGGCTGAGTAGTCGCTAGCGCTCAAAAAAGCCGTTCGACCATCAAACCGAACGGCTTTTTCCATGCGATTCTCTACGAAAGAAGTCCGTTTTCCGTCGCGACAGCATTGGAAGCGACCCCCGTTCTGCATCCGGAATCTATTTAGCCGCCCTGGTCCATTGTTCGGAAGGCATAGCCTGACCCAAGGAAGTTGGAGGTGCCAGCTTCGTAATAGCAGAAGCCGATCCCGTTCGCCCCTTGGTCATCCAGCTCATATGCCCAATAAACGTCTGTCTTTCCATTAAAGCTGCTATTGTCCCAGCCGGCCCCGAAAGCAAATCCGCCCCCCATTATCGGCGGGGGTAGCTCTTCAGATGACGGCCCAGACCAAGCGCCAAAACGTCCCGTGTACCAGCCAATCCGGGTCCCATTCATGGCCTTTTGAATCGAGGCTACACAGGTTGACGCCACCTGCGTTAATGTCGGTGGAGCAGGCAGAGAGGGCGGCAGTGAACAGCCCAACCCGACCCACATTGAGCCGTTCCAAGTAGGCGCAGACGTCTCGTTGAATCCACTACCGCAATATGGGCGGACTTTGTAGTCGCACTGCGGCGCCGAATATTGCGAGCCGATCCAATGCGCAGCAGCTAGGGTCGTCCATCCCGCATCCGTTGGACAGCTAGGCGGCGTCTGGTAGCCCGTGTTGAGTCTCCCGTTGCAGGTAGCATCCCAGTACCCTGGTGAGCATACGACTGGGCCGGCGGTCGCAATCTGTGCGGCCAGCAGCGAACACATGAGCGTCGTTCGAAAAAGTGGCGATGCGAGGTTTTTTTTCATAGCAATTCGCTAGTAAGAGCAGTAAGTTCCAGCAGTCGCCATTGCGGAGATACCGGCGCCTGGCCCGTCAGTGATTCTGATGTTCCAGTAAGTACCGTAGTCGTAGGCGTTGTAGTTCACGGTGGCAGACTCGTTGACGTACCAGTACTGTGGTGCCAGCTCGATAATGGGTGTTCCCCCTGCGGGACAGGACGGCTTCGCGACATTCCAGCCGTCATAAACAGGGGAGTAGCCCATCCGCAACAGATTCCCGCCTGTCGGAAGCCAGACTCCGTACTGACAGGTGAATTGCTGCCCCGAGCCGTCGTAGGCGCTGGCCGTCGCTCCGTTTGGAGAACACGCAGCGCGCGGCACTGCGATATTTCCGGCCTGCAGCGTCGTCGTCGCGGTGACTGAGTTACCGCTTATCGCCCCCGTCGCTGTGGCCGTGGCACTGGTGACGGCCCCACTTGCAGCAACGCTCGCGGCAGTCACCGCTCCGCTCGCCTCAAGGGTCTGCGTTTTGATGTCGTTGACGTTTTTCAGGCTCACATTGTTGACGTTCTGATCGCCGGTCCAGGTGAGACTACCGTCGCGCCGGATATAGATCGAGTCACCATCGGAGTCGACGCCATTGGTCGCGACGATCGCGGCCGCCGGACTGCCAGACAGGGGATTCGGCGTGGACCACGCACCGTTCAGGCCGGCGACCGTGGCGCTGTTCTGCAGCGTCGAGTATCCGAACTGGCTACCACCCGCCTGCGCGATCTGCGACGCGCCGACGACATCGGCTACCCCCCTTTTCAGCAGTGGCTTCGAGGGGTAAAGCAGATAGACCACGTGGCAGTTCCCCGCGTCTGCCGAGCAGTTGCTCGGGACCATGTTCATCGAGATGATGTACGTTCCACCCCAGAACGGGCCGTTGCGATGCGCCTGCTTCAGATCGCCGTTCGTATAGAGATCATCGATCGTCGGCGGCGTCAACGTTGTTGACCCCGACGCGGTGAACTCGGCCAGCTTTGCCGCATAGTTCTCCGTCACCCACTTTGACAGCGCGTCGTTGATGACAGCCTCGTTCTGTCCTTCGGAAGCCATCAGCGCCGCGCGCTTATGGGCGATGTCTTCGCGGATACCCTGCGTGAGCAGCAACGCCGATGCCGCCAGTACGATCACCATTTCGATGATGCTGCCCATGTCCCTCGCCCCTTAGCTGCGCGTCGTGTACATCGCGATGCTCGCCGTCGCGCCGGCGGACGTGCATGCGGTCGCGCCCGTGCTGCTGCTGAAGGTTGTGGTTGGCGATGAAACGACGGTGCCGTTCACCGTCACTTCCGTGTACGCGTTGGTGAGTGCTGCAATACTGAGAGCACACACAGCCGCTGGCACCGGATAGGTCAACACCATTGCATCATTCGTGTTGATCACCGTGCCGGTTGCCGCCATGACTGCGCCACCAAACATGCCGGTAACGCCCGACCCGCCCGACGCGACGCGCGAACCAGCGGAATCAAACGCATGGTTCTGCGAAAGGGTTTTGAGCGTCTCCGACGAGAAATCGGTATCGTTGGCACTGGCATCAAGAATGCCAGTATGGAAGAGTTGCGCTTCGCTCTTGAACTGCGAGGCGTGGACGCGGTCCATCACGAACTTGCCGCCGGCGTATGCCAGGAGGGCGAGCAGCGCCGCCGCGGCCATCACCGCGGCGCCTTCAATCATTGAGAGCTCGCCAGACTGTTTGCGACGGCGACCGATTTTGCGCAGCGTGTCTTTTTTGAAATCGTTCATTTGGTTTTGCATGGTTTCCTCAGTGAGCGGTTATGGTGGTGGGGGACTGGAAGGTGGATGTGTCGAGGCTGGCCGCGCCGGTCATCACATACGAACCGACGCCAATTACAAGAAACGCGATCGCAGCCAGACCCAGCAGAACGTAATGGGTGATCTTTGCGTTGCGCCGAACGTTTTCGACGACCCGGGAGAGCGAATCGCGGCCCAGATCCTTGATGGCCTGCACGAACTGGTCGCGACCGGATGCGTCAGTAATGGTGTCGACGATGGACTCGGAAAAGATCCCGGTGTCCAGGGCGCGCATCGGTTCATCTGGCGCTTGCGTCAGACGTCGGCTCATACGGTTCAGATGCCACCTGAGCCACGGATCAGCGGTCCGCGTCAGCCGGTCTAGCGCAGCACGAAGGGTAAGACCTGAGTCGAAGAGGCCCGACAACGAAACGATCAGCAGCGCAGCACGAAGATCGCGCCTGTTTCGCCACATCAGCGGCGCGGCGTCCAGGCGGTTGCGCAGGTTGCCGGTCCAGCGGCGCAACGTCGAGAAATAGCTGAAGACCGCTCCAGCAACGACCGCACCGCTTAGCCACCAGTACTCGTAGCAGAAGGTGTCGATCGCGTAGAGCACCTGGCCGGCACCGGGCCATTGGTCCAGCGGTCGCACATCAACGACCTGCGGGAAGATCGCCCCGCCGAACAGCATGCAGAAGCTGTACAGATAGATGAGCAGGAACGCCGGATAAGCCATCTGCGCGGATGTCGTCCCCGAAAGAATGCGCTTCGCACTGGCCGCCATTTCGGCCAGTTCGAGCCCGCGCACCGCGGCGTCTTCCTTCGTCGACGAGCCCGCCAGTTCAAGCAGCGCATATTCATCGACCGGAATGAAAGACCGGATCGCCTGAGCGAAGTCATCGCCCGCTCGCATACGCCGCCCGATGCTTTGAAACACCGGCCACACGAGCGACTTGCGACTGCGGCTGCGCAGCTCAAGCGTTGTCAGGCGTTCAAGCAGGGTCTCGCGATTGCGTAGCCCCTTCACTGCAACGTCGAGTCGCGTCTCGCGATAGAAGCTCTCCCGCACCTTGCGAAAGCGCCACGTTGCGACGCGCATCCGTTCGTGTGGCGGCAACATCATGAAGAGCGAGTGAACCAGGCCACGCATCACGACGGCATCCTCCCGTCCCTGTCCGCCATGACGCGGTATTGGGCGAACGGGCGGATCGTCAGGTCGATGAAGCGCGGATCAATGACGCCGATCGATGCCTTGTACAGCGCATGCTCGTAAATGGTCTTGCCGGTCATATTGGCATCGCCAAACCCGCTGGCGCGTTCCGCTCGCCACATCTTTTCCGCGCCTTGCCAGTCGCGCACGGCGACACGTGAAAGGAATTCAGGCGTCGGACGGTAGAGTTCCATCGCCAGTGTCTGGCCCTTCGTGCCGCCCGCGACCTTGCCTGCCCGCGTGAAGAGACCCTTCAGGCGGCAACGTTCGCAACCGTCTTCGTTGCGGCATGCCATCTGCGAAGTATCGAGCCCGAACTTCGAGCGCAGGAGTTCGAGTTGCGACACAGGCATAGCGTCTTGCGCGGGTATCTTGCAATGCGGGCACAACCGCGGAATGAGCTTCTGGTTGCCCGCTGCATTGACGAATTTCTCAGACGACACTTCGTCCATCGGCAGCTGTAGCCGGCCGCCGGCGAGCCGCATGAACACGCCGATCAGACTGTCCGCGTGCAGCGTTGTCCTGACCGGATGGCCAGTGAGCGAGAGCTCCGCAACCAGCGAGGCCATCACGCGATCGCGGATCTCGTTGACGGTCAGATCGTCGGGGTCCATGCGCATCAGCGTCCGCACGACCTCCGCGCTTTTGCGGCTTGCTTCCTCGTCGGACTCATCCGTCCTGCGCGCAATGGAAATTTCGGAGAGCCAGGGGTTCGGATACTCTGCGGGTTCGCTCACCGCATACTGCTTGCGCAGGTCGCGCCCTGCCATGTTGAAAGACATCGCACGCAGCAGGGTGGACTTGGCCGAGCCCGTCTCTCCGCTGAGGATCGTTACACCACCGCTGACATTGCCCAGCGAGTCGATGATTTCCAGCTGGCTTGCCTCCAGTCCCATCTCCGCTGGCTGCATCACGCGAACGTTGCGGAAATTGCCGTCGAGGACACGCAAGGCGACATCGAACCCGCCCACCGCTGGCGCGCTTTGCCAGCGCAGGTTAAGCAGATCCACCCGCGAGACGATCGGAATCATGGCGGACTGCGGCGCGCTGGGCTGGAAGGTCTCACCCGAGTTCGTGTTGCGCTGGACGAGATCCTGATACGCGGCTGAGAGCGCGCGCTTCACCAGCGCCTTGGGCATCCTGCGATACGTGTAAAGATCGCCGTCGACGCGGAAGCGCACTTCCACCTCGTCGTTGAAATCACGGTACTCCCAGTGAACGTCGCTCGTGTTGAATTCGTGTGCCGCCTCTACGACATCACGGAAGGTGCCGATCGCGCGCGAGGTCTCTGGTACCACGCTGCCAGCTTCACGCGCCTTCGCCGACGCGTAGATCGACGCGATCACGTCTTCGGTCGCGACCATCTCCTCGCGGATCGCGATATGTGCGCGTTCCAGATCCTTGATGTACGTCGCGTACAGCGCACCATCATGGAACTCACGGGTGGCCGCAACGATTGCGACACCGGCCTGCATATCCACGGCGACGAAGCTGCGCCGCGCAGATGCGGTGATATGCAGCGTAGCGTCGGCGCCGGCTTCGCACAGGACGCGTTTGAACGGGCCCAGCCCCTCGACCGAAATCAGTTGAGGCAAGCCAATCGGCGTATAGAGAACGTCCGATTCGATCAACGCCTTCTCGCCCTCTTCCGCTACCGGTTCGTGCGGGCGCTGCGGCGATGACGGCGGCGCTTTCCCGACCACTGCATCGGTCACCGGCTCATTGTCGGAAGCCGTTGTCTGTCCAGCTGGGCAATTGAATCTCTGCGCCGACACATCGGCCGACTGGCGTTGCATTTCGCGGTCGGCCTCTGGCACGCCCCCGACACCGTCGTGCGCCGACTCAGCGTGGATCGTCGAGCGCGTCTCCGCCTGCAACGGCTCACTCCGTTGGATTGGCTCACTGCTCTGCAACGACTCCCAATCCTTCACCGGCTCGTTTGCCTCGACGTCGGTGATGTCGCCGTTGCGCAGACGCATGCCAAGCGTCGTCGCATGCGGGCTCACAGGCAGGGCCTCCCTCTCGAATTGCGGCTCCGCGACGGGAAGAATGGTCGACGGGCTCGATTCGGTAAAGCCCGCACACCATACCCTCAGGCGACCGAACAGACCACGGGCAGCCGGCTCGTCGGATTGAACGCCAGAAAACATACTCATGCTGTTATCTCCCTGAAGTCACGCGAACGGGTGCGCCGAATACACCGGACGGAGGCAATGGACCGCCGAGGTCGGTGATCGCCTGAAGCGCCGGGCTTGAGGACATGCCGGCGACCGCCTCGCTACGAATGGGTTCGCTCCACACGTGCCTGCCCTCAGCCACCGTGACGAGATAGCCGTCCACCTTCTGTGCAACCCATCCATTCAGGAGTTTTTTGCCCAGATGCGCGGAGTAGATTCCGCCGCCCAGCTCGTAGAGGACATAGCCACCTGTCGGGTCGGTGTAGGCACCCACGAATGTGGCCGGCTCCGCGCGCGGCCGTGTGGTGGCTGCGGGCTTGGGCGCAACTTTCGGCGGCGGGGACGCGTCCGGCGCTGTGGGCGCCGGCGCGGACAGACTCACAGTGCCCGTCGCCGCCGCACCCTCGCCGGTCCCTCTGAGCTGGCGCACCACCTTGTCGCGCGAAAGCTGGTCGATATCGTCCAGCGTGAGATGAGGACTATCGGCGCGCGCTGTCGCTGATGACAGCATGATCCCGCCCGCCCCCAGAGCGATGACGGTGCGCGCGAGGATTCGGCTAGTCGAGAACATAGTATTTGCCCTTCGCTGTGAAATGGATGCCTACCGGTTCGGTCATCCGGTATTCGACTTTCAGACTGTCGATCGCCATGTTTGCTGGCAGTCGGGAAAGAAGCACCGACTGCCATCGGAAGCCGTCGATCTGCCAGTCGCCCACCCGCATCAGCCGTTTGGGTCGCGGACCCGCGCCTGACTGGTCGGACATAACCGGTTTGGATGGCTGCAACAGAACGATGTAGCCCTGACTGTCCAGCTCGAACGGCCGCTGCGAGAGTCGTTGGGGCGGTGTCTGGAGCGCCTCGATCAACCCCTGCTCGGACGGCCATGCTTCCTGCCCCGCCGACGACACAGGAGCCACAACCGGAATCGCGGGCCCGCGGGTCTTCAGGTGCCGACCATCGGCGTCGAACGTGAGCGGACGCATGGCGGGAATTGCGTCGCGATCGAAGCCTGTGAACGTGCCGCCTTCGCGGCCGTACGTGATGGTGCAGTTGCCGGATATTCCGCAGTCCGCGCTCTCGAAGCGAAAGCCGGACCGGTTGGTCTCGCTGCTGCCCAGCGTGCCAATCAGCGCAGGCGCGAGTTCATTCGCACGGGGCGGCGCTGACGCGAATGTCTTGCGGACCGCAGCCTCATACTTTTCTGCAAACGTTGGCTCATGCGGCGGCGGCGGTGGCGGCGGCTGCATCGCGTCATAGACCTTGCTGCCGACCGCAAGGAGCGTAACCACAATGATCGTCAGCGGAATTGCGGTCGGAATAGCGACAGGTAGCTTCGTGACCCGACCCGCCTTGCGATCTTCAAGCAGCGCCGCCGCTGCGAAGCTCTCGTCAACCTCACCGATGGACTGGCCCGCGCCGAGCGTTACAAGCGGAACATTGAGGCGCTGGCATTCATTACGGATCGCATCACACCGCACGCGAGCCGCCTCGGGCGTCAGCACCTCGTCGCTACGCACGACGCCGCGCACAACGAAGACCAGGTGAATGTGGTCGCCATCCTGCAGGAGCACGAGCGCAGCGGGCTTCGACTTCACTCGCGCGTGCACGGCAACACGCGCCGCGCCCGAGTACAGCTTCAGACCGCGAATGTCGGATGCCTCGGGCGCCGCGAAGCCTGCGATCGTCTCCTGTCCGACCTTGAACTCGACGTGATGCGTCGCGCCGAAGTCTTCGGCGTAGCGCCGGCGTTCAGCCTTCGCGCTTTTCGTCGGATACGCGCGCCAGTCCAGCCCGAACACCAGTCGGGCTTTTTTGTCGGTCGGAAGCGGTCCGGTGATATGCATGCCGGCGCTCACATCGAGGGGACGACAGTTGCCGTCAGCATGATCACCTGGAAGGTGCGCGTCTTGTTCCACGTCCCGGTGATACCGGCGAGACCGCCGTTGGTTGTGCCATCGGCGTGATCGGTCATCGCGCCATAGAGCACGACAGTCTGTCCGTCAGCGAGCGCCACGGTCTGGTCGTCCTTGCTGCCGGTCGTGTGGGCGAGCTGGATCTGCTGCTGCGTTTCTCCGGAGCCGACGCTTGCGCTCGTGAAGGGCCCGTTGAGCTTCGAACTGTCGCTCCAGTACGCAAGAATGATCTGGTTGTGATCGTTCACCGAGGGCAGCACATTCACGAAGTCGCCTGTCGTAACGGTGCCAGGCGTGAGCCCCGGTACGCCCCCGGACGTTCCGGAAATCGAACCCGACGAAGCCTGCGTGGAGCGCAGATAGTCGTCGCTCTGGAACGACGCGACCGACACCGGCAGCCCGTTGAGCGTAAGCTTGGTGAGCGTGTTGTCCTGCACCGTCCGGCCGTAGCTGTTCAGTGCGTTGATCACAGCGTTGGTCCCGGAAAAGGGTGCGTTAGCGCGCAGCACGGACAGGCCAACCGAACCGCCGCCCGATGCGAGCGAGGTCGGCGACACGAAGCTGATCGCGTACTGGGCCAGCCCGTTCTGGATCTTGTTGAACACCACGTCGGCATTCACACCGGCCTGGCTGCCGTTGTTCAGTGCGATCTGCAGCGTACGCACGCGAATCGCAACCTGACGGGTCGAGATCGCGTTCTCGCGTGCGAGCAGCTGTCCCATCCGGTCCGCTGCTTCCTTGGTGTCGTACACCATGACGAGACGGCTTTGGGGGTTCACGTCGATAGTGCCCATCGGCGATTTGAGCTTGCCCAGGGCCGCACGGATCGACTCCATCTGATCGAATTCGCCATCGCGGCCGGTTGAGGTGATCGCCGAGAACGAACCGGTGTTTCCGCCGGAGCTGCCGCCGCTACCACTCGCCTGATTACCGGTGGAGGTGTCCATGCCTTTGGACATCGTGGACTTGATGGAGACCTTGCCGGGAATCGCCGCGATCTGGAACATGCGGGTCACAAACCGCGATACGTTGATGGTCGATCCATCGAACGACCAGTCGAGGCCCAGATCCTCGGTCATGTTGCGCATGTACATGCCGACGCTGCCGGTGAATGGCTGCGCGAACACCGGCTCTTCGGACGTCTTGCCCAACGACACACCGGCCCCCTTGCCTTCTCCGGCTGGCCCGCGCGGAATCAGCGTGTCGCGCGGGATGAACACATCTGGGCTCAGATGCACCGGATAGCCCGTCGCACTCGAGACCAGGGTCGCGATCGTTCGCAGTTTCATGTTCGCGGGCAACGTGACCGTCTTTTCACGGAACACCGCAGGCAGGGTCGCCTCATAGGCAACCGGCACAAGCCGGTCACCCAGAAACGCGTTTGGCACATCCTCGACCAGCGCCATCGACTGGGGACCATTTCCCATTGCGTCGAGCATCGTATGGTTCGCGTTGTCATACGCGCCATTGACGTCGCCCTGCATCACCGTGCATCCGGTAAGTGCGAGCGCGGCGATCGCCGCCGTGACGGATTTCAGTTTCTGATGACGGATCATTGGGTCAGTCCTGGCAGTTCGCGGCGCGTGCGATCACGCGGATAACGTGGTTGGTATGGCGGCAGATGCGCGTCGGCGTGCGCATGTGGTTGGTGGCCTTCATCACCTGCGTGAGCACAGCCGTGAAATCGCCCGAGAAGCTGGCGTTGAATTCGAGCGGCAGGTCGTCGTCGATCTTCCATGCGAGCTGCCAGCCCTGCGTCTGCAGCCAGCGATCGAGCGCATTGCGCAGATTCACGTCCTGTGGCGTGACCGAAAACGTCAGGTCACCAGCCGGCGCGACGGGCGCACCAGGAAGCACAACCGGCGCAACGGCCAGGGACGATGTGGGTGCGGTGGCAAGATTCGCGAGAGCAACGGCCTGTGACGGCAGCGCCGCGACCGGCCCTGTATTGGACGTGGCAGCAGACAGCATCTGCCAGCCGTCCCCGATGGGCGGCTGCGCGGCGGCGCAATACGAATTCAGGCCCGCGAGCAGCAATGCGGTGAACACTTTCGCGGCGAGACTGGCGCGACGCGTCGTCGGAATGGTCAGGTTCATGTGCATGGTTTTTCAGTTCCCTGCCCGCTGCAGGATTCGATAGATGGCGTTCGCGTAGCTCAGCTGCTTTTGCGGCGACACCGCGTTGTAGGCGCCGACACACTTCCATGTCGCGCCCAGCCGGCGGCAGTTCGACGCGAGGATCCACGTGCCCACGTAGGCGTTCACGCACGCGTCGAAGAGATGCTCCCGACTGATGCCGTAGCGCTGCAGCGCCGGCAGCCACGATGAGTTGATCTGCATCAGTCCAATGTCTTCGGAACCGTTGCTGTTCACGTTCACGGCGGTAGCGCGCATACCGGATTCATGCTGTGCAATCGCACGGACCAGCGCCGGATTCAGATGCCGGTAGGCCGCCGCGTCGTCAAGACAATCGGCGAAGCACGGCGTGGCGCACCAAGCGGCAATGAGCGCCGCGAAAACTGGCGTGCCGCGCATCATGGGAGCACCGCCGCGGTTGTCGTCGTAGCGGATTTAGCACCGCTCGCAACGGGCTCTTCGAAGTACTTCACCTCGTGACGGCGGGTCACGTTGACAGTGTTGCCGTCGGCGACAACGATGAATTGCTCAGCGGTCCCCCGAAAGCGGTAATAACGTCCCTTCTGCTCGCCCGACCCCAGGTGGTGAACATCTGCGACCGTGACCGCGACCACCGACTCGGCGAACTTGAAGTACGTCTCGCCGTTCTGGTCAAAGACGGCTTCGAGATGAGCAGGGCTCGTCGCATCAAAGTCGTAGACCGTGCCCGCAGTACGGCCCACTTCCACGCTGGCAGAGCCGCCGGACACAACAAACGGTGACGTCCGGTCAATCGTCATGACCTTCGTCGCCTCATCCCACTTCGCACGCAGCGCTTTCCCGCTCACGTCACGGAACAGAAGGTCTTTCGATGGTCGGGACGCGAAGCGGATCTGCGTGTGAGCGTCATCCCCGTCACGAATTGCCTCGGCTCCGAAATGTTGTGCGAGTACCGACGGCTCGGCGGCATGAGGTTCCGCTGCGACGCCTGCCGGCGATGCCGAAACTGACGCTGCAGCCGCCGTCGCCGCCGGCTGCTCGCCGGCCGCATAGTTGAGCGCGGCTGACTTGGGCGTATCGCGACGCAAGCGCACGTGTCGTGTGTTGAAGTCGACATCAGCGTAGAGGCCACCCTGTGACATCAACCGGTCCAGCGCCTGGATCCAGTTTTCGCCCGGGCGTGTTGCGAATGACGAGGCATTGTTCAGGTCGACATCCTTCTGCGCGGACCCGGTCCAGCCCTGGGGCACGAGTGCTTTCACGATGCCCCCTACCGGCATCGTGGCGTCAAGCTGTCGCACTGGTTCAAGCGCGCCACGTGCGCCAATCAGTGCGAGCCGGTTCGAGAAACCGTCGAAACCTGGCGGCTGATCGTCCCGCAACGAAGCGAGCGCCCCGCGGCCACCTATAAAGCTGTTTGCTTTCGCCCAGCGCGCGGTTGCGATATGACCGCCAACGGTGTATGTGATGTTCTCCGGTGTACCGTCGACCACGACATACGGACCCTGCGGGTGGCCACCCGTTGCCGTGATGACCTGCCCCGCGCGCGGCTGGATATAGGTTTGCGAACCGTCGTTGAAGATGAGTGCGGGGCGGTCCGCGATGCCACCGGAGACCTCATAGTCGAAATCGAACGGATCGGTGTTTGCAGCGTTCGACGTCATCGCGTTGATCAACGCAACGCAGGCAAGCGCGATGCGGGAAACAATATGCTTCATAGACCTGCCTGAATCTGGTTGAGATGTCGTGCGAAGCGCGCGAGGTACGCCTGACCGGGCGCGGGGTTGGCGCTGTGGTAATAGGCAATTGCTTTCGCAACGGAGTGCGTCTTGCTGTAGTTCTCGTTAAGAATGTCTTCGGCAACGTGAACGCTGGTCGCCGGCGCGAGCGCGTCCCAGGGCGACGCGAAACGTCTCGCGTGATATCCCCAGTTGATCTGCATGAGGCCAACGTCGAAGTCCCTGCGACCATGTGCGATCAGCGACATCACGACGCGATACGCGTCTTCGCGCGTCCTGAAGAAATAACCCTGCCCCGCGATGTTCAGGGTCCACGGCCATGCGTGGCCGTTGAGGCCGGATTCGTTCAATGCGATGCCTGCCAGCACCTTCGGATCGACACTCGTATGCATCAGATCGAAGGGGGTAGTCGCACTCGCGCAGGCCCATCCTCCGCGTCTCTCGGTAATCGCAGCTTGCGCTTCGTCATCGAGCACGACCGGTTGCAACCAGCCCTTGCTGACCAGCAACTGCTCGAGCGCAACATCGCGTGCGTCCACGGATACCGTGATACCCGCGTCAGGATTGCTCGCAACCGGTTGGCCGACCAGCGGCGTAGCCCACGCTTCGAACGCTTTCAGCCCGCAGTAGAAAACGGGTTTGCCATCGAAGTTCGCGACCGAGCGTGCGCCCGCCTGCGCCAGCACGACGCTCGTCGGGCTGATTACGTTCTCAATGGTCGCCGCGCGGCTTCCGGTCGTGAGCGCCGCCAGCGAGAGGATCAGGACAACGCGCCTAGTCACCGCGGTACGGCTCCATGTAGATGTCGCGATTGACCTTGATCATGAAGCGGCGCTCCCCCGGACCCGTCGTGATCGTGGGTGGGATGTTCTTGTAGCGATCGAGAACGGACTGCGAGGTCTGGGCAGCAACCTGTCCGGCCGTGGTTCCAACCTGCGTGACGCCGAGCGGGCCCGTGGTGGTCGACGACGTCCCGCCCTTGTCGAATGCACCCAGGAGGATCGCCGTGAGGAACGACGTACCGAAGATTTTCAGGAAGTGGCTGTTGACGTCGCCTGAGAAGCCCGCCGAGCCGTCTGCGTCCGCACCCTGCCCGCCATAGAGCGGCACATGTTTGCCGTTGGGCAGTCGCATTTCGGTTGCCGCAACGAGAATGGTCTGCTGGCCCGGCTGGATATCCGAACTGTAGGGCGCGGTGATCATCGTGCCCTTCGGGATCATCAGGCAGTCGCCGCGAATGCTGTCGTAGACATCCTTTTCGACCATGAGCGCAGCGGTGCCGGGACGATCGGAATTGAGTCCTTCGATGGAGAGCACCGGTATATGGTGCGGCGGCGAAAGCACGCAGCCGTGCGCCTGCCCCACGAAGCCACTGCGGGAAAAATCCTCGCCGTTGCCGGATTGCCCTGCGGCGGTCCTGATAAACGCCGTATCGCGGTCCTGCGTCGATGAGGCGGTGCCACGCCCCGCCTGCGGGCCGATGCCCGCTGACGCCAGCGCCGCGGCGACCTGTGCACCGGCCGAACCGGCGGCAGCCTGCTGGGCCGCCGTCTGCTGCGCGGCGATCTGCTGCGGCGTGAGGATGCCCGCAGGCAAGGTCGCCTGCACGGACCCGGAATCCTTGACCTTGACACCGGGACGGAAGATTGCCGACGCGTAGATCGCATCGTTGTCCGCCTGTGTCTTGAGTTCGCGAGTGCGCTGGTCAGCGACGAAGTTGTCCGCAGTCAGACCTAGCGCGAGGCTGGGCGCCGCGGCCGATGCAGCACGCGGCAACGCGGCAGCTCGCGCCTCCGAGGCCGCAATCCGTCGTGCGGCCGATTGCTGGTCCTCAATGATCCTTTCGACGTCCTGCGTGCTGGTTGACTTGTCGACGACCTCCGCCTGTTTGTCCTTTTTTGCCAGTTTCGCTTCGTCGTCGGCCTTCGCGCTCTCCTGGACCTGATAGTAGAAGCCGAGTGCGGCAATGACGACAGCAGCGACTACACCCGCGCTGATCAGCGCATTGCGTGGCGACTTCCCTTTAACGATCTGCGCCTGCGCGCTGGTCGGTTGTCCGGTTTGCCCTGTCATGTGCGCGCGCTCTCAGAAACCGAAGACGCCGGGACGACCGCGCCGGATCATGACCTGGTCGTCGCCACCGCGCAGGACGATCTCATCGGCCATTTCCTGCACGACGATGTATTGCCCGCGACGGATGAAATTGGGGCTGACGTTATCGCCGTGATCCTTGACGATCGGCACCGCGAAAGGCGCGTTCGCCGCCAGACGCAGCCACACCGACTTGCCGTCATCGAATACTGTCTCCGGACGGAACGGCGCTGAGCCGGATACCTTGTAATCGAAGTTCAGCTTGTCGGGCGAGACACCGAGCGGGCCAGAATCGTTCGCATCAGGTCCGCCCTGCCCCGCGTCCGCCCTGTCAGCATTGCCGTCCTCGCGCGCGCGAACCTTGGCCATCAGCGAACCGGGATAGTTAAACCGCACCGTCTGATAGAAAAGGCCGCCCATCGGCGACGAGACGAGCGTCATGTCGTACTCGCGCTGATTCGTCGTGAGGTGCAGTGTGTTGACGAGACCCGGCTTGACCGGCTTGATAAAGACGTGGTTCGACCCGTCGGTATCCACGACCCACTGGATCGAATCGCCAAGCGCCGGCTCAGTCGCCAGCACTTCTCCGCGCGCCAGCTCGATCGTTGTCGTCTTGAGCGGCGCAGTCATGATGCGGTAGATCTGGTCGCGGCTATAGGGAAACACCGCCATACGCGCGTCACCGGGCATGGTGATTGGATCGGTACCGGCGTTAAAGGGATTCACCGGGCTCATCGGATCGCCCATCGCAGTGGCGATGTCGAAGGATCCAGACGACACAGGGCTGCCCTTCCTTGCAGCGGACACTGGTGAGCAAACCACCGTGACGCAGGCGAAAGCCGCGACCCACGAGGCGAGCGTGCGGGAGTCGATCATCATTGGGTCTTTTGAATGGAGAACAACGGATAGAAGATGCCGAAAGGATTCAGGCCCAGCGCGTCTTCTGAAGTCGGTGGAACGATCTGGTAGCGAAACGTCAGGGCGTACTTCTGCACGGCCGGCTTGTCGGTCGGCGATTGCGTCGTGCTTGTCGAGAACTCCACCACCGCGGTTGAGTCTTCGAGCATCGCAACGTTGGTCACCCGCACTTCACGCACGAGCTTCGGATTGAGCGTGATCTGCTGGAACGGTGCATCGCCCTTGACCCAGTCGCCGAACTGGTTGCGTGCGTTGCCGACCATCATGCCCTTCACGCCGTTGATGTTGCGAGCAATGCGCGAAGTCTGAATGTCATCGGTGAGCACCGGCTCGATCGTGAACCACCGCTCGACGGTCTCACGAAGTGACGTGCGGATAGCCTGATCGTCCGGCTTGTACGCCGTCAGTTGGGTAACGACAGCGTGGCCATTCACATCCGCCGACACACCATAGGACTTGACCTCCGAGGGTGCAGGATTGCGCGTGTAGATTGCCCCGCCCGCAATGAACGCGAGGATGAAGCAGAAAGTCTTCCAGTGATTCGCTTCAACGCGCAGACGTGCGCCGTTGTCGAAGATGATCTTCTCGGGATCGTCTTCGGAGTAGCCCCCAGGGGCGGTAGACAGTGCAATCTGCTTTTTGCTGCGGAGAAGAGGCATGGCGCTCATTCCATTTGGACCGACTCCATTGAATCAGTCGGCATGGGAAGCAAGTCATGCAAAAGAGGGGCGATTTCTGGGTGCTTTCTGGGCGAAGAGCCACAGCGATTCGCCGCGTCAGCCGGCTAACGGGCTTAAGCCGAAATGGTGACGATTTTGGGGTAGCTTTCGGGGCAGCACCCGAGAACACATGCGAATAGGATCTCGCCGTTACATGGGTTACATGGAATCGCTCGTTCGCATCATTGATTTAAAAAGGGAATGTAGAACTTTTGGCGTCAGCCGGCTGACAGGAATATCGACGCTATCAATCCAACATGCCAGATTCTACGAAACGCGACTTGCCACCGTCTCGGTAATGCTCGAGCATCCTTGACTTCTGAGCATCCGAGCTAGCATGCGTACATTTGAAAAGCCCCATCGAAATGAAGACACGTTCTCTCACGCTACCTCAGCAAGAAGCTCTAGCTCAATACAACAACCTGCGCCGTCGGAACGCGCCAATCATCATGGTTGGGCGGCTTTGCAGCTGGTTTTTGCATCGGCAAATCTGGCAATCGCAATCTGAAATGGCTTCCGCCTTGGGCATTTCGAAACCGCACGTCACGCGGTTGCTGCGCGCCGCAAAAGTACCAGACGAAGTTGTCCATACCTTTGGCGACACACATCGCATTTCCTTTGAAACCGTTGAGACACTCACGAAGATTGAAAAGCAGAGCGGGCGTACGCTTTTAGTAGCTCGCGCAGTGAGCTTTGGCTCCCGATCCGACCTCAAGGTGCACGAAATACTCGCAGCCCTGGCTACTGGATTTGTGGCACAGATCCGAGGAGGAGTTGTGAGGCTCGCACGCCATAAGGAGGAAGGTTACATTAGGCTGTACTCCGCGCGATTGGGGCGTATGTCCTCGGATCTTCCGCGTCTTGAAAAAGCGATCAACGCTGTTCTGAACGGAGTGTTGCAGATTATCTGAGAGAACTGCCTGTCGAGAACGACGCGTCGATTGATGCTCGTCACATTCTTCGGCAGCTCGATGTTCAGAGACCCCAACGACGCGCTAATGCCGAACTGGCTCGAGATTCCGATCGGCCACAACGGACGCGCTTCCTGGATCGTGGTCAGCGGCACGCGGGTATGCTGGCCGAACGGTCAGCGCAAGAGCCCCGATGACGCACGGCCTACCTATGGGCCGTGCCGCCAGCTGGACATTGAGCTCGAAACCGGCTTCTTCGCCGGAGTCGGCAATACGCTCGGTACGCCGATCGCCGCAAAGACTGCTGACGAGCACATCTTCGGCATGGTTCTGCTGAACGACTGGAGCGCGCGCGACATCCGGCAAATGGGAATATCAGCCGCTCGGACCGCTCAACTCGAAGGGTTTTGTAACTACCATTTGCCCTTGGGTTGTGACCATGCACGCGCTCGCCCTGGTCGCCGACCTGCCGGTCAAGCGCGTGGTCGGCGCGCGTCACGTGATTGCGAATCTCACGCTCGATCTCGGCGAAGTCGCGTACGACTATCTCGCGCCGGTCGAAGTGACAGCCGCCGCCGCCTAAGCGCTGCGGCTCGCTGCTCACACAGCGACGCCGAACCCGCGGCGACGCTCGCATAGCGCGGCGTCGCCGCGGACCCCGAACTGATTTATGATCTGATCCGTGCAGGCCAGCCTGACCGGCGAGCGTCGCCAGTCATCGAAGCGCGCGCGCTGACCGAACGCCTCACTTCCGGGAGACGCAACTTGATATCGCATCTGTTCATCGGCGTGAACGACTTCGATCAGGGCTTCGAACTCTACTCGGCATTGCTGCGAGAACTCGGCCATCAACTGAAGTTCTGCGACCGCGGGAAACCATGGGCCGCGTGGATGTCGGCCGATGCGCCGCGGCCGCTGCTCATTATCGGCGAGCCGTATAACGGCAAGGCAGCGCACGGCGGCAATGGCCAGATGATCGCGCTACTCGCGCGCGACCGGCCGACCGTCGATCGCGCCTATGCCGGTGCGATTGCTTGTGGCGCGACCTGCGAAGGCCCGCCCGCCCTACGGCCGCACTATCACGAGAACTACTACGGCGCGTACTTCCGCGATCTCGACGGCAACAAACTGTGCGTGTGCTGTCACGCCGAGCCGTAACGCAATGCTTGCACTCGGATTACGACGAACGCGCGGCGCCCGCTTCGCGTAACGCGAGGTACTGCAGCAACATGATCGTTTTGCCGTCGACAATCTCGCCGTCGTCGATCATTTTCAATGCGGTATGCAGCGGCAATTCGAGTACTTCGAGATCTTCTCCTTCATCGACGACCCCGCCGCCATCGTTGATCCGCATCGAAGCATCGTATTCGCCGACAAAGAAATAGAGCTTCTCGGTCACCGACCCGGGACTCATATACGCCTCGAAAACCTTGCGAATCTCGCTGACCCGATAACCCGTTTCCTCCTCGACCTCCAGACGGATGCGCTCCTCCGGCGATGCATCGTCGAGCAAACCGCCCGGCGCTTCGATCAGCATGCCGTCGTGTCCATTGACGAACACCGGCATGCGGAATTGCCGCGTCAGCACGATGTTGCCGGTGCGCGGACTGTGCAGCAGGATCGTCGCGCCATTGCCGCGATCGTACGTCTCGCGGTTTTGACGTTGCCACGTGCCGTCGCGGCGCTGAAAGTCGAACGTCACCCTCTTCAGCGTGTACCAGTCGTCCGATAGCAAGGCGGTATCGACGATCCGAACCCGGTCCTTCGTTGCAGTCATGGCGTCTCCTGTCGACCGATGATGGCCAGTTATGGTATCGTGCAACTTCGTGCAATTTCAAGATATTTCGTGCAACCGTATGTTGACGACCCAACGCAAGAAAGCGATCCTCGACGAGCTCGCGCGCCACGGCCAGGTGCTGGCCGGCGAACTGAGCGCCAGCTTTGGCGTATCGGAAGACACGATTCGCCGCGACCTGCGCGAACTGGCGGCGGACGGGCTGCTGCAGCGCGTGCACGGCGGCGCGTTGCCGGCCTCGCCCGCGCTCGCATCGTTCGAGCAGCGCCACGATATCGAGTCGGCCGCCAAGCGGCGCATCGCGCGACGCGCGGCCGAAATGATCGCGCCGGGGCAGACCGTGATCGTCGACGGCGGCACCACGTCGGCGCTGCTGGTCAGCGACTTGCCGGCCGATCTGCGGGCCACGATTGTCACGCATAGCCCGAGCGTCGCAACCGCTCTCGCCGCTCATCCGTGCGTCGAGGTAATTCTGATCGGCGGACGGCTCTACAAACATTCGATCGTCGCGGTCGGCGCCGCCGCGATGGAGAGCATCGCGCGCATCCACGCCGACCTGTATTTCATGGGCGTGACCGGCGTGCACCCTAGCGCTGGCCTCACTACCGGCGACTTCGAAGAAGCGGCGATCAAGCGCGCGCTCGCCGCTCGCGCGGCGGAAACGGTGGTGCTCGCGTCGGCGTCGAAACTGAACGCCGCGTCGCCGTTCGTGATCGGCGAACTCACGTTCGCGCAGACGATCGTGGTCGAGAAGAAAACCAGCGCGGAATTGACGAAGCCGATTGAAGCGGCCGGGGTCACGGTGGTGAGGGCGTAGAGGAGCGAGCGATTGGCTTTAGAATACCGACGATATCAAAGCCGGCTCGACCAATAAAAATGACGCACGCGATTAGAAGAACCAGAAAAGTCGACTCACTGATCAAAGCCACGCTCATCGGCGCCGCACTGTCGTTGCTGCTCGGTGCATGTGGGCAGTCCATGCCGGACGAACTGAAACCCGCGGTCGATCAGTACCATCTGAACACCGTCGCCAGCACGGATCTGAGCGCGCCGGACACTTCGCGGGCGCTGTTGCAGCTGTCCCATGACGCGTGCAATCGCGACGCAATGAACGTATTAGCCGCGCGACTCGAACATACCGGTTACCGGCGCGAGGCGGCCAACGCGCTAGTGCAATTCGTCGACCAATGCGGGCCCGCGAACGCGTTTCTCGACGCCGCCGCGAAAGATCTGATGGCGGTCGGCGACTATCAGGCGGCGGCGTCCCTCGGCGAGCGCCTCGTGCAAGCCAACGCTACCAATCCACAGTTCTATTTCACCCGCGGCCGGGCTCGCGAAGGCGCGAAAGACTACGACGCCGCTCTGGCGGATTACATGCAAGCGATCGCGCTGATACCGGATCTGTCGAGCGTCAGCAGCAACCTGTTCATCCGCGCCGCCGACATGCACGCAAAAGCCGGCCGCTACTGCGAGGCAATCAGCATGATCCGCATGTGGATGTCCGCGGCACCCGGTCGCGCGAATCATCCGCAAGCGCAACAGCAGATCGCCAGTTATGCGACGCGCGAGTCGTGTCCGACGTCGTTTGCTTCGGGGTCCGACAGTTTCGCGCGACAGGCGGGCAAAACCATTCAGGTCAGGGCGGTGGTCAACGGCGTGAGTGGAACCTTTATCGTCGATACCGGTGCAACCTATGTGTTCGTAACGCGCAACTTCGCACAGCGCGCGCAGTTGCCGCTCGAGCAGGCGCGCGACGTTCGTCTGACGACCGCCAACGGCCCACGCGTCGCGTTGTTGACGCAGGCGGCTTCGGTCAAGGTCGGGCACGTCGCCGCCGATCACGTCGACGTGACGGTAGAAGATTCGCACGGACGGGCGCTCGGCAACGGCGTCGACGGTTTGCTCGGACAGTCATTCCTGTCGCGCTTCCAGACCGAATTTACCCCGACCCACTGGTCGATCCGCCCTGCGCCGCAGGGCGTCGCCGGCAGCACACACGCGGGTTAGAACGGCGCGGCGCGGCGGATACCCCTATGGACAAAGACTACGGTTAACGCGTACGTGGCAGGCCACCGCCGAATCCACACAAAGCCCCAACAGACGACTTTTGGAGTGCTAGGATGGAACGCGCAATCGGCCAGCCGTTCCGCGGATAGCATCGCGGCCCGCAAGCGGATTGCGCACCCTCGCCACGAAGACGCTACATCCAGACCAACCGCCTTCGCGAGCAACCCGAAACGATTCGATCATCGGGACATCATTGCGTTGTGCAGAATCACACTCAAAGCACACTGGAGACACTCAATGAAATTTTCGAAGCTGCTGCTCGTCAACGCGCTGGCTCTGTCGGCCCTCAGCTTTACCGCGCTCACCGCCCACGCCGAAGATCTGCTTGACTCGGTCAAACGGGCCGGAGTCCTGAAGATCGGTCTCGAAGGCACCTACCCGCCGTTCAACTCCCGCAATAAGGAAGGCCAGCTCGAGGGCTTCGACGTCGACGTCGCGAAAGCGGTCGCGGCGAAACTCGGCGTGAAGCCCGAATTCATTCCGACCGAGTGGAGCGGCATTATCGCGGCGCTGCAAAGCGGCAAGTTCGACGTGATCGTCAACCAGGTGACCATCACGCCACAACGCAAGGAGGCGCTCGATTTCAGCCAGCCGTACACGTTTTCGACCGCGCAGCTGATCCAGCGAGCCGACGACAAACGCGAGTTCAAAGCGCTGGATGAATTCAAGGGCGACAAGAAGATCGGCGTCACGCTCGGCACCAACTACGATCAGCTCGCGCGCGCGGTGCCGGGGATCAACGTGCAGACCTATCCCGGCGCGCCCGAAAAGTTGCGCGATCTGGCGGCCAAGCGGATCGACGCGACGATCGACGACCGTCTGATGCTGCCGTACATCATCAAGACGTCGAACCTGCCGCTGCGCCCGGGCGCGTTGCTCAAAGGCGCCGAGCAGAACCAGGCGATTCCGTTCCGCAAGGGCAACCCGAAGTTCGCCAAAGCACTCGACGATGCGCTGACCGAAATGAAACAGGACGGCACGCTGAAAAAAATCTCGATGCACTGGTTCGGTCAGGACGTCACCCAGCCGGTCGCGCAGTAATTCTCCGCATGTCGTTGTCGTACCCGCGCCGGCTCGATTAATCGCCGGCGTGGGTATATCGCTTGCTCACCAACAAGTTTCTTTCGCGCGATCGCGTCCTATCGACGCTTCTATTGCTTCAATCGACGAAGCACACGCAAGTACTCCACCGCACCTTTCTATTGCCTAGTATTCACCGCGCAATCCGCACGCTGAATGCAGGCTGGATATATTGCGTCGCAGTTGCCCAATGCTTTGAAAGCATGCGATGCTTGCGAGGCCTTTGATCCGGCCACCTCGTGCCGGACGCGTATGCCGCTTGTAGCAAACGGCATCGAACGGCATCGAACGGCATGCGAAGAAACCAGTGAAATGCCCAACCACCCCGGAGGCATCATGCACATTCAGTTACGGTCTCGGAGTAATACCGCGTCATATAACGACGCGCGACTCGTTAACGCTTCGCCCGATAAGTTCTCGCCAGTTCCTCACCTTTCTCCCCGTAGTCAGTCAATACGCGTGAAATGGCGACGCTCGCCATCAGCGCTCACTGCGGTATGCACCGCGGCGCTGTTATTCACTTGCGCGAGTAGTTTCGCCGATACCCAGGTCGGCGCCGCGCTGCCGCCCGCACCCGACATCCTGTACGGCGATCTGTTCGTCGCGGTTCAAACAGCGCAGATCTACGACGACCAGAAAACCTTCGTCGACGCGACGCCCAATACGGACCCCGCCACGATTGTGCAGTTGTACGAAGCACAGAAGAACCAGCCGAACTTCTCGCTGAAGAACTTCGTCAACCAGTACTTCACGCCACCGGTCGACCAGGGCATCACGCCACCGGCGAATCAAAGCCTGCGTGAACATATCGACTGGCTGTGGAACGGTCTCACGCGCACGACGACAAGCGCGCCCGACTACAGCTCGCTGATTCCGCTGCCCAAACCGTACGTGGTCCCCGGCGGCCGGTTTCGCGAAGGCTACTACTGGGACACCTATTTCACGATGCTCGGCCTGCAGGAGTCGGGACGCGAAGATCTCGTCGACAACATGCTCGATAACTTCGCGTACCTGATCGATACCTTCGGCCATATTCCGAACGGCAATCGCACCTATTATCTGAGCCGCTCGCAACCGCCGTTCTACTCGTATATGGTCGAACTCGCCGCGCAGAAGGAAGGCAATACCGTTTATCAGAAGTACCTGCCAGCGCTACGAAAGGAATACGAGTACTGGATGCGGGGCGCGAGCAGCACGCCGCGCGGCGGCGCGACGCGCAACGTAGTGGTACTGAACGACGGCACCGTGCTGAACCGCTACTGGGACGAGCTGGACACGCCGCGCAACGAATCGTATCTGGAGGACGTGCAGACCGCGCAGGCGAGCGGGCGTCCGGCCAACGAGGTCTATCGCGATCTGCGCGCGACCGCGGAAAGCGGCTGGGATTTCAGCTCGCGCTGGTTCGGCGATAACCAGACGCTCGCGACCGTGCGCACGACGTCGATCGTGCCGGTCGACCTGAACAGCCTGCTGTTCCATCTGGAGACGACGATCGCGCACGGCTGCACCGTCACGCGCGATTTCGGCTGCGTCGCGCGCTTCATCGGCTATGCGACGCGGCGCGCGCAAGGGATCAACCGCTATCTGTGGAATAGCAACGGCTACTACGGCGACTACGACTGGCAACTCGGCAAGGCGCGCGACAACCAGACGCCGGCGATGCTGTACCCGCTGATGGCCGGGCTCGCGTGGCCCGATCGCGCGTGGAAGACCGCGCAGACCGCGCAGCGCGTGCTGCTGAAAGACGGCGGACTCGCGACGTCGACCTACGCGACCACCCAGCAATGGGACGCGCCGAACGGCTGGGCGCCGCTGCACTGGATCGCGATTCAGGGCCTCAAACGCTATGGCCGCGACGACCTCGCGCGGACGGTCGGCACGCGCTTTCTGGCCGACGTGCAGAACGTCTACAAGACCCAGCAGAAGCTGGTCGAGAAGTACGTGGTCGAAGGCGCGGGGGAAGGCGGCGGCGGCGGTGGCGAATATCCGTTGCAGGACGGCTTCGGCTGGACCAACGGTGTGACGTTGATGCTGCTCGATCTGTACGGCGGCCGCCAATAAATAGCGTGATGCGGGGGCACACGCGGCGCACACGCCTCATCGCGCCGGCCGCGTGATTCACCACCGCGCCGCCGCCCCCGCCTATTTCGCGCCCGCCGCCTTCTGGATCATCTTCCAGCCGTTACCCGCCGGATCGCGAAACCCCGCATCGACGTTGCCATAGCGATCGATCGGCTCCTGCGTGAATTCCACCCCGCGCGCCTTCAACTGCGCATAGCTCGCGCGGCAATCGGCGACCGCCAGCACCAACGGCGGCATCGCCCCCTTGGCGACCATCGCGCGCAGCGTTTGCGCGGTCGCGTCGTCGTGCATCGGCGGCCCCGGCGTGAAGAGGCCCAACTGGAACGACGGCTGTTCCGGATGCCTGACCGTTAGCCAACGGTACGCACCGTTGCGCACGTCGGTGTGCATCTGAAAGCCGAGCTTGTCGACATAAAACGCGAGCGCTTCGTCCTGATCGTCGACGTACAGGCCGACCACATCGATACCCTGATTCATCACACCTCCCTGGTTGAGGGCTCGACTGTAGCGTCGAGCGCGCGGCGGCGCTTCTCCAAAACTGCGATCGTCAGGTCGGGGCGTTGCGCGGCCTTCAGCACGCAGCCGGGCACGCGTTCGGGTTCGGATTGACTGGCGCGCGCGGCGATGCGCAGCTCGCCCGGACTCAGACCGGTGATGTCGCGAAAGATCCGGCCGAATGTGCCCAGGCTCTCCCAGCCGGTCGCGAACGCGATCTCGGTGATGCCGAGTTCGGTGTCGCGCAACAGCGAACTCGCCTGCTCGATGCGGCGCGTGAGCAGATAGCGATGCGGCGGCACGCCGAAGGCCCGCTTGAACGAGCGCGCGAAATGCGCGTCCGACACGCCGCTGACCTCCGCCAGACGCCGCACCGGCCACGCCTCATGCGATGCGGCGTCCATCCGGTCTTTCGCGCGCAGCAGACGGCGCAGCAACGCCGGATCTGCGAGCGCGGGGAGCTCGGCCGCCGCGGGCGACGGCGGCGCTGTGTTGCGAGGCGGACGAGGTGACATGGGTGATGAAGCTCCTCTGCCGGATCAGAACCGGTAGCCGATCCCGCCGAGAATGACATCGGTATCGCGGCTATAGCGCGTCATCACGCGATTCCACGTCAAGCGCGCCGACCAGTTGCGGGTCACACGATACGACGCGGTAATCGACAGGAGTCCGGACAGAACGCCGTCGCCGCTCGGGCGATTGTCGCTGTCGTCGCCATGATGGATCGCCACATACGCGCCCGCGCCGACGCCGATCGCGAGGCTCTCGTCGAAAAACGCGCGCGTCAGCCACAGCTGCGCGGTCGCGCCGTCGCGCCGCGCTGACAGCCCGCTGCCTTCGTGCAGATAGCCGAGCGTCGCGTCGAGATAAGGCGTCAGTCCGCGCCGGTATTCGATTGCCCCGGCCGCTGACGTTTGCGAGTCGAGACTGTTCAGAATCGTCGCGCCGGCCATCAGCGTGATCTCGTTGTTCGTCACCTTGCTGGTGCGCGGCAACGCGAAATCGCGCGGGCCTGGGGTGTCGGGCGCATCGAGCTGGTAGCCGACGCCGACGAGCACCGCGGTCGTCGACGCGCCGCTCGTGACCTGCACGCGATTGACCTGCAGGTTCGCGGTCCAGCGCGAGCTCGCATACCAGCTGGCGCGCGCACTGTAGACCACGCCCCAGCCGTGCGTGTTCGAATAGCTCATCCCCTGCTCGGCGGCCTCGGTATCGAAGTAGCGATACGGCCCGACGCCGAGCGCGAACACTACGCGCCGGTCCAGCACCGGCACGCGCGCCCACAGCTGGGCCACCGGTCCATCGCGATGATGGCCGGCGATGTGTCCTTCGTTCAGCCAGGTAATGCTGCCGGCGAAGTAACGGCCGATCCCCTCGGTGTAGTCGATCGCCCAGGAATAGGAGTGATTGTTCTCGCCGGTCAACGGCCCGGCATACAGCCCGAGTTCCTGGGCGGACACCCGGCCCGTTGTCGCGCCGACAACGGCCCCGGCGATAAGGAGCGTCCAGATAGTCTTGCGCATCGCTTGACGGTTTGGTTAGTGATGGAAGAACACTCGAACGACAGCCGTTGGCCCTGGGCGTCGCCAGCCGTCATTCTGGCATGGCCATAAGTGAACTTTGCGTCAACCTCCGCACGCAAGTTTTTCAATTTGTTAATCCGCCCATGCGACCGAGCGATGAGACCAAGGCCGGGGCCTCCGCTTTACCCTATTGCCGGCCCACCCCTTCAACATATGTCATCGTATAACATACAATTTACCGACTATCTACAATCGAATAGCTTTCATCGCAGTCAATCTCGAATATTCGTTTTAAATCCTGGGCATAAATAGCAATGGGTCGTAAGCTGGGGTAACTACTGCATGTACGACAACTGCGTTGTCACATAAAATTTATACGTCGTCGTATAACAAAAGAAGGAGCGAGCATGCGCAAAGATCCCCTCCACACGAGACCCGCGCCTCGCCTCTCCGAGCACCGCTTCGACGCCCCACCCCACCTTGATCGATAGATAGCATCGCGCGCGCCGCGCTTACGAGGCCGACGCGCGCCATCGCCGCGACCGTCGAGCGCCGCTCCGAGCCGGCGCCACCCTGGATAACAACAAGCAGGACTTCCGGCGGCACGCCCGGAACGCGGGAACACGTCTCAACACTTAGTATTCTTTAATAAAGGATGACCCCATGCTTTACAGATTCACGGTCATAACCTGCCTCGCCGCGACCCTCGCGGCGTGCGGCAGCGGCGACAACACCCCGGCCGCGTCGAACGACAACAGCGGCGCAACGCCCGTTGCCGCGGCACCCGCTGCGTTCAAGGTCGGCACCACCACCAGCGACGCCGCGTTGCCGCCGGCACCGCAACTGCCGACCAGCGATCAGGTCTGCAGCACGCTCGAAGCCAGCAACAACCTCGTGCGTCAACCGAGCGGCGCGCTCGGACCCGAAGCCGACAACGGCACCACCGCGGCGATCCTGAATCCGGACCAGACCCGCATCCAGGCCGCGCTCGACGCGTGCGGCGCAGCCGTCGATGCCGAAGTCGGCGCCGCCATTTACGCGGCCGACTCCGCTGCCGCCGCATCGCAAACCGCGGCAGCGGTGCCGAACGTCAACATCAAGGGCGCGTCGGCACAAACGCTGGCGGGTTCGCAATATCGCGCGAAGAAATTCGCGGTGCGCCTCGTCGTGTCGAGCACCGGCGCGGGCAACGCGTTCATCACCGGTCCGCTGACGCTGCCCTCGGGCGTGACGCTGTGGATCGACGACGGCGTCACGCTCTACGCGACCCGCGACGTGATGGCCTACGCGCCGAAAGCAAGCGGTCCGTACTGCGCGAACACCGCGGTCAGCTCGACCAAGGCCGGCAGCTCGGGCAACTGTCTGCCGCTGATCGGCGGCAGCTACCTCGTCAATTCGGCGGTGGTCGGCGGCGGCAGCATCGACAGCCGCGCGGCTTCGGAGATCGTCAGCTCGAACAGCCTGTACCCGCTGATGCGCGTCGACCTGAGCTGCACGAACACCTACGCCGCCTATGCGCAGGGTCTGCAGGCAGCGACCGGCACGCCGTGCGATGACGGCGGCAACTTCGTCAACACGTCAGCCTCGTCGCGTCATATGACGTGGTGGGATCTGGCGTGGCTCGGCAACATGATCGAGAACGGCACGACCGGCGTCGGCTCGCAGTCGAACTTCCGGATGATGGTGTTCAACTACGCGAAGAACCTGACGCTCTACGGCATCACGCTGAACAACAGCGCGAACTTCCACGTCGTGCCGAGCGGCGTCGACGGCCTCACGGTGTGGAACGTCAAGGTGCAGACGCCGTCGGCATCGGCTTCCGCGAATCCGGCGGGCAACGGCAACCCGAACTACCTGGGCATGGTGCCGACCATCGATACCGCGAAGAACACCGACGCGTTCGATCCGGGTTCGGCCTCGAAGGCGGTCACCCAGGCGCTCGCGACCGGCAGCACCACGACCTCGTCGGCCGGCAAGATCGCGTTCGACGGCTATCTGAAGAACGTCGTGTTCGCGTACAACTACATCAGCACCGGCGACGACGACATCGCGATCAAGGGCTCGGCCAATCCGAGCCCGGCGGGTTCGGGTCTGTATGGCGTGGACGGCAATCGCGACGTCGCGACCGATCGCAAGTATGGTTTCGTGATCGCGCACAACCATATCTACGCGGGGCATGGCGTGTCGGTCGGCAGCGAGACCAATGCGGGCGTCACCAACGTTCAGGTCTACGACAATTCGTTCGACGGCTCCGAGCAGGCGCTGCGCATAAAGTCCGACTGGGCGCGCGGCGGTCTCGTGACGAACGTCAACTACAACGACATCTGTATCCGCAATAGCGGCCAGGCGCTGTTGTTCACGCCGTACTACAGCACCAAGGCGCTGTCGAATCCGACCTCGCCGCTGTATCCGGACTTCCACGACATCACGCTGTCGAACATCCACATCATCGGCACCACGTCGGCGATCTTCGAGGGCTTCCAGGCGAACTCGGGCGGCATCACGCACGCGCAGATTCCGCTCGGCCTGTCGATGACCAACGTGCTCGCGGATTCGCCGGAGAACGTCGCGGTCACCGCATCGGATGCGAATCTGACGCTCGACAACGTGAACCTGCCGATCTTCCCGTCGACCGCGAACCGCGTGGTGCTGAACGGCTCTGCGTCGCAGTCGCTGTCCGCCAAGAAGGCGGTCGATTGCAGCGCCGCGTACGTCGACTTCCCGGCTATCGGCGATTCGTCGACGAGCGGCCAGACGTGGGCGGGTTCGCAGTAAGCGCCGAACCGGCAGCGCTGATTGAGAGGGCGTGCGGCAGCGGGTAGGCCGTACGCGTCGAAGTAGACGTGTTTCGTTCGATGGCCCGCGCGGCAGCCGCCGTGCGGGCCATTTTCGTTTTCACGCGGTCTGCTCGCCCTTGCCGTAACTGAGCCGGCCGTTCTTCGACAGCAGCACCGCGACCGGCCGCGTCATTTCGAACTCGGAGAAGATGATCGTCATGCTGACCGTGATCGGCACCGCCAGAAACGCGCCCGGCACGCCCCACAGCGCGGACCACACGGCCATGCTGGCGAGAATCGCAAACGGGCTCAGGTTCAGCGAATTGCCCATCAGGTACGGGTCGAGGATGTTGCCGATGACGAAGTGAATCGCGGTCAGCGTGAGCAGCACGATCAGGATCGAGTTGACGTCGCCGAACTGCAGCACCGACATCAGCACCGGGAACACGATCGCGAGCACCGAGCCGATGTACGGCACGTAGTTCAGCAGCGCGGTGATCACCGCCCACAGTCCGGCGAATTCGAGCCCGACGCTGCGCATCGCGAGCCAGCAGATCGCGCCGAGCACGACGCCGAGAAAGGTCTTTAGCGCGAGGTACGCGCCGATCCGGCGGTTGATGTCGATCACGACGCTGCGAATCCGCGCGGCATTGCTCGAATTCGCGGACATCCGCGTCAGCTTCTCGCTGAACGTGCCGCGCTCGACCAGCAGAAAGCTCGCATATAGCAGCACCACGAAGATATCGATGATCACCGACGACAGCGACGCGAGCATCCCCGTCACCACCGCCTGGATGTTCAGCTGCGCGAGGATGTTCCGGCGCAGCGACTCCCAGGTCGGCTCGCTCTCCAGATGCAGCAGCGTCGCGATCTTCTGGATCATCGCGAGCACCGAATCCTGGTAACGCGGCGCGAGCGCGACGAGCGCGTCATAGTTCGCGACCAGCATGTCGACCGCGAAGAAGATCGCGGCGGCGATCAGGAAGATCGACAACCCATAGCGCAACTGCACCGGCATCCGTTTGCCGATCCCCGGAATCCGCGCGAGCAGCCGCGTGAAATCGACGATCACATAGACCGCGATCGCGCCGAACACGATCGGTACGAACACCACGCGCCCGATGAACAGCAGCCACCCCACAATCAGCAGCAGCACTACTACGTATACGGACGCCTGCAATCGGTCGGTCATCGGTCGGTGCTCCATGAATCCGCGAACAAATTCGCCTCGGGGGCGCGCCGCGCAGCCAGCGGCGCCGGGCGGACAGCACCGATCTTCGCACATAACGATGACCTATCCCAGAAAATGCGCGCCAGATCGCGCCGGTCACTTCGAGCGGCAAATGAGTTTCGGACACCCCAAAATGCGCCATCAGAAAGTCGCAAAGTGTCGTGATTCACCGGGACCGCTTACGAGATGCTTCTGCTACGCTCAATAAAAGGGTTTCATCCGGTCTGGGACGAACGGCGCCACTGCCTGCGCCGCGCGGCGGCATTGTATTGCCGTTCGTTTCACACGATGAAAACCGCGTGGACGTAGCAGTGCGGTATCTGCACCTGAGATCCGCCAGCACGTAGCTCTCAATCACGGCACGGAGTACGAGATGCTGGAACGGCTAGGGTCGCGATTCGTCGCAGTGGGTCTGGTATTAATGATTGCCGGTTGCGGTGGCGGCGGTGGCGGCAGCTCCCCGGGCGACACTGGTGCAAACGGTGCGGCGGGCGCGACGCCCGCATCGAGTCCCACTCCGGCCTCAAGTCCAACACCGGCATCGAGTCCGACACCGGCCTCGGGCGCGACCGCTACCACGCCGACGCTCGCGGCCGCGACGCCGATCCTCGACGGCACCACGCTCGGCGACGCCAACTGGCCCGACGGCGTGAGCGCATCGGGCGGCACCGGCGCGCCGGTCAGCGGCCTGACCTGCGGGCTGCGCAGCACCGCTTACACGTACGCACATCTGTCGATCTATCAGAACGGCAAACTGCTGTCGCTGCCGACCAAGATCGGCACCGTCGACCCGACGATGGCTGCGCCGACCGGCTGCGCGTATCCGATCCACACGGTCGATGCGAGCGGCAAGATCCACATCGACTCGACGACCGGCGCGTCGTACACGCTCGGGCAGTTCTTCGCGATCTGGGGCGAGACGCTGAGCGCGTCCGAAGTGGCGGGGTTGACCGGCTCGCCGGTCGCGATCTACGTGAACGACGGCGGCGCGCTCGCGCAATACACCGGCGACCCGTCGAGTCTCGTGCTGACGCCGCACTCCGAAATCACGATCATGGTCGGCACGCCGCTCACCGAGGTGCCGACCTACGCGTGGACCGATCCGCCGCCGTTCGACCCGAACCCGATCGCGCTCGTCTATGGCGGCACGGTCGGCACCACCGGCTTCTGGCCCGACGGCGACACCGCGACGGGCGGCGACGGCTCCGCGCCGGTCGACGGCCTGACCTGCTCGCCGAACATGAGCGTGCTGTTCCACGTGCACGCGCACCTCGCGATCATCAAGGACGGTCAGTGGCTCGCGCTGCCGCAGAACATCGGCATCCCGCCGTCCTGCAACTATGAAATGCACACGCACGACCACACCGGCATCATCCATATCGAAGCGCCGAGCGAAAAGACCTACACGCTCGGGCAATTCTTCGATCTGTGGGGTCAGCCGCTGACGAGCAACAACGTCGCGGGGATCACCGGGGACGTGGTCGCCTATATCAACGACAACGGCGATTCGCGCCGCTACATGGGCGACCTGCGCAACATCGAGCTGACCTCGTTGCGCGACGTCACGCTGCAGATCGGTACGCCGCCGATCAGCACGCTGGCGACTTACTCATGGTACGAACCGCAGTGAGTTCGAAGACGGCGGGGTGAAGGGAGGGGCTCGCCGCGCGTTTCAGCGCGGCGAGCCCGAATGACCGATGCCGGCCGGTCGCCGCGACACGCTGCCCGCGGCCGCGCGCGGTGTCGCGTTGGCCACCAGAATCATCGACGCACCGGCGAGACCGCTCGACACGTGCTTGAGCGCATGGCCGGCGATCACGTGATGGGTCAGCTCCCAGATCTGCCAGTCGAGGCTTTCAAAAATCTTCGCGACGCCATAAAAAACGATCACCAGCGACCACGCGAATACACCCTCCACCTTGCGCGTCAGCGTCATTCCGACGATCAGCATCAGCCCGCCGAACTGCAGGATCGCGTACGGCCACAGGCTGTTGAACACGAGCCAGTAGCCGACCGTCGCAGGCGACACGACCGCGAGAATCAGCAGTTGCGGCCAGCCGACCCGCTCGCCGCTCCACGACGTCCACAACATCGCGAGAATGCCGGCGAACACGATCGTCATCGGCAGGCGGTCCCAGACCAGCGTCGCGTCGGTCGGTGTCATGTGGTAGTAAGCCGAGCCGAACGCCGTCAGCACCAGCCCGAACGCGGCGACCACCATGCCCGGAAACTGCAGCGGCTGGCGTGCCGCATGCCGGCGCACCCAACCGATCGCGAGCAGACCCGCCGCGAGAATCACCAGATTCGACAGCACGTCCGCCGCATTGTGCAGCGGGCCCAGCGAGCGCTGGTCGGCGAAGTGATGGTAGGAGGCCGCTTGCGCGAGCGGCCGGATCAGCTGCAACAGCGCGCCGACCACGAACAGCAGCACGCTACCAGTCAGCAGGCGGGAGATCTTCACGTTACTCGGCTCCGAAGTGGACTAAACGGCCGCCAGCCCGGGTTGGTCCCCGTTCGAATTCGCGCGGCGTGTCCGTATCATCGGATAAAGCGGTTTGGCCAACAAGAGCGGTTTGCGGATACCGGTAAGCCTGCGGCCATAGTATTCTGCTGGCACCTTGCAACGCGGCATGCAAGGGCCCGACAGGCGATACCGGCGCACTGTTTACGCGACGTTTCGATCGTCGAAGCAACCCGGCTCGCGACGAACCAAAGGAACCTCCCGACTCCATGCAAGTGCAGAAACATCCCCTGCCGTTCGCGCGACGCCGCTCCATCGGCGCATTGTCAGTTCGGCCGGTCCTCGTCGCGCTGCTGTGCGCGAGCCTCGTGGGCGGCTGCGCGCTGCCGTCGCTCGAAAGCCGTCCTGAATCGCACGCGCTGACGCCCGCGGTGGCCGCCAGCACCGATCTGGGCCGCGCGGTCGCCCCCCAGCTGGCCACGCATGCGGGCCTCGCCGGCATCTATCCGCTGTCGGATGCGCATGTCGCGTTCGCCGCGCGCATGGACCTGATCCGCTCGGCGCAGCGCACGATCGATATTCAGTACTACATCTGGCGCAACGATCTGACCGGCACGCTGCTGCTCGAACAGCTGCACGAAGCCGCCGATCGCGGTGTGCGGGTGCGGCTGCTGCTCGACGATCTGGGGATTCCGTCCGCGCTCGACCCGACGCTCGCGGCGCTCGACGCGCATCCGAACATCGAAGTGCGGCTGTTCAATCCGTTCGTCGTGCGCAATCCGAAGTTCGTCGGCTTCCTGACCGACTTCCCGCGCGCGAACCGGCGCATGCACAACAAGTCGCTGACCGCCGACGGCACCGCGACGATTCTCGGCGGCCGCAACATCGGCGACGAGTATTTCGATGCGACCGACGGCGTCGTGTTCGCGGACCTCGACGTGCTCGCGGTCGGGCCGGCGGCCACCGATGTATCGCGTGACTTCGATCGCTACTGGACGAGCGCGTCGGCCTATCCGGTCGAGCGGATCGTCCCGCACCAGGGCGTCGGACTGCTGGCGGAACTCGAACGCAAGGCGCAGGCGATCGGCGAGGACCCGGCGGCGGCCGAGTACCGGGAAGCGCTGCGCGGTCCGCACGTCGTGCAGAAAATGCTCGACCGGCAGTTGCCGTTCGATTGGGCCAAAACGGAGATGATCAGCGACGACCCCGCAAAGGGTCTCAACAACGCGCCGCCCGAAGCATTGATTGGGCCCCAGATGCGCGAGGTGCTCGGCGACCCGCACAAGGAAGTCGACCTGGTATCGCCGTATTTCGTGCCGGCGAGCGCCGGCACGCAGTATCTGACCGACCTCGCCGCGCACGGCGTCGACGTGCGCGTGCTGACCAATGCGCTCGAAGCGACCGACGTGGCCGCCGTGCACTCCGGCTATATGAAGCGGCGCGTCGAGCTGCTGCAAAGCGGCGTGCACCTGTACGAACTGCGGCGCGTGCCGGGCAGCGCGCACAAGAAGGAGCAGTCGCCGGGACCGTTCGGCAGTTCCGGCTCGAGCCTGCATGCGAAGACCTTCGTGGTCGACTCGCAGCGGGTGTTCGTCGGCTCGTTCAATTTCGATCCGCGCTCCAAGCATCTGAATACCGAGCTGGGTCTGGTGATCGACAGCCCCGACCTTGCGACCCAGGTCGACCGCAAGTTCCTCGCGCTGCTGCCGACGGTCGCGTACTCGGTACATCTCGACGAAAACGGCAAGCTGTACTGGATCGAGCGCAACGGCGACGTCGAAATCCGTCACGACGCCGAACCGAATACGACGTGGTATGCGCGGCTCGGGGTGTGGATGCTGTCGATCATGCCGATCGAGTCGCTGCTATAGCGGTCAGGTTGGGGGCGGCACGACCGCGGGTCGCGCAGTTCGGTCGTGCCGCTGCGCTGGCAGGCACGCTCAGAAGCGCCGGAAGTCGCGGTCGCGCAACGGATCGGGCGTGCGCAGCGTTTCGCGCAATACGCCGTTGGTGTCGAACGAGAAATTGAACAGCAGCGGAGTGATGTTGTTTTCGATGTAGCGGTACGACCAGACTTCGCGTTGCGACCGACGGAAAAACACGGTTTCCACCGGACGGCCGAAATTGATCAGCACGTCGTCGCGGGTCCATTTGCCGATTTCCGCGCGATTGAATTCGCTCAGCTGCAACACCTGACGCACGTTGACGATCTTGCCGGACGCATCGATATCGGCGGCCACGGTGGTCGTGCCCATCGGCTGGGTCGGCCACATCAGGCGGCGCCCGCCGCCCGGCAGGTCATACACTTCGCGCGGCTGACCCATGCGGGCGATGATCGTCGACTGATCCTGCCCCGCCTGGAATTGCTGCCACGGTTGCGCGCACGCGCTCAACATCAATGCGCTCACGCAGATCAGCGCTGCACGGCGCCACTTCAGTGACGCGCGCGCGGCGCGCGTGCTCGTGCCGGGAACTCGGGCGGAGCGGGTCAACATGGATTTCTCCCGATAACGTTGGGGTCGGTCGTGCGTGGTCATGCGCGGTCGTGCACGTCGGGCCGGCGGCGCTGGCGGATAGGCGCGCATCCGTGCGCGCCCTGCTCGCCGGCGACTGGCGGCCGCCGGCCGCGCCGCCTTACGTTCCGTCAGCTCGCGTGATGCGTCGCTTACTGCATCAGCTTCGCGCGCAGGCGGGTGTGCTCTTCCGCGGTAATCGAGCCGGACGCTTTCAGCTTGTCGAGCTTTTCGAGTTCGTCGGCGACGCTGAAGCCCACCACGTGGCGCAGATCTTCACGCACCTGTTTCGCGCGCGCCTCGTTGCGCTCCGCCATCCCGCGATGCTGGGTGATCAGATACGCGAAGATACCGATATACGGCAGGATGATCAGGAAAATCACCCACAGGACTTTGCCCCATCCCGATACGTCATGACGCCGGAAAAGGTCGCCGGACACCGTAATCAGCAGCCAGAACCACAGAATAAAAATGAAGATGGAAAAGATGTCAGCCAGAAAGTTCGTGAATGTGAAACCATCGTTAAAGAAAAGCATTGTTGTTCTCCTGTCATTCCGGTTGCAATTGAAAGACTTAACTGATTCCGACCTCTGGTTGCCCGCTATGCAGAGCGTTCGCAACAGCACAACAGCGCCGAAAATTTACCATGAGAGTATGTCGGCCGCGCATGGGGATTCAATATCGCCGAAATGAAAGGCGCGTATCGAATCGAACAAATCGCGGCAAGCGACGCCTCTAATTCAGCGCGTATTTCATCTGTCCTCCTCGCGAGTCATGACCTTAACTCCCTGATAGCGACCTTTTTAAGCTTTATAACTTAAGCGAACGCGACTACGCGAGCACTTTTTGAGGATTCCGTTCGATCTGAGATTCTGTCGCGACATCAGAAATGTCAAAAGAATCACCAAAAGAAGTGCGCGCGATACCTCCATTAATAGCGACCCGCCCTTGCGGATTCGGACCGGTGATCGACGCGCGAGAAGGGAGGCGCCCGCCGCCAAACAATCTGAAATTTATGCATAAGAAATCGTACCAGTCCTATTTAATGGGACGACCGGGTCTGGTCAACTCGCCGTTCCGGGATAAGTGAAAAGAGTCGGTGCCTGACAGCTCGCTTTTCAGAGCTTCGTTTGCAAGCCGCCCGCCTCTACAGAACGTTCCGGTATCGTCATGTCGTCCAGCTCCTCCTACAGCGTATTGAACCAGTTGCGCCGCTATAAGCGGCTGCTCGTGTTTGGCGGCGGCGTGGTGACGACCCTGATGCTGTTGATCGCGCTCGCGCTAGCGATCCTGTCCGCGGTGCGCGCGCACATCGCCGCCGAACGTCAGGCGTTCGTCGTCTATCACGATCGCGTAATGGAGCAGGTGCGGGCGAGCGAAGCTTCGTTTCGCATCGGTCTGGTGGGTTCCGAGCGGGCCTGGCCCGACGGCGACAGCGTTAACCCGGCGCTGCTCGCCGAGTTCCGCAAGCGGGGCGGCGAGGTGCTGCTGCAGCCAACGCCGGCCGACCTGCAACAACGCGTGTTCGCGGTCAACCCCGCCGCGCTGCACGACGACACGATCCGCCGCTATCTCGCGCTCGCCGAGCAACTGAGCCGCTCGCGCACGATCCATTCGCTCGCGCGCGGCCGCCAGCTGCCAGGCTACTTCTACAGCATCACCTACGACATCGCCGGCATCATGCCGTCGCCGCGCGCCGACGCGGCGTGGCCGGCCACCGCCACGGCGGCCGAGCGCGAACGGCTGATGGCCGCGCTCGCCGAGGGCGTGACCGGCTTCGTCGATAGCCGCGCGGACGCGCAGAATAGCGTGCACCGCCAACTGTTCTGGGTCCCGCCCGCGCTCAGCCCGCTGACCGGCAAACCGGCGATCCGCCTCGTCGCGCCGCTGCTGCACGCCGACGAACCGTTCGCGATAGTCGTCACCGAATACGAGCCCGATTTCCTGACCGCGCCGTTCGCGGCCGAGACACGCTTCGGCGGCATCTATACGATCATCGCCGGCGACGGCACGATCGTCGCCAGTACGATCCCGCTCGCGCGCGATGCCGGACTCGTCGATCCGCTGCGCACGCTGGCCGTCACAAAAAAAGCCGGCGAGAGCTGGCACGACGGCATCCTGACGATTTCCGGCCCGCTCGGCGATACCGGCTGGATGCTGGTGCATGCGTGCACGTGGCGCGACATCGTCGCGGGTATCGGCGTGCAGCTGGTGATCGGCGCGACGGCGACCGTCATCATGCTGATCGCCGCGTGGAGCTTTCTGATGTCCTTCAGAACGCGCGCGGTGCGTCCGGCACTCGATCGCTCGCAACGCCTGTTCGAAAGCGAACAGCTGAACCGCACGCTGATCGAAACCGCGCCGGTCGGGCTCGGACTGATCGCGTTGAAGGACGGCACGCCGCTGTTGCGCAGCCCGACCATGGTCGCCGCGGCGAAGCGCGTGGTGGTGCCGGCGCCGACGCTATCGGCCGAGCTTGCGGCGCGCTATCGCGCCCGCGCGCGAAGCGGCGCCCCGGACGACGACGACGTGATGCACGAAGAGATGACGCTGCCCACCCGCGACAGCGATTCGATCGATCTCGCCGTCAGCGCCACGCCGTCACGCTACCAGGGCGAGGACGTGCTGGTGGTCGCGGTCACCGACGTGACCGCGCACCGGCGTCTCGAACAGCATCTGCGCGAAGCCCGCGAAGCCGCGGATTCGGCCAACGCGGCGAAGTCGGCCTTTCTGGCCGCGATGAGTCACGAAATCCGCACACCGCTGAACGCGGTACTCGGCAATCTGGAACTGCTCGCACAGTCGTCGCTGGACGCGTTGCAGCACGACCGGCTCGCGACGATCCGCGCGTCGTCCGAAGGACTGCTTGGCATCATTAGCGACGTGCTCGACTTTTCAAAGATCGAGGCCGGAGAGATGACACTCGAGGACATCGAGTTCGATGCGCTCGACGTGATCACCCGCTCTCTGACAATGTTCGCGCCGATCGCCCAGGCGAAGGATCTGCGGCTCGTCGCGAACCTCGGCACAGCGGTCTCGCTACCGATGCGCGGCGACCCGACGCGACTCGGCCAGGTGATCAATAACCTGCTGTCGAATGCGATCAAGTTCACCGAGCACGGCGACGTGACGCTGCGCGTGTCGGTGCCCGACATGGCGGTGCTCACGGGGCTGCGCCTGCAGCTGGAAGTCGAGGACACCGGCATCGGCATCGGCGCACGGCAGCAGGCCACGATCTTCCAGCCGTTCAGCCAGGCGGACCGGTCGATCAATCGCCGCTTCGGCGGCACCGGTCTGGGGCTCGCGCTGTGCGCGCGGCTGACCCGCGCGATGGGCGGCGAGATCACGATGTGCAGCGAGCCCGGCTGCGGCAGTTGTTTCACTGTGCGCGTGCCGCTCGGCGAGCCGCTCGCCACGCCCGAGATGCCTCGCTTCGCCAGCGAGACGGTCACGCTGGTGGCGGCCAGCGAAGCTTCGCATGCGTACGCGGTCAGCGCACTGCAGGCGTGGGGCCTCACGGTCAACGCGTATCAGCATCCGGTGCAGGTCGATACGGCGACGCTCGAACTCAGCCGCACGCTACTTCTGCTCGGCGAACGCGATACCTGGCATGCGGACGACGAGAACCGCTTGATCGAAGGCGCGTCGTGGGTGATCGATTGCACCGCCGACGGTCCATTGCATCCGGTCGCGACAGGCCGGCTCGTACGGGTATCGACCTTCAGCCTCGCGGCGCTCGCACGCGCGTTGCAACATACGCTGCGCAACCTGCCGCTCGCGGTGACCGCCGAAACACCGCAGGTACTGCCGCGCCGCCTGACGGTGCTGGTCGCCGAGGACAACGCGACCAACCGCCGTCTGTTCGAGGAACAACTGGCGATGCTCGGTTGCACCGCGACAGTTGTCGAAGACGGAGCGCGCGCTCTCTCGTGGCTGTCGCGCGACTCGTTCGATGTACTGATCACCGATCTGTCGATGCCGGTGATAGACGGCTACGAGCTCACACGCGAAGCGCGCCAGCGCTGGCCGCGCATGCCGGTGATTGCGGCGACCGCGTCGGTCACACCGGAGGACCGCGCGCGCTGCGAGGCGGCGGGCACCACAAGAATGGTGACGAAGCCATTATCGCTCGCGCGCTTGCGAGCGACGCTCGCCGAGGTCACCGGGCTCGGCGTAACCGGATCACCGCTGTACTACCGGGATGAAAGCCCGCCTCGGGCTACCGCTGATCTTGCCGTTGCCCGCTCGGCACCGCAATTTCGCGGCGGAAGCTCGTTCAGCGTTGACGCTGCTGGACTTTCGTCGACCCAGTCGGTGCTGCAGTATCGCGCGGACAACACCCCTCGAGTTCCGGCGGGCACTCATGATGGCGACGGCCTGCTCGGCGGCCGGCCCCTGCCCGCGGCGCTGCGTCAGACCTTCCTCGATTCGTTCGACGCGTCGCTCGCGGTCATTGCAATGGCCCAGCGTGACAATGACGCGCCGCGCGTGCTGGCCGAACTGCATTCGATGCTCGGCGCGCTGGGCGTGTTCCGGCAACATGCACTCGCCGCGCGCTGCGCCGCGCTGCAAACCCGCATCAAACAGACAGGGCTCGCGGATCTCGGCGACCTCGACATTGCCGCTCATCTGCGCGACGCACAGGATACCGAACTGACTTACGGCGGCTAACGCGCGGACTCCTGCTTACCGACCAATACCGGCAATAACGGCACACGCGCCTCGCGCGCGCCTCGAATACGAGTGCCTCAGCGGGCGCCGCAGCCGGATCGGCCACGCTGATCGCGATATGGGTCAACACGCTTCTTGATGCGAACGCGTCGAGCCATTGCCGTGCGAGACAGGGCAGAGCGTGCTGCTCGATAAAGCGGGTCAGCACGCGCGCGCCGGTCTTCTGCACCATGCAGCGGCCGACGATGTAGTCGACCACGTCCGGCGCGTAGCTCAACGCTATGCCGTTGTTAGCCGCAATGCGCCGGACCACATGATCCAGATGGAGGCGCACGATCTGCGCGAGCGAATCCTCACCCCGCGGACGATAGGCACCACCGTCATCCGCCCGACGAGCGCAGCCGGGAACGCCTTCGACAGTTCCGGCGCCAGCATCTCGTCCGCGCAAAGACTCGCGGTTAGTTCCGAGCCGACGTGCTGGTCATCAGGATGATCATGTTGCGGAAATCGATATAGCGCCCGTCGCCGTCCTCCATGTATGCGTTATCGAGCACCTGGTAGAACATCTCGCGCACGTCGCCGTGCGCCTTTTCGATCTCATCGAGTAACACAACCTAATACGGACGCCGGCGCACGGCTTCGGTCAACACGCCTCCCTCGCCGTAACCGACGTAACCGACGTAACCGACGTAACCGATTCGACCGGCGTGGAAGAGAGAGCTGTCATGCAGATTCGTCCGGCTGCAAGCCATCCAGGCGGCCAGAGCCAGACGAACACTCGACTAAAAAGGAACAGCATGCGCCGCTCTTTTAATGTGATAACGGCGATAAGTCTAGTTGCTGCCTCGCCCACTGAATTCCTTACGCACCGCGACGCGGTTAATCACCGACTGCACGCCGGACACACCCTTCGCCACACTGCCCGCGAGCTCGACCTGCTCGGCGGTCGGCACGCTCCCCGTTAGCGTCACCACGCCATTGTTCACGCGCACGGTGACATTGCTCGCGCGCAGCCCCTGATTCTTCGCGGCCCTGAACGCGTGACGCACATCGCGCGCGAGTTGCCGGTTGGCCGTCCTGCTCTCGGCGGCGCTTTGCGACGTCACCGCCGCCAGCTGAGCCGCCGCAGCCGATCCGGCCGTCTGCGGTTGCGCATGGGCATTCAGGCAACCGATCACGAGCGCCGTCGCGCCGGCCAGCTTGATTAATTTGAATACGTTCATTGGTTCTCCTATCGTCTGTGGCCGGGTGCATCGGCGATGAGCCCGGCGGTTAATCGGTAATGCGTTCGTCGAATACGATCAGCGCCGCGAAGCTCACGGCACTGCACGCCGCCATGTACCAGACCGGCGCATAAGCGCTGCCCGTCGCGCCGATCAGCCAGGTCACCGCGAACGGCGCGAAGCCGCCGAACAGCGTCACGCCGACGCTATAGATAATGCCGAGCGAGCGCCCGCGCATGTCGCGCGGAAAGCCTTCGAGCAGCAGCAGAAAGCCGGCCGGATTCGCGACTACCCACAGCCCGATCAGCAATGCGACCGCGGCGAGAATCGGCGCCAGCGACGCCGCGTGCAACATCAGCGCGAAGGCCGGATAAAGCGCGAGCAGGGTCGCGACGGCCGTCGCGTACAGGATCGGCTTGCGCGAGCCCAGCCGGTCGGTCAGCTTGCCGCAAAACGGCGAGGCCACGGTCAGGACGAGTCCGGCCAGACCGCTCGGCAGAAACGCCGCCGCGCCCGACACATGCGTGAACCGCGCGAGCCACGACGGCAGATAGAACACGAGGATGTACATCGACGACGTACTGCCGACCATCAGCAGCGTGCCGAGCACGATCCGCCGCACGTCGTAGCGCGCCCGCGCGGCGGCCCGCTCGCTAGTGTGCGGCGACGCGTGCAGCGTCTCATGAAGATGGCTGCGAATGTACAGCCCGACCGGGCCGATCAGCAGACCGGCGAGGAACGGCACGCGCCAGCCCCAGCTTTCGAGCGCGGCGGGCGTCAGTACATGCGTGAGCAACATCCCGCACAGCGCGCCGGCGAGCGCCGACGCACCCTGGCTCGCGAGCTGCCAGCTGACCAGATAGCCGCGCGTGCCGGGCGCGGCCGATTCCATCAGGAACGTCGTCGCCGCGCCGACTTCGCCGCCCGCCGAGAATCCCTGGATCAGACGGGCGGCGATGATCAGCAGCGGCGCGGCGATGCCGATCTGCGCGTAGGTCGGCGCGAGGCCGATGATCGCGGTACCGAGCGCCATCATCAGAATGGTCAGCGTCATCGCGGCCTTGCGCCCGCGCCGGTCCGCATACGTGCCGATCACGATTCCGCCGAGCGGCCGCACGACGAAACCGGCGCCGAAAGTCGCGAACGACAACAATAGCGGCCCATACAAACCGCCGACCGGAAAGAACAGCTTGCCGATCAGCGCCGCGAAAAAACTGTAGACGGTGAAGTCGAAAAATTCGAGCGCGTTGCCGAGCGAGGTCGCGAGGATGACCCGGCGGTGGGTCGGCGCCGCGGCCGACGCCGGGCTCGATGCGGCGTGCGACGCGACGGCATCGCGCGACGGGGCAACCGGTGGACAGGTAGTTGGCTTCATGCGAGTGACTCTCCAGATGCGGACGAAAGCGCGCGCAGCACGGTTAGGCCTGCGCCGCGCCACGTCCGCGTTGCAACCCGGACTCAGAACAGGTGATAGATGCCGACCGAAGCGGTCATCGGCGTGGTGCCCAGTTCAGGCGACGCCGAGCCGGTCTGCAACGGCAACGGATTGCTGTTCAGGATCACGGTCGAGATGCCGTAGTTGCGGATGAAACCCGCGCGCGCATACAGCGACGTGCGCTTGGACAGCGAGTAGTCGTAGCCGAGCATTACGCCGAGCGCCGAATCCTTGGCCGGATCGCCGGCGGCGTCATGCACGCCCGAGGTGTCGCGGTACACCACCGACGCGCGCACCGCATGGCGTCCCCACGGCACCGTTGCGCCGAGCAGGTACGAACGCGCGATGCCGTTGCCTTCGAGCTTCGGCGCGACCTGCGAGAACGCGGCCGACAGTACGTACGAACCGACGTCGTAAATCGCGGACACGCCGTAGATATCGTTGCGCACGGTCTGCAGCCCGGCCGCGGTCTCGACCTCCGAACTCCACACGCGGTTGTACGCGCCCGACAGATACAGCGTGCCGTTGGTCCACGACGCGACCACGCCCTGGTTCGACGCATTCGGCGAGACCCCCGCCTGGTTGGTGAACGCGTACATCAAGGTCGCGCCGAAGCCCATCACGCGCGGCGAGGTCCACGACACCGCGTTGCTCTCGCGCACCAGCACCTGGCTCGAACCGGGCCCCAGGTCCGCGTTGTAGCCGACGTCCCTCGCGGTCTGCACCGCGCCGCCGGCGAGCCACGTGACCACCGAGTTGGTCGTCACTTCGCCGAACGGGTCGATGAATTGCGGCAGGTTCGCGGTCGGCTGCAGGCCGAAGCGCAGCGCGCCCCACCTCGCCGAGTTCAGGCCGACCCACGCGGCGCGATCGAACAGCGTGTTGCTGGTGCCGAGCGCGCCGTTGTTCGCGGTAAAGCCGTTCTCGAGATTGAATTCCGCCTTCAGGCCGCCGCCGAGATCCTCGCGTCCGAAGATGCCGAACTGCGACGTATGCACGCCGCCGCTCTGGGTTTGCCAGCGCGCGTTGCCGCCGACGCTCTGAAAGTTCAGCCCCATGTCGACCGCGCCGTACAGCGACACGCCGTTCTGCTGGACCGCGCTTTGCATCGTCGGCCACTCGGACAGCCACCGCTGGAGATACGAATCGGCCCACGCCGCGTGCGACATCAGCGCCACAGCCGCGGCGCAAACGGTCTTTTTATATTTCATGTGAATCCCCGATATGGACGTAGTCTGACCGCCGGCGCGGCAGCACGCCGGCCGGCGAAAAGCGGATTGGCGAAGTTCAGGCGCTCAGATATTGCTCGACGAGGGTGGCCCAGTAGGCGACGCCGATCGGCAGCGCCTGGTCGTTGAAGTCGTAGCCGGGGTTGTGGATCATGCAGCTGCCGTGACCTTCGTGACCATTGCCGAGCGCGACGTAGCAGCCCGGCACTTTCTCGAGCATCCACGAGAAATCCTCGCCGCCCATCATGCCCGGCGGCAGCGGCAGGATGTTCTGTGCGCCGACCACCGCAGCGACCGCCGCGCGGGCGCGTTCGGTTTCCTGTGCGGTGTTCATCAACACCCGCGTGACCCGCTGGTAGTCGATCTGCGCGCTGATCCCGAAGCTGGCCGCCTGGCTTTCGACGATCTCGCGCAGCCGCGTTTCGATCAGATTCTGCACGTCGGTGCTGAGCGTGCGCACGGTCAGCAGAATCGTCGCGGTATTCGGCACGACGTTGTGCGCGGTGCCGGCCTGGATCGCGCCGACCGTCAGCACCGCGGCGTCCGCCGGCGGCACGTTGCGCGCGACTATCGTCTGCAGCGCCATCACGATGCTGGCCGCCGCGACCACCGGATCGCGGCCCAGGTGCGGCATCGCCGCGTGCATGCCCTTGCCGGTCAGCGTGACCGTCACCATGTCGGCCGATGCGGCCATCGCCCCCTGCTGCACGATGAACATGCCGACCGGCACGCCCGGTGCGTTGTGCAACGCGTACACCGCATCGCACGGGAAGCGCTCGAACAGGCCCTCTTCCATCATCCGCACGGCGCCGCCCTGACCTTCTTCGGCCGGCTGGAAAATCAGGTTCAGTGTGCCGTCGAAGCGGCGCGTCTGCGCGAAGTAATGCGCAGCCGCCAGCAGGATCGCGGTGTGACCATCGTGGCCGCACGCGTGCATCTTGCCGTGCACCTTGCTCGCGTACGGCAGGCCGGTGTCCTCGATGATCGGCAGCGCGTCCATGTCCGCACGAATCCCGATCGCGCGGGGGCTGTCGCCGAGCTTCAGGCGGCCGACCACACCGGTGCCGCCGATACCCTCGGTGACTTCGTAGCCCCAGGCCTTCAGCCGTTCGGCGACCAGCCGGCTGGTGTGGACTTCCTCGAATCCCAATTCCGGATGCGCATGAATGCGGCGGCGCAATTCGACAAATTCGGCTGCCTGTTCGCGAATCTCGGGATGAATATTGATGTTATCGGCCAACGCCATCTCCTCTGTCTGTCTCTCTGTCGTGCCGCGCGGGGCAAGGGCCCCGGCGCGAATTGAGAGCCAGTCTACGAGAGCCGCGGCGAATTAAAACATGATAAAGTTTTATGCCCATAACCGTTAGTTATAGTATTTACCCTAGGGTAATAAAGGCAATGGCAATCAAGCTTCATCAATTGCGCGCGCTGGTGGCGGTCGCGGATCATGGCACGATCGTCGGGGCGTCGCGCGCGCTGTTCGTCAGCCAACCGGCGGTGACCAAGGCGATCCGCGAGTTGGAAACCGATATCGGCATGTCGCTGTTCGGCCGCAGCGCGAATGGCGTCGCGCTCACGCGCACCGGCGAATCGTTGCTGCGGCATGCGCGGCTGATCGTCGGCGAACTGGGCCGCGCGGAACAGCAGATGGCGATGGAACGCGGCGCGCAGGAAGGTCGCGTGACGATCGGCCTGACACCGCTGGCGGCACTCACATTGCTGCCCGATGCGTACGCGCGCTTTCGTCAGGATATGCCGCAAATTACGGTGGAATTCCTCGAGTACAGCGCGGTAAAGCTGCAGGATCAACTGCGTCAGGGCGCGCTCGATTTCGCGGTCGCTTCAGCGGCCGAAGCCGCGATCGATCCGTCGGTCCAATGCACAGAACTCCTGACTTACCCGCTGCAGTTCGCGGTGCGCGCGAATGGCATGCTCGCCAACGCCACTTCGCTCGCCGATCTGTGCGACGCCGAATGGATACATGCCGATACGACCGACGAATATCCGCAATACGTGGTCGATCTGTTCGAGCGTCAGGGGCTGCCTGCGCCGCGCCGGATTACGCGCTGCACGTCGCAATCGCTGATGTACAGCCTCGCGATCAGTATCGACGCGGTCATGGCATGGGCGTCGCACACGCTCGAGGTGGTCAACCTGACCGGGCATCTGAAGAAGCTGGATTTCATCGAGACCTCGCGGCGCGCGCAGTTGAATCTGATGCAGCGCGAAGGCGCGATTCTCACGCGGCCGGCCGAGTACTTTATTCGCTGCATTCACAGCGCGGCGATTATGTGACGCCGTTGACAGGATGAGCCGCGGCGCGAACCGTCAGCGTGATTCCTTCCGCTCCGGTGGTTGCCGGGGTCGCTCCGCCGCCTGATCTCCCTGCCGTACCGGTTCGCGCGTGCAGGCGTCGGCGGGCGTAACAGAGCGCACGTCGTCGCGGCAACACGCATAGACCGGGAAGCCGTATGCGTTCGTCCCGACGATGGTGGTTGGCCCATGCAGCGGGCACACCGCTTTCATCGCACCTCCCGAGACATATGGGTCAAGTGAGTTCATCGTACTCGCCGCCGAACCGACGTGCTTGCCCACGACAGCCTCGCTATTCGTATTAATCGGAAGAATATCGACCCCGGCGATCCACGCGTGCAGAACCGCTGCGCGAGCGTGACACCGCCAAGCGGGTATTTATCCGGATTGTCCGGCTTCATTTTGGCGTGTGGAAATGCTTACAGGGGAAGTCGCGCAGGCTCGAACCGGAAAGACGGCTTGCGCAGATCTTTTGGTGCAATCGCCGCGGCATCCCTCACCTGAGCGGCCGGTCCGGTATCACGCTTTCGTTGCAGCAGTCCCCGCCCAGTGGCACCAGAGGCAGCTCGCACGACCCACCGATAACCTCATGCCTGACGGCAAACAGGAGATAACATGCGTGTCGCGAAAATCCTCCGTCCTATCGCAGTTGCGGTCGTCTCACTCGTCGCTGTGGCACCGCTCGCGTCGCGCGCGGATACAGTCGTAAAAATCGGTTTTGCCGCGCCGCTCACCGGACCCAACGCCAACTACGGCAAGGATCTGGAGAACGGCGTGAAAATGGCGCTCGACGACGCGAAAGCGCAAGGCGTCAAAATCAACGGTCAGCCTGTTTCGTTTCAACTGATCGCGCAGGACGACCAGGCCGACCCGCGCGTCGGCGTGCAGGTCGCGCAAAAGCTCGTCGACGAAAACGTGTCCGTCGTCGTCGGGCACTTCAACTCGGGGACCACCATCCCCGCTTCCAATCTGTACGAAAAGGCGGGCTTGCCCGTCATCGATCCGGCCGCCACCAATCCGACCATCAGCGGTCGCGGCTTCAAGAACATTTTCATGGTGATTTCGAGCGACGCGCAGAACGCCGGCACGGCCGGCGCGTACGCGGTCCAGACGACCAAGGCGAAACGCATCGCGGTAATCGACGACCGCACGGCTTTCGGCCAGGGCGAAGCCGACGAGTTCGTCAAAGCGGTCAAGGCACACGGCGGCAACATCATCGATCACGAGTACACGACGAATCAGGCGACGGACTTCAAGACGCAGCTCACGAATCTCAAAGCCAAAAACCCCGATCTGATTTTCGTCGGTGCGCTCAATCCGCAGGCGGCCGGCATCATCAAGCAGATGAACCAGCTCGGCATCAAGGCGCAGTACGTGGGCGGCGGCGGCGTCAAGGACATCGATTTCATCAAGCTCGCGGGCGACGTGTCGGAAGGCGCGATGGCATGGGAATACGGTCGTCCGCTCGACAGTACGCCGGTCGGTGCGAAGTTCGCCGACCGCTTCAAGCAGAAGTTCGGCGAGGATGTCCTTTCGTACGCGCCGTTCGGCTATGACGCGACGTGGGCGGCCATCAAGGCGATGCAGGCCGCCAATTCGACCAAGCCCGACGACTACCGGCCGAAGCTGCAAAGCATCAGCTTCGACGGCATCACCGGCCATATCGAATTCAACTCTGACGGCTCGTTGAAGAACGGCTCATCGACGGTCTATCAGGTGAAGAACGGCCAATGGGTGACGGTCAAGACGGTGAGCGGGCTCTGAGCGAAAACGGTACGACGCTATCGCTTCCGCGCTTCTGCGTGGTTGTGTGAGAGCGGCCGCTGGCGCGGGCCGCTCTCGCTATCGCCTATCGAAACCGTAACGGCTTTGCCCGGCCTGCCCGTCGGCACTGCGCGCACACGCCGTACAACACCTGCTGCTGCGCCGACACATCGAAGTCGAAACGTTCCGCGACGTCCCGCTGTCGCGAATAAATTTCTTTCTCGAAGAACTCATGGATCTCGCCGCAACCGGTGCACACGAGGTGATCGTGCGGCTTGCCGTCGTTCAGTTCGTATACCATGCGGCCTTCGCCGAGCGCGACGCCGCTCAGCAAGCCGCTTTCGACCAGCAGTCCAAGCACGCGGTAAAGCGTACCCAGACTCATGTTTTGCGTGTCGCCGTTCAGGCGCTTGTAAAGCTGTTCCGCGCTGAAGTGCTCGCGCGCGTGCTGATGAAAAAACTCGAGCACGAGCACGCGTGGCAGCGTGGGGCGCAAATCGGCTCGCTCGAGGATCCGGTGAATGTTCATGGGGTGATGGCAACGCGACGCCCAACGTTTAGCAGCCGCAAGGTCGCGCGGTTGCCAGTCGATACGTAGGGTGATCGGAATGGTCATCGCCGCGCGTCGCGCAGCGGCAAGAGGGTGAACTATGGTGGGAGTCTGCTTAAGGGAGGCTTAAGGCGAACAACGAATCACATCACCTTCACGTCGCAAAGTACCTTCGCACCAACTCCGCCGACGCAACCAGCGCGGCCCCCAGCACGACCGCAAACAGACCACGCTCGAGCAGCGTAAACACCTGCCGCCGCCCCTTGCGCCGCTCGGCCAGATAGAACCACGCGGTCGCCGCCGTATAAAGCACGGTCGACATCAACAGATAGTGCAGCCCGCCCGCGTACACCAGAAACAGCGCGTACGCGCAGCCGGCCAACGCGAGCATGAAGTCGATGCGCCGCGCCCACAGTTGCCCCGCATACGACTCGCCACTCGACGCGAGCTTCAGCCCATAGCCGGCGACCAGCAGATACGGAATCAGGTTCATCGAGGTCGTGAATTCCTTCGCGAGCGTGAACGCCTCTTTCGAAAACAGCGTGATGATCAGAAACACCTGAATCACCAGACTCGTCATCCACATCGCGGCGACCGGCACGTGATTGCGGTTCTCCCTGCCGAGAAACGCCGGCATCGTGCGGCTCTTGCCGGCCGCATGGAGAATTTCCGCCGCGAGCAGCGTCCACGCGAGGTAAGAACCGAGCACCGACAGCAGCAGCCCGAGCTTGACCACCACCGCGCCCCAACCGCCGACCGCGGCACTCAGCACCCCGGCCAGCGACGGATTTTTCAGCGCCCCCATCTGCTCGCGCGGCAGCACCCCATACGACAGCAGCGTAACGATCACCATCAGCGCAAGCACGCACAGAAAGCCGAGCACGGTCGCGACGCCGACATCGCGGCGTTCGCGCGCATGGCGGGAATAGACACTCGCGCCCTCGACGCCGAGAAACACGAACGCGGTGCCGAGCATCGTCTTGCGCACTTCGCCGAACAGGCCGGCTGTCGATGGATCGGGAGCGGTCCACAGATTGTCGATGAACAGATTCCACTTGAAGCCGGACAGCACCAGCACGGAAAACAGCCCGAGCGCGAGCAGTTTCGCGACCGTCATCGACGCATTCAGAATCGACGCGCCCTTCACGCCGCGCAGAATCAGGAAATGAAATATCCAGATCAGCGCCGACGAACTGACGATCGCGCTCAGCGTATTGCCGGCGCCGAACGCGGGCACGACGATCGCGAGCGCCGACTTGATCAGCACCAGATAAGTGACGTTGCCCAGACAACTGCCGCACCAGTAGCCGAACGCCGACAGGAAACCGGTATAGCGGCCGAACCCGACCCGCGCATAGGTATAGACGCCGACGTCGAGTTCGGGCTTGCGCCACGCGAGCCGTTGAAAGATCAGCGCGAGCGTCAGCATGCCGGTGCCGGTGATCGTCCAGCCGATCAGCGAACCGACTACACCGGTATAACGGCCGAGCGACTGTGGCAGCGAAAAAACCCCGACCCCGACCATCGAGCCGATCACCATCGCCATCAGGCCCGGCGCGGAAAGTCTGACGCGCTTGTCCATCGTGCGACCGCTCAGATGACGATCGTCCCGGTCGCGAGGCCGATCAGCGCGGCCAATGCACCGCAGGCCGCGACCGCGAAGATGACCCACTCCACTTTCGAGAACACGCGCTGGCCGCGCTCGCGTTTAGCCAGCACATAAAGCACCGTGCCTGGCGTATAGAGGAGTGCAGACAACATCAGGAATTTCGGGCCGCCCGCGAACAGCAGAAACGCGGTGTACAGCATCGCGAAGATCGCGACGAAATACTCTTTGCGCAGCGCGCCGTTCGCCGCGCCACCGCCCTGTTCGCGATCGCGACGCGCGGCCTTGATCCCATACGCGGCCACGAGGAAGTAAGGGATCAGCGCCATCGAACTGGTGAGGTTGAGCATCAGCGCAAACGCGTCGGTCGACCAGTACGTGCTGATCACGAACAGCTGCACGACGGTGCTGGTCAGCCAGATCGCGGCGACCGGCAGCTTGCGTTCGTTCTGCCGCGAGAACACGCGCGGCATCGTCTCGAGCCGCGCGGCGGCGAACAGCACTTCCGCGCAGATCAGCGACCACGCGAGGTACGCGCCCAGAATCGACACGATCAGGCCCACGCTGATGAAAATCACGCCGAACGGACCGAGCAGCGCGCCGAGCACCGCGGCCATCGACGGTTGCCGCATCAGCGCGATATCGGCGCGCGGCAGGGTCGCGTAAGGCAGCAAGGTCACCAGCACCAGCAGACACAGCACCGCGACGAAGCCGGTAATCGTCGCGACGCCGACGTCCGAGCGCTTTTTCGCATAGCGCGAGTACACGCTCGCGCCCTCGATGCCGACGAACACGAACACGGTGACGAGCATCGTCGCGCGCACCTGCGAAAAGAGGCCCGTGCCGAACGCGTCGCTGCCTTCCCACAGATTCGCGCGGAACATGTCGATGCGAAACAGCACGATCAGCATGATGATGAACAGCACGATCGGGATCACCTTCGCGACCGTGACGATCGTGTTGATCATCGTGGCCTGCTGCACGCCGCGCAACATCACCAGATGGAACAGCCAGATACCGACCGACGACACGATGATCGCGGTCGCTGTATTGCCGTTGCCGAAGACCGGCACGAATGCGCCCAGCGTCGACTTGATCAGCACCCAGTACGACACGTTGCCGAAGCAGCCGGCCATCCAGTAACCGAATGCGGAGAGAAAGCCCGCATAGTCGCCGAAGCCCGCGCGCGCATAAGCGAATACGCCGGCGTCGAGTTCGGGGCGCCGTTCGGCGAGCGCCTGGAACACCCGCGCCAACGCATACATGCCGATGCCCGCGATACACCACGCGATGATCGCGCCGAACGGTCCGGTTGCGCGGGCGAAATTACGCGGCAGCGAGAAAATCCCTGCCCCCACCATCGAGCCGACGACCATCGCGGTCAAGGCGGGCAACGACAATTTGGTCTCGGTCTGAGTTGCCATTGTTTACCATTCAGAAAAGTAAGTTTTATCCGGAAAGCAACCGCAACACGCATGCAATACCCAACGCCAGCCTGACGGCCATCATAAATTATCTTCCCCGCCGTGACATCAACACGACCTCGATAAAGCGTGTTTAAACGGTCGATACACGCGCTAACTCGCGCGCTATTCGCCATTGTGAATCGCATCCGGATTTGACAAGCGACTCAAATCCACTATCCTCGACAACGGGTTAATCGTCATCCTTACGATTGGTACCCGTTGCATGCTTCGAGCAGAGTGTTAAAGTGGGCGCTGCGTGCAACGTACATGCGCTTTGTCGCCGGCGAAAAGAATGACTTTGCAATGGCTATGTCATCCGCAAGTCAGTCGTACGGCGGCACTGGAATCGCGCGGAAATGTGAAGGTTTATTCCTCAACATTCCCGCAGCCCGTCAGGCAATAGTCGGGATCGCGATCAGAAAAACATCTGTTCAGCAGCTCCGTAAAGTAATTAGTCGTCTTAACTGGTGGAGTCTAAATGATGGCACGTACTACTCTTGGAATCGCTTCTGCATTGGTCGTCTTCAGTGTTCTCGCTGCCGGACCGGCACTCGCGCAGCAGCCAGCGGCCCAGCCCGACGCAGGCGCAGCGCCGGCCGCGGGCGCGAATACAACGCATAGCGACCCGATCGTTCAGAAGCGGATGGAAGTGCGCGAAGCGAACCAGAAGCAACGCGCTGCGAACTCACAGGCCAGAGCGAAAATGAAAGAGTCGCAGCGCCAGGCCCGCGACGAGCGCAACCAGTCTGTTTCGGAGTCGCGTCAGCGCGCCACGGCCACGATGTCGGCGTCCGCGCCTCAATAACCGGGCATCATCGGGACTTCCCGCGCCGGCGCGACGTCGCCGGCGTGATTGCTTCCCTACTGCCAGAGCCGATAGTAAGAACGCCGTCACCGCAATCTCGCGGCGACGGCGTTTTTATTTAGGCGTCCGGTCCTATTTGGCGTTCTCAGCCGCTTGCTGCGGAGCCGGCGCCGGCTCCGCCGGCGCTTGCCCGTTCGCAGCCACAGGAGGATTCGCGAGCCAGCCGCCGCCCATCGCCCGGAACAGCGCGAACTGCGCCTGCAATTTGCCGACCTGTTCCCTGACCTGCGACGACTGGCTTTCCAGCAACGCGACCCGCACCTGATCGATGTCGAGCCGGCCGGTGTCGCCGACTTCATAGCGGCGCTGCACCTGGCCGAGCTGCGTGGTGCGCCGCGTGACTTCTTCGTTACGCGCCTTGAATAGCTCGTCCTGGCGGTTCAAACGTGCCAACGCGCGTTCGACGTCGTAGAACGCGCCGAGCGCGGCCTTTTCATACGCGAAGTTCGCCTGCTGCGCCTGCGCATCCGACGACTCCACCTGCGAGCGCCGCGCGCCGAAGTCGATCAGCGGCATCGCCATCGCCGCGCCGAATAGCCAGAACGTGCTCGCGCCGAGACTCTGACCGGCGATCTCCCAGCCGTTGCGCGCAAGCAACCCGCTCAGCGATACGGTCGGCCAGTAATTGAGGCGCGCGACGTCCGACTGCCGGACTGCCGCGTTCAGACGCGCCTGCGCGGCGATCAGGTCCGGCCTGCGCATCAGCAGATCGACCGGCTGGCCCGGCTCGATGCCGGGCAGCGCCGCCATCAACGTATCGCTGTCGTCGAGGACTCCTGTGAATTCCGCCGGCTGCACGCCGCACAGATTCTGCAGATTGAGCCGCGCCTGCGCGATGCCGTTCTCCACTTCCTGCAGGCGCGCATCGACTTGCGCGCGACCGGCGCGCGCCGCTTCGATATCGGTGCTGAGCACGAGCCCCGCGGTGAAACTCTTCTCCGCGATACTGACGAAATCGTCTGCGATCGCGCGGCTCTGCAGCAGGATCGTGCGTTGCCGCAGCAGCCCGCGATACGTGACGTACAGATCGGCGACACCCGACACCACGCTCAGGCGCACCGCTTCCGCATCGCCCGCGGCCGCGCGAGTCTGCTCGCGGGCCGCCGACAGCCGGGCCCGGCCGCGCCCGAACAGATCGATCTCCCACTGCGCCTGCAGGCCGACACGCCAGAACTGCGCATCGGTATTGTTGATGCCGAGTATTTCCTCGAACTCGAGCTGCGTTTCGCCTCCGTGATAGCGCGCGGCGCTCGCGCCGACGCCGACCGACGGCAGCAACTGCGAGCGAGCCGCGCGAATGCCGGCCTGCACCTGGTCGACGCGCGCGAACGCAGTGGCAATGTCGAAGTTGCGGGCCAGCGCAAGTTCGATCAGCCGGTTCAGCGTCGGATCGTTGTACTGGGTCCACCATGTCGCCAGATCCTGCGCGGACATCGGCGTCGCCGCGGCGCTTTGCGCCTGCGAATATTGCGGCGCGAACTCGGCCGGCTTCTCGAGCTGCAGCGATCCGGTGCAGCCGGCTTCGAGCAGCAGGGCCGCGATCGCAAAGAGGTAAGGACGCGCGCGGATCATTTTGCCTCCGGGTGTTGGCCCGGCTCCCATTCCGACTGCCTGATCGAAAACAGCATCGAGTACAGCGCCGGTACCGCGACCAGCGTCAGCACGGTGGCAAAAGCGAGGCCCGCCATGATCGTGATCGCCATGTCCTTAAAGAAAGGATCCCATAACAATGGTGCCATCCCGAGCGCCGTCGTGCCGCCGCCGAGGACCACCGGCCGCAGCCGGCTCATCGCGCCCTGGGTCACCGCCTGCATGCGCGGCACGCCCGCGGCGATCTGGCTGTCCATCTCCTCGACGAGCACCACGCCGTTCTTGATCAGCATCCCGAACAAACTCAGGAGCCCGAGCAGCGCCATGAAGCCGAATGCGCCGCGGAACAGCAGCAGACCGAGCGTCACCCCGCAGATCGACATCGGCACGACGAGCAGCACGACGAGCGCGGGCTTCAGGCGCCCGAACATCATCAGCACGATCAGCGCCATCGCGATGAAGCCGAGCGGCAACTGCCGGAACAGGCTCTCCTGCGCACGGGTCGACGATTCGTGCTCGCCGCCCCATTCGAAGCTGTAGCCGGGTGGCAGCTTGATGTTCTCGATCCCCGGGCGGATGCGGTTGAACGCGTCGACGCTGTTCTGCCCATAGACCGGATTGGCCGACACAGTCAGCGTGCGGATCCGGTTCTCGCGCGCGATCTGGCCTTCCTCGGTGCCGACCGTGAAGCCGCCCACCACATCGCCGAGCGGCACGTAACGGCGCAACCCCGCGCTGAATACCTGGAGGTCCTGAAGACCGGCAACGCCACGCGTGTAGTCGGGCGAACGCAACACGATCGGCAGCAGTTGATCGCCTTCGCGATAGATGCCGGCGCGCAGACCTTCGGTCGCGTAAGCCATCGTGTCGGTGACCTGCCGGCGCGTGACGCCGAGCGAACGCGCGCGCGATTCGTCGAATTCCGGCCGCACGATACTGATCGGATTCTCCCAGTCGTCACGAATCGCGATGATGCGGCCGTCGGCGGTCAGCACCTTCTGCGCTTCCTGCGACAGGCGGCGCAGCACCGCCGGATCGGGTCCGGAGAAACGCGCCTGAATGGCCGCGCCACCGCCGGGACCGAAGTTCGGCCGCGTGACCGTCCAGTGCTGTTCGGGGAAGCGTTTCTTCAGATCCGCTTCGATTTCCGGCAGCATGTGGTCGATCAGGCTCTGATCCTTCGCGCCGACGATGAACTGCGCGTACGACGGATCGCGCGTCTCCGGATCGTAGACGAGGAAGAAACGCGTCGCGCCCGAGCCGATATAGGTCTGCACGTTGGTGACGTCTTCGTGCTTGAGCAGCACCTTCTCGACTTCGCGGCTCTTTTCGACGACCGCGCGAATATCGGCGCCGCGTGGCAGGCGCATATCGACATAGAAGATCGGCGTGGTCGACGCGGGGAAAAAGCTCTGTTCTACGAAACGGAACGCCCAGCCGGCGAGCCCCGTCATCGCGACGAGGCCGATCACGACGATCACGCGGCGGCGGGTAACCCACGACAGCAGCTCGCCATAGCGCTTGTACAGCTTCGACTTGAACGGGTCTTCATCGATGATGTCCGCGGGCTTGAACAGATACGTGCCGAACAGCGGCGTCAGCGCGATGGCGATCACCCAGCTAAATAGCAGCGAAATCGCCGCCACCGCGAACAGCGACGCGCAGAATTCCCCGACCGAATCCGGCGACAGGCCGATGCCCGAGAAAGCCAGAATCCCCACGATGGTCGACGCGAGCAGCAACCATTGGCTCTGCTTAAGAATTTCGGTCGCCGCCTGCAGATGCGACATGCCCCGCTGGACCTTCACGAGCATGCCCTCGACCACCACGATGCTGTTGTCGGTCAGCATCCCCATCACGATGATCAGCGCGCCGAGCGAGATACGCTGCAGCTCGATGCCCGCCGCGTACATGACCAGCAGCGTACCGAGGATCGACAGGAACAGCTCGACGCCGAGCACGACACCCGCGCGCCAGCCGAGTGCGATACCCAGCGCGACACCGACGATCGCCACGGAAAGGAACACGTCGAAGATGAACCCTCGCACGCTCTCGTCGACGACCTGCGGCTGATCGTAGAGCGAATGAAGCTTCATGCCGATCGGGCGATCGCGCTCCAGTTCGACGAGCCTCGCCTTGATCTCCTCGCCGACGCGCACCACGTTCACGCGCGGTCTCGCGCTGATGCCGATCGTGACCGCCGGCTGCCCGTTGTAGTGAATCACCTGATTCGGAATCGTCGCGTAACCGTGGCTCACGCGCGCGATGTCGCCGAGCAGCAGCGGTCCGCCCGCATTGCCGACCGGCAGCGAGCGGATCGCCTGCAACGAATCGAGCGAACCGGTCGGCGCGATCCGCAACGACAGATCGCCAACGCGTTCGCGGCCCGCGGGACGTACCTCGTTTTGCAGGAACAGCGTCTGCGCGAGATCGTCGGTGGACAGATTGTTGGCGATCAGTTGCGACTGGTCGACGTCGACCGAAATCTGCTCCTGCTGGTTGCCGGCGATCACGATGTCGGACACGTCGTCGAGCGTCAGCAACTGGCGGCGCAACTCGCGCGCATATTCATACAGTTGCGCCTGCGTGTAGCCTTCGCCGGTCAGCGCATAGAACATCCCGTAGACGTCGCCGAAACGGTCGAGCACGAGGGTCGGGCCGGCGCCCGGCGGCAAGCGGACCTGCGCATCCGACACCGTCTTGCGCAACTCGTCCCACACCTGTGGCAGTTGTGCCGATGTGTACTGGTCGCGAATCTGCACGCGTACTTCCGAGTAACCCGGCGTCGAACGCGAAGTCAGCTTTTCGACCTGAGGCATCTGCTGGATCGCGCTTTCGATCCGGTCAGTCACTTCCTGCTCGACCTCGTGCGCGCTCGCACCCGGATAGAGCGAGACGACGACCGCGGTCTTGATCGTGAACTTCGGGTCTTCGAGCCGGCCAATGTTGTAGTACGCGAAGATGCCTCCCAACAGCGAGATCAGCGTCAGCACCCACGCGATCAGCGGCTTTTCGATAAGAGGGCGCGCGAGGTTCATTGAGGTGCATCCATCGGACGGACTGCCATTCCCTCTTTCATGAACTGCGAGCCGCCTGCCACCACGCGGTCGCCCTCCGCCACCGCACCGCTGACGACCGCGTCGTCGTTGCGGATTTCGCGCACGTTGACCGGCACCGCGTGCACGCGACCGGACGCGGCATCGTAGCGCCACAGACTGCGCTGACCGTCGGCGCCGATCGACACCGCGGCGATCGGAATCGCGTAGTAGCTGTTCTCGCGCTGCGCGACCTGGCGCGCGGTATCGGAAATCTGCACGCGCAACGCCATGCCGGGGAACAGCAACGCGCTTTGCTGTCCCTGCACCGAGAACACCAGCCGGTAGCCGCCGGAAGTCGGCGTGCTCTGCGTGGTCCGTTCGCGGAACACCAGCGGAAAGCGCGCAGAGGGCCGCTCGGGCAGCCAGGCTTCGGCACGCAGCGTCTTGTCGACCAGCAAGCGCTCGGCGATGCTCTGCGGAAGATCGACGCCGATATCGACGCGGCCGACGTTTTCGAAATTGAACGCCGGCGCGCCCGCCTGCACCATCTGCTGGACTTCGATGTTGCGGCGAGCGACCCGGCCGTCGAACGGCGCGACCAGCCGGGTGTTGCGCAGATCGCGGCTCGCCAGATCGCGCGCCGCGCGCGCGGCGTCGGTGGCTGCGGACAACTGGTCATAAGCCGCCTGCGACAGAATCCCGTCCTTGCGCAATATCGCCTGACGCTTCAGGTTGTCGGCGAGCTGCTGGTACTGCGCGTTCGCGCGTTGCAGTTGCAGCGTGTAGGGTTCCTCATCGATCCGCGCGATCAGTTGACCGCGTTTGACCGCCGCGCCTTCGAGCACGGCGATCTGCACGACTCGTCCGGGCACTTCGAATGCGAGCGGCGAAATGCTGGTCTGTTCGACGCGGCCGGTGAAAATGCGGATCGCCGAAGCATCGGCGGGTTCGAGCCGGGTCAGCTGCACGGCCGGCCGCGTATCGGCGTTCACCGTTTCGGTCTGGCGTTGGCACGCGGCCAGCGACAGCGCAACTACACAACAGAGCAATGCGGCGCCGGCCAGTCGGGGAACCGGCGCTGCAGCGGAGCGGTTTGCATTCATGACGTTCTCGGCTGACTACTGACGCAACCCGGGTCGTACGCGCGGCAGCACTGCACCTGACGGTTGCGCACCGACGTCGCTTTACAGGTTGCTCAGGACTTCATAGGGTTCCGTTGCAGCGGCGCCTTGAGCGCCTTCGCTGCAACATCCAAAGCCAGTCCGATTCAGGGGCTTGCCTGCGCCCTCTTATCATCCCGGCACCGTCGATCGATCAAAGGCTTGTGTTGGCAGTTACGGTGATTTGCCGGTTGGGACTTGCGCAGCGCGGAGCTGTGTTTTCATGCTGGTTCCTCGTGTTCCAGATTCATTCCTTGTTCGTTGGCGTAACCAGTCGAACTGGCAGGCCACTTGCGCTCCGGACAACGACTCAGAGGATTAGCTATTTGGGTTAAAAGACAATGACTGCAACGGCAATACGCGTATTGGCATTCCGACTCCGCTTATCAGGCATCCGGTCATGCGGACGATCCGTTGTTCGCACTGCACGGACAGTCAGCCCGCTTAAGCTTCGATAAGCGGTATCGCAACGACATCAATAAGCGGAGCACTCGTGTCACGTGTACGTCACCGTCCCCTCGCAAAGTTCATTAGCGGCATGATGGCCGATCAATGCACACGCCGTCAATTGCTTTGGGTGCCAACCAACGGAAGCCGATTTATTCCATGTTTTTTGACTTGCATTGTCAAAAAGACAGGTATGGCTATTCCGGTTTCCTAAGCAGCGGCTTCGAGCCGGTAATTGCTATATGTTTAAAGGAATTGCGTTTCGCCTATGGCGAGCAAAGTTAAATTGCCACTCGGCAATCTTTCATCCGGCATTCGATCCATGTCGCCCGCCTTTGCTGTCCTTGCGCAAGCAATTGGCCACGCGTACAGTACTCGGCGAATCGATCAATTCCTTTGGACTCCCTGGTCCCACACGGCGGGCTGCGGCGAGTCAGTCGAATCGGCGCGGGACGGTCGCCGGCCGCAGCCGCGCCACAGTCAGCCGGCCACGCAGACCTGCGCGCAGTCGGCGGGTTCTTTCGGTCATTCAGCGATGACAACGGTCCACAGCACGATGACTGACTGCACGCCAATGGGTACGACCGAACCATGCGCTGCTCGCCGGACACCGCGTCGCGTGACGGGAGCCGCCGCATGATGACGCGCCCGCACCCGTTATGGATTTCTCGCGGTCTGACGCTCGCACTACTCGCACTCAGTCTGCTATCCGGTTGCGCGATGGTGACGGTCAGCTCGCTCGGCCCCGAGCAGTACATCGCGATGCGGCGCGGCGATATTCTGTCGACCGGCCGGTTGAGCGCGGCAACGCGCGACACGTTGCATGTCGCCGCGCTCGACGAGAACACCTGTCAGCGCGCGCCGCTCGACTGTATCGATAGGATTTCGAACCTCGGCGCGATCAACACCGATCGCCGGCTCGCGAGCCTCGCCGAGTTGTCGCTGCAGATGGCCATTAACAACACGCCGGCCAATGCGACCGAATGGAGCGACGCGCAATTCGATCTGTGGCTTAGAGCCGTGCGGTTTTCCTATGCGTTCCTGTTCCTCGGTCAACGCACCGCCGGAGAGCGCGCGTTCGAGGATCGGCAGACCCAGGTGCGCGACTACTATAACTATGCGGCGCAGGAACTCGCGCGAGCGCTGTTCGTGCATGGCGCGCTGCACACCGATGCCGGCAGCGACGAGCCGGGCACGCAGTTGATCGCGGGCTGGAGCATCCATATCGATCTGAGCCGGGTGCGTTTGCCGGAGGGTGTGCGCGAGCCGCGCGAGGTGATTCCCGCATCGCGGCTTTCGTTCGCGGGAATCCGCAGCATCTACCGGCGCGATGGCCTTGGCGCGGAACTCGTTGCGGTCATGAACGTGCCGCCGCCCGGACAAGCTGGCGAGGTCGATGGTGATGCGGCGGACGCGGAGCGCAGCGAGGTCGGCGCCGATGCGTCGGCCGCCGCCGGCGTTGGTGCAAGCGGCGGCGATAACCGCGCCGGCACAGGTGCACCGGCCGCAGCTGCTGGCATGTCGCCGCGCGGCGGTGCGCGGCCGAAGCGTCCCGCGCAGGTGACGCAGTTTTTCAGCGAAATGCCGTCGCCCAACGTGACCGCATTGATCGGCTTCAACGAAGACTCGCTCGAACAGGTGCTCGCGTCGCACGGCGTCGTGCTGTCGGTCTACGATCCGTATCGCGAAGAGAGCGTGCAACGGCATGGCCAGACCGTGCCGCTCGCGGCGAACTTCAGCGCGGGCTACGGAATCTGGCTCGCGCGCTCGGGCTTCGCCGGTCAGTCGCTGCGCACGTTGTTCGGGCGCGCGCGCGGAATCGACAGTCCGCGCATCTACATGATGCAGCCGTACGACCCGAATCGCCGGATCATCCTGATGCTGCACGGTCTCGCGAGCAGCCCGGAGGCATGGGTCAACGTCGCCAACGAAATTCAGGGCGACGAAGTATTGCGCCAGCATTTCCAGGTCTGGCAGGTCTACTATCCCACCAACGTACCGATTCTGGTCAACCTCGCGCGCATCCGGCGCGCCGCGCAACAGACGCTCGCGCACTTCGATCCGTATGGCTCGGCACCTGCGTCGCACGGGATGGTGCTGATCGGGCACAGCATGGGTGGGGTGTTGGCGCGACTGCTGGTGTCGAGTTCCGGCGACGAACTGTGGGGTGCGTTCAAGGACGCGTACGTGCCGGAAGGGGCGGACATCGATCGCGAGGAAGAGCGGCTCAATCGACTGCTGAGCTTTACGCCGATGCCGCAGGTCGAACGCGCGATCTTCATCGCCGCGCCGCATCGGGGCACGCCGTTCGCGAGCAACCGTCTGTCGCGTTGGGCCGCGAACCTTGTTCGCTTGCCGCTCGCGCTGCTCAATGAAATCGAGGACGTGCTGCAGACCGCGACCGACATCGATTCGCAGGGCAAGACCCTGCATGTGCCGAACAGCATCGAACAATTGCGCGAGAGCGATCCGATGATTCGCGCGACGTCGCAGCTGCCGATCAGTCCGCAGGTGTGCTTCCACTCGATCATCGCGCGACGCCGCGAGAACGGACCGCTCGAAGATTCCAACGACGGTGTGGTTCCGTTCCGCAGCGCGCATCTCGCGGGCGCGCTTTCGGAGAAGGTGATCGTGGCCGGGCATAGCGTGCAGGAAACGCCGCAGGCGATTCTCGAGATCCGGCGGATCCTGCATGAGGACATCGATCAGGTCGATCTGCGGGGCGAGGTTTGTGGGGAAGCAGGAGTTGGGAAATAAGCGGGCGAGTGGGCTGCGAGATACGGTAAAAGACGCGATTTTTGAGGCGTTCGGTTATTCGCTACAAATTACGTATTGAATGCTACGGGTTGCGTAGCCGTGGGCGATAAAGCGCACTTGAGGCCCGAGTTTGTCGAAGTGAGCCCGATTTTTGGGTAGATACTGCCCTTTTTCGTGAAACATTCCTCTCCGAATTCATAAAAGACGCATAAAAACATGAGGTTGGCGGGGAATTCTGATGTTCTTTGATGTTTCACGGCGAAAAAATAGGCAGATTCGGTTGGATAGAGCGTTATTGCGCTGCAAAGCGGGAACGTGGGGTCAATCTGTGCCTGTAACGGCGGGAATGAAGGTTATTTGTTATGTCCCCAATTATTGGTTTGAGGTCATCGCTGTAAATGCCGAGCATGCTTGTCTTAGGTGACACTGTCTTGCGACTGAGCTAGTCAGCATGCGGTGGAGTTTTTTTAGTCGAGCCATGGCCAGTGGGATGTTTGCGATGGGGCGCGATGTGGACGACGGTGCTCAATGGATGCCAGGCGCAGATTCCCTCCCCTCTCTTCTTTCTTCCAACATCGGGCACCGCTCGCCGGAGATAATGTGGCAATGGTCGCGGTCGCTTTGTTGGAGAGAAGCTGACGTGCGAGGAGATGACAGGTGCGGACAGACACGAACGCGAGCGACGAAGGATGCGCGGCCGCTAGTGCAGCGCCCCGTTAGCACTCATCCAAGATGACTATCTCCACTCTTCAACACGCCAGTCGCGCGACGGACGCTGGTTGAATTTTTTAGAAGGATCGGCCGGGGTCAGGCGTTGATGAATGGCGGCAGTTGAACGCGTGGTCCGCATTGGGCACGTCATCGCTTGGGGGGATTGCGGAGCGGTAACCGAGCGAGGGTCGATGTAGCGCTCTGCATCTGCCGCGATCGAGGTGGTTGCCTTACTACCGAAACGAGCCCGGATACGGCAGCCCTCCCGCTATCACCTTGATCGAACATGGGCCTTGATCTAATCCAACAGGGGCCTGTGAGGGCGTACTCACCGCACCGGTTTCGGGGTTGGTCAGCATCGTGACGCTTCTTCGTTACTCAGTTAGAACTTGTTGGCGACCAGTGCTAAGTCGCTTCGAATGCTCAGGGCCACGAATGCTGGCTGCTGCGCTGGCCCCGGCGCGGCTCTGAAAATCCGACCAAGGACACGATTTAGGCACGACGCCTCTGCGCAGACAGTCGAGGTTGCCGTCATCGCAACGGCTCTTGCAAACCGCGAAGGCCGGACTTGTTACTCCAGCGGGGCCCGGCGGTGAATTTGTCGCTGTCCCGCTAACCGTCCTGAAATCGGTACTCTTGATTTCCCGGTCATCGCTCGAGGCGAGGGGAGGTGGTCGAGGTCACCGAGAGAGCCAGCGGGTTACCAAGGTCGCCTCGGCCCCGGCATTGTCGGGTGGACCGGGTTTCTGGAAGGACCAACGCACAACAGATTCCTGGTGCGAGGATTTCGAGCGGCACGGACAGAGACCGCTTGCCAGGTTGCATCGCGGTGCATTAGCCATCGCCGGGTTGAGAGAAACTTGCAAGACTGCGGCTTCGGGCCCGAGCAATGATGCGCGAAAGAGCCGACGCCGGAGCAATCAGTGGGATTGGAGCAAACGCTGCCGCCGATTGGGCGGGCTGGTCGGCTCGAATCGCTCGCTGCTAACTTCTCACGTGGTTAGGGAGATGACGCACGTGCCCCGAGCTACCCCAAATTGCCGAGCCGAAACCTCGGCATCGTCGGCACGCCTGCCCCACGCGCAATGCGGCAACGCAGACATTGGCCGCACACCAGTGGACGGCGGTGAATGTGTTTTAGCGCCTAGGACGGAATGGGGGCAAGCGACAAGGCGGTCAAACTTAATCCGCGGACCAGCATTGGCCCACGCTGTCTGGCACACCTGAGGACGATTTTTTCGTAGCCCGTTACTTATATTCGCCGTTCGCGGTTCGTCTGGTAGTGCAGCCGGCGTATCTGCTTCGGGCGGCGCACGCTTGGGTCGGCTCTCGGCACTCTCACGCGCGTGGTGTGTATCAATCCCGGTGAGCGGTTGGAGACAACAAGTGCTAGCTGGGTTGTGATCATGCGACGCATCCAACCGAGTTTCGTCGCCTCGGTTTGGGCGCTCACCCGGGTCCGCAATTCAGACGCCGCCCCCGACTCTCCTGAAGTATCAGCGCAAGAGGGGAGCGAGGTGCAAATTGTCCTTGCACTCACTGAAGACGTCAGTCCGCGAGCGGGATATAGAGGATTCGATCTTTCATGCGGGGCACAGCTTAAGGCTGTCGCCGATCGACTGCGCATCGGCGACGGAGCCCCTATCGTGGCGATCCGAACATCGAGACATCCCGCAATCGCCGCCTTATATGCGTAGTCTCTAACCACTCATTAGGCTGTCTAGTATCTAGACAGCTCACCATTCGCCAATCGCTAACTGTTGAACTCGCCCCCCTGCCAACGTCGGCTTGAGTTTGAATTTAGAAGCCGTCGACGCCGAACACCTTAGCTTCGGAGACCTCGCCTCGAACCGCTTGCTCAAGTCTCCAGATGCCAGAGAGTTTTCTCACCATCGCCACCGAGCGACCAAGCTCGAACCGCTCCACATCCATCGGCTGACTCGCGTGTCTAGACTCTAGACACTTACCTCTGCCCATCCGCCAGACCACCGAACTCGCTCCCCCGCCCCAACGAACGACTCAAATGTCTAGACTCTAGACACCTGCCTGCGCCTCGTCGCTGAACATGTAAGCCCTGAGCCATCCCCGCCCGGCCATCGAGCCGAGTGTCTAGACTCTAAACAGCATGCTACTTGCCTTCGTCGAATGCTCGGCAATCAGCTATGCCCCTCTGAGTAGCGGCTCAGGCGGCCGGCGTCTAAACCTTAGACGCCGGCGGCTGCCCATCCATCGATCGCGTTGATTTCGGGCACCTCATCAAACAGTGGCCGGAATGTCTAGAGTCGAGACACTCGCCGTCATCCATTCGCCGGCGGCCTAGACCGCAAACCCCTACGTTTATTCTCCGCCCTAAGTGTCTAGACTCTAAACACTGAACTCTTGGCTCTTCGCCCACCGCCTAACATTCGGCCACTCACCGCGGCCACTTGGCCCAACTGTCTAGACTCTAGACACAGACCACCCCCGGACCATTCACCCCATGCATCAAGCTTGGACACTCCGCTCCAAGACCAGAGTGCCGTGACTCTAAACACCGAGTCCAAGCATTTGCCCGCGCACCCGAACTCCAGCGCCTGGTTTTTAACCACCCCAGCGCGTGTCTAGACTCTAGACACCGACATTCACCATTCCGCCAAGACACCCGACTCACCATCTGCCACTAAGCAACCTAGGAACTCCAACCTAACCCGAAAAACACCCATCACGGCACGCATCCCACCGCCTAACCACCCACCTTCCAACCACCGCATCCCTTTCGCGCCCGTGTCTAGACTCTAGACACAACAACCCCTCGCACCCACAGCCTCACCACCAACAAAAAAGCCCGCATAAGCGGGCTCTTCTCTAAACCAACAAACCGACTCTCGATCAGTTCGTCTTCGGTTGCGACTGGAACATCTGCCCAATCAACTGTCGAATCTGGACTTCCTGCGCCTCGGTAATCACACCCGTCTTGAACTTGATCGTGAAATTGCTGATGTCCTTCGTGATGCTGCCCGCCTGATCCCGGCCCGCGAAAAACTTTTCGATGCTGCGCCCGCTGGTTCCGGTCGACGTCGTCTGCCGGGTCGCCAACGCGGTAATCGCCGCAGCCGCCTTTCCCTGATCCATCTCGCCGCGAACCAGCAGCGGCCAGATTTCACGAGCAGCCTTAACGCCATCGTCCCCGTGCTTCTTGATCGCCGCCCCGATTGCCTGCGCCGCCGTTCCGCCCAGCAGTCGCGGCTGAATATCCAGATCCTTCTTGATGAAATCCGGCAGATTCTCGAACGACAGGAACTGATACAGACCCGCACGCGACAAGCCCATCGCTTCGGCCAGCCGCTTGCGATTCGGAAACTCCGTCTCCGACCGTCGAATCGCGACGCCGATCTCGTAGTCGGCCAGATCGTCGCGGCTAATGTTTTCGACCATCGCCAGCACGGCCATGTCAGAGTCCGTGCAATCCGCCACCACCGCCTTGATCGTGTCGAGCCCCAGCATCTTGTGCGCGCGCCAGCGACGCTCACCGGCCACGATCTGGTAGTCGTCGGCCATCCGGCGAACCACGATCGGCTGCATCAGCCCGACTTCGCGGATCGACTCCGCGAGCTCGGCAAGTTTGGCTTCGTTGAACACGCGACGCGGTTGCCACGGATTCGGCAGAATCCCGCTTACCGCCAGTTGCGACGCAACACCGGTCGACTCGAGTTCCTGCACGCGAAGTTGCGCAACGGCCAGCGCGCCGGCGAGGCCCGGCGCCGTCTGGGTGCGATTGCTGCGCTTCACTTCATCCTCGTTAATGGACGAAGTTTTGCGAATGCCGGACGTCTTGGCCAGCAGCTGTTCTCGCATATTGCTCATTGCGCGTTCCTCCATTTTTCCGAATAAATCTCATCGATCCATCGACAGTAATCGACAAGAGGTTGCCGCACGCGTTGCAGCGATTTGGCCGCGCTGTGGTTGCTGCTGATATCGAACACGGTCGAGAACGCCAAGGCGCCGGTGCTCATCACCGAGCTCGCCGGCACTTCGATCGAGTGCAGCCAGTTTTCGTACGCACTTTGCGCCCATGCCCGCACGATCGGCGCGGATGAATTGCGCCCATAATCGACCCGCGACAACACCAGCGAAACGAAGTCGTATTTCTTGTCCTTCTCGAATTTGATAAAGCTTTTCGACACGTCCGAGAACAGACGCCAGAAAGACAGCGAGCTGATGAAGTCGAGATTTTCCGGCACCATCGGCATCACCATTGCGTCGGCGGCCAGCAGCGCATTCAGGTTCATATACGACAGCGACGGCGACGTATCCATCAGGATGTAGTCGTACTTTTTGCGCAGCGGCTCGAGCCCTTGGCGAAGCACGGTCCAGAAGCGGAAACCCGGTCGCATTTTCTGCATCGCCGGCAAATGAAACTCGGCGCCGATCAATTCGGTATGCGCGGGAATCAGATCGATACCGTCCCAGTACGTCGACTGGATCCGGCCTTCGAGACCGCCCTCGATATCCTGGTCATAGACGTAGGGCAGCACCGTATCTTCCGGCGACACATCTTTTTCCGCGTACAAGCCGCACAATTCGGACAGCGATGCCTGCGGATCGAGATCGACCACCAGCACCTTGCGGCCGCGCAGCGACAGCCCTTGCGCGAGACACATCGTGGTGGTCGTTTTGGCGGAGCCGCCTTTGAGCTGCGCGGTGATAATGATCTTGCCGTCCGGCTCCTTCAGACGCGTGACGAGCGGCGTCTGGTAGATGTCGGAAATCTTTTGCACCCAGATACGCGCTTCTTCCAGCGTGAAGGTACGCGTGCGGCCGGTGCCCGCAGCCGTCCCGGAGGGCAATTCGCCGTCGCCTTTGGTCGCGAGGTACTGAACCTGCGAATGCGAGATGTTGCACATCTCCGCGATTTCGCCGGTTTTGAAAACGGGAGCCGTTTTTCTTGGACGCGGAGCCAGAATCGTCTCGCGCAGCTCATTCGTAAAAATGCTGACTTTTTCTGCGAACTGGCTGATCTGTTCAAAGTGAACGGTTCGGTCTACGGCGGGAAGTTGGCTCGTTCTGACCATTCTGAGGTTTTTCCGTGAAATTCTAGAAACCTCAGAATACAGGAAATACTTGAAAATAGCTTTTTAAATTACTGTTTTTACGCAGTTTTTTTGATTATTTTCACATTTTTCAGGCCCCAGCGGATCAAAACACATCGTTTCCAAGCCGTCGTGAGCGCGGCCAGCCGTCCTGAAAAGGCACAAATGACCTCACCTTGCTTACGTGGCGGGCCTTCCGAGCCTCATCTTTGATCAAAAAACCGGCAACAGGTGAGGTCATTTGTGCCTTTTCGCGGTTCCGCGATTCGTCATTTAGACCCTTGCGCACAATCGACCTCACCTTCAGCGCGCTTCGCCGAGCCGAAATACGCCCATTACGCAGCTCATGGTCACTCAAAAGGCCAAACGCACAACGAACCTCACCTTGGAGATCTCTGCGCAACGCTCCGAAGCAGTCATTTCCAAGGCCGAAAAAGTACGTCGAGCGTCAAAGCACAATTAACCTCACCATCGTCTGAAAATCATCATGATAGCGAAAACGAGAATTGCACAATCAACCTCACCATGCTGCGTTGCGCCATTTCTTACCTTTCTGCTCAGCTCGGTTTGTAGGTTGTTTTTTAAAAACGACAACGAACCAACAAACCCACAGAGAAACGCAATCTCAAGTTGATTCAGATACTTAGGGTTTCAAAGGTGAGGTGCATTGTGTCAAAGGTGAGGTTGAATGTGTTCAAAGGTGCGGTTCGCTGTGCAGCAAGGTGAGGCTTTTTCCCCACCAAGGTGAGGCTCGATGTGGATCCACGACACGGGTATCGCAAAGGTGAGGTAGGTTGTGCGCCCCGCTCGTCACAGCGCCGGAAGTGCCGTCGCACAAGGCTTTGCCGCTGCGCGCCGCGGTTTGACGGTGAGGTTGGTTGTGTATGACGGTGAGGTTTTGTGTGCGCAACAGCGTTCGGAACGTCGAGTTTCGCTGCGCACCGGCCCGGCTTTCGCGATGGTGAGGTTCTGTGTGTTGACAGCTCACCACCGCCTGCTTAGAGTCCCGGGAGCGAAAAAGTGGACGAAGGCCATGGCAGCGGAGAAAGCGGAGAATCCGGAAGAGGGCAAGTCGAAGGCGACCTCGCGTCAGATGGCGCTGGCGCTGTTCGAAGACATGTTCGACCAGGGCTTGCGCATCAACGAGGCCAATCGCGAAATCGGCTATCAGCGCAATGACTTTTTCACCGAAATCGTCAACATGGGGCTGCCGGCGCGGCGCTTTCTCGACGCGGCGTACTTCATCGTCGCGCAGGAGCCCGAGCAGCGCGATCAGTACGACGTCGAGTTGAATTACTTCAAGTGGCTGATGCGTTACGACAGCCGCAATCTGAAGCACCTGCGCACGATCGCCGACGAAGCGCAGAACGCCAAGGTCCGCGTGACCAATACGCCGGCGGACCGCGATCCGACCGAAAACGACCTGTGGGTGCAGGTGCAGCTGATCGGTATGGTCGGCTTTCACCGCGGCCGGATGCGCTTCGACGTGCATCCGCGGCTCGTGCCGCATATCCGCGACCCGCAGAAATCGCACTGGCTGAGTCTGCGCATTTCCACCGCCTTCACGCGCTCGCTCGCACGCGCAATCTACGACAAGGTGCTGCCGCACGTACCCGCGGCGCGTACCGACTGGATCCAACTCGAAGAGATGCGCAACTGGCCCGGCAAGATGGGCGCGAACGCGGCGATCTTCAAATATTTCAAGCGCGACTGGCTCGAACCGGCGGTGCGCGAGATCAACGAGGTGTCGGATATCGAGCTGTCGTACGAGACGCGCACCGCGTCGACGACCTCGAAGAAGATCGACCGCATCCGCTTTCTGCTCAAACGCAAAGACACCGCCGACGCGGTGCTCGCGAGCCTCGCGGACGCGAGCCATCTGTACAAGATTCTCACCGACGAATTCGGGCTGTCGACCAAGCAGTTCACCGAGATCTCGGAGAGCCGCGATATCTGGACCGACGAGCGGATCCAGCAGGCGGTCGAATACACGCGCTTCCGGATCAAGCGCGGTCAGGTCAAGAAGAGCCCCGCGGGCTATCTGATGCGCGCGTTGCGCGACAACTGGAAGATGTCCGACGCCGAGCGCACGATGGTCGACGTGCAGGCCAAGCTGCTCGCCGACGAGGCGCAGGAGCAGGCGGTGAGGACCGAAACGCGCCAGACCATCGCGCACAGTCATGCAAGCCGCGAAGAAGAAGTGCGCGCGCGGATGAACGACGACTCGCGCAAGGGCCGCGACCACTTCAGCGCCGCCGATGCGAAGACCCGCAAGGAACTGATGCATGCGTGGACGACGTCGCGCGAAGGCAAGCTGATGCTGCGGCGGATGAAGCTCGAAGCGTCGACGGTGACCGAAGAGGCGATCTTCGCGAATACCGAGCTGGTCTGGTATCTGGGACAGTTCGTGTTCGGCCGGATGAACGCGGCGCGCGCGGCGGCGTGATAGTGCGAGGATCAGCGCGCTGCTACCGATAGTGCGGCGATACGGTGGCCCGCGCAGCAAGCCCTGCAAAGCAGGTTGAGCAGCTGGCAGCGGGCAGAAACACAAAGGGGTCTTGCATCGACGGTAACCACCGTCAATGCAAGACCCCTCGTTACTTCCGGCGCTCATTCGGAGCGCCGGAAGTAACACCGTTGCGGACTCAGAACGACCCGAACAGCGTCCCCAGCACGATCACCACCACCAGCGCGAGCAGCGCGCCGAGAATCCCGACGATCACGATGTCCCGATAGCTCTCGCGATGCGTCGAGCCGCACACCGCGAGCAGCGTGACAACCGCGCCGTTGTGCGGCAGGCTGTCGAGCGTGCCCGACGAGATCACCGCGACCCGGTGCAGCAACGCCGGGTCAATGCCGTACTGCCCGGCCAGTTGCAGATAGGTGCTGCCGAGCGCATCGAGCGCGATGGTCAGGCCGCCGGACGCGGAGCCGGTCAGCGCCGCGAGCAGGTTGGTCGCGACCGCGAGCGACACCAGCGGCCCGCCGCCGATCCCGAGCACCCATTCGCGCACCAGCTCGAACGCGGGCAGCGCGGCGATCACCGCGCCATAGCCGACCAGACTGCCGACGCTCAGCACCGGCAGCACCGACGCGTTCGCGCCGGCATCGATGGTCGCGCGCAAAGCCGGCAGGCGGCGGCGATTGAGCAGGATCAGCGCAACGATCGCGACGGTCAGCGCGACGCACACGCCCCATACGCCGCCGACGGCCGCCAGCGAAGTCTCGCCCCACCGCGGCTCGGCCAGATAGTCGGCATCGATGCGCGGCAGCACCAGCACGTTCATCACGAAGTTCAGCAGCACGACCAGCACCAACGGCGTCATCGCGATACCGAACGACGGCAGGTCCTCGCTGATATGGCCGCGCGCGGCTTCTTCCGGATCGAAACTTTGCGACACGGTTGCGCGTTCGCGCACGAGCGCCGCATCGGGCGCTGGCCTTGTGGCCGGCGTCGCGGCAACAGCGGCACCCGCCGCGCCACCCACAACGGCCACGCCGTCGAACCCTTCATTCGCCGCCTTTGCGCGCGATTGTTGCAAAGACAACCACCACAGCCCGAACCCGATCATCACGATACTCGCGATCACGCCGAGCCCCGGCGCCGCGAACGGCGTCGTGCCGAAGAACGGCATCGGGATTGCGTTCTGGATCGCCGGCGTGCCGGGCAGTGCGGACATCGTGAAGGTCGAGGTGCCGAGCGCGATCGCGGCCGGCATCAGCCGGCGCGGAATATTGGCGGCCTGGAACAGCGCGGTGCCCATCGGCGCGATCACGAAGAACGCGACGAACAGGCTCACGCCGCCATAGGTGACCAGCGCCCCACCGATCACGACCGCGAGGATCGCCCGATGCGCGCCGAGCTTCTCCGTCATATAGCCGGCGATCGCCTTGACCGAGCCGCTGTCTTCCATCAGCTTGCCGAACAGCGCGCCGAGCAGGAACAGCGGGAAGAACTGCGCGAGAAAGCGCGCGGCGCTGTTCATGAAGGTCTGGGTCCAATGCGCGAGAATCGGCTCGCCCGAAATCGCGGCGGCCAGCATCGCCGCGAACGGCGCGAGCAGCAGCACGGTCCAGCCGCGATACGCGAAACCGATCAGTAGCGCCAGACTCGCGAGCATGCCGAACAGACCCAGCCCGATCGCGAGCGGTGTCAACGTAATGACGTCCATGGTCAGACTCCGTCGAGCAACGCGTCGAGATCGAGCGACGAGCGCACGCCGATCGAATCGCCGTGCTCGGCGAGGAACGCTTCGGCCGCGCGCCGGCCCTCGTCGCGCAGCATCGTCAGGAAACCCCACTCGGCGTTCAGCTTCGACGAATAACCGAGCTCCGTCATCACCTCGCTCGAAATCCGGTGGATGCGCATTTCCGCCCAATGACGGCCTTCGTCGCTGCCGGCGTCGGCCGCGCGGCGCAGCAGCGCGATCATCCGCAGCTCTTTCAGCAGCGGCGAGTTGAACGCAATTTCGTTCAGCCGGCTGATGATGTCGCGCGCGCTGCGCGGCGTCTCATCGCGCTCGACCGGATTGACCTGGATCAGCAGCGTGTCGCTCGACGTGCATTCGCGCACCAGCGGCGTGATGGTCGGATTGCCCGCGTAGCCGCCGTCCCAGTAGTCCTCGCCGTCGATCTTCACCGCCTGGAACAGCGTCGGCAGACAGCCGGAGGCGAGCAGCACCTCGGGCGTCAGATCGGCATTGCGGAACACCCGCGCCTGGCCGGTGCGCACGCGCGTCGCGGTGATGAACAGCTTGATCGGCGCGTCGCGCAGCAGCTCGAAATCGATCGACTCCTGCAGGATCTTCTGCAGCGGATGCACGCCGCGCGGATTCAGGTCGTACGGCGAGAACATCCGCGCCGCGAGATCCATCGCGATGAAGAACGGCGAATAGTCGAGCGTCCAGCGGCCCATCATCACGTCGAACGGGCTGCGCCGGAACGGGCTGTACACCGACGCTTCGAACACGCGTCGCCAGAACGCTTCGAGCGCGGCACGCGCGCCGGCCGCGCCGTCGCGCTGATAGCCGCTCACCATCACCGCCGCGTTCATCGCGCCGGCCGAGGTCCCCGAGATACCTTCGACTTGCAGCCACGGCTCTTCGAGCAAACGGTCGAGGACGCCCCAGGTGAATGCGCCGTGCGAGCCGCCGCCTTGCAGCGCGAGGTCGATGCGGGCGGGATCGCGGGGAGTAGGTTGATTTTTTGTTGCGGCCAAGACGACTCCAATATTGAGGAGTGCTCCATTTCGAGCTGACACCGAGAGTACGGCGGACGAAACAACGGCAGGCTGAATTACGGTTGAATTACGCGGGATTGAAGCGCGCAATGAATACGGGGCGCGCCTTTAATTGGTGCGCCGCCGCACTGCAACATGGCTATTGGAAGTGGGCCTTGATTAAAAGTCAAGCGTATTCATTTTTGACGGCCGGCTTTACGCCGGATAAACCGCGCTCGCTCATTGTCCACTTGCTGACACATTCCGATTGTGCTTGGCAAGCGGGCGCTGCACGGCGGAATATAGCGGGCCTGGCCGACCCTTATGCGGATTTGTCTGCATTTATCCATGCCAATGACAGGGATAAATTTATCCGCCGCGCGATTGCGCAACGGCGACTGAGCACACTTTAATTGCAAGCTTATGTATCGGCCCGATCGGCAGATACATTACGACATATTTGGACTGACGAACCAGGCTATAAAGCAGACATTGTCAAATCACGGAGTGCACGATGAGCGCCGCTGTACTGCAAGGGTCCTGTCACTGCGGGGCCGTTCGCTTCGAAGTCCAGACTGAAATCACGCCCGCCGGCCGCTGCAACTGCAGCCTGTGCCGTCGCAAGGGCGCACCGATGACGCCGCTCTTTCCGGCCGCCCAACTGAAGATTCTGAGCGGCGAAGACGCGCTGACGCTGTACCAGTTCAACACGAAGGTCGCGAAGCACTACTTCTGCAAGCATTGCGGCATCTACCCGTTTCATCAGACCCGCAAGGACCCGGGGCAATGGCGCGTCAACATCGGCTGCCTCGACGGGGTCGACCCGTATGCGCTCGAAGCCAATGTGGCCGACGGCGCGAGTCTGTCCGTACTGGAGGACGCATGAGACGCCTGCTCGCCATCGCGGCGCTGATCGCCGGCGGTTTCGCGGCCGAACTCGCGCATCCGCTCCAGTGCAACCTGATCCAGCCGGGCGCCGTGCAACCGAAACGCCGCAACAGTTAAACCGTCAATGGAATCCACCGACCACGTATTGATCGTCGACGACGATCGCGGCATTCGCGAACTGCTCGCCGGCTATCTGGAGAAGAACGGCATCCGCGTGTCGCTCGCGGCCAACGGCCGGATGATGCGCGCGGCGCTCGAAAACGGCGCGCCGGACCTGATCGTGCTCGACCTGATGCTGCCCGGCGAAGACGGCCTCGAGCTGTGCCGCGAGTTGCGCTTCGGCAAATTCCGCACGGTGCCGGTGCTGATGCTGACCGCGCGCAACGAGGAAGCCGACCGGATCGTCGGCCTCGAAATGGGCGCCGACGACTACCTGACCAAACCATTCGCGGCGCGCGAACTGCTCGCGCGGATTCGTTCGGTGCTGCGCCGCGCGCGCATGCTGCCGCCCGGCATGCAGGTGAGCGAGTCGGCGCAGATGCTGTGCTTCGGCGACTGGCGGCTCGACACGACCGCGCGCCATCTGCTCGACGCGGACGGCACGATGGTCGCGCTCAGCGGTGCCGAGTACCGGCTGCTGCGAGTGTTTCTCGACCATCCGCAGCGAGTGCTGACGCGCGACCAGCTGCTCAACCTGACCCAGGGCCGCCAGGCCGATCCGTTCGACCGCTCGATCGATCTGATGGTGAGCCGGCTGCGTCAGCGGCTGCGCGACGGCGCGCGCGAGCCGCGCTACATCAAGACGTTGCGCAGCGAGGGCTATGTGTTCTCCGCCGCGGTGACCTCGCTCGCGGAGCCGCGATGAGCGCGCTGCCGTTGCCGCAACGCACGCGCGGCTGGCGCTGGCCGCACTGGCCGCGTACGCTGTTCGCGCGGCTCGCGCTGATCCTGTTCGTCGGGCTCGCGCTCGCGCAGACGCTGTCGTTCTGGCTGACGATGACCGAGCGCGACCAGACGATGACCAATGTGATGATGGGTTATATCGAGCGCGAGGTCGCGAGTTCGGTCGCGCTGCTCGATCATCTGCCGCCTGACGAGCGCGCGCAGTGGCTGCCGCGGCTCGCGCGACGCAGCTACGAATTCATGCTCGGTCCCGGGGTGCCCGGCGCGCCGGTCGATGCGAGTCTGTCGGCGCGGGTCGCGCAATCGATCGGCGACGGCATCGGCACGCGTTATCCGTTGACGGTCAACGCGGTGCCCGGCGAGCGCGAGCGCCTGCAGGTGCATCTGCGCCTGTCCGACGGCACGCCGCTGACGATCGATCTGCGGCCGATGTCCGGCGCGCCGCTGTCGCGCTGGCTGCCGCTCGTGCTGTCGCTGCAACTGATCGTGCTGGCCGCCTGCTGCTGGCTCGCGGTGCGGCTCGCGACCCGGCCGCTGCACCAGCTGGCGCTGGCGGCCGACACGCTCGGCCCCGACCTGAAGGCCGCGCGCCTGCCCGAGAGCGGGCCGTCCGAAGTGGCGCGCGCCGCGCGCGCGTTCAACGCGATGCAGGACCGGATCGCGACCTACATGACCGAGCGCATGCAGATACTCGCGGCGATCTCGCACGATCTGCAAACGCCGATCACCCGCATGCGCCTGCGCGTCGACACGATGGACAGCGAAGCGGAGGCCGCGAAGCTGCGCCAGGATCTGCAGGAGATGGAGGCGCTCGTGAAGGAGGGCGTCACCTACGCGCGCACGATGCACGGCACCGCCGAGGTGCCGCTGCGGATCGATCCCGACGCGCTGTTCGACAGTCTCGTGTGCGATTACGTCGATGCGGGGCAGGACGTGACGCTGCAGGGGCGCTTCGGCCAGTCGCTGACCCTGCGGCCACAGGCGTTGCGGCGCATCGTCGGCAATCTGGTCGATAACGCGCTGAAGTACGGCGGGACCGCGCGGATCGAGATCGGCGCGTTGCACGACGGCGAGGCGACCGTCTCGGTGCTCGATCGCGGCCCGGGGATTCCGGCCGACGCACTGGAAACGGTGTTCGAGCCGTTCTACCGGCTGGAGGGCTCGCGCAACCGGCAGACCGGCGGCACCGGCCTCGGACTGGCGATCGCGCGGCAACTCGCGCTCGCGATGGATGCGACGCTGACGCTGCACAATCGCGCAGGCGGCGGACTCGAAGCACGCCTGAGATTGAGGAAATTGCTTTAAACATAAATGGCTTATCGCAATACCGGCGCATGTATTGCCAATCCCGCCGCATTCGGGTTTTGTTCGCCACCGCAATAACATTGTCAAATCGAAGCCGCAAATGATGCCAATTGCGGCTCTCTTAAACCCGCGCATGTCCCCGCTTTATTGCGGTTGCACAATCACCGTGTAACGGTCTTTGGCGCGTCCGTCCACTACGCGTGTTCGTGTGGCTTTTCGCTCAGGCGCCCGCTCGATCTGGCCGCCACGGCGCCGCATCAAGCGGTTGCTCCGACGAATTGCCTTATTGCCGCGTTACGATTTTTCGCGGCAATCGTGTGGGTATTCATAAAAGGCTCGACACCGATCGCCTCCCAGGGTAAGCGTGCGCGAATCACACGACACGGATCAAAAAAGAACAGCTATCTAATCCGCCATTCAATTGACAAACGCCAACGGACAGCCCATTCTTTTCACGTCTTGGCTTGCCGGGTAGTGCGGCCGATCGGAAACTCGATTGGTCGAGAGACACGTTTCGTTCGTATCTGATTACAAACCGTAGTTAAAAAGGTAACGAAAAGGAATCCGAATGGCGTCTACTCCACAGAAAATGTCAAAGATGCAGCTCACCGGGATGGTGGTGGGCGGCATGGTCGGCGCCGGGATCTTCTCCCTGCCGCGGACTTTCGCGAATGCCACCGGACCTATAGGCGCCATCATTGCGTGGCTGATCGCCGGCACTGGGATGTATATGCTGGCGCGCGTGTTCCAGTCGCTGGCCGAACGAAAACCCGATCTGGACGCCGGCGTGTTCGCGTATGCGAAAGCGGGCTTCGGCGATTATCCGGGCTTTCTCTCCGCCTTCGGCTACTGGATCGGCAGCTGTATCGGCAACGTCTCCTACTGGGTGCTCATCAAGTCGACGCTCGGCGCGTTCTTCCCGGTGTTCGGCGACGGCAACACGATCGTCGCGATCGTCGTTGCATCGATCGGCATCTGGCTATTCCACTTCATGATCCTGAAGGGCGTGCAGCAGGCGGCCTTCATCAACAGTATCGTCACGGTCGCCAAGGTCATTCCGATTCTGGTGTTCATCGTGATCCTGATCTTCGGCTTCAGGCTGGACCTGTTCCAGGCGAATCTGTATGGCGGCGGTCTCGAAGGCGGCATCCTCGAACAGGTGCGCGCGACGATGCTGGTCACCGTGTTCGTGTTCATCGGTATCGAAGGGGCGAGCGTCTATTCCCGTTATGCGCGCCAGCGCTCCGATGTCGGTCAGGCCACGATCCTCGGCTTCGTCGTCGTCACGACGCTGATGGTGCTGGTGTCGATGCTGCCGTACGCGGTGCTCGCGCGCGCCGACGTCGCCGGAATGCGCCAGCCGTCGATGGCCGCGGTGCTCGAATCGGTGGTCGGTCACTGGGGCGCGGTGTTCGTCAGCGTAGGTCTGCTGATCTCGGTGCTCGGCGCCTATCTCGCGTGGTCGCTGATCTGCGCGGAAGTGCTGTTCACCGCGGCCAAGACCAAGGACATGCCGTCGGTGTTCGCGAAGGAAAACGCCAACAAGGTGCCGGCCAACGCGCTGTGGCTGACCAACATCGTCGTGCAGTTGCTGGTCATCAGCACGTACTTCTCGCGCGACGCGTTCGCGTTGATGCTCAATCTGACCAGCGCGATGTCGCTGATACCGTATCTGTTCGTGGCCGCGTACGGGTTCATGATTTCGAATCGCGGCGAGGGTTACGACGTGCGCCCCGAAGAGCGCCGGCGCGATCTGATCATGGCGGCCGTCGCGGTGATCTATACGGTGTTCATGATCTGGGCGGGCGGCCTCAAATTCATTCTGCTGTCGGCGGTGCTGTATGCGCCGGGCACCGCGCTTTACGTATGGGCGCGGCGCGAACAGAACAAGAGCGTCTTCAATGGCTCGGACTGGATCATCTTTATCGTTGCGGCAATCGGCGCGATCATCGGTATTTATGGACTCGCGACCGGCAGGATCGCACTCTGACGGACTCGGTTGAACATAGCTGGCCAATATTGGCATTCAGGAGATCATGATGGCGAATACAGAAGCGAAAGCGGGCGGTTTGGGTGTCTACTCCGAAGTCGGACAATTGCGCAAGGTGATGGTGTGCGCGCCGGGCATCGCGCATCAGCGCCTGACCCCGAGCAATTGCGACGAGTTGCTGTTCGACGATGTGCTGTGGGTCGAGAACGCCAAGCGCGATCACTTCGATTTCGTGACGAAGATGCGCGACCGCGGCGTCGAAGTGGTCGAGATGCACAATCTGCTCGCGGAAACGGTCGCGGTGCCCGAGGGCAAGAAGTGGATTCTCGACAACCAGGTGGTGCCGAACCAGGTCGGCCTCGGCTTTATCGACGAATTGCGCAGCTATCTGGAAGGGCTCGACAATCGTAAGCTCGCCGAAACGTTGATCGGCGGTCTGTCGACTCACGACTTTCCTGAAGCGCACGGCGGCAAGGCGCTTGAAGTCGCGAAAGAGGCTGCGCAAGGCACCGAATATCTGCTGCCGCCGCTGCCGAACACGCTGTACACGCGCGACACCACCTGCTGGATCTACGGCGGCGTTACGCTGAACGCGCTGTACTGGCCGGCGCGTCACGAAGAGACGATCCTCACCACCGCGATCTACAAGTTCCACCCGGACTTCGCGGGCAAGGTCAACGTGTGGTGGGGCGACCCGACCAAGGACCACGGCCTCGCGACGCTCGAAGGCGGCGACGTGATGCCGATCGGCAAGGGCGTCGTGCTGATCGGGATGAGCGAGCGCACCTCGCGCCAGGCGATCAGCCAACTGGCCGCCACGCTGTTCCAGAAGGGCGCCGCCGAGCGCGTGATCGTCGCGGCGATGCCGAAGATTCGCGCGGCGATGCACCTCGATACGGTCTTCACGTTCGCGGACCGCGACTGCGTGCTGGTCGCGCCGGACTTCATGGCGAAGACCCGCACGTTCTCGTACCGGCCGAGTAGCCATCCGAGCGGCGTCGAATTGCATGCGGAAAACAAGCCGTTCACCGACGTGGTGGCCGAGGCACTCGGCCTGAAGAAGCTGCGCGTGGTCGAGGCCGGCGGCACCGACTACCAGCGCGAGCGCACGCAGTGGGACAGCGGCGCGAACCTCGTGTGCGCATCGCCGGGCGTCGTCTATGCATACGACCGCAACACCTACACCAACACGCTGCTGCGCAAGCAGGGCATCGAGGTGATTACGATCGTCGGCGCCGAACTGGGCCGCGGACGTGGCGGCGGTCACTGCATGACCTGCCCGATCATCCGCGATCCGGTCGACTACTGATCGTTTCGGCGCAGCAATCCAGCGGCTGACTGGAAGGGCGTCGTCCGCTCGCGAAACCGGCGAGCGGGCGGCGGCACGTGCAGCGCGGCAGTGCATGTCGCGCGACGGCCACGCGTTCGCGGCGACCGTCGCTACGGCGGCCGTCGCTACGGGGATCATTGCAAATGAAGAGGCCCGAAACACCGCAGCCGGTCACGATGACCGAGGCGATCATTCCGATCGCGAGCCTCGTCGTTCTGGTGGGACTGTCCTTCTATCTGTTCGGCGACGCGGGCGCGGGCGGCCCGAACCAGGTCGGCCTCGTGGTCGCGACGATGATCGCGGTGTTCATCGGCTGGCGCCGTGGGCATACGCTGGCGTCGCTCGGCGAAGCGGCGGTCGCCAGTGTCAGCACCGGCATCGGCGCGATCTTCATCCTGTTCGCGGTCGGCGCGCTGATCGGCACATGGGCGCTGAGCGGCACGCTGGTCGGCATGGTCTATTACGGCCTGAAGCTTCTGAGTCCCAATTATTTCTACATGACCGCGGCGGCCATCTGCGGCTTCGTGTCGATGAGCATCGGCAGTTCGTGGACAGTGGCCGGCACGATCGGTATCGGCCTGATGGGCATCGCGCACGGGATGGGGCTGAGTCCGGCGATCACCGCCGGCGCGATCATCTCGGGCGCGTATCTCGGCGACAAATCCTCGCCGCTTTCCGATTCCGCCAATCTCGCCGCGGCGGCGGCCGGCGTCGACCTGTACCGGCATCTGCGTGAAGTGTTGCTGACCTCGTCGCTCGCGATGATCATCTCACTCGGGCTGTTCTATCTGGTCGGCCGGCCCGGCGATTTCGACGCCAGCGCCGAAATCAAGGCGATGCAAGGAGCGTTCCATATTTCGCTGTGGCTGTTCGTGCCGCTGATTCTGGTGATCGTGCTGGCGCTGCTGAAGACGCCGCCGTTCACCGCGATCTTTCTGGGCGCGCTCGCGGGCGGCGTGCTCGCGGTGTGCGTGGCGCCAGAACGGGTGATCGCGTTCGCGGCCGCGAGGCCCGATGTGCCGGAATGGCTCGCGGTCGTCAAAGGCGTGTGGCTCGCGCTCGCGAACGGCTACAAGCTGTCGACGGGCAATCCCCAGCTCGACCTGCTGGTCTCGCGCGGCGGGATGGAAAGCATGCTCGACACGGTGTGGCTGATCATCACCGCACTCGCATTCGGCGGCGTGGTCGAGAAGTGCGGGGTGCTCGAGCGTGTGATTACGCCGGTGATCGAACGGGCGAAAAGCGCCGGTGCGTTGGTGGCGTCGCTGGTGGCCTCGATCGTCGCGACCAATATCGTGACCGCCGATCAGTACATCGCGGTGGTCCTGCCCGCGCGCATGTTCAAGAACGCTTTCGCGCAACGCGGCTTCGAGCCGGTGGTGTTGTCGCGCGCGGTCGGCGATGCGGCGACGCCGACCGGCGCGCTGATTCCATGGAACAGTTGCGGCGCGTATATGGCGGCGACACTCGGCGTGTCCACGCTCAGCTATGCGCCCTATGCGGTGTTCTGCTTTCTGAGTCCACTGCTGACGGTGGCGATTGCGTATGCCGGTGTGCGCATGCCGCGTATCGCGACGCCGGCCGCGCCGGTTGCATCGGCTGGCGCGCCACCCGACCCGGACGCATGAAGCGCGGCGGTTGTGCGCGGACCGCACCGCTTGAAGTCGAAAATCCTTTTACTATACTTTTAACGACTTCGAGTAATGCCTGAATTTTATGCTTTTTATTTAATCCGATTGAGGTAATTGCATTCGCTATATACCGACTATCGGCGGCAATGTACTTTGAGTCGTCGTTATGGATTTGCGAGCAGTTCGATGATCGCATCACGTGAATGCCATGAATTTTTCACCGCACGGAGGTTCGACCATGAATAAACGCATGATTGCGCAACTCATCGTTGTCTGCTTCTCTGGCGTATCGGCGATCGCGATCGCGGCGGGACCGCCGCCGCCGCCCCCGCCGCCGGGTGCCGGCCCGATGGGCGGACCGGGGCGCCAGCAGGTGATGCCGTCGATTCCGCATCGCGACTGGCATAAAGGCCAGCGCGTGCCGGCCGACTACCGTAATCACAACTTCATGTTGGACGACTGGCGTGGTCACGGCCTGAATGCGCCGCCGCGCGGCCATAGATGGCTAGGCGTGAATGGCGACTACATTCTCGTGACCACCAACAACTGGACGATCTCGACGATCGTGCCGGGAACGCAGTGACGCGGAAGCCGTCAGTCTGAACCCGCAATTGATCGGATGCCCGGGTTTGCGGCGCGCGTGGTTTGGCGCCGCAAATCCGGACAAATTCATTCGGGTAAATTCAATTGGCGGGCAAAGCGAGCCGCAACGGCTCAAAAATGTCTGAAGATGCTGCTCGCCGCTTTGCGCAGTTCGTCGAACTGCGTGACGAGTTCGAGGCAGAGGATGAAGGCCAGCGCCGCCGAAGGTCCCGGATAACGTTCCATCCACCGCAGCGCCGGCGTGGCGTAACGCGCACGCAGCGCGTCGCGCGTCATCAGCACGGTAATCGCGATGCCCACCGCGGCGCCGACCAGTAAATCGGTCGGGTAGTGGTAGCCGAGATACGCGCGCGGCACGCAGATGACGAGCGCGGTATAGAGAATCGCGAGCACGCCGACCCAGCGCCAGACCAGAAAAATACCGGTGGCGATCGCCATCCAGAGCATCGCGTGATCGCTCGGAAACGAACTCCAGTCCGACAGCATCGAGTCTCTGGTCGCGCCGGCAAATTGCAGATGCAGTTCGGGGTTATAGATCGGGCGTACCCGGAACGGCAACCAGTGTGTCAGCAATCGGCCGACGAACAATGCGACGAGACCGCTCGCGAGCGTCGCGATCACCATCTCGCGACGCCATGCGCGGCGCTCGTGCTGCTGAAACCATATCCACCACAGCAGCGGAATGAGTACGAGGCCTTTGAAGGTGTACAGGTCGGCGATGGCGCGGATCGCCAGTGTTGCGATTTGCCCGAAGTGAAGGCTGGACAGATAGGTTTCGATAGACGAATCGAAGCTGTTCATTCTGCTGTAAGAAATATGTGCTTATCGCGATGGAGAACCAGCATAAGCGATTCACCGCGACGCCATTTTTATTGCTTACCTTCACTGACAAAATTTACTTAACGTTTTCACCACCACACTTTCAGTGACATCCGGGCGGTAAAAATGCGCGTGGGGAGCGCTGATGGAGGAGAGGAAAGTACCGGTTTTTTTAGTGGCTATGTTGGTGTCGGTGGGCGTGTCGGCATCGTGAAGGCAGCGCGAAAAGCACACAGCTTTAATCTTCAGACCAGAGGCGCATGCCATACCCGACGCGCTGCTGTCTACCGCGCGAGCTTTTCATTCAGACGGCGCATCCCGCCGAACACCGCATCGGCGACATCCATCGGAAAATCGCCGGGCAATTGCGCCGCCACCTGAGCGATCACTGCTTCGGTCTGCGAACTGAGTTCGTCGATCAGCGCGTCGACGGTGGCGGCCGCGAGACCGACCCGTTGTCCTTCGGCGATCCAGTGGCGGCGCTGGATCTGATTGAGCAGATAGTGGACGTTCCGGCCGCGGACCGCCATCGCTAGTTTCACCTTCTGCGGCGGCAGCCGGCCAGCGCCGCTGCCGATGATCGGGTGCGCGGATAGCACGTCGTACAGCGGCGTGGCTTGGTAGCGATTGCCGGGCAGGTGAGCGATGCTGAAGTTCTTCGCGTGGCCGTCGGTCGCGGCGAGCAACCAGAAAACCAGCTGCGTTGCGAAGAAATTGCGCCGGTCGCTCGCGGCGCGCACGGACCCCGCGAGTATCCCCATGATCGTCTCGATTCCCGGGCCGCCGTCAGACTCGTACTTGTGCAGCGCCGACGTACCGGTGGCCTGGCACATGTCCTCCTGCGGCAGCCGCACGATCCACGATGCGTCGCTCGAGAGCCGGCGATCGAAGCGCTCGACGATCAGTACTTTCTGTTCGTCGAACTGAGCGATTTCGCAGCGTGCGACCGGCAGCCCATACGCGGCGACGATCTGCGAGCAGAGCCATTCGTTTTCCACCGACGTGCGCATGTCGGCGCGCATGTTTCCGACGAGGCCCAGCGGCAGCTTGAAGATGTGGGTGGTCGGGGTGCTGCCTTCGGGTAACAGCCAGCGATCGCGATGCCGCAATAACGCGGTCTTTTCCTGTGCGCCGGCGATCGACAAACGCAGATCCTCCAGTGGATCGTGCTGCCCGAGCGGCGCGTTCGACGTGGTGCCGCGCAACAGCGCGGCGATCTCCGCATCGTTCAGTTCGCGGCCGCGGGTGCTGGTGAGGTCGGTCGGCGCTTCGTCCGGCGGTAACATCTGCAAGGCGCCCACGCAGTCGCGGCCGAGCGCGCTGAGCAACGCAAACGGCGCGGTGCTGCCGATCCGGAAGCGGCCCGCGATGCGACGCCGGATCGGTTCGCTATCGGCTGCAGATTGTCGAAATAGTCGGCGACGAGTTGGCCGCGGTACGACTGATTGCCGGGCGTAAACGGCAGCGACAGCGAGAGCGGGCGGCCCTGTGGATCGTCGAGCCAGGCGTCGAGATAGGTCAGACGTTCGCCGCCGCGCGTCGTTTCCCAGTAGCCGACCGGCAGGCCGTTCATCCACAGGTTCAGACAGGTCGAGGTGCTGCGCGCCATGCTTACCACTCCTCGCGCTTTTTGCCGACGCCGGCGGCCGCGCGCGCTTTCGCGGCACGGGCCGGCTGCTTCGTTGCGGGAGCGGCTGGGCGCGCGCCACTGGTTTCGCGCGCAGCGGTGGCCGTGGAGCGCTTCGTCGCGGTCGCGCCGCGCGCCTGCAGTTGCGCCGGGTCCGGCTGCTCGCGCGGCGTGCGAGTGCCGCGTCCGGTGTTGCTGCCTGCCGCCGGCGCGACGCTGTCCTGATCCGCGGTTTCATTCTGCGAGAGCTTCAGATCGACCTGCAGGATTCGCAAGACCCTGAATAGCCGTTCGACGCTGACGGCGGCCGGATTGGCTTCGAGTTGCGCGTAGGTTTGCTGGGTCACGCCCAGGCGAGCGGCCATCGCGGCCTGGGTGAGGCCGGCGTTTTTCCTGAAGCCCTGCAGGATGGGCCGCAACTGGTTCAGCATCTGGATCGCGTAGTCCACGGGCAGTCTCCGGTTCGGGGCGAGCGGGACATCGTAACAGCCTAAAGCCTGTAAATGTCTAATACAGACTATACACTGTATTTTGCAAATACAAGCCACAGCCTGTAAATGTAGCGGGCCGGCGGGGTCGCATCCGGCCAGCTTCGTCCTGCATCAATGACGCAACTAACGGTCAAGCGCGCCAACCACCCCCACGCGCTGCTACGCAGCTAACCCAGCGTCACCAACCCGTGTCGCTACCACGGCTAACCATCCCGCGCTCGCATGCCGCCCGACATTGCCCGGTTTGAGTATTGCTCTGCACTACTAGCAAAGAAATGTACAGAGGCAACGAATAAATAAAACGTCAAATAATCCGAATTCGAAGCTATTTCGAAATCATTTCGAATGAGTCAAAAACAATCCGGCGGAGCGATGCAGCGATTCAATCGCAATTTACCCGCACTACATTGAAATAGACTTGGAAATTGCGTGAAACGCGGTAGACTTCAAAGCGTCCGGTGAACCCGAAAGGAGACTCGACGAAGCCCACACTATTCTTTCAAATAACCCGATCGACGCCGCCGGATGCGCTGGGCGGCAGGCCGCTGGAGAACATCACTTCACTGGAGTCTGTAATGGCAATCAAACCACAATGGCGAACGCTGTTATCTCTGACTTTCGTGTCGCTCGCAATGGTGGGCAATGTTGCGCGCGCGGAAAACATTCCAATTGTCACAGGTCAGCAATGGATGGCATCGTCGGACGAGGCGAAGAAAGCGTATCTCGTCGGTATCGCGAATGTGATCGACGTCGAGCGCGCGTATGCCGGTAATTCGGCGAACAGCAACGACATCGCGCAACGCTTCGGCAAGGGCATGCAGGGCCAGTCGCTCGATAGCGTGCGTCAGGGGCTCGACAGCTATTACACGGCCAATCCCACGATGATCCAGCATCCGGTGATCGAAACCCTCTGGTTCCAGATGGTCGTGCCCGGCCTGAAGAAAAACCCATAAGGAGCCCGATCATGAAACGACTTGGATGGATCGTTAGCATTGCGACGCTGGCTACGATGGTCGGTTGCGCGGACATGAGCTCGCGGACCCAGAGCACGGTGGGCGGCGCGGCAATCGGCGCGGGCGCCGGCGCGGGTATCGCGGCCATTTCGGGCGGCGACGTGTGGACCGGCGCGATCGTCGGCGGCGCGGCGGGCGGGGTGGCCGGCAATATCCGCGGCCGTTGAGCGCGAACTGTCGCGCGAACCGTAGCGTGCGTTAGTTATTCGTTCGTAAGCAGGCCGGGGCGGGACGTGTGTCGCGCCCCGGCCTTGCCGTTTACCGCGCGTCATCCGTTCATGTGGCGCTGGCGTGACAGAGTTTGAATCGATGCTTAAAAGACCTTAGGATATCCGCACCGGAAGCCGTCGCGACGACGGCATCAGCGCACTCGCAACGAACCGCCCGTGCGCGGTGCAACCTTCATCAAGAGAGCCGGAATGCTACGCACGTCGTGGAAGGTAATAAAGATAAGTGCAGCGGTGGTGGTCCTGCTGGCGGTGCTCGCATTCGCGCTGCGTGCATGGTATTCGCAACGCGGACCGGAACTGTCGGTCTGGCACACCTATGTGCCGCGCGAAATGAGCGTCGACGAAATGAATACCGCCGACTGGAATGCGTATATCAAGGCGGAGAACCGGATCTTCGACGACGTGCGCGTGAACGTCGTCGAAAAGATCCGGCCGTCCGAGCGCATTCCGGCGAACCGCTATTACAAAGGCTCGCCGATCTATCCGGAGCAATTCGCCGACAACTGGAACCGTTCGTACATTCTCGAACCGGCGGGGCCGCCGGTCGGCGCGGTGGTCCTGCTGCACGGGATGACTGATTCGCCGTACAGTTTGCGCCATATCGCGCGCCGTTATCGCGACCGCGGCTTCGTCGCGATCGGCATCCGCTTGCCCGGACACGGTACGGTGCCGGGCGGTCTCGCCGATGTTCGCTGGCAGGAATGGACCGCCGCCACCCGGCTCGCGGTGCGTGAGGCGCGGCGGCGCGTCGGTCCGGACAAGCCGCTCGAACTGGTCGGCTTTTCGAACGGCGGCGCGCTCGCGCTGCAATACGCACTCGACGCGATCGAAAACCCCGCTCTATCCCGGCCCACCCGCGTCGTGCTGATTTCGCCGATGATCGGCGTCACGCGTTACGCGCGCTTTGCCGGCCTCGCCGGTTTGCCGGCGATCTTGCCGAAGTTCGCGCGGGCCGCGTGGCTCGGCATCGTGCCCGAGTTCAATCCGTTCAAGTACAACTCGTTTCCGGTCAACGGCGCGCGCCAATCGTATCTGCTGACGGCCGTGATTCAGGAGCAGATTGCGCGGCTCGAGCGGGAGAACCGGCTCGATACGTTGCCGCCTATTTTGACGTTCCAGTCGGTGACCGATTTCACGGTCAGCACGCCGGCGGTGATGTCCTCGCTATATGACAAGCTGCCGGACAACGGCAGCGAAGTCGTGCTGTTCGACCTGAATCGCAGCGTGCGCTTCCGGACCTTCCTGCGAGTTGCTTCGTACACCGCACTGTCGCGCCTACTGCGCATCGGTCCGCAGAACTACCGGACCACGGTGATCGCGAACGTGTCGCCGGATTCGGCGCATATGGTCGAGCGCAGCGTGTATGCCGACGAAGTGCAAACGCGCGTGCGGCCGTTGGACATCGATTATCCGCAGGACATTTTCTCGTTGTCGCACGTCGCGATTCCGTTCCCGATCACCGACGCGTTGTACGGCATCGCGCCGGACGACTCGGAGAACTTCAACGAGAATCTCGGCACGCTCGCACCGCGTGGCGAGCGCGGCACGCTGATACTGACGCTCGACACGATGTTCCGCATCGCGTCGAATCCGTTCTACCCGTATCTGCTGCAACGTGTCGACGAGGGGATCGGCAAGATGCCGCCGCCGGTCGTCAAGTCGCCGCCGCGCACGCATGAAACCGCGGACGGTCAGCCAGACGATTTCGCCGCGCAACTGAATGAGCTCGAACAGGCCGGGTCGGATGAGCCTTGATGCGACGATGATTTAAACCGTGCCGGTTTCACGCATTCGCGCAGCCGGCCGGCTAACCTCATGACATGGCCCGCGCTTCGGCGCGGGCCATGTGCTTTCAGACGTATCGATCCTGTAGATCGAGCACCGCGTCACGGCCGATACGACGGCTCCACTACCGCCCACAGCGCCGCTTTCGGCTGCAAGCTCGCATCGAACGGCAGCGGCAGATTGGTACGCGCGACCGGCGTCGACGTCAGCCACGTGTGCTTGTCCGAATAACCCCAGAACGTCACCGCCTTGATGCTCGGCTCCTGCTCGAACAGCGCAAATACCGCGCGATAACGCTCGGCCTGCGCGCGCATCAGATCGTTCGGCACCGGCTGGCCGAGATCGGGCAGGCACGCATGCGAATCGCTCCAGCAGGCGCCCGGGTCGGTGTACAGACTCACGTCAAGTTCGGTTACCTGATTATCGAGGCCCAGTGCGGCGACCTCGTCGAAGGCCTGCTTGATGCGAGGCAGCGGCGGCCAACTCACGCTGATATGCATCTGATGGCCGACGCCGTCGAGCGGCACACCCTGCGCGCGCAACTCGCGAATCACCGCGAGCAGCTTCGCGCGCTTGACCGGATCGTCGGTGTTGTACTCGTTGATATAGAGCTTGACGTTCGGGTCGGCCGCGTGCGCGGCGCGCAACGCGATCGCGATGTAGTCCTTGCCGAGCGCGCGATACCACGGACTGTCCTCGCGATAGCGCTGGTGCGGGTCGTCGCTGATCACTTCGTTGACCACGTCCCACGCATACAGCTGGCCGCGAAAGTGCGTGACGACATCGGTCACATAGCGCTCGAGCCGCGCCGCGACGAGATCGCGATAGTGCGGGTCGCGCGGATCGCCGGCGAAGAACCAGTCCGGTGCCTCGGTCCAGTCGCCCGCCTTGAAGTGCCACACGAGCGTATGACCGCGCACCGCGATCCCGTGCGCGTTGGCGAACGCGACGATTCTGTCGGCGGCCGCGAAATCGTATTGGCCCGGCGCGACACCGATCGTGCCGGGCTTCATCTTGTTCTCGGCGGTCAGGCTCGAAAACTGTGCGGGGAGCAGCGCGGCGTCGGCGGGGCTGTCGAGCGAATCCGGTTCGATCGCCGCGCCGACCTTGAAGTGCGCGGCCATCACACTGCGCAGCGGCGGCAGCGCCTCGGCGGGCGGCGCCGCCAGCGGCGCACCGTCGTGAGCGAGCGGCGCGTGGCTGTTCGCGCAGCCTGCCGCGGCCAGTGCGCAACACAGTGTCGTGGCTATAGAGAGCAGGCGTACCGAAGTACGTCGAGTGCGCATTCTGTGGTCTCCTGGGCGTGATTATTCTTTGAAAGCGCTTTCTAACGTTAAAGAGCGTTACCGGTAACAAAGAATGGTACGGATCGACCGCGGCGGCCGCCATGCGGGATTTACCTGACTGTTGCAGCGAGTGGAGCGGGACAGATAGCGCGCGGCCGGTTCGAGCGTCGTCCGCGCGGCGATCCAGTTCGATTCAATGCGAGCCCAGCGAGCCGCCATCGGGCGAGAGCCGGTTGTCCACCGAGGTCACGCCCGGCACCGACAACGCGCTGCGTTCGGCACGCGACACATGGTCCAGTGCGGGCACCCAGCCGACCAGCGTGATCTGACCGGAGCGGGCGAACACGAACACATGAGACATCCCAACGCCGCTGCGCGCCTCGGCGACGCGCACGTTATGGGCGAGTTGCTGATCGGTGAGCTGCGTATCGTTCTGCGCATAAGCGGCCGGCGCGATTGCGCCCGCTATCAGCAATACGAGTGTGGAAGCGACAACTGTTTTCACGATACCTCCTTACAGATACCAGGGTGTGCCGGCCAATCCGGCCAGCGAGTCTTCCGGTTCGGTTGCATGCGCAGCCGCGGAAGTGGGTCGGACAGAACCGCATACACGGCGCGCGTGCTGTATAACGATGCGCGCGGCCAGGGTTCTGTCGATCGGGGCGTAGGGCGGTCGTGCCGTCGCCCGGAGAAAGTGTGGGAGTGCGGTGCGTTCGAGCGGGACGTCGCGCGGGCGGCGTGGCGGGGGAACAGGGCATCGTATGCATTGATGATAGACACAAAATTTCGCGCCTGCTGCCGGCGCCGGTGTCAATCGTCAAGTTCGATCCGTCGCAAATGATGTCGATCGACGTTGCATCTTCACAACATCGAATTCACTTCGCGCTTGCATTTGACCGTGATTTCGCAGCAAAGAAAACGGCCTCGCATCCTGCTGGTGCCGACCGCGCCGCGTTTTGGTGCATGGATTCAAACGGATTTGCGGCGCTTATGACCATCACGGCATGGTCACGAAGCGGGGTGCTACTGCGGCTTGGCCCGGCGCGCAATAGTTATCGGTAACATCGTTTTCCCTGAGCGTGCAATTCGATGCGCGGCGCGGGCTCGTCCCTATAATCGCCTCGAAATGTGCTGAGGACATTTCGACAAGAGGGGAACGCGTCGAGTACGAATGCGTCCTGAGCGGCTTGGAGACGCCCAAATATATATAGGATAGCTAATGAAGAAGAAGCTTATTGCTTTGTCGGTGATGGCGGCGGCAACGACGGTGGCACATGCGCAAAGCAGTGTCACGCTGTACGGCCGTATCGATAACGGTATCCAGTTCGAAACCGGCTTGCCGGGCGGTCACGCCTGGTCGGCGCAGACCGGCGACTGGGGTTGCTCGTGGTTCGGCCTGATGGGCTCCGAAGATCTCGGCGGCGGCACCAAGACGGTGTTCCAGTTGGAAGGTCAGCTCAACACGATGACGGGTGCGTCGGCCGGCAACCTGTTCGGCCGTCACGCGACGGTCGGCCTGACCAACGATCACTGGGGTCTGTTCAAGATCGGTAACCTCGGCGCCGGCGAACTGGCGCAGGACAGCTGGGGCACCGACCCGCAGGTGATGCAGCGCTACGCAATCTCGACGCTGGTGCGCGGCCGTAACTGGACCAGCACCACCAACGGCGCGGAGTACAACACGCCGGTGCTGTTCGGCGGTCTCGTGTTCAAGGGCCAGTATTCGCTGACCAACAACACCAGCTGGAACTCGGCGCCGGTCAACTCGGCGGGCGTGCCGACCGGCCAGGGCCGTACCAACGCGATCGAAGGCGTCTATACGTGGGGCGGCGGCGATTTCCGCGTGATCTATGACGAAGTGCGCGGCGCCAACGGTTCGTTCAACAACGTGTACTCGGCTTCGCGCATGGCGTTGGTCGGCGGCACTTATGTGGTCGGCCCGGTCAAGTTCTACGTCGGCTATCAGCACCTGAGCGCACCCGATGCGACCAACGCGAGCGTGGGCGTGACCGACGCGTCGCAGCCGGCAGGCGTCAGCGCACCGACGGGCGTGAATCACGAATGGCTCGGCGCCGCCTGGCAGGTGACCCCGGCCACGCAGATCACCGGCGCGGTCTATCACGCGAACGCGAACAACGGCAACGGCAACGCGACGCTGTTCACGCTTGCTGCTACCTACGCGCTGTCGAAGCGGACCTTCCTGTACACGGAAGCCGGCTACGTGCGCAACAGCTCGACGTCGAACATCAACCTGGGCAACGGTTCGTACGGCAACAACAACTTCGATCCGACGACCGGCACGTCGTCGAACAGCAACCCGAACTATGGCCACAGCCAGACGGGCGTGTTCGCTGGGATCATGACCTCGTTCTAAGTAGTACCTGCCTGACCGGCAATCGTAGTGATCTCTTTGCTTGAAGTACTGCTTCTATCTCTTTCATAGAGAGGCCGGTGCGACGCTTCCTCCACCCTCGTCGCATCGGCTGCTTTTTCTCTTTACAGAATTCCTGACCGGACGTACCTCGCTTTTTCGTATTTGAAAGCGCTTTCAGAACAGTAACCTGGCATAACTCATGACCGACCACGGCTCCGACGATCGATCCGGCGCACCCCAGCTACCCCAGCTACCCGAGGTACCGCTGGCGCCGAACGTGACGCTCGAGGAAATCGCGCGCGCGGCCGGCGTATCGCCGAGCACCGTGTCGCGCATTCTGAACGGCTCCGCGCGCGTGGTGCCGGCCAAACAACAGGCGGTCGAAGAAGCGATCGCTCGCTTTAACTACCGGCCGAACATCCTCGCGCGCGGGCTCGCGAGCGGCCGCACCGAAACGATCGGCGTACTGACCCAGGCGGTGTCGAGCCCGTTTTACGCGGAGTGGCTGCGCGGTATCGAGGAAGCGTTATACGAACCGGGTTTCACGCCGATCTTCGTGAGTAGCCGCTGGAATCTCGACGACGAAAAGGCGCGCCTCGAACAACTGATCGCGCGCCGGGTCGACGGGATCATCCTGCTGCACGCGCAGCTCGACGAAGCGACGCTCACCGACTACGCGCGCTGGGCGCCGATGCTGGTGCTCGGCCGCTCGGTGCAGAACAGCGTGGCGCTCGCGGGTCTGCCGATCGACAACCTGCAGGGCGCGCGCGACGCGACCCGCCATCTGATCGAACAGGGGCATCGCGAGATCGCCTTTATCGCCGGGCCGTCGAATCACGAGGATGCGATCGAGCGCCTCGACGGCTATCGCAGCGCGCTCATCGAGGCGGGCATCGGCTTCGACCCCGAACTCGTCGAGCAGGGCGACTACCTCGAAACCGGCGGCGTCGCCGCGATGGAGCGGCTGATGGCGCGTCATCCGTCGTTCAGCGCGGTGTTCTGCGCGAACGATCAGACCGCGTACGGCGCGCGCCTCGCGATGTTCCGGCGCGGCGTGCGGGTGCCCGACGATGTATCGCTGGTCGGCTTCGACGATCTGCCGACTTCGTCGTACATGACCCCGCCGCTAACCACCGTGCGTCAGCCGACCTACGAAATCGGCCGGCTCGCCGCGCAGGGAATCGTGCGGATGATCCGCAAGCAGTCGATCGAACTCAGCCCGATTCCGCTCACGCTGGTCACGCGGGAAACCACCCGGCGCATCGCGCCGCCGGTGAGCCGGGGAGACGCGCGTGGGTAGCCCGCCGGCCTTCCAGTGCGCATTTTTTTTCGCATTACGTGAAAGCGCTTTCAAAACCACGCGCCGCGCATAACGGACACAACAGATACATCGGACACAACAGCAGCAAAGACAACAGGGGAAGCACGTTAGTCGTAGTAGAGCAGTAATCGAATGCCATTCACAAACGATTCAACAGGAGACGAGTAATGAAATTCCGCTTTTCGGGCCCCGCTGCCGCAGTTCTGCTCAGCCTCGCCGCAGCCGGCGCGCACGCCAATACCACGCTGACGGTCGCGGTTTTCCCGAAGCTGGATCAGGAAATCAAGGATGCGCTGCCCGCATGGAAGAAGCTGCATCCGGACGTCGATATCAAGGTGTCGTCGCTGGCGATCGCCGATCACCATAACGCGATGACCACCGCGCTCGCGACCAGCTCGAATCTGCCCGACGTGATGGCGGTCGAGGTCGGCTTTATCGGCCGTTTCGCGGCGGGCGGCGGCCTGCAGGATCTGTCGAAGGCGCCGTACAGCGCGGGCCAGTACAAGAGCCAGTTCATCAATTACACGTTCGCGCAGGCGACCACCCAGGACGGCGCGATCGTCGGCATGCCGGCCGACATCGGTCCGGGCACGCTGTTCTACCGCAAGGACATCCTCGACAAGGCCGGCGTCACCGAAGCCGATCTGACGAAGTCGTGGGACTCGTATCTGGCGGCCGGCCAGAAGATCAAGAAGGCGACCGGCGCGTACCTGATGGCGTCCTCGCGCGACATCGAGGACATCTACATTCGCGCGGATCTGAAAGAAGGCGACGGCGTCTACTTCGACAAGGCCGGCAATCCGGTCGTCACGTCGCCGCGTTTCGTGAAGGCGTTCGAACTCGCGAAGAAAGCGCGCGACCTCGGCCTCGACGCGAAGATCACGCCGTGGTCGAACGAATGGGCCGAGAGCTTCAAGCGCGGCACCGTGTCGACGCAGATGATGGGCGCATGGCTCGGCGGCCACCTGTCGTCGTGGATCGCGCCGGACACCAAGGGCCTGTGGCGCGCGACCAATCTGCCGAATAACGCATACGCATCGTTCGGCGGCACCTTCTACGCGATTCCGGCGAAGGCGACGCAAAAGCCGATGTCGTGGGAATTCATCAAGTTCCTGACCACGCGCCAGGACACCCAGCTCGCATCGTTCCGTTCGATCGACGCATTCCCGGCGCTGCTCGCCGCGCAGAACGATTCGTTCTTCGCCGAGCCGGTCGCGTTCCTCGGCAACGAGAAGGCGCGTTTGATCTGGCGTGACGCGGCGTCGCACATTCCGGCGATCCAGCGCAGCAAGTACGACCAGGTCGCCGAAGAGGCGGTCCATTCGGCGCTCGACAAGGTGGTCGACGACGGCGCCGACGTGCATACCGCGCTGCAGGAAGCGCAGGACCAGATCGCGCATCGGGTCCGCCGCTAAGCGACGTAGTGAGCCTCAAAGCGGCTCAGGCGAACGTGCGCGTGATAGCGCGCGCCGCTCGAACCGCGTGCTGCAAACAGCGTGGCCGGTCCCCACACCGGCCACGCCCGACTGGACGGAACTACTGATGAACACTCCGCTGCCCACGACCGAACAGATTGCCCGCGACGGCTCGACCGCGCTGCCGCCGCTCGCGGCGCCGCGCCGCAAGTCGCGCTTCGATCCGGTGAAGGTCGCGCCGTACCTGTTTCTCGCGCCGTTTTTTGCGCTGTTCGCGCTATTCATTGCCTTTCCGCTGCTGTTCTCGCTATACCTGTCGTTCCAGAGCTGGGACGCGACCGCGGGACTCGCGAGCATGAAGTGGGTGGGCCTGTCGAACTTCACGTTCACGCTGACGGACCCGTGGTACTGGAAGTCGCTGTACAACACCGCGTCGATGGCGATCATGTCCGGCCTGCCGCAACACCTGGTTGCGCTGCCGCTCGCGTTCTTTCTGCAGACCGCGTTCCGCCGCTGGCGCAATTTCGTGGTCGGGCTGTACTTCCTGCCGTTCATCACGTCGAGCGTCGCGATCGCGCTGATCTTCTCGTCGCTGTATTCGACCGACTTCGGGATGATCAACCTCGCGATCACCGAACTCGGCAAGCTGCCCGGCCTGCACTGGATCGTGCCCGCGCATCCGATCGAATGGCTCTATAACCCGAAGAACGTGAAGCCGGCGGTGTCGGTCGTGATCTTCTGGCGCTATGTCGGCTGGAACACGGTGCTGTATCTGTCCGCACTGCAAACCATTCCGAAGGACCTGTATGAAGCCGCGCGCATCGACGGCGCGAACGGCTGGCAACAGTTCACCCGCATCACGATCCCGCTGATCAAGCCGATGATTTTCTTCGCGGTCACGCTGTCGATCATCGGCGGTCTGCAACTGTTCGAAGAGCCGTTCATTCTGCTGCCGAACGAAGGGATGGGCACGAGTCAATCGGGTCTGACGACCGCTGTTTATATGTATCGCACCGCATTCCACGATGGCGACTTCGGTACCGCGAGTTCGATCGCCTGGCTGCTGTTCATCTCGATCGCCGCGCTGATGTGGCTGAACACGCGCCTTTTCCACCGCAGCGGCATGAACGAGGAGAACCAGCGATGAAATCACCGAACCAGAAAGGCCGTTATATCGGCTACGCCATCGTGCTGGCGGGCGCGCTGCTGATGTTCTCGCCGTTTTACTTCATGTTCGTGTTCGCGACGCACACGAGTTCGGAAATCTTCTCGATGCCGCCGCCGCTGTGGTTCGGCAGCGCGTTTTTCGACAACATGGCCTCGCTGATGCGGCATATCCCGTTCTGGCGCAATCTCGGCTGGAGCTTCTATACCGCGGCGATCCAGACCGTGCTGACGCTGCTGGTCACGTCGATGGCCGGCTACGCGTTCGCGATGTACGAGTTCCGCTTCAAGAAGACGCTGTTCGCGATCGCGCTGACCGCGATGCTGGTGCCGCCGTTCCTCAGCATGATTCCGACCTTCATGACGATGAACCTGCTCGGCTGGATCGATCAGCCGCGCGCGCTGTACGTGCCCGGCGCGGCCGCCGCGCTCGGTGTGTTCCTGATGCGTCAGTACGTGGCATCGGCGATTCCGGCGGATCTGATCGAGGCGGCGCGTATCGACGGCTGCGGCGAGTTCCGCATCTACTGGAGCATCGTGATGCCGCTGCTCGGGCCGGCGCTGGGCACGCTCGGGCTGATCAGCTTCATTCAGGCGTGGAACAACTTCCTGTCGGCGCTCGTCGTGCTGCGTTCGCCGTCGATGTACACGCTGCCGCTCGCATTGCGCATCCTGCAAAGCCCGACCAATTCCGATTGGGGCGCGGTAATGGCGGGGTCCGCGGTCGCGGTGCTGCCGCTGCTGGTGCTGTTCGCTTTTACTTCGCGGCGTTTGATCGACGGTCTGACGACCGGCGCGGTCAAGGCCTGAGCTGGACTTCCTTTCATTCGATGCCCTCGCGGGCATGACCATCCAGGACACCAATATTTATGCCGACGTATCGATTCAACGAAGACTTCGTCTGGGGCGTGGCCACCAGTTCCTATCAGATCGAAGGCGCAGCACATGAGGACGGCCGCGGCCCGTCGATCTGGGACGCGTTCTGCAAGGTGCCGGGCAAGGTCGTCAACGGCGAGAACGGCGACGTCGCCTGCGATCACTATCACCGCCTCGAACAGGACCTGGATCTGATGGCGGACCTCGGCCTCGATGCGTACCGCTTTTCGATCGCGTGGCCGCGTGTGCAGCCGACCGGCCGCGGCGAATTCAACGACAAGGGCCTGGACTTCTACGACCGTCTGGTCGACGGTCTGCTCAAGCGCGGCATCCAGCCGTTCGCGACGCTGTATCACTGGGACCTGCCGCTGTCGTTGCAGCACACGCAGAACGGCTGGGAAAACCGCGACACCGCGTATCGTTTCGCGGACTACGCGCGCAAGATCGGCAGCGTGCTGGGCGACCGGGTCGCATCGATCGCGACGCATAACGAGCCGTGGTGCACCGCGTGGCTCGGCAATGCGACCGGCTATTTCGCACCGGGCAACGCCGACCTGAAGAAAGCCGCGCACGTCGCGCACCATCTGCTGCTGTCGCACGGTCTCGCGGTGCAGGCGCTGCGCGCCGACGGCGTGAAGGCGTCGCTCGGCATCGTGCTGAACCAGTCGCCCGCGCATGGCGCGACCGATTCCGCCGAAGACGTCGCGGCCGCGTCGCTCGAATACGCGAAGTTCGTGCGCTGGTACATGGACCCGCTGTTCAAGGGCGAATATCCGGCCGAAGCGCTGGAATGGTATGGGGTGAACGGTCCGCAGGACGTGATCCTGAACGGCGACTTCGACGTGATCGGCACGCCGATGGACTTCCTCGGCATCAACTACTACACGCGCATTTTCGCCAGCGCGTCGGGCGAAAAGCGTCCGCCGGGCGCGCTCGGCTTCACCGATATGGACTGGGAAGTCTATCCGCAAGGGCTGACCGAACTGCTCACGAACCTGAACGCGGACTACAAGCTGCCGCCGGTCTACATCACCGAGAACGGCTGCGCGGCAAAAGACGTGCTCGAAAACGGCCGTGTGCATGATGCGGACCGCGTGCGCTTCTATGACCTGCATCTGGCCGCGTTGTCGGATGCCGCGCAGAAAGGCGTCGATATCCGCGGCTATTTCGCGTGGAGCATGCTCGACAACTTCGAATGGGCGTCGGGTTACGACAAACGCTTCGGCATGGTTCACGTCGACTACGCGACCCAGCAGCGCACGCTGAAGGATAGCGCGTTGTGGTATCGCGACGTGATCGCGGAACACACCGGCGTCGCGGCCGCGGGCTGACGCCGCACCGAACCTCGCGTGGCGCGCAAAAAGTAGTGGGGCAGTGGGATAGCGTCACGCGAGGTCTTTGCAAGGAACAGGATTCAGGAGGACGTATCAAATGGGCGAACTCGCATTGCGCAACGTCACGAAGACGTATGGCGAAGGGCCGCAGGTAATTCAGGGCATCGATCTGCACATTCCGGACGGTCAGTTCACGGTGTTCGTCGGCCCGTCCGGTTGCGGCAAATCGACGATGCTGCGGATGATCGCCGGGCTCGAATCGGTGACGGGCGGCGACATTCTGATCGACGGCGTGCGGGTCAACGATCTGCAGCCGGCCGATCGCGGCATCTCGATGGTGTTCCAGAGCTATGCGCTGTATCCGCATATGACGGTCGCCGACAACATGGGCTTTTCGCTGAAGCTCGCCGGCAAGTCGAAGCGCGAAGTGCGCGAGGCGGTCGGCCGCGCCGCCGAGATTCTGCAGATCACCCATCTGCTGGAGCGCAAGCCGAAGGCGTTGTCGGGCGGTCAGCGCCAGCGCGTCGCGATCGGTCGCGCGATCGTGCGCAAGCCGCGCGTGTTTCTGTTCGACGAGCCGCTGTCGAATCTCGACGCGGCGCTGCGCGTGCAGATGCGGATCGAACTGGCGAAGCTGCATCGCGAGCTGGGCACGACGATGATCTACGTGACGCACGATCAGGTCGAAGCGATGACGCTCGGCGAACAGATCGTCGTGTTCAACAAAGGCCGCATCGAACAGACCGGCGCGCCGCTCGATCTGTACGAGCGGCCGGCCAACCGTTTTGTCGGCGGCTTTATCGGCTCGCCGCAGATGAATATGCTGGCCGCGTCGCTGGTATCGCAGGACGACAACGAGACCGTCGTGATGCTCGGCGGCGCGAATCAGCGCATCGTTCTGCCGGGCGCGACCGCGCATTCGCTGAACGGCGATCTGACGCTCGGCGTGCGCGCCGAGCATCTGGGTATCGGCTCGCTCGATACCGGGCTCGCGGCGCGCGTCGAGCTGGTCGAGCATCTCGGCGACGTATCGATCCTGCACGCGCGCCTCGACGGGATGGCGCACGCGATCGCACTGAAGCTCGACCGGAAGGATGCGCAGCACGCGGTCGGTGCGCGGGTCGGCATCGAGGTCGCGTCGGCGGAGGTCAAGCTGTTCGATGCGAGCGGCGCGGCGGTCGCGTTCGAGCGTCCGGCAGTCGACGAGGATTTGCGGGCGGTCGCCTGACGGGCCGGCGCGATGATGACTCGACAAACGAAACCACTTACGGACGAGGGCGCGGCTGCGCAGGGTGAGCCGGCGCCGCTAACCGGCGCGAGCGAGGCTGCGCCGGCCGACGCGCAAGGTGGCACCCAAGGCGACGCGCAACGCGCTGAGGCTGCCGGCGCGGAGCCTCGCCGCAGAGCCGGCGAAGCCGAGCCGCTGCCGCGCGCGTGGCCGGCGAGGCCTCGCGGGCCGCTGTACACGTGGATCGTGCATTTCGACGCGGAGCCGTCGGCGGGCGCGCGCACGCCGGACCGCGAAGAATGAGGCGGCTGGATCGCGCGTTGGCGGCGCGTTGATCGGTGGCCGCCGCAAGTGCCCTTCGCCACCCGCTACCGTCTACAAATAATTAAGCGCCTCCTTCGTAGCGAGCATCATGAAAGCGCTGTCAGGCGGAGAGCCAAGCCAGTTACCGGTATCACAAAAGCTTAGGTAAACCCCTCATGGCGGCGCGCAATATGCGCCATTAACATCCGCTAACGTTAAGGGTAACGTCAAATGTTTGTTCCTCGTCGAAGAGTGGTGGCACAAGGGCAAATAGCGCTTCCCATGACGCGCCGCCGCGCTGTCCGGCCGTGGCGATCCGCTGCAACGAGCGCCGCGCAGACGGTGCCGGGCAACATCCTCTCGCCAGGCAGTACGCATCCCGTGATTCGCACAGGTCCCGGAGGCGCGCGACAGCTCAGCTTTGTCGACGCCGCCGGCCTGCCCGCCCCCGAGCCGGTGGCGGAGCGGTACCGCTCAGGTACCGGCGGGCTGCTTGCGCTACTTCAGACACGATTGCAGAACCGCGCCGGCGCCGCGAGCGTCGCGTTCGCGCGGCCGCCGCAAACGCGTCGGATCAGGGCAGGACTGAAGCTGGAGAGAGCTTCAGGCAGGGACTCGGGCACTAACGAGTGAGGCAGCAGTGAGGCAAGTTTGATAAAGACGGTCAGGTCGCGCAGCAGTAGCGTACGAGAGCCAACGCGGCGGCCCGGCACAAAAATAACCGTTGGATTTTTGTTGGGTGGAGAGCGTCATGGAAAAGCGAGTATCCAAAGCCATTTTCAAATCCCGCGCTTGCGAGCTGTTTCGTCAGGTCGAAGCGTTGGGCGAAACCGTGATCGTCACGGACCGGGGGCATCCGACGATCGAGATCAGGCCGTATCGCAGCAAGCAGGAAAATCCGCTCGAGCTGCTGCGCGCGTCGATCACGCACTTCAACTTCAAGCATGCGCTGCAACCGGTCGCCGCGGAGCAGGAAGAGGGATGATCACGCTCGATACGCTGGCGCTGGTGTGCTGGCTCGGTAGGCAGAAGGCGCTGAGCCAGGCCGCGCACGAGGCGATCGACCGCGAGCTCGACGGCGGCGAGATCCTGATCTCGGCGATCAGCGCGCTGGAGATCGCCGAGCTCGTGAAGGCGGGCAGTCTGGGCTTGTCGATGGATGCGCGCAGCTGGATGTCGACGTTTCTGTCGCTGGACGGCGTGCGGATGATTCCGGTCGACACCGAGATCGCGTTCCGCGCGGCCACGCTGTCGCCGGCGCTCAGCTCGCACCAACGGCTGATCGTCGCGACCGCGCGCACCTACGGCGGCGCGCTGGTCACCTCCGACGCGAAGGTGCGCGCGTCGACTTACGTCGAAACGATCTGGTGACGGCCGCGGCGCTGCTTCGTGCGGACCGGGCCGGTGGAGTCGCGCACCACCAGCTCGGCCGGCAGCGTGATGCGCTGCGAAGCGGCGTCGATGCCGGCGATCTGCGCGAGCAGCGTGTTGACCGCCGAGCGCGCCATCTGCTGGAACGGCTGGCGGATCGTGGTGAGCGCGGGGTGGAATTGTTCGGACATCGGAATATCGTCGAAGCCGATCACCGAGATGTCGTCGGGCACTCGCAGACCGGCTTCGCGGATCGCGGCGATTACGCCGAACGCGCTCTGGTCGTTGGCGGTGAAGATCGCGGTGGGCGGTTCGGCGAGATTGAGCAGGTCGAAGGTGACGTCGAACGCCATCATCTGCGACAGGTCGCCGGCGGCGACCAGCGCGTCTTCGCGCACGAGGTTCAGACGCGCGACCGTATCGTGATAGCCGCGCTGACGGTCGCGCACGCCTTCGATGGTTTCGTCGCCGGCCAGAAAGGCGATGCGCTTGTGACCGAGTTCGGCCAGATGCTCGACCGCCAGACACGCGCCGCCGTAGTTGTCGACCGAGACCGACGGGAAGCCCGTCAGCGTACCGCGTTGATCGACCACGACGACCGGCACCTTGGCGGTGGCGAGCGCTTCGAGACACAGCGATTCGCGCGGCAGGATCGCGAGGATGCCGTCGGAGAATTGCTGGATCAGGCCGAGCAGATCGTGATGGGCATGACGGTCTTCGTCGAACACCGTGTAGACCAGCATCTCCATGCCCGCGCCGCGTGCCGCGCGGCCCGCGCCGAGCACCAGTTCGCTGGAGAACTGCGTGTCGAGCGTCGGCGTGATGATGCCGATAATGCCGTTGCGGCCGCCCGAGAGTTTCTGCGCGGTGCGGTTGACCACGTAACCGATGTCCGACGCGATGCGCAGTACTTCGTCGCGGGTTTCGCGCGACACGCCGGGGCGGCCGTTGAGCGCGCGCGACGCGGTCATCTGGGAGACGCCGGCAAGCTTGGCGACGTGCTCCAGCGTGGGCGTCTGCCTGGCCATGCGAGTGGAAGGAGTGCGAGAAGTCATCGTTGTATCGACTCGCTAATCACGTTAGCGATACCGTTTATGTAGTCGCTATTCTAGCAGAAGCGTTGTCATTTCAGCCCCATGTTCAGGGGCTAATCTGATGCGGGATGCAAGCTTTAACGTTCAGATACCAGGTAAAATCCCGCATAGCCGTAGTTCAAGCGCCGGCCTAACATTCGCTAACGTTAAGGCTAACGTTAATAACCCGGCGGTTTCTTATAAATCCTAGAGAGGGGACACAACATGGCGTACCCGGCTTTTGCCAAAGCGCGGTCCATCGTCGGCGCCACGGCGCTGCTATTTACGTTGTCTGCGGTAGTTTCGAGCGCCGTCGCGGCCGAGTCCGGCAAGACGCTTTCCGTGTGGGACCAGCAAACCAATGCGTCGTCGAGCAAGATCATTCGCGACGCGTCGGACCGCTTTGAGAAATCGACCCCGGGTTACAAGGTCGAGAATTCGCACGTGCTGAACGAGGCGTACAAGACCAAACTGAAGGTTGCGTTCGGCGCGAACCAACCGCCGTGCGTGTTCGAGAACTGGGGCGGCGGCGGCCTGCACGAGTATGTGAAGTCCGGCCAGATCGTCGACCTCACACCGTACCTGAGCAAGGATCCGGCCTATCGCAACCGCTTCATGCAGTCGTCGTGGGACGTCACCACGTTCGACGGCAAGACCTACGGCGTGGCCGCCGAAAACGCCGCCGCCGCGGTGATCTTCTACAACAAGGAAACCTTCAAGAAGTACGGCATCACGCCGCCGAAGACGTGGGATGAACTGATGCACGTGGTCGAAGTGCTGAAGTCGCATAACGTCGCCGCCTTCTCGCTCGCGAACAAGAACAAGTGGACCGGTTCGATGTACTACATGTACCTGGTTGACCGGATCGGCGGTCCGCAGGTCGTGAAGGACGCGCTCGCGGGCAAGGGCAAGGGCTTCGAAGACCCGGCCTTCGTCGAAGCGGGCAAGCGGATTCAGGAACTGGTGAAGGCCGGTGCGTTCGCGCCGGGCATCAACGGTCTCGATTACGACTCGGGCGCGTCGCGCCGCCTGCTGTATTCGGGCAAGGCTGCGATGGAGCTGATGGGCGCATGGGAAGCGTCGACGATCGCCAACGAAGCGCCGGCGTTCTCGAAGGACCTCGACTTCTTCCCGTTCCCGACGGTGCCGGGCGGCAAGGGCGACCCGCGCGACCTGATCGGCACGGTGGGCGACGGCTTCCTGAGCATCTCGGCCGAGTGCAAGTCGCCGGAAGCGGCGTTCAAGCTGATCCAGGCGCTGACCGACGAGCAGGCGATGCAGGCTCGCGCGTCGGATGACCACAAGCTGCCGCCGGTCAACAACGTGAAGATCGACGATCCGTTCACGCAGCGTCTGCAGAAGCTGCTGGCCGCGGCGCCGAGCGTGCAGCTGTGGTACGACCAGGCACTGCCGCCGGCTCTGGGCGAAATGCACAAGGACACGACCCAGGCGCTGTTCGGTCTGTCGCTGACGCCTGAAGCCGCCGCGCAGCAAATGGAAGCCGCCGCGAAGAAGGGCGGTTAATCCGCAGTCTCCCAGTCTCCCGTTCAACGGAAAAGTCCGGCCGGCGCCGCGAGGTGCCGGCCGGCAGACAAGCTCGTGAATATCGCACTCTCCGCTACACCTGAACGCCGGCTGCGGCTGTCGCCGCAAACGTTAGTCACGGTCGTGTTTCTCGCGCCGTCGCTATTGCTGCTGGCCGTATTCCTGCTCTATCCGCTGGTCTCCAGCTTGCGGCTGTCGCTGCTCGACTGGAACGGCCTCGGTAATACCGCCCGTTATATCGGCTTTGCGAACTGGGCCCGGCTCGCGCACGACACGGTGTTCTGGCAATCGCTGAAGAACAACGTGATTCTTGCGGTCGCGTCGATCGTGATCCAGCTGCCGATCGCGCTCGCGCTCGCCGTGCTGCTGGAAAAAGCCGGCCGCGGCTCGCGCCTGCTGAAGGTGCTCTATTTCCTGCCGCTGCTGATGTCGAGCGTCGCGATCGGCGTGCTGTTCAAGCAGATCTACGATCCGAATTTCGGCCCGCTCAATGTCGCGTTGCAGGCGTTCGGTCTCGACGGTCTCGCGAAGGACTGGCTCGGCGACCCGCACTTTTCGTTGGCCGCGACGATCGCCGTGATCATCTGGCAAAACGCGCCGTTCTACATGATTCTGTTTCTCGCCGGTCTTTCTTCGATGCCGGCCGAGGTCAACGAGGCGGCGCTGCTCGACGGCGCGTCCCAGTGGACCATTTTCTGGCGCATCAAGCTGCCGCATCTGCAAGGCACGGTGCGCACCGCGGTGATCCTGTCGGTGCTCGGTTCGCTGCGCTACTTCGACCTGGTGTTCGTGATGACCGGCGGCGGCCCGGAAGGCTCGTCCGAGGTGATGGCCACCTATATGTATCGCACGGTGTTCAGTTCGTTCCAGCTCGGCTACGGCAGCACGATCGGCTCGGCGATGTTCCTGATCGTCATCGCGGTGGCGGCGGTATCGATGTATCTCAGCCGTCGTTACGCAACCGAGGTTTGAACCATGAACAAGAAATTTCGCTTTCCCCGTATCGGCATTCCTCTGCTGGCGATCATCTGGCTCGGCGTCACGACGATCCCGTTCCTCTTCATGGTCGTGTCGAGCTTCAAGAGCACGGAAGAGACCTTCTCGTCGTCCGTGTGGGCGCCGCCCGAGCATCTGTACTGGGGCAACTACACCGCTGTGTTGCAGGGACCGTTCTTCACGTACTTCCGTAATAGCGTGTTCACGGTCGGCGTGTCGGTGCTGCTGATCGTGATCATTAGCGCGATGGCCGCCTACGTGTTCGCCCGCGTGCGCTTCGCGCTGAACAAGACGCTGTTCGGTCTGGTGGTCGCCGGGATGATCGTGCCGCTGCACGCGACGCTGGTGCCGATCTATCTGCTCACCCGTAACCTGGGCTTCTACGACACCGCGTTCGCGTTGCTCGGGCCGTACGTCGCGCTCAGCCTGCCGGTGTCGATCTTCATCCTGACCGAGTTCATGCGGCAGATTCCGCGCGAACTCGAAGAAGCGGCGCAACTCGACGGCTGCAGCCCGTTCCGGATCTTCTGGCGGATCTTCTTCCCGCTGTCGGCGCCGGGGCTCGCGACGGTCGCGATCTTCAACGGCATCGGTCTGTGGAACGAGTTCATCTTCGCGTACATGCTCACGTCGACCGCCGAGCACCGCACGCTGCCGCTCGCGATCTGGGACTTCATGGGGCAATACGCGTCGAACATCCCGTCGATGCTGGCCGTGCTCGTGCTCACCTCGCTGCCGCTGATCGTCGCCTACGCGTTCGGTCAGGAACGCGTGATCAAGGGAATGATGGCCGGCTCGCTGAAGGGCTGAGCCGCCTCGCCTACCACCTCGACAACGCGCGGGCTGAAGCCGGCCCGCGCACCGAACTTCGCATACAACGTCATGGCAAGCATCTCCCTTACTAACGTACAGAAGTCCTATACGAGCGGCACCGCGGTGATTCGCGACGCCAACCTCGAAGTCGGTCACAACGAATTCTGCGTGTTCCTCGGCCCGTCGGGTTGCGGCAAGTCCACGCTGCTGCGGATGATCGCCGGACTCGAATCGATCACCGACGGCGAACTGCGGATCGACGGTCAGCTGATGAACAGCGTCGAGCCGGCCAAGCGCCAGGTCGCGATGGTGTTCCAGAACTACGCGCTGTATCCGCATATGAGCGTGTACGAGAACATGGCCTTCGGTCTGCGCCAAGCGAAAGTCGACAAGGCGGTCATCGACCAGAAGGTTCGCAGCGCGGCCGCCGCGCTGCAACTGGATAGCTACCTGGAGCGTCGTCCGGCCGCGCTGTCCGGCGGCCAGCGTCAGCGCGTCGCGATTGGCCGCGCGATCGTGCGTGAGCCGGGTGTGTTCCTGTTCGACGAACCGCTGTCGAACCTGGACGCCGCGTTGCGCGTGCAGACCCGCACCGAAATCGCCCGTCTGCATCGCGAGTTCCGCCGCGCGAGCGCGGTCTACGTCACGCACGACCAGATCGAAGCGATGGCGCTCGCCGACAAGATCGTGCTGCTGCACGCCGGCGCGGAGATGGAGAAACACGGCAGCATCGCGCAGATCGGCGCGCCGCTCGATCTGTATCACCGGCCGAAGAGCCGCTTCGTCGCCGGCTTTATCGGCTCGCCGAAGATGAACTTCCTGCCGGCCAAAGTGCTCGCGACCGACGAGCACGGCATCGAAGTCGAACTGACGACCGGCGAGCGCGCTCGCGCGCAGGTGGACGGCCGCCGCCTGACGGTCGGCGCGCAGGTCACGCTCGGCGTGCGTCCGGAGCATCTGGCGCTGCCGTCGAGCCAGCCCGGCGTGCAGACGATCCGCTGCGCGGTGCGGCTGGTCGAGCGGATGGGCGAGCACAGCTACGTGCATCTGGCCGGCGGCGCGCGCGACGGCAATCCGATCATCGCGAAGCTGCCCGGCGACGGCGGCGTGAGCGCCGACGAGCGGATCGAACTGGCGCTGGCGCCGCATGCGTGCCACGTGTTCGACGACAAGGACTTCGCGCTGCCGCGTCTGCACTGAGTTCAGCGGCGCCCACGCCCGCGGCTCGCAGGTAGCCGCGTTCGATTCGCGCCGTTACTCGATCAATCAGCAGGACTGCGAATATTCGCAGGGCAAATGAAAACGTAGGGGATCGCATTGCCGTTGATCCATCGCCCCGCCGCGCGCGGGCGAACCACGGCGGTGCCGGCGCTTCGCGCGCTTCACACAACAGGACAAAAAGGAGTTTTCGATGTTGCTTCGGCAAGGTGACGTTCCGCTCTACCGCAATAGCGCGGCGACCGTGGAGGAGCGCGTGGCCGATCTGCTCGCGCGCATGACGCTCGACGAAAAGATCGCGCAGCTTCACGCCGCGTGGCTGAAGCTGTCGGCCGACGGCAAGCACAAGGCGCGCAGCATCGATTTCGCGCAGAGCGCGAACCAGAGCACCGTCGACGAAATCCTTCAGTACGGCCTCGGCCAGATCACCCGGCCGCTCGGCACCCACACCGTCGAGCCGAAGGAAGGCGTGCGCGCGCTCAACGAGCTGCAGCGCAAGATGGTCGAGGACACTCGCCTGGGCATTCCGGTGATGGCGCACGAAGAGTGTCTGGTCGGCCTGATGATCAAGGACGCGACGCTGTTTCCGTCGCCGCTGAACTACGCGGCGACGTGGAATCCGCAACTGGTCGGCGAAGTCGGCCGGATCATCGGCGAACAGGCGCGCTCGATCGGCTGTCACCAGGGGCTCGCGCCGGTGCTCGACGTATCGCGCGATCCGCGCTGGGGCCGCACCGAGGAAACGCTCGGCGAAGATCCGTATCTGGTCGGCGTGCTCGCCTGTCATTACGTGAAGGGCCTGCAAGGCGAGCGCCGCGATCTGCTCGCGACGCTCAAGCATTTCGTCGGCCATTCGGCCAGCGAGGGCGGCCGCAATCACGCGCCGGTGCATGTCGGCCCGCGCGAGCTGAACGACGTGTTCATGCTGCCGTTCGAAATGGCGGTCAAGCTCGCGAACGCCGGTTCGGTGATGCCCGCGTATCACGACGTCGACGGCGTGCCGTGTCACGGCGACCGCGAATTGCTGACCGAGACGCTGCGCGACAAGTGGGGCTTCGACGGTCTGATCGTCGCCGACTATGCGGGCGTCGATCTGCTGTACAGCCACCATGCGGTTGCGCGCGACAGCGCATCGGCGGCGGCGCTCGCGTTCAACGCGGGCCTCGACGTCGAACTGCCGGGCCACGAGTGCGCGGTGCATCTGAAGGAAGCGCTCGCGCGCGACGAGATCACCGAAGCGACGATCGACGCGGCGGTCTCGCGCGTGCTGCGCACCAAATTCCAGCTCGGCCTGTTCGAGAATCCATACGTCGATCCGGAGCGCGTCGATGTAAAGAGCGCGGCCGCGGGCGATACCGCGTATCAGGTCGCGCTCGAATCGGCGGTGCTGTTGCGCAACGAAGGCAGCGTGCTGCCGTTGAACGCGAACGGCGCCGACAAGATCGCGGTGATCGGCCCGACCGCCGACGACCCGCTCGCGCTGCTCGCCGGCTACAGCTTCCCGGTCCATCTGATCAATAGCGGCGAGCTGTCGACCGCATCGATCGCGACGCCGCTGCGCGCGTTGCGCGCGCTGCTCGGCAACGAGCGCGTGATCCACGCGCCCGGCTGCGACATCATCAAGGAGCGCCGCGCCGGCGCGCCGGTGTTCCCGGGCGACGTGTCGCTCGATCTGAGCGGCGACGCGAAACGCGACGACGAACTGATCAGCAAGGACACCCAGGGAATCGCCGCGGCGGTCGAAGCCGCGCGCGCGGCCGGCGTCGCGCTGGTGTTCGTCGGCGACCTCGCGGGGCTGTTCCAGTCCGGCACGGTCGGCGAGGGCTCGGACACCGACAGCCTCGATCTGCCGGGCGTGCAGCAGCAACTGCTCGAAGCGGTGGTCGCGAGCGGCACGCCGACGGTCGTCGTGATGACCGGCGGCCGGCCGTACAACCTCGGCGGTCTCGAAGAGCGGATCGCCGCGCAGATCATCGCGTTCGCGCCGGGCGAGCGCGGCGCCGAAGCGCTTGCCGATCTGCTGGTGGGCCGCGCCAATTTCAGCGGCCGTCTGCCGCTGTCCGTGCCCAAGAGCGCGGGCGCGGTGCCATACGTGTACAACCATCGGCTGAAAAGCGCGGGCACGCCGGTCGCCTACCACTTCGGTTGCCGCTACCCGTTCGGCTTCGGGCTCGGCTATACGCAGTTCCGCTACGGCGAGCTCGCGCTCGCGCAGCGCGAAGTGGCGATCGACGACGGCACGATCGAACTGAGCTTCGCGCTCGATAACACCGGCGCGTGCGACGGCACCGAAGTCGTGCAGATCTACGTGCGCGACCGTCATGCGTCGGTCGCGCGGCCGGTGCGCGAGCTGAAGGCGTTCGCGCGGGTGCCGCTGGCGAGCGGCGCGGCGACGCGCGTGCGGGTCAAACTGCCGGTCGATATGCTGAACTTCACCGACGCACGCGGCGAGCGTATCGTCGAGCCCGGCGACTTCGATCTGCTGGTCGGCAGCTCGAGCCGCGACATTCATCTGAGCGGCACGGTCACGGTGACCGGCAATGCGACCCGGACGCTGCCGCGCGACTGGCGCATGCTGGCTGAAGTCGATATCGTGTCGTAATTCAAACGGCAGCCGGCGGCCCGGGGGCTCTCCGGGCAGTCCCACTCGAACCCTACTCGAAACAACGGAATATCTGATGTCGTACGCAATCTACCCGAGCCTGGCGGACAAAACGGTCGTCGTCACCGGCGGCGGCAGCGGGATCGGCGCCGCGATGACCGAGGCGTTCGCGCAACAGGGCGCGCGCGTGTTCTTCCTCGACGTCGCCGAGGCCGATTCGCTCGCGTTGCAGGAAAAGCTTCGCGATGCGAAGCATCCGCCGCTGTTCCGGCGCTGCGATCTGCGCAACGTCGATGCGATCAACGAGATGTTCGCCTCGATCGTCGCCGCGGCAGGTCCGATCGACGTGCTGGTCAACAACGCCGGCAACGACGACCGCCACGAAATCGGCGAACTGACCGCGAGCTACTGGGACGACCGTATCGCGGTGAATCTGCGCCACCAGTTCTTCTGCGCGCAGGCCGCCGCGAACGGGATGCGCGAGGCCGGCCGCGGCGTGATCCTGAATCTCGGCTCGGTGTCCTGGCATCTGGCGCTGCCGAATCTGGCGATCTACATGACCGCGAAGGCCGGCATCGAAGGGCTCACCCGCGGTCTCGCGCGCGATCTCGGCGGCGCGGGCATCCGCGTGAACTGCATCATCCCGGGCGCGATCAGGACGCCGCGGCAGATGGCGCTGTGGCAATCGCCGGAGAGCGAGGCGAAGGTCGTCGCGAGCCAGTGTCTGAAACTGCGCATCGAGCCCGAGCACGTCGCGCGCATGGCGCTGTTTCTCGCGTCGGACGACGCGTCGCGCTGTTCCGGTCGCGATTACTTCGTCGACGCAGGGTGGTACGGAGAATGAGCATGCCGGTCCCTGTGTGCGTGTGGCCGGTCGGCGCCGAACTCGGCGAAGGACCGCTGTGGCAGGCCGCCGAAAACGCGCTGTATTTCGTCGACATCAAGGGCCACCGGATTCACCGGCTGGCGCTGGACAGCGGCGAGCAGCAAAGCTGGCAGGCGCCGGATCAGCCCGGCTTCATCGTGCCGCTCGCGGACCGGTTATTCGTGTGCGGATTGCCCGACGGTCTGTATTGCTTCGATGCGACGAGCGGCGCGTTCGCGAAGCTGGTCGACGTCGAGGCGCAACTGCCGGGCAACCGCCTGAACGACGGTTTCGTCGATGCGCAAGGACGGCTGTGGTTCGGCTCGATGGATAACGCGGAAGTCGCGCCGAGCGGCACGCTGTATCGCGTGAACGAAGCCGGCGAGGCGCTCGCGCAGGACGACGACTACGTGATCACCAACGGCCCGGCGATGAGCCCGGACGGCCGCACGCTGTATCACAACGACACGATGCGCCGCGTGGTCTACGCGTTCGACGTCGCCGCCGACGGCACGCTGTCGGGCAAGCGGATTTTCGCGGCGATTTCGGGCGACGGCCATCCGGACGGCTTGGCCGTGGACGCCGACGGCTTCGTGTGGGTCGCGCTGTTCGGCGGCTGGCGCATCGAGCGTTATTCGCCGGCCGGCGAGCTGGTCGATCAGGTGCCGCTGCCGTGCGCGAACGTGACCAAGCTCGCGTTCGGCGGCGACGATCTGCGCACCGTCTACGTGACGACCGCATGGAAGGGCCTGACCGCGGTCGAACGTCAGCACCAGCCGCAGGCGGGCGGGCTGTTCTCGTTCCGCGCGCCGGTGGCGGGACAGGCGCAGGCGAGCTGCACGGTCGGCTTCGCGCGCTAACGAGCGGCCGCCGATGTCAAGCCAGGATATCGCCGCGAACGCCCCGGCGCGGGCGGCCAGGTATCATGTGCGTTCCGTGACTTTCGCGCATCCGTTTCGCTTCCTACCATGACGTCGTCCAGGCCAACCGTCCCGCCCCGCATGTCCGATGTCGCCGAACGCGCGGGCGTTTCGAAGATGACCGTGTCGCGCGTGCTCGCGGGCCGCAACGTATCGCAAGCGACGCGCGAGAAAGTCCAGAAGGTGATCGACGAACTCGGCTACGTTGCCGATGCGGCGGCGGGCGCGTTGTCGTCGGGGCGTTCGGAGTTCGTCGCGGTGCTGGTGCCGTCGCTGTCGAGCTCGAACTTCTCGGACACGGTGCGCGGGCTGAACGCGGCGCTCACGCCGCACGGGCTGCAACTGCTGCTCGGCGACACCGACTACAGCCTCGAACAGGAAGAACTGCTGGTGCGCTCGATGCTGCGCCACCAGCCGCGCTGCGTCGCGCTGACCGGCGGCCGCCACACCGACGCGACGCGCACGCTGTTGCAGCGCGCCGGCATTCCGGTGGTCGAAATGTGGGATCTGCCGAGCGATCCGATCGATACAGTGGTCGGCTTCTCGAACTCGGCGGCGGCGCGCGCGATGGTCCGCCATCTGCACGAACGCGGCTACCGGCGCATCGGTTTCATCGCCGGCGCGAGCGAGCTGGACCGGCGCGGCGCCGACCGGGCGCGCGGCTACGTCGCCGAAATCAGGGCGCTCGGCCTGGGCGAGCCGCGCGTGATCCGGCTCGGCGATTCGCCGATCACGATGAGCCACGGCGCTCCGGCGATCAGCGCGTTGCTCGAAGCGTGGCCCGACACCGACGCGGTGATGTGCGTAAGCGACATGTCCGCGTTCGGCGCGATCATGGAATGTCACCGGCGCGGACTGTCGGTACCGGGCGATATCGCGGTGGCCGGCTTCGGCAATTTCGAAGTGTCGTGGTGCTGCCAGCCGAGCATCACGACGGTGTCGGTCGACGCGTATGGGATCGGCCAGCGCGCCGGCGAAACGCTGCTCGCCGCGCTCGCTGAACGCGAGGCGGGCGCCGCGCCGCAGCGCAGGAAGGCGGCAAAGATCGACTTCTCGGTGATCGCGCGCGACAGCGCGTAAGCGTTAAAACCCTCAAAACCCTTAAAACGTAGCTCAGGGATATCCCTTGGTTGTTCGGACGGTAAGCCGCGCGTAACATTCACGACCATAAATGTTACCGGTAACTTTTTATCGGCGGCGCGCGCTGGGGTGGGTGGAGGCGGATCTGATCCGCACAAGCCCCGGCGTCACGCGACGGCATTTCCTACGATAAATACGCTGATGGAGATACGAATGAGTGCTGTACCTTCTGCGGGCGCCGGCTCCGCCGCGCGCATCGACGAATTCGAAGAAAAGACTTACCGCAAGGTCGTGCGCCGGCTGCTGCCGATCCTGCTGCTGTGCTACGTGGTCGCGTATCTGGACCGCGTGAACGTCGGCTTCGCAAAGCTGCAGATGCTCGACGATCTCGGCCTGTCCGACACGATGTACGCGATCGGCGCGAGCGTGTTTTTCTGGGGCTACTTCATTTTCGAAGTGCCGAGCAACGTGTTTCTGCATCGCTACGGCGCGCGCTTCTGGATCGCGCGGATCATGTTTACGTGGGGCATCGTGTCGATGGCGCTCGCGTTCGTCGAGCCGCTCGCGCGTCTCGCGCACGTCGAAACCGCGACGATGTTCTACACCCTGCGGTTTCTGCTCGGGCTCTGCGAAGCGGGCTTTTTCCCCGGCGTGATCCTGTATCTGAACTTCTGGTTCCCTGCGCAGCGCCAAAGCCGCGTGATGTCGGGCTTCCTGATCGCGATGCCGGTCAGCCTGATGCTCGGCGGCGTGGTGTCCGGTTGGCTGATGGAGAACACGGCCGGTCTGCTGGGCTTCCAGGGCTGGCAGTGGATGCTGTTGATCGAAGGCGTGCCGTCGCTGCTGACCGCGTTCGTCGTGTATTTCTCGCTCGACGACGGTATCGAGCAGGCCCGCTGGCTGACGCCGCAGGAAAAGACCCTGCTCGCCGCGAACCTGCAACGCGAAAGCACGCACAAGACCGCGCGCTTCGGCGCGGCGGTGCGCGATCCGCGCGTGTGGCTGCTGGTCGCGATCCTGCTCACGTTCAATACCGGCTTCTACGGCCTCGCGTTCTGGCTGCCGTCGATCATCAAGGCGACCGGCGTGCAGGACCCGCTGCATATCGGCCTGCTGACCGCGATTCCGTACGGCGTGGCGATCGTCGCGACGCTCGCGAACGCCGCGCACTCGAAGAAAACCGGCGAGCGGCGCCTGCATGCGGCGATTCCGGCGCTGATAGGCGGCCTCGGGCTGATCATGAGCGCGGCAGTGGCGCATCATGTAGTGTTGGCGATCACGTTCCTGACCATCGCGACCGCCGGCATTCTCGCGCTGATGCCGATTTACTGGACTTTCCCCGGCCAGTTGCTGTCGGGCGCGGCGGCGGCTGCCGGTATCGCGATGATCAACGCGATCGGCAACCTGTCCGGCTTCACCGGTTCGATGATCACCGCGGTCGCGAAGAATCTGACCGGCGATATCAACAACGGCACTTACGCGCTCGGCGCCTGCCTGCTGGTCAGCTGCGTGCTGATCCTGCTGGTGCCGCGCACGATGCTCGAGCGGACCGGCTCGCCCGCGGGCGACGAAGCCGGCCGCAACCCGACGCGCGCGGCGAACGCCACGCAACGCGCGCGCGAAACCCTTACCCCATGACAGAGAGATAAGCATCATGTCAGCATCCACCCCGCGCCGGCTGCGCAGCCAGGAATGGTTCGACGATCCTTCGCACGCGGACATGACGGCGCTGTACGTCGAGCGTTTCATGAACTACGGTCTGACGCGCGAAGAGTTGCAGTCGGGCCGGCCGATCATCGGCATCGCGCAGACCGGCAGCGATCTCGCGCCGTGCAACCGCCACCACATCGAACTGGCGGCGCGCACGAAGGCCGGCATTCGCGATGCCGGCGGGATTCCGATGGAATTTCCGGTGCACCCGCTCGCGGAACAGAGCCGCCGGCCGACCGCCGCGCTCGACCGCAATCTCGCGTATCTGGGCCTCGTTGAAATCCTGCACGGCTTTCCGCTCGACGGCGTGGTGCTGACCACCGGCTGCGACAAGACCACCCCGGCCTGCCTGATGGCGGCGGCGACCGTCGATATGCCGGCAATCGTACTGTCCGGCGGCCCGATGCTCGACGGCTGGCACGACGGTCAGCGGGTCGGCTCGGGCACGGTGATCTGGCATGCGCGCAATCTGCTCGCGGCCGGCAAGATCGATTACGAAGGCTTCATGGAGCTGACCACCGCGTCGTCGCCGTCGATCGGTCACTGCAACACGATGGGCACCGCGCTGTCGATGAACAGCCTCGCCGAAGCGCTCGGCATGTCGCTGCCCGGCTGCGCGAGCATTCCGGCCGCGTACCGCGAGCGCGGCCAGATGGCCTACGCGACCGGCAAGCGGATCGTCGATCTGGTGCGCGAGGACGTGCGGCCGTCGCAGATCATGACCAAAGAGGCGTTCGAAAACGCGATCGTGGTCGCGTCGGCGCTCGGCGCGTCGACCAACTGCCCGCCGCATCTGATCGCGATCGCGCGGCATATGGGCGTCGAACTGAGTCTCGACGACTGGCAGCGCGTCGGTGAACAGGTGCCGCTGATCGTCAACTGCATGCCGGCCGGCGAATATCTCGGCGAGAGCTTCCACCGCGCGGGCGGCGTGCCGGCGGTGATGCGCGAACTCGCGAACGCGAAGCTGGTGCACGAGGACTGCCTGACGGTGTCGGGCCGCACGATGGGCGAGATCGCCGCCGCCGCGCCGCAAGCGGATCGCGACGTGATCAAAACCGCTGACGATCCGCTCAAGCACGGCGCGGGCTTCATGGTGCTGTCGGGCAACTTCTTCGACAGCGCGATCATGAAGATGAGCGTGGTCGGCGAAGCGTTCCGGCAGACCTATCTGAGCGAGCCGGGCGCGGAAAACACCTTTGAGGCGCGCGCAATCGTGTTCGACGGTCCCGAGGACTATCACACGCGGATCAACGATCCGTCGCTGGAAATCGACGAGCATTGCATCCTCGTGATTCGCGGCACCGGCACGGTCGGATATCCGGGTAGCGCCGAAGTCGTCAACATGGCGCCGCCGGCGGAGTTGATCCGCCAGGGCATCACGTCGCTGCCGACGCTCGGCGACGGCCGCCAGAGCGGCACGTCGGCGAGCCCGTCGATTCTGAACATGTCGCCGGAAGCGGCGGTCGGCGGCGGCCTCGCACTGCTGCGCACCAACGACCGGATTCGCGTCGATCTGAACGCGCGCAGCGTGAACGTGCTGGTCGACGAAGCCGAACTCGCACAACGCCGCGAGACCGTGAAATTCGACATCCCGCCCGCGCAAACGCCGTGGCAGGAGCTGTATCGCAAGACGGTCGGCCAGCTCTCGACCGGCGGCTGTCTCGAACCGGCGACGCTGTATCTGAAGGTGATCGCCGAGCGCGGCAACCCGCGCCATTCGCATTGACGTGCGGGTGACAGGGCCGCGGCGCTTTTTTAAAGCGCGCGCGGCCCGGCCCGCGCCGTTTCTCAACTACTTTTAAAGACCCGATCCCATGTCCGCAATTTCTCCTTCCAGCTTTCTTCCCGACGATCTGAACGACGCGTTGCTGGTCGGCCGCGTGTGGCGCGATACCGGCGCGCAGGCAGGACCGTGCGTGGTCGTCGTGCGCGGCGGCGAGGTGTTTGACATCACCGCGAGCATCGCGACGACCGCCGATCTGTTCGAGCGCGACGATGCCGCGCAATTCGCGCGCAATGCGGCCGGCGAATCGCTCGGCCCGGTCGCGCAGCTGATCGACGCGAACCGGCCGGAGGCGATTGCTGCCAACGCGCCGGCCGTGCGTCTGCTCGCGCCGTGCGACGTGCAGGCGATCAAGGCCTGCGGCGTGACCTTCGCGGTCAGCCTGATCGAACGCGTGATCGAGGAGCAGGCGGGCGGCGATCCGGCCAAAGCGAAGGAAGTGCGCGAGACGATCGCATCGACGATCGGCACCGACCTGTCGAAAATCAAGCCGGGCTCGGAAGCGGCGATGAAGCTGAAGGCCGAACTCGAACGCCGCGATGCGTGGTCGCAATACATGGAAGTCGGCATTGGTCCGGACGCCGAAGTGTTTTCGAAGTCGCAGCCGATGTCGGCGGTCGGCTTCGGCGCGGACGTCGGCCTGCTGGCGGCGTCGGTGTGGAACAACCCGGAGCCGGAGATCGTGCTGGCGGTGAATAGCCATGGCACGGTGGTCGGCGCGACGCTCGGCAACGACGTGAACCTGCGCGACATCGAAGGCCGCTCGGCGCTGCTGCTCGGCAAGTGCAAGGACAACAACGGTTCGTGCGCGATCGGCCCGTTCGTGCGGCTGTTCGACGAGCGCTTTTCGCTTGATACGGTGCGCTCGGCGAGCGTGTCGCTGCGCGTGGAAGGCGCCGACGACGACTTCGTGCTCGACGGCGTGAGCCATATGAGCGAGATCAGCCGCGACCCGGCCGACCTCGTCGCGCAGACCTGCGGCCGCCATCACCAGTACCCGGACGGCTTCATGCTGTTCCTCGGCACGATGTTCTCGCCGATCAAGGACCGCGACGCGCCCGGCGGCGGCTTCACGCATCACCTCGGCGACCGCGTGACGATCTCGACGCCGCAACTCGGCGCGCTGACCAACACCGTGCGCCTGTCGACCGAAATCGAACCGTGGACCTTCGGCGTGCGCGCGTTGTATCGCAATCTCGCGGCGCGTGGGTTGCTCGGCGACGCATAACGTGATCAGGAGGATCAGTACATGAGTCAGTTTGCTAATTACATCGACGGCCAGTGGGTCGACGGCGCGAGCGTGTCGCGCAACGTCAGTCCGTCGAATCTGGACGACGTGATCGGCGAATTCGCGCAGGCCGACGCCGAGCAGACGCAGCGCGCGATCGGCGCCGCGCGCAAGGCGTTCGCGTCGTGGTCGCTGTCCACGCCGCAACAGCGCTTCGATCTGCTCGATCAGGCGGGTAGCGCGATCCTCGCGCGCAAGGCCGAACTCGGCCGGCTGCTCGCGCGGGAAGAAGGCAAGACGCTGCCCGAGGCGATCGGCGAAGTGGGCCGCGCTGCGCAGATTTTCAAGTTCTTCGCCGGTGAAGCGCTGCGGCTCGGCGGCGAAACGGTGCCGTCGGTGCGGCCCGGGATGACTGTCGAGATGACGCGCGAGCCGGTCGGCGTGGTCGCGCTGATCACGCCATGGAATTTCCCGATCGCGATCCCCGCGTGGAAGATCGCGCCGGCGCTCGCGTACGGCAACACCGTCGTGATCAAGCCGGCTGACCTCGTGCCGGCGAGCACGTGGGAGCTGGTCAAGATCATCGCGGAAGCGGGCGCGCCGGCTGGCGTGATCAATCTGGTGATGGGGCGCGGTTCGGTGGTCGGCGAGGCGCTGGTGTCGTCGCCGGATGTCGATGCGCTGAGCTTCACCGGCTCGGTGGCGACCGGTCGCGCGATCGGCGCGAAGTGTTTCGAGTCGGGCAAGAAATTCCAGCTGGAGATGGGCGGCAAGAACCCGATGGTGGTGCTCGACGACGCCGATCTCGACGTCGCGGTCGAAGCGTGCATCAACGGCGCGTTCTATTCGACCGGCCAGCGCTGCACCGCGTCGAGCCGGCTGATCGTGACCGAAGGGATTCATGACCGCTTCATCGATGCGATGAAGGCGCGCATGCAGAAGCTGACGGTCGGCGATGCGCTCGCGGACGGCACGCACATCGGGCCGGTCGTCGACGACAAGCAGCTGGCGCAGGACGAGCGTTATCTGGCGGTCGCGCGCGAAGAGGGCGGCACGGTGTTCGGCGGCGAGCGGGTTGATGGCGCGACGCGCGGCTACTTCCTCGCGCCCGCGCTGGTCACGCAGACCACGCCGGCGATGCGGATCAACCGCGAAGAGGTGTTCGGGCCGGTCGCGTCGGTGATCAAGGTGAAGGACTACCAGGAAGCGCTGGCGGTTGCGAACGATACCGAGTTCGGGCTGTCGGCCGGCATTTGCACGACTTCGCTGAAGTATGCGAGCCATTTCCGCCGTCATGTGCAGGCGGGGATGGTGATGGTCAACACCGCGACCGCGGGTGTCGATTACCACGTGCCGTTTGGCGGTCGCAAAGGGTCGAGCTATGGTCCGCGCGAGCAGGGGAGTTATGCGCGCGAGTTTTATACGACGGTGAAGACGGCTTATATCAATCCGGGTGCGGTTTGATGTGAATGTCTGACGGTTGTCGGCGCGGAAACGGAACTGGCCCGCCATCGCATTCAACCGCGATGGCAGGCCAGTAGGGGAAGCTGCGGGAGCACTATGGCGTAGCGCTCCGGCAGGTACAGCTACAACAACTTTCCAGCCAGGGGTTCAGCTTACTGAGCTGCCTTGCCTTGCTGCGACGAACCGCTCGTTACGCCGCCAACCGCGCTGTTTTGCGCAGCGACGCGAGCTTCCGCAGCCTGGATGTTCGCCGGGTATTCATTCGGGTTCGAACGTGCCGGGTTGTAGCCGGCCTTTTCGATCTGGATCAGTTCTTCGCGAACTTCCGCGCGGGTCTTCGGCTGGTTCGATTGAGCGAAAACAGCAACCGGAGCGACCAGGGTAGCAGCGATAACGACGGCTTGAACGAGCGATTTCATGACTATTACCTCCAGATTTATCTTGTTTGGCTGCGAAACTCACTTGTTTGCAGCAGTGATGACAGTCTAGGGGGCGCCGGAACTAGGGTAAATACCTAATTTCTGAACTCACTGTTTCCAAAATTAGAACAATTTCGAGATAGTCCGGTCGCATCGCGCCGGATTCTGCAGCGATCGGCATTGGCGAGGCGCGTCCCGCGGTCGTTTCAGCCGACCGATGCAGCCCGCGCGAGCAACAGCAAGCCGCCGCCGCCGACCAGCACGCCGATCGTCCGCGCGGCTCGCATCCCGTCGGGAAGCAGCCGCTCGGCGGTGATCGCGGCTGTCAGCCCCGCCATCAGACGCAGATCCGCGACGCCGACCACCACCAGCAATGCCGTCAGGCCGGCGCATGAGCAGCAGCAATGGACGCCGGTTCGCAACCCGCACCGGAAGGCGCCGGCCGGACCAACTGCGACGGCGACGCTTGGCGTCGCGCGACAGCAGGCCAGATGGCGTGCCTTCCACCCGCTGAACTGCACGGCGCCCGCCAGCAGCACGACGACGCCGGTGATCGACGGCATCCCATGCGCGAGCGGTGGCCAACGTAGTTCGAGCATGGCGAACGCGTCACCGACCATGAACATGGCGAGCCCGAGTGCGCTCCAGACCAGTGCGTACCCGCCGGCGACCAGCAGCGTGAATCCGGCCAGTCGTCCCGCTTGCACCCGCGCGCCGACCGCCGCACGATAACGCAGCAGCATCGCGGCGAGCGACGGCAGCATCATCGCCGCCATCATCACGATCCACATGCCGACGAACGATGCCGCCGCGCGCGCCCAGGTTCGGCCGCAGGTCGGCATCCACAGCATCGATAGCGAGCCACCGCCGGGCAGCGGCAGTTCGCCCATCGTCGCCATGGACGCGTGCTGCGCGAGCGTCGCCGCGACGCTCGCGGCGAACAGCAGCGCGCAGATCGCGACGAAAGCGAGGTCCGCACGAGCCGCGCGGCGCGGGAGCGTCCGGTCCATCACCGCGCGTACTCGTCGTGACGGCGCCACCAGATCCCCGTCTCGTTGCGCCCCTTCGGCGCGCGATCGAGCCACTGATACATCCCCCACAGCCCATCGACCCCGCGCGCGTAGGTCGAGTACGTGTGATAAACGACGTCATCCTCCAGCACGAACGCGCTCATGCCCGGCCGATCGAGCGAATAGGTGGCCGCGTCGGTGCCGCAGGTCGCCGCGAACTGCGCGACCGGCTCCGGGGTAGGCGTCGCGTCCATTGCGTGGCCGTTGCGCGCGTAGTTGTAGTCGATCTCGTGGTTGCGCTGCTGCGCTTCGGTGAACGAAACGTTGAAGTCGAAGTTGAAATCGCCGTCCGCCGACGATGCCCACGGGAACGTCCAGCCCATCCGCCGTTGGTACTCCTGAAGCTTCGCAAGCGGCGCGCGCGACACCGCCATCAGCATCACATCGTGATGCGCGAGATGCACTGCGAAGCCGTCGAAGCCATCCGCGATCGACGAGCACGACGGGCAGCCGGCCTTGTAGTCCGGGCCGAACATGAAGTGATAGACGAGCAGTTGCGAGCGTCCCTGAAACAGATCGGCGAGCGACGCGCTGCCTCGCTCCGTGTCGAAGCGATAGCTCTTGTCGACCCGCACCCACGGCAGCGCCTGGCGTTGTTGCGCGAGCTCGTCGCCGCGTCGCGTGTGGGCTTTTTCGGCTTCGAGCAGTGCGCGCCGCGCGCTCAGCCACTGTTCGCGTGTTGCAGTCGTGTGGGTGGTCATTTCGCGTCCCTCCGTGAGTCGTGCCGTGCCGCGCGGGCCCTTGCCGCGACGGCCTCGGTGACGGTTGATGGTCGTGCTAGATTAGTACCGGCCATCGACCCGGCGGGAGTGACAAGTGTGGCGGGATTCGCTTGATGCAGTGACGCGCGGCGCGTGTGCGCGCAAACCATGGACGCGTTGATCGGTGCGGCGGCGCGCGCGCTCGCGGCCGGCGATCCGCTCGGCGCGCTCGACCGCGTCGCGTTGCGCGACGATCCGCCGGCGCGCGCGCTGCGCGGTATCGCGATGGCGCAGCTCGGCGAGTTCGGGCGCGCGAAGGCGTTGCTGCGCGATGCCGCGCGCGGCTTCGGCGCGAAGGAGGCGGTCGCGCGCGCCAGGTGCGTGGTCGCCGAAGCGGAGATTGCTTTCGCGTCGCGCGATCTCGGCTGGCCCGCCAAGGCGCTCGATAGCGCCATCGCCACGCTCGACGCGCACGGCGATCGCGTGAATGCCGCGCATGCGCGCTATCTGACGGCGCGTCGTCTGCTGCTGACCGGTCGTCTCGATGAAGCGGAACGGCGGCTAGCTGGCCTCGACGCGCGGCTGTTGCCGCCCGCGTTGCGCGCCGCGCACGAGCTGGTGGTCGCCGGAGTTGCGCTGCGGCGGCTGCGCAGCCAGGCCGCGCGCGCGGCGCTCGCGCGCGCCGAACGGGCGGCGCGGGCGGCGGCCATTCCGGCGTTGGGCGCGGAAGTCGAAAACGCGGCGCTGGCGCTGCAAAAGCCGGCGGCGCGCGTGATCGCGGGTGGCGAAGAACGGCTCGTGCTGCTCGATGAGGTCGAGAAGCTGTTCGCTGAACCCACGCATCGCGCCCCATCCACCCATCGCCCGCTTATCATCGACGCCTGCCGCTACGCAATCAGCGATGCGAACGCAACCGTCGCGCTAGCCAGCCGCCCGGTGCTATTTGCGCTGGCCCGCCTGCTCGGCGAAGCATGGCCGGCCGACGTTCCACGCGACACACTGATCGCAAGTGCGTTTCGCACGAAGCGCGCCGACGAAACGCATCGCGCGCGTTTGCGTGTCGAGATCGGCCGGCTGCGCGCGGCGCTCGGCACGCTCGCCGGCATCAATGCGACGTCGCGCGGCTTCGCATTGGAGCCGCGTCACGCGAGCGAGGTCGTGGTCCTTGCACCGCCGGTCGACGGCGAACACGCGGCCGTGCTCGCGTTTCTGTCCGATGGTCAGGCGTGGTCCAGTTCGGCGCTCGCGCTGGTGCTCGGCGCGAGTCAGCGCACCGTGCAGCGCGCGCTCGATTCGCTGGCCGCCGCCGGCAAGGTGCAGCCGGTCGGCGACGGCCGCGCGCGTCGCTGGATGACGCCGCCCGCCGCCGGATTCGCGACGGCTTTGTTACTCCCCGCTCCGTTTCCTTCGTGATTAGGATGACCGCCATGAACCGATCAGCTGCCAGAATCGTCCGCGAATATGGGCCCTTTGCGGGCGTCGACAAAGTGCATGGCGTTACCTACGACGGCCGCCAGGTGTGGATCGCGACCGGCGAACGGCTCGACGCGATCGATCCGGCCAGCGGCGCCACGCTGCGCTCTCTGCCGGTCGAGGCCGACGCGGGCACCGCGTTCGACGGCCAGCATCTGTACCAGATCGCGCACGGCCGCATCCAGAAACTCGATCCGCTCACCGGCCAGGTGCTCGCGACGATTCCCGCGCCCGGCAACGGCGGCGACTCGGGGCTCACGTGGGCGGAAGGCTCGCTGTGGGTTGGTCAGTATCCCGAACGGAAAATCTATCAACTCGATCCCGAAACCGGCGCGGTGCTGCGCACGATCGAATCGGATCGCTTCGTGACCGGTATCACGTGGGTCGACGGCGAGCTGTGGCACGGCACGTGGGAAGGCGACGAGAGCGAGCTGCGGCACATCGATCCGCGCAGCGGCGAAGTGCTGGAAAGCGTCGCGATGCCGGCGGGGACCGGCGTCTCGGGACTCGAATCGGACGGCGCGGAGCTGTTCTTCTGCGGAGGCGGCGGCAGCGGCCTGGTGCGGGCGGTGCAGCGGCCCGCGCGGGACTACGACCCCGCCGAAACCGCGCCGAACCCCGTGCTCAAAAAATAAATCGCCAGAAAATAGAGCAGCACATACAGCGCGTAAGTCTGCCCATTGCCGCTATAAACGCGCCGGATCCGCGCGGCGGCAACCAGCGCGAAATGCGACGCACCGCGCCAGAACATCTGCGCGAACGGCGGGACCGTACGGCTTAGCATCGGCCGATAGAAGTGATAGAAATCGGGCGCATCGGCCGCGTTGCCGCGCCGGCTGCGGTAGTACCACACGCCGAGCCCGAACACGAGCGCCGCGACGATCAGCACGACGATCACGACCGGCGTCGGATTCCAGAACCCATAGATGCTTTCGAGCGACATCCCGCCCCACACCAGCGTCGCGGCGAACTGCGGATCGATCGCGGCCGAGACCGGCTCGATCAGCAGCTTCGGGAAGAACGACAGGATCAGGATGCCGAGCACCAGCAGGAACTGCGGCACCAGCAGCGCAAGCGGCGCTTCGCGCACCGGCAGCCGCTGCGCCGGCCGCGGCTGCAAAAAGATGCCGTTGACGAAGCGCGTCATGTACAGAAAACCCGCGCAGGTCGCGATCAGCCCGCAGATCGCGAGGCCATACCAGCCCTTGTCGGTCATCGCGCTGAGCAGCAGCCACTTGCCGCCGAAGCCCATCAACGGCGGCAGCCCGGACATCGACACCAGCGCGATCACGACCATCGCGAACGTGAACGGCATCTCGCGCGCGAGGCCGCCGACATCGGCGAAGTTGCGCGTGCCGGTGCGCAGAATCACGCCGGCCAGCGCGAGAAACAGAATGCCCTTCACCAGCATGTGATTGGCGACCAGATACAGCGCGGTGACCCAGCCGAGATGGCTCATCAGGCCGATCGCGGTCACGATGTAACCGATCTGGCTCATGCTGGAGAGCGCCAGCATCCGTTTGAAGTCGTTCTGCCGCAATGCCATCAGCGCGCCGGCGAGGGTCGTCAGCATCCCTATCCATGTCATCGCGTGCGCGAGTTCGAGGCCGACCTCGGAGCGGATCGTCAGATAGGTGCTGATCAGCAGCCCGAACATCGCGACCTTGCTGACCACCGACGACAGCATCGCGGTCACATCGTCTTCCGCCTCCGAATACGCGCCCGGCAGCCACACGTGTACGCCGATCGCGCCGGCCTTGATCAGGAAGCCGGCCGCCAGCAGCACGAACGCGCGGTTCGCCTCCGGTCCCGCGTGGATCAGCGAGGCGATCTGGATGCTGCCGTCGATCGCCGCGATGCTCGCGAAGCCCGCCAGCAGGAAGAACGCCGACAGCAGCGAGAACAGCAGGAAGGTCAGCACGTGGGGCCCCGCGCGCCGGCATTTGGCGATCAGGAAGCACGACGACAGCGTGACGATCTCCCAGCTATAGAAAAATTCGAGCGTCGTCGACGAGCGCAGCAGCGCGGGAATCGACAGTGCCAGCACGACCAGCATCGGATAGAAACCTTCGCGCGAATCGTCGCGATACAGGCTCGCCGCGGTGATCACGAGGCTGCCGGCCAGCAGCAGCCACGCGAACAGTCCGGCGATGCTGCTCGTGCCGGCCGCGAGCAGCGCGCCGATCAGCGCGATCGCGAGCAGTGCGAGCACGCCTTTGACCCGTCCCGGCAGCCGGTCGGCCCCATAGAACAGCGCGCCGGCGAGAAGCGGCGAGAAGATCCACAGCGACGCGACGCCCGAGATCAGCGCTGCCAGATACCCGGCCCCGATCAGCAACAGCGCGACGCCGAGCAGCGGCAGCAGCGCGAAGATGTCGGGGCGCGCGTGCGCTTCGCGGCTGGAGGGCCGCAGCGCGCGCACGAACCAGCGGAACATGTAGCCCGCTTCGAGCAGCGAGCCGGTCAGGATCAGCACGATCCAGTACGGTTTGCCGGCGGCGGTCAGGCGCATCACCAGTTCCCACTTGGCCCAGAAGCCGGGGAACGGCGGCAGCCCCGCGATCGCGACCATGAACAGTCCGAGCAGGCCGATCATCAGCGGGTTGCGCGCCAGCACCGCGCGCGGATCGCGGTGGTAGCGCTGCACCACGCCGGCCAGCCAGAACAGCCCGGCCTTCGCGAACAGATGGTTGATGAACAGGCCACCGACCACCAGCGGAATCGCCGCCTCCGCGCCGATCTGGCGCAGCAGTGCGAGCGACAGCATCAGCAGCGCCATCTGTCCGATCGACGAATAGCCGAGCACGCGCTGTGGCTTCGATTGCTTCAGCGCGAGCAGATTCGAGAACAGGAAGGTCGCGCCGCCCGACATGGCCAGCAGCGTCAACTGGCCGTCGAACAGCGGCAGCAGCTTCAGCAGCGCGAAAAACACCCCCGCCGACACGCCGACCGACACCATCGCGGCGACGCCGCTCGGCATCGTCTCGTAGACATCGAGCCCCCAGCCGTTGGCCGGAAACGGCTTCAGTTCGATCACGAGACTCGCGAACACCAGCAGCACCGCGGTGGTGCCGATCGGGCCGCCGAGCTGGTCGCGCATCGACAGCAGCTGGTCGATGTTCAGCGTGCCGCTCACGTAATAGAGCAGCACCGCGCCGAGCAGGAAGAGCGTCGACGCGATCACGGTCGCGATGATGTACTTGAACGCGGCGGCGAGCGCGGCCGGCTTGCGCTCGAGCCCGAACAGCCCGTACGTCGCGATCGAGACGATCTCGAGAAACACGAACAGGTTGAACAGGTCGCGGGTCATCACCATCCCGTCGATGCCCATCACGAGGATCAGATACAGCAGCAGCGCCGCGTAATTGCCGCGCAGCCGGTCCCACAGATGCAGTGCGCCGAGCAGCGCGACCATGTTGACGGTGAACGTGAAGAACGCTTCCCACGGACCGAAGCGCAGATTGATCGACACCGGCGGCAGCGCGCCGGCGGTCAGCACCTCGATCGTGTCGCCGCCGGCGATCAGCCCATAGAACGACACGCCGCTGACCAGCACGATGCCGCCCAGCGCGACGAAAAAGCCGAGCGTGAGCCACGGCTTGCCGAGCCGGTACAGCAGCGGAATGACGAAGCCGCCGCCGAGCCCGAGGATGAAGATATGCAGCGGATGAAAGAGCGTGGCTACCATTTCGACTCGGTGAAGGCGTCGATGGAAAGGGTCTTTTTGGCGGCGTAAAGACGGATCGCGAACGACAGCATGATCGCGGTGACCGACAGCCCGATCACGATCGCGGTTACCACCAGCGCGGACGGAATCGGGTCGATCGCGCGATGAAGGGCGGCGTTTTTGCCGAGCGCGGCGTCGATGATCGGCGCGGTGCCGCCGGTGATGTAGCCGGTCGCGACCATCACGATGTGCAGCCCGGTGTCGATCACCGCGAAGCCGATGATGATGCGCAGAATATTGCGGTGGGTCAGCATCCCCCACAGGCCGATCAGCGACAGACAGAAGCCGGTGATCAGCAGGATCGTCGAAACCGGTAAGCCGGTGCTCATGTGCGGTTCTCCTGTTGTCAGCTTCTGAACCGGTCGATGATGACGCTCAATTCCGCGCCGACCTTGATCCCGAGCAGCGCGGAAATCAGCGGAATCGCGCCGGCGCTGAAGAACGCGCCGAACTCGCCGCGCGGCAAAAAGCGCGCGTCGAGAAAGCCGCCCGCCAGCACCAGCCCGAGAATGCCGATACACACATAGATCACGCCGGCGAGCGACTCGACCACGCTCAGCAGCGCGACGTTCAGCGTCGAGCGGGGCCGCGCGAGCAGCATCAGCATCACCGCCGATGCGACGATCGCGCCGCCCTGGAAGCCGCCGCCCGCCGACAGATGGCCGTTGACGATCACGTAGGCGCCGAACGTGAAGATCATCGGCAGCAGCACCTGCTTGCCGGTGTGGACGATTTCGCCGGCCGGGCGGCGCGTGGGCGCGGTCGCGGGCGTCGAGTCGTCGGCCGGCGCCGCGGCGCTCGCGCTGCTTTCCTCTTTCAGCAGCACGCCGACGCTCGCCGCGACCATGAACAGCACCGCCACTTCGCCGAGCGTGTCGAAGCCGCGATAGGTGATCAGGATCGCGGTCACGATGTTCGGCGCGCCGAGATCGAGCGGCCCTCTGAGCACGTAGTACTCGGCGAGCGGCCGCAGCGCCTGCAACTCGGTATAGCCGCCGACCATTCGCCAGAACACCACCGCGAACAGCAGCACCGTCAATAGAGCGGCCGCGCGACGCATCATGATTGGGTCTCCTGAGCGTCGCGCTCCTGTTCGTCGGCGAGCGCGTCGACTACGGTGGATGCGCTCATCGGCGTACGGATCAGCCACGCCGCGCGCGACAACGCATGCGACGACACCGGATTGGTCACCAGCACGAAATAGATCAGCAGGATCAGCCGGAAGGTCCAGCTCGGGTGATAGAACGCGAGACCGATCAGCACCAGCATGTTGCCGAGCGTTGACGCCTTGGTGCCGGCCTGGATACGCGTGTACGCGTCCGGCATGCGCAGCAGCCCGAGGCCGGCGGAGAACAGAAAGACCGCGCCCACCAGGATGAAGCTGCTGCCGATCAGTTCGAGCATGCGCTAGCCCTTCTGGTAACCGGTTTTGCGGATTGCGTACAGAAAGATGAAGGTCGCGAGTCCCGAGCCGATCGCGGCCTCCGCCATCGCGACGTCGGGCGCGGCCAGCAGCAGGAACGCGACTGCGGCGAACAGGCTCGCGAGTCCCGAGCTGACCATCGCGGCCAGCAGATTTTTCAGGAATATCGCGAGAATGCCGCTCACGAGGATGCTCGCGCACATCAGCAACAGGAGCAGTTCGAGCATCGCTCAGAGCCCCCTTTCGAGAAAGCGCGCGACGGCCAGCACCGCGAGAAAGCTAAGCAGTCCGTACACCAGCGCGACGTCGATATAGACGAAACGGCCGGAGATCTGCGCGTACAGCGCGATCAGCGACAGCGAGATGACCGTCAGCATGTCGATCGCGACGATGCGGTCGACGAGGGTCTTGCCGAGCACGAGCCGGATCACGCCGAACAGGATCGCGAGGAAGATCAGCGCGGCGGCGATCCGGAGCATGATCTCAGCCAAAGACTTTCTCCAGATGCTTTTCGAACGGGGCGACGAGCGCTCCGGTGGCGGCGTCGATATCGGTGGTTTTGACGTCGAGCCAGTGGATGAACAGCACGTCGTCGCGAATGTCCATCACCAGCGAACCGGGCGTGAGCGCGATCGAATTGGTGAGCGCGAGACGGCCGAGCGGCGTTTGCAGACGGGTACGCACCTTGACGATGCCGGGTCTGATATTGATGTGCGGCGAGTACACGTACGCCATCATGTTCAGATTGGCGCGCACGAGTTCGACGACGAAGGTGCCGCTATAGGCGACGAAATGATAAAGCGCGCGTGGCGTCAGGCGCAGGCGCTGCCAGGCTTCGCTGGAGGATGCGAATGCGTGGGCAATGACGAAGGTGATGACGAGGCCGACCAGCGCGGGTTCGATCGCGAGCGACGCATTGGCGATCAGCCAGATCACGAACAGCACGAACCAGAGGCCGAAGAGTCCCCGGGGGAGCAACGATGACACTGGTTTTCCGTGGTTTGAAGCCATGTCATCTTTTTCCGGAAAGAGGCCTTGCGGAAAATTCTAAGTGACAATTTATGGCAAATCAACCGGCGGGAGGCGGTTTATTACGGGTTACGCGGAAGATGTAAACACGCTGCCTGAATAAAGAGAAAATCGTGTGAATTAAAACACTGCGAGTGGTTTGAGATGACGCTCCGTCCGGGGCGGTGAGTGACCGTTTGCGTGATCCCGGGCGCGGCTATGTCGTGTTCGAACGGCAGCTCGCTTGCTAATGCGGCGCATTGAATGGATTTTACGTTTTAATGGTAATCGCACTGTAAATCCAGATTAAATGAAGTGAGAAAAGCGTCCCGCTTGCCGGAATTTATTTTGACAATTTCCCGGCACGCCGGAATGCCACTTTCCACTTTCGATAAGTGGGCGCCGACGGCTCGCCGCGACCTGAATGACACCGGCGACGAACGCGCGCTCCGCTCCTATGTGCGCGACGCATGAATTGATTTTTTTAATGAATTTGTGCGGACGCGCGGATCACGGTCGAATGTCGGGTTTCGCGCGCGGGGCGCGCGATCCGGATCATTCATCAGAAGAGTAAAGGAGTAACAATGAAAGCCATGCTTGCAACCCTGACGATTGCGCTGCTCGCCGCCGCGTCCGGCAGCGCAATCGCCAAGGAATGGTCGACCGTGAAGTTCGGCGTCGACGCGAGCTATCCGCCGTTCGAATCGAAAGCCGCCGACGGCAAGCTGGTCGGCTTCGATATCGATCTCGGCAACGAGATTTGCCGGCGCCTGAACGCGAAATGCGTGTGGGTCGAAAATTCGTTCGACGGCATGATCCCCGCACTGAAGGGCCGCAAATTCGACGGCGTGCTGTCGACGATGTCGATGACGCCCGCGCGTCAGGCGCAGATCGCGTTCTCGTCGAAGGTATTCCGGATTCCGACCCGGCTGGTCGCGAAGCAGGGTTCGGCGATCGAGCCGACGCCAGCGGCGCTGAAGGGCAAGCGGATCGGCGTCGAGCAGGGCTCGATTCAGGAAACCTATGCGAAGAGCTATTGGGAGCCGGCCGGCGCGGTGATCGTGCCGTATCAGGACCAGGATCTGGTCTATTCGGATCTGCTGGCCGGCCGTATCGATGCGTCGTTGCAGAACGCGGTGCAGGCCGAGATCGGCTTCCTGCGCACCGCGCGCGGCAAGGATTTTTCGTTTGCCGGCAAGCCGCTGTACGACGCGAAAACGCTCGGCAGCGGTACCGCGATCGGTTTGCGCAAGGAAGATACCGAACTGCAAGCCAAAATCGACAAGGCCATCGCCGATATGCGCACGGACGGCACCTACGACCGCATCGCGAAGAAGTATTTCGACTTCGACGTGTACGGTCAGTAACGGCGGTTCGGCCGCAACCGGCCTCGGCCTGGCACTCGCGCAGGCCGACATCTACACTTAACTGATACCCGTTCGAAGCCGCAGCCGAAGCCGCACGGCGTCTGCCGGCGCGGCCCGCATCGAGGAGGCATCGACATGCACGGCTATCAGATCACCTTCTTTACCCAACAGGCGCGCAGCCATCACGGCAAGCCGCTCGCGGACTGGCTCGTGCGTCTGGCGAGGGAACTGGACCTGAGCGGCGCGACCGTGATTCCGGCGTGCGAGGGCATCGGCCATCATCACCGGATTCATTCCGCGCACTTCTTCGAACTCGCGGATCAGCCGCTGTGTGTCGTGATGGTGGTGACCAACGACGAAGCCCGCCGCCTGTTCGAGAGGCTGCGAGCCGAGCGGCTGCAGCTGTTTTACGTGAAGACGGCGGCCGAGTTCGGGGTCGTCGGCGAAGACGAGCCGCGCGCCGACGACGCGGACAGCGTCAACATTGCGCGCGACTAACGTGTAACCAGCGGGTTATCAGCGCGTAACCAACCCGCAACCCGAACCCGCAACCCGCGCGCGACGAGAACCTCGAACCGCCGCCCTCACGCGACGAAGTCGGCCGCCATGTCCGCGTCGGTGCGCGCTTCGAGCCGGCCGCTGCGGCAGGCGTCGCGGAATCGTTCGTAATCCTGCTCGACCTGGTCGGCGTATGCGCGCGAGTACAGCACCAGCGCTTCGGTCATCTGATCGCCATTGCCGAGATAGCCGTCGATCTCGGTCGCGACGCCGCCCGCTTTCGCGTGGGCACGCGCGAGCACCCAGCCGCACACGGCCGCGTATTGCTTGAAGGTCTCCTTCGCGAACAGCTCGAGGGTCGCCGAGATTTTCATGTCGCGCAGCTGGCGGCCGTAGATCGCGCGTCCGAACGGGCCGGTGGTCCAGCCGAGGAACGGATCGCTCGCGCCCTGCATCAACTGCTGTCCGTCGACCACGCGCTGCCCCTGATGCTTCGGCCCACGCGACTTGAAGAAGCGCGACACGACCGAAGTCGACGCCTCCTTGAACTGGATGAACAACGGTTTCTCGTGCTGATCGACCATCAGCAAAATCAGGCAACGCGTGCCGACGCTGCCGACCCCGACCACCTTGAACGCCATGTCGTGCATCGTGAAGTGATCGAGCAGCGTACGGCGCACTGTGCCGAGCGATCGCAGATAGCTCTCGTAGAGCGGCTGCATCAGCGTGCGCCAGTCGCCGAGGCCGAGCCAGTCGTCGTCGTGCGTAAACAGCGTGTTTTTGCCGTGCACGTGGAACACGGTCGGCGGCACGTCGCGAATCTGCCAGATCCCTTCGCGGCGGCTCGCGAGCTTCGGCAGGATCGTTTCGTGGGTGCGGCGCGACGCGCGCGAGATGCCGTCGCGGATCCGGCTGCGCGCATCCGCGGTCGGCGACAGTTCTTCCAGGCGCGCGAACGTGATCAGTTCGCACCACAGTTCGAGCGGGCTCATCTCCGAGTACTCGGCGGTCCAGTGCTGATAGCTCATCACCGCCTCCGCGACGACCTCGTCGGCGAGCCGGTCGCCGTGGCCGAGATGCCGGACGGCGATGTAGAGACTCGCGGTCAGGCGTTTCAGGTCCCATTCCCACGGGCCGACCGCGGTCTCGTCGAAGTCGTTGATGTCGAACACGAGCGAGCGCTCGGGCGTCGCGAAACCGCCGAAATTCATCAGATGGCAGTCGCCGCAGATCTGGAAGTGAAAGCCGCTGTTCGCGGTGCCCGCGAGATCGTGCGCCTGAATGATCGCGCTGCCGCGAAAGAACGTGAACGGCGACGCGAGCATGCGGCCGTAGCGCAGCGGCACCAGCGTCGACACGCGGCCGCGGCTGCTTTCGCGCAGCAGCCGTACCGGATCGCGATCGACGTTGCCGATTGCGACATGGGCGCTGCGGGGGGTGTTCTTACGGGCGGTGCGGCCGTGCGCGCTGCGATCGGCGAGTGTTTCGGGTGGCGTCATTATTTGCCCCTTGGCAGTGCGGCGTTATTCAATTCGTTTGACTTACGAGTTGTGACTCACTACGCAAAACCTTGCCTGCACGGGCGCGGGCGGGTCGCCTGCCGTGTTTGTCGGCAACTCTAGCGTGTCCGTGCGCTTATTGCCATAGTGGGCGGCCCGTGACATGGACGGCGGAGCAAGCCGGACAGGGCGGCGGAGGCTGGGGCGTATCACGAGGTGTCAGCGCGCGGCAGGCACGCGGGTCCGCGTATATCGGCCGGCAGCCGCTGAGTCAGGGCAGCAGCGGCGTCATGAGCAATTCGGCGAGCGCGAGGGGCACGCCGGGCGACAGCGATGCGGCCAATCGCGCGAACAGCGGGGCGGGTGCGGCGGCCAGCGCGACGCCGGCGGTCAGCGGCGCGGCGGCGGTGCACGGCACGCCGGCGAGCGGCGCGTCGTCGACGCAGTAGGACTGACGGTTCGATCCCTGGCGGCCGAAATCGCGAAGACTACTTCGGCGCGGCTTGCTGATCCCGCACGTTGACCATCCACGGCACGCCGAAGCGGTCGGTCAACATGCCGAAGCCGCTGGTCCAGAACGTCTGCTGGAACGGCATCATGACTTGCCCGCCGTCCGCCAGCGCATTGAAATATTTCTCGCCGGCCGCGCGATCGTCGACGGTGACCGACAGGCTGAAGCCCGCATGCACCGTGTTGCCGCCCTCGCCGCAATCGCCATCCGACATCAGCACGTGCGTGCTGCCGACGACGAGCGTCGCATGCATGATCTTGTCCGCGTGTTCGGGCGGCACAGGCCTCGCCGGATTCGGCGGCGCGTCTTTCATGCGCAACTTCATCAGCTCCTGCGCGTCGAGTGCCGAACGATAGAACGCAATGGCTTCCTCACAACGGCCATTGAAGAAAAGATAGGGCTGGATTTCCATGCTGATCTCCGGGAGCGGGGGCGAAGAGAAGGCGGGCAGATGACCGCTGAGCGGCGCATGAGCGGCCGCCGACGCCGGCTGATTCTAGCAGCGCGACATGGCGGGCGGATTACGTTCAGAACTCCGATCCATTGTTTCGCGCGCAAGCCAGCCGCCGACATGAATCGGCCGGTAGTGTTGCCCTGCAAGGAGTGGTCCCGCTACAGCTTCGGCAGCCCCGGTTGTGGCCGCGAGAACGCATAGCCCTGCGCCCAGGCCCGCGGGATCGCGGCGACCCACGCGGCCTGCTCGGGCGTCTCGACGCCTTCGATGATCGCCTGCGTGCCCAGGCCGTCGAGAATGCGCAACGCTCCGAGCATGATCTCGGTCGCTGAGCCCACGGCGGGCACGTGCAGCAGCAGTTCGCGCGCGAGCTTGACCGCGTCGACCTCGATGCGGGCGAGGTCCAGCAGGCTCCAGGAGCCGCAACCGAAATCGTCGATCGCGATCCTGAAGCCCAGCGCGCGCAGCCGGCGGATTTCTTCGACGAGGCCGTCGCACAGCGGCTGCGGTTCGGTTTCGAGCAACTCGATCAGCAACGCCTCGGGCGCATGGCCGCGCGCGAGATAGTGGCTTTCGAGCAATTGACGGAGCTTGCCGCCGAGCAGTTGCGACGGATAGACATTGAACGACACGAAGCCGTTGCGGCGGGTTGCCGGCAGCGCGCTCAGGTCGGCGGCGATTTGCTTGACGACGAACGCGGTGGCTTCCCACGCGATGGCGGGGTCCTGCTCGAGGGTCTGAATGAACGCGCCGGGCCGCAGCCAGCCGCGCTCCGGATGGTGCCAGCGCAGCAGCGCTTCGGCCCCGACCGCCGAGGCGCCGCGCGCGTCGACGATAGGCTGGTACGCGAGCGTGAATTCGCGGTTCGCGAGACCCTGCAGCACGCGATTGCGCTGCCGCAACGACGGGGCGGTGCCGGCGAGGTCGCCGCTGTGCAATGACGGAAGGGGGCGCGGAAGCGCCCGCAAGATGTTGAGGTCCACGCTCGTTGGTCGCTGAGATTGAATCGGACGTTTGCGTTGAGGTGCAATGCGAGGAGATGAGGTCCTGACGTGCTGCCGACGAATCGGGCAATTGTCCGCGTACCGGCGCTGCCGGCCTATATGACAGGTCCTAAAAAAGTATCGACAAGATAGGATTAATTGTTAAATCTAGTGAATAAAAAAAGGTGTTGCGCGGATATGATGTCGTGAATCCGATATCCGATGCCGCACCACTCGGAAATTGAAGTAGGTCAAGCGTATGTTTGGTTAATCAACGTTTGAGATCGGGTCAATCCGGATTCGGAAATGTCTTATCGGTGCAAAGCACGCAAATGCGTAATGCGCGGTGAAGCGGGAGGCGGTTACGTGGAGTAAATGCCGTATTAACAGCGTCGATCGCTTGTCAGGCTTGGCGGAGCGCTTTTCCGAATGCCGGCGCATACGCCGATTCGTAAGTGCCGAAGAGGCGGATTCCGCCTGCCGGTCAATGCCGCGACTCACGCTGTGTGCGGGCAGGAGAAACGCGTATTCATGCCGACGGCGATGCGCTATTCTTTCCGGCATGTCGATAATTCAGATGCCGTAATAGGATAAAACCATCTGAAAATCAACCCAAAAATAGTGCGATGTCCTATCAACTTGCATAGGGGATACTTGTGAACCGAGCCTATCGCAGTATCTGGAATGAGGCGTTGGGTAGCTGGGTTGCCGTATCGGAGTTGGTTTCATCGTACTCGAAGCGCGGCCGGCGTTCACGGCAGCGAGCGGCGCGTATGTCGGACGCGCCCGATGGCGGCGCGCAATACGCCGTGTTTCGAAAACCGCTTCAAAAACATTACGGCTACGGCCGCCCTTTGCGCTCGCTATTGTTCGCGCAGGCGTCGAGTATGGCGTTCATGTCCGCGGCATTCGCGCAGGTGACCATTCCGGCCGGAACCGATATCGGGACCTATCTGAATACCGGCACGAACTGGAGCGCCACCAACTACCAGTTCAACCTTGGCGCGAATGCCACCTGGAATACTGTCATCACCGTGAATACCGCCGCGCATTCGACGCTGTCGCTGGACGGTGCCGGCAATACAGTTACGCGCGCCGGTAGTTACCTCATTGCGTACAACGCCTCGAGTATCGACCAGAATTCGGTCACGCTGTCGAACATCAATTTCGGGCAAACCGCCAATTCCGGAACCGCGCTTTTCTATAACACCGGGGGCGCGCGGACTTCGAATCTGTTTCTGAACAGCGTGACGTTCAACGGGCTGCAAGGTGCATTCGGCAATATTTTCTATATGAGTGGCACGACCGGCAGCACGATCATGAATATCACCGCCGGTACGGGTGCGAACGGCGTGACGTTTTCTAACAACGTGTCTTCCGGCGATGGCGCCGGGGTGATTTCGATGTACGCCGGCAACATGAATTTCTACGGCGATTACACGTTCGACTCGAACACGACCGGCAATTATGGCGGCGCGATCTCGATGTACCAGAGCCCGGGCGTGATGACCTTTTACGGCACGACCGCGTTCATCAACAATCATTCGACCACCTACTTCGGCGGCGCGATCGATATCTGGGGCGGCGCGTCGACACTGACCTTCAATGGCGTCAGCACGTTTACCGGCAACTACGTGAATACGTCCGCCACGGGCTCCGGCAACCCGCGCGGCGGCGCGATCAACATCGGCTATACGAGTCCGGGCAGCGGCGCGTCGGTCGTGCAGTTCAACGCGCCGGTCACGTTCGACGGCAATTACATCGTCTCGACCGGTTCGGGCGGCATTGCCTATGGCGGTGGGATCAGCGCGTTCGGCAACGGCGCGTCCTACAACTATCAATACATTTTCAACGCGGCGGCGATCTTCGAGAACAACTACGTCGTGAAGGCCGGCACCGGAAGCGGCGGCGGCTACGGCGGCGCGATTTACTACGACGCGTCCGGCGCGCTGGTCAGTCTCACGTCGGGCACGCAGTTTCTGAACAACTATGCATCGACCAGCGGCGGCGCGATCTATCTGCAGTCCGGAACGATCACGATGAGCGCGCTGACCGACAACATCCTGTTTCAGGGTAACCGGCAAGGTGCGACCTTCGGCTCGTCGGGCAACTACGCGCCGGTCATCGGCACCGGTACGCCGAATGCGATCTACCTGGGGTCGTCGGGCAGCCTGAATCTGAATGCGAATGCCGGTTACCAGATCCAGTTCTACGATCCGATCTCGTCGATCGCGGGCTCGACCGTGACCGTGACGAAGGCCGGGGCCGGTGAGGCGATTTTCTATGGCGATAACGGCGCCACTACAACTTACGACTCGACGATCCAGGCGAACACGACGGTCAGCGGCGGTTATTTCACGCTGGCCAATGGCGTCAATTACGGCAATACATCGGGCGGCGTGTTCACGGTGACGACCAATAGCGGCGCCGGCACCGCCGGTACGGTGCGCGGCGGCGGCGGTTCGAGTCTGCGCGGGCTGACTTTCACCGTGCAGAGCGGCGGCACGGTGGAAGTCACCGACGGCACCTTCACCGTCAACGTCGGCACGATCAATGTCCAAAGCGGCGGCCAGTTCGCGGGCAACGGCACGCTCGCGGCGACAAGCAACATCAATCTGGCGGGTACGACGATCGCGAACGTGAATGCGGGCGAGACGCTCAATATCAGCGGGCTGCTCGCGAACACCGGCGGAATTACCGTGCAGGGCGGCGGTACGCTTGCGCTGTCGAACGCGGGCAATACCTATACCGGGGCGACTACTGTGAGCGCGGGGTCAACGTTGCTCGGCGGCGTCGCGAATGCGTTTTCGACGAGCGGCAGCGTGGCGGTCAACGGCACGCTCGATCTGAGTCAGAACAACCTGAATCAGACCGCGAACAACCTGTCGGGCAGCGGCTCGGTCCTGCTCGGTTCGGCCACGTTGACCGCGGTGAATGGCGCGACCAATACGACGTATGCGGGCGCGCTGTCGGGCGCAGGTGTGCTCAACAAGACCGGCACAGGTGCGCTGACGCTTTCCGGTACGACCAGCGACTACAGCGGCGGGACGACGATCGGCGCGGGCACGCTGATCGCGACCAATGGCGCGGCGCTGGGCAGCGGCGCGGTCGGCAATGCGGCGACGCTGCAACTCGATTTCGCGGCGGACAGCACGCTCGCGAATCAGCTGACCGGCGCGGGCACGCTCAATAAAACCAGCACGGGCGTGGCGACGCTGACCGGCCTGAACTCGACGCAGGGTACTGTGACGGTCACGGCCGGCACGCTCGCTTTCCAGCAGAACGGGGTGTTCGCGATCACCGGCGGCTTGACTACGAGCGGCGGGGCGACCACGCAACTGGGCCCGAATTCGCAACTGACGCTCGGCGGTGTGTTGACGCAGGCGGCCGGATCGACGCTGAACGTCGACGTCGGCGCGGGCAACGAGCCGCTGATCACCGCGGCGTCGGCGTCGCTGAACGGCACGTTGAACATCGCGAGCTTCGCGGGTGCGTTGCCGACGTCGGCGAGCGCGCTGGCTTCGACTGAATACACGCTGATTCATACGACGGGCGGCACCGGCGACTTCGCTTCGTTCACGTTTGTCGGCTACGTGAATCCGGTCGACTATCTGACGCTGGGCGCGCACCGCAGCACGGACGGTCTCGATTACAACGCGGGTTTCGGGCTGACTTGGCAGGCGGGCGCGACGCTGGGCAATGGCACGTTCACGCTGGCGAACGCGACGGATGCGTTCAATGTCGATGCGGCGCTGGCCGACCAGGACCCGTCGGCGACCGGCTGGGATGGGACCGATCTGACGAAGGAGGGCGCGGGGACGTTGACGCTGTCGGCGCAGAACACCTACACCGGCACGACGGTGGTGAACGGCGGCACGCTCGCGACGGGTGTCGCCGATGCGATCGCGGCGAGTTCAGCGGTGACGGTGGCGAGCGGCGCGACGCTCGCATTGAATGACTTTTCGCAGACGCTGAACGATCTGTCGGGCGCGGGGGCGGTGACGTTGGGGTCATCGGCCGCAACCGTGCTGACTGCCAACAACAACGCGGCTACAACCTTCGCCGGCGCGATCAGCGGCGCGGGCAGTGTCGACAAGACCGGCACTGGTGCGCTGACGCTTTCCGGGACCAGCAATACCTATAGCGGCGGCACGACGGTCTCCGCCGGTACTCTGGTAACCACGAACGGCAATGCGCTCGGCACGGGCACCGTCACCAACAACGCAGCCTTGCAACTGGACTTCGCCAGCAACAGCACGCTGGCCAACACGCTTTCAGGAACCGGCAGCCTGACCAAGACCGGCGCGGGTACTGCGACGTTGAGCGCGGCAGGCTCGACCGAAGGTGCGGTGTCGGTCAACGCCGGAACCCTCGCATTCGCTCAAAGCGGCGTGTTCAGCGCCGCCAGCTACGCGACCCAAAGCGCTGCGACGACCAGCATCGGCGCGTCCTCGCAACTCGCCACCACCGGCGCCTTCACCCAGGCCGCCGGTTCGACGCTCAACGTCGCCATCGGCTCGAACCAACCGGCGATCAGCGCCGCGACGGCGAGCCTTGCCGGCACGCTGAACGTAACCGGCTTCACGGCAACCGCGCCGACATCGGCGAGTGCATTGCCCGGCACGCTGTACACGATCGTGCATACGACCGGCGGCATCACTGGCGACTTCGGCACGATCTCGCTGGGCGGCGCATCGAGCACGGTCGATTATCTGACGCTGGCCGCGCGTGCGAGCACGGGTGGCCTCGATTACAACGTCGGTTTCGGTCTGACCTGGCAGGCGGGCACGACGCTGGGCAACGGCACATTCACGCTGACGAACGCGGCGGACGCATTCAATGTCGATGTAGCGCTGGCGAACGAAGCGGCCTCGTCGACCGGCTGGGATGGGACCGATCTGACGAAGGCCGGTGCGGGCACGCTGACGCTGTCCGCACAGAACACCTACACCGGCACGACCACGGTGAATGGCGGCACGCTGGCGATGGGCATCGCCAATGCAATCGCGTCGAGTTCCGCAGTCACGGTGAACAGCGGCGCGACGCTCGCGTTGAATGACTTCTCGCAGACGCTGAACGATCTGTCGGGCGCGGGGGCGGTGACGTTGGGCTCATCGGCCGCAACCGTGCTGACTGCCAGCAACAACGCGGCTACAACCTTCTCCGGCGCGATCAGCGGCGGGGGCAGCGTCGACAAGACTGGCACCGGCGCACTGACGCTTTCCGGAGCCAGCAACACGTACAGCGGCGGCACGACGGTCTCCGCGGGCACGCTGATAGCAACGAACGGCAACGCGCTCGGCACTGGCGCGGTGACTAACGACGCCGCGTTGCAACTGGACTTCGCCAGCAACAGCACGCTGGCCAACGCGTTATCCGGCACCGGCAGCCTGACCAAAACCGGAGCGGGCACCGCGACGTTGACTGCGGCAGGTTCGAGCGAAGGCGCGGTATCGGTCAATGCCGGCACACTTCAGTTCGCTCAGAACGGCGTGTTCAACGCCGCCAGCTTCACGACGCAAAGCGGCGCGACGACCAGCATCGGCGCGTCCTCGCAACTCGCCACCACCGGCGCCTTCACCCAGGCCGCCGATTCGACGCTCAACGTCGCCATCGGCTCGAACAGCCCAGCGATCAGCGCCGCGACGGCGAGCTTGGCGGGCACGCTGAACGTAACCGGCTTCACGACGCCTGCGCCGACATCGGCAAGTGCGTTGCCGGGCACGCTGTACACGATCGTGCACACGACAGGCGGCATCACCGGCGACTTCGGCACGATATCGATGGGCGGCGCAGCCAGTACCCTCGACTACCTGACGCTGGCCGCGCGCGCGAGCGCGGATGGCCTCGATTACAACGTCGGCTATGGATTGACGTGGCAGGCGGGCGCAACGCTGGGCAATGGCACGTTCACGCTGACGAACGCAGCGGACGCATTCAACGTCGACGTGGCGCTGGCGAACGAAGCGGCCTCGTCGACAGGCTGGGATGGAACGGATCTGACGAAGGACGGCGCGGGGACATTGACGCTGTCGGCGGTGAACACGTACACGGGCACCACGACGGTTGATGGCGGCACGCTCGCGATGGGCATCGCCAATGCGATTGCAGCGAGTTCGGCAGTGACCGTGAACAGCGGCGCGACGCTCGCATTGAATGACTTCTCGCAGACGCTGAACGATCTGTCGGGCGCGGGGGCGGTGACGTTGGGGTCATCGGCCGCAACCGTGCTGACTGCGAACAACGCGGCCGCGACGACGTTCTCCGGCGCGATCAGCGGCGCGGGCAGTGTCGACAAGACGGGCACTGGTGCGCTGACGCTTTCCGGGACCAGCAATACCTATAGCGGCGGCACGACGGTCTCCGCAGGCACGCTCGTTGCAACGAACGGCGGTGCGCTCGGCACGGGCACCGTCACCAACAACGCAGCCTTGCAACTGGACTTCGCCAGCAACAGCACGCTGGCCAACACGCTTTCAGGAACCGGCAGCCTGACCAAGACCGGCGCGGGTACTGCGACGTTGAGCGCGGCAGGCTCGACCGAAGGTGCGGTGTCGGTCAACGCCGGAACCCTCGCATTCGCTCAAAGCGGCGTGTTCAGCGCCGCCAGCTACGCGACCCAAAGCGCTGCGACGACCAGCATCGGCGCGTCCTCGCAACTCGCCACCACCGGCGCCTTCACCCAGGCCGCCGGTTCGACGCTCAACGTCGCCATCGGCTCGAACCAACCGGCGATCAGCGCCGCGACGGCGAGCCTTGCCGGCACGCTGAACGTAACCGGCTTCACGGCAACCGCGCCGACATCGGCGAGTGCATTGCCCGGCACGCTGTACACGATCTTGCATACGACCGGCGGCATCACTGGCGACTTCGGCACGATCTCGCTGGGCGGCGCATCGAGCCAGGTCGATTATCTGACGCTGGCCGCGCGTGCGAGCACGGGTGGCCTCGATTACAACGTCGGTTTTGGTCTGACGTGGCAGGCGGGTGCAACGCTCGGCAACGGCACGTTCACGCTGACGAACGCAGCGGACGCATTTAATGTCGACGCGGCCTTGGCGAACGAAGCTGCTTCGTCGACCGGCTGGGATGGGACCGATCTGACGAAGGCCGGCGCGGGGACGCTGACGCTGTCGGCGCAGAACACCTACACCGGCACGACCACGGTGAATGGCGGCACACTTGCGATGGGCATCGCCAATGCAATCGCGTCGAGTTCCGCAGTGACCGTGAACAGCGGCGCGACGCTCGCGTTGAATGACTTCTCGCAGACGCTGAACGACCTGTCGGGTGCGGGGGCGGTGACACTCGGCTCGTCAAGCGCCACCGTTCTGACCGCGAATAACACCGTCGCGACAACCTTCTCCGGCGCGATCAGCGGCGGGGGCAGCGTCAACAAGACTGGCACCGGCGCACTGACGCTTTCCGGGACCAGCAACACGTATAGCGGCGGCACGACGGTCTCCGCGGGCACGCTGATAGCAACGAACGGCAACGCGCTCGGCACCGGCGCGGTGACTAACGACGCCGCGTTGCAACTGGACTTCGCCAGCAACAGCACGCTGGCCAACGCGTTATCCGGCACCGGCAGCCTGATCAAAACCGGAGCGGGCACCGCGACGTTGACTGCGGCAGGGTCGACCGAAGGCGCGGTCTCGGTCAACGCCGGCACACTGGCATTCGCCCAAAGCGGCGTGTTCAACGCGGCCAACTTCACGACGCAAAACGGCGCGACCACCAGCGTCGGCGCTTCCTCGCAACTCACCGCCAGCGGCGCGTTCACGCAGGCCGCCGGTTCGACGCTCAACGTCACGTTGGGCTCGAATGCACCGGCCATCAGCGCCGCATCGGCATCGCTGAATGGCGTGTTGAACATCGCGGGCTTCGTATCGGACCAGCCGGCGTCCGCGAGTGCGTTGCCGGGCACGCAGTACACGATCATCCACACGACCGGCGGCGTCACCGGCGATTTCAGTTCGATCTCGCTGGGCGGCGCGACCAGTACCGTCGACTATCTGACGCTGGCCGCGCACGCGAGTGCGGACGCGCTCGACTACAACGTCGGTTTCGGCCTGACGTGGGTTGCGGGTGCGACGCTCGGCAACGGCACGTTCACGCTGACGAACGCAACGGATGCATTCGATGTCGATGTGGAGCTGGCCGACGCGGCTGCATCGGCGACCGGCTGGAACGGTCGTGATCTGACAAAGGAAGGCGCGGGGACGTTGACGCTGTCGGCGGTGAACAGCTACACCGGCGCGACCACGGTGAATGGCGGCACGCTCGCGATGGGCATCGCCGATGCGATCGCGTCGAGCTCGGCGGTGACCGTGAACAGCGGTGCGACGCTCGCGTTGAACGACTTTTCGCAGACGGTCAACGACCTGTCGGGTGCCGGCACGGTGACGCTGGGCGCGAATGCGTCGACTGTATTAACCGCGAACGACGCGGCGGATACGACGTTCTCCGGCGTGATCGGCGGCGCGGGCAGTATCGACAAGACCGGTGCGGGCGCATTGACGCTTTCCGGAACGAGCAACACGTATAGCGGTGGCACGACGGTTTCCGCCGGCACGCTCGTCGCGACGAATGGCGGTGCGCTCGGCACCGGCACCGTCACCAACAACGCAGCGTTGCAACTGGACTTCGCCGGCGACAGCACGCTGGCCAACACGCTGACCGGCACCGGCAGCCTGACCAAGACCGGCGCGGGCACTGCGACGTTGAGCGCAGCAGGCTCGACCGAAGGCGCGGTGTCAGTCGACGCCGGCACGCTGCAATTCGCTCAAAGCGGCGTGTTCAACGCCGCCAGCTACACGACGCAAAGCGGCGCGACGACCGGCATCGGCGCTTCGTCGCAACTCGTCACCAGCGGCGCATTTACCGAGGCCGCAGGCTCGACCCTGAACGTCGCCATCGGCTCGAACCAGCCGGCGATCAGTGCGGCGACGGCGAGCCTCGCCGGCACGCTGAACGTAACCGGCTTCACGGCCACCGCGCCGACATCGGCGAGTGCATTGCCGGGCACGCTGTACACGATCGTTCACACGACCGGCGGCATTACCGGCGATTTCAGTTCGATCTCGCTCGGCGGTGCAGCCAGTACCGTCGACTATCTGACGCTGGCCGCACGCGCGAGTGCGGACGCGCTTGATTACAACGTCGGTTTTGGCCTGACCTGGCAGGCGGGCACGACGCTCAGCAACGGCACCTTCACGCTGACGAACGCGGCGGACGCGTTCAATGTCGACGTAGCGCTGGCGAATCAGGCGGCCTCGTCGACCGGTTGGGATGGGACTGATTTGACGAAGGAAGGCGCGGGCACGTTGACGCTGTCCGCACAGAACACGTACACCGGCACGACCACGGTGAATGGCGGCACACTTGCGATGGGCATCGCCAATGCAATCGCAACGAGTTCCGCAGTGACCGTGAATAGCGGTGCGACGCTGGCGTTGAATGACTTCTCGCAGACGCTGAATGATCTGTCGGGCGCGGGGGCGGTGACGCTGGGCACAAACGCGTCGACTGTGCTGACCGCGAATAACACTGCCGCGACAACCTTCTCCGGCGCGATCAGCGGCGCGGGCAGCGTCGACAAGACCGGCACTGGCGCGCTGACGCTTTCCGGGACCAGCAACACGTATAGCGGCGGCACGACGGTTTCCGCGGGCACGCTCGTCGCCACGAACGGCAACGCACTCGGCACCGGCGCGGTCATTAACAACGCCGCCCTGCAACTCGACTTCGCCGGCAACAGCACACTGGCCAACACACTGAGCGGCACCGGCAGCCTGACCAAAACCGGCGCGGGCGTTGCCACATTGACTGCGGCCGGTTCGACCGAAGGCGCCGTCTCGGTGAACGCCGGCACACTGGCATTCGCTCAAAGCGGCGTGTTCAACGCCGCCAGCTTCACGACGCAAAGCGGCGCGACGACCAGCGTCGGCGCGTCCTCGCAACTCGCCACTACCGGCGCGTTCACGCAGGCCGCCGGTTCGACGCTGAGTGTGACCGTCGGTTCGAACAGCCCGGCGATCAGCGCCGCCACCGCGACATTGAACGGTGTCCTGAACATCGCCGGCTTTACGACAGGCGCGCCGGGCTCGGCGAGCGCGTTGCCCGGCACGCTGTACACGATCCTTCACACGACCGGCGGCATCACGGGCGACTTCAGTTCGATCACACTGGGCGGCGCGTCGAGCCCGGTCGATTACCTGACGCTCGCCGCGCAACGCAGCGCCGACACGCTCGACTACAACGTCGGTTTCGGTCTGACCTGGCAGGCGGGTGCAACGCTGGGCAGCGGCACGTTCACGCTGACGAATGCGACCGACGCATTCAACGTCGACGTCGCGTTGGCGAACCAGGCCGCGTCGTCGAGCGGCTGGAACGGCACTGACCTGACGAAGGCGGGCGCGGGGACGTTGACGTTGTCGGCGGTGAACAGCTACACCGGTACGACCACGGTGAATGGCGGCACGCTCGCGATGGGCATCGCCAACGCGATCGCATCGAGTTCGGCGGTGACCGTGAACAGCGGTGCGACGCTCGCACTGAATGACTTCTCGCAGACGGTGAACGATCTGTCGGGCGCGGGGGCGGTGACGTTGGGCTCGTCAAGCGCCACCGTACTGACCGCCAACAACACTGCGGCTACAACCTTTTCCGGCGCAATCAGCGGCGCGGGCAGCGTGAACAAGACCGGCGCCGGCGCGCTAACGCTTTCCGGAACCAGCAACACGTACAGCGGCGGCACGACAGTCACCGCCGGCACGCTCGTCGCCACTAACGGCAACACGCTCGGCGCCGGCGCGGTCACCAACAACGCCGCGTTGCAACTCGACTTCGCCGGCGACAGCACGCTGGCCAACACGTTGAGTGGCACCGGCAGCCTAACGAAGACCGGCGCGGGCACCGCGACGATCACCGCGACAGGTTCGACTGAAGGCGCCGTCGTGGTCAACGCCGGCACGCTGGCGTTCGCGCAAAACGGCGCGTTCAACGCGGCGAGCTACAGCACGCAGAGCGGCGCGACGACCAGCATCGGCGCGAACGCGCAACTGGCGATCAGCGGCGCGCTTAACGAGCTCGCCGGTTCGACGCTGAGCGTGAGCGTCGGCACCAACAGCCCGGCGATCAGCGCCGCGACCGCGACCCTGAACGGCGCGCTGAACATCGCGGGCTTCACCGGCAGCGTGCCAGGCTCGGCGAGCGGGTTGCCCAATACGCAGTACACGATCCTTCACACGACCGGCGGCATCACCGGCGACTTTACTTCGATCACACTGGGCGGCGCGTCGAGCCCGGTCGACTACCTGACAGTCGCCGCGCAACGCAGCGCAGACTCGTTCGACTACAACGTCGGCCTCGGCCTGACCTGGCAGGCAGGGACGACGCTCGGCAACGGCACCTTCACGCTGACGAATGCGACGGACGCGTTCAATGTCGATGTGGCGTTGGCTGATCAGGCGGCTTCGTCGACCGGCTGGAGCGGCGCCGATCTGATCAAGGCCGGCGCGGGCACGTTGACATTGTCTGCACAGAACACCTACACCGGCGGTACGGCGGTCAACGGCGGCACGCTTGCGATGGGCATCGCGAACGCAATGGCGTCGAGTTTGGCAGTGACGGTGGAAAGCGGCGCGACGCTCGCGTTGAATGATTTCTCGCAGACGCTGAATAATCTGTCCGGTTCGGGTGTGGTCTCGCTGGGTTCATCGGCGGCAACCGTACTGACCGCCAACAACACCGGCGCTACCAGTTTCTCCGGCTCGATCAGCGGCGCGGGCAGCGTCGACAAAACGGGCGCGGGCGAGTTGATACTCACGGGAACCAACACCTATAGCGGCGGCACGACGGTCACCGCCGGCACCCTCCTGGCAACGAACGGCAACGCGGTGGGCACTGGCACTGTCACCAACAACGCCGCGCTGCAACTCGACTTCGCCACCGACAGCACCCTGGCCAACACGCTGTCCGGCACTGGCAGCCTGACCAAGACCGGCGCAGGTGTGGCGACGCTGAGCGCGGCCGGTTCGACGCAGGGTTCGGTATCGGCCGCTGGCGGCACGCTCGAGTTCGCGCAGGACGGCGTGTTCAATGCATCCGACTACACGACGCAAAGCGGCGCAACGACCAGTTTCGCCGGCGATTCGCAACTGGCCGTGAGCGGTGCGTTCACCGAAGCGGCCGGATCGACGCTGAACGTCACGCTCGGTTCGAACAATCCGGTCATCACCGCGAACTCGGCCACGCTGGCAGGAGTGCTGAACATCGCGGGCTTCGCGGCGGATGCGCCGTCCTCGGCGAGCGCGTTGACGTCGACACGCTTCACGATCGTCAACACGACTAACGGGATCACTGGCGACTTCAGCGGGATCACGCTCGGCAGCGCGGCGAGCCCGGTCGACTATCTGGTGCTGGCCACCGGGGTGACCGGCCGCACGCTGGACAATCTGAATTACACGGTCGGCTTCGGCCTTGCATGGCAGGCGGGCTCGGCGCAGGGCAATGGCACGTTCACGCTGGCCCATGCGTCCGACGCATTCAACGTCGATGTCGCGCTGGCCGACCAGGCTGCTTCGGCAACCGGCTGGAACGGTATCGATCTGACCAAGGCCGGCGCGGGCACGCTGACGCTGTCGGCGTTGAACCGCTACACCGGCACGACCACGGTCAACGGCGGCACGCTCGCGATGGGCATCGCCAACGCAATCGCAACGAGTTCGGCGGTGACCGTGAACAGCGGCGCGACCCTCGCGTTGAACGATTTCTCGCAGACCGTGAACAACCTGTCGGGTGCGGGGGCGGTGGCGCTTGGGTCTTCGAGCGCCACCGTACTCACTGCCAGCAACAGCGCCGATACGACCTTCTCCGGCACCATGAGCGGCGCCGGCAGTCTGAGCAAGACCGGCGCGGGCGCATTGACGCTGGCGGGCGCCAACACCTACAGCGGCGGCACGTTGATCTCCGAGGGCACGCTGATCGGCTCGGCGGCGAGCTTCGGCAGCGGCTCGATCATGAACTACGGCGCGCTCGTGATCGATCAGCCGGCCAACGTCGCGCTTGCGAACGTGCTCAACGGCACGGGCACCTTCACGAAGACCGGCGCGGGCTCATTGAATCTGACCGGCGAGAACATGCTGACCGGCGCGACCACGGTCGCGGCCGGCCGGCTTGCGGTGAACGGCTCGATGGTGCGCTCGAACGTGACCGTGCAGAACGGCGCGACGCTCGGCGGCAACGGCACGGTCGGCCCGACCACGATCCAGAGCGGCGGCACCATCGCCCCGGGCAACTCGATCGGCACGTTGACCGTCAATGCAGGCTTCGTCCAGGCGGCTGGCTCGATTTACCAGGTCGAACTGGACCCGACCAGCACGTCGTCGGACCGCATTCACGTGAACGGCTCCGCGGCGATCGGCCAGGGCGCGGTGCTCGACGTGGTCAAGTACAACCCGGGCGAGTATTCGGCGGCGTCGACCTACACGGTGCTGACCGCGACCGGCGGTGTGAGCGGAGCCTATACGCTGACGGGCGCGACGAGCGGCGCGTTCTACGATCTGGTGGCCAGCTACGATGCGAACAACGTGTATCTAAAGGCGTATCGCACGCGCTATTTCGTCGATGCAGCGGGCACGCCGAACCAGCGCGCCACCGCGGGTGGACTGGATCGCCTGGACGACTCGAATGCGCTGAAGGTGGCGGTCGCGGCGCTGACAAACGATGCCGAAGCGCGCGCCGCATTCGATCAGTTGTCCGGAGAGATTCACGCGTCGGTGAAGTCGGCACTGCTCGACGACAGCCGCTATGTCCGCGAGGTCGCGATCGATCGCGTGCGGCAAAGCTTCTGTCTGCCGGGCGGCAGCGGCAGCAGCGCGAACCCGATCGCGACGGCGCAGTTGAGCGCTGCGCCTTCAACTGCTGGCGGTGAATGTGCGCTGCGCGAAGGCGAGCCGGTCGTCTGGACCCACGTGTTCGGCGGCTGGGGCCATATGAATGGCGACGGCAATGCGGCGACACTGCGGCAGAACACCGGCGGTTTCCTGATGGGGGCGGATGCGCTGGTCGCACAGCGCTGGCGGGTCGGCGCACTGGCCGGCTACAGCGGCACCAACATGAACGTGGACGACCGCAGCTCGTCGGCGAGCAGCAACAACTATCACGTCGGCGTGTATGGCGGCTCGCAGTGGGGCGCGCTTGGCGTACGCGCAGGCGCGGCCTATACGTGGCATTCGATCGACACGACCCGCTCGCCAGTCCTCACCGGCTATTCTGACCGCCTCACCGCGGGCTACAACGCGCAGACCGTGCAGGTATTCGGCGACGTCGGCTACCGGATCCCGCTGCGGCAGATGTCGCTCGAACCGTTCGCGAGCCTGGCCTACGTAAATCTGCACACCGACGCGATCAACGAGCAGGGCGGCCTCGCGGCGTTGCACGCCAGCAGCAGCAACACCGATGCGACGTTCTCGACCTTGGGCATCCGCCAGTCGATCGATGTGGCGTTGCGCAACGGCACGCTGATGACCGCGAGCGCGACGCTCGGCTGGCAGCATGCGTTCGGCGACGTGGTGCCGGTATCGGCGCTGGCGTTCGCGGGCGGCAGTGCGTTCGATATCGCGGGCGTGCCGATCGCGCGCAATGCGGCGCTGGTGGAAGCGGGGCTGGATTTCCACGTGACGCGCAATGCGTCGCTAGGGCTGACCTATCGCGGGCAGTTCGGCAGCGGCACGACGAGTCAGTACGTGCAGGGCTCGCTCAAGATGCGCTTCTGAGCGTGCGGCGAGTGGATTGGGGAGAGCCGGACGGTGGCGGTACGCGTGCTATGAAGACGCGGCCGCCGCTGCGGTATGAGAGTGATGTAGCGAAGCGAACCGTCTCGCGTGCGGGGGACAGGCGGCTCGCTATTACAGCCCGCTGCCCGATTTGTGCGGGCTACCGGTGTTGCCGGGGGTGCTGGTATCGCCGGCGCCGGCGGGATTGTCGGGGCTGCCGGCGTGGTCCGGATCGTCCCCGCCCGCGAGGTGGGCAGCGGCTGCCTCGTCGTCCGAGGTCGACGGCGGCGTGCCGTCGATACCCATTTCCCATGCGTAGCGGAACAGTTCTGCATCGCGTACGATGCCGAGCTTTTTCATCGCCGTAGTTTTCTGCGAACTGATGGTCTGTTTGCTGCGGTTCAGCTTCTTCGCGATTTCGCCGATCGCCATGCCCGATACATACAAACGGATCACCTCGATTTCACGCTTGGACAACGCGACGCGTTCGGTCGGTTTGCTCGCCGATGCGCGCGTGTTGGTTTCCTGGCGCGCGCTCTCGCTCGGGAAGTAGATCGCATTCGCATAGACCGCGTGAATCGCCGACACCAGACGGTCGAGGTCGTCGGTCTTGTTCAGGTACGAATGGACGCCCAGACGCGCGACCTCGCGCATGATGGCCGGATTGTCGACCATCGTGAAGACGATGATCTTCAGATCCGGATAGCGGCGCCGCAGATAGGACAGCAGCGTGATGCCGTCGCCATAGGCGCCGTTGGGCATCGCGTAATCGGCTACCAGTACGTCGCAGGCAACCGTTTCGAGTAGCTGGATGATCTCGCTGGAATTTTGCGCAGTGCCGGTGACCTTGATCGTCCTTACCGGCTCGAGCGCATATTTCACGCCGGCGACCAGGGCTGGGTGATCGTCGGCAAGTACGACGTTAATTTGCATGGGAGACCCTTATGGCTAGCTCGTTTGAGCAATTTTGAGACAAAGTATAGACCGTGGGAATCTCGCATTTGCGTAGTGGCGAGTTAATTTGACTTTCGTTAACGTTTGTCAGATTGAAGTTTTAGAAAAACTAAGATATGGGAATCGGACATGTCTGTATTGCTAAGGCAATCGAACGATATTTGTCCTATTTTTCGAGTTTGACAAGTCTTATTCTGGCTCCGCTGGCGAGCACAAATTGGGGAACTATCGTACATGCCGACCACGTCGTTGCGCCGCCTGCGCCGTTACCAGGATCTGCTGTTGCTGGGGGGCGGCGTTGCCATCTCGCTAGTGGCGTTGCTGACGATTCCCGCGGCGTGCCTGTATGCGATGCGGCAGTTCGTGGCCGTCGAGCGCGAGCAGTTCGTCGATGATCGCGGCCGCGTCGCCGCCGCGGTGCGCGAAGCAGAAACGTCGCTGCGCCGCACGGTGGCGTTTATCGAACTGTCGTGGCCGACGCTGCCCGCGGCCGATCTGCGCTACTACGACGAGTTTCGCCGCAACGGCAACCGGCTCGTGATCACGCCTTCGCCGGCCGCGGCGGTCGCATCGAACGGCGTGTTGTTCGCCGCCGCGCCGCTCGCACTCGACGATCCGTTGCTGCTGCGCCGCTACCTCGCGCTCGCGCAGCAGTTCGCGATCAGCAACGCGTCGGCGACGGCGAGCAATAACGTCGACGTCGAGGGCTACATCTACAGCATGCATCACGAATTGATCGTGGTGCCCGACTCGGTGGTACCCCCGCATCAAGCGCTCGACGTCGCCGCGCTGATCGAGCGCTTCAGGATCGACTTCGAAGCGCTGCCGCGACGCGAGGCCGAGCGGCCCGGGCGCTTTCATCTGCCGGTGTACTGGCTGCCGCCGTTTATCGATCCGATTACCGGCAACCGGCGTCTGCGGCTCGTCGCCCAGGCGTTCAATCAGGGTGAGCCGTTCGCGGTGGTCGCGATCGAATACGATCCGCGCATGCTGCTCAAAGCGCTCGACGATCGCGCGAGCGACAACGCGTATGAAATTGCCGGCCCCGACGGCACGCTGATCACGAGTCTCGGTGACGACGTCGACAAGGATCGCGCGGCGCAGAAGGGCGCGCGGCGGCAGTTGCGGCGGCCGATGTTTTTCGGCGGCGACGTCGCGTATGGCGACGGTTTCTTCGTGATGGAGGAGCCGATCGGCGACACCGGCTGGACGCTGCTCTACACGTTTTCGTGGCGCGACGTCGCGCTCGGCATCGCCGATCAGGTGATCACGGCGACCGTCGCGGTGTTGGTCATTCTGGGCGTCGTGTGGACGCTGCTGCTGATGTTTCGGCGTCGCGTGTTCGCGCCGATTCTCGCCGACTCGGCGCGCGTGTTCGAAAGCGAGCACCTGAGCCGCACGGTGATTCACACGGCGCCGGTCGGGCTGATGCTGGTGTCGCGCGAGAGCGGCGAGTGGCTGCTCGGCAATCCGCTGATGCACGAAATGGCGAAGGAGATCGTCGGCGGCGAGAAGGCGGTCGCGGACCGGCTGGTCGCGCACTACGCGAACTTCGAGCGCGAGGATGCCGTCGACGCGACCGTGGGCGTGCTGCGCCGCGACCTGCTGTTTCCGGCCGTCGACGGCGGCCAGCTCGAGTTCGCGAGCAGCGCGTCGCCGGCCCGCTTCCTCGGCATCGACGTGCTGGTGGCCGCCTTCATCGACGTCACGCAGCGCCGCCGGATGCAGCGCGAACTCGCGGAGGCGATGCGTGTCGCCGACTCGGCGAACCAGGCGAAATCCGCGTTCCTCGCGGCGATGAGCCACGAAATCCGCACGCCGCTGAACGCGATTCTCGGCAACCTCGAACTGCTCGCGAATTCGCCGCTGAGCGGTTCGCAGCAGGATCGCCTCGCGACCGTGCGCGGGGCCTCGCACGGACTGCTCGCGGTGATCAGCGACATCCTCGACTTTTCGAAGATCGAGGCGGGCGAGATGACGCTCGAGTATCTCGAGTTCAACGTCGCGGAGGTGGTCGAGCTGGTGCTCGGCATCTTCGAGCCAATCGCGCGGATGCGCGGCATCGGTTTGTACGCGCGCCTCGATATCGCGCTCTCGCAACCGATGTGGGGCGATCCGACGCGAGTGCGCCAGATTCTCAACAACCTGCTCAGCAATGCGCTGAAGTTCACCGAGCAGGGCACGGTCACGCTGACGGTCGCAATCGATCAGGACAACGAAGGCCGGCCGTGGATCAAATTCGCGGTCGCCGATACCGGCATCGGCATCGCCGACGAACATCGGCAGCAGCTGTTCAAGGCTTTCTCGCAGCTGGATCTGTCGATCAACCGGCGCTTCGGCGGCACCGGCCTCGGCCTCACGCTGTGCCAACGGCTCGTGCAAGCGATGGATGGCCGGATCGAGGTGTCGAGCACGCTGCACGTCGGCAGCTGCTTCACCGTTTATCTGCCGCTCGGCGACACCATTGCGGTGCAGCCCGATACGCGTTTCCTGGACGGGGAACGCCTGCTGTTCGTCAGTTCCGCTCCGGCGTGGTGCGAGTTCGCGGTGCCGCATCTGGAGCGCTGGGGCGCCGACGTGCAGGTGTTCCGGCATCCGGCCGCGGTCCCGGACGAGGAACTCCAGGACGATGCGCTGCTGGTGATCTGGGGCGACCGCGAGCAATGGCGTCCCGAAGACGAGAACCGCGTGATCGAGGAAGCGCTGTGGGTGATCGACGGCTACCCCGAGGGGCCCGCGCACGCGATGCGCACGGGCAAGATCGTAAGCGTGTCGTGCCTGAGTCTGAGCGGGCTCGAGGCGAGCGTCCGCGCGACCTTGCGCGGCGAGCCCTTGCCGCGCACTGTGGGCGCCGCCGGCATGCAGACACGAGCCGGCGCGCTGCCGCTGGCGCGCCGTCTGCACGTGCTGGTGGCCGAGGATAACGCCGCGAACCGGCTGCTGTTGTGCGAACAGCTGGAAACGCTCGGCTGCGCGGTCAAGGCGGCCGCGAGCGGCAAGCAGGCGCTGGAACTGCTCGACGACGCGCAGTGGGACGTGCTGCTCACCGACCTGAACATGCCGGGCATGAGCGGCTACCAACTGGCCGAGGCGGTGCGCGAACGTCATCCCACGCTGCCGATCATGGCGATCACCGCGCATGCGACCCGCGAGGAACGGTTGCGCTGCGAAGCGGCCGGCATGGACCGGGTGATGACGAAGCCGCTGTCGCTCCAACACCTGAACGAGGCGCTCGGCACGATCGCGGTCGGCAAGGGCGTGAAGCTCAGCGGTTTTTCCAGCGCCGACGAGCGCAAGCTAAGCGGCAATGCGATGCCGAAGCCGCTGCGGGACATGTTCGTGCAATCGACCGGCGACGCGTTGACGGCGATCGAGGCGGCGCGCGCGGCGCACGACGTGGACGCGCTGCTCGCGCAGGTTCACTCGCTGCGCGGCGCGCTGGCGGTGTTCGGGCACGCCGGGCTGGCGCAGGCGTGCGGGCAGCTCGAAGAGGCGATCAAGCACGACAGGAAGGCACCGGCGTCGGACCAACTCGATGCGCTCGAGCACGCGTTGCGTAACCTCATCGAAGATGTGGGGCAAGTCGAGGATTAACAGACTATCGACCGCGACCACGCTCGATAGTCTGTTAATTCAATCAATATTAATTTGAATAATTGGGACTGCAGCGTTGTATTAAAGGGGGCGTGATCTGAAGGATTTTTATTGAGAATGGCAATATTAATAATATGGGGTTTCGGCTGGAAAATTAAGATGAATTGTCATTATAAAAGTTGAATAAATTTAAATCTAGATTGGATCTATTCGGTTCGTCAATTAGCCGTAGAGTGGACTTTGCCACGCTAAAACCTTCCTGCAGACCTCGGACATTCGCGTTGTTGATTGCGGCGTGAGCGCCGTGTCTTGTCTGGGCGCAACCGCGCATCGGGAATCAGTACGCGTTTGAAGTTGGATAAATATCAAAACACAATCTGCTTTATTCGACCGTGAAATCGAATTGGTGTCGGTCTTATCTGCTTGTTGCTTATTTGAAACGATGCTGCGAGCGGTCTTGTGGTCCGCAGTATGAGCGATTCAAAAAATTAATCGAGGGCATTGTTTTTGACATCGCGCGTCTTTAAAAAGGCGCTGCCTGTCAGATATTCCGTCAATCCGCTCAATACCTGAAGACGGGTGGAATCCGGTCAATCTTGCGAGCGAACACGGGTGTCAATGTGGGTCTGCTAGTCAAATCGGAAGCGCGCGAATACGCGCCACATGGGTTGCGGCGGCGTGTCTGGGCATCGCGCTCAGCGGTGTGTCGCTGGCTGCGGAGCAAACGGCGTCCGGCTCTGGCGAGGCGGCGCAAGGTCGGGCCGGCACACCGACTGACGGCGCCGCGAATGTGCCGCGCAATGCGGTATCCGGAGACGGCCACGCGCCGTCGCAGGCCTACGGCAATACCGCTTCGCCGGCACTGGCAGCGCTGGAGCAGCGTGCGCCGCAACGTTATCTGTCGCCGCGCGCGTCTTTCACATAACCGGGTTTCGACACAGTATTGCTGTAGTAGACCATTGCCGGTTGCACGTGCCGGATGACCACCGCGACCTTGACTTGCGAAAGCGGCTTATGGATCCGATGCGACGGCATGGTCAAATAAAAACACCAGCCGAATGACGGATCATTCGGCTGGTGTTCTAAAGCCCTAAATACGTATTGATTCGATCAGGCCGCGTGCTTGAGCGACGACGGATAACCCGGACCGGACGACATTGCGGATTGCGAATCCAGCATTCGCAGACTGGATACGACGTGGCGGGATTTACGCGCGGACATGGTGTGCTTGCGCATGCGAACCTGCATGGTCTTGCACAATTCCTCGGCGTCCATGCCATATAGCTCATGCAGAAGGCGCTTCAGCACGCCCGATTCGCTCCACGCGAGAAACCGCCGATGGCAGGTCTGATAGGACGGATATTTACGCGGCATGGCAGACCACACGCCGCCGCTGCGGATGACCCATAGCACGCCGTTCAGCACTTCACGGGTATTGGCGAGAGGCCGGCCGCGCATTTCTCGACGCGGCCGCAATTCGGGGAGCAGCTCTGCAACACGCTGCCATTCTTCGTCATTGACGTCGCGGTAATTTGTCACGATTTTCCACCTTTTGCGGGAAACATTAGGATGAAAAATATCGGGATGGCCATCTGGATGATATTAGACGTGTCCGATTTTCGGTGATGTGCGGTGACGGTTTTCCTGGAGTGTCAGAAAGACGTCAAGAAAATCAATGATTTAGGGGTGACCGTTCGGAGTCTGAGCAATACGGCCAGGATCGGATACGTCCGGGTTTTAACGGGTGCCAGTTCGAATTTGCGAGTCTCTGATCAAAGCATTCGGACAACGCGTTGGGTCGCACCGGTCGTGGATGATGCATGGGGCATTGATACGACGTACGGGGCACTCCGCAGCCCGCGCCCGGTTGGCTGAACGTGCTCACGGCGCGCTTTAGCATTGAATAACTGGAACATCGAAAGCGAAATTCGTAAAAGTACTAAATCGTAAATGTCGGTGAGATTTGCAATTGCCTGATTATTTTGCGTCCGTAAATGTTAAATAAAATTTAGAGATGAAAAATATTTTTAAGATAAAAGGGTCAAAAAAATTTATTTTCTTTTCCGGTTTTTAGCCTGAATGGGAATTTTCCGAATTACTATCATCTCTATATTAATTTTCAATTGGCCAATTGCTGGATGATCTTTTGTAATTTGGTCGGCTTATTCGTAGTCGACTGTAATCAAGGAGCTCCACAAACATGCCTAAATCGAAAATCCGGTTATTGCGGGGGATGGTTGCCGCAACCTGTGTCGTGCTTTGCGCGTCGCCCTATGCTGCGCAATTGACGCGCGACAACGGCTCGCCCGTCGGCGATAATCAGAATTCGCAAACCGCCGGTCCCAACGGCCCGGTGCTGTTGCAGGATTCGCATCTGATCGAGAAGCTGCAGCGCTTCGATCGCGAGCGCATTCCGGAGCGCGTCGTGCATGCGCGCGGCACTGGCGCATTCGGCGAGTTCGTCTCCAGCGCCGACATCAGCGATCTGACCTCGGCCGCGCTGTTCGCACCCGGCGTGAAGACGCCGGTGTTCGTGCGCTTCTCGACGGTGATGGGCTATCGCGGCTCGCCCGAACAGGCGCGTGATCCGCGTGGCTTCGCGGTCAAGTTCTATACAAGCCAGGGCAACTGGGACTTCGTCGGTATCAACTGGCCGATCTTCTTCATTCGCGACGCGATCAAGTTCCCGGACTTCGTCCACGCGAACAAGCCGAGCGCGGTGACCGGCGTGCAGGATGCGAACCTGGCGTTCGACTTCTTCGCGCACACGCCCGAAGCGACCCACATGCTGACCCGCCTGTATACCCCCGAGGGCATGCCCAATTCGTATCGGAACATGGACGGCCATGCGGTGCATGCGTTCAAGTTCGTCAATACGCAGGGCAAGGTGGTCTATGTGAAGTTCCACTGGAAGAGCCAGCAGGGCGTGCACGGTATGCGTCCGCAGGAGATCGCGGGTTCGATCGGTTCCGACTGGAATCTGATGACCAACGACCTGTACGGCGCGCTGAAGGCCGGCAATTATCCGAAGTGGGATCTGTACATTCAGGTGCTGAACCCGGCGGATCTCGACAAGTTCGACTACAACCCGCTCGACGACACCAAGATCTGGTCCGACATTCCCGAGCGCAAGATCGGCACGATGACGCTGAACCGCATTCCGGACAACTATTTCGATGCGACCGAGCAGTCCGCGTTCGCGCCGTCGCGTCTGGTGCCGGGCATCGAGCCGTCGGAAGACCGGATGCTGCAAGGCCGCGTGTTCTCGTATGCGGATACGCAGATGTACCGGCTGGGTGCGAACTTCAACCAGTTGCCGGTCAATCGTCCGCACATTCCTGTCGTGAGCAACAACCAGGATGGCGCGATGAACATCGGTGAGCGCAAGGGCGAAGTGAACTACGAGCCGTCGGCGCTGAACGAGCTGTCGCAAGACCCGCGCTATATGTACATGCAGACGCCGCTTGCCGGCACGACCCAGCAGAAGGCGATCCACAAGACGCTGAACTTCCGTCAGGCTGGCGAGTTCTATCGGACCCTGTCCGAGCAGGACAAGCAGGACCTCGTGACCGCGCTGTCCGCGGACCTGAATCACGTCACCAACGAGAAGAACAAGTACACGATGCTGTCGTACTTCTATAAAGCCGATGCCGATTACGGCTCGCGCCTTGCCAAGGCGACCAATGCGGACACGAACCGCGTGAAGTCGCTCGCCGACCAGCTCGTCGAGAACTGATCGACGTGCGTCGCGAAGGCCGTACGCGGCCTTCGCGTTTTCTCCCGACCGCTCGCGCCGCGTGGCGCACCTCCCCGATGAAACGATTCCAGACCGCCATTCCCCGGATGCTGGCGATCGCGGCGTGCGCCGCCGCGATCGCTGGCTGTGCGCAGCCCAGGCTTCCCGCCGCATTGCCGCAGCCCGATCAACTGAGCGCGCAACCGGGTGGCCAGCAGGGCGCCCAACAGGCGGATGCGCATCGCTATGACGACACGTGGTTCGCGGCCGCGCGCCTTGGCCGGATCGATATCCTGCAGGCGCTCGTCGATGCGCGCTATCCGCTCGATACCACCACGTCCGAAGGCTATACGGCTTTGACCCTGACCGCGTATCGCAACCAGCCCACCGCGCTCGACTATCTGTTGCGCGCTGGCGCCGATCCCTGCATCGGCGACCGGCATGGCAATACCGCGCTGATGGGCGCGCTGTTCAAAGGCGAGACGGCGATCGCCAAACGTCTGGTCGAGACCCGCTGCCCGATCGATCAGACCAACAACGCGGGGCAGACAGCATTGTCGTTCGCGGCGATGTTCGGGCGGCTCGGCATGCTGCCGGTGCTGGTGGCGCACGGCGCCAATCCGGACCACATTGACCGGCTCGGCCGGACTCCGTTGCAGAATGCGTTGTTGCAAGGCAACGAGTCGGCGGTGGCCGCGCTGGAGAAAGTCGGCGCGACGCCGAATCCGGATCGTACGCTGCACGCGCGTCCGTAGCGCACGCTTTTGGGGGCGGACATGTACTTGCGTCCGCCCCGGCACCCCCGGCACCCCTCAAAATCCCCCGCATCCCATCAGTCCGCTCCGGACATTCCCTGATTTGTTTTTGAAAAACTGGATACAAAAATCCACTTTCAGTATCCTCCTTCCGTGTTCTTGCGCCTTCCCAACCGAATCATGCAGAGATCATCCGCCGCCCGCAGCCACGAACCCGGCACGACCGCCGAGCAGACCGCCTACCGCTACCTGTTCGATGCGATTTCGCAGGGCCGCTTCGCGACCGGGCAGCGGATCGTCGCCGAAACCATTGCGGCGGAACTGTCGATGAGCCGCATGCCGGTCCGCGAAGCGCTGCGCCGCTTGCACACCGAAGGGCTGGTCGTGTTGCGCCCGAATCGCGGCGCGATCGTGCGCGGCCTGAGCGCCGAGGAGCTGGAAGACATTTTCGACATGCGCGTCGCGCTCGAAGGTCTCGCCGCGCGCGTCGCCGCGCCGCGCTGCACCGACGAGCATCTGCGCACCCTCGAACGCCTGCTCGACGATATGGACACGTCGGTCGGCGATACCGACCTGTGGGTCCAGCGTCACTGCGCGTTTCACGAGTACCTGTGCAAGATCAGCGGCCGCACGCGTCTGTACGAGCAGATCTGCTCGCTCTATGCGTTGATCGAAGGACCGATGCGGTTGTGGATCGAGCAGGCCACGTTCCGGCGCAAAAGCGCGCGCGACTATCACCAGCTGCTGATCGACGCCTTGCGCAGCCGCGACCCGGACCTCGCGGAGCAGGCGATGCGCGAACACATCGAAACGACGGTGCCGCGCGTGCTGACGCTGCTCGGCACGCCGAAACCGACTGATTAACGCGCGGGTCGCGCGCAGCCGGAGCGGCCGCCAACCCGCGTCCGCGCCCGTACCCGCTGCGCGCGGCCGGCGTTCGCCGATCACCGCACGAAAAGACAGCACTACCGCTGAACTACCGCAGAACAACGGCAGAACCACAGCACTACGGCAGAACCACAACAGAACACCACAGGAGCAAGCCCATGTCAGCAAACAAGATCTCGCGCGTTCGTCTCGCCGCCCTCTGCGCAGGCGCATCCATGCTGTTGCACGCCGGCGTGACGCTCGCGGACGACGCGCAGCCGGCGGGCCTGCTCAAAAGCGGCACGCTCACCTACTGCGCGACGATGGACGCGCCCCCACTCGCGTTCTACGACGAGCAGCAGCAACCGCAGGGCTTCTCGATCGACGTCGCGCGCGACGTCGCGAAGTCGATGGGCAATCTGAAGGTCGCATGGCACGTGGTGCCGTTCAGCGGCCTGATCCCCGCGTTGAAGGCGCATCAGTGCGATCTGATCATCGGCCAGCTGTTCGACAAGCCGGAGCGGCGCGAGATCATCGACATTCACGACTACATGTACTCGAGCCAGTCGATCATGGTGCCGCGCGGCAACCCGCGCAAAGTGCATTCGCTCGACGATCTGTCGGGCCAGAAGGTCGCGGTGATCAACGGCTCGACGATGCGCTCGCTGCTTGAAAAGGAAAACGAAAAGTTTGCGGCCGCGCACAAGCCGCCGATGAACATCGTCGTCTACAACACCGACGCCGACGCATTCCAGGCATTCCGTCTGCAGCAGGTCGACGCGTACGGCACGACCGCCGAAAGCGCCGCGCAGTTCCAGCGCGTGTCGGGCAACAGCTTCGAGCAGGCGGTCACCGGTTTCGCGCGGATGCCGACCGGCATCGGCGCGCGCAAGGGCGAGCCGCTGTCGGGCGCGGTCGCGAAGGCCGCCGCCGATCTGACGAAGAGCGACCGCTACACGCAGATGCTCGCCAAGTGGCAGTTGCAGAACGAACGCTTCTGAGCGGGACGACGCCATGAACTTCAGCTGGGAGATTTTCCGCAAGTTTCTGATGATGCCGAGTTCCACGTATCTGCACGGACTCTGGCTGACCTGCGGAATCAGCGCCAGCGCGATCGTGCTCGGCATGGTGCTCGGGCTGGTTATCGCGCTGTTGCGGCTGTCGCCGAGCCGGCCGCTGCAGTACTTTGCGCGCTGCTATATCTGGGTGATGCGCGGCACGCCGCTGCTGGTGCAGATCGTGTTCCTGTACACCGCGTTCGCGGCCGCCGACATCTTCCGCTTCCACGATCTCGACTTCGGCGTGTTCACGCTGCCGGGCAACATCCAGGCAGCGGTGCTCGCGCTCGGCATGAACTCGGCCGCGTATATGGCCGAGATCATCCGAGCCGGCTTGAGCGCGGTCGACCGTGGGCAGTACGAAGCATCGCGCTCGCTCGGCATGACCTCGGTGCTGCTGATGCGGCGCGTGGTGCTGCCGCAGGCGCTGCGGGTGATCGTGCCGCCGATGGGCAACGAGTTCAACGTGATGCTGAAGAACACCACGCTGGTCAGCGTGATCGGTGTGCCGGAGCTGATGCTCAGCACGCAGATGGTCACCTCGGTCAACTTCCGGGTGTTCGAGCTGTATCTCGTGCTCGCGATCTACTTCCTGCTGCTCACCACGCTGTGGGGTTTCGTCCAGCGCCGCCTCGAGGCGCACTTCGGCCGCGGCGAAGCGCACGCGTCGCCGGGTAAGCGTCTGTTCGGCGGCCAAACCATGAAGCTTCTGCGAGGGCGTTGAAGTGAGTCAGACAGACGAAATCATCATCGAGGCGTCGGACATTCACAAATCGTTCGGCCCGACCAAAGTGCTCAACGGCATTTCGTTGAGCGTCAGCAAAGGCGAAGTGGTGGTGCTGATCGGCTCGTCGGGGTCGGGCAAGACCACCTTCATTCGCTGCCTGAATCTGCTCGAAACCTTCGACGCCGGCCGCGTGCGCGTGAACGGTCGCCTGCTCGGCTTCGTCGAACGCGCGGACGGCAAGGTCGTGCGCGATTCGGCGCGCGAGCTCGCGCGCCAGCGACGCGACATCGGCATGGTGTTCCAGCGCTTCAATCTGTTCCCGCACATGACCGCGCTCGAAAACGTGATCGAAGCGCCGATCCACGTGCTGAAGGTGCCGCGCGACGAAGCGTTGCAGCAGGCGAAGCGTCTGCTCGCACGCGTTGGCCTCGCCGATCGTGCGGATCACTATCCGTCGCAGTTGTCGGGCGGACAGCAGCAGCGCGTCGCGATCGCGCGCGCCTTGGCGATGCAGCCGAAAGTGCTGCTATTCGACGAGCCTACCAGCGCGCTCGATCCGGAGACGGTCGGCGAAGTGCTGCAGGTGATGAAGGAGCTGGCCCGCGACGGGATGACGATGGTCGTCGTCACGCACGAGATGGAATTCGCGCGCGAGGTCGCGCATCGGGTCGTCGTGCTCGATCAGGGCGAACTGATCGAACAGGGGCCGCCCGAACAGATCTTCACCGCGCCGACTCATGCCCGTACCCGCGCGTTTCTGCGCCGCACGCTGAAGTCCGCGCCGGTGCTTGCGCCGGAGTCGTCGGTGTGAGCGGCGGCTGATAACGTGCATGACGGCGTGTGGTACTTAAGCACGCATCGTCGTCACGCGCATTGCTCATCTCAGCGCCGTCGCCGCTGTTCGTGCAGCCCGCGGCGGCGTGAAAATTTTCCAAAGCGCGCGCGTTCGCTCAGGCCAATACGCCGGCGCATCCCGCGCGCGCTTCTTCAACGGATTGGAGAACGTTTTTATGCGTAACTTCGAGAAGCCCGGCCGTTCACTGGCCTTCGCCCGCAACGGCATGGCGGCCACCTCGCACGCAGCGGCGACGCTCGCGGCGGTCAACGTGCTCGCGGCCGGCGGCAACGCGATCGATGCGGCGATCGCCGCGTGCGCGGTGCAATGCGTGGTCGAGCCGGGCTCGACCGGCGTCGGCGGCGACTGCTTCGCGCTGTACTCGCGCGGCGGCAGCGACGACATCGTCGCGTACGACGGTTCCGGCTGGGCCCCGGCGGACGCGAGCGTCGAGCGCTTGCAGCAACTGGGCGTGAATGCGATCGAGCGTCATTCGCCGCATGCGGTGACGGTGCCCGGCGCGGTGCATGCATGGACCACGCTGCATCGCGATCACGGCCGCCTGCCGCTGCGCGAGATTTTCGCGCCGGCGATCCGCTACGCGGAGGAAGGCTATGCGGTCACGCCGCGCAGCGCGTCGGACTGGGCGCACGAAGTCGATACGCTCGCGCGCGACGCCGAGGCGAGCGCGACGATGCTGGTCGACGGCGCGGCGCCCGTACAGGGCAGCGTGCATCGTCAGCCGCAACTGGCGAATACACTGCGGCTGATCGCCGAGGAAGGGCGCGACGGTTTCTACCGCGGGCCGCTCGCCGAAAAGATGGTCGCGCATCTGCGCGCGCACGGCGGCCTGCATTCGCTCGACGATTTCGCCGACTACCACGGCGACTACGTGACGCCGATCCGCGCGAGCTTTCGCGGCTACGAGGTGGTCGAGTGCCCGCCGGCCGGGCAGGGCGTGATCGCGCTGATGATCCTGAAGATTCTCGAGAAGTGCGCGGCCGACGGCGATCCGCTCGACGCCGACCGCATCCATCGCGAGGTCGAGGCCGCGAAGCTCGCGTACTCGGTGCGCGACGCGGTGCTCGGCGATCCGCGCCACGGCAAGGTGGATGTCGACTGGCTGCTGTCCGATGCGCTCGCCGACGAACTGCGCGGCCGCATCGATCTCGCCCGCGCGTTGCCGCCGGGGCCGGCGCTGACGCCGGTCGAGCATCGCGACACCGTGTACATCACGGTGGTCGACAAGGATCGCAACTGCGTGAGCTTCATCAATTCGCTGTTCCATCCGTTCGGCAGCGGGTTGATGGCGCCGGGCTCGGGCGTGCTGCTGCATAACCGCGGACAGAGCTTCGTCGTCGAGCCGGGGCATCCGAATGCGATCGGGCCGCGCAAGCGTCCGATGCACACGATCATCCCGGGCATGGTCACGCAAGGCGGCCGGGTGCGCATGAGCTTCGGCGTGATGGGCGGCCACTATCAGGCGATGGGGCACGCGCATTTCCTGTCGAAGGTGCTGCATTACGGCGTCGACATGCAGGCGGCGATGGACTTGCCGCGGATTTTCCCGCGCCCGGGGACCGATGGCGTCGAGGTCGAATCGACGATGCCGGCGTCCGTTTGCTCGGCGCTGACCGAACGCGGCTTCAGGATGGCGGAGCCGTCGTCGGCGATCGGCGGATCGCAGGCGATCTGGATCGACTGGGAGCAGGGCGTGCTGATGGGCGCATCCGATCATCGTAAGGATGGCTGCGCGCTGGGGTACTGACATGCAAGCCCATCCTCTGCGCCTGTCTCCGGACGACGACCTGCGCAGCGCGATCGAAGACGCGCTGCGGCAACGCGGGCTGCAAGCGGCGTTCGTCGTGCAGGGCATCGGTAGTCTGAGCGTCGCGGCATTGCGTTTCGCCGGTGCAGACGACCCGACCGAGATTTGCGGCGACCTCGAAATCCTGAGTCTCGCCGGTTCCGTGTCGCCCGATGGCGCGCACTTGCACATGTCGATCTCGGACGCGCAGGGCCGCGTGTTCGGCGGTCACGTGGCGCGCGGCTGCACGGTGCGCACGACGGTCGAATTGTTGCTGGTGTCGCTGCCCGACCATTCGTTCGCGCGCGAGCCCGATGCGCAAACGGGTTTTATGGAACTGGTGATTCGCGGCAAACCGCAAGCCGATCGGTCATAAAGAAACCGCGATAAAGAAACGGCCGCGCTCCTCTCGGAACGCGGCCGTCGAACCCAGCCACTCTTACCGCCGACTCACACGATCAGCGCAGCCACGTCTTGATCGTCGTCGCCATCGCATTCGTCGAGATCCCATAGCGATCATGCAAGGTCGGCAGCGCGCCCGCGTCGAGGAATTCGTCAGGCAGCGCAATCTGCCGGAACGGCGGCGTCACGCCCGCGCTCAGCAGCGCCCGCGCGACCGCTTCGCCGAGCCCGCCGATCACCGTGTGATTCTCCGCGACGATCACCATGCGGCCGCTTCGTTGCGCTTCGCGCAGGATCGTTGCCGTATCGAGCGGTTTGATCGTCGGCACATGCAGCACCGCCACATCGACTTTGTCGGCCTCCAGCGCCTTCGCGACTTCCAGCGAGCGCATCGTCATGATGCCGGACGAGATCAGCAGCACGTCGTTGCCGCCGCGCAGCAGCTTCGCCTTGCCGAGTTCGAAGCGATAGTCGTATTCGTCCAGCACCGCCGGCACGTTGCCGCGCAGCAGACGTGCGTACACCGGGCCGCGATGCGCGGCGATCGCCGGCACCATCTGCTCGATATCGAGCGCGTCGCACGGATCGATCACCGTCATGTTCGGCATCGCGCGCATCAGCGCGAGATCTTCGGCGGCCTGGTGGCTCGGGCCGTAGCCGGTCGTCAGCCCCGGCAGCGCGCAGACGATCTTCACGTCGAGATTGTCTTCCGCGATCGTCTGGTGGATGAAGTCGTACGCGCGCCGCGTCGCAAACACCGCATAGGTGGTCACGAACGGTTGCGCGCCTTCGTGTGCAAAGCCGGCCGCCGCGCCCATCAACAGCTGCTCGGCCATCCCCATCTGGTAGTAACGCTCCGGAAAGGCCTTCGCGAAGATGTGCAGGTCGGTGTATTTGCCGAGGTCGGCCGTCATGCCGATCACGTTGGTTTTCGTGCGGGCCAGCTCGGTAAGCGCGTGGCCGAACGGCGCGGCACGCGTGAGCTGTCCTTCGGCCGCTATCGACGCGATCATCGCCGAGGTTTTCAACCGGGGCTTGTTGGCAACGGTGCTCATGTTTGTCTCCCTGCTTCGAGTGCATCGAGCGCGAGCTGCCACTCGTGCGCATCGACGCGGATGAAATGGTTCTTCTCGCGTTGTTCAAGGAACGGCACGCCGCGGCCCATCTTCGTATCGCACACGATGATGCGCGGCTGCGCCTCGGGGTGATTGCGCGCGTTGTCGAATGCGCGCTTGACCGCGTCGATATCGTTGCCGTCGATCCGTTGCACGTACCAGCCGAACGCTTCGAGCTTTTCGACCAGCGGCTCGAACGACATGATCTGGGTGGAAGGCCCGTCGGCCTGCTGATTGTTCACATCGACCATCGCGATCAGGTTGTCGAGCTTCCAGTGCGCGGCGGACATCAGGCCTTCCCAGATCGCGCCTTCGTCGAGTTCGCCATCGGAGAACAGCGTGTAGACGAATGCGTCGGAGTTCTTGCGTTTCAGACCGAGGCAGCGGCCGACCGCGATCGTCAGCCCCTGGCCGAGCGAACCGCCGGACATTTCCATGCCGGGCGTGTAGCTGGCCATGCCCGACATCGGCAAACGGCTGTCGTCGCTGCCGTAGGTTTCGAGTTCGTCGGCGGGCAGAATGCCGGCTTCGAACAGCGCCGCGTACAGCGCGATCGCGTAGTGGCCGTTCGACAGCAGGAAGCGGTCGCGCGCTTCCCAGTCGGGGTCGTCGGCGCGGTAGCGCATTGCGCCGAAGTACGCGACGGCCAGCACGTCGGCGATGTCGAGCGCCTGGCCGATATAGCCCTGGCCCTGGACTTCGCCCATCAGCAGCGCGTTTCTCCGAATCCGGTATGCGCGCTCGGCGAGCGTGACCGTGTCGTGGAGGGTGTCAGTGTCCATCTATAACTCCAGTGGTGAAGCGGGGAAGTGCCAACGCGAATCAGCGGTTGACGGTTTTGGCGGGCACCAGGAACACGAGCAGCGCGCCCAGCGTGACCGCGGCGGAGATAAAGATCAGCCCGGCGGTCGATTTGCCGGTCAGATCGTTCAGCCAGCCGACGATCGCCGGCGAGAAGAAGCCGGCCAGATTGGCGAAGCAGTTCACCGCGGCGATGCCGGCCGCCGCCGACATGCCGCCGAGCACCGCGGTCGGCAGCGACCAGAATTGCGACGACGACGCGAGAATGCCGGCCGACGCAATGCTCAGACAGACCAGCGACGCGCCGACGCTGCCCAGCCACGGCAGGCTGACGAAACCGGCCGCCGAGATCAGCATCGGGATCGCCAGATGGAAGCGCCGCTCGCGGCGACGGTCGGCGCTCATGCCGATCAGCGGCAACGCGACGAGCGCGCACAGATACGGAATCGCGGTAAAGATGCCGACCCACAGCGGATCGGCGACACCGGACTTGCGGATGATGGTCGGCAGCCAGAACGTCAGACCGTACTGGCCGAGCACGACGCAGAAGTAGATCGCGGCCATCAACCACAGGCGCCGGTCGCCGACGAACGCGCGAATCGACACGTGCGCGATCTTGTGCTCGGCATCGGCGGCGACGTTGCGCGCCAGCAGTGTTTTCTCGGCGTCGTTCAGCCATTTGGCGTGCGCAATGCCGTCGTCGAGATAGAGCAGAATCGCGATGCCGAGCACGAACGACGGCAATGCTTCGATCAGGAACAGCCACTTCCAGCCGGCCAGCGCCATCACGCCGTGCAGCGAGTGCATGATCGCGCCCGACAGCGGGCCGCCGATCATGCCCGCGAGCGGAATCGCCATGAAAAACAGCGACAGTGCCTTCGCGCGCCGCGCCGATGGAAACCAGTAGGTCAGATAGAGAATCACGCCGGGCGCGAAGCCCGCTTCGGCGACGCCGAGCAGAAAGCGCAATCCGTAAAACGCGGCGGGTGTCTTGACGAAGACGAAGCACGCGGAAATCACGGCCCACGTCAGCATGATGCGGGCGAGCCAACGGCGCGCGCCGACCCGGTGAAGAATCACGTTACTTGGCACTTCGAACAGAAAGTAGCCGAGAAAGAAGATGCCGGCGCCCATTCCGTACACGGTTTCGCTGAAGCGCAGATCGTTGAGCATCTGCAGCTTCGCGAAGCCGACGTTCACGCGGTCGAGATACGCGCCGAGATAGCACAGCATCAGAAACGGGATCAGCCGGCGGCCGACCTTCGCATACGTCTTCGCCTCGAAGGTCGACGAATCGCTACGCGGCAGCACGTCGCCCGCCAGCGGGGGCGCGGTGTATTTCGCTTTCATACGTGTCTCCTGTGTCGACCGGATGCGACGCAGCGGCGCGTGCTCCGGTCGTCTCCATATCGTCACCGTCAAAGCCCCGGCCTATGCTGGCGGGTGCTCGCGGTGTACCTCACGGCCCTCGGACGGGGGGCGGCGTCAATGAATCAGCATGCCGCCGTTGACGTCGAGCGTCGTGCCGGTCAGATAGCTCGACAGGTCGCTCAGCAAGAACAGGCACGCGTTCGCGACGTCGTCGGCGGCGCCGAGCCGGCCGAGCGGGATACCCTTGAGAATGTCTTCGCGCATCGCCGGCGTGAGCTTGTCGCCGGTGATGTCGGTCTGGATCAGACCGGGTGTGATCGAATTGACGCGGATGTGGTTGGCGCCGAACTCGCGCGCCATCGCTTTCGCGAGACCGAGTACGCCCGCTTTCGCGGCGCTATAGTGCGGTCCGCCGAAAATCCCGCCGCCGCGTTGCGCGGACACCGACGACATGCAGACGATACTGCCGCCGTTCTGTTCCTTCATTGCCGGAATCACCGCTTGCGACATGTAGAGGGTGCCGCGCAGATTCACGTCGACGATCGCGTCGAAGTTCGCGCCGCTGATGTCCAGCGTGCGAACCGGCTGCGTGATGCCGGCATTGTTGACGAGTCCGTCGATCTTGCCGTAGCGCTCCAGCGTGAGCCGCGCGGCCCTGATGCAGGCGTCCTTGTCGGTCACGTCGCAGGCGAGGCCCAGATGTCCGGCGCCGAGATCGGCGGCCGCGCTTTCGGCGTCTTCGCGGCGCAGGTCGAGGACTACGACGCGCGCGCCCTGCTGCGCCAGCGCGCGTGCGGTGGCTTTGCCGATACCGCGCGGCGATGCCGCGCCGGTGACGATGACGATCCTGTTCTCGAGCAGCATTGCTTGTCTCCTGTGTGTTGATTGGTGCCCAGAGTGTCGACTGCCGGGGCGCGCGCATCAACGCGGAAACGTTCAACCATGCGTGAGAAAAATTCAGGTGACGTGCGGGAGAGCTCCGCGGCGCTAGCCGGCGGCCTCGCGCTCGATCCACGCCAGAAACCGCTCGACGCGCGGCAGCGTCGCGTTTTGCGGCGGATAGACCAGATGATGGGCGCCGACTTCGACCGCATGGCTGTGGTCGAACACGGGCACCAGCAGGCCGTCGCGGATTTTCACGGACGCGAGCAGCAGACTTTCGAGCGCGATGCCGAGCCCGAGCGCCGCGGTTTCCAGCGACATGTACGAGCGGTCGAACGAGAAATCGAAGGTCTTGTGCGCGGCCGCCACGCCGGTGCGGCCGAACCATTGCTTCCATTGCACCAGCGGCGACTCGGAATAGATCAGCCGGTGCGCGAGCAGGTCGTCGGGCGTTCTGACCGGATGGCGTTCCAGGTATTGCGGCGACGCAAGCGGCGCGATGAATTCGCCGCGCACGGTCTTGACCTGCAGGTTGTTCCAGTTGTCGTAACCGTGGCGCACGTCGATGTCGTAGAAGCCGTTCGTGAACGACACGTTTTCGTATGAACACGACACATTCAACTGGATATCGTCGTTCGCCTCCTGAAACGACGCCAGCCGCGGCAGCAGCCACATCAGCCCGAAGCTCGGGCTCGAATGCACGCGCAGGATATCGACGTCGGCGCGACTCGACGCGCGCTCGGTTGCGCGGCTCAGATCGGCGAGCGAACCCGTCACGTCCGCGAGGTAGCGCTCGCCGGTGGGCGTCAACACGAGGCCCCGGCCGGAGCGACGAAACAGAGGCTGGCCGATGATCGATTCGAGATTGCTGATCTGGTGGCTGACCGCCGACGCGGTCAGCCCGAGTTCGTCGGCGGCGCCGTTCACGCTTTTGGTTCTCGCCACGCTTTCGAACGCGATGATCGATTTGACCGGTGGGATGCGCATGGTGAGAGCTTGTTCAGTGGCAGTGGCAGTGGCAGTGGCAGTGGCAGTGGCAGTGGCAGTGGCAATGGATAAAGACCTGGACGCGCGCGTCGCTGTCAGCGGCCCGCCAGCAAGCGCCCGCCCAATCCCACCAACAGCACGCCGGCCGCCGTATCGAGCGCGGCTTTGCGGCGAATCAGCGTGCGCTGAACCGCCGGATGCGACGCGAGCAGCGCCATCGCGCAGTACCACGCGGCCGAGATGCCGATCGACATCGCGACCACCGCGATGTTCAGCCACAACGGCGCGTGCGGGGGCACCATCAACGCAAAAATGCTGCCGTAGAACGCGACGGATTTCGGGTTCGTCATGCTGACCACGTAGCCCTTCTTCGTAGCGGCCCAGCCGGAGGCGCTGGCCGTGACGGCGGCCGATAACGGTCGCCGCGCGCCGGCGATCATCCTGATGCCCAGCCAGATCAGATAGAGCGCGCCGGCCACCCGCAGCAGCGTGCCGAGCCACGCGACGTGCGCGACGATCAGGCCCAGTCCCGCGATCGCGATCAACGCCCAGGTGCCGGACGCGGCGGCCAGACCCAGGCCGGTCATTACGCCGGCGCTGCGCGACGCGATCGCGGTCGACGTGACGATCAGAAAATTCGGTCCCGGGCTGGCGACGCTGAGCAGCAGCACGCCCGCAAGGGCGAGCAGGAGGTTGATCGATTGCAAGGTGGGTTCCCGGTAATGGGTGGGGGCGCGGATTCGGACTGGTGCGGACGGCAAGTTTGCATGATAGCCGAGCGTGCGCTGGCGGCTTGAGCGTCGCGAGCCGAAACACGACCTTTCGCCATCCTTACGAAAATCGCAGGCGCTAACACATGGGAGGTCGGGTTTACTGTAATTGAAACGACGCGGCGCTCTGAAGCATCATCGTCGTACGTTGTACGATGAATTATGTCGTTGCCTAACAACTTCCCAGAAGGACTCGCCGAGCGGATTGCCGCTGAGATCCGTGGGGCTGGAACCCAAAACAACATCATAATTTTGAGAGGAAACCCATGCCGCATAAGGACTTTGGGTTGCGCCGCAACTTTTCCGCGCCTGGCCGTGGCGGGACCGGCGTGTCGTCATAAGTGCCCGCGCCGCTAAAGAGCGGCGCTGCGGATCGGACCGCCAGAGCGGGCATAAGCCCGTGATATCTCATACGATGTCTTATAACAATTTTTGAACATTCGGCAGCTCCGGCACCGCCCGCAAGCGTCGTCGCGACGCGCGCGCAGCGTACCGAGCCTGCCCAGGATTCACCCCCAAGGAGATGACTTATGAAGATGCGCTCAGTCCGGGAGCTTTGTGCACTCGGCCTGTTCGTCCTGACCGTCGCCGCTTGCAGCGACGGTCATGGCGTTTCCGGCTCGAATAGCGGTTCCAGCACGCCGCCCAGCAACCCCAGTTCGCCGTCCACACCGGTGTGGACGCCGGGCCGTTATGCCGGCGACACCAACCTGCCCGATTCGCCGGCGCTGCCGTCGGACACCCAGGTCTGCTCGACCCTCGAGGCCAGCAACAAGCTGGTCAAGAACGCCGACGGTTCGCTGCCGGTCAGCGCGGACCCGACGCCGGCCACCTACGGCGGCGCGACCACCGCGTTGAACAACCCCGACCAGGCGCGCATCCAGGCCGCGCTCGACGCGTGCGGCGCGACCGTCGACGCCGAAGTCGGCGCGAAGATCAGCCAGGCCGACCAGCAGGCCGCCGCTTCCCAGCAGGCCGCGAACAATTCGCTGGTCAATATCGCGGGCGCGTCGAGCGAAACGCTGTCGAACCCGAGCTACAAGGCGACCAAGTTCGCGGTGCGGCTGGTCAAGAACAGCGGCGGCGCCGGCAATGCGTTCCTGAGCGGACCGCTGGTGCTGCCGTCGGGCGTCACGCTGTGGGTCGACGACGGCGTCACGCTGTTCGCGAGCCGCGACGTGGTGGTCTACGACAAGAGCGCGCAGGACCGCCCGAACGCGATCACCTGCGGCGCGGCGATCAACAACCCGAACGGGCTGCCGGCGCCGAGCGGCACGCTCAATGCGGGCACCGCGACGATCGCCGGCACCAGCGGGATGCAGAACTGCTACGCGCTGATTCGCGGCAACCACACGGTCAATACGTCGCTGATGGGCAATGGCTCGATCGACGCGCGTGGTTACATGCCGCTGATCAGCTCGTCGGCGAACTACCCGATGATCCGCTGGGCGACCGGCGTGACCGAGGCGTTCACGTATTCGGGCAACAACATCAGCGGCGTGACCACGCCGAAGTTCAGCTGCACGAACACGATCGCCGCTTACCGCGCGGGCACGCTGGCGCCGGAAGGCACCGCTTGCGACGTGGTGACCGCGATGGGCAAGACCACGCTGACCACCCCGGCGGTCGCCTATGTGGTGAACCGTCAGGCGACCAGCGTGCCGCAGGGCTACGCGGTTACCGGCGGCGGCTGTAACGCCAGCACGACCGGTTGCGCGCGCTGGGTGCCGGCGAGCTGGTGGGACATCTCGTACCACGGCAATAAAGACATCGGCGGCGGCCCGTACAGCTTCCAGGGCAACCCGGGCATGTTCTGGATGCAGCAGTCGAAGAACCTGTCGCTGTATCAGATCACGCTGCGCAACAGCACGTTCTTCACCGTCGAAGCGGACGGCGTGGACGGCTTCACCGTGTGGGGCATCAAGATCATCACGCCGCTGCTGCCCGATGCGGCGAACCAGGCGAGCGTCGGCATGAACAACGACGGCTTCGACGGCGTCAGCGGTTCGTACTCGCGTCTGTACACGGGCGCGACGATCGACGCGAGCTCGACCGGCGTGAAGAACACCGACGGCGTCGACCCGAGCGTCGCGTCGGCTCCGGAGCATGCGGCGCTCGGCACCGGCAGCACGACGACCTCGTCGGGGCAGGTGTACTTCGACGGCTACGTGAAGAACGTCGCGATCGTCTACAACTTCCTGAGCCCGTCGGACGATAACGTCGCGTTCAAGGGCGGTCTGATGGATCCGCGCCCGGCCGCGACGCACGGTGCGCAGAACGGTTCGGACCCGGCCAACATGGCGTGGGGCATCGACGGTAATCGCGGCGTGTCGTCGAACCGTACCTACGGCATCACGGTCGCGCACAACCACAACTACAACGGCCACGGTCTGTCGATCGGCAGCCCGACCAATGCAGGTGTGCGAAACATTCACTTCTACGACAACTACTTCGACAACGTCTACGACGGCAGCACTTCGTCGACGGACATGGGTATCGTGGGTCTGCGCATCAAGAGCGGCCAGGCGCGCGGCGGCGACGTCAGCAACATTTACTACGACGGCGCCTGTATGCGTGGGGTGAAGGACTTCCTCGTGTTCGACATGTACTACACGGGCCCGAGTGCCGACCCGGACACGTACACGGGTCTGGGCTGGTTGCCGCCGAGCTTCCACGACATCAACCTGAGCAATATCCGCATGATGAACATCCCGGCCAACAAGTCGGCGGGCAAGAACGGCGGCGGCAACCTGACCTTCCGCGGTCTGCATGCCGACACCGCTTACGCCAACACGCAGAGCGTGATCCAGCTGAACCTGGATAACGTGGTCGCGGACAACGATGTCGTGCTGGGTATCTCGAACCTGAGCAAGCCGGTCGTCAACATCGGTGCGCTCGACGGCTCGACGCAGTCGAAGGGCGCTAACGCCACGCTGAATCTCGGCGCGAACGTGAGCCTGATCGGTCAATCGTTCGCACACGGTTCGGGCGGCATCCTGACCAACACGTCGAGCGGCGCGGGCAAGTACACGAGCCCGACCAACACGCTGAACCTGACGGTGAACGGCAGCGACGACGCGGGCGCGGCAAGCGACGCGAATCCGGCGGCGACGATCGTCGCGCAGAATGCGAAGCTGCAACTGTGCGACCAGGCTGCTTCTTGGCCGGTGTTCCCGAACGTGAAGTAAGCGTGGCGTTGTAACGGTAGCGGACTCGCGGCTTGTGGCGGCGGGTCCGGCAGGAAGCGGAAAGCAAAAAGCCCCACAGGCGACTGTGGGGCTTTTTTATTAGCTTTAATCGTCAGATTTATAGAATGGGTAGTCGTCTCGAAAGAGGAAATTTTAATTTTCGTTTAAGTTTTGAAAGGTGGATAAAGAAGAGCGGGGAGAGGTGCCGGAGAGACTAATAGAAGTCCCCGAAAAGTCAGTCGCGCCGATCTCGCGTTGCACCGTTCATGCCCATAAAAAAGGCCTAATCGTCCGATAGTACGAGGCGCGATCGACTGTTCAGCTCAAGTCCATTCAGCAAATTTTCACCCGAAGATTTCGCGTTTCCATACCGATTTATAAATTCTTGACGATAGGAAAAGTCCTATTAGTACCGGTACTAGCGGCGGCATTTCGGATTAGTACGGGTCATATATGGAGCGTTTTACTTTATTGAGATTATGGCGTCGAAGCTTCTGATTAATCCGAAGCGAACGACGCAGCGTGCTGACAGCCCGCGTCGAACCAATTAACCAGGCCGTTGCCCCCTTGCGCAGCGTCGCCTGTCGATTTCTCGGCACTTAGGGGTCTGTAGCATGAATAAAACTTACCGCACGGTTTACAACGAAGCGCTCAACGCGTGGGTGGCAATCAGCGAACTCGACTCCAGCAAAGGCAAGTCGAGCCGCTCCGAGCGCAAGGCGCGTCGTCCGCTCACGCGAATCGCAATGGCTGTGGTCGCCGGCCTGGGGCTCGGCGCCATGCTATCCCAGCCGGTCTCGGCGGGTCTCGCGTCGGCGAACGGCTATCTGACCGCGGCCGACGGCACCGCGAGCTATACCTACCAGAACACGGTGTCGGCGGGCTTTAACGGCGTCGCGCTGGCTGGCGCGATCGACTGCGGGATGTTGTCCCCCGCCGGCAGCTCCAGCGTCTCCTCGATGATTTACGGTACCAACGGCAGCTTTACCGGCGGCCTGTACGGTTTCGGTGCGCAGACCACGGCGTTGAGCTATGGCCAGCTGGTGAACAAAGGCACCGGCCAGACCAACGGTGTCAACAACTGGACGGGTGCGCAGACCCTCGGCAACGTGTACGTATCGCCGGGTAACGCGGTTACGCCGAACGGCGTCGGCAACACCAAGGCGACCGGTATGAACTCGCTGGCAACGGGCTGCGGCTCGCAGGCCACCGGTATCGGCTCGACCGCACTCGGCTGGGGCGCCGTCGCGTCCGGCGCCGGTGCGACCGCACTCGGCATCAACTCGACCGCTTCGGGCCAGGGCTCGTTCGCGTTCGGCACCTACGCAACCGCCAGCGCGCTCGACTCGATCGCGATGGGCACCCAGGCAGCCGCTACATCGTCCAACGCGATCGCGCTCGGCGCGCAGTCGTCGGTGGCGAGCAGCGCGACCTCGGGTATCGCGCTCGGCCATTCGGCCCAGGTGCTCGGCGCGTACGGGATCGCTCAGGGCGACAGCTCGGTCGCGGGCGCGACCGGTCAGAACGTCGCGATCGGTTCGGCGGCTACCAACGCCAACTCCAGCACGGGCGCGGGCGGCGCGGTCGCGATCGGCCGCGCGGAAACCGCGACCGGCGACGGTGCGGTGGCGCTCGGTAGCGCGACCGTCGCGAACGGCGACGGCGCACTCGCATTCGGCGTGAATTCGACGGCTTCGTCGAACGGCTCGATCGCACTCGGTTCGGCGGCAAACAGCAACACGACCGACGCAATCGCGATCGGCACCGGCGCGAACGCGCAGTACGGCAGCAGCGTGGCGCTCGGCGCCGGCAGCACCACCGGCGCGAGCGCGCCGACCGGCACCGGCTATATGACCGCGCAGGCCGCGCCGACTTCGGAAGTGTCGGTGGGCAGCGCAGGCAATCTGCGCCGGATCACGAACCTCGCCGACGGCTCCGCGGCGACGGACGCGGTGACGGTTTCGCAGTTGAGCACCAGCAACAGCAGCCTGTCGACCGGCATCGCATCGTTGTCCACGGGTGTCGACACGTTGTCCTCTTCCACCTCGACCAGCGTCGCGTCGCTGACGACCAGCATCGCCGACGCCACCGATTCGATCAGCAGCCTGTCGACCACGACGGCTGGTAGCGTCAGCGCGCTGTCCGCGGACATCAATACGCTGTCGACCTCGACGTCGACCAGCGTCGCTTCGTTGTCCACCGGTATCGACTCGACCAGCACGTCGGTCAGCAGCTTGTCGACCGCGACCGCCGACAGCATGAACTCGCTGTCCACCGGTATCGATACGTTGTCGACGTCGACCTCGACGAGCGTGGCTTCGCTTTCTACCAGCATCGACAACACCGTCGACAGCGTTACGAGTCTGTCCACGTCGACTTCGACCACTACCGTATCGCTGTCAACCGCGATCGATGGCCTGTCGACGTCCACCTCGACGAGCGTCGCTTCGCTCTCGACCGGTATCGACTCGACCAGCACGTCGGTGAGCAGCCTGTCGACCGCGACCGCCGAGAACGTCAGCTCGCTGTCCACCGGCATCGATACGTTGTCGACGTCGACCTCGACGAGCGTCGCGTCGCTCTCGACCGGTATCGACTCGACCAGCACGTCGGTGAGCAGCCTGTCGACCGCGACCGCCGAGAACGTCAGCTCGCTGTCCACCGGCATCGATACGTTGTCGACGTCGACCTCGACGAGCGTCGCGTCGCTCTCGACCGGTATCGACTCGACCAGCACGTCGGTGAGCAGCCTGTCGACCGCGACCGCCGAGAACGTCAGCTCGTTGTCCACCGGTATCGATACGTTGTCGACCTCGACCTCGACGAGCGTGGCTTCGCTTTCTACCAGCATCGACAACACCGTCGACAGCGTCACGAGCCTGTCCACGTCGACTTCGACCACCACGGTGTCGCTGTCGACCGCGATCGACGGCCTGTCGTCGTCCACGTCGACCAGCGTCGCGTCGTTGTCCACCGGCATCGACTCGACCAGCACGTCGGTGAGCAGCCTGTCGACCGCGACCGCCGACAGCATGAACTCGCTGTCCACCGGTATCGATACGTTGTCGACGTCTACCTCGACCAGCGTCGCGTCGCTCTCGACCGGCATCGACTCGACGAGCACGTCGGTGAGTAGCCTGTCGACCGCGACCGCCGAGAACGTCAGCTCGTTGTCCACCGGTATCGATACGCTGTCGGGCTCGACCTCGACGAGCGTGGCTTCGCTTTCTACCAGCATCGACAACACCGTCGACAGCGTCACGAGTCTGTCCACGTCGACTTCGACCACCACGGTGTCGCTGTCGACCGCGATCGATGGCCTGTCGACCTCCACGTCGACCAGCGTCGCGTCGCTCTCGACCGGCATCGACTCGACCAGCACCTCGGTGAGCAGCCTGTCGACCACGACCGCCGAGAACGTCAGCTCGCTGTCCACCGGTATCGATACGTTGTCGACGTCTACCTCGACGAGCGTCGCGTCGCTCTCGACCGGCATCGACTCGACCAGCACGTCGGTGAGCAGCCTGTCGACCGCGACCGCCGAGAACGTCAGCTCGCTGTCCACGGGCATCGACTCGTTGTCGACGTCGACCTCGACGAGCGTCGCTTCGCTGTCGACCAGCATCGATTCGACCAGCACCTCGGTGAGCAGCCTGTCGACCGCAACGGCCGAAAGCATGACCTCGCTGTCCACCGGCATCGATACGTTGTCGACGTCGACCTCGACGAGCGTCGCTTCGCTGTCGACCGGTATCGATTCGACCAGCACGTCGGTGAGCAGCCTGTCGACCGCGACCGCCGAGAACGTCAGCTCGCTGTCCACCGGCATCGACACGCTGTCGTCGTCGACCTCGACGAGCGTCGCGTCGCTCTCGACCGGCATCGACTCGACCAGCACGTCGGTGAGCAGCCTGTCGACCGCAACGGCCGAGGGCATGACCTCGCTGTCCACCGGTATCGACACGCTGTCGTCGTCGACCTCGACGAGCGTCGCTTCGCTCTCGACCGGCATCGACTCGACCAGCACGTCGGTGAGCAGCCTGTCGACCGCAACGGCCGAGGGCATGAACTCGCTGTCCACCGGCATCGACACGCTGTCGTCGTCGACCTCGACGAGCGTTGCGTCGCTCTCGACCGGCATCGATTCGACCAGCACGTCGGTAAGCAGCCTGTCCACCGCGACCGCCGAGAGCGTGTCCTCGTTGTCGACCGGCATCGATTCGACCAGCACGTCGGTGAGCAGCCTGTCCACCGCCACCGCCGATAGCCTCGACACGCTGTCCACCGGCCTCAGCACGACCAACGACAATCTGAAGACCTTGTCGCTGTCGACCTCGGACAGCATCAACATGCTGTCGACCGGCGTCGCTTCGCTGTCCACCGGCATCTACAACCTGTCGACGACGGTCGTGACCCTGTCGACCTCGACCTCGACCAGCGTCTCGTCGCTGTCGACGAGCGTGCAGAACAACACTGACAACCTGGTAAGCCTGTCGACCTCGACGTCGACGAGCACCGCGTCGCTGTCGACCGGCCTCGCCGAAACCAACGAGAACCTGACGAGCCTGTCGACCTCGACCTCGACGATCACCGCGTCGCTGTCGAGCGGTCTCGCCCAAACCAACGACAACCTGAACAGCCTGTCGACCTCGACGTCGACGAGCACCGCATCGCTGTCGACCGGCCTCGCCGAAACCCAGGACAACCTGACGAGCCTGTCGACCTCGACCTCGACGATCACCGCGTCGCTGTCGAGCGGTCTCGACGCCACCAACACCAACCTGAACAGCCTGTCGACCTCGACCGCCGAGGGCCTGGGTTCGCTGTCGACCGGCCTGCTCGACACCAACACCAACCTGACCAGTCTGTCGACCTCGACCTCGACGATCACCGCGTCGCTGTCGACCGGCCTCGCCGAGACCAACGACAACCTGACCAGTCTGTCGACCTCGACTGCGAACGGTCTGTCCTCGCTGTCAACCGGCCTGAGCAATACCAACAACTCGCTGGCCAGCCTGTCCACCAGCATGAGCGAAGCGAACACCGGCGTCAGCACGCTGCAGACCACGGTGGACGATCTGTCCGCGTCGACCTCGACGGGCATCGCGTCGCTGTCCACCTCGACGTCGACCGGCATCGCATCGTTGTCGACCTCGACTTCGACCGGTTTCGCGTCGCTGTCGACCAGCGTGAGCTCGCTGTCGACCACCGTGTCGGCGGTGACGCCGCTGGTCGAGATGGTGCAGACCGCCAACGCGAAGGGCGACTCGTTCTCCGGCACGCTGCTCGGCGGGATGAACACGAACGGCTCGGTGCAGACCCAGGGCGGTACCGGCCAGACCATCACCAACGTCAACGCGGCGGCCTGTACGTCGGCGAACGGCGTGGACGCGACGGCCTCGGGTCTGTGCGCAACCGCCGACGGCAACGGCTCGACCGCGTACGGTTCGAACGCGCAGGCAACGGCGGCCAACACGACCGCGGTGGGTTTCCGCGCGAGCGCAACCTACGAAGGTTCGGTGGCGGTCGGCTACAACGCGCAAGCAACGGCTGACCCGACCGTGGCGGTCGGTGCGAACTCGCTGGCCGGCGGCAACAACTCGGTCGCGGTGGGTGCGAGCGCGAGCGCAACCGGCAACAATTCGGTCGCGCTGGGCGCGGGCTCGATGGCGACCGAGGACAACACGGTGTCGATCGGCTCGTCCGGCAACGAGCGCCGCATCACCAACGTGGCGCCGGGCGTCAATTCGACCGATGCGGTCAACGTCGGCCAGTTGAACAACGCGCTGGGCAGCGTCAACAACCAGATCAACGACGTTGCCCGCAACGCGTACTCCGGCGTCGCGGCAGCCACCGCGCTGGCGATGATTCCGGAAGTCGACCCGGGCCGCACTTTGTCGATCGGTGTCGGCGCGGCGACCTACAATGGTTACCAGGCCATGGCGATCGGCGGCACCGCGCGCATCACGCAAAACATCAAAATGAAGGCAGGTGTCGGCATCAGCGGCGCCAGCACGGCAGTCGGCGTAGGCGCGTCGTACCAGTGGTAAGCCCAGCCGTCTGAACGGACGGTGTCTCCAGGGGCCGGTGGTTCCGTTGCAAAACGGACACCGGCCCCGTCCTTTGGGGGGTGACTTTATGCGGATTGGCATCTCAACTTCGAGCCGCGCGGGCCAGAGCGTCTGGCAGAACGGGCTTGGACAAAATGTCATATTTCTCGCGCAGCTATTGCGGCGGTTGCCGTTCGTCGAGTCGGTGGTGCTGATCGGCGTGGCCGGCGACGCCGCGGTGCCGGTTGAAGCCGTGGCCGTAGTCGACGATTTGCGCGTGGTGAGCCAGCAGGAGGCGACCGATCTGGTCGACGTCGTGATCGAGACCGGCGCGAACCTCGACAACAAGTGGCTCGATCTGATGCGGCGGCGCGGCCGTAAGGTCGTGCTTTATTGCAGCGCGCAACCGTATGCCGCGCTGGTCGAACCGGCCACGTTCGATCGGCCGGGCTACACGGGGCGGCCCGATCGCTGCGATGAAGTGTGGCTGGTTCACAAGGACCGCGCGCTCGCGCCGATGCTGCGCACGCTGCATCGTTGCCCGGTCCACGAGGTGCCGTTCATCTGGCATCCTGAGTTTCTCGACGCACGCATCGCCGAGGCCGCGCGGCATGGCGTGCAGTACGGTTATCGCGAGCGCAGTGGTGCGGCTGGCGCCGGCTTTCGCGTGGCGATCTTCGAGCCGAATGTGTCGGTCGTCAAATGCTGCAGCGTGCCGATGCTGATCTGCGACGAAGCATGGCGCGCGGACCCGCGCAGCGTCAGCGAAATGCATGTGCTCAACACGCTGCATATGAAGGAACACGCAACGATGCTGTATCTGGCGAATTCGCTCGATCTCGTGCGCAATCACCATGCGCGCTTTCATGGGCGGCACGACATTGCCGGTTTCATGGGGCAGTACGCGGACGCGGTCGTCGCGCATCAATGGCAGAACGAACAGAATTACGCGTACCTCGATGCGCTGTACGGCGCTTATCCGCTCGTGCACAACTCGCCGTGGCTGGCCGACGCGGGCTACTACTATCCGGGTTTCGACGCCGCTGCCGGCGGCGCGCAATTGCTGCGCGCGTTTCGTGAGCACGACGCGGGGCTCGCCGAATATCGCGCGCGCTCGCAGGCGCTGTTCGACGCGGTGAATCCGTTTGCGCAATTTAATCTGGATGCCTATGCACAACGGCTGCTCGCACTCGCGGGTAACACGGCAACCGCCCGGGAGGCGCAATGAATGCCGCTAGCCAGAGCCCGCGCGATCTGAAGGTGGGCGTGTCGCTGTATGTGCGCAAAGGCGGCCAGTCGCTGTGGGAAAACGGCATCTTCCAGAACTGCCTGTTCCTCGTGATGCTGCTGCGCAATCTGCCGTCGGTGGCCGAGGCCTATATCGTGATGGGCGGCGACGGCAGCGCGGAGGAAGCGCAGCGTCTCGTCGAAGACGTGCCCGCGCCGGTGATGACGATGGACGAAGCGGCCGTGCAGCTCGATCTGATGATCGAAATGAGCGCGCAGCTCGGCCGCGAATGGATCGTGCGGTTTCGCGAGCGCGGCGGCAAGATCGTATCGATGCGCGTCGGCAACGACTACGTGATCGATATCGAGCGAATGATCTTCGACCGCCCGAATGCGCTGCTGATCAGCCGCGCGCCGTATCACGAAGTGTGGACGCTGCCGCAATACGAGCATATCTGCGCGCCGTATTACCGCAGCGCGATGCGGGTGCCGGTGCGGATCGTCCCGCATATCTGGAGTCCGCTGGTGCTCGAACGCGCGATCGACCGCGACCCGCACGCGCGCGACGCGTTCGGCTACCGGCCGGGCCGGCGCCGCTGGCGCGCGGGCATCTTCGAGCCCAATATCTGCATGGTCAAGACGAGCCAGATTCCGATGCTGTGCTGCGAGGTCGCGCACCGGCTCGAACCCGATGCGCTCGAACACGTGTGGGTCTACAGCACGCTGACGCAGAAGAAACACGCGGGTTTTACGGCCTTTGCCGAAAGCCTCGACATCCTGAAACACGGGCTTGCGACGTTCGAAGGCCGCTTCCCGTTCCACCAGATGATGACGCGCTACGTTGACGTGGTGGTCGCGCATCATTGGGAAAATCCGCAGAATTATCTGTATTACGAAGCACTTTACGGCGGCTACCCGCTCGTGCATAACTCGTCTATGATCGGTGCGTGCGGCTACCGCTACGACGATTTCGACTGCGAGCAGGGCGGCCGAGCGCTGTTGCAGGCGTTCGCCGAACACGATGCAAATCTCGAACGCTACTGCGGGACCGCGCTGGCGTTTCTGCATACGCTCGCGCCGGACTACGGGCCGAATATCGCCGCGTACGGCGAAGCGATCGACGCGCTGTACGCCGCAGCCGCTAAGCAGGACTGACGAAAAAACGTAGCTGTGAACAAACGTAGTCGCGAGATGGAGGGAACAATGAGCGCAGACGCAGCAGGCGACGACGGGCTCTGCAAACGCGGCATCCAGTTGCTGGAAGCGGGCGACGTCGCCGGTGCCGAAAACTGTTTGAGCGCTATCGGCGAAGAACACCCCGACTTTCCGCTCGCGCAATATCACCTCGGGCTCGCCGCGTTGCGCGCCGGCCGGCTCGACACAGCGGAGCGCCACTTTCGCGCGGCGCTCGAGCGCAAGGCCGATTTCGCGGCCGCCTACAACAATCTCGGCGACATTCTGATGCGCACCGGCCGTCTCGCCGAGGCGGAGCAGCAACTGCGCCGCGCGAGCGTCGAAGATCCTGCGCTTGCCGAAGCCTTCTACAACCTCGGCACGCTGATGCTAAACACCGGCCGCAGCGTCGAGGCGGAGGCGTGCCTGCATCGCGCTATCGTACTGAGGCCCAATTTCGCACACGCGTACAACAACCTGTGCGAAGTGATGCTGCGCACGAATCGTCGCGACGAGGCGGAGTCGTGCGTGCGCAAGGCCGTCGAACTAGCGCCGGATTTTGCACCGGCGCACTACAACCTCGGCAATCTGCTGCTCGCGGCCGGCCGCGCGGGCGACGCCGAAGCAAGCTTGCGACGCGCGCTCGAACTGCAGCCCGATTTCCCCGGCGCGAATCACCAGCTCGGCACGTTGCTGCTGAGCCAGAATCGCGCGGCCGAAGCGGAGACATTGTTGCGGCGGGAGATCGCCGGCCATCCGCAGATCGGCGCGAGCCATCGGATGCTGGGCATCACGCTGCTCGCGTTGCGGCGCGAGGAAGAGGCGCTCGGTTGCTTGCGTCGCGCGCTCGAACTCGATCCGCGCGATGCCGAAGCGCATTACCACCTGGGCGGCGCGTTGCTGACGCTCAATCGCCCGGAAGAAGCGGTCGATGCGGCCTCGCGCGGTTACGCGCTGGCGCCGGAACTGGCGGGCGGCCGGCTGATCCTCGGCAGTGCGCTGCTGAAACTCGGCCGCTATCGCGAAGGCTGGCCGCACTACGAATACTTCAGCGCGCGCCGCGGCCCGGGCGCCGCGCGCACGCCGCTGGCCGGCATGTTGCCCGAATGGCAGGGCGAGCCGCTCGCCGGCAAAGCGCTGATCGTGCAATGCGACTTCAGCTTCGGCCCGGACGAAACGATCCAGTTCGCGCGCTTCATCGCGCCGCTCAAGGCGAGCGGTCTCGCGCAACTGACTGTCGTCTGTCCGCCCGACATCAAACCGCTGTTCGACGGGATGCGCGAGATCGACACGCTCAAATCGACCGATGAACACGTCGATCCGCGCCGCGCCGACTACTGGTGCTATCTGACGAGTCTGCCGCTGCGTCTGGACGTGACGCTCGAGCAGCTCGCCGCGCCGCTGCCGTATCTACGCGTTGCGTCCGCGCAAACCAAACGCTGGCAGAGCCGGCTCGATCGCAGCTTGCCTGCGGATCGGGCGAGGGTCGGCATCGCCGGCGCGGGTGAGCTGCCGGTCAGCCTGTTGCGGCCGGTGCTCGCGGTGCCGGGCGTGTCGTTCGTCGCGCTGTCGAAAGACGCGAGCCAACGGGCGGCGTGGCGTGAACTGCCCGACGCACTGCGGCCCGCCGACGTCGCCGACGAAACCGCCAACCTGTCCGACACAGCCGCACTCATCCGCAATCTCGACCTCGTGATCACCGCCGACCCGACCATCGCGCATCTCGCCGGCGCCCTGAACCAGCCGTTCTGGCTGTTGCTGAAGCTCGACGGCGATTGGCGCTGGCTGCACGAACGCGGCGATTCGCCGTGGTACCCGCAGATCGCGCGGCTGTTCCGGCAGCGCGAGCGCGGCGACTGGAGCGCGGTGATCGATGAAGCGGCAGCCGCGCTGCCGGCATGGATAGCGGCAAACAAGTCGGCGAACCCAGGCAGCTAACTGAAGACAGCTAACTGAAGGACGCCAACCCCGAGCGGAGAGTACCGGCGATGAAAGACAGCAACGAACTGCAACAGACCATCGACACCTTCAACGCCGACGCGCTCGCCGCGCTGCGCGAAGGCCGTCTCGACCACGCGCGGCGCGCACTGCAACAGGCGTTCGACCTGAACCCGCGCAGCGCCCACACGCTCTGCAACCGCGGGCTGCTGTTCGCGACGCAAGGCCAGCCGCAGGACGCGGAGACCGCGTATCGCGCGGCGCTCGAACAGAATCCCGCGCTGGTCGAGGCGCATTTCAATCTCGCGGTGCTGCTGCATCGCCAGGGACGCGCGCAGGACGCGGAGGCCGCCTATCTGCGCGCGCAGCAGCTATTGCCCGACAACGCGGAGATTGCCTTCAACCTCGCGACGCTGTATCGCGAGCACGGGCGGCGCGCGCAAGCGGAGGCCGCGTATCGCTTCGCGCTCGAACGGCAGCCCGATTTCGCGCGGGCCGGGAACGACCTCGGCGTGCTGCTGCTCGAAGCGGGCGAGCCGGCGCACGCGGAAGCGCCGCTGCGGCAGGCCACCGTCCACGCGCCGGCCTATGCCGATGCCTGGTACAACCTGGCACTTGCGCTGCGCGAATTAGGGCGTGCCGGCGAAGCGGAGCCGATCCAGCGCGAGGCGATCCGTTTGCGGCCGGGGCGCGTCGAAGATCGCAACAACCTCGGCATTCTGCTGCTTGCGCAGGGTCGTCAGAACGAAGCCGAGGACGAGTTCCGCGCGGCGATCGCGCTTGCGCCGCAGCGCGGCGAGGCGCATGCGAACCTCGGCAATCTGCTGCGCGATTCGGGCCGCTTCACCGAAGCGGAGGCGGCGCTACGCGACGCGGTGCGGCTCGCGCCGACGCTGCCCGGACCGCTCGACGGACTCGGCCTGCTGCTGCAACAGGGCGGCCGTTTTGCCGAGGCCGAGCAGGCTTATCGCAACGCGCTCGAATTGCAGCCCGGCCTCGTGCCGGTACAGCAGCATCTGGACGCGCTGCTGCGCGAGATGCGCGGCGAGCCGCCGGCCGATAACGCGCCGGCTTGATCGACCGCCTGCCAACCTGTCCACGCGAGGTATCAGAACATGCTCAATTTTCGCGCCATGCGCAATTTCGTCGTGCTGGGCGGCGGCACCGCCGGGTGGTTCGCCGCGCTCGAACTGCAGCGTCTGTTCGGCACGCAGGCCAGCATCACCGTGATCGAATCGCCGCGGATCAACGTGATCGGCGTCGGCGAGGGCGGCATCCTGAATCTGCCCGGCGCGCTCGCCCGCTACGGGATCGAAGAGGCCGCGTTCATCGAGGCGACCGGCGCGGTGCTGAAGCTCGGTTTCGAATACGCGGGCTGGAACAGCGGCCGTGACGACGACGTGTTCTACCACCTGTTTCACGCGGCGCCGAATGCCGCCGACGGCAGTCTGGTCGACGGCGTGCCGGTCGACTGGGCGATGCTGGTCGCGAACGGCGTCGGCGTTCAGTACGCGGAGAGCGCGCTGCCGCTGATTCGCAACAATGCTTCGCAAACCGAAACATTGGGCGTGCGCGCGGCGCTCGGCGCGCGCTTGCCGACCTCGATGCATTTCGACGCGCACCGGGTCGCCGCCTATCTGAAGAGCGTCGCGACCGGACGCGGCGTGCGTCTGCTCGAAGCGACCGTGCAGGACCTCGATATCGCAACCGACAGCGGCCACGTCACCGCCCTTCGAATCGAAGACAGCGAGCAGCCGGTGCCGGTCGATTTCCTGATCGACGCATCGGGTTTCGCGCGGCTCACGCTCGGCCGCCGCTTCCAGGTGCCGATGCGCCCGTTCGGCGAGTACCTGCTGCACGATCGCGCGATTCCGTTCTATCTGCCGCATCCGCGCCAAAACCCGCATCTGGTCACGCGCGCGGTCGCAATGAACGCCGGCTGGATGTGGCAGATTCCGGTGCAGGAACGGGTCGGTTGCGGCTATGTGTATTCGAGCGCGCATCTGAGCGACGACGCCGCGTTGCAGGAGATCGAGGCGCGCGTCGGCAAGGTCGAGGCAGTGCGCACGATCCGCTTCGAGGCCGGCCATTTCGAGGACGTGTGGATCGGCAACGTGATGGCGGTCGGACTCGCGTCGGGTTTCATCGAACCGCTGGAGGCGACCTCGATCGGTCAGATGCTCGGCCAGGTGCTGACGTTCGGCGAGTTGGTGGCGGGCAGCGCGTACATCGTGCCGCAGACCAGCATCACGATGTTCAACGAGCGCAACCGCGTCGACTGGATGGGCATCCGCGATTTCTTGCGCATGCACTACGACGTGCCGCGTCGCGACACCGCGTTCTGGCGCGACGTGAATGCGCTGAAGCTGCCCGACACGTATGCGACGCTGAAGGCGTGCTGGCAGCATCGGCTGCCGCGCAGCGCCGATCTGCAACCGTACCGGCAAGGCAACTTCATGCACTTCGAGGCGACCAGCTGGATTTCGGTCGGGCAGGGCACCGGCGTGATTCCGCCGCAAGCGGCGGCCGCCGACCTCGCGCGTTTGCCGCGCGAGTCGGTGGTGAAGTCGCATCAGTTCCTGATGGGCGTGAAGAGCCGCTTCGCGCTCTAGCGGGCGCCTTGAACCCTTCACAGACTCGTTCCTGCCGGCGCCGGCTCGCGCGAGCCTGAACCGCCCGGCGCAGTCATCGCGGCTCGCCATCGTGCGAGCCGCGCCGCCGCCAGACCGCCGCGCCGCCCATGCGCGGCAACACGCCAAACTTCCCTCCGTCTTCCCCCGCTTTTCCAACCCCCGTTTTGACCGCACCAGTGCGCCGCGAACCCCGCGGCGAGCGCTGTCATTTCAAATAATGCGTTCGAAATAGTAGGAATTCAATTTGAATGCTGAATCAATGAATAATGCGTTTTGGCATTTTCGAGATATTTCGTGAAGTACAATTTTTCGAGTGTTAAATAATTCAGGTGGCATCGCCAATTGAATAAAGAATCCGTCGTATGAATCAGATAGCGTTTATGTTTCCGGGTCAGGGTGCGTTTTATCCGGATGCGTTGCTTGTTTCGCGATCCGCGTATCAATGTGTCGATCCGGTTCTGAGAATAGTCGAGGCAGTCGCGCAACGCCGTTTGGGCCGTTCTTTTATCGACGTTCTGTGGAGCGGAGAACAGCATGATAATAACTGGTTTCGGAATAAATCCGATCTTTTGCAACTGGTTATTTACGCCGTTTCGGTGGCCAATTTCGAAATTTTCCGGGCTCAGGGGATCGAGCCGGAGGTACTCGTAGGGCATAGCTTCGGCGAAATCGCGGCGCTGGTCTGTGCGGGTGTGTATTCGATCGAGCAGGGCGCGGAGATTGTCTGCGACCGTATCGAATCGCTCGCCGCCGCGGCGCCGCGCGACGGTTGCATGGCGGCCGTCGGCGCGGACCCGGTAGCGGTGCGGGCGGCGCTCGAAGCGTTCTATGCGGGCCGTGACGAGCACGCGGATCGGCGGATTCAGATCGCCGTCGAAAATCATCGTTCGCAAACCGTGGTTTCCGGGCCCGCGGACGAAATGACGGCATTCATCGCGCATTGCGCGGCGCGGAGTATTACCGCGCAGGCGTTGAAATCGCCTTATGCGTTTCATCACACCAGTCTCGGGCCGGCGGCCGGGGTTTTTGCGCGCAGGATTAAATCTTATTCAGGCGGAACGCTGCGGCGTGCCGTTTATTCACCGATCCTGAAGCGGTTTTATAACGAATCCGATCATTTCGGCGATTGCCTTTCCAGGCATTTCACGTTACCGGTCGGGTTCATGGCGGGAATAGGATTTCTGCAATCTGAGAATTTCGATATTTATGTGGAGTGCGGTGCACTCGATGCGCTTGCAAAAATCGTGATCCGAATTATCGGTCCGGGCAAGGTTAAAACATTTTCGGGGGCTGTCAAAAGCAGCGATGAACTCGAACATATCGGGAAAGTAGTGAGTTATTTCAAGGAGATGAATATCGTGAACGCGAATGTACAAGCCAATCTCAATCAGCCGGATTTCGACGCATTCTGGCACGCCAGCGGCAGCGCGATAACGGCGCGGATCAAAGCGGAATTCGAGAAGTTTTATCAATTGCATAACCCGCAGGCGCAGCCGGTGGCCGCGAGCCGCCCGGCGGTGGTTGCGGCAGCCGCGCCGGTGCTCGGAAGCCCGTTTGCGGCCGCGCCCGCGGTTGCCCCGGTCGCCGCGCCCGCGCCTGTGGCAATGGCCGTAGCGCCGGCCGTAGCTGCACCCACTGCCGTCCCCAGCACCGCCGCCGCCGCCCCGCGCCGCGCGATTCCCCGCGACCAGCTGTTCGGCGAACTCGTCGCGATCTACGCGGAAGCGATGGAATACCCGATCGAGGTCTTCACCGAGGAAGTCGAACTGGAAGCGGAGCTCGGCATCGATTCGGTCAAGCAGACCGAAATCATCCAGCGCATCAGCAAGCTCTACGGGCTGCCGCCGCTGCCGGCCGGCTTCCGCTTCGGCGACTTCAAGGCGATGGGGCAGATCGTCGATTTCGTCCACGCGCAGTTGGGCGCGGTGGCATCCGCCGGCAACTAAGGGCCGGCAACTCAGGAAGCGTTCTCCCAAACGCGCGGCGGCCATAGCGATACGGCCGCCCGCGCGATGCAGTGTTTTTTCGTGGTCGATCTGGATAGTAGGCGTGCAATGTCAAGCTCCAATCTGAAAGGTAAGCTGGTTCTGGTGACGGGTGGCGCGAAGAACGTCGGTAAGACGATCTGCCGGCGCTTCGCCGAGCAGGGTGCTCATGTCATCGTGAATTTTTTCCATTCCCTCGATGCGTCGAGAGAGACCGTCGCGGAGTTGCGCGCGCTCGGCGCCACCGTCGACGTGATCCGGGCGTCGGTGGCTCAGCAAAGTCAGGTCGACCGGATGTTCGATGAGATCGAGGCGAAGTACGGCCGCCTCGACATCCTGGTCAACAACGCGGCGTCGGGTGCGCTGCTCGGCGTCGGCGACATCGCCTCCGAGCATTTCGATCGCGCGCTCGACACCAATCTGAAGGGCGCATTCTGGTGCGCGCGCCGCGCGGCCGCGCTGATGGCGCGCAGCGGCGGCGGCTCGATCGTCAACGTGTCGTCGGTCGGCTCGACGCTGGTGCCGGCCAACTACCTGGTGGTCGGCACCGCGAAGGCCGCGCTCGAATCGCTGACCCGCTATCTGGCGGTGGAATACGCGGCCGACAACATCCGCGTGAACAGCGCGTCGTCGACGCTGATCGACGGCGACGTCGCGCAGCAATTTCCCGATCCCGACAACACGCGCCGCTCCAGCATCGAGGCGACGCCGCTCAGCCGCCTCGCGACCGCCGAAGACCTCGCCGACGTGGTGCTGTTCCTCGCGTCCGACTCGTCGCGCTGGGTGACCGGCCAGGTCGTTACCGCCGACGGCGGTCTGTCGCTGTGCAGCGAGGGCCTGTCGCCGCGTCCGCAATGGGCGACGCAAAACCCGCATGCAACGAACTGCGCGCCGTGCGCGCAGACACTGGCCGCGAAGAGCGAGCGCACCGCGGATCATGGCCAACACGGCGACGGTGCGGTCGCGGCCGACGAACTCGACATCAGCGACGACGCGATCGCGGTGGTCGGCATGGGTCTCGCCATCCCCGGCGCGAACAATCCGCAGGAGTTCTGGCGCGCGCTGCTCGAAGGACCGGAGCTGTTCGATACGGTGCCGGCCGAGCGCTGGGACTATCGCTCGTTCCATTCGGATGATCCGGCGGCCGAGGACAAGAGCTACCAGTCGCGCTCGGTGTTCATGGAGAGTTTCAACGCGACGCCTGCCCTGCAATCCGAACTAAACGGGCCGGTGCTCGACCGCCACGAACTCACCACGCTGTGGCTGCGCCATTCGCTGCTGCAGGCACTTGACGGCGTGCGCGTGCGGGCCGGCGACCGCACCTCGTTCCTCGTCGGCTATACCGCCGACGGCAGCCAGCATCTCGAGGAAGGGATGGTGCTCGCAGCCGCGCGCACCCGTCTGAGCAGCGCGCTCGACGCGGCCGGCGTCACGCCGGATGAGCGCGACGCCTGCGTCGCCCATGTCGACGGCGTGCTGGGCGCGCGTTACAGCCGCGGCGCCGCCGGCCTCGCGGAGTTCTTCCCGCACCGGGTCGGTCTCGACGCGATGCAAGGCGTGCTGCCCGACGACGCCGAATACATGATGGTCGATACCGCGTGTTCGTCGTCGCTGTATTCGGTCGACCTCGGCATCAAGGGATTGCTGCTGGGCCAGCACGATGTGGTCGCGTGCGGCGGCGCGTTCGCGCTCGCGCCGCGCAACACAGTGCTGTTCGCGAAGCTGCACGGCCTGTCGCGCAGCGGCGAAGTGCGCCCGCTCGACGAGGCCTGCGACGGCGTGCTGTTCGCCGACGGCGCCGGCGTCGTGATCCTGAAGCGCCTGAAGCGCGCCGTGGCCGACGGCGACCGGGTGCTCGGCATCCTGAAGGCGTTCGGTTCGTCGTCCGACGGCAAGGGCAAGGCGATCTACGCGCCGAACCCGGAGGGCCAGGGGATCGCGATCGAGCGCGCGTACCGGCAGTCCGAGGTGACGAGCGAGCAGATCGACTGGGTCGTCGCGCACGCGACCGGCACGCCGGCCGGTGACCTCGCCGAATTCCAGAGCCTGAGGGAATCGCTCGGCCAGCAGCGCTCGGTGCAGGTGACCTCGAACAAGTCGCTGGTCGGCCACACCGGCTGGGCGGCGGGCGTGGTGTCGCTGATCCAGGTGCTGCTCGGCTTGCAGCACGACTGCATTCCGCCGCAGCACCGCTATACGAGAGCGCCGCGCGAATTCGACCTCGCGACCACCGGCCTGACGATTCCGACCCGCGCGGTCGACTGGCCGCGCGACCCGCGGCGGGCGCGCGCCGCGGCGGTGTCCGGGTTCGGCTTCGGCGGCACCAACGGCCACCTCGTGGTCAGCGAGTACCGGCCCGATCTGCCCGCCGCGCCCGCGCAGCGGCCGGCCCGCAAGGCGCCGCTCGCGATCGTCGGCTGGTCGGCAAAATTCCCGGGCCTCGCCGACGGCGACGCGGTCGCCGCATGGCTGCGCGGCACCGGCGCGGCGCCGCAAGCGAGCTTCGGCCTCAGTTATCCGCTGCCGGGCTTCGACCGCGTCCGCATGCCGCCCGCGGTGCTGCGCGCGCTCGACCGCTGCCAGCTGATGTCGCTCGATGCCGCGCACGATCTGCGCGAAAAACTGCAGCCGTTCTGGAACGCGCATAGCGACACGATCGGCATCGTGATGGGCCACATGGGCCCGACCCGCAACGCGGCGCTGTACGCGAGCCGCTGCTATCTCGACGACATCGAAACGGCGTTGCGCGACGCCGGCACCGTCAAGCCGCGCATGCTGGATACCGCGCTGGCCGGTTTGCGCGAGCGGACCCGCGCGCTCGTGCCGCCGGCCACCGAGAACTCGTTCCCCGGCATGATGCCGAACGTGATTCCGGCGCGCGTCGCGAACTATCACGACCTGCACGGGATGAACATGACGGTCGACGCCGGCCATGCATCGACGCTGGCCGCGTTCGAAGTGGCCGCGCGCTTCCTGCAACGCGGCGAGCTGGACATGGTGATCGTCGGCGGGATCAACGGCAATGTGGCCGACGAAGTGCAGCCCGCATTCGATACCGCGTTGGCCGAGGGCGTCGTGCTGTTCGCGGTGACGACCCAGGCGCAGGCCGAGGCGGCCGGCTTGCCGGTACTCGCATGGGTCGAGACCGGCGCGCCCGACGGGCAGGATAACGAAGCGTCGGAGCCGGCGCCGCGCGATAGCGAAGGGCGGGCGCTCACCTATGCGGGCGCCGATGCCGCGGTGTCGGTGCTGGGCGCGCTGGTGCGCGAAGAGGCGTCGGCTACGGTGGCGACCCGCAATCCGGGCGATCGTGCGCGTTTCTCGCTGCGTTTGACGCGCGGTGACACGGCGCCGGGCGATGGGCCGGATTCGCGTAAGCGCACCGCCAGGGCGGAAGCAAGCCAGCCGCGCGGCGTGGAGCCGGCAGGAGCGTCGCAGCGAGAAAACGGCGGTGCGGTTGCAGCAGAATCAGCGGCAGCAACGGCAGCAACGGCAGCAACGGCAGCACCCAGAGCAACCGCTGCAATCGGAGCAGCAACTTCAGGGGCAACAACCACAGCGGCAACAACCGCAAAAGCAGCAACTGCAACCGTGGCCACAAGCGCGGCAGCGACAGCTTCCACCCCGCCGACCCTCGCCCCCGCGCTCTACCAAACCGGCGCCGCCGCCGACGGCGAACCGCTCGGCGTCAAACGCTACCGCATCGATTTGCAGGACGTGCGCTGGCAGCGCGGCGCCGAGCCGCTCGAGTTCTTCCCGCCCAAATGCGTGCTGGTCACCGACGCGCCGCAACTGCTCGCGGACTTCACCTCGTTGCCGGCCGACCTGATCGTGCTGTCGACCCAACCGCTCGCCGCGCCGCGCGACGGCTGGCACCACATTCAGGCGCGCGGCGAAACCGCGCTCGCCAGCCTGTTGCATGCGGACATCCAGCACGTGCGCGTCCTGAGCTCGCTGCATGCGAGCCAACTGGTCCCGGGCCAGGTGCCGCAGCCCGTCCCCGAATTGCTGGCCTTGCACGACCTCGCGTTCCTCGCGCTGAAACACTGCCATGACGGCGTGTCGCAACACGGCTCGTTCATCGCGCTGTTGCTCGACGCGGTCGTCGGCACCGTGCTGCATCCCGAGGCCGGGCTGTTCTCCGGTCTGACGAAAGCGCTCGGGATCGAGCTGTACGACACCCGCTCGCTGGCGGTCTTCACTAGCTGCACGTCGGCGCGCGAGGCGCTCGCGCAGGCCGAGCACGAAAGCGGCGCGCTGCATCTGCTGCCGGTGGTGGTGCTGAGCGGCACGCGCCGCCTGACCGTGCGCGTGACCGAGGCCACTGGCGAACTGCCCGCCGCGCAGCTTGCGCGGCTCGGCCCGGATTCCGTGGTGGTCGCGTTCGGCGGCGCGCGCGGCATCACCGCCGAATTGATGAAGGCGGTCGCCGCGCACTATCGGCCGACGCTCTATCTGATCGGCAGCAGCCGTCTCGACGACTTTCCGCCCGAGACCTTCGCCGGCAGTGACGAAGAGTTCCTGAAGCGACGCCCCGAGTACATTCGCGAGCAGAAAAAGCTGCATCCGTCGCTGCCGCTGCCGCAGGTGATCAAGTCGTTCGAACGCCAGGTCGAAGTGCGCGCCGCGCATCGCAACATGGAGGCGATGAAGGCGCACTGCGGCGCCGACCGGGTCCACTATCTGCGCGCCGACGTGTTCGATCGCGCCAGCGTGCAGGCGGCGGTGCAGCAGATCGCCGCGCGCGAGAGCCATATCGATCTCGTCGTCAACGCGGCCGGCCTGAATCGCTCGGCGTCGATCCCGGTCAAGACCTTCGAGGATTTCGTCGCGGTGCGCGACATCAAGGTGCGCGGCTACTGGAACCTGCGCGACGCGTTCGCCGCGCTGCCGCCGCGCGCCTGGTGCAACTTCGGCTCGTTCATCGGCCTGACCGGCCAGTCGGGCGAAACCGACTACGCATCCGGCAACGACTTCCTGAACACGCGCGCCGCCTATCATCGCGCGGCGCTCGGTTATGACGAATTCACGATCGGCTGGACCTTGTGGCGCTCGGTCGGACTCGGCGCGAATCCGGTGACGCGCGCGTTCCTCGAAAAGAGCGGGCTGTTCACCAGCATGCGCACCGAAGAGGGCGTGCATCACTTCCTGCGCGAACTCGATCTGGTCGACCGCGCGGCGGCGTCGGTGCATCTCGGCGCGCCCGAGAAGCGCGCGATCGAAGCGCATCTGCCGACGTTTTTCAGTGCGGCGGAAGCGGGTGCCGCACACGCGGACACTGGCAACCAGAGCGCGATCCATTCCAGTATCGCCAACACGGGCGTTAGCAAGCCGGTCGTCACCAACGCAAGCGTGTCCGGCGCAAGCGTGACCGGCCCGAGCGCAGCCAACACAAACGCCGTGAATACGAGCGCCGTGAACGTGAACGTGGGCGGGGCCAGCGCAGGCGGCGTCAATACGCACGCTGCCAACGTAAGCGCGGCCAACCCGCGCGCGGTCGAAGCGACGCCCGCCACCGCGCTCACCGGCATCGGCGACTTCTACCTCGGCCGTCAATTGCAGCGCGACGCGGACAGCGTCACCTTCGAACGGGTTTTCGATCTGCAGCGCGACGCGTATCTGCAGCATCACGTCGTCAACGGTTTCGCGACGCTGCCCGGCACCTTCGTGCCCGAACTCGCCGCCGAAGCCGCGCTGCAACTGCTGCCGGGCCTGAAGGTGGTCGGCTTCCAGGACGCGGTGTTCCATCACTTCCTGCGCGTCTACGATGCGCAGCGCCCGGGCGTGAAGCGCATCCGCGCGCAGATCGTGCGGCGCGACGGCGAACTGACCACATTGCAGGTGCATGTGACCGGCGACGTGCACGCGCCGAACGGCCACCTGCTGGTACGCGACAAGCTGCACTTCGAGATCAAGGTCTTGCTCGCGCCGGTGTACGAACCGGCCCCCGGCTGGGCGCGCTGGCCGGATGCCGGTCACACGCCGATCGCCGATCCGTACCACTTCGCCGCCGCGCCGGTGTATCTGAGCGGGATGTTCGTGTCGACCACCGACACCGGTTCGTCGCCGCCGGGCAAACACGCGCGCTACCAGCTGGGCGTGGCCGCCGACGATCCGGTGTTCTCACGTTTCGTGGTGCCAAGCATCATGCTCGACGGACTCGCGCGCGTCGCGGTGCTGAACTACATCGCCGACGACTACATCCCGCTCGCCGCGCCGATGACGATCCGCCGTATCGACATCTACGAGGACGGCAACGATTGCCAGCTCGCGAGCCGCTATGACCGCATCGATCTGTACGCGACGCCGCGCGAGTTCGCGCTCGAAGGGGTCGGCTCGCGCAACCGCTTCGTCGCGGTGCGCCCGGACGGCCGCATGCTGATGCAGATGAAGGACGTGAGCGGCGTGATCATCGGCTACGTGCATCGCGATAGCGGCGCGTACGTGTCGAAGGCCGAGGTCGATGCGCAGGTCGCCGCGCGCGCGCTGCCGACGCGGGTGTCCGCATGAAGACCCGACGCATCGCACCCGGCCCGAGCGGCCGCCTGATGGGCAATCTCGCCGAGTACAAGCGCGACCCGGTCACGATGCTGCTGAAGTTGCAGCAGCAATACGGCGACATCGCGCGCAACCGGCTCGGCCCGTTCCTCACGCATGCGCTCGCGCATCCCGAGCACGTGCAGTACGTGCTGCAGGAGAACCACCGCAACTACGTGCGCGGGCGCTTCTATGAGGACTTCAAACTGTTCTTCGGCGACGGTCTGCTGACCACCGACGGCGACTTCTGGCGCCGTCACCGGCGCGCGGTGCAGCCGCTGTTTCATCGCAAGCAGGTCAATGAGCACGCGCAGGCGGTCGGCGCCGCGGCGCTCGGGCTGGTGCAGCGCTGGAGCGAGCTGCCGGCCGGCGAGCCGCTCGAAGTGGTCGAGGAGATGATGCATCTGAGCCTGAGCATGCTCGGGCTGATGGTGTTCAACACCGACATCTCGCGTTTCTCCCGCCAGGTCGGGCCATCCGTGCGCTTCGGCATCGCGGCGATGTTGCGGCAAGGCGATCTCAACGACTTCATTCCGCGTTGGCTGCCGACACCGTTCAATCGCCGCATCGCCGAGGCGCGCCGCAATATCGACGGGATCATCGGGCAGATCATCGAAGATCACCGCTCGGGCAATTGCGATCCGAGCGACGTGATTTCGCTGCTGCTGAACGCGCGCCATCCGGACACCGGCGAGCCGATGACGCCGCGCGAGGTGCACGACGAAGTGATGACCGTGTTCCTTGCCGGTCACGAGACGACCGGCACCGGGATCGCGTGGGCGCTGTATGCGCTCGCGCAGAACCCGGGCGTGCTGCGCCAGTTGCGCGAGGAACTCGATGCGCGGCTCGGCGGCCGCGCGCCGACGCTCGAGGATCTCGATGCGCTGCCGTACCTGGACCAGGTGGTCAATGAGGTGCTGCGCATGTATCCGCCGATCTGGGGCTTCACGCGCGATCTGATCGACGATGACGAGATCGGCGGCTTTCATATTCCGGCGGGCTCGTCGGTGTTCATGTCGCCGTACGTCACGCATCGGCATCCGGCGTTCTGGCGCAATCCCGATGCGTTCGATCCGGAGAACTTCGCGAGCCACGCGCCGACGCCGCATCGCTTCGGCTACTTTCCGTTCGGCGGCGGGATGCGCAAGTGCATCGGCTTTCAGACCGCGTTGCTGCAGATGCGCGTGCTGACGGCGGTGGTCGCGCAGCACCTCGATCTGAGCATGGTGCCTGGGCATCCTATCGAACGGGGCCCAGTGATTTCGCTGCGGCCGTTGCAGGGGATCCGGATGGTCGTCACGCCGCGCCGGCGAGATAAAGCGCTGGCGAAGGGCGGCAAGGGCGGCGCTGGTGTGAAGGGCGAGCGGGAAGAGGTCGCGGCTGCGGTGGCCGAGGCTTCGGCGGCGCAAGCCGCACGTGCGCAAGACACGGGTTTGGGCATGACCGCGCAAAGCGCGGCGGGCGGTGGTTGTCCGTTTGCGGCAGCGGATTCGTTGGCGGGTTCGGCGGCAGCCGGCGTTGTTGCCGCAGCGCAGTCGATTGCCGCGCCGAATTTGCCGACTGGCCCGGTGGCAGCCAGCGTTGTTGCGGCAGCGCGGTCAACAGCCGCACAGAATTCTTCGGCGGGTCCGGCCGCAGCCGTCGCTGCTGTCGCAGCTCAGTCAACCGCCGTACCGAAGCCGCTGCCGAGCGCCGCAGCCGCAGCTATGCCCGTAGTCGCGGGCCTTACCGCGACCGCCGCGCTCGTCAACCCGGCCGCGAGCACGGCAAGCGCACCGACACTTGCAGCCGCCGGATCCGCCCCGGTCGCCACGACTGCCCCAACCGCGACCCCGGCAACCGCAACCG
>NZ_MSDV01000021.1 GCF_001931485.1 Burkholderia sp. SRS-W-2-2016 | reverse complement strand
GGTTTGGTTGGGGCTGCGGGTTTGGTTGGGGCTGCGGGTTTGGTTGCGGCTGCGGGTTTGGTTGGGCCTTCGGGTTTGGCTTTGGCTTCAGGTCGCGCTTTGGGCGCAGCGTTGGCTTCCGTTCGCGTTCGGGCTTTGGCCGGCGTTGTAGTTGCGCCGGTTGAGGCATCGCCCGGCACCAGCGTTTCGCCCCCGGCGGAAATTTCCCGCGCCTCGACCGTGCGCAGATGATCGAACAGCAACCGGCTCACCGGCGACAGCGCATCGACATCGCGCACCACCAGCACCAGACTGCGTTCGGCCCAATCGTCTTCGAGCGGCATGCCGACGAGCCCAAGCGGGCGGCCCATCAGTTGACACACCTTATCCGGCAGCACGCCGACGCCCATGCCGGCCTGCACCATCCGGCACACCGCGTCGAAGCCGGGCACATGGATGCGCAGCCGCAGCGGCTTGCCGGCCTGACGCGCGGCGAGATGAGTGCGAGCGTTGATCGAACTCGCGGAATGCAGACCGACATGGTCGCCGTCGAGCGTCTCCGCGAAGCCGATGCTTTTGCGCGCCGCGAGCGGATGATCGTCGCGCATCACGATGACCAGCGAATCGCGCCGATAGTGCTCGACGTGCAGATCGCGCGTGTCGGCGTCGGCCGAACAGATGCCGAGATCGGCGAGGCTTTCGTCGATTGCCTTGACGACGCCGCCGCTCGGCCGCTCTTCCAGATCGACTTTCACGCGCTCGTGCTGCGCCTGAAACGCGCGCAAATCTTCGGGCAGGAATTCGACGATCGCCGACAGATTGGCCATCATCCGCACGTAGCCGAGCACGCCGCTCGCATGGCCGGCCAGTTCGATACCGATGTTCTCGATATCGCGCATCACCCGGCGCGCGTGATGCAGCAGCGTTTCGCCGGCCGGCGTCAGCGTCATCCCGCGCGCGTTGCGCTGGAACAGCGACGCGCCGACCGCCTGCTCGAGTTCGAGCAGCCGCTTGCTGGCGGCCGATACCGCGATCGCCTCACGCTCGGCGGCACGCGTGAGCGTGCCTTCCTCGAAGACCGCGAGGAAGAGTTGCAGCGTGGTGAGGTCGAGTTTGCGGAGGAGGTTTTTGATGACCATTGGGGGGGCCGGGAGGTAGGTCAGTGGTAATCATCCTCTAGCTGATGGCGCACAGCCAGCACGGTTACGGTCTGGTTGTCCTCGATTTCAAACAACGCGACGTAGCCGTCGCGGCCAAACGGTATCAACAGTTCACGCAGGAACGGTGTGTTTTGCTCGGCCTTACGGCAGGTAAACGGCGACGTGCGAAGCGTTGCGATTCCATCACGAATAGCTTGTAGCGCGCGTTCGGCCAGCAGCAAGTCCGTGTCGTCCCGCTCGACGATGAAGTCGTACAGGCGGTTGAGGTCCGCGGTGGCGGCATGGGTGAAGCGAACCCGATACGTCATCGTTTCTGCTTCGCCCGAGCCCGCGCTTTCGCCTCGTCAAGTCGCGCCTGCAGGCCTGCGAGCACGTCGTCGGCCTCGACGTAATCGCCACTGTCTTTCGCCTGCGCCCGCGACGCGAGCCCTCGCGCGACAAACTCGCGCTGGTTCAATCGCCGTGCAATGTTGTCGCGAATAGCCTGTTCCACGAAATTCGAAAGGCTTTCGCCATCCTGCAACACGTCTTCGGCCGCAGCCCGCAACTCAGGCTCGACGCGTACCGACGGGAAATTGGCGGTTTTCATCTCACACTCCTTGCATCGCATTTGCAATGCATTATCGTGCAATTTGGCCTGACGCGCAATTTGCCGCCACCATCCCTCAATCCCGCCAGGCCGACCCAAGAATCATCGTGCAGAAATTCTCGCGATGATAATGCGGGTCCTTCAGCGCGAGCACGTCCGCCTTCACGTTACCGAACGTCGTATGCGGCTTATGAATCGTGCCGTGCGCGAACGCATCGATGATGCCTTCCTTGAAGTGCGCGCCGCGCGGATGCGCATGAATCACCGCGTCGCGCTGCTGCGCGTCGAACTCGTCGTACGCGAGCCCGAGCACGTCCATCTCGACGCCCGCGGTCACCAGCGCGATCACCGGCTTCATATGCTGCGGAATCCCAGGCGTCGTGTGCAACGCGATCGCGGCCCACACCTGCTCGATGTCGTCTTCGCCGATCTGGTGACGCCGCAGAAAATCGCGCGCCGCGTTCGCGCCATCCACTTCGAAGCGCTCGTGCTCGCTGCTATACGGCGCAACGAGCCCCATGTCGTGAAACATCGCGCCGATATACAGCAGTTCGGGATCGAACTTCAGCTGTTTGCGCTGGCCGGCGAGCGCGCCGAACAGAAACACCCGCCGCGAGTGGTGATACAGCAGCTCGGTTTCGGTGTCGCGCACGAGTTCGGTGGCTTCGCGCGCCATCATGCTGTCGGGAATCCGGATGCCTGCGATCGTCGTCATGTGAATGCTCCTTAGCGATGCGAATGAATGAAGACGCGCGATGCAGCTTCGCAGCCCGTTTGCTATGCTGAGCCGCGCCACGCGTCGGGCTCATTCAGTATCGGCAGACGCGCCGCCGCGAACAATCGCGCCGGACCGTCGAACTCTGCCAATCGCACCGCGTCGACTGCCGTGGCATCCCCATGCCGCTCCCCAGCAAAGGAAGTCATTCGATGCCCACCGTCGCGATCGCGATCTTCCCCCGCGTGCAGGCGCTCGACGTCGCCGGTCCCGTCGATGTGTTCTGCGAAGCAAACCGCTTTCTCGCGGCGGACCGACAATACGAGGTCAAACTGCTGGCCGCGCAATCCACGCCGCTGCGCGCATCGAACGGCATCACGCTGGTCGCGGACGCGAGCTTCGACGCAGCCCGCGAGCCGTTCGATCTCGCGCTGGTCGCGGGCGGCCCCGCATTGCCGGGCGACGAAATCCCCGACGCGCGGCTGCTCGACTGGCTCGCGAACGTCGCGACCCGCTGCGGCCGCTACGGCTCGATCTGCACCGGCGCGTTCGCGCTCGGTCACGCGGGCCTGCTCGACGAGCGCCGCGTGACGACCCACTGGCAGCACGCGGCGCAACTCGCCGCGCGTTTTCCGCGCGCGCAGGTCGACTTCGATCGCATTTATCTGCGCGACGGCCCGCTCGTCACCTCGGCGGGCGTGACCGCCGGCATCGATCTGTCGCTCGCACTGGTCGCCGACGATTACGGCCCGCACACCGCGCTGGCGGTCGCGAAACGGCTCGTCGTATTCGCGCAGCGGCAAGGCGGCCAGTCGCAGTTCAGCCCTTATCTGACCGCGCCCGCGGACAGCACATCGGCCGCCGCCAAAGTGCAGGCCCACGTGATGGCGCACCTGCGCGAGCGCTTCACCGTCCAGCAGCTCGCCGACGTCGCCGGCATGAGCGCGCGCAACTTCGCGCGCGTATTCGTGCAGGAGACCCAGGTAACGCCGCATGAATTCGTCGAACGCGCGCGCGTCGACGCGGCGCGCAAGCTGCTTGAAAGCAGCGGCGCCGCACTGAAAACAATTGCGTTCGATTGCGGCTTCGGCAGCGCGGACCGCATGCGCATCGTGTTTACGAAACGGCTTGGCGTAACGCCGATGCAGTATCGCGAGCGCTTCCGCCCGCTCTGATTACGGCGTGCGAAAAGTGCGAAAATCGGCGCTCTCCCAAGCCAACCAACACAAGGACCGCCATGACCTCCTCATCTTCGATTCGCGCGATCGTCACCGGCCACACACGCGGCATCGGCGCGGCACTCGCCGAACAACTGCTCGCGCGCAACGTCACGGTGCTGGGGCTGTCGCGCTCGCGGCATGCCGAGCTGAAGACGCGCTATCCGGCGCAGCTGGAAGAAATCGAACTGCAACTGGCCGAGCCCGCGCGCGTCGCGCAATGGCTCGCGACCGACGCGCTGCGCAACTTCGTGCGCGGCGCGCAAACCGTGCTGCTGATCAACAACGCGGGGATGGTGCAGCCGATCGGCCCGATCGAAGGTCAGGACCCGTCGAACATCGCCGACGCGGTGAGCCTGAACGTCGCGACGCCGCTGATGCTCGCGAGCGCGCTCGCCGCCGCGGCCGTCGACGCGACCGACCGGCGCATCGTCCATATCTCGAGCGGCGCGGCGCGCAATGCGTATCCGGGCTGGAGCATCTACTGCGCGACGAAGGCCGCGCTCGATCATCACGCGCGCGCGGTCGCCCTCGACGCGAGTCGCGCGCTGCGTATCTGCAGTCTCGCGCCGGGCGTGATCGATACCGACATGCAGGCGCAGATTCGCGGCAGCGGCGAAGATCAGTTCCCGATGCGCCAGCGCTTCGAAGACCTGAAGCGCAACGGTCAGTTGACGTCGCCGGAGCAATGCGCGGCCGCGCTGGTCAAGTACGCGCTCAGCGATGCGTTCGGCAACACGCCGGTCGCGGACATTCGCGAGGTCGCGAAAGCGGGTTGAGCCCGCGTTCCGGGGGCGCATTCGATGCTCCCGAAAATTCTCACCTTTGATACGGAGCGGCGGCGGATTGGCGTGAAATGCGCTCGCCGTGGCTCCTGAAAATCCTCACCTTTGGGGGCGCGCAGCGGGGCAAAGCGGCGTTTGAGCGGGGCTTTTATGCATCATTGCCCCCGCCCCCACGCGGCTCCTGTGCAGTTCTCGCGCAGTCTTCCTGTAGCTCCCGAAAAGCCTCACCTTTGAGTAAAAGCGCGTATTGGCAAGGTCTCTAACGGCTGCGAAATGCAGCGGATCGCCTGGACATTCAATGACTTACGTTGCGCGAACGGTGGAGCAAACGCATGCACGAGTGCTGCCGAACGCGCTGGTTAACCGCGTTTGCAAAGACCGCATCAGGCCCGATTCGAGCCCAGCGCCTCCCGAATACCCTCACCTTTAAGCAAACCAGACGTGAGCCGAAGCCGCCGTGAGAAGGGCTGTCGGCGCTGGACCTGGCGGTGGATCGCATATCAAAGCGCGATTGGTTATAGGCAGTTAGTTGCGAAGAATCCCGGCGCCAGCGAATCCCGAAAACCCTCACCTTTCGCACACTAGCCATCACACGCCGCCCCTCAGCGTCGCGGCATCGCCCATCGAACCACCGGCTTGCATCGACACGACGCATCGAGCAAATAGCAACGAACGGCATGAAACCTGGGAATCCGATACGAGTTTCCGCGACGACTCCCGAAACTCCTCACCTTTGCGATTGAAGTGCGCGTACAGGTACGCACGAACTCACCTGGCGGCCTCCCGAATCTCCTCACCTATCGGCTTCGCAGCAGCGCGAAATGCCTCGCTCGGCACATCGGCAGCAGACCCGCAAGCAAAGCCGCAAGCCCATCGCAAGGCACTGCAGGCGGTGCATCGACGCTTGCCGAGGCAACCACCGCATCACCCAAACCCACCCGCGACTGCCCCATCCGCGCCGTGAACGCGTCATATAATCGTGGCCGGCGGTCGAATACTCGTCGCGAGGCGGCAGCGCCATGCGCCGCCTTTTTCCCGCTGGCCTCATGCGGCTCGAACGGCAGTTCCTGACAAATCGGCAAAGGAGTAAGAATGAAAACAAACGGCGCGAGCAAAATCATCGGCGCGATGTTCGCGGTAGCGATCGCGACTGGCGCGACCTATGCGAACGCACAAACGGGCGGCATGCCGAACGATGCATCGATGCAGCCCCCGCCTCCTGCGCCGGCCGCCGCGGCCGGCCCGCATCACAGCAACAGCAACAACAGCCGCAACGCCAACCGTTCGGACAGCACGCTGCTGCGCGACATCCGCCAGACTTTCACGCGTACGCCGGGCCTCAATTTCGCGGCGATCCACGTCAACGTGCACCACGGCGCGGTCACGCTGACCGGCACCGTGCCGCAGCATTCGCAGATCAAACGCGCGGGCGACGCCGCGCACTCGGTGCGCGGCGTGCGCTCCGTGAAAAACAAGCTGACCGTGCGTGAGCGCCACGGCCGGCCGCAGTAAGTCATTGCTGAGCGACAGACGGGTTGCATCGGCCCGATAGGCCGATGCAACCCTCTACCCGCTTCGTAGCACCCGCACTTTTCCCAGCGCCGCTTTCTCGCCTCCCCCGATTCATCTGTTCGACGCGCTGCCATCACCGGCATCGCCACCCTCCTCCTACCGCAGTTCCAACTCACCCGTTCGTCAGAACACGCAGCGTTGCGCGCCGCACATTTTTTCTGCTCTGCTTAAGAAACACATTGACCGCGCCGGAAACCGCCCTCTAGAATTCAAAAATCTTCACCAATGGGGCTTATGCCTTGGACACCTGTAGTAGCCGACTTTCGAACAGTTTCGCTGCCTGACCGGCAGGACGTCCGCGCCCCTTCATTCGCCGCCGTCCTGCCAGCAGGCAGACGGTGCGCGCCGCAGTTTTTCTCCGTGCACCTTTGATTAACGCCGTCTCCGCGTAACCGGAACGCCGCAGTGTCATTGCGCGTCCGTGCGCCGGACCGGCGTCGCGTTCGCGCACATTTCGTCAGTTCAACGGAACATGTGCGAGCGCGTGCTTCGACACGTGTGTAGCAAACGTATAAAACGTCGCTACGCGATGCCGCAATCAACCGACAAGGAGCCGCCATGCCCGACAGTGACAGTTCTCCCTTATGCCGCTTAGCGATCCTTTTAACTGAGGAAAGCGAGTAGACCTGCACCGCCGCGCTCGCCGCGCGCAACCTCCGTGTCTGCTGGCTTTTCTCACCAGCGCGTCGCCTTCGACGCACGGAGATATCTCATGCATTTCGGCCTCCTTCTTGCGCAGTTCCCCCGCGTGCGGGAATCGCGCGCCCATTACGACGCAATGCTCGTGCTGCAAGCAAGCGAATCGCATCCGCTGACCGCGTTCTGGCGTCGTTTGAAGACGCTCGTTTCATAAGCTCGCGCGCCATCCGTCATACGCAAGCGGCGCTGCCGGATCTCAACTCCGGCTCACGTCCTTACGTATGCCGAAGCCGCGCACGTGTGCATCGATAAACACAGCCAGGAGAGAACCGCATGTCTACTCCGACGAATCTATCCCCCGCCCGCGGCGCCGTGCTCGATTCCGCGCACGTCGGCGACATCAAGGGCGCGCTCGGCACGATCGCCCATCACGACACCGCGCCGCGCACCAGCTGGTGGGCGCGCGTGCGCACGTTGCTGGCGATCCTCGGTCCCGGCCTGATCGTGATGGTCGGCGACAACGATGCGGGCGCGTTCGGCATCTATACGCAGGCGGGTCAGAACTACGGCACCACGTTGCTGTGGACGATGCTGTTGCTGGTGCCGGTGCTGTTCGTCAATCAGGAGATGGTGTTGCGGCTCGGCGCGGTGACCGGCGTCGGCCACGCGCGGCTGATCTTCGAGCGCTTCGGCAAGTTCTGGGGCGCGTTCAGCGTCGTCGATCTGTTCATCCTGAACGCGCTGACGATCGTCACCGAATTCATCGGCATTACGTTCGTGCTCGACTTCTTCGGCGTGTCGAAGATCGCCGGCGTGTGCATCGCCGCCGCGCTGACGATGGCCGCCGTCAGCACCGGCGACTTCCGCCGCTTCGAGCGCTTCGCCGTGGTGCTGTGCGTGCTGAGCCTGCTGCTGGTGCCGGTACTGGTGTCGATTCATCCGCCGCCCGGCCAGATCGCGCGCGACTTCTTTATTCCGAACTGGCCCGCGCATTCGAAGCTGTCCGACGTGATGCTGCTGGTGATCGGCATCGTCGGCACGACGGTCGCACCGTGGCAGCTGTTCTTCCAGCAGAGCTACGTGGTCGACAAACGCATCACGCCGCGCTTTATGAATTACGAAAAAGCCGACCTGTGGATCGGCATCGTGTTCGTGCTGATCGGCGCGGTCGCGATGATCTCGTTCAGCGCGGCGCTGTTCGAAGGCCGCGCCGGCTTCGGCAATTTCACCGATGCGGGCGGCGTGATCGCGGCGCTGGAGAGATACGCGGGACGTACGCCGGCGGTGCTGTTCGCGCTCGCGCTGTTCGACGCGTGCGTGATCGGCGCGGCGGCGGTGTCGCTGTCCACCGCGTACGCGATCGGCGACGTGTTCAAGATCCGCCACTCGCTGCATCGCAGCGTGTCCGATGCGAAGGGCTTCTATCTCGTGTACTTCGCGATCGTCGCCGCGGCCGCCGCGCTGGTGCTGATTCCGGGCAGCCCGCTCGGGCTGCTGACCGAAGCAGTGCAAACGCTCGCCGGCGTGCTGCTGCCGAGCGCGACCGTGTTTCTGCTGCTGCTGTGCAACGACCGCGCGGTGCTCGGCCCGTGGGCCAATTCGAAGCGGCTCAATCTGTTTACCGGCGCGGTGGTGTGGGTGCTGGTAATGCTGTCGATCGTGCTGACCGCGTCGGTGATCTATCCGGACATCGCGGGCGTGACGATGATCGAGGTGCTTGCTGGCGGTACGTTGCTGGCGGTGGTCGGCTATGCCGCGAGCGTCGGCATTCGCAAGCGGCGTGGTGACGATGCGGCCACCGAGCCGCTACCGGTCTATTCGAAGGAAGCGCGCAACGCGTGGCGCATGCCGCCGCTCGACGAACTACCGCCGCCCAGGCTGACGCTCGCCAAGCGGATCTGGATGGGCGTATTGCGCGGCTATCTGCTCCTCGCGATCGCGCTCGTGATCGTCAAGGTCGTGCAGATCGCGTTGCCGAACTAGCGCGAAAGGTGAGGAGTTCCAGGAGCTGCGGCAATGGTGAGGATTTCCAGGGACTCCGGCAATGGTGAGGAATTCCAGGAGATCGCCAATGGTGAGGATTTACGGGAGCCCGCTCCCGTCACCTCACTGCCCCTTCCAGGCCCGCGGCACCCGATGGAAATTGCGGTCGAAGTAAATCAGGCTGTCGCCGTCGGCGCGCACGCGAATCGCGGTGGTCTCGACGAACATCACCGAGTGCGAGCCGACCTCCTTCGCTTCGACGATCTTGCCCTGCAAACTCGCGAGCGCGCCGCGCAGCACCGGCACGCCTTGCTCGCCTTCGTCCCACACCGGCAACTGGAAACGCTCTTCCATCGAAAGACCGGTCATCCCCGCGAAATGACGCGCGATGCTTTCGAGGCTCGCCGGTAAAACATTCACGCACACGTTGCGATTGCCGTTGAAAACCGCATGCATCGCGCTCGATCGATTCAGGCAGATCAGCAGCGTCGGCGGCGCATCGGTGACGGAGCACACCGCGCTCGCGGTGATCCCGCAACAGCCGTGCGACCCCGCCGTGGTGATCACGTTGACCGCCGCGCCCAGATGCGCCATCGCCTGTCTGAACTGCTGGCGCTCGTAGTCGATTTCGGTTTGAGCGGGTAACGGGTTGCTCGACATGTCGATCTCTCCTGTGTTCGGTTGCCGGTTCACGCAAGCTGAACCGCTAGTATTTGCGAGGCTTTGCGAGCGCTTTTCGGCCAGCTATGATTAAAAGCCCAATACGATCTTTCTCGTGTGCGTTTGTCCACTCACACGTCCCACATTCCAATGCCGCCAACCGCTCGACCGTCCGTCCCCGATGCCGCTCCTGTCGTCTATATCGTCGACGACGACAACGGCATGCGCACGTCGCTCGCGTGGCTGCTCGAATCGGTCGGCATCAAATCCCAGGGCTTCGTCAGCGCGACGGATTTTCTGCGCGCGTTCGACCTCAACGTGCCCGGCTGCCTCGTGCTCGACGTGCGGATGCCGGAAGTGAGCGGCTTCGACGTGCAGGAAGAACTGAACCGTCGCGGCGCCACGTTGCCGATCATTTTCGTCAGCGGTCACGGCGATATTCCTATGTCGGTGCGCGCGTTGCAGCACGGCGCGATCGATTTCGTCGAGAAGCCGTACAACTCGCAGCAAATGCTCGAACGCATCCAGCGCGCGATGAAACTCGCGTCGCAGCGTCACGCCAAACACATGCGCCAGCTCGAACTGCGCGAGCGCATCAACTCGCTCACAGCGCGCGAGAAGGAAGTGCTGAACGGCCTGATCGAAGGCAAGGCCAGCAAGGTCATCGCGTCGGATCTGTCGATCAGCGTGAAGACGGTCGACGTCTATCGCGCGAGCATCAAGGAAAAGCTCGGCGCGACGTCGATTCCGACGCTCGTACGCGGCGTGCTCGAAGTGTGGAACCCGTCGGACGAGCGGCCGGAATGACGCCGGCATGACACCGGAATAACGCTGACGTCACGCCGCCGCGCGCGCCAGCGTCATCACACGCGTCAGCGCATATACAACCCGCCGTTGATGTCCCAGCACGCGCCATTGGCGAAATAGGCATTGCCCGACGCGAGCATCACCGCCGCTTCGGCGATATACGACGCGGCGCCGAGCTTGCCCACCGGAATCGCTTCGATCACTTTTTCCAGCTTGTCGGCCGGCACGCTTTCGTGAACGATCGGCAGATCGAGCGGCCCCGGCGAGATCGCATTGACCGTCACGCCGCGCGCCGCCAGATCGCGCGCGAACACCTTGGTCAGCGTCAGCACGCCGCCCTTCGCCGCGGCATAGTGCGCGCCGGTCGCCGAGCCGCCGTTCTGCCCCGCGAGCGACGCGATATTGACGATGCGGCCCACGCCGCGCTGCGCGAAGTACTCGCCGAACACCTGACAGCCGAACAGCACGCTGCGCAGATTCACGTTGATCACCTGATCGAACTGCTCGGCGCTGATCTCCATCACCGGCACGACTTTCGACGCACCCGCGTTGTTGACCAGCGCATCGATTGCGCCCCAGCGTTCGAGCACGGTGTCGCGCGCGGCTTCGAAGTCCGCCTTGCGCGTGACGTCGAGCCGGATCGCGCAGGCGCTGGAGCCGTCCGCGCTGAGTTCGCGCGCGAGCTGCTGCGCGGGTTCGATTGCGATATCGGCCAACGCGACCTTGTAGCCCGCTTCATGGAAAGTACGCGCGACGACTGCACCGAGTCCGCGCGCGGCGCCCGTCACGAGCGCGATTCTGTTCGACATATTGGCGACTCCTTAATTATCTTCAGACGGTTTGCGCGAGCCGCGCTTCGATCAGCGCGGCGACCGCGCACACCGTTTCGTCGTCGTTCTTACGGCCGACGATTTGCAGTCCTGCCTTCAGCGGCGAATTGTCGAGCGGCACCGGCAGCGTCAGCGCCGGGTGGCCGCTCAGATTGAACGGCCGGATCAGCGACGACATCGCGATCACCGACGTACCGGCGCGAGCCGCTTCGAGCGTGATCGGCAATGCGGGCATTGTGGGCAGCAGCAGCACGTCGACCTGATCGAGCGCGCGATCCACTTCGTCGGTGAACTGGCGGCGCACGCGTTCCGCGGCGTCGAGATCGGCGGCGCTGGTATTCGCGGCCGCGCGCAGACGCGTTTCGATATCGGCGCCGAGCTTGCCGCTGTCGACCAGATGGCCGAACGCGCGCGAGGTTTCCGCGTTGATCACCGACAGTCCCGCCGCGAACGCGTCTTTCATCGACGCGAGTTCGACGGGCCGCGCGGCGAGGCCGGCTCGCGTGATCGCGGCGGCGATCGCGTTGGCGATCTCGGGGTCCGCGTCGACGCTAACCACGCCGACACGCACCTGCGAAACGTCGCGACGCGCGTTGCCGGAGTGGAATGAAGGATCGATCGCGCTCATCACTTCGATCACCGTATGCATGTCGCGCGCGAACGGGCCGACGCAATCGAGCGTCGTGACTTGCGGCGCCACGCGATGGCGCGACACGCGTCCGAACGTCGGCTTCAGGCCGATCACGCCGCAGCACGCAGCGGGGCCGCGCACCGAACCGCCGGTGTCGGTACCGAGCGCGGCGTCCACCAGTTTCTGCCCGACCGCCGATGCGGAACCGCTCGACGAGCCGCCCGGAATACGCGCCGGGTCCTGCGGATTGACCGGCGTGCCGCTGAAATCGTTGATACCCGTCATGCCGAACGCGAGCTCGTGCATGTTCGCCTTGCCGGTGATGCGCCAGCCGGCATCGAGCAGCCGTTGCACGACTTCCGCGTGCTCGGATGCAGCCGGGGCGTCGGCGAGCGCGCGGCTCGCGGCCGTGGTCGCGTAATCGGCGATATCGATACTGTCCTTGATCGCGATGGTCGGCGCGTTCGCGTTGCCGGTCGCGCGCAGATCGAATGTTTGCAGCAATGCAGTCATGCGGAGACTCCTTGAGCCGGATTGACTTGCCACGGCGCGTCGAACAGGCGCTCGGTGCGGAAATGGCGAATCAGCCACGTCGCGCCGCCGTCATGCGCGGCCGGCACGAAATCGATTTCGAGGCGCGCCGCGATCAGTTCGGCTTTGCCATCGACATAGCCCGACGCCTGCAACATGATCCAGCGCCCGGTCGCGCGCGCGCCGTTGACCTCGATGTGCTCCGAGGTCAGAAAGTGGGTATTGGTCGCGAAATGCGGGGTGGGCGGCAGATAGCGCTGCAGCATCGCGACGATTTGCGCGGGCCCTTCGAGCCGCCCGAACTTGTTCGCGTACTGCGGGCCGATGCCTTCCCAGATCGCGTCGCCGGTAAACAATGCGGCGAGCGCTTCGCCCTGCAACGCGCGCACCGGTACGTCGCACAGCGCCATATAGCGCGCAATCGTGTTGCGCACCGCGTTCTGCGCTTCGAGCGCCTGGATGCGTGCGAGCAGAGCGTCGACTGTGGTTGCCGCGGCCTTCGCTTCGTTCATCGCGTCACCCCTGCTGCGGGACAGCCGGCGGCACCGTCAGCGCACGGCCGACGCGCGCTTCGATCTTGCCATAGCGCCACAGGTTGTATTCGCCGACCGGCGTCGTGCGATACAGATTGCACACGGCCACCGCGGTATCGAAGTCCGCGACGTCGGCCATGATGTAGAAGGTCCACGGCGCGCCATCCGCATTGCCGACCACGAGCCGGTCGTCGTCCATCACGCCGAGCACGCGCACGTTTTCCATCGCTTCGACCGCGTTGAGCATCTTGCCGTACGCTTGCCACACCTCGCCGATCTGTTCGCGCGGCAGGTCGAAGAAATTCTGCGTGACGCCGCAGCAGAACAGCACGCGCAACGGCAGGTTTCGGGTATCGGTCATCGGGATGTTCCTTGGTTCGATTGATTGAATGTTGGTTACAGGTAGCCGGGAATCGGCTGCGTGCCGACGAACACGGCGCCGGCTCCGTCGTAATTGCCTTCGCCGAGAAACGCGTGCTGCGTGACGACCATCGCATCGCGCACGAGGCGTTGCAGCGGATGATTGCGATAGATCGCGGCGGTGCCGGCGAGCCGGTACGCGCGGTTCACGACGTCGGCGCCGTCGCGCGCGATCTGCGTCGCCGACAGGCGCAGCAGGCTGACCTGATCGGGCGTCACGTCGTTGCCGGCGAGAATCGACTGCCACACGCTATCGGTCGATTCGTAGAAGAACGCGCGCGCGGCGCGCAGTTGCGCTTCGGCCTTTGCGAGTTCGATCCGGTAATACGCGCGGTCCGCGAGTTGCGGCGCGCCGGTGGTGGTCTTGCGGCCGCCGGCCATGTTGTTGGCGACGTCGAGCGCCGCGCGCGCGAGACCCAGGTTCACTACCGCCAGCACCTGCGCCGCGTACGCGACGGTCGGATAGCGATAGAGCGGCTCGTCGACGGTCGGCGTGCCGCCGCGCACGAAGGTCCAGTCCTCGGCGACGAACTGGTTCGACACGCGCAGGTCGTGACTGCCGGTGCCCTGCATGCCGACCACGTTCCAGTTCTCGACGATCTCGACCTGCTCCGGCCGGAACACCGCGGTGCGCGGTTTGCCCGGCGCTTCGCCGGCCTTGCCGGTGCCGATGCCGACGCCGAGCCAGTCCGCGCCCTTGCAGCCGCTCGCGAATTTCCACGTGCCGTTGACGCGAAAACCGCCGATCTCGGCCGTCGCGTTCTGCACCGGGAACAGGCCGCCGGCGAACACCTGGTCGGGACCGTTCGCGTAAATCGCCGCTTGCGTGTCGAGCGGCAGCGCGGCCAGATACAGATTCGCCGAGCCAAAACTCGCGACCCACGCGGCCGAGCCGTCGACGGTTGCAATCCGTTCGATCAGTTGCAGAAACTCGCCGGGCGCGCGCGCATCGCCGCCGAAGCGCTTCGGCGTCGCCGCCCGGTAGATGCGCGCGCGCTTGAGCATGTCGATCACGTCGCGCGGCACGTGCGACAGACGCTCGAACTCCTCGCGCCGTTTCGCGATTTCGGCGATTACGTCATCCAGTGCCAGTTCTTCGAATTGGGCTGTGTCGTCCTGCTTCAGCGCGGCGGCGAGTGCCATGAGCGTCTCCGTATCCTGTGAGTGGTAAGCGGTGGTGTCGTCGAACACGATGGAGCCAGTCTAGGAACGCCAATAAACACGGACAATTGGGAAGAGAGGACGCGACTTAGGGCAATCTCCGCACGCGGGTAAGGATTTCTTTAGTAATGCGTGGCGACGCCGGTGGTATGGTGGACGCTCGCTCGTCGCGCGGTTTTGCGCGGGCCTTATCGCGGGCCTTACCGCATCGAATGCGTCGCCATGACTACCCTGTCCGAATCCGATTTCCGCCTGCTGCTCGACTCGCTCAACCAGTGCGTGCTGCTGCACGACGCCGAGACCATCGCGATCGTGTGGGCGAACCGCGCCGCGTGCGTCGCGCTCGGCTATACGCTCGAAGAGCTGCTGCCGCTGAAAGCCCACCACATGACGCGCGACGACGCGAAATACCGCCGCGAAATCGCGGTCGATGCGATGCGCCGCTCGATCGGCGACGGACCGCAAGCGTATGAGTGGTGTTATCGCTCGCGCACGGGCGTCGATATGTTGTCGGAGGCGATTGCGACCTATGTGCCGCTGAGCGGCCGGCCGGTCGTGATGGTGCAGTTTCGCGACATCAGCGCGCAGGAAGCGATGCGCCGCAAGCTGCGCAGTTACGAGGCGCGTTTGCGCGAGTACATGCAGGACCTTGGCGAAGGCGTCGCGCTGATTACGTCGCGCGGCAAGGTTGCGTATCTGAGCGAGTCCGGCCGGCGCGTGCTCGGCGTCGCGCCGGACGCGCCGCTCGGCGCCGCGCTCGACTACTGCACGCGCGAGGACCGCGACCGTCTGGCCGCGCAACTGCGCGACGCACCGCGTCAGCACCCGAGCGATTCGAGCGACGCGCAGCGCTACCGGATCACCCGGCGCGACGGCGTGCAACGCTGGCTGCGCATTTCGTGCCGGCGCGTCGATATCGACACCGCATTGAACGGCGTGCTGGTGCACTTTCGCGACATCAGCGACGAAGTGGCGGTGGAAGAAACGCGCCGCATCGAAGCGCGCATGCTCGAATACGCGGGACGCTACAACGCGATGGGCGAGATGGCGACCGCGATCGCCCATGAATTGAGCCAGCCGCTCGCGGCGGTGCGCAACTTCGTCGAAGGGGCGATCCAGCGTTTGAATCAACCGGATGCGATCGACAGTGCGATATGGGGTCTGCGCGCCGCCGACCGGCAAGCGGAGCATGCGGCGCTGATCATCAAGAGCGTGCGTGAGTTTGTGGTGAAGCGCGAACCGGTCGCGACCGAAGCGGATCTGCGCGACGTGCTCGCGGAAGTCGCGTACTTCATCGAACTGCGCGCGCGCGACGAAGGCGTGACCGTGCGGCTCGAACAGGCCGCGCAGCCGCTGCCGATTCGTTGCGAACGCGTGCTGATCGGTCAGGTGATTCTGAACCTCGCGTTCAACGCGGTCGAAGCGCTGAGCGGCGCGATGCAGACCGAGCGAGTGGTCACGCTCGCGACGTCGCAGAACGACGGCAAGGCCGAACTTCATGTGATCGACAACGGCCCGGGCGTGCCCGACGACGTGCTCGACCGCCTGTTCGAAGGCTTTTCTTCGTCGAAGGCGGGCGGCAATGGGATCGGGCTGTCGTTGTGCAAGAACATCGTCGCGCGTCACGACGGACGCGTGTGGGCGCAGCGCGCGGCAACCGGCGGCCTCGATTGCCGCTTCGCGTTGCCGTTGCTGCCGCGCGCCTGAGACCATCGCGACGCTAGCGACCCAGCGCCCGCGCGGTCTTGCCGCCGATGCCGAAGTCGGTATTGGGGATGTCCTTGATCATCACGCGGGTGGACGGCAACGGTACGTCGAGCACCGCGGCGATCGTTTCGGATAACTGCGCAATCAGCGCTTCTTTCTGCGCGTCGGTGCGGCCCGCGATCAGGATCGCGATGATGACCGGCAACGCGGCAGGCGTGAGCTTGCCGCCGAGACCGGCGTGCGCGGCGGCCATTTCCGAGAGCAGAATCCGCACGGACTCGGCGGGCGCGCCGATCGCACGAACGGTCGAATCGGTCAATCCCTGGATTAGCTGCGCTTTACGGTCTTCCGCGTAGCCTTGCGGCAAATAGACTTCGAGTGTCGGCATGGTGATTCGCGAGTAAAGCGGCGCGGGCCGGCCGGATTGCGAGTACCGGCCGGCCCGTGGCCGTGTTCGGATAGATCAGAGCAGGAAGCCGATCGCGCTCAGCGCTTCGGTGGAATCGATCACGCGGATCACCTTTTCGACCAGACGCGGCTCGCCGCTCGCCATGCTGATCTTGTGCGTCAGATCGGCCGCGAAGATCGTCGACACCCCACGCTTGTACGCGATGATGATCTGCGACGACTTCACTTCGACCATGTCCGCGCTGTCGCTTGCGAGCGTGAAGCGCGACACCGTACGCACCGTGCGCGCGGCATCGGAGGCGGACGCGGAATAACCGGAGGTCATCCGCTGCACGCGTTTTTCGCGCATGTCCTGGTTGTCGTACGCGTAGTTCAGCGTCGCCGCGTAGTCGGTCGTGTTCGGATCGATCGGGACTACGTAGTAGCCGGCCGGGTCCCACAGTTCGAGCCACTCGCGATAGTCGCGCCGGTCGAGCAATTCGGCTTCGCGCCAGATGAATTCGATCGCGCGCGCGAAGGTCTGGTGAGAAAAGAGTGCGTTTCTATCGTCCATCATGCCTGCTCCATCATTGCGCGCCATTGCTTGTACGCTTCGCGCATGCCGGTTTCGTCGGTTGCGTGCGCGGTCTTTTCGCCGTTCGCGGCGGTGGTTTCGCGATTCAGTCCGCGATTGACGAGGATCGGCACGTCCGGTCCCGCATGCGAGCCGCGCTGCACGCGCTCCCATGCTTCGGCGTCGTCCGGGCTGCCGAAACCGAACGGGCCCTGGAAGTGTTCGTGAATGCGCAGACGTTCGCGGTTCGCTTCGTCGGGGCCGCCATCCATCGCGAGCGCGACGTGGCGAATCTCGGTTTCCTCGGCGGAAATCGGCCGCAGCACGCGGAAGAAGGCCATCGACAGCGCGAGATTCGGGAACAGGTTCAGGTTGAAGCCGACGCCCATCAGCGAGCGCACGATCCGGCGCACTTCTTCCGGCGTGTGCTTTTCCGCGAGTTTCCCGGCGAGTTCGTTGAAACGCTCCGGCAGCGGCGCGCCGTCGTCCTGATCCAGATCGACCAGTTCGGGCATCAGTACCGCGAGGCTATGGCCGTTGCCGAGCGAGCGGCAGAACGCTTCGTCGCTGGTCATGAAGCTGGTGATCGCCGCCGCGGTTTCGTCGTCGATCGACTTCATCCACGACTTGTGCACGACCGGGAAGTGATACAGGTCCGTGGTGTTCTCGAGCTGGATCTTCCAGTTGCCCTTGAACTTGAACTTGTGCTCGCCGTTGGCCTTGATCGGATAGCCGGCGCCCTGCTTCATGAACAGGTCGATCCACGGCTTCGCGCCGCCGAGAAAATCTTCGAGCGGTTCGATCGTTTCGTTGAAGCTCGCGAAGATCAGCCCTTGATAAACGCCGACGCGCAGCTTCTTCAGCGGCAGGTCGCCTTTCTCGCACACGCCTTCGTAGCCGTCGCCATACGGCAGCGCGCGCAGCGTGCCGTCGAGCGCGTACGACCAGCTGTGGTACGGGCAGGTGAAGCCCTTCGCATTGCCCTTGTGCTCTTCGCACACGGTCGCGCCGCGATGGCGGCAGCGGTTTTGCAGCACGTTGACCGCGCCGCTCTTGTCGCGCACGACGATCACCGGCTGGCGGCCGATCGTCGTCGTGATGAAGTCGCCCGGCTTCGGCAGTTCGCTGTCGTGCGCGACCCAGATCCACGTCTTGTAGAAAATCTGTTCGAGCTCGGCTTCGAACAGCGCCGGATCGTAGTAAAGGGACGGCGCGATGCGATCGGGCTCGGCGCGCTTGGCTAAAGCGCTGGTGTCGATGGTTTGATAGGTCGGCGTACTCATCTTTGTGGGGTAGGGAAAAGTCGCGTTGTCGAAACGAAGACGCACGTCGACGCACAAAACTGCGTGCAACACATCGGCGCATCCTCTCGTTGACATCAGTCTCGCTTTGCGACGATCATGCGTCAAATCGATTAAAAACAGGTCTCCGGATAAATCCGGCTGATATCCCAAGAGTGTTCCCATGACTTCCATCGACCACGTCGATCTCAACTTGCTGCGCGTGTTTCAGGCGATTGTCGAAGAGCGCAGCCTGACCAAGGCGGGCGAGCGCCTCGCGCTATCGCAGCCCGCGGTCAGCTATTCGCTCGGCCGGCTGCGCACGATGTTCGACGACACGCTGTTCATTCGCACGCGCGCGGGCATGCAGCCGACGCCGGTCGCGCTCGAACTCGCGGAGATCGTCGGGCGCGCGCTCGATACCGTTCGGCAGGCGCTGCGTTACGCGGAGCGTTTCGATCCGGCGACGAGCACGCGCACGTTTCGTCTGTCGTTATCGGATGCGGGTGAGATGGCGTATCTGCCGGCGCTGTGCGCAGCCGTGCAGCAGGCGGCGCCGCGCGTGAAGCTGGTCGTTGAGCCGTTGCCGGTGGAGGAAATAGAAGAAGCGCTGCGTTCGAGCAGGCTCGACTTCGCGATCGGCAATCTGCCGTCGCTGCTGCCGCTCACGCGCCATAGCCTGCTGTTCGAAGAGTCGTATGTGTGTATGACGCGAAAGCGCGCGGATTTGCCGGGCGGCAATACGCTGAAGCTCGATCGCTTTCTGGCTGCATCGCACGTGCAGGTGCGCTCGCTCGAACACAGTCACCATGCGCTCGATGACGCGCTGCGCGCGCAAGGCGTCGGGCGCAATATTGCGCTCGCGTTGCCGCACTTCGTTGCGGTGCCGGGTGTGCTGACCGCGACCGATCTGTTCGCGACGCTGCCGGAGCGGCTCGCGCATATTCTCAATCGCGGCGACGCGTTCCGGATCTATGCATTGCCGGTCGCATTGCCGAAAGCGGCCGTGACGATGCACTGGCACGAGCACTTTCACGAAGACGAAGGGATCGCGTGGATGCGCGGGATGATTACCGATATTCTCGCGGGGTTCGAGAAGATGTAATGGCCGAGGCTCTTATTCCGGGTCTCTGACTCAGAGGTCGAGCACCAGCACCGGCGAGCGCGAGCGTGAAATACAGCAGCAGATCACGCTGTTGCTCGCGCGCTCGGCCTTGCTCAGACAGTGGTCGCGATGTTCCGGCTCGCCGCTCACCACGTCGACCATGCAGGTCCCGCACACACCCTCGCCGCACGACGTGTCCACTTCGATCCCGATCGATGCAAGCGCTTCGACGATCGATGTTTTCGCATCCACCCGCACCGTTTGACCGCTGCTCGCGAGTTGCACGTCGAAACTGTCGAGCGACGTTTCGGTTTCGGGCACCGGCTCGGCCTTGAAACGTTCAAGATGAATCGCGTCGGCGGGCAAGTGCTTCTGCCCCGCTTCGACAACCCGGCCCATGAACGGGCCCGGCCCGCAGGTGTAGACATGCGCGCCGTTGCCGGCGTCGTGCAGACAGGCATCGAGCGCGGGTTGCAGGTCTTCCGGCTCGACGCCGAAATGCAGCTTTACATGCTGCGCGAACGGCTCGCGCGTGAGCAGCGACATGAACGCCGCATGCGCTTCGCTGCGCGCGAAATAGTGCAGCGTGAAACGCGCGCCGCGCGCGGCGAGCCGATAGGCCATCGACAGCAACGGCGTAATGCCGATACCCGCGCCGATCAGGATGTGCTCGCTGGCAGCTTCTTCGAGGCGAAACAGATTGCGCGGCGCGCCGACCGACAGTTCGGTGCCGACGCTGACATCGTCATGCAGCGAACGCGAGCCGCCGCGCGACTGTTCTTCCTTCTTCACCGCGAAGATCTGCGACTCCACGCATTCGGGATCGCCGCACAACGAATACTGGCGAGTGACGCCCGACGGGCTCGTCACGTCGATATGCGCGCCCGGTTCGTAGCGCTCGAACGGCTGCCCATCGAGCCGCGAGATGCTGAACGAGCGCACGCCATGCGCTTCCTCGCACAACGCGTCGACGCGAACTTTCAGGGTTTGAGCTTGCATGATGGCCTTCCGGTGTGTTTCTTTGGGGACGATAGGCCAAGGTTAGCGGCGCTCGCTGGATAAGCCAAATAGATTAAAAAGTGATGATGGCATCAATGGGGTTGATTTTACTGGCGGTTGTTGAAGACGCGATGCCGTTCACGTCAGGCGAAAGTCTTTCGGCGAAGCAAATATAAAAAAGCATTCGCGCGGCTCACGCCGCGCGAATGCTTTTGAAGTGAAGCGAGCGAGAGCCGCCCGTTACCGCTGACGCGTCTCGTGCGTAAACCTCAGCGTCACCACGGTAATCAACCCCAGCACCATCAGGAACACGGCAACCGGCCAGTACGCCTGATAGTGTGCAAGCAGCGCGGTCGCAATCAACGGCGACAAACCGCCCGCGAAGATCGACGCCACTTCATGCCCCAGCGCAACGCCGGAATAACGAACCTCGGTACTGAACAACTCACCGACCAACGCCGGCAGCGTCCCGATCATCGCGCCATGACAAACCGCGGTGCCGAGCACCAGCGCAAGCCACACCAGCGGCGTCGAATGCGTATTGAGCAGCCAGAAGAACGGAAACGCCATCACCACCAGCGAGACCGCGCCGATCATATACACCGGCTTGCGCCCGATGTGGTCCGACAGCTTGCCCCATGCGAGCATCGCGCCCATTTCGACGACCATCGCGAGCATCACGCCGGTCAGCATCACCGAATTCGAAATGCCGATGAACTTGCCGTACACCAGCGAAAACGCGAGAAAAATATACGCGCCGCCGTTTTCCGCCACGCGCAGACCCATCGCCATCAGGATCTCTTTCGGATGACGCTTGATCGCTTCGAGCACCGGCATATGCGTGGTCTTGCCGGCCTTGTCGGCGTTCTCGAAGTCGCGGCTCTCCGGCAGGTTGTGACGAATGTAGACGCCGAGCGCGAAGATCAGAATGCTGGCGAGAAACGGCAGACGCCAGCCCCACGAGATGAACTGATCGTGCGGCAGCGCCTGCGCCGCGAGAAACGCGGCCGACGACAACACGAAGCCGCCGCCCACGCCCAACTGACTCCACGCCGCGAAATAACCGCGTTTTTCGGGCGGAGCGTTTTCGCTGATCATCAGCACGCCGCCGCCCCATTCGCCGCCGGACGCGATGCCTTGCAGCAGTCGCAACGCGGCGAGCGCGGCCGGCGCGGCCAGACCGATATGGTCGTAGGTCGGCAGCAGACCGATGCCGAACGTCGCGACACCCATGATCATCAGCGTCCACACCAGCGACGCGCGGCGCCCATAACGATCGCCGATATGCCCGAACACGATGCCGCCGAGCGGCCGCGCGACGAAGCCGATCGCGAACGCGGCGAACGCGCCGATCGTGCCGATCAGCGGATTCGAATTCGGCGGAAAGAACAGTTGCCCGAGCACCAGCGCGGCCGCGGTGCCGTAGACGAAAAAGTCGTACCACTCCATCGCATTGCCGGCGACCGACGCGATGACGATTTTTCTGAGTGCGCGATCGGATTCCGCGGTACTGCGCGCGTCCGCGATCGACGATTGAACAGAAGCCATGTCTACTCGTATCTGAAATGTGGGGAAGAGACGGCCTTTTCAGAAAAGGCTTCGAATATCACTCAGTGTCGAGGCGACAGATATCGGCGTCAAATTAGCCGAAAAGCAGGGCGGGTATCAGTGCAGTGAATATGCGAAACCGAATGCGCGATTTTTGCGGTACGTCGCGGTATGTCGCGGTATTTCCGCAGCCTCATGCAGGCTTACGCGGCCTGCTGCGAGAACATCGTACGAATCGTTTCGCGCAGCCATGCAATGCCCGCGTCCGCCGCGAATTGCGTGTGGGTATGTACCTGGATCTCGATCGGCGGCAGAGAAAACGGCAGCGGCAGAATTCGGAAAGCCTTACCGCGATTGAAGCGCTTCGCAATGCTTTTCGGAAAGATCACCGCGAGATCGGTATTCATCACGATCTCGGGCGCGACGACGAAATGCGGCAACCGCAATACGACGTCGCGCTTTACGTTCAATTCGTCGAGCCATTGTTCGACCATCCGGTGGCCGGTCGCATTCGTGCTCGCGTACACATAGCGCAGCGCGGCCAGGTCTTCGCGGCTCGGCTTGGTCTTGCGCAACGGGTGACCCGCGCGCACCACGCACACGTGCTCGTCGACGAATAGCGTCTGACTCACGCAGCCGGCGTCGAGACCGGGCACATAGCCGAGCGCGAGATCGATTTCGCCTGCGCGCATCGCCGCGCTGACAGACTCGACCGGCACGTTGGCCGCTTCGATGCGAATGCCGCGCGCGTCGCGATCGAGCAGCGCGACGAGCGGCGGCAAAAAGTAGAACTCCGACATATCCGACATCGACACGCGAAACACGCGCTGCGCGGTCGACGGCTCGAACTTCGCCAGTTGCTGGACCGCGTCGTTGATGATCGCGAACGCTTGCGCGAGCGGTGGGTAGAGACGGAAGGCGGCATCGGTCGGAACCATGCCGTTGGGAGTACGCGCGAACAATGGGTCTTCGAACAGCGTGCGCAGCCGGCGCAGCGCGTGGCTGACCGCCGGTTGCGTGAGGCCGAGTCGATCGCCGGCAGCAGTCAGACTGCGCAGGTCCCAGATCGCGAGAAACACGCGCAGCAGATTCAGATCGGGGATGCCGGCATTCGGCTTGGTCATGCGCAGCTCTCGCAAACGAAACGCGCGTCGCTTGACGCGCGACGTGCCGGTCAGTATGCCGCGAGGTTACCGTAGATGCTGTGCATTGCAAAATGAGGAGTCGCCCCGCTATATGGCGGCAGCGCGTGGAAATCGCGGCGCATTGCATCGCGGATTGGCGAGGCGAGCGCATCGGTCAGCGCGCTTGCATCGTCGAACACGACCTTGTTGCGTTGCATCGCGTTAGCCGGCGCGAACGGCAAAGCGCTGCGGCTGTCGATGCGCGTGTAGACCTCCAGTTCGCGCAGCGCCGGCAATTGCAGCATCAACGGCCGATGGTGCTCTAAATAGTGCGTGAGCCATGCGTTGAAGTCTTGCGCGACGCCTTCATACGCGACCAGATAGGTGCAGCGCGGTTCGTGTTGTGGTGCGACGCTCGCGTGCGATGGCGCGTACTTGCGTACCGCCATCACCTGCTGAGTGAAGGCTTGCGCCGGACTCGACTGCTCGCGCATGCCGGCCTGCAATGCACGCATGACCGCTCCGTCGGCGTCGAGCGCGGCTTCGAGCAGCGTGAGTCCGTCGAAGTACCACTGCAACACGCACGACGGCGCATCATGGGGCGCCGCGATACGCGCGTCGTGTTGACCGGCGATCGGCTCGTGCACGATAAGCCGGCGCAAGCCGGCGACCGCGCTCGCGGCGCGCTGCAATTCCCCGATGTCGGCCAGCGGCCGCGCATCGCTCGCGCCGATCAGAAACAGGCAGACCTGCATCGTCACGCCGCCTTGCGCGTGTCGGCCGCGCGCGCGAGTCGATGGAACTGTCGGCCGAAATAGACGAGCCCGTCGCCTTCGTCGCGCGTGGCAATGTGCGCGATCCGCACGAACATCACCGAATGCGAGCCGACTGTCTTGCTCTCGACTATCTTGCCCTCCAACGTCGCAATCGCCTCGGTCAGCACCGGCACGCCGAGCCTGCCCGGCTGCCACGCGCACTGGTCGAAGCGCGCGTCCATCGAACAGCCGGTCATCCCCGCGAACACGCTCGCCAGTTCCTGGCAGTGCGCGCCGAGGATGTTAATGCAGATGTCGGCGTTTTCGTGCAGCACGTCGTGCACATAACTCGATTGATTGATGCACACCAGCATCGTCGGCGGCGTATCGGTGACCGAGCAGACCGCGCTCGCGGTGATCCCGCAGCGGCCGCGCGGACCATCGGTGGTGATGATGTTGACCGCCGCGCCCAGGCAGGCCATCGCGTTGCGGAAGTGCGCGCGGGTTTCGTCGTGCGTCATCGCAGTCGCTCCTCGTCGTTCAGGGATAGGGCGTGACCGGCGGGATGCCGACAAACAGCGCGCCCGACGCGTCATACGTGCCTTCGCCGAGAAACGCGTGCTGCGTGACGACGATCGAATCGCGCACCAGCCGCTGCATCCGGCTCTCGTTGTAGATCGCGCCGATGCCGGCCATCTTGTACGCCTGCATCACCACGTCGGCGCAGGTGTGCGCGGCGTGGGTCGCGGACAGACGCAGCAGATTCGCTTCGTCCGCCGCGACCGGGTCGCCGGCCAGGATCGTGCGCCACGCCGCTTCCGCCGACTCGAAGAAGAACGCCCGCGCGCTGCGCAAATTCGCCTCGGCCTGCGCGAGGCCCGAACGGTAGTACGCGCGATCGGCCAGACGCGGCGCGCCGGTCGTCGTTTTGGTCACGCCCGACAGGCCGGCCAGCAGATCGAGCGCCGCGCGCGCGAGCCCGAGATTGACCGCCGCGTGCACCTGAGCCTGAAACGCGACGGCCGGGTAGCGATAGAGCGGCTCGTCGATCAGCGCCGCGCCGCCGCGCACGAAGGTCCACTGCTCGTCGACGAACTTGTTTTTCAGGCGCAGATCGTGACTGCCGGTGCCCTGCATGCCGACTACGTTCCAGTTGTCGACGATCTCGACCTCGCTCGCCGGGAACACCGCGGTAAATGGCTTGCCCGCGTTCGCATCGCCGGGTTTCGCCGGCGCACCGCCGATGCCGACGCCGATCCAGTCCGCGCCTTTGCAGCCGCTCGCGAAGCGCCATTGGCCCGACACGAGGTAGCCGCCGGCCGCGCGCTCAGCGGGTTGCAATGGGTACAGACCGCCGGCGAACACCTGATCCGGACCGCTCGCGTAGATGTGCGCCTGGGTTTCGAGCGGCAGCGCCGCGAGGTAGGTGTTGGCCGAGCCGAACGCGGCGACCCACGCGGTCGAACCATCGGCGATCGCGATGCGTTCGAGCATCGCCAGAAACTGCGCGGGCGGCAGCGCGTCGCCGCCGAAACGCTTCGGCGTGCTCGCGCGGAAAATGCCCGCGCGCTTCATCTTCGCGATCATGTCGCGCGGCACGTGCGAGACCTCGTGAAACTCGTCGCGACGGCGTTCGATTTCGACGATCAGTTCGTCCAGGGACAGCGGCCCCGAGTATTGTGGATAGTCATCCTGAGTATCGACGATTCGAGCGGCGTTGCAAGCGCGGGCGCTTGCGGTTTGAACGGCGTGCATGCGCATTACCTCTGGTTGCGATTGTGTGAGCGATGTCATTGGGCGTCCTGCTGCGCACGGATGCGCATCGCCTTCGGATAGGTCTCGCGGGCGAGCAGCGTCGCGATCACCGTGATCAGGCCGAGCGCGCCGAGATAGAGCGCGACCGGCGTCGCACTGCGATAGTGGGCGAGCAGCGCGGTGGCGATCATCGGCGACAGGCCGCCGCCGAGGACCGACGAAATCTCCCGGCCAATGCCGAGTCCCGAGAAGCGCAGGTGCACCGGCAGCATTTCGCTGATGAACGCGGGTTGCGCGCCTTCGAGAATGCCGAGCGTGACGCTGTTGGCCAGCACCAGCGCGGTGATCACTTTCCAGTAGACGCCGGAGCCAAGCAGTGCGAAGTAAGGCCATGCGACCAGCACGACCGCGATCGCGCCGGCCAGATAAACCGGCTTGCGGCCGACTTTGTCGGTCAGATAGCCGAAGAACAGCGAGAACGGGATCATCAGCAGCATCGACAGCGTCAGGCCACCGAGAATCCAGCTCGACTTCACGCCGATGAACTGGCCGTACGCGAGCGAGAACGCGAAGAAGATGTACGACGCACCGCCTTCGCCGAACCGCAGACCGAAGATCGTCAGCACTTCGCGCGGACATTGGCGCAGCACTTCGAGTACCGGCATGCGGGTCTCGCGGCTTGCCTGGTTCGCACGGTTTTCGCGGCGCTTCGCCTGCGCTTCCGCGTAGGCGGCGCTTTCGCCGACCGAGCGGCGCATCCACAGACCCAGCACGACGAGCGCGGCGCTGCACAGGAACGGAATGCGCCAGCCCCAGCTGTGGAAGTCGTCGGGCGGCAGATTCTGCGCGAGCAGGAATGCGCCGGTCGACAGCACGAAGCCGAACGCCGCGCCGCACGGGCTCCACGCGGACAGCGCGCCGCGCTTCGATTGCGGCGCGTTTTCGTGAATCAGCAGGATGCTGCCGCTCCATTCGCCGCCGGCGGCGAGCCCTTGCACGATGCGCAGACACACGAGCAGCACCGGCGCGGCGAGGCCGATCTGTTGATAGGTGGGCAGCAGGCCCATCAGCACGGTGGCCGTGCCCATCGTAAACAGCGTCAGCATCGTGACCAGCTTGCGGCCATAGCGATCGCCGATGTGCCCGCACAACACACCGCCGATCGGCCGCGCGATAAAGCCCACCGTGAAGCCGCCGAACGCGGCGATCGTGCCGGTCAGCGGATCGCTGCCGACCGGGAAGAACAGCTTGCCGAACACGAGTGCCGCGGCGGTGCCGTACAGGAAGAAGTCATACCATTCGAGGATCTGGCCGAGTACGGCGGTGGTGACCGCGCGGCGCACATCGCTCGTCGATCGGGCGGGCCGGCGTGCTGCGAGCGGCGCGCTCAGGTCGGAATTCATCGCGTCAGAGTTCATGGCTCAGGGAGAACGAAGTTAGGGTTCCCGCACGAGATGCGCTCTGCGCAGCGGGGAGGAATCACATCCGGACGGCATGGGGCTCACGATATGAGCCGCAGAAACCGCGGTCAAATTCGGGCCAAAAATGCGGGATATGAATTTGGTGCATGGGGCGCAGTGGGGGCTGCGGATGCATTGGTGGGGTTTATTGCGGGGTATACGGCGGGTTGATATGCCGCGCTGCGTATTCGTGCAGGGGCTTTGAGGGGATCGGCGGTGGACCGGCTCGCTCGCTTCGTATGTGATTTATACGCGGCTTAGCGGTGGTTTACGTGGGACCACACGCGCGAATGGTGAGGAGTTCCAGGAGACCTCGCATTGGTGAGGAATTCCAGGAGTTCACGCTATGGTGAGCCGTTCCAGGAGAGCGCGCTACGGTGAGGTTTTGCGGGAGCCGAGCGCGGCGTGCGTCTTATTGCGCTTGCCGTGGGTCCGCCTGGGTGAGCGCGTCCAGGATGGTGAGGATTTCCAGGCGTTCGACTATCACCGCTGCGCCAGCAAAAGGTGAGGAGTTCCAGGAGACAGCCTTAACGCCAGGTGCGGCGTGCATACGAAGCGGCTCACCGCTGCGCATCCGCGATGCTTCAGCCCCCGAAAAACCTCACCTCAACGCAATCGGGTGACTTAAGCCGTCCGTCAGAACTTCACCTTCACCTGAAACCCGATCGTAAACGGCAGGTTGTCCGAAGGAATCGGCGGAATCACGATGAAGTTCGCACCGACGCGCTTGTAGTCGACCATCACGATCGGTGCGACCACCGGGCCGATCGTGTGATCGTGGCCGAGTCCCCAGTTGCCGTAGTTGTAGCCCGAGATGATCCCGCCCATCACCGCGATGCGGATAAAGCCCCAGTGCGCGAAGTCCGGGCCCCACACGCCGCCGCCGTAATACGACGGCCGGCGCAGCGAGTTGCGAAAGCCGCCGGCCGTCAGCGCCCATTGATTGTTCAACCAGCACTCGACGCCGAGCCCCGGGTTGAACTGTTCGAAGTGGGTGTCGGGATCGGGATTGATGTGATACGAGCCGAGCATTGCGTCGACCCAGACGCCGCCGTCGCACCAGCCCGCGTGCGCGGCGGTGGTCGCCGCCAGGCTGGCGAACAACGCCACCGCGGTGCGCCGGATATTCTTGTTGATCTGCCGAAAGTGCATGTGTTCTCCGTCACCGGTCGGGCGCCGGTGTCATTGTCGTTTTGTCGCTTTGTCGTTGTATGTGCTGCCCGTCGCGCACTGTACCTGAAGCGGCGCGTGCGATGTTGAGGGCACGCTCGGGCGCTCGGGCACGTGGCGTGCCGACGGCCACAAAAGCAACGCTGCAACGATAACGGAGAACCGATGGCGAAGTGATGAACACAGAGTAAATAGCCGGCGCGCGTCGCCGCGCGCGCCCTTCGAGGCAATCCGGCGCCGCCTACAGACCGAGTTCGGTCAGGCTCGGATGGTCGTCCGGACGGCGGCCCAGCGGCCAATGGTACAGACGGTCGGCCTCGCGAATCGGCACGTCGTTGATGCTCGCGTGACGGCGCGCCATCAGACCGTGCTCGTTGAACTCCCAGTTCTCGTTGCCATAGGAGCGGAACCAGTTATTCGAATCGTCGTGCCACTCGTACGCGAAGCGCACCGCGATGCGATTGTCCGTCACCGCCCACAGCTCCTTGATCAACCGGTAGTCGAGTTCCTTCGCCCACTTGCGGCGCAGAAAGCCGACGATCTCCGCGCGGCCTTGCACGAACTCCGCGCGATTGCGCCAGATGCTGTCCGTCGTGTACGCGAGCGAGACCCGCTCGGGTTCGCGCGTGTTCCACGCGTCTTCCGCGGCGCGCACTTTCTGGATCGCGCTGTCGCGAGTAAACGGCGGCAGCGGCGGACGGGATTCGGTCGTATCGGCCATGATGGTTCCTCAGTCGGTAGAGGCGCGCCGGGATGGCGGCCGTCTGGTTGCTTGGGGCCTAGTGGCTTTCGCCGCGGGTTTGGTCGCGGATTTAGCCGCGGGTGTAGCCTCGGCTCGCGTTGCAAATGCCGCCTCGGTGTCGAGCAGAGCCTTTGCGATCTGCTGCGCGTCGCGCGCCGCGTCGGCCTCGCCGCTCACCAGCGCGACCGCGATCGAGCCGTCGAGTAGCACCAGCCACTGCCGTGCGAGCGGCGCCGCGCGACGCGTATCGAGCGCCGCTTCGGCCGCCAGCGCATCGCACTGCGCGCGCACGAATTCGAGCAGACGCAGCTTGTGTTTGCGCGCGACGACGCGGATCGGATCCTCGGCGCTGGCGATTTCACCCGCTGCGTTCAGAAAAGCGCAGCCATGAAAATCCGCCGACGCGAACCATTCCCGCAACACATCGAACATGCCGAGCAGCCGTTTGCGCGCGCTCTTCCCGCGCCGCTCGGTGCCGGCGATAAACCAGTTCATCCAGCGCTCGTCGCGCCGCTCGAGCGCGGCCGCGACCAGCGCATCTTTCGATTCGAAGTGCGTATAGAAGCTTTTACGCGCGGTGCCGGACTCGCGCACGATCGCATCGACGCCGGTCGCGTGGATGCCGCCGGCGTAAATCAACGCCTCGGCCGCATCGAGCAGACGGTCGCGCGCGGTGCCTGGCGGCAGCGGATCGGTGGGGATGGTTTCCTGTGTCATGGACGAAAGGTAGAACGATCATTCTCCTTCGTCAAGTTTTTTTATGTGCCGGCGGCATGGGTACGCTTGCTGCTATCGTTCGGAAGATAGCACTCCCGGAATCGCTTCGATGAATTCAACCGCTATTCGCACCGCCTGCGTGCGCGCGCTGCTCGGCGCGACGCTGCTCAGCGCGATGGCCTGCACGCCCGTGCAGGTGCTCACGCATTCGGTCAGCCAGAACGAGGCGCGGGTGCCGGTCGGCCGCTACGAGATCGATCAGGACCATACGAGCATCACGTTCGACATCGACCACTTCAAGTATTCGCGTTTTACGATGCGCTTCGATCGCAAGCACGGCCAGCTCGACTGGCATGAGGGCGGTCTGGACCACAGCACGGCCGCGGTCACGATCGACGCCGCGAGCATCAACACCAACGTGCCGCTGCTCGACAAGATGGTGAAAAGCGACAGCATGCTCGACGTCGCGCGCTATCCGGAGATCCGCTTTACGAGCACGCGTTTCGAGCGCACCGGCGAGTCGCGTGGCACGCTGAGCGGCGATCTGACGATCCGCGGCGTCACGCAACCGGTCACGCTCGATGTCACGTTCAACGGCTTCGCGCCCGATCCGCTGACGAAGAAAGACACGCTAGGCTTTTCCGCGGACGGCCATTTCAGCCGCGCGAAGTTCGGCCTCGCGACGTGGTATCCGGCGGTCGGCGACGACATTCACGTGCGCATTCAGGCCGAATTCGTGAAAACGCCCGCAGGCGCGTGAGCGGGCTGCGGGCGTTGCGCAATTTATAACGCGGGTCGCGTTGAATCAGGCGGTCCAGTCGAGAATCACCTTGCCGCTCTCGCCGGAGAGCATCGTCGCGAAGGCCTGCTGATAGTCGTCGACCTTGAAATGGTGCGTGAGGATCGGCGACAGATCGAGGCCGCTTTGCAGCATCGCGACCATCTTGTACCAGGTCTCGAACATCTCGCGACCATAAATACCCTTGATTTCAAGGCCTTTAAAGATCACCTGAGTCCAGTCGATCGCGGTCTGCGCGGGCGGAATGCCGAGCAACGCGATCTTGCCGCCGTGGTTCATCGCCTCCAGCATGCTCGTGAACGCGCTCGGCACGCCGGACATTTCCAGACCGACGTCGAAGCCTTCGGCCATGTGCAGATCGTGCATCACGTCCTGCAGCGATTCGCGCGCCACGTTCACCGCCCGCGTCGCGCCCATCTTACGCGCGAGTTCGAGCCGGTAGTCGTTGACATCGGTGATCACGACGTTGCGCGCGCCGACATGCTTCGCGATCGCGACCGCCATGATGCCGATCGGTCCCGCGCCGGTGATCAGCACGTCTTCGCCGACCAGATTGAACGACAGTGCGGTATGCGTCGCGTTGCCGAACGGATCGAAGATCGCGGCGAGATCGTCGGAGATGTCGGGCGGAATCTTGAACGCGTTGAACGCCGGAATCACCAGGTATTCGGCAAACGCGCCTTCGCGATTCACGCCGACGCCGATCGTGTTGCGGCACAGATGCCGGCGCCCCGCGCGACAGTTGCGGCAGAAACCGCAGGTGATATGCCCTTCGCCCGATACGCGGTCGCCGATCGCGAAGCCGCGCACTTCCTGCCCCATCTCGACGATTTCGCCGACATATTCATGGCCGACGTGCATCGGCACCGGAATTGTTTTTTGTGCCCAGTCGTCCCACTTCCAGATATGAATGTCGGTGCCGCAGATCGCGGTGCGCGTGATGCGGATCATCACGTCGTTATGGCCGACTTCCGGCTTCGGCACGTCCGTGAGCGTGAGGCCCGGCGCGCGTTCGAGTTTTGCCAATGCTTTCATTCAAGACTCCTTGCTGATTCTGCCGCCTTCAACTCACCACTCACGCACCGATCACACCGAGTTCACGGCCGACGCGCGCAAACGCCGCCACCGCGCGATCGATCTGCTCGGGCGTATGCGCGGCGCTCATCTGCGTGCGGATGCGTGCGCGGCCGCGCGGCACCACCGGGAACGAAAAGCCGATTACGTAGACGCCTTCCTTGAGCAGCGCATCGGCCATCTTGCCGGCCAGTTGCGCGTCGCCGAGCATCACCGGAATGATCGGATGTTCGCCCGGCACCAGCGTGAAGCCGAGCGCGCTCATCTCGCGGCGGAAATGCGCGCCGTTTTCGCGCACGCGTGCGCGCAGTTGCGCGCCTTCTTCGCTGGCCAGCAATTCGAGTACCTTCAGCGACGCGGCCGCGATGCTCGGCGTCAGCGTGTTCGAGAACAGGTACGGGCGCGAGCGCTGCCGCAGCAATTCGACGATCTCGCGACGCGCGGCCACGTAGCCGCCCGATGCGCCGCCGAGCGCCTTGCCGAGCGTGCCGGTGATGATGTCGACGCGCGCCATCACCCCGCAATGCTCGGGCGTGCCGCGGCCGTGTTCGCCGATGAAGCCGACCGCGTGCGAGTCGTCGACCATCACCAGCGCGCCATATTTGTCGGCCAGATCGCAGATGCCGGCGAGGTTCGCGATGATGCCGTCCATCGAGAACACGCCGTCGGTCGCGATCAGCTTGAAGCGTGCGCCGGCCGCCTCGGCTTCCTGCAAGCGCGCTTCCAGATCGGCGAGGTCGTTGTTCTTGTAGCGCAGACGTTTTGCCTTCGACAGCCGCACGCCGTCGATGATGCTCGCGTGATTCAGCTCGTCGCTGATGATCGCGTCGTTTTCATCGAGCAGCGTTTCGAAGAGGCCGCCGTTCGCGTCGAAGCAGCTCGAATAGAGAATGCAGTCGTCGGTTTGCAGGAAGGCGGCGAGCGCCGCCTCGAGTTGCTTGTGCACGGTTTGCGTGCCGCAGATGAAACGCACCGACGCCATGCCGAAGCCGTCGTTGTCGAGCCCCTCTTTTGCGGCTTCGATCAGGCGCGCGTCGTCGGCGAGGCCCAGATAGTTGTTCGCGCAGAAGTTGAGTACGCCGCTGCCGTCGGCGAGCCGCACGTCGGCCGACTGCGGGCTCGCGATCACGCGTTCGCTTTTATAGAAGCCGTCGGCGCGAATCTGCTCGAGGGTGTTGCGCAGATGCGCCAGGTATTGGTCTCGCATGATCGGGGCTCCTGATCGAAGTGGCGCTTGCCGTCAGAACCTGCGCCATGCGACGCATGCGCTACGTGGATGAGGGCGAGGCGGCCTGTTATAGTCGGCTGTCAGCTTTATCGGATATTTTCGTTTTTTCGAACTAAAATCCGGTATATCGAACAACTCTAAACGATGGGTCTGGAAATGGCAAGTTCGGGTACACGCCGCGCCGCGGCCAATGCGGCGGCCGCCACAGCGCCGGCAAGCGCGTCGGCGCCGCCCGCCAATGCTGCGCCGCCGCGCGTCGGCGAGCAGATTCAGCGGCTGCGCGCCGAGCGGCGCATGACGCTCGACGACCTGTCGCGCGCGGCCGGCGTGTCGAAGTCGATGCTCTCCGAGATCGAGCGAGACAAGGCTAATCCAACGATCGCGGTCGCATGGCGCCTGACCAATGCGCTCGGCGTGAGCCTCGATTCGCTGTTCGCGCCGCCGAAGGCGCCGGAGGCGATCGCCGTCGCCGGCTCGCACGATATTCCTACGCTAAGCGGTCACGACGCGAAATACCAGTTGCGCGTGTGGGGCCCGATCGATCTGGCCGGCAAATTCGAATGGTATGAGTTGACGCTGCAGCCGGGCGGAGCGCTGGTGTCGAGCGCGCACGAGCCGGGCACGCGCGAGCATCTGACCGTGCTGCATGGAGCGATCGAGGTCGAAGCGGCCGGCACGACGAAGCGGTTGAAGCTGGCCGATACCGCGAGATATGTCGCGGATGAGCCGCATGCGATTCGCAATGTCGGCAGGAGCGAGGCGAAGGCGTTGCTGGTGGTGATTCACGGGTAACGATGGATTCCGGCCAGCCAGTGAGCATAGGCCGATGAGCATCGGATAGATGTTGACGCGTGAACGCCGACTACAGGGCATTCGCGAAAAGCCTCGGCTAGCGGGCGTTTCAGCATCCCATCGGTAGTTGGTTCGCCCTTCGCCGGCCGCTCTGGGCTGTTCGGCCAGGTTGCGCCCGATACTGTATGTTTGTACAGTATCGAGTGTCGATTGGAGCCGAGAATGAACAACCTGAACGCCGTCCCTACCGATCAAACGCTCGCCGCGCTGCGCTATCAAACCGCCGCGCGCGACCTCGAGCACATCGTGCGCAGCATCGCTGCGCGCTACATCGCCCAGCAGGTGCCGCTCACGTGGCGGCTGCTGCACGCGATCGAAGCCGAAGCGCTCGCCGATCTCGGCTTCGCGAGCCGGCACGATGCGCTAATGCTCGGGCTATTCCAGCGGCCATCGGATCTGCCGTATCCGGAGACGGACGACGGCGTCGACTTCGGCACTTCCAACGCATTGCCGGCGGTGTTTGCGTTTGCGGTCAGCGCGTACGAGCAGGCCGCGCGGGAAGCGGCGCTGCGAGCGGCACAGCAACCGCTGGAACAGATGCCGCTGAAACGCACGCGAGCCTGGGGCGGCTGAGATGACGGCCGTTGGCGAAACGGGCCGTGTTTCGCATCGAGACTGCATGGCGACATGCCAGCGCCTACAATACGCAAAATAAAATGCGCAACTAACGGAAGAAATACCGATGTCTCCTCCCCATCTGTCCGACCCCGTTCCCCGTCCCGCGCCGGATACCGATCTGTTCGACCAGCAACGCGAAGACTGGCGCCGCGATCCGCAGGTCGCGTTCGATGCATGGCTCGCGAAACAGCATTTCCGCCGTTCTTCCGCGCTCGTGTATCAGGCGCAGTGGGGGCAGTTTCTCGAATGGCTCGGCACGCGCCAGCAAAGTATCGCAACGGTCGATACCCCCGCGATCGCCGAATTCGTCGCCGGTCTCGAGATCCGTAAAACGCAACGGATGCGTTATTTAAGGCTGATCGAGCGCGTGCTCGATCATGTCCGCGCGATCGAATCGGCGTCGACTAATCCGGCTCGCTTCATTGCTCAGGATGGCGAAGCAGCGTGGCGCAACGCGCGCGACAACGAACCGACCAGTTTTCTCACTCATGCCGAACGCACCGCGCTGATCGCGCAGCTGTTTGCGCCGTTGCCCGCGTTATCGACCGCGCAGCGTTGGCGCGAGCGTCGCGATCGCGCGTTGATTGCAGTGTTTCTGGGTGGCGGGGTGAAAACCGGCGAGGCCGCGGCTCTTTCGGTTAGTTGCGTGAATGCGGGTTCGCCGTGGGTCACGATCGAGTCCGCGAATCCAATGCTGACGCGCCGCACGCGGCTCGCGCCGTTCGCGGCCGCGATTCTCGATGCGTGGCTCGCCGAACGGCGGCTCACGGAGCTGGCCGGCAATCTGGTGTTTCCAGCCTCGCCATCCGGACGTCCGATGCATAAGGCAACGATGCTGCGCGCGGTCGATGCGCTGGTGGAGGCCGCCGGCATCGCCGCGTCGCGCCAGTCGCGCGCGAGTCCGCAGACCTTGCGCAACACCTTTGCGGCGGACCTGTTCGAGAGCGGGGTGGAGGCCGAACAGGTCGGTCAGTGGCTCGGCTTCGTGCAGGCGGTGTCCGCGAACCGGCTGTATCGGGCGTGGCAAACGTGGTTTGAACAGCAGGATGCGCCGGCGGCCGAAGTGCCGGATCCAGCGGCGGCGCCGTTGGCCGCACCTAGAAGCGACGGGCGTTTGACGCGTAAACCGGGCACCGGCGAGCCCTGAAAGTCCTCACCGTCCGGGTCCCGAATTTCCTCACCTTTGACGGTTTGTCCACCGGATTGGCGGGGAAGCGGTGGAGGAAGCGGCCGGTGAAAATTAACCGCGCCGCTCACGAACCGCATCAGAAAGAACGCGCGGACACCTCGGCCGGTTTGTCATCCGCCAGAAACTGACTGACCGCCGCCAGCCTCGATTCGCCGAGGCCCGACGAGTGCTCGCACTCCGGACACAGCAGCTCGAAGCGGTGATCGACCTGCGACAGCTCCGGCTCACCTTCCTCGCATTTCGGGCAACGCGTGGGCAGGCTCACCTGGCCGTCGGCCGCGGTGCCGATCATGCCCAGTTCTTCGTCGCTGAGCCGCCCGGCGCTGACCAGCGAACACAGCAAGCCGGCGATCGCCGGATCGATGCCCTGCTGGGCCCGCAGGCTCGCGACCTCTTTCGTCAATGCATCGACCTCGTCCGACTGCTCGCGCAACTGCGCATCGAGCCGGTCGCCGCGCGCCTTCGCCGCGGCAATCTGCTGAATGAACTCGAACTCCTTGCGGCTCGCGTCGCGTACGCCGGACTGATAGGTCGAGGCCATGCTGCGCAGCGAATCGAGCTCGACCAGCATCGGCTTCACGCGCCGTTCGGCTTCGGCGACCGCGTCCTTGATCTGCTGCGCGTAGTGCTCGGTGCTTTGACGCAGTTCTACATGCAACGCATCGATCCGGTCGCGCAACGCGGCATTCGTCGTCTGCTCATTTTCGAGACGCTGACGTAGCGATTCGTTTTCCTGATCCAGCCGACGGGTCGTTGCCTGTAAACCTTCTAGCTGAACGTTGCCGTGCGTAGTGGCGTTCAGCAGTTCGCCTTCGAGCGCGCGAAGTCGTTCCCATGCGGCGTCGGCGCGGGCTTCGCTGCGTTTGATCGCTTCATCGGCCGCGTCGCGACGGATGTCCGCGTCGCGCACACGTTGTTCGGCCGCGCTGATCTGCGCGCGCATTTCGGTGCGTTCGCCATCGAGCGAGGTCCTCGCCTGCGCGACGGCTTCCTCGAACAGCGCACCGAGCAATTCACCCGCGCGTTCTTCGAGTGCCTTCGGAATTGCGCCCGCGCCGACCTTCACGCGCGACACGTTGCGGATGCGTTCCCAGAAATGGTCGATGTCTTTCGGGATATCGCTGGCGCTGCCGGTCTGGGTGAGATCGCGTACTGCCGCCATCGACGGACGTATACCGAGATCGAAAAACAGTCGTTTACAGGCATGCAGGGACAGATCCTGCCGACGCACGCCTTGCGCGCGCATCGTTTCGAGCTCCTCGCGAATGGCTTGCCGCTCCTGATCCAGATTCATGTTTACCTCGGTATCGCCTGAATTGGATGGATCATAACAATTTACGTAGCGTTTGCTACTAATTTGTTCATAGCAATGGAATTGGCGTAAACGGACGGAGTTTTAGGACAGAAGGGTGTCGGTAAACGCTTGCAGTATCGTTTTTCCGTGAAACAAATCGAAGAATAGCCAATAAGCCATTGTAAATAAAGAGACTTATTGGTCATTCCATCGATCGCGCACTGTTTCACGGAGACTGTCTATTGGCAGCGGGGTTGAGTGAGCCGTGTCTCACGGGCTCGCGGGGGAAAAGCTAGAGAGTAATAAAAGTAAACACCTTTGAACCCTTGTTAAAAACGTTAACGCCACGGCAAACCCTTGCCTGGCGGGGTTTACAGCGGGGCAAGGTGAAGCTTTGCGGGAGAGGTGGTGAGCGTATACGGGGACTTCGAGTGATGGGGTTCGGGGACGCTGGTGAGCAGGTCCGGGAAAGAACGTGAGCGGGTTCGGGAAACGCCGTATACGTTGGGCTTTTCCAAAGGTGAGATTTTGCGGGACCTGGCCGCCCGGAATCGCCCGACCGCACGCGAAAACCCTTGTCCGGCCTGGTTCACGCCGAAGTGAGCGTTTTCGGGAGGCCTTCGCACACGGGTTTTGCCGGCTATTTTGGGCCCGTAAACCTCAATGGTGAGACAGCACGGGAGAAAACGGCGAACGAAGGTGAGGTTTTACGGGGCTGGGATGCCGGTTTTGCTGAAACTTTGCGCAAATCAGGCCTTGAGGTGAGGTTTTACGGGAGCGTCGACCGGTTCCGGCCGGGTATCGGGCGCAAACGCTTGCCGGCCGGTGCGGGAATTGAGGGCAAAGGTGAGCGGATTCGGGAGACGAGCGAGCGGCCGGATCGGTGACCTGGTTTGCGGCGCGTTTTTGCCTAAAGGTGAGGCTTTTCGGGAGGTTTGGGCCGGGTTTCAGTGCGCTAAGGTGAGGGAATACGGGACCAAAATACAGGCAGTGAGTCGCGGAGCCCGCGGCTGGCGGGGCTTTTCGGGGCCGCGTTAACCGGGTTTCAAACTCCAAGGGTGAGAATTTTCGGGAGTCTTTGAATCTCTTGTCGAACCGTGCTGCGGTGCCGAAAAGCGCTGTGAGGTGAGATTTTACGGGGACCGGAGGCGCTCAGGGCTCTCCTGGCGTTTTCGTAAGTGTTTGAAATCATTGGGTTTATGATCTCCGGCTTCTGAAGGTGAGCGTTTTCGGGACCTTGCCGGAGAGGTTGTGCAAGCGCCAGGTAATCCGGAAAGGTGAGGTTTTTCGGGGGGTTTTTTTGGCGAAAGTCGGTACTGGTGCGGCTGGAGCGGATGCGGCTTCGCACCATTCGCCGGCGCTAAGGTGAGACTTTTCGGGAATGGCGGAGCGTCGGGACTTCGCGGAAGGCTCGATTTTGGTGGTAGCGGTGAGTTCATTCCGCTTGCCAGGTCGATTTCGGTGGCTGGAAACACCCGTAAACCTGAGGGATGCAGGGGCGCCGGTATACGCCGAGGTTGGTTTACCGGCGGGTCTTCGGATTGTCCGGTGAGTGTCGGAGTGGTTAACCGTGCACCCGAGAGGGCTGGGCGGCATTGCATGCGACGGCGCAGCTTGGTGAGGGCGTGGAGCCTCGCTGGGACGCGTTAGATGGGATGGGGTCACCGTCCTTATGGCGATGCCATGTGCGCGGAACGGGGCTGTCTCACGTCATTCGGGCCGCAGCCTCGGCTCGGCGTGCTATAGCGGCACTGAACCGCCTCGATGCCGGTAGATTGGCTCTTCGATAAGTAGGCGCGCGGCGGTGTCCAGTTTCGGTCCTGCGCTGTCGATAAGCGAGAGACGCGAAGCCGTAACCTGCACGATCGCTTCATTCCGTGACGCCTGCTTCGGCAAACCGTTAACCCGCGCCGGTTTACCGGCGCCACCCAAAAATCCGCAAAAATTTTTAAGGTGAGGAGATTCGGGATCGCATGCTCCCCGTCCGGCCCGACCCGAAATGTGCCGGTTTTTGTAAACGCCGCGACCTGCAAGGAACGCCCGAACCTGGCCGCCCAGCGCTGAGGTGAGGGTTTTCGGGAGCGGTTCGAGGTGAGCCGCGCTTCGTAAACTCGCATCACCGGCAACGGTGAGACAGGCGCTATAGACGCGTATCACCACAGCCGGTATGCTCTCGCGAAATCCCCCTCCTCACCCCGACGCATGGCCACGAAGCGCGCGAAAAAGACCGATGTTGTCAGCCCGAGTTCGGCTGAATTGCGCAAAGCCGTCGAGGCGATCGCGATCCAGCCCAAGAGCGGCAAGATCACGCTGCTGACCCGCAAGCTGTTCAACGTGCTGCTCGCGGTGGCCCAGCAGGCGGACGAATCGGGCGACACGTATCGCGCGCTGCTGTCCGACATCGTCGCCAATTCCGCATTCGATTCCAACGACACCGCGCTCGTCAAGGAACACCTGCGCCGCATGGTGTCGGTGCAGGTCGAGTGGAGCACTGGCACGTCGAGTCAGAAGCCGGGCCGCAAATGGGGTATTTCGACGCTGATCGCCGACGCCGAAATTCTCGAAGACCCGACCACCCGCCGTGTGTGGGTCGAGTTTTCGTTCGCGCCGAAGATCAAGAAAAAGCTGCTCGATCCGGTGCAGTACGCGCGCCTGAGCCTGCAGTTCCAGAGCCAGCTGCGCAGCAGCGCGGGCCTCGCGCTCTACGAAATCTGCGTGCGCTATCTGACCAACCCGAGCCATCTGACGATGCGCGAGACCTGGGAATGGTGGCGCCCGATCCTGTCGGGCACGCCGGACACCGAGGCCGGCGACGAAGCGAAGCGCGAGTACAAGTATTTCAAGCGCGATTATCTGCGCCCGGCGATCGCCGAGGTCAACGCGGTCACGAACATCTTCGTCGAACTGATCGAGCATCGCGAAGGCCGGCGCGTCGCCGAAATCCAGTTCCGCGTGACCGAGCGCAAGCAGCCGATGCTCGCGCTCGACGAGCATCCGAACGTGTTCGACAGCACGCTGGTCGACCGGATGGTGAAGATCGGCATCCCGCTGAAGGAAGCGCAGACGCTGTACGCGGACAGCGAGGAAAACCGGATCCGCGCCGCGTTGCAGATGACCGAGCAGCGCATGCGCAGCACCTCGCTGCCGCCGGTGCGCAGCGCGCCCGCACTGTTCAAGGATGCGTTGAAGAAAGGTTATGCGCCGCCGGTCGAGGCGTTGCCGTCCACCGGTGCAGGGGCTGGCGGTAAAGCCGCACTCGCGGGGGCCGACGATCTGAAGGCGCGGCTGCTCGGCGAATACTCGGCGTACCGCCGCAAGCAGGCGTACGAGCTGTACAACGAACAGGGCGACTCGGAGCGCGATGTTGCGCGTCAGTCGTTCGAGGAAGAGGAACTGCCGGGGCTCGGGACCCACATGCGTGACGACTGGCGTCGTCGTGGGCTGGAGTCGAAGATCGTCGAAACCGCGTTCTTCGATTGGCTCGCGCGCAAGACCTGGGGCGAACCCACCGATGGCGATCTGCTCGCCTTTACGCTGAGCCAGTCGCGCGCGGCGTAAGTCTCGACTGAGCGGAGCTGGTAGCTGGTTTCGTCAGAACTCTCGGGATGAGCGGTGCGGCCGCTGTGTGCCGCCCCGCTCCCTTCCCCGCTTTACTTCAGCATCTTTTCAATCTGCCGCAGGATGTCGTCGCGCTTTTCACGCGTGAGGCCCTTCAGGCGCAACTCGAGTCGATCGTCGCCATACGACTTGAGGTCGCCGACCGAAACCCCACTAAGCTTGATTTCCAGACGCTGCGCATAGCGTTGCCGTCCGGCCGGCTTCGCGCTTTCCGGGGCGGTCGCGCGGCCTTTGACGATGTCGGCCACCTGACGGGTGCTCAGATCGTCGGCGAGGATCCGGTTGATCAGCCGCAGCGTCGCGTCCGCGCCGCGCGCGGTGTGGTAGCGCCCCACCTGATACGCCATGTTCGAACCGAAGCGGTCCGGGCGCGCGACCATCTCCTGCATCACCGTTTCCGGCAACTTGGCGATCGACAGCGCGACCGCAATGGTCGATTCGTCGAGGCCGAGATGTTCGGCGAGCTCCTTCTGGCTCTGGAAATGCCGGTCGTCGAGAAAGCGTCGCCAGACCACCGCGTTGTCGAAGACCGTCTGCGAATCGCGCTGCACGTTCAGGTCATAGCCGAGCTTGTAGCTCTGGATGCCGATCGGCAGATCGATGACGATCGCCTTCACCGATTCCTTGTTCGCCTCTTTCAGCGCTCGCACGCGCCGGCCGCCGTCGCTGACGAAGTAGCTGCCGGGGTTGTCGTAGTCGGGGATCACGTGAATCGCCTGCTGCTGCCCCTGCTTCGCCAGATTGACGGCGAGCTCGGCAATCGATGACTTCACATAGAAGTAGCGCGGGTTGAACGGGCTCGGCTTGATGTTCTTCAGCGCCAGCTCGATCACCTGACCGGGGCGGTAGCCGTGCTCGAGCCGCCATGCCCGATAGGCCGCCGATTCGTTGGCCGACTCGGGCGCCTCGGCTTCCTGCAGACGGGCCGGCACGACGGCCGGGATCGCGCGGCCGGCCACGGCCGGTTTGGCGTCGTTTCTGACCAGACCATCGATCGCATTCAGACGATCGAGCGCGGTGCGCTTTTCGCTGCTGGTGGTATCGGGGCGTGCTTGAAAGCCTTTGGCGAATTGGGACGGTTTCATTCAGGGTCCTTTATGCGCATAAATTCACGGGAGCAAGGCGGCGATCTCGTTCGCGCACGCCCGTACTTCTAGCGCGGCGAGCTTCGCGCCGCGGTCGTTCATCTGGAGTACCGTCTGCCCCAACGCCATCGCCTGCTTGTAGGCTTCGCGGGTTGGGATCTGGGTCTTGAGCAGCGGGAAGCCGAGTTCTTCGAGCGCGCGCTTGAGTTCGCGCGTGAGCATCCGCTTCTCTTCGGTCTTGTTGAGCAGGAACACCGCACGCAGGTCTTCGTTCATCACCTGGGCCTGCTGGACCAGTTTGACGAGGCCGATGCTCGACCAGTAATCCGCGGGGGATGACGACGTCGGGATCACCGCGACACTCGCTGCGAGCAGGACAACGCCGGAGACTTTCTCGGTGATGGAGGGCGGGCAGTCGACCACGATGATGTCGTAGTCGGCCACGAACTTCTTGATCTCGCGATGGATCTGGCTACCGGCTTCGGAGAGGTTGACGACGGGAAATGGGATACCGACATCGCCGTCGGAAGAGGCACTGGCCCAGTGAATCAGGGTGTTCTGACCATCCGCGTCGACGACCAGGACGCGTTTGCCTTTCTCATGGAACGCAGCACCGAGATGCATCGCGATCGTGCTCTTCCCGACCCCGCCCTTCTGCTGTGTTACCGCGATGATTTCTGCCGCCAAATTCCACCTCCTCTTTTTAGATGCAAATGGATTTTACCTGGGCGAATTCGTATTTCAAACGATTTGTGTAAATGAAATCGTAATTAGCCTCCGAATTAGCCATTCGGCCAAGGCTTTATGCGCATAAAGGTCGCCGTGGTCTCAGCGGGATGAGGGAGTGAGAGGCGGCAGGCTGTGTGGGGTCTCTGTTGAGATAGGGCGCACGGTCTTGAGATCGGCGGTCGGACGATGAGGCGATGGGTGATGCCTGGGTTGGGTCGTGCGGGGATGCCTAGGGTTCTGGGGTATCTGTTTGCCGCGGCATGCGATGCCCGATGCCCGATGCCCGATGCCCGATGCCCGATGCCCGATGCCCGATGCCCGATGCCCGATGGCGCGGTAAGCGGTAAGCGGTAAGCGGTAAGCGGTAAGCGATGGCGATGGCGATGGCGATGGCGATGGCGATGGCGATGGCGATGGCGATGGCGATGGCGATGGCGATGGCGATGGCAGTGAGTCGCCGGACAACGGGGCGGGAGTTTATGCGCATAAAGCCCGGCCAGCACTCATCGAGGTGCTGCTACGTGGAGGAAGTCCAGTTGTTGTGAGGGGGCCCTAGGCCAATCCATTTCACTCGGGAGTACGGGCATGTACGGCCGTGCCTTGCTGTCTCGCGCTGGTTGGCGCGCTTGGTGTGAGCATCCCCGGACCAGGTGCAAATACCTCTTCGGGTAAGGATGGGCGCGTGGCCATTCTCTGCCCTACTTAGCGGTCAACGGGCCTTGCACGCAGTCGCAATTGGGCGTGGTGTTTTCGACTCCGGCTCTTCTACAGCAGCCCCGCTTTATGCGCATAAAGCGAGGCGTTCAACTTTGCGAGCGAGTGATCCAGAACCGGGGCATCCCGACAGCCCGGTTGCGGATAAGCGGTGGGAAATTTGCCTCGCGTGGGCGCATAGGTGCACCCTAGGCCTCCGATTGACACCCTCCCCTTCCGCTCCTTGGCACCCAATTGGGCCGCGAGCCTGCCGTAACAGTCGCTCGCGCTTAAGGCCGTACTGCTCGTCCAAAGCACCGCTGGTTTATGCGCATAAACCCAAGGTCAAACTCTGCGTGGGGGATCCACGCCGTGGGGCAGATTGACGGGGGGAGTGCCGGTCGAACGCGCTTCGTGTGTGTGCTGATCTCCGAATCACAGATGACGCGCACGGTCGACGCTGATCCCCGCGGGGACGGAAACGTGCGCCATAGGAACACGACGCACTGGTGCTGACGCGACACCATTGCCCTGCTCTGCCAGCGCCTCACCACCCAGCCGCCCGCGCGACCTCACGCGCAACACCTCACGCGCAACACCTCACGCGCAACACCTCACGCGCAACACCTCACGCGCGAACGGTTCGCCCCTCCCAGAATCCGCGTCGCCCGCCCACCCGCTAAAATCGCACGACACGTCCTCCGCGGCGCAACCCATTACGAAGCCATACCCACCGCAATGATCACCATCTATCACAACCCTCGCTGCTCCAAATCCCGCGCTGCTTGCGAACTCGTCGCAGGCACCTACAACAGCGCGAACGAGCCGACCGAAGTCGTCGAATATCTGAAGCAACCGCTCACCGTTGACGAACTCAAGAAGCTCAACGCGCAACTCGGGTGCCCAGTGCGCGACATGATTCGCGACACCGAAGCCGAATACAAAGAACTCAATCTCGCCGATCCGTCGCTGACCGATGCCGAGCTATTCGACGCGGTCGCTAAACATCCGATCCTGCTGCAACGTCCGATCGTCGTCCGAGGCGGCCGCGCAGTGATTGGCCGCCCACCGGAAAACGTCGCCGCGCTGTTCGCCTGAACGTCCGGGCGGCCATCCTGGTGCCCAGACTCGCGAGTCGAAAACACCCCCAACCCACACCCGCTCAGCGGCGCTACGCCTTGACCCCCAGCGCCGCATCCTTCGTTACGATCTTCGTCGGGATCAAACGCAACTCGCTGAACGTATCCGCGATACGTTGCTGTTCAGCCAGTACCTGTGCGTCGACCGGTTTATAGATATGCGCGTAATGGCGCAAGCCCGCCTCGATCACGCTCGGGTCGAGGCCCTGAATCGGCGCAAGTTGCGCGGCGGCTTCGCTGTAATGGCCGCGCACCCACTCCCCTTCCTTGCCGACTTCGTCGATCACGATCGCAAGCACGTCGCCGTTCTGTTGCGCGAACGGGCGCGCACTGAGAAAGAACTGGTGATGACTCACGATGCCTTCGGCGTCCGCTAGCAGCCGAGCGTTGGTCTGCCGCTTCGCGGCTTCGAGGAACGGATCCCAGATCGCCCATGCGTCGACCGCGCCACGTTCGAAAGCCGCGCGCGCATCGGCCGGCGGCAAATAGACGGGTTGAATCTCGTTGAACTTGACGCCGTTCTTCTGCAACGCGGCGACCAGAAACCAGTGCACGTCCGAGCCCTTGTTCAGCGCGATTTTCTTGCCCTTCAGATCGGCCAGGGTTTTGATCGGCGCATCCGGATGCACGAGGATGCCTTCGGCGTGCGGCGTCGGAATTTCATAAGCGGTGTAGACGAAGTTCGCGCCCGCGGCCTGTGCGAACACCGGCGGCGCTTCGCCTACGTAGCCGAAGTCGATCGCGCCGACATTCAGTCCTTCGAGCAACTGCGGACCGGCCGGAAACTCGGTCCACTTGACTGCGATGCCGAGCGGCGTGAGTCGCTTCTCGAGCGTGCCGTGCGCTTTGAGCAGCACGAGCGTGCTCGCGGCTTTCTGATAACCGATGCGCAGCTCCTTCGGACGGCCGTCCGCGGCAAACGCGCTGGATGAAATGACCGGCAACGCGGCGGCGGCCAGCGTTGCACCAGCGCCGGCGAGAAACGCGCGGCGCGTGAGTAGCGGATGACGGGACATGACAGTGCTCGAAAAAATGACGGACGCCAAATGGCCCGATTGGCTCCGACGATAATTCGTCTGTCCGCCTGGACGAACCGATAAATTCGCATAAGCAAATCACGCGACTACCGCGAAGCTTTCACGCGGCCCCGCGTGGCCCGTGGCCCGACGCCGTACCCCCCTCCCCCGCTACAATCCCCCGACGAAACACCTTCCTCCCGCAGCGCGCAACCGCCCTGCCCTGCCGCGCACCCGCGCAATCCATCGACCGAAACCGAAAATGGGAAACCACCAATCGTGCCTCTAACGACCACCCTCACCCCGTGGGCCGCCCACGACACCCAATTGATCCTCGCCTGCGCGCTCGGCCTCGCGGTGATCATCGTCGCCATCGGCGTGCTGAAGCTCGCGCCGTTCCTGTCGATTCTGGTCGGCACCTTCGCCGCGGGTTTCGCGGCCGGCCTGCCGCTCGATGCCGTCGCGAGCGCGTTCAGCAAAGGCGCGGGCGCGCTGCTCGGCGACGTCGGCATCATCATTGCGCTGGGCGCGATGCTCGGTGCGCTGATGGCTGAATCGGGCGCGGCCGACCGGCTGGTGTCGACGATCCTCGAGCACTCGACCCCGCGCACGCTGCCGTGGATGATGGCCGTCGTCGCGCTGCTGATCGGTCTGCCGCTGTTCTTCGAAGTCGGTCTCGTGATGATGGTGCCGATCATCTTCGTGATGGCGCGCCGCTCGCAGCAGCCGATCCTGCGTATCGCGATTCCCGCGCTCGCCGGCATGACGACGCTGCACGCGTTGCTGCCGCCGCATCCGGGACCGCTGATCGCCGTCAGCGCGTTGCACGCCGATCTTGGTTTGACGCTCGGCCTCGGCCTGATCGTCGCGATTCCGGCGGTGATTCTCGCGGGTCCGCTGTATGGGATCTGGCTGTCCAAACGGATGCACGTCGCCGAGCCCGAGGAAATGGGCAAGCTGTTCAGCGCCGAGAAGGATGGCGGCGAGCCGCCGAGCTTCGCGATCTCGCTGATCACGATCCTGTTGCCGGTCGTGCTGATGCTCGGCCGCACGGTCGCGAAACTGCTGCTTCAACCCGAAACGCTGCCGTTCGACGTACTGAATTTTCTCGGTGAGCCGCTGATCGCGCTGGGCCTCACCGTGCTGTTCGCGATAGTCGCGCTCGGCTGGTCACGCGGGATGGCGCGTGAGCGTGTCGGCGGCATTCTGCGCAAGAGCCTGCCGCCGATCGCGGCGCTGCTGTTGACCATCGGCGCCGGCGGCGGCCTCAAGCAGGCACTCGTGATCGCGGGCATCAGCACGACGATCGGCAAGATCGCGGTCGGCGCGCATATGCCGCTGATCCTGCTCGCGTGGTTGATCGCCGTCGCATTGCGCCAGGCCACCGGCTCGGCGACGGTCGCGACCACCACGACGGCCGGGATCGTCGCGCCGGTCGTCGCCGGTCTCAGCACGACGCACAATTCGCTGATGGCGCTTGCGATCGGCGCAGGCTCGGTGTTCTTCTGCCACGTGAACGACGCCGGTTTCTGGATGGTCCGCGAATACTTCGGACTCCAATTGAAGCAGACGGTGCTGGTGTGGTCGGTGTTGCAGACGATCGTATCGGTGGTCGGACTCGCGTTGACGCTGGTGCTGTGGACCGTGTTGACGTGAAGAACAGGCGGCGCCGTCCGTGATTAACGCACTCGTTGGGTCCGGCTCGCGCACACGTCCTCGCACGTAGCACGGCCGGCTTCCCGCCACCATCGGCGCCGCTTACACTGACCGCCAGGCGACGCGCACCGTGCGCGTCGCGTCCATCAAAAGCGGAGCCACGTCATGCTCGAATTGCGACCGACCTGCGAAGGCTGCGGCAAGTCACTCCCGCCGAATGCGGCCGACGCGATGATCTGCACGTACGAATGTACGTTCTGCGAAGTATGTGCGTTGACCACGCTGCGCAACGTGTGCCCGAATTGCGGCGGCAATTTTGCGCATCGGCCGATCCGCACCCGCGCGCAACTCGCGAAGCATCCGGCCAGCACCGACGTGCATCCGGTTGCGATCGATCCGGCGTCGCACGCGAGCTTTTTCGAACGCTATCGGGACGTGCCGCCCGGCGAGCGTTGAGCGAAGCCGGCAAGACCGGCCGCGCGGCGGGATAGCTCGACACGCTCCGTCCTGCGCACGCGAATCGGCACAGAACTCATCCCCGCGGTATCCCATGCCCTGCCGCGAGCTAGCTCGCGCGCCGACAGCCGCACGCCCATCGCACGCCCATCGCACGCCCATAAAACCGAAATTCATTCTTGCAAAAAATGATATGGCCACACCGCGACGCCATTCCGGCCACGCGCTGCATAACAAACAAACTAGCGCCTTCCCCGCCTCTCCCCGAAAGCGACCCAATCCAGATTATTGCAATAAATAAAAAAATATCTTTTCGTCTTCGTTGTTGGTGGGCGTCAGGCGGATCGTTATTCTTCACGCCATCGATCGCATCCGATCGCGAAACCCCACGCAACCAAGGACTTACGATGAAACGCCTGATCTCCGCCCTGCTCGCTTCCACCGCGCTGTTCGCCGCTGCTTCGGGCGTGGCTCACGCCGACGCGCCGAAGCCGTGCAACGGCCCGGCGTCGTACTGCAACGTGTTCTTCGGCAACTAAGCGTCGAAGCCGGCAGAAACGCGCAGAAGCATGAAAAAAGGGCGCCGTTCGTGAGAACGGCGCCCTTTTGCATTCCACGCGAGCGCCGCGCACACGCAGCGCGCCGCCCCACCCGATCCTTCTATCCACAGCCCCTGCCGCTAGCGATCCGGCGCCTTCCCGCCGCCGTCGAGCCCAGCGCCCGTGCGCCACACCTGCTTGCCTTTCTCGGAAAGCTCACCGCAGCTATGGGTGCTGTCGGCCTCGACGCCGTCGACCGCCATCTCGCCGCCCGCCGGCTCCTGCGCGCGCTGCCGGGCGTTCTTGCGCGCGGCGACCGCTTCGTCGTGGGATTTCCCTGCGTAGTCGTTACTCATGGTCCGGTCCTCCAGAAGGTCCTGCATCCGTTTGCCTCAAATCGGCGCGCACCGGAAGCAGGCTTGATTGACAAGGCAAAAGTCTCACTTATCCACAAGGTTATTCAGTGAATCTGTGGATAACTTTTCGCTCGGCCGGGTTATCCACCGGCCTAGTCGTGCACCGCCGTGCGCGCCGATGCAATCGGCCAATCTGCCGCAGTGGTTACGCCATCTCGCGCGGCTTTTGCCTATGATTGTCAGTTCGTACCCTTTTGCGCGTCGAGCGCCCACCCCCAAGGAAAGCGAACATGGCCTCTCACATTGCAGTTGTCGTCGGCAGCCTGCGACGGGATTCGTTCAATCGCCAGCTGGCTCAGGCGGTGATTTCTCTTGCTCCGTCCGACTTCACGTTCGAATTCATCGATATCGGTTCCCTGCCGCTGTACAGCCAGGACTACGATGCCGACTATCCGGAAGCCGGCCGGCAACTCAAACAGCGGATCGAAGCGGCGGACGCTCTGCTGTTCGTGACGCCCGAATACAACCGCTCGATTCCGGGCGTGCTGAAGAACGCGCTCGACTGGGGTTCGCGCCCGTGGGGCACGAACTCGTGGGGCAACAAGCCTGGCGCCGTGATCGGCACGTCGCTCGGCGCGACCGGCAGCGCGCTCGCGCAGCAGCATCTGCGCAATGTGCTCGCGTATCTCGACGTCGCGCTGATGGGGCAACCCGAGGTGTTCATCAAACACGATGCGGCCGTGATCAACGAAAAAGGCGAGATCCTGAACGAGGGCACGCGCAAGTTCCTGCAGGGCTTTGTCGATCGCTATGTCGCGTGGGTCAAGCGGCAGACGGCGGCGTAACGTATCGCAGCGCCCTTTTCATCCAGCGCGTGCCGCCGCTCCAGGCGGCCGCGCTTGCCCTCCCCCAGCCGTTCCGGCGGCTTGCGCGTTTAGCGCGTGAGTCGCCCTCTTCAACGCTTCAAGTCCCTCGAGCCTTTACACGTGGTGATGTCCGGTCACCCGTTCCCACCCATGCCGGACCGCGACCTTGAAGCGCTCCCAGGTGGTATCGGGCGACGTCGCTTCCCAATGACGCCGTGCCTCAGGCTCGATCTCTTCCCACGGACGATCGTGGAAGCGCGCATCGCGGCCGATCTCCGCACCATAGCGATAAGCCGGTACGTAGTCTTCGTAGCGCGCGTCCGCGCTCGCGTACTCGTCGTCGTAGTGGGCGCGAAAATCTTCTTCGTACTCCAGATATTCGTTCGGCATCTGGCCGCCGAGACCGGCGGTCGGCTGCGCGCTGCCGGAGACGATCTCCGATGGCTGCATCACCGCGCCCGATCCCGGCACCGCGCCGGCGGCGAGCGCGCTGCGACCGACATCGTCGATGAGCGGATCCACGACGGGCTCGTTCAGCGGATCGATGCCCGGCCGCTGGTCCTTCGGCGGCGGCACGAACGATTCGGCTTCGGTGTTGGCCGGCAGCGGCGCTAGGCCTGTGAGCGGATCGACGGTGAGTGGATCGACGGCGAGCGGATCGGTCGCGGGTGTCGCGAGCGGCCGCGTCGTGTCCACCGGCAGAGTGCCGGTAACTGAAGCCGCACCGGTTGCCCCGGCGATGCCGGTCGACCCGGCCGCGCCCGCCGCGCCCGCCGCGCTTGCGGCACCTGTCACACCGCTGGCAGCAGTGGCCCCAGTAACGCCAGAAACCCCGGTTGCTGCACCAACCCCGACACCCGCGCCCGACCCAACCGCTCCCGTCCTGCCACTCGCTGAAGCCACGCCCCCACTCGTCGCACTCGACGTATGCGGCGTCCCGGGCATCACCGCGCCGATCCCAAGCTCATCGAGTATCGAATGATCGCGTGAGCCGGCCGGTTCGGTATCCATCTCCGGCAGCCGGTCGCCGATATCGGTCGCGCCGAGCCGCACCAGCGTATTGCGCGCGAGTTCCGCATGCGACTCGCTGACCGCGTGCACGCACAGCAGCACTGCGCCGCGCCGCATCGCTTCCGCGTAGCGCGCGGTATCGGCGGAGCGCGAACCGGTCGAGAACAGACTGGTGAAGAAGCGTTCGAGGTTCGCGAGCACGCCCGCGTTGGCGACCTCGCCGGTGGCCGAGCCGACGGTCGGTTCGGGGCTCGCCTGCAACTCGATCTTGTCGCGCGCAAAGCCGGTTTGCACGAGTGTGTCGCGGGCGCTTTCGGCCTGCGGGTAGGTGTCGAATAAACCAATCACGGTATGTTGCATGGTCGTCTCCCGACATGTTCCGGTGAACCGGGCGGCGCCACACGCGCCGTCTCCTTTGCATCGCGGAATGCCGCAACCTTCATGCCGGAACGATGCGTGCGCGCCGGCCGCTGGCCGCGCTGGCCGTGGCGCGCGCCCGCGCGGGCGGCTAGCGGCCCACCCGCGCACGCAAAAAAGCGCGGCGTACCGCTGCCGCGCTTTTACAAGGACTGGTAAATGACGCCGGGACGATGTCGTACGGATGCCTAAGCGCCGCGTCTTCGGGACGCCTAAGCGGATGCCTAAGCGCCACCGCGCGCACCACATCCACAACGACCCGCAAACCATCACAGATCGGCCGCGTGCGTAGCCGGATCGGCGCCGCTTTGCGCGAGATTGTGCTGGATCGTTTCGAGCAGCTTTTCCAGCAGCCCGATATCGAACGGCTTCGACAGCACCCGCACGTTCACATGCCGCGCGCGGTCGAGTTCCTCCGCGTAGCCGGTCACCAGAATCACCGGCAGTTGCGGGTCGTGCGCGAGCACCGCTTCGGCGAGATCGATGCCGTTCAGCTTGCCCGGCATATGAATGTCCGACAGCACCAGATCGTACGGCAGCGGCTCGCCGGTGCTGGCGCGCTTCGCGCGCGCGTCGTCGAGCAGACGCAACGCCATGTCGGCATTGAACACGCAGCTGACCTGGTGGCCCATCATCTGCAGCAGCGCCTCGGTGCCGGCCGCCACTTCCGCGTTGTCTTCGACGAGCAGGATGCGCAGCCCTTGCGGCGCGTCGTTTTCCGGCGCGAGCGCTTCGTCCGGCCGCAGTGCCTGCGGCTCGCTCGACGCGCGCGGCAGATACAGCCGCACCGAGGTGCCGGCGCCGATCGCGCTGTCGATCGCCGCGAGTCCGCCCGAGCCCTCGCAGAACGCAAACACCTGCGGCAGGCCGAGACCGGTGCCCGCGCCCTTCGGCTTGGTCGTGAAAAGCGGCTCGAACGCGCGCGCGAGCACCTCGGGCGCCATCCCGGCGCCGGTGTCCTCGAGCGAGAGCTGCACGAACTCGCCGGTCAGCGGAAAACCGTCCTCGTGACGGAACACCACGTTGCTCGCGCGCACCGTGAAGCGCCCGCCGTTGACCATCGCGTCGCGCGCATTGACCGCGACGTTGATCAGCGCGAGCTCCAGTTCCGCGACGTCGACCCGCACCGGCCACGTATTCACGCCGGCGTCGATCACCAGCGATACCTTCGCGCCCAGCGACGCGCGCAGCAGTTCGCGCGAGGTCGGCAGCCAGCGTTCGAGCGACAGCGTTTCGGTGCGCAGCGGCTGCTTGCGGGCCACGCCGAGCAGTTGCCGGGTCAGCGACTGACCGCCCTTGAGCGCGCGTTCCATCGCCGCCAGTTCGCGCTCGAGTCCGCCGACGCCGCGCCGCCGCACGATCTGCACGTTGGCCGACAGGATCATCAGCAGGTTGTTGAAGTCGTGCGCGACGCTGCCGACCAGCGTGCCGAGCGCCTCCATCTTGCGCGACTGCCGGTACGCGGATTCGACCGAGCGGCGCATCGATGCTTCGGCCTGCCAGCGCACCCACGCCTCTTCTTCCGCGCCGAGCCGCCGTAGCGACAGCCAGAGCACGCACCACAGCGCGATCGACGGCGTAAACATCGACAGGATCAGCACGCTCAGATGACGGTACCAGGCAGTCCAAAGCGCCGACGTGCGATAGCCGCACAGCACGTAGACCGGATACGAGCCGACTCGCCGGAACGCGACGATCAGATTGCCGTCGGCCAGATTCGAGCGCATCCGCACGACGCCGGCGCGCCGGCCCTCGGCGACCGCGGCGGCGAACGGCGAGTCGGGCGCGAGCGCGGTGGGCGCGCGCGGACTGCGCGGGAAATGCGCGAGCAGCGCGCCGTCGGTGCGCACGAGGCTCATCAGCATCGGCGTCTTGTTGCTGCCGCCGAGCAGCTCGCGGTAGAACGCTTCGAAATAGCTCGGCCGCAGCGCGATCGACACCACCCCGGCGAAGCCGCCGTCCGCGCCCTTGCGCTCGACGCCCATGTTGAACACCTGCTCGCCGGCAACGTGCCCGACCATCACCTTCGACACGTGTTCGAGCGCATTGCCGCTGCGAATGCCGACGAAATCGTCGCGCGCGCCGATCGACAGCGCCGGCGACGGGAAGTAGCGGCTGCTCGCGAGCAATGCGCCGTCGACGCCGAAAATCGACACGGCCGCGACCTGCGGATAGCCACCGCCCATCGTGCGCAGCTTGTCGTGAATCGCCGCTTCGCGCGCGCGGATGCCGTGGTCGTCGAGGCCGCCGGTCAGATCGACGATGCGCGCGTTCAGCGCCTCGTTCATGTCGAACACCTTTAGCGCGTGTTCTTCGGCGACCCGCACCGTGCGCAGCGTCTGGTCGGTCGCGTCGGCCTCGCGGGTGCGCAGATCGCTGTACGCCATCGCCGCGACATAGACGAACGGCAGCACGATCGCGGCGATCAGCAGCGCGATCAGCGTGATGCGCCGCACCTGGAAGTTCTGTTCCGGCACGGCGGGGAACGACGCGTCGTCCTGCTCGTCGGTCAGGCGACGGGAAAGTCGGCCCGCGCGAGCGGAGTCGGCCCGGTCTGAAGTCATTGTCGGTAAAGGCTCGAGTCGGTCGGAACTGGCAGCCCCGTAGCGTGCCGGGATTGGCACCTTGCCGCCGTTAGATCAAGCATAGACGCCGGGCGGCAAGAGTTGCCGCCAACGGTGGGCGGTTTTTCCGCCGCCCGCCCGTCACAATCAGCGACAAATCGAAAAGCGCAAACGTACACAAAAGTATAAATATGAAGAATCGCGCGATGGATCGGGCAATTCGTTTTGCAAATGCCGGATGCATCGGAAAATCTGTTTAGCGAAGCCGATTCTGGTGAGTTGCCTTTGCATGGCTTTGCTTCGACAATCCACGCCACGCTATAAGGCCGTCGCTGTCTGCGCGGCGGACCGCCCACGCTGCGGCGAGCGCCCGCTGCCGCATTTGCCTTCCTCGCGGCGACACCGGCTGCATTGTCGCGACGCAACACTGTACCCGCTCGGGGATCGTTCGGCCGCGCCGGCGTGCATCGTCCGTCGTCCGCGACCCCATTTCGATCCGCCCAACCGCCCGACCGCCATTTCATGCTGCCCATTGTGATTGCCGACGACTCGCTGCTTGCCCGCAAGCTGCTCACGAAGGCGCTGCCGCCGGACTGGCAGGTCGACGTGTCGTACGCGACCAACGGGCGCGAGGCGCTGGAGCTGTATCGCGCGGGCAAGGCGGCGGTGCTGTTCCTCGATCTGACGATGCCGGACATGACCGGCTACGAAGTGCTCGAAGCGCTTCGGCACGAAGACCTGAACACCTTCGTGATCGTCGTGTCCGCCGACGTGCAGCCGCTCGCGCAAACGCGTGTGCGCGAACTCGGCGCGATCGCCTTCATCGCTAAACCGGTGACGCCGCAGGCGCTCCTGCCCATCCTCAAGGAGTACGGCTTGTATGCTTGAGCCCGCCTTCAACGAAGACCAGCGCGACGCGCTGCAGGAAATCGCCAATCTTGCGATGGGCCAGGCGGCCACCCGCCTCGCGCGGCTGCTCGATGCGTTCATCGAACTGTCGGTGCCGCGCGTGCGGATGGTCGCGGTCGGCGACGCGGCCGCCGCGCTGCGCGAGATGACCGGCATCGACGATACGGTCAGCGCGGTGCGCCAGGGCTTTCGCTCGGACATCAAGGGCGAGGCGCTGGTGATCTGCCGCAGCGACAGCATCGCGCAGCTGTGCTCGCTGGTGAACGACCCGTATGCACGGTCGAGCTACGAGACGATCAGCCAGCGCGAGCTGATGCTCGACGTCGCGAACCTGCTGTCCGGCGCGTGCGTGTCGTCGATCCTCGACCAGCTCGGCCGCACGCCGGTGTTTTCCGCGCCGGGCCTGCTCGGCGAAGCGCTCAGTTTCGACGAGGTGTTCCAGCCCGGTGCGCTGCACTGGGACTGCGCGCTGCTCGTCGAAGTCAATTTCGCGCTCGAAAACCAGAGCTTTCGCGCGCACCTGGTGATGCTGATGGCCGAAGAGTCCATCCGCCATATGAACGAAGCGCTCGATGCGCTGCTGGCCAGTCTATGAATGTATCGGTTGAATCGTTGAGCGACCTGGTGGTCGAGCGGGTCGGCTTTGGCATTTTCGTGCTCGACCGCGAGATGAATGTGCTGATGTGGAATCGCTTCATGCAGGACCACAGCGGGCTGTCAGCGCAGCAGGCGGTCGGCCGCTCGATCTTTGCGCATTTTCCGGAACTGCCGCGCGTGTGGTTGCAGCGCAAGATCGACAGCGTGTTCCAGCTCGGCACCTTCGCGTTCAGTTCGTGGGAGCAGCGCCCGTATCTGTTCCGCTTCGAGCACGACCGGCCGATTACCGGCGGCGTCGATTTCATGCAGCAGGACTGCACGTTCATGCCGCTGATGCGCGAGCGCGAGGTGGTGGCCGTGTGCGTGACGATCTCCGACGTCACGCACGTGAGCATCGTGCAGCGCGAACGCGAGGAGGCGGTCGCCAAGCTGCAGGAATACGCGAATCTGGACGGTCTCACCGGCATCGCGAACCGGCGATTTTTCGAAGCGCGGCTGCGCGATGAATTCACGCGCTGGCAGCGCTACGGCGGCGATCTGTCGATGCTGCTGTTCGATCTCGATCACTTCAAGAAGATCAACGACCAGTTCGGTCACGGCGTCGGCGATACCGTGCTGCGCGTGATGGCGCAGCGGGTGGCCGGCGTGGTGCGCGCGCAGGACACGTTCGGGCGCTTCGGCGGCGAGGAGTTCGCGCTGCTGCTGCCGTGCACGCCGCTCGACGACGCGATGCTGGTCGCGGAGAAAATCCGCGCGGTGATCGAGGAAACCCCGGTCGAGCTGCTCGGCACCAGCGTGCCGGTGACCGCGAGCCTGGGCGGCGCGGCGGCGCGCGAAGGCGTGCCCGCGTACGACGTGCTGATCAACGAGGCCGACGCCGCGCTGTATAGCGCGAAGCGGCAGGGGCGCAACCGCTCGGTGGCGTTCCGGCTGGCGGCCTAGCGGCCGTAGCGTTGCGGTGGCGGGTGCGAGCCGGCCACACCCGTGCGCCTGGGAACGGTGCAAATCCCGCCGCTCACGGCTCCTCGCCCTTCTCCACCACCGCCTCCCGACCGCCGCAACTGCGTCGGTCGGCAAAGATTGCTATACTTTTCGCCGTTTCCGGCCACCCAGCCGGATCTTTCGCGCCTGTCCGTGCGCGCGGACCCACTGCCCTGCGGGTCGGCATAAAAACTTCTTTGTACGCCTTTCAGCAGGCGCCTCCAGCGGAGATCGTCTTGGCTGTTTCCAATCTTGTCGTGGACGATACTGAAATCGACGCCGCTGCCGCCACGTCCGGCAGCTCGTTTTATCTCGCGATGCGCATCCTGCCGGCGGCGCAGCGCGATGCGATGTATCAGGTCTACGCGTTCTGCCGAGCGGTCGACGACATCGCCGACAGCGACCTGCCGCGCGCCGAACGCGCGGCCGCGCTCGAACAATGGCGCGCCGACATCGACGCGTGCTACGCCGGCGCGCCGCGCGCGTCGCTGCGCGCGCTGACCCGGCACATTCACACGTTCCGTCTGCAACGCGAAGACTTCCACGCGATGATCGACGGCATGGCGATGGATGCCGCCGCCGACATCTGCGCGCCCGACGAAGCCACCCTCGACCTCTATTGCGACCGCGTCGCGAGCGCGGCGGGCCGGCTATCGGTGAGGATATTCGGGATGCGCGACGAGCCGGGCCACCAGCTCGCGCACCATCTCGGCCGCGCGCTGCAACTGACCAACATCCTGCGCGATATCGACGAAGACGCCGGCATCAACCGCTGCTACCTGCCGCACGAGCTGCTCGCGCGCGAAGGCATCGCGGTCACGAGCCCGCAGCAGATCGCCGACGATCCGTCGCTGCCGCGCGTGTGCGCGACGCTCGCCGAGCGCGCGAAACAGCACTTCGCCGAATCCGACGCGATCATGGATCGCGAGCCGCGCGCCCAGGTGCGCGCGCCGCGCATCATGTCGGGTGTCTATCGCGTGCTGCTCGAGCGCACGCTGGAGCGCGGCTTCGACATTCCACGCACCAAGGTGAGCAAGCCGAAGCTGCGCCTGCTGTGGATCGTCGCGCGCTACGCGCTGTTCTGATCCCGGGCTGATGCCGAAGCTCGTCCACGTGGTCGGCGCAGGTCTGGCCGGCCTCGCCGCCGCCGTGCAGGCGCAGCGGCGCGGCGCGCGGGTCGTGCTGCACGAGGCCGAGCAGCACGCGGGCGGACGCTGTCGTTCGTACTACGACGCAAAGCTCGGCGCGACGCTCGACAGCGGCAATCACATCGTGATGGCCGGCAACACGGCGACGCTGAACTACACGCGCGCGATCGGCGCCGCCGACGAACTGGTCGGCCCCGCGCAGCCCGACTATCCGTTCGTCGATCTGGCCACGCTCGCGCGCTGGAACGTGCGACTGTCGCCGGGCATCGTGCCGTGGTGGATCTTTGACTCACAGGCGCGCGTGCCGCACACGCAGCCGGCCGATTACCTCACGCTGGTGCCGCTGCTGATGGCGCGCCCCGGCCGCAGCGTCGCGCAGACGATGCGCTCTAACGGTCCGCTGTGGGACCGCTTTCTGCGGCCGCTGCTGCATGCGCTGCTGTATATGGAACCGCGCGACGCGTCGGCCGAACTGACCGGCGCGATCGTGCGCGAAACGCTGCTCGCGGGCGGCCTTGCGTGCCGGCCGCTACTGGCGTCGAATGGTCTTGGCAGCGCGTTTGTCGATCCGGCGCTGCGTCTGCTGCAACACGGCGGCGCGACGATCCGGCTCGGCTCGCCGCTGCGCGCGCTCACGTTCGCGAGCGAGCCGGCGCGCGTGCAGTCGCTGCAATTCGCCGGCGAAAGCATCGCGCTCGGCGCGAACGAGGCCGTGATTCTCGCGTTGCCGCCGGGACCCGCGGCGACGCTGGTGCCGGGCCTGCGCGGACCGAACCGCTTTACCGCCGCGCTGAACGTGCACTTCGCGATCGAGCCGCCGTTCGGCTTGCCGCAGGTCACCGCGCTATTGAACGGCACGTCCGCGTGGCTGTTCGCGTTCGACGGGCGTCTGTCCGTCACGCTCGACGGCGCCGACCGCCTGCTCGACACGCCGCCCGACGTACTGGCCGCGACCGTCTGGGCCGAGGTCGCGCGGGCCGTCAATCTGCCGCTCGCGCCGCTGCCGCCGTGGCAGGTGGTCAACGAAGCACGCGCGACGTTTGCCGCGCTGCCGGAGCAGGACACGCTGCGGCCCGGCACGCGCACGCGCTGGAACAACCTGATGCTCGCGGGAGACTGGACGGCCACCGGCCTGCCCGCGACGCTCGAAGGGGCGATCCGCTCCGGCCAGCAGGCCGCGGATACGCTGCTGAATCAACCGATGGAACGCCGATGAACGATTTATCCGAGAACCAGCCGCTGGACGCGGTGCTGTCCGAAACCGCCGACGCGACGCTTGAACCGGCCGTGATGGCCGAAGCCGTGTCGGCTGCCGTATCCGCAAGCCCCGCCGCCGCAAGCGCCGTCGCCGCAACCCCGTTCGCCGCGCCCGCGCTCGACTCCGCGATCACCCGCGCGACCGACGCCATCCTCGCCGCGCAGCAACCCGACGGCCACTGGGTCTACGAACTCGAAGCCGACGCGACGATTCCGGCCGAATACGTGCTGCTGGTTCACTACCTCGGCGAAACGCCGAACCTCGAACTCGAACAGAAGGTCGCGCGCTATCTGCGCCGCATCCAGTTGCCGAACGGCGGCTGGCCGCTGTTCACCGACGGCGCGCTCGACATCAGCGCGAGCGTGAAGGCCTATTTCGCACTGAAGATGATCGGCGACTCGCCGGATGCCGAGCACATGGTCCGCGCGCGCGAAGCGATCCTCGCGCACGGCGGCGCGGAAAACGTGAACGTGTTCACGCGCATCCTGCTCGCGCTGTTCGGCGTGGTGTCGTGGCGCGCGGTGCCGATGATGCCGGTCGAGATCATGCTGCTGCCGATGTGGTTCCCGTTCCATCTGTCGAAGGTGTCGTACTGGGCGCGTACCGTGATCGTGCCGCTGCTGGTGCTGAACGCGAAACGGCCGCTCGCGCGCAACCCGCGCAAGGTCCGCATCGACGAGCTGTTCCGCGGCGCGCCGGTCAACACCGGCATGAACGCGCGCGCGCCGCATCAGCACGCGGGCTGGTTCGGCTTTTTCCGCGGCGTCGATACGGTGCTGCGCGCGGTCGACGGGCTGTTCCCGAAGGCGACCCGCGAGCGCGCGGTTCGCGCGGCGGTCGCCTTCGTCGATGAACGTCTGAACGGCGAAGACGGCCTCGGCGCGATTTTCCCGGCGATGGCCAACTCGGTGATGATGTACGACGTGCTCGGCTATCCGGCCGATCATCCGAACCGCGCGATCGCTCGCAAGTCGCTCGACAAATTGCTCGTTATCAAGGATGACGAAGCATATTGCCAGCCGTGTCTGTCGCCGGTGTGGGATACCTCGCTGGCCGCGCACGCGCTGCTCGAAACCGGCGACGCGCGCGCCGAGCAGGCCGCCGAGCGTGGGCTGCAATGGCTGCTGCCGCTGCAGATTCTCGACGTGCGCGGCGACTGGATTTCGCGTCGCCCGAACGTGCGTCCGGGCGGCTGGGCGTTCCAGTACAACAACGCGCATTACCCGGACGTCGACGATACCGCGGTGGTCGCGATGGCGATGCAACGCTCGGCGGCGCTCACGCAATCGGATGCGTATCGCGCGTCGATTGCGCGCGCGCGCGAATGGGTGGTCGGCATGCAGAGCAGCGACGGCGGCTGGGGCGCGTTCGAACCGGAAAACACTCAGTACTACCTGAACAACATTCCGTTCTCGGATCACGGCGCATTGCTCGATCCGCCGACGGCCGACGTATCGGGCCGCTGTCTGTCGATGCTCGCGCAACTCGGCGAGTTGCCGCAGGGCAGCGAGCCGGCGCAGCGCGCGTTCGCGTACATGCTGCAGGAGCAGGAGTCGGATGGCAGCTGGTACGGCCGCTGGGGCCTGAACTACATCTATGGCACGTGGACCGCGCTGAGCTCGCTGAACGCGGCCGGCATGCCGCACGACGACCCGCGCATCAAGCGCGCGGCGCAGTGGCTGCTGTCGATCCAGAACGACGACGGCGGCTGGGGCGAGGCCGGCGAGAGCTACAAGCTCGACTATCGCGGCTACGAGCGCGCGCCGAGCACCGCGTCGCAGACCGCGTGGGCGCTGCTCGGCCTGATGGCGGCGGGCGAGGTCAATCACGAGGCGGTTGCACGCGGCATCGACTATCTGCAGCGCGAACAGCGCGAGCATGGTCTGTGGGACGAAACGCGCTTTACCGCGACCGGTTTCCCGCGCGTGTTCTACCTGCGTTATCACGGTTATCGCAAGTTCTTCCCGCTGTGGGCGCTCGCGCGTTTCCGTCACCTGAAGCGCAATGGGCTCACGCGCGTGACGGTCGGGATGTAACGTGGCCGGATCGAGAATGCCGGCGGGCAACGCCGCCGCCGGGCGCCTGCCGGTGATCGTCGTAACGGGGATGGCGTTCGAGGCGCGTATCGCGCGCGGCGACGGCAGCGACGGCGTCGAGGTCGTGTACGCGGCGCGCGCCGATCTGCTCGAACGGGCTTTGACTGCGGCGGTCGCGCGCGGCGCGGCGGGCATCGTCAGCTTCGGCACCGCGGGCGGGCTTGCGCCGGAGCTGGAGCCGGGCGCGTTGATCGTCGCCGATGCGGTGCATGGGCCGAACGGGCGCATCGCCACCGATGTGGACTGGACCGCGATGATCGCGGCGGCAGTGAACGCGGGCGGGCTCGGCGCGCGCGTGCGACGCGGCTCGACGGCCGCGGTAGCCGCACCGCTGATCACCGCCGCCGATAAAAGCGCGCTGCATACGTCGACCGGCGCGCTTGCGGTGGATATGGAATCGCATATCGCCGGCGCGACGGCTGCCGCGCACGGCTTGCCGTTCGCGGTGTGCCGCGCGATCGTCGATCCGGCGTGGCGCACGCTGCCGCCGGCCGCCACGGCCGGTCTGCGCGACGACGGCACGACCGCGCTCGGGCCGATTCTGCGCGAGTTGCTGCGCCAGCCGTCGCAGCTCGGCGCGCTGCTGAAACTCGCCGCCGATGCGCGCGCCGCGCGGACCACTTTGGTCGAAGCGCGGCGGGCGCTGGGCGAGGCTGGCGCGCTGCGGATGATGGTTACGGTTTGAGGCAGTCGCTTCCAGCTAGCAACACACATCACCATTCCGACACACGCTTGCCCCGGCACCCGCGCCGTCCGGCAAGCGCACGCCATCATCTCTCGGCACGACGAGTCCGCCATTCGGGCTCCTTGGCCGCCCACACACTCGGCCTCTCTAGCCCCAGCCTATCGCCCCGATAAATTCAGCAAGCATTGAAAAACTAGGGAAAACCCTTATGTTCGGTATAATCGTAAGTGTTAACCCTAGTTCGAGTGTTCGGTACACCCGGCTGGGAGCTTCAGAAAAGGAGTGCCAGATGAATTTCCATACCAGAAAGTGGGTGAAGCCCGAAGACCTGAATCCCAACGGAACGCTGTTCGGCGGCAGCCTGCTGCGCTGGATCGACGAGGAAGCGGCGATCTACGCGATCAGCCAGCTCGATAACCAGCGGGTCGTGACCAAGTTCATGTCCGAGATCAACTTCGTCAGCTCGGCGCGGCAGGGCGACATCATCGAACTCGGTATGACGGCTACACATTTCGGCCGCACGTCGATCACGCTGCGCTGCGAAGTGCGCAACAAGATCACCCGCAAGAGCATTCTGACGGTCGAAAAGATGGTGTTCGTCAATCTCGACGAAAACGGTGAGCCGGCGCCGCATGGCCGCACCCGCATCCGTTTCGCGGACGAGCAGTTCGCGCACTATCGGGCGAATTCCCGGCCGGTGCCGCAGCCGGCGCCGGTAGCGGCCGTCGATGAAGAGCGGGTCGCCGCGCGCAGCGAAGTTGATAGCCTGCATTGAGCGGAACGCGGTCGGAGTGGTTGAGCAGGTGAGCGCCGTTCGCGCTGGCTGTAGCAGATAGGGCGGCGCGGTTGCCGCGTAGGTTTGCCGGGGTGATGCGATGGCAGCTTGTAAACCGGAAGGGCGCCCGGCTGGCGTTCCGACTTCGACGCGATTTGCCGTAGTTTTTGCGGGGCGCCCATTGCGGGCGCCCCGTTTCTATTTAGAGCGTTTGTTGTTGACGCGTTATTGAGGTGCGGGGACGGCCTGCGTAGCCGACGCACCCGACGGCGCCTGAACAGCGGGCGCGGAAGGCACCGCGGGCGCAGCAGGTGCGGCGGTATCGCCCGGATCGGAGTAATTAGGCACAGCCGACGACGGCGCAGCCTGGTTAGCGCCACCCGCACCCGATGCACCCGACGCGCCGTTCGGCGCCGGCGCGTTCTCACCCGGATCGGTGTAATCAGGCACCCCATCCGGCGAGCCCTTACCCGCACCAGCCGCACCACTAGCGCCCGAAGCCCCACCCGGCGCCTCCCCAACATCCCCCGGATCAGCGTAATTAGGCAACCCAACCGCCGGCGCCCCAGCCGCGGGCGCCCCCGATCCGTTCTCGCCGTGGTCGTCGTAATCCGGCAACGGTGCCGTATTACTCGTACCGCGCAACCGCGACAACCGCTGCTGCGTATACGCATCGCGCACGAACGAATACTTATCCAGCGCGGCCTGCTGCAACAGATCGGTCGCGCCGAGCAGATCCGAGCGCGTGCTGACGAACTGCAGCACGTACAGCGGATTGCGGGTCGCCGGCTCGATGTAGTTGATCGGATTGAACTTCACATCGACGATCAGCCCCATGCTGTCGCGCACCGTGCTCGGCCCGAACAGCGGCAGCACGAGGAACGGACCCGACGGCACACCCCAGTGCCCAAGCGTCAGCCCGAAGTCCTGGTGATGCTTCGGCAACCCGGCCGGGGTCGCAAAGTCGAGCAGACCGCCGATGCCGAACACCGAGTTCATCGCGAAACGCATGATGTCTTCGGTCGCATCGGTGATCTTCAGCTGCAGCAGCGCGTTGGCCGCGTTGGTCAGGTCGCCGAGGTTCGAGAAGAAATTGCTGACGGCGGTGCGCAGCGGTTGCGGCGTCACCTTCTGATAGCCCTTCGCGACCGGCACCGCGACGTAGCGGTCGACGCCATCGTTGAACGAGAAGATCGCCCGGTTCACCGGTTCGAACGGATCGCCCGGCTTGCGGTCGGGACCGGTTGCGCAGCCGGAGATCAAACCGGCAGCGGTCAGCGCCAGCGCGGTGTTACGCAGCTTCATACTTTAAATTCCCTTTTGCTTCCCGCGACGTTGGCGTGGCTTGCCCATCAGTACCGGCTGGAACACCACCGCGCCGATCAGCGTGCAGAACAGCGACAGCGCAAGCAGCCGCCCCATGCTCGAGGTGCCCGGATGATGCGACAGCCACAGGCTACCAAACGCAGTGGCGGTGGTCGCGGCGCTGAACAGCACCGCGTGCGTCAGGCTCGACTGCAACAGGCCGGTCTGGCCGTTGCGCCATGCCATCACGAAGTAGATCTTGAACGCGACGCCGACGCCGAGCATCAGCGGCAGCGCGATGATATTCGCGAAGTTCAGCGGCATGCCGAACACCACGCACAGTTCGAGCGTAACGAGCGCGGACACCAGCAGCGGCACCAGCGTGCGCAGCACGTCGCCGATACGGCGCAGCGCGATCCACAGCAGCACCGCGATCGACAGCAGCGCGTAGACCGCGGCCTGCAGGAACGCCTTGATGATCGTGTCGGCCGAATGGAGGATCGAGATCGGGCCGCCGATCGCGCCCGGCTCGGCTTTCTTCACCGCGTGCGCGAAGCGGGCGAGCATCGCGTCGTCGTTCGGATCGGTGCCGGCCGCGATCTTCGGCGAGATGTCGACGAGCGCTTTGCCGCCCTGGCCGATCCACCGCGCGGAGATTTCCTTGGGCAGGTTTTCGCGGGTAATTTCGGTCGGTTGCAGCAGGTTTTCCAGCTGCTTCAGCGCGACGCGCAGCGTATCGGACATCGCGACTTCGGCGCGGTCGCGAGTGGCCGCATCGGCGCCGGCGAGTTTTTGCAGCGTGGTCGACAGATGCTCCGCTTCGGCCGCGCCCGGGCCCGGATGGTCCTCGGCGGCGAGCGACAGCTGGTTGGCCGCGCGCTTGAGCGCGGCGACGCGCACTTCGTCGGTGGCCTGCGCCGCGGGCTGCTGTTGCAGCGCCGGCAGCAACTGCTGCGCGGCGCTCGCGATCAGCATCATCTTCTGCTGCTGCTCTGCCGGCACGAAGGTGGTCAGCGTGGTCACGCGGCCCACTTCGGGCAGCTTGCGCAAACGCTCGGCCATCGCGTCGGCGTCGGCGAGCGACGGCGCGAGCGCATGCACGTTGTTGACCGCGGCTTCCGGCGAATCCTTCAGCGACAGCAGCGTCGCCAGCGATTCCGTATGCGGGTCCTTCAGATGCAGCGGATTGAAGTCGAAACGCAGATGCGCGAGCAGCGGCGTCGCGCCGATCACGACGATCAGCGTGCCGATCAGCACCGGCCGGCGATGATGGTCGAGGAAATCATCGACGGGCGCGAGCTGCTTGAAGCCCGGCGATGCGGCTTCGCCCGGCGGATTGAAGAGCTTGAGCAGCGCCGGCAGCAGCGTCATGTTGGTGAAGTACGCGACGAACATCCCGACGCCGGCGATCTGACCGAGCTCCGACACGCCGCGATACGCGGTCGGCAGGAACGAGAAGAAGCTCAGCGCGACCGCGACCGCCGCGAGCGTGAGCGGCACGCCGATGCTGTGCGCGGTGTGCATCAGCGCGGCCGACAGACGATCGTCGCGATTGCGCTCTTCGCGATACTTGACGCCGAACTGCACGCCGAAATCGACCCCGAGCCCGACGAACAGCACCATGAACGCAACCGAAATCATGTTCAGCGCGCCGACCATCATCAGGCCGAGCGCGGCCGTGATCGCGAGGCCGACAAACAGTGTGATGAACACGGCCAGGATCATCCGGCCCGAGCGCAGCGCGAGCCACAAAATAATCAGCACGACGACGAAGGTGGCGATGCCGTTGAGCACCGCGCCGTCCTGCACCGATGCGAACTCTTCGTCCGCGAGCGGCTGCTCGCCGGTCAGGCGGATCGTCGCGCCGTAGCGCGAATCCAGCTTCAGCGACGCGGCCGTCGCGCGGATCGCGCGCGACGCGTCCGCGCCCGGCTCCAGCGCGTCGTAATTGACGACCGGCTGCACCAGCACGAACGAGCGGGCCGGCTCGGTGGCCGCGCTTTTATCGACCAGCGCGCGCCACGAGAACGCCGCATGCTTGCCGGCCAGCACCTGGTCGAGCGTATTCGCGCTTTGCGACAGCAGGTGGCTCATGTCGGCGAGCTTCACCTGGCCGAGCTGCAGCGGCAGCAGCAGGCTGGTGGTCAGCGTGCCGGCGAGGCCGGTCAGGCTCGGATCGTGCGCGAGTGCGTTGACGAGCGGGCGCGACTGCACGAGTTGCGAGGTGGTGGACATCACCTCGTCGGTGGACGGAAACAGCAGGCCGTTGTGTTCGAAGAACGGTCCGCCGGCGGGCTGCGAGACCGAGGTGAACGCCTTCGGATCGGCGCGCAGCGCGGCGGTCAGCGCGTTGGCGGCGGCGTCGGCGAATTCGGGCGCGCGCGCTTCGACCACCACCAGCATCGTGCTGCCCTGGTCGGGGAACGCGGCATCGAGCGCGTTCTGCACTGCCGACCATTGCTTGTCGGTCTCGATGAGACGGCTGATGTCCGTGTTGATCTTGAAGTTATGCGCAACGTAGAAGCCGCTCAGAACGGCGAGCACGAGCGACGCCACGATGATTCTCAGCGGATGACGCACCGAGTACGCGACGAGACGGACGATAGATGACTTCAGCATGTAGGCGGACGTGGCCTTATCACGGGTGTTGGGTTTGACGAAGGTGCATAAGTATACAGAGCCCGGGCGGCTGAGCCCGACTTCGGTAGCAAGTTCGGCTCCCGACCGGCCGGCCGGGCGTGGAACGCAATCCGGCTATACTGGTCTATCCCTCATTAGCCGTGGGCCTCGAAGCCCGTCGGCATACTTTTTCTTTCAGGTCACGACGAGCGTATGAAACGATATCTGACTGCTTTTCTGGCCGCGGCCGTGGTATCCACCGCCGCGTTTGCGCAAAGTGCCCCCGACGCGGTAGTAAAAAGTGCCGTCGAGGGTACGGTCGCTGCGATGAAGGCTGACCCGCAGGCGCGTGGCGGCGACATGACGAAGATCACGAACGTCGTGGAAACGCACTTCCTGCCCGCCACCGACTTCCATCGCACCACCCGCATCGCGGTCGGCAAGCCGTGGGCTACCGCGACGCCCGAACAGCAAAAGCAACTGTACGAGCAGTTTACGCTGCTGCTGACCCGCACCTACGCGGCGTCGCTGTCGCAACTGCGCGATCAGGACGTGAAGTTCAAGATCGCGCCGGTGAGCGTGCCGGCCGGCGCCGCCGACGTCGTCGTGCAATCGCACGTGCTGAGCAACGGCGGCGACGATGCGATCGACTACCGGCTCACCAAGGGCCCGTCCGGCTGGAAAATCTACGACATCAATATGATGGGCGCGTGGCTGATCCAGGTGTATCAGACCCAGTTCGCCGACCAGATCAACAAAGGCGGGATCGACGGGCTGATCAAGTTCCTGACTGCGCATAATGCGCGCGGCGCGTAACCGGGTCGACAGATTTTCGTAGTGGGTAAAGAAAAAGCGCGGTGGCCAATCTGGCCACCGCGCTTTTTTTCATGCGCGAAAAATAACGACTCGCGTTGCCGGCAGGCGAGGGCGGGTGAGCTTGTGCATGCCCAGCCGCCTCGGCGCGCCGCTCAGCGTAGCGCTTAGTGCGCCGCGGTCGCGGTCTGCACCTTCTTGCCGGTGCCGGTGCGCTTGATCTCTTCCAGCTTGATCTCGACGTGGCGCGAGAACACGTATTCGGCCGGACGCTGCTTGTCGAGCGGGATGTCCGGAGCGAACGCGCCGGTCGTCTTCGGGCCGCGCAGGCTGACCTTCAGCGCCTTCAGCGGATGCGCGACGGTGTCCATCACGGCCGTTGCTTCGAAACCGCAGTGGACCATGCAGTCCGCGCACTTTTCGTAGTTGCCGGTGCCGTACTTGTCCCAGTCGGTGGTTTCCATCAGTTCCTTGAAGGTCTTCACATAACCTTCGCCGACCAGATAGCAGGGCTTCTGCCAGCCGAACACGGTACGCGCCGGGTTGCCCCACGGCGTGCATTCGTAGCTCTGGTTGCCGGCGAGGAAGTCGAGGAACATCGCCGACTGGCTGAACGACCAGTTCTTGCCGTTGTTGCCGCGCTTGAAAATTTCGCGGAACAGCTGCTTGGTCTTGTCGCGGTTCAGGAAGTGCTGCTGGTCCGGCGCGCGCTCATACGCGTAGCCCGGCGACACCGTGATGCCGTCGACGCCCATCGGCCCGAGCGTGTCGAAGAACTTCGCGACGCGTTCCGGCTGTGCGTCGTTGAACAGCGTGCAGTTGATGTTGACGCGGAAACCACGGCGCTTCGCTTCGCGGATCGCGGCGACGGCCTTCTCGTACACGCCTTCCTGCGACACCGAGTGGTCGTGCGATTCCTTGTCGCCGTCGAGGTGAACCGACCAGACGAAGTACGGATTCGGCTCGTAGTCGTCCATCTTCTTTTCCATCAGCAGCGCGTTCGTGCACAGGTACACGAATTTCTTGCGCGCCATGATGCCCTTGACGATCTGCGGCATTTCCTTGTGCAGCAGCGGCTCGCCGCCGGCGATCGAGACCACCGGCGCGCCGCATTCGTCGACTGCTTGCAGGCACTCTTCGAGCGACAGACGCTGGTTCAGGATCGGATCCGGATAGTCGATCTTGCCGCAGCCATTGCAGGCGAGATTGCAGCGGAACAGCGGCTCCAGCATCAGGGCGAGCGGGTAGCGTTTGTTACGCGAGAGATGCTGACGCATGATGTATGCGCCGACGCGGACTTTCTGTAGCAGCGGAATAGACAAGACGTCCTCCTTAAACTTCGCGTGCAGCGAGTGGTTGCATCAGCTTCGATGGCAACTTGAATTCGACTTTCTCTTCACGGCCCGCCATCGTCGTGACATCGACGGGCCCCAATGCGCGCAGCGCATCGATCACGTTTTCGACCATTTCCTCGGGCGCCGACGCGCCGGCCGTGATGCCGACCGTGCGCACGCCCGCAAACCATTCGGACTTCACTTCCGAGCCGTCCGCGACGAGGTAGCTCGCCACGCCGCTCTCGCTGCCGATTTCACGCAGCCGGTTCGAGTTCGAGCTGTTGGTCGCGCCGACCACCAGCAGCACCTCGACGTCTTTCGACAGTTCGCGCACCGCGGCCTGGCGGTTCTGCGTCGCGTAACAGATGTCGCGCGTGTCCGGGCCGACGATGTCGCTGAAACGGCGCAACAGCGCGTCGATGATGCCGCGCGTGTCGTCGACCGACAGCGTGGTCTGCGTGACGTACGCGAGCGGCGCGTCGAGCGGCAGATCGAGCGTCGCGACTTCCGCTTCGCTCTGTACCAGCAGCACCTTGCCGGGAATCTGACCGATCGTGCCTTCGACTTCCGGGTGACCCGCGTGACCGATCAGGATCAGCGTGCGGCCCGCGGCGACGTACTGGCGCCCTTGCACGTGAACCTTGGTAACGAGCGGACAGGTCGCGTCGAGCACGTCGAGGCCGCGCGCTTCCGCATCGCGTTCGACGGTCTGCGCGACGCCATGCGCGCTGAATATGGCGACCGCGCCTTGCGGGACTTCATCGAGTTCTTCGACGAAACGTGCGCCTTTCTGGCGCAAATTGTCCACGACGTGACGGTTATGGACAATCTCGTGGCGGACGTACACGGGTGCGCCGTGTTGTTGTAACGCACCATCGACGATTTCGATTGCACGGACAACGCCCGCACAAAAACCGCGGGGCTGAGCAAGGATGACTCGCATAAGTTGGCGAACTCCGACAGACGCGGGTTTCGAAGAAGTCCAGGGACTGACTTATCGCCGCGCTCGTCTTGATTAGTTGACGTCTTGAGCCCCGGCGACCGGCCGGTACAGCAAAACCAAAACGCGCATTCTAACGCTATCGGGGCCGCTTTGCTTTTTGGCGCGACCCCTGTGTTGGGCGCTAGCCGCAGCTGGAGCGGGTTTCGGCGCGCCGTGCCAAGGGCGCCATGAGGGTGTCACCGGGGTGTTCCATACTGCAGCGCAACGGCGGAACCCTTAAACTACCGATCCTTGCGGCCTGCATAAAGCGCCGTATTACAGAATGGTTTCGAGGCTCGCTGGATGGACGTCGATCAATACGAAAACTTTCCGATCGCGAGCGTGTTGCTGCCGAAGGCGCTGCGCGCGCCAATCGGCATTATCTACCAGGTTGTGCGCACCGCGGCCGATATCGCCCACGAGGGCGAGTCGAACGCCGCCGAGCGGCATGCGCGCCTCGCCGATTTCCGCGCCGGGCTCGACGCGGTTGCGCAGCGGCGCGCGGCGCCCGTGCATGCGCTGATGTTCGGCAAGCTGGCCGGCGTGATCGCGCAATATAAGCTGCCGCTCAAGCCGTTTTACGATCTGCTCGACGGCTGCGCGCAGGATATCGACACCGGCCGTTACGAGGATCGCGCGGCGTTGATCGACTATTGCCGGCGTTCCGCGCATCCGGTCGGGCATCTGATGCTGCATCTGATCGGCGCGGCCACGCCGCAAAATCTCGCCGATGCCGATGCGATCTGCACGGCTTCGCAACTGATCAGCTTCTGGCTCGAAGTCGCCGACGACTGGCAGCGCGAGCACGTGTATCTGCCGCAGACCGATATGCGGCGCTTCGGCGTGACCGAGGCGCATATCGCCAAGGGCTTGGCCGATGACGCATGGCGCGCGCTGATGGCGCACGAGGTCGCGTTCGTGCGCGCAACGTTGGTCCGCGGCGCGCCGCTCGCGCTGCGCATGCCGGGGCGGCTCGGCATCGAACTGAGCGGCGCCGTGCACGCGGGCCTACGATTTCTCGAACGCATCGAGCGCGCGGATTACGATGTGTTCCGCGCGCGCCCGGTGCTCACTCCGTTCGACTGGTGCGTGGTGGCGGCGCGCACCGTGGCGATGCAACTGTCCAGACGCGTCGGTGTGGCGGCGCGCTCAATCGAGGGTAAGGCTTAATGGCGGCGGTCCTGTTCATTCTTTCGTGTATTTCCCTGCTGATCTGGGCCGTGCTGCTGTTCGCGCGCGGCGGTTTCTGGCGCGCCCGCCCGGCCGCGCCGCTGACGGTCGCGCCGCGCGTCAACTGGCCGGCGGTCGCCGCGGTGGTGCCGGCGCGCAATGAAGTCGATGTGATCGCCGAGGCGGTGACGTCGCTGCTCAAGCAGGACTATCGCGGTCCGTTCCATGTGATCGTCGTCGACGACCACAGCACCGACGGCACCGCCGACGCCGCGCGCGCCGCCGCGTTGCAGCTGCAATGCCCGGAGCGACTCACGGTGCTCGGCGCGAAGCCGCTGCCGCCGGGCTGGTCCGGCAAGGTGTGGGCGCAATCGCAGGGGATCGAGGCGGTGCGCTCGCTCGGTCTGCCGGCCGACTTCCTGCTGCTCACCGATGCCGACATCGGCCATCCGCCCGAGGCGCTCACGCAACTGGTCGCGCGCTCGGACGCCGAAAAACGCGATCTGGTTTCGCTGATGGTGCGGCTGCGCTGCGATTCGTTCTGGGAAAAAGCGCTGATTCCGGCCTTCGTGTTCTTCTTCGCGAAGCTGTACCCGTTCGCGTGGGTCAACAATCCGCGCAACCGCACCGCGGCGGCGGCGGGCGGCTGCATGCTGGTGCGCCGCAAGGCGCTCGAGGAAGCGGGCGGGATCGAGTCGATCCGCGCGGAGCTGATCGACGATTGCAGCCTCGCCGCGCGCATCAAGCATCGCGGCACCGGCCGTCATCCGATTCGTCTCGACGTCGCCGCGAAGAGCGTGTCGCTGCGGCCGTACGACAGCTGGCGCGAGATCTGGAACATGATCGCGCGCACCGCGTTCACGCAGCTGCGCTATTCGCCGCTGCTGCTCGCGGGCACGCTGGCCGGGATGGCGATCATCTATCTGTTGCCGCCGCTCGCGGCGCTCGTGCTCGGGCCGCTCGGCTGGCCGGCCTGGCTCGCGTGGGCGGCGATGTGCTGCGCGTATGCGCCGATGCTCGCCTATTACCGTCGCTCGCCGTTGTGGGCGCCGTTTCTGCCGCTCGTCGCGCTGTTTTATGTGGGCGCGACGTTCGCGTCGGCGGTGCGTTACTGGCGCGGTAAAGGCGGGCAGTGGAAGGCGCGTGTGCAGGCGCCGGTGCAGGAGCGTTGATGTTTTGACGGCGGCGGTGGTGCCGCGTTGACGCGGTGCTGCGCAGCCAGCATTACAGAATCGACAGATACAAAAAAGCGGCCCACACGGGCCGCTTTTCTTTTGCGTCACGCGTCGCGCGAATTACGCGTTGGTGAGCATCATGTACATCTGGATCACCACGTCCGGCGAGAACGTGAACGGCACCCAGCCGTGGCCGGTGTGGCGCATCACCATCAGGCGGTCGCCGTTCGACTGCTTCTGCACCGCCATCATCGGATTCTTCGTCGACACGAACTGCCAGCCCGGCGGGATGGCGGGCGGCTGCTCGGGCGTCATCGACGCGCGCGCGTTCGACAGCTCCTCGATCAGCCGGCCGATCTGCTCCGGACGCAACGCGACCATCTGGTTGCCGATGGTCATCGTGATTTCGTCGCGCGCCGGGCGATTGATTTCGAGTGTCGGCTGGATTTGCGGCGCGGATGGATCGGTGTCGGCCGCGGCTTGCTCCGCGTTGTCGTCTACCGGGTTCGCGTCCGCGCTCGCCGCCACCGCTGCGTTTTCAGCAGCCGCGTCGGCATGCTCCACTGCCGCGTTTGAAGCAGCGGCATGAGCGGGTGTCTCGGGAATGTTTTCGGCCTGCGTGGCCACGACAGCCTGAATGAGCTGATCGACGCCCATTTCCAGCGCGCCGAGCTGTTCGTGAAGATTCATGCGAGGGTTCTCTTGTAAGACCCGCGATTTTACCTGCTGCGTGAGGGCTTGCACCCCTCGCTGTCGCGGGACTTGTAACAAAATGCTTACGGATACGGGTGTTTTTCCGCCTAGCCGTTCAGATAACCCGCCTGCCGGAACCATTCGAGCGCATCGGCGAGCCCTTCGCGATACGGCCGCGCGCGATACCCCAACTCGCGTTCCGCCTTCGCCGACGAAAAATACATCTTGTTTTTCGACATTTTCAGGCCGTCGACGGTCACGAACGGTTCGCGCTTCGTGAACTTCGCGACCGCTTCGGCGCCCATCGCGAGCGGATACAGCGGCCAGCGCGGCAGCGAGATGGTCGGCGCCTTGCGGCCGGTCAGCGCGGCGATATCGGCGAGCATCTGCTGCAGCGGCAGATTTTCGCCGCCGAGAATGTAGCGCTCGCCGATCTTGCCGCGTTCGAGCGCGAGGAAGTGGCCGGCCGCGACGTCGTCGACGTGCACGAGGTTCAGGCCGGTATCGACGAACGCGGGAATCTTGCCGAGTGCCGCTTCGACGATGATCCGGCCGGTCGGCGTCGGCTTCACGTCGCGCGGGCCGATCGGTGTGGACGGATTGACGATCACCGCGGGCAGCCCGTCCTCGGCGATCATCCGCTCGACCGCGCGCTCCGCGAGCACCTTGCTGCGCTTGTACACGCCGATCGCCTGATCGGCTTTGAGCGGCGAGGTTTCGTCGGCGGACTGGCCGGAGCTGGTCACTTTCAGCGTCGCGACGCTGCTGGTGTAGACGATCCGCTCGACGCCTTCCTTCAGCGCGGCGCGCATCGTCGCCTCGGTGCCTTCCAGATTCGCGCGTTCGATCTCGCCGGGGTCCGGCGCCCACAGCCGGTAATCGGCGGCCACGTGCAGCAGATAGCGCACGCCGCGCAGCGCATTGCGCATCGATGCTTCGTCGCGCATGTCGCCGACGACGATCTGCGCATCGAGTGCTTCGAGGTTCTTGCGCGGACTCGTTGCGCGCACCAGCACGCGGACCTTGAAGCCCTTGCTCTGCGCGATGCGCGCCACCGACGAGCCGACGAAGCCGGACGCGCCGGTCACCAGCACGAGATCGCGATTCTGTTCGGTCATTGTGTTTTCATCTCCTGCGTCACGGACGACGGATTGTACGTGGCGCGCGCCCGGCTGCGGGTTGTCGCGCACGCTCGCCGCGACGCGACTAGAATGCCGGCTTGAAAGACAGTCAGGCATCGAAAGGAGGTAGCGGCATGGCCCCGGATCTGGACGAACGGATCGAAACTTATTACGTGCAAGTGCGCGGCGTCGTGCAGGGCGTCGGCTTTCGCCTCGCGACCGTGCGCCAGGCGCACGCGCTGGGCATCAAGGGATACGTCGCGAATCTCGAGGACGGCTCGGTCGAGGCGCTGTTGCAGGGACCGGCGAATCAGATCGACCGGATGCTGTCGTGGCTGCGTCACGGGCCGCCGGCGGCGCGCGTGACCGACGTGCACGGCGAGGAACGCGCGATGGATAAACGCTACGAGCGTTTCGAGCAGCACTGAGCAGCGTTGAGACGGGATAGACCCTTCAGGCTCTGAAAAACAGGCGGCGCGCCATTCGCGAGAATGGCGCGCCGCTTTGTCGTTTGCGCGGCGCTGGCCGCATCGTCAGCCGTTAGCTGGCCACCAGCAAACTCTCCGCAAAGCCCCACTGATCCTCGATCCACTGATGGCTGCACACGAAGCCGGCGTCGTCGGCGATCGCGGGCAATTCCTCCGCGCGATATTTGTGGCTGCTCTCGGTCCAGATCGTCTCGCCCTGCTTCATCGACACCGTCAGCTGCGCGGCGCCCACGTGCGCGGTGAGGTCGTGTTTCGCGCGCAGATGCATCTCGATGCTGCGCGCGTCCGGATTGAAGCGCGCGACGTGCTCGAACGATTCGAGCGGGAAATCGCCGTCCAGCTCGCGGTTGATGCGGGCGAGCAGATTCAGATTGAAGGCGGCGGTCACGCCGACCGCGTCGTCGTAGGCGGAGATCAGCACCGGGGTCGGCTTGATCAGGTCGGTGCCGAGCAGCAGCGCGTCGCCGGGCGCGAGCATGTTGCGGATGTCGCGCAGAAAGCGGGTCGCCGCGAGCCGCCCGAAATTACCGATCGTGCTGCCGAGAAACAGCACCAGCAGCCGGTCGCCTTTCGCGCGCTGCCGGCTCACTTCCGCGAGGCCAGCCAGATAATCGCGCTCATAACCGACGATCGAAATCCGTTCGATGTCGCCGAGTTCGCGCCGGCACAACTGCAATGCACTGCGCGAAATTTCAATCGGGCAGTAAGAAGTAGGGCGCTTTTTACACAGTGCCTCGAGAATGCGGCGGGTTTTGCGGCCGCTGCCGCTGCCGAGTTCGGCGACCGTCACATCGTGCGGCAGATGCTCGACGATGTCGGCCGCGTGCTTCGTCAGCAGACGTTCTTCGGCGCGCGTCACCCCATATTCGGGCAATACGGTAATCACTTCAAAAAGGGCGGAGCCGACTTCGTCGTACAGATACTTCGACGGCAGCTCTTTTTGCGGCGTGTGGGTAAGGCCGGCGTGCACGTCGGCGGCGAACGCGCGGCGCAGGTCGGAAGGCGAGTTGCTAAGCGATAGGGCTGGCTGGGTCATGCTGGCTCCAGGAGTCACATTCGATGAGCGGGAAAGCTGCCGGGGTCGCATACGCGCTGTGACGCGGTTCACGCATGCGGTGGGCGAGAAGCGCGGGCATGTCGGCGTGGCGGTCTGATCAACTGCGTTCAGGACTGCCTGCGTCGGCCCGGCTCGTGATTGCTGCCAGCGCCGTCGCGAGTCGGGCGACGACGGCGTGCCATGTCTGGTAGCAAGATTCGCGCACGCGGCGGACGGCAATCCGGTTCAATCCGGTTCGCGCCGCCGCGGCACATAAGGTTATGTTCTAGTGCATCGACGCGCGATACGCACGACTAATTACAGCCGCAGTGCAGCCGTTTAGCGGTCGTGCGACCGAAAAGCCCTGACCCGGGCGGCGGACAACCCGTCTAGAATGCCCGTTTCGCATTCAGAACAACGACACCGCGCGACGGCACTGCAACGACAGCGCAGCATCCGCGCGTTCACGAGACAGCCCTTTTCAATGACCACCACGAACGTCGCGCGCCCGGCTCGCATGCCGCGAGCCCGCACCCTTTTGCCTGCGTCACGGATCGCCCGATGAATCACAACGACTTCAGGCGCGGCATTGCGTTGTCGGTCGGTGCGTCGGCGCTGTTCGCCTTACTGTCCGCTTACGCAACATTGCTCAAGCCGCTTTCCGGCCTCGACATCTTTGCGTGGCGAATCGTCTGGACCGTGCCCGGCGCGTTGCTGCTGGTCGCGCTGCGTGGCCGTCTGCCGATTCTGCGCCAGCTGCTTGAACGAATGATGACGCGGCCGAAACTCGGCGGCGCGCTGGTCGTCGCGGCCGCGTTGCTCGGCGTGCAGTTGTGGCTGTTTCTGTGGGCGCCGCTCCATGGGCGCATGCTCGAAGTGTCGCTCGGCTATTTCCTGCTGCCGCTGGTGATGGTGCTGGTCGGGCGTTTTCATTATCACGAGCGGCTCGATACGTTGCAGTGGCTCGCGGTCGCGTGCGCGGCGCTCGGCGTCGCTCACGAATTGTGGGTGACCGGTGCGTTCTCGTGGCCGACGCTGGTCGTCGCGCTCGGCTATCCGCCGTATTTCGTGCTGCGTCGGCGGCTCAACGAAGATTCGCTCGCGATGTTCACCGTCGAAATGGCGCTGCTGTTGCCGGTGGCCGTCGTGTTTATTGTCAGCGGCGGCTCGCTGCATGCGGTCGCCGGACGCGTGGAAATGTGGTGTCTGCTGTTGCCGGGACTCGGCGCGTTGAGCACGCTCGCGCTCGCGTCGTATCTGAAGGCGAGCCGGATGCTGCCGGTCGCGCTGTTCGGCATTCTCGGCTATGTGGAGCCGGTGCTGCTGGTGCTGGTGTCGGTGACGCTGCTGCGCGAAACGCTCAGCGCCGCGCAACTCGCCACGTATGTGCCGATCTGGATCGCGGTCGCGCTGACCGCGTTGCATAGCGTGCGCTTCGTTCGCTTCGCGTCGAATTGAGGTGGGCGGTGAGGGCGGCTTGAGCGGCGGCGCGCCGCAAGATGGCGTGATGCGGTATCGCGCGCCGCGTGCGCGGCTCAGCGATGCGCTTCGCTGCCCGCCGCGTTGATGCGCGTCGGGCCCACCTCCGCCTCGATCGCCTCGCGCAACTCGGGACGCCAGCCGATCCCGAACAGCGCTTCCGCCAGCACGAACAGCGGCCCGATCAACAGGCCGATCACGTCGTCGACGAAGGCCGGCTTGCGATGCTCGTACGCGACATGGCCGACGAACTGGAACGCCCAGCCGATCACGAACAAACCGATGCCGGTCGCGAGCCACACGAGCGTGCCTTGCGCGCCGACCCACTCGCCGAACGCCACGCATAGCGCCGACACGCAGGCCATCAACACGCCGAGCGGCACGTCGAGCGCGAGGTAGTAGACGGTCGCCGCGACGAACAGCAGCCACGCCGGCGACAGCGTGACCGGCAGCAGGCCGGCGCCGAAGGCCGGGCGGCTCAGCAGCACCGCGAGCGCCAGCACGATCAGCGGAATGCCGACGAAGTGCGTGGCGATATTGCGCCGGTCGCGATGGTAGGCCGCGTATTGCGTCAGTTGCTGGGTCAGCGTTCTCATCAATGCCGCTCCTGGGTTAAAGCCAGCATAATCGCGGGCGGTTCGATCCGAAACCACCGGGTAGCCGACAATTCACCTAATCATCGACCCTCGTACGCGATGCCGTCCATCACCGAGCGTTTTTCATCGAATGAGCTGGCTGCGCTGCTCGCGCGCAGCGCGTGGTTTCGCGCGTCGCCGGCCGCGATGCAGACGCAGTTGCTCGACGCGGGGCGCGTCGAAGCGCTGGCCGCCGGCGAGCGGCTGTTCACGCGCGGCGATCCCGACGATGGCCTCTACTGCGTGCTCGACGGTCTGATCCGGATCGGCGCGGCGAGTGCGGCGGGCAAGGAAGCGTTGCTCGCGGTGATCGAACCGGTCAACTGGTTCGGCGAGATCGCGTTGTTCGACGCGCGGCCGCGCACCCACGACGCGTATGCGGAGCGCGATTCCGCGCTGTTTCATGTGCCGCGCGCGGCGCTCGCCGCGTTGCTCGAACGCACTCCCGCCTACTGGCATGCGTTCGGTCTGCTGCTCACGCACAAGCTGCGGCTCGCGTTCGAGGCGATCGAGGAAGCGGCGCTGTTGCCGGCCGCGCCGCGCGTCGCGCGGCGGCTGTTGCTGATGGCGGGCGGCTACGGCGAACCCGGCGCGTTGCGGCGGGTGCTGAAAGTGCCGCAGGAAGATCTCGCGATGATGCTCGCGTTGTCGCGGCAGACGATCAACCAGGTGCTCAAGCACTTCGAGACGCAGGGCGCGTTGAAGCTGCGCTATGCGGAGATCGAAATCGCGGATGCGGAGCGGTTGCGTGGGTTGGCCGAATTGCAGAGCGACGCGCCGGTGGTGACGGCGGCTGCGGCGGCGCGTGCCGGACGCAGTTAATGCGTGATTGCGGCCGAAGTACTCACGCGGCGCGTCAACGCACCGATCGTCGCGGCGGGCAACGTCGCAAGCAATGTGTGCAACGTAAAGTCGAGATCTTCACGCGCGATGTCGAGTTGCGCACGAATTTCGCCGCGCACTGTTTCAGTACCGACCACATAGACGCCGAGCGGCGAATGCAGCAGTACGCGTAACTGCGGCACCGGCAGCACTACGTGCAATAGCGCGCGTGTCGAGCGAAACGGAATGACGTTGTTGTTGCTGCGTTGAACCTGCTGCGCGGTGGCGGATTGCACCGCGGGCCGATCGAGCGATTGCGTGAGCGTGAGTGCCATTTGATACCGCGTCCGTGGGACGCGACAGGGAGTTGGAACAGTTCGAGAGTAAACCCCGACGCGTAAATACGGTGCAAAGATTCGCACTTGCGTCGGCAAAAAGATACGGTGTTCGAAACGATTTCGAGCGCCGTCACCGGTCACAATAAAAAAGCGCAGAAAAAAAGCGCAGAAAAAAAGGCGAGTCATACGACTCGCCCTCCCTGAACGGCACAGCCCGGCTTCGATTGGCTTGTTATTTCAACCGCATTTTCACGGCCGGTAAGCGCCGGAACCGGTCACGTGTTATTGCGTTTTCGTCGTGCCGGTTTGTGCGCCGTCGGCTTGTGCCGGGGCAGTGCTGGCCTCTTTCGCGCTCTCCGTTTTATTCTTTGCAGCGCTCGTTTCGACGGCTTTCTTCTGGCTGGACTTGTGGGTCTTCGTCGTGTGGGCGGAAGTCTTTTTCACGTGCTTGTGCGCGCTGGCTGCGGCAGGCGCCTTGGTCGTCGTCGCGGTCGCGCTGTCGTTGGTCGCGCCCGCTTGCGCGGCGGTGCTCGCCTTCAGATTCGCCTGACCGGCGGCGGGCAACTGCGCGGCTTGCGCGGGCTGCGCGGGCTGCGCGGCGGACGGCGCGGCGGTTTGAGCGAATGCGGTCGACACGAGCAGAGCGGAAGCAACAGCGGCGAAAAGCGTCTTCATGATGTAACTCCTGTTTGAATCGTTAGATTCGTTTGTGTCGCGGCTGAAATCGTTTCAGCGCGCTGCCGGTTTAACGTGGGCCGGAACACAGGAGTTGACGCGCCGCTGGTGACAAAACGTAACTAGTGCGTCAGCGCGGATACAAGTCGAAAACGCTAGGAAACGGCGACCGCGGTGTCGCCGAGCATCCGCGCCAGATCTTCGGGCGACACCGCCGGACTGAACAGGAACCCTTGCGCGACGGAGCAGCCGTGGCGGACCAGAAACTCGCGCTGCGCTTCCAGCTCGACTCCTTCGGCCACCACATCGAAGCTCAGCGTTTCGGCAATCGCGATGATCGCCAGCGACAGCGCTTCGAGTTCCGAGTCCTTGCCGATTTCGCAGACAAACGCGCGATCGATCTTGATCCGGTCGACGCTGAAGCGTTTCAGATAGCTGAGGCTCGAATAGCCGGTGCCGAAGTCGTCGATGGCGATTGACACACCGAGCGCGCGCAGTTCGCGCAGCACTCGCTGCGCTTCTTCGGCGTTGCGCATCAACGCGCCCTCGGTGACTTCGAGTTCGAGCAGTTGCGCGGGCCAGCCGGCTTCGTCGAGCGCCGCGCGCACCACGCCCGGCAAATCGGTTCGTTCGAGTTGCAGCGGCGACACGTTGACCGATACGCGCATCGCCGGAAGACCCGCGCGTACCCATGCCTTCGCCTGCAGGCAGGCCTGCCGCAGAACCCAGGTGCCGATGCTCTGGATCAGACCGGTTTCCTCGGCGAGCGGAATGAACACGGCCGGCGAGACCTCGCCGAGTTCGCTGTCATGCCAGCGCAACAACGCCTCCGCGCCGACGATGCAGCCGGTCTCCATATCGATCTGCGGCTGATACACGAGCCGCAATTCATTGGCCTTCGCCGCGCGCCGCAGCCGGGTGGTGAGGCGCAGCTTGTCGGCGACGGCGCGGCTCAATTCCGGTTTATAGAACTGATAGCGGTTGCGTCCGCGCGATTTCGCGACGTACAGCGCGGCGTCCGCATTGCGCGTGAGCAGGTCGGGCTTTGCGCCGTCCTGTGGCGACGTGCTGACGCCGATGCTCACTTCCAGATACAGCTCGTGCTCGCCGATGCTGTACGGCTCGCTCATTTCGCGAATCAGCCGGTCGAGCATGTCGGTGAGTTGCGCCGCGTCCGAGCGTTCGGCGACGATCACGAATTCATCGCCGCCATATCGCGCGACGAAATCGGTCGCGCGCAACAGCCGCTGAAGCCGTCGCGCGACCGCTTTCAGCAGCAGATCGCCGATCCGGTGGCCGAGCGAATCGTTGACCTCCTTGAAGCGGTCCAGATCGAGAAACAGCACCGAAACGTGTTGGCCCGTCGCCGCCGCGCGCAGCAGCGATTCGCCGAGATACTCGCCGAGCAGCACCCGGTTCGGCAGTTCGGTCAACGCATCGTAGCGGGCCTGATGTTCGAGTCGTTCGTGGTACTGAATCAGCGTCGTTACATCGACCATCACGGCCATCGTCGCGGGCCGGCCGTCGAGTTCGATACGCAGGTGGTGCACTTCCATCGACAGTCGGTTGCCGGCGCGGGTGCGATAGACCCAGATGCCGGCCGATTGCGTCGCGTGCCGCAACTGCTCGATCCGGCGCTCGCGCAGTTGCGGCAATTGCCCGAGTACCTGTTCGACGCGCAGATCGTTCAGCGACATCCCGAGCAACTGCTGCTCCGTGTAGCCGAAATCGCGTTGCGCGCTCGCATTGGCCGCGATGATCTTCTGGGTCTGGTCGTCGGTGACCCAGATCGGCAACGGATGTCCCTCGAAAAACCGCTGGTAGCGCGAGCGCACTTCTTCGGTCAGATGCAGCGAGCGGCGCAGATGCGAGCCGATCCGCCCATTCCAGCGGATCAGCGAAATCAGCAGCAACGCGGCAACGACGCCGCAGCCCAACAGCACGCGCGTAAACCACTTCGCGTCGAGCGACGATTTGCTGACGACCGAGTCGACTTTCGCGTCGGCCGAGAGTCGCACGTCGACGACCCGCTCCAGCACGTTATAGAAATACGCGTCGATTTCCTCGAGTTGCGGATCGCCCATCACGACGCTGCCCGGATGATCGGCGACCTTGCGCGCGAGCGCGAAACTCAGCTCGCTGAGCCGGCCGATCATGTCGTCGAGTTCCGAGAGCCGCGATACGCACACGTGATTTTCGCTGCAGCTCTCGCGCGCGTCGCGCGTCAACGCGAGCAGCGCGGACATCGGAAAGTTGTAGGCCGCGCGCTTGTAGAGCGGCACCGTCGCGATCGACGTGTAGAGAATCGCGTGCTCGTCGAGCATCAGTTGCTGCAACTGGTCGAGATCGTGGCGCAGGCGCCCGGACGCCTGGATCGTGCGCAGCGCACTGTCCTGCTCGCTGCTCTGGCGCAGCGCGAGGAACGTACTCGTCGCGATCACGGCGAGAATCGCCAGCACGGCGATGAGCGTGCCGGCCTTGCGCGTGACGTCCGGCCCCAGCGCGCTCGCCTGGGCGTCGACGCGGCGCGACAGCAAACCGGACCGTCCGAAGAGTGAATGTTTTGGTGGCTGCATGACCTGCTTTAGAGCGCTGCGGATCTACCTGCGAACGGCGCGCTGTCTCCTCGCGACCAGGGGCGCCGGCACCACCGTACCCGGCGCCACGCGTTGCCTGACCTCGGGAGTCTCCCGAGCGCTGTTGTCTGTCTGCCTGCCCGCCTACCGGTCGGCGAATTCCACGCGATTGCGCCCGCCTCGCTTGGCCCGGTACAGCGCCGCGTCGGCGAGGCCATAGGCGGTGTCGAAGCTGGTGCCGGCCACGTTGACGCTGACGCCGAAGCTGGCCGTGATGCGCCGCTCGACCGGCGCGACCACCAGCGAATCGCTGATCGCCGCGCGCATGCGCTCGGCCAGCAGCGCGCCGTCGGCGGCATCGCGACCGGGCAGCAGCACGGTGAATTCCTCGCCGCCGACCCGGCCGATGAAGCCCTCGCCGCCGACGATCCGCCGCAAACAGTCGACCACGCCGAGAATCACCGCGTCGCCGGTCGGGTGGCCGTAGTCGTCGTTGATGCGCTTAAATTCGTCGATGTCGAGAATCACCATCACCGCGCTGTCGGTGCGCAGCACTTTCGCGGTCCGCTCGATCACCGCGCTGCGGTTCAGCACGCCGGTCAGCGCATCGTGCGACGCACGATACGCGAGCTGCTGGGTCAGCGCCTGCATCTCGCGTTCGGCGCGGTCGCTGCGGCCGATCAGCCGGCGCGTCTCGCGCATCAGTCGCTGGAAGTGCTCGATCAGTTCGCCTAACGACTGGCGATAGTCGGCGGCGTCCGCGGCGGCGCTCGCATGCATCGCGCGCGCCTTGTCCAGCGCCGCGCTCTCGTTCCGGAACAGATCGGGCGCGTCGTTCGCGGCGGCGTCACGGGAAGAGGGCGACTGCACGTTAGCGGCCCTGCTGCGCAACCGGACGATCGGTGAATTCGATCGCCTGGAAGTCGGCCTTCAGTTCTTCGCCGAATTCGGCAATGGTCTCGTCTTCCTCGTCGCGATACCAGTTCATCGCGACGCGGTTGCCCGCTTGCGCGGCTTCGTCCAGCGCGTCGAAGATGCTGAACAGCATCTTGGTGCTCGAACTGTTGAAGTAGGTGAGCGCGACGTCGATCGTGATTTCCGCGTCGTTACTGGCGGCGAGATAGGCGCGCAATTGTTCGATGACCGGCGCGTAGAAAGCGGCCGCGTTTTCGGGGTAAGACTCGCCCTTGATCGACAACGCGTGCTGGTCGAAACGAAAGTCGACTTCAGGCGATGTCGGCGTGGCGGAGATGTACAGGTTTTCCATGGTTCGTGCGCGTTCCTGCTCAGATGATGGCCATGAGGCAAAACAGCGTGGTGCCGGGTTCGTCGGCACGCGGATGAAAAGCGAATTCGAGCGGCGCGCTCGCATCGCGCGCCATCGTCAGGAAGCCGAGGCCGGCGCCCTTGCTGTCTTTCGGCGCGTCGGTGCGCAACGACACCTTGTACGCCTGCTTGATTTCGTCGAGCGACATGTTGCGCAGCGGTTCGAGCCGGCTGCGCAGCGCGTCGACTTCGGTGGTTGCGATCGGATTGACGCACAGCATCACGTGCTGCTCGCCGTGCTTCGAGATGCACACCGCGCCCTCGCGGATCGCGCCGGCTGTGTCGCCGCCGGCCTCCAATGCGCTCGACGAGTAATGCACGATGTTCTGCGACAGTTCGATAAAGGACGAGAACAGCTTGCGACGGGTCGGACCGCTGACGCCGGCGACTTCCAGCTGCAGTTTCACGACCTCGCCCATCGACGCGACGATGTTATTGGAGAAGAAGCCCTTGTGATAGAAGAGCACGTTGCGTCGCTGCGCGAGATCGAAAAAGGCGCTGTCTGATTCGAGTAGTTGGGACATTGCGGTAATTCGTTAGATGCGGGCACAGAAAAGCGTGACGTCGTCACGACGGGGTTGGAGTCCTTGCCATTGCGCGAGCGCGAGCCGTACGCGCTCGCAGATCGCCGCCGGCGTGTCGGCGCGATGCTCGACGATCACGTCGAGCGCGCGGCGCCGGCCGAACGAAATAGTGCGCGGGCCGCCGATCTGATCGCTGAGCCCGTCGGTGTAGATGAACAGCAGGCTGCCCGGCGTGACCGGAATCGAGCGCAGGTTCCACGCGTAGTCCGCGTGGCTGTCCACGTAGCCCACGCCCATCCGGTCGGCCGCGATCGTTTCGAACTCGGCGGCCGCGGGCGCGAGGATATGCACCGCGATCCGCGCGCCCGCGAAGTGCAGCACGCTCTGCGCGGTGTCGAACCAGAATAGTGCGGTGTCCAGACCATCGTTCGATTGATTGCCGGCGTCGCCGTTATCGACCTGCCCCAACTGGCTCTTGACGTTGCGGTTGACCGCCGCGAGCAGCGCGGCCGGGTCGCGCGGACCGATCTGTTCGAGCGCCTTCGACAGCGACGCAGAGGCCAGCAGAGTCATGAACGCACCCGGCACACCGTGGCCGGTGCAATCGGCGACCGCGCCGAACCAGCCGGACGGAAAGGCCGCGAAATGATAGAAGTCGCCGCCCACTACATCGCGCGGCTCCCAGACCATTGCCGCGTCGCGCAGCTTCATCGATAGCGTTTCGCTGGACGCGCGCAGCATCGCGCGCTGGATCACGCTCGCGTACTCGATGCTCTGCATGATCTGGCGGTTTTTCTCCGCCTGCATTTCGGCCACTGCGCTAATGAGTTGCAAACCGCTGCCGAGACCCGAGAAGCGGCCCTCGCGCGTGACGATGAACCCGTCGACCAGTGCTTTATCGCCGGCTTCGACGGTTCTGAACGCGAGCGCTTCGATACTGATGTCGGCATCGACGATCAGCGGTTCTTTGTCCATGAACGCGATGCAGCTCTTCTTGTCGTACAGCTCGCGATGAAACGGCCGGCTCATTTGCGACATGAAAATATCGCGGTTGATCAGACCGATCGGACGCTGGTCGTCGATCACCGCGAGGCTTTGCATATCGCGCCGCGCGGAGAAGATTTCCATTACCACGGCGTTCAGATCCCCGGCGTCTACCGATGGAACTTCCTGGCACAAGTCACCGGCCGTGCGAGGGTTGCCCTGCGCGGAAGAACGGCGAAAACTCGAGAACGCTGGATGCATGGCGGCGCCAGTCGAATTGTGAACAAGCCTCGCACGCTAAGGTTTCTATATGAACATTATGTGTCAGCGGCGGACCTGATCGACGCGGCGGCGCGAGATCGGTAAAAAGGCCGTCACGCAAAGGTTTGCGCGACGGCCGGGAGGATTTGCGGGGGCTACGAGGTTGCGAAAATGCAACGCCGCCCCACGGCATTATTGAAACGGATTTTGCGTGACGCCCGGCTTCTGATCGGGTTCGTCTTTCACTTTTGCCGGTAAATTCGCGTCGGCCTGCAGACTCGCGACGATCGCATCGAGCGCGTCCTTCAGCGCGAGCGCCGCTTTCAAGCCGCGCTGGTCGCGCGTCAGTTCGAGCGTGCCGTTCAGTACAACGCGAGTCGCGCCGTTGCTGAGCGTGAGCGCATCGCCCTGGATGTTGAGCACGTCGTCGTCGTTCGCATAGGGTTTAAACACCTTTCAGTCCTCCTGGCCGCTGGTCCTTGAGGTCTTCCGGAATGCCCGGAAAACGGATGCCCGATACCGCTTCGAGTTCGTGAATCGTGCGGATGTCGTAGCGATTGGTCGATACATTATCGACCACGATCGCGAATGCGAGTCGCCGCGACGGCACGTAGACGACCTTGTACAACTGCGTCGGCACGAATACGCGCGTCGGTCCGATGGTCTGCAATTGCTGACCGGAGAACATCGGGCCGGTGACGACGTAGGTGTCGTCGTAGGAGAGCGCGATCTTGCGCACCGCGGTTTCGATGCGGGCCCACAATCGTTGGTTGTTCTGACGGTTTTGCGGCACGATGTTCGCGAGCGAGAACGATTGCGCCATCCCTTCGGGGTTCCAGCGATTGCCTGCCGGGCTCATATGACCGCGATCGAAACCGCTGCGCTTGTAGTCGGCGAGCGTTGCGCCTTCGCCGTCGGGCAGACGCGCGTCTTCGAAGAACTTGTTGGTGCGCACCATATCTTTTGCTTCTTCGATATGCGCGCGTGTCAGATGCTCGGCCGACCAGAGCGGGCCGTGCGTGATTCCCGAGTGCAGTACCGCGAAATCGCTATAGCAGAGCAGGCGCGTTTTCGGCGCCATCTTCTGATTGCTCAGCACCGGCCATTGCGCATTCGGTGTGAACTGGGTGCAGGAAGGCGCCGCGCTCGCGTGAGCGGCGACGGCGAATAACAGACAGGTGAGCCACTTCTTCATGGGGCGGTCGTGCGATGGATGGGGGCGCAAGTATAGCGTTGCTGCCCGCGCTGGACGACCCTGATGGACAGGCAAAAAAATGGGTCGCTTTGCAGCGACCCGAATGCGTGGACTTCCGACTCTACGCACGGAACCTTAAGGACTTCTTAAGCGTCGCGCCGACGGCCGCGTAAGTGTGTGTTGGCGCACGCACAAGCATGCATGAGCATGCCCGAGCAGACACGCACACGCACGCACGAATAGCCACGCGCGAGCAACCACCCGCGCGTGAGCCGGAAGTTTCGACCGAACAGGAAAAGCGCGCCGAAGCGCGCGAGAACTTAATTACCGAACAGGCTGTTTTCAGCGCGGACCTTTTGACGGTCCACCGCCTGCAAACGCCAGAAGCCGCTCGTCGGCTTGCGCGATTGCAGCGCGGTCCACGCGGCGGCGCCTTGCGCTGCGCTCACCCGTTCCTTTCTATCGACGTGCAAACCGCGCAACGTACACAGCGGCGCATCGGCACTCGGCGCGCACAGCGTGGTTACGCCGTCTTCGTCGTGAAGCTCTCCCCAGGCGGGCAGGTCGATCCCTTGATGCGCTTCTCTCGACCAACGGTGTTCGTCGGTATCGAGCCATAGCACAGCGTAATCGTGGCTTACGGTGGGATCGGAACCGTTGATCAGGATGGTCAGTCGCATGTCAGTCCCGTACAAAGTGCGAATTGCTTTATCAGTCTAGGCGGCGGCGCGCGTTATGCAAGGCCGCGGCGGAACAAAGCAGAGGAATATATTTTTGCCGCAAACACCGGTCGAGGTACGTCGGATGCTAGCCCGTTCAGAAGTGTTCGCGACGTGCACGCCGCTCCAAAAAAGCGTGCACGTCGCGAGAACTGTGGCGATCCGGTTTGCTATTCCAGCCTGACCATCGAAGATCAAGCCAGATCGAGCGACGCCGTCAAATCCCCGAGCGGCGCGAGCCCATTCTTCGCGAACGCCTGATCGCGCGCGACCACTCCATCGAGCGGCGCAAGTCCGTGCACGCGGCTAATGAAACGCAGAATCGAATTGGTGTCGTACACCGTGTGATCGACATAGCCCTTTTTCGCGAGCGGCGAGATCACCAGCGCCGGAATGCGCGAGCCCGGACCCCAGCGATCGCCGGTCGGCGGCGCGACCGGATCCCACCAGCCGCCGTTTTCATCGACGGTAACGATCACGACCGTATTCGCCCACTGCGGCCCGCGTTGCAGATGCTCGATGATCGTCGCGATATGACGGTCGCCCGATTCGACGTCCGCGTAACCCGCGTGCATGTTCAGGTCACCTTGCGGTTTATAGAATGTGACGCTCGGCAGACGCCCCGCGTCGATGTCGGCGATCAGCCGGTTGGTCGACGCCTCGTTACCCATCCCGCCGTCGCGCAGATGCCGGCGGCGCGCCGCGCTGCCCGGCGCGTAATTGGCGAAGTAGTTAAACGGCTGATGGTGATACTGGAAGTCGGGCACCGCGCCGGTGTCGCGATGTTCGAGCGCGTACTGCCACGCGCCGCTGTACCACGCCCAGTCGATCCCCTTGTCCGACAGCCGGTCGCCGATCGTCGCGTAAGTTTGCGGGCGCAGCACGCGCGGGTTGTCCAGGTCCGCGAACGCCGGGTCGCCGCCCTTGGCGGCGCGCACGTTGCTCGGCTGATACGGCGGCGCCATCGTGTTGACCGCGTAGCCGTCGGCGGTGAACGCGCCGTCGTTGACGAATTTCGGCGGACCGTCGAGCGCCGATGCGGGGCAGTCGGCCGCGAGCTTGAGCCGCGTGCCGGTCGGGTCGTCGCCATCGACCACCGAAACGAGCTTTTTCGCCGGACTGTTATGAATGTCCGGGTAGTACGGCGCCTGCGCGGAGATCAGGAAGATGTGGTTCAGCCACGAGCCGCCGAAGGCCGCCATGAAGAAGTTGTCGCACAGCGTGTACTGCTGCGCGAGATTCCACAGCCGCAGCGAATCGGCGGAATTGCGATAGTGGCCCATCACGAGGCCGCCGGAATCGCCCCACGCGGCGAACTGGTTGTTGCGCCCCGCGTTGATCTGCATCTGGTTCTGATAGAAGCGGTGCACGAGGTCGCGCGTGATCACGCCGGTCGGCAGCGGCGCGCCGTGCGCGTCGACGATCTGGAACGGCCGGTTGTGCAGATGATCCAGATCGTTCTCGCCGATCATGAAGCGCTTGCCGTCCACTTCCTGCGCCTGCGGCACCAGTCCGCCCCAGATTGCCGGCAGCCGCGGCATCGGTGTCTTGCCGTCGCGATCGAGTTGCGCGTAGCGCTCGGCGCTCACCGCGGCGAGCGGTTGCTGCACGCCCGGGTAGTTGCCGTACAGGTTCGCGAAACTGCGGTTCTCCGCGTAGATCACGACGATGCGCTTGACCTGATCGTGCAGCGCGGCGTCGAGCCGTGCGTCGGCGGCGCTGCGCGGCGGCGCGTTGCCCGCGAGGCCTTCGCCGGTTTTGCAGCCGCTCAGCGCGAGGCCGAAGCCGACCGCGGCGAGGCCGGTGAGGACGCGGCGGCGTTCGGGATCGTCGGGTAGGTCGTTGGCGCTATCGATCGAGGTGGCGTTGTCGAGCTTCGGCGGCAGGTCGGGATCGTGGTCGGTCATCGATGAGGGTTCCGAAGAAGACGTGACGCTCGCGTTCGCACAGCTCGGCACGCGGGCGACACCGGTTGCGTGGTCGAAGAGGCCGGCGGGCCTCGCGGCTTGATGCGGTTTATTGCGGCTTGTTGCGCCGCGGCTCTATGGCAGCCGGCGTTTGACGCGCCAGCTATGCTGCGTTGCGTCGACGGCGAACAGCAGCCAGTGCCGCGCATTCACAGGATGACGCCTCAGTGTTGCGTAACCGTCGACGCTCAGTTCGAGTTCGTCGTGCGCGCGCCGCTGGCAGGTTGCATGCGCGCCGGAGCCATCCGCGAATTCGACGTGCGCGTCGGCGAGACCCGGCGCCGCGGCCGGCTCGGGCAGATGCGCGATGCGCACCGCGCAGCCCGGATAAAGATGGGAGTCGGCGACCTGAATCTGGATGGCATCGGACATGGCGGGGTCTCCACACGCTGTCTCGGCGCGGCCGCGCGGCGGCGATGCCCGCGCGGCCGGACCGGAGCCAAGCATAGCACCGCGTGGCCGAATCGCCGCATGCTTCGCGCTATGATGACGAACCGAGGTAGGTTTTACAGATGGAGCACAGCACGCCGGCGTCGAACCGGCCTCGTATCCGATGAACCGCAGAGAAACGGCAGCCAAGATGGCAAAAGAAGAGCAGACAGGAGTGGGACGCAGGCAGACCAAACCCCGCGCGACGGCCGCCGCCGCGTCGCAGAGCGAAGCGGTACAAACCCAGGCAAAAGCACACGCACACGCGGCGGGCGCGGACTCGCTCGCGGCAACCGATGACGACAGCGCCGGCGGCTCGACTTATCTGGTGCCGGGCCTCGAACGCGGCCTGCGCATCCTCGCCGAATTCAGCGCGCGCGAACCGGTGCTCGGCGCGCCTGAACTATCGAAGCGGATCGGCATTCCGCGCACCACCACTTTCCGTTTGCTGCAGACGCTCGAAGCGCTCGGCTTCCTCGAACGCGTGAACGGCGACCGCTATTTCCGGCTGAGCGTCGCGGTGCTGCGGCTCGGCTTCGAATATCTGAGTTCGCTGGAACTGACCGACGTCGGCACGCCGATCCTCGAACGCCTGCGCGATGCGACCGGCTTCAGCACGCATCTGCTGATCCGCGATCAGCGCGACGTCGTGTTCGTCGCGAAGGCGCAGACCCACGAGCCGATGTTCAGTTCGGTGAAGGTGCACGTCGGCACCCGGCTGCCCGCGCATGCAACCGTGCACGGTCAGGTGCTGATGGGCGACTTGAGTTTCGAGGAGTTGCGCCAGCTGTATCCGGAGCCGCGGCTCGAAAGCTTCACCGATCGCACGCCGGCGACCGTCGAGGAACTGTACGGCCGGGTGCGTGAGAGCGCGGCGCTCGGCTACGCGGTCAGCGAGGCGTCGTTCGAGCGGGGGATTTCGGTGGTGAGCGCGCCGGTGCGCGACCAGAGCGGCAAGATCGCCGCGGCGCTGACCATTACGGTGCCGCGCTCGGATCTCGGCGAGAGCGCGGCGCGCGACCCGCTGGTCGTGTCGGTGTGCCAGGCGGCGCTCGATCTGTCCGAGCGGCTCAGCTACCGGCCGCGGCCGGACGATCCGACCGCGATGCAGGCACGCCGCAGGCAGGTGCCCGCGCACTGAGTGTGCAATTGAGCGTGCCATTGAGCGCACGCCGCACGCCGCGCGATGCGGTGACCGCCCGCGCGCATCGCGCGACTACTTCCTCAACACTTACTTCATCCCGCTCAACGAAACCGGCCGCATCAAGCGGCCGGTTTCACATCGTCACGTCATTAGCGGCTCAAACCCGCGGCTCAAACCCCCGCGTTAAAACGAGTGATGAATGCCGCTCAGCACGATCGCCTGATTGCGGCCGCTCGACACGCCCGCGGTGAAGAACGCCGCGTCGGTGTTCGACCCCGCGCGCTGATACAGCGCGTTGATATACACCTGGGTCGACTTCGACAGCGCATAGATATTGCCGATCATGAACTGGGTCCAGCGATGGCCGGCCAGCGTGGTCGTCGCGGCGCCGCCGGCGATCGTGTTGAACGGCGTGACCGACCAGTTCGCGCCCGCGTCGTAGCTCTGATAGGTGTCCGAATGACCGGCGCTTTCGAGCTTCACGCGCGTATACAGACCGTGCACCAGCACGCTGCCGAACTGGTACGACAGACCCGCGCCCATGTTCTGCAGCTTGTCGGCGGTATAGGTCGCGGCCGGCTGGCCCTGGAAAGTCGTAATGCCGGTCGTGACGATCGACGGCGTGCGGTTGTTCTCGTTCGAGTAGCTCGCGCCCGCCTTGAAGCCGCCGTTCGCATAGGTCGCCGCGAAGCCGTAGGTGCGGCCGGTCGCGAAGTTGGTCTGGTTGCCGAGCCCCATCATCGCGCCGAACGTGAAGCCGCCGAACGACGTCGAGCGGAATTTCGCCGAATTGTCGTACGGGACGACCGCGGTGTTCGCGAGCGCGTCGATGTTGCCCGGGTGGAACGCATACCAGCTCGCGGCCTGATAGCCGGTGCTGAACGTGCCGAGCACGTCGAAGCTGAACGGCGTCTGGTGACCGAAGGTCAGCGTGCCGAGGCGATCGGACGACAGCCCCACGTAAGCCATCCGGTTAAACAGCACGCCGGGCTTGGCCATCGCGCCGGTGTTCGTATAGAAGCCGTTTTCGAGCTGGAACACCGCCTTCAGTCCGCCGCCGAGATCTTCCACCCCCTTCAGGCCCCAACGGTCGGGCTGCATGTTGCCCTGTTCCAGCATCCACTTCGAGTGGCCGCCCACGTTGCTGATATAGGCGACGCCGGCATCGAGACTGCCGTATAGCGTGACACTGCTCTGCGCCCACGCGCCCGTGGTCATGCAGGTTGCCGTCAAAGCGGCTGCAATCAGTTGCTTCACCGTTGGTTCTCCTGATCAAACGACGTGGACACTCGTCGAATGCAGCGTCCTTTGATCTGTTCTTGGGGTTGATTCCGTTCTGGTTCTGCGCCAGAACCTCATGGGGTTACGTTCTTTGTGTTCCATGTATGGACAAACGTATCGCCTATGGAAAGTATAGTGAAGTCAAAATCATCCCCAATAAATTTCGGGATTAGGACAAACCCTCTCTTTATGGTTGCCAATCGTCTCACTATTGGCCCAACCCCTCGCCCAGCAAAGCCCCGTGTGGCATAAGGCTCAGCGCGATTCGCGGCGGCGCGGCGTCGGTGAAAAACGACAGTCGGTGTTTTCCCTGGAGAGCGCTTTTTTTATTTTGTTCGGCACAGACACGCTCCTATAATTGTCCATACACGAACTGATGTTCCTTATATGGAACGTCAAGGCTCAGGAGAACGTGAGAAATGACTGAACAATGGCGCTGTGCCGGACATGCCGGCGACCTGTCCGAAGACTCCCCGCTCGAATTCAAATTCGACGACACGGAGGTCGGCATCTACAAGGTGGGCGACGAGATCTACGCGATGGAAAACGTGTGCCCGCACGCGTACGCGCTGCTGACGCAGGGTTTCATCGACGGCGACACCGTCGAATGTCCGCTGCACGAAGCCGTGTTCCATATCCCGACCGGCAAGTGCCTGAAAGAGCCGGGCGGCCGCGACCTGAAGATGTACTCGGTACGTCTCGCAGGTGAAGAAATCCAGATCAAGGTGGAATGACCATGCGAGAGGTAGCCGTGAATTTCAATCCGTTCCTGAAGCCGTGGCTCGCGCCGCAACCGAACAACGTCGCCGGCAAGGGCGTGATCGAGAAGCCGGGCGAGAGCGGCAACATGGTCTGGCAGAACCGCAAGGCCGAGCCGACCCAGTACGAAAACGACTTCGGCGATGCGCTCGAACGCGTTTTCGAAGCCGGTGCGACGGAGCTGCAGGAAGTGGTCGACGGCCTGAACCGCGACGGCTTCCGCACCCCGGAAGGCGCGCAATGGAATGCCGAGCGCCTGGCCGCCGAATTCCGTCAGCTCGCCGACTAAGCCGGCTTTTCCGAACCCGTTTCATCGCATTCGTACTGGAGTCTCGTCATGACGTCCCCCACTACAACTGAAAACGCCGCCGATCCGGTCAAGGCGTATCTCGACCGCGGCCTGCGCAACTACTGGTATCCGGTCGCGCCGAGCTGGCAGGTCGGCAACGCGCCGATCGGCGTGACGCGCCTCGGTGACCAGATCGTGCTGTGGCGCGACAACGAAGGCAAAGTCCACGCGCTCGAAGACCGCTGCCCGCACCGCGGCGCGCGTCTGTCGCTCGGCTGGAACCTCGGCGACCGTGTGGCCTGCTGGTATCACGGCGTCGAAGTGAACGGCGGCGGCACCGTCGTCAACGTGCCGGCGGTGTCGAACTGCCCGCTCGAAGGCCGCACCTGCGTGAAGTCGTACCCGGCCGAAGAACGCGCCGGCGCGATCTTCCTGTGGTTCGGCGACGACGCGCACAAGGAACCCGCGCCGTTGAACCTGCCGGAAGAACTGGTTGGTGAGGAGTACGCAAGCTTCCTGTGCATGTCGAACTGGAAGTGCAATTACCAGTACGCGATCGACAACGTGATGGACCCGATGCACGGCGCCTATCTGCACGCGACCTCGCACTCGATGGCCGAAGGCGACAAGCAGGCCGACATGCGCGTGCGCAAGACCGAAACCGGTCTGATGTTCGAGAAGACCGGCCAGCGCGACGTGAACTTCGACTGGGTCGAACTCGGCGACACCGGCGCGCTGTGGATGCGCCTCGCGATTCCGTACAAGAAGAAGTTCGGCCCGGGCGGCAGCTTCGGGATCATCGGCTTCGCGGTGCCGGTCGACGGCGACAACTGCCAGGTCTATTTCTGGCGTACCCGCAAGGTGCAGGGCTGGCAGCGCGACGCATGGCGCTTCCTGTATCGCAACCGCCTCGAAGGTCTGCACTGGGACGTGCTCGAACAGGACCGCTACGTTCTGGAAAGCCTCGCGCCGAACGCGCGCGAGCACGAGTTCCTGTATCAGCACGACGTCGGTATGACGCGTGTGCGCCGCATGCTGCGGCAGCGCGCGCAGCAGGATCTCGCCACGCTCGACGCGCATCGCGCGGCGAACGCGGCCCCCGCCGCCGCTGCAACCGCCGCAGCCGGGCATAGCCATGCATAACACCGCACTCGCAGCGCTCAACGGCCGGCGCGTCCTCGTGACGGGCGGCGCGCGCGGTCTCGGCGCGGCGTTCGTGCGCGCTCTGGTCGGAGCCGGCGCGCAGGTCGTGTTCGGCGACGTGCTGCACGACGAAGGCCGTGCGCTCGCCGCGTCGCTGGTCGAAGAGGGCCACGCGGCCACCTACCTGCCGCTCGATCTCGCCGACCCCGCCAGCATCAAGCAGTTCGCGGAGCAGGGCGCGGCACGCCTGGGCGGTCTCGACGCGCTGATCAACAACGCGGCGATCACCAACTCGGGCGGCAAGTTCGCCGATGAACTGTCGGTCGACACGTGGGACGCGGTGATGAACGTCAACGTGCGCGGCACCTGGCTGATGAGCAGCGCCGCGCTGCCGTATCTGCGCGACTCGGGCCGCGGCGCGATCGTCAACATCGCGTCGGATACCGCGATGTGGGGCGCGCCGAAGTTGCTCGCGTACGTCGCCAGCAAGGGCGCGGTGATCTCGATGACCCGTTCGCTCGCGCGCGAATTCGGCGCGCACGGCGTGACCGTCAACGCGATCGCGCCGGGGCTGACCGAAGTCGAGGCGACCGCCTACGTGCCCGCCGAGCGTCACGAGTACTACCTGCAAGGCCGCGCGCTGACCCGCGCACAAGTGCCCGACGACGTGACCGGGCCGGTGCTGTTCCTGTTGTCCGATGCCGCTCGCTTTGTGACCGGCCAGCTGCTGCCGGTGAACGGCGGCTTCGTAATGAATTGATCTAGTCGAATCGAAAGGAGAAAGAGATGGCGGACGCCGATAACGAACGCAAATCCTGGGACCAACCCGCGGACGCGAATTTCCAGCAGTGGCTCGACAGCCGTGTCGCGCGTTTCGAAACGCGCCGCTACGACTGGGACGCGCTGAAATTCCAGGCCGACTACGACCCGAAGTACCGCCGTGCGCAGATGCGCTACGTCGGCACCGGCGGCACCGGCGTCGCGAAGGACATGAACACGGTGCCCGCGGGCAACTTCACGTTTTCGACGATGGTGATTCCGGCCGGCAACATCGGCCCGAGCCATATTCATACGGACGTCGAAGAAATCTTCTTCGTGCTGCGCGGCAAGATGAAAGTGATCTGCGAGCGTGACGGCGAAACGTGGGAAGCGGTGCTCGGCGAACGCGACCTGATCTCGGTGCCGCCCGGCGTGTATCGCACGGAAATCAACATCGGTGAGGAAGACGCGCTGATGTGCGTGATGCTCGGTTCGTCGAAGCCGATCACGCCGACCTATCCGCCGGATTCGCCGCTCGCGAAGATCAAGCGCTAAGCAGTTCGCGCGATATCAAGCGGTTTTCAAGCGGTTTCACGTCAACTCACCCACGAAGGCAATCATGTCCGCCGTCCCGTCCGCCCACGACACGCAGCCCGCCGCGCTCGAAGCGCGTCTGGCCCGCTATCCGGCGCAGCAAAGCAGCCTCGCGGCGCAACGCGTGCTGAGCTATCGCGAAGCCGATTGCGCCGCTGATCGCGCTGAAGATCGCGCGCTGCCGCTGGTGTTGCTGCACGGGATCGGTTCGGGCGCCGCTTCGTGGGTGCAGCAGTTCGATGCGCTCGGCGACTCGCGCCGCGTGCTGGCCTGGGATGCGCCGGGGTATGGCGCATCCACGCCGGTCGCGGCTGCGTCGCCGGTCGCGCGGGATTACGCAGAAGTACTGAAAGAATGGCTCGACGCACAACGCATCGAACGCTGCGTGCTGGTCGGGCATTCGCTGGGCGCGATCGTCGCCGGCGCGTTCGCGGCTGCGCAGCCGGGCTATCTGGCCGGGTTGCTGCTGTTGTCGCCCGCGGGCGGCTACGGTGCGGCGGCCGCCGACGTGCGCGACTCGAAGCGCGACCAGCGCCTCGCGATGCTGAACGAACTCGGCCCGCAAGGCCTTGCGGACAAGCGCAGCGGCAACATGCTGTCGGCGCAGGCGAGCGACGAAGCACGCGCATGGGTGCGCTGGAACATGTCGCGCGTGATCCCGCACGGCTACGCGCAAGCCACCCATCTGCTCGCCAACGCGGACCTCGCGGCCGACCTCGCGCGCTACGAAGGACGCATCTGCGTCGCGGTCGGCGCCGAAGACAGGATCACCACGCCGGAAGCCTGCGAGCGGATCGCCCAGGTGGCCCGCACGCGCCTGCAGATCGTGCCGGGCGCGGGGCACGCCGGTTATATCGAAGCGCCCGCCGCGTACACCGCGATCATCGACACGTTCTGCCGCGCGAGCGGCACGTAACAAGGCCATGCCGAGCCAATGCGGAGCCAACCCATGACACCCGACACCCTTGACGACGAACGCGCCGGCGACGCCGAGCGCAACGAAGCCGGCGCCGATGGCGGTTACCGCGTGCCCGGTCTCGAACGCGGCCTGAGAATTCTGATGCAGTTCTCGCCGCGCGAGCCCGTGCTCGGCGCGCCCGAACTGTCGCGCCGTCTGAACATTCCGCGCACCACGGTATTCCGTCTGCTGCAGACGCTCGAATCGCTCGGCTTTCTCGAACGCGCGGACAAGGACCGCAACTATCGCCTCGGCATCGCGGTGCTGCGTCTGGGCTTCGAATATCTGAGCTCGCTGGAATTGACCGATCTCGGTCTGCCGATCATCGAAGCGCTGCGCAACGACACCGGCCTCACGAGCCACATCGTGATTCGCGACGGCCGCGACGTCGTGTTCGTCGCGAAGGCGCAAAGCCATGCGCCGATTTTCAGCTCGGTGAAGGTCAACGTCGGCACCCGCCTGCCCGCGTATGCGACGACCCACGGTCAGGTACTGATGGGCGACCTGACGTTCGAAGAACTGAAGAAGCTGTACCCGGAACCGGAGCTCGAGCGCTTCACCGCGCAAACGCCGGCCACGATCCATGAGCTGTACGAACGGATTCGCGACGACGCGCGGCGCGGTTTCGCGATCAGCGAGTCGTCGTTCGAACGCGGCATTTCGGTGGTCAGCGCGCCGGTTCGCAACGACACCAACCGCATCGTCGCGGTGATCACGACGACGATTCCGCGCCGCGAGATCGACGCGGAGCTGCTCGATCACGGTCTCGTCGACAAGGTGCGCCGCGCAGCCGACGAACTCTCGCAGCGACTCAATTACCGGCCGAAGTCTGGGCCGAACGGTGGCAACACGTACATGAAGGCATTGGGGCTCTGATGATCCAAATCGATTTGACCGGACAGGTCGCGGTGGTGACGGGCGGTTCGTCCGGCATCGGCCTCGCAACCGCCGAACAGTTTCTGCGCGCGGGCGCATCGGTCGCGATCTGCGGCCGCGATACCGGCCGTCTGCAAGACGCGCAAGCCGCGCTGACCGGCAAGGTGCCGGGCGCGCCATTGCTCGCGCAGCGCTGCGACGTGCTCGACGCGAACGACGTGGACGCATTCGCGCAAGCGGTGCGGGAGCGCTTCGGCCGCACCGACATGCTGGTCAACAACGCCGGCCAGGGCCGCGTGTCGACCTTCGCGGACACCAGCGACGAAGCATGGCGCGAAGAACTCGAACTGAAGTACTTCGGCGTGATCCGTCCGACCCGCGCGTTCCTGCCGATGCTGCGCGACACCGCGAGCGCCGGCCGCAACGCGGCGATCGTCAACGTGAACTCGCTGCTCGCGCTGCAACCGGAGCCGCATATGGTGGCGACCTCGTCGGCGCGCGCGGGCTTGCTGAGCCTGACCAAATCGCTCGCGGTCGAATTCGCGCCGCAGCGGATTCGCGTGAACTCGATCCTGATCGGCATCGTCGAGTCGGGGCAGTGGCGTCGCCGTTACGCGACCCAGGCGGCCCCCGGCCAGAGCTGGGAAGACTGGACCGGCGAACTGGCGCGCAAGAAAAACATTCCGCTCGGCCGCTTCGGCCGCCCCGAAGAAGCCGCACAGGCGCTCTTTTATCTGGCTACCCCGCTGTCGTCGTACACGACTGGCAGTCACATCGATGTTTCTGGAGGCGTTGCACGACATGTCTAACAAAACTACCGTTGGCGAGCTGATCGCCGCCTTTCTCGAGCAGTGCGGCGTTCAAACCGCATTCGGCGTGATCTCGATCCACAACATGCCGATCCTCGACGCGATCAACACGCGCGGCAAGATCCGCTATGTCGGCGCACGCGGCGAAGCCGGCGCGGTGAACATGGCCGACGGTCTCGCGCGCGTCTCCGGCGGCCTCGGCGTCGCGTTCACCAGCACCGGCACCGCGGCGGGCAACGCGGCGGGCGCGATGGTCGAAGCACTGACCGCGGGCACCGCGCTGCTGCACGTGACCGGCCAGATCGAAACCGAATATCTCGATCAGGACCTCGCGTATATCCACGAAGCGCCGGATCAACTGTCGATGCTGCAATCGATCTCGAAGGCCGCGTTCCGCGTGCGCTCGGTCGAAACCGCGCTGCCGACGATCCGCGAAGCGGTGCGCGTTGCGCAAACGGCGCCGAGCGGCCCGGTCAGCGTCGAGATTCCGATCGACATCCAGGCCGCCGAAATCGAATGGCCGAACGATCTGGCCGCGCCGCACGTGACCACGCTCACGCATTGCAGCGACCGTGTGAAGCAACTGGCCGAGCAACTGGCGCAGAAGAAGCGTCCGCTGCTGTGGCTCGGCGGCGGCACCCGGCATGCGCGCGCGGCGGTCGAACGTCTGGTCGCGCTCGGCTTCGGCGTGGTGACCAGCGTGCAGGGCCGCGGCGTGCTGCCCGAAGATCATCCGGCCACGCTCGGCGCGTTCAACGTGCACGCGGCGGTCGAAAGCTTCTACAAGACTTGCGACGCGCTGGTGGTGGTCGGCTCGCGTCTGCGCGGCAACGAAACGCTGAAGTACAAGCTCGCGCTGCCGCAGCCGCTGTTCCGGATCGACGCCGATGCGCTCGCCGACAACCGCGGCTATCGCAACGAGATGTTTATCCACGGCGACGCCGCTGCGGTGCTCGACGAACTCGCGACGCTGCTCGAAGGCCGCCTCAAGGTCGATCCGCAATTCGCGCAAGATCTCGCCGCCGCCCGCGAAAGCGCGGTCGCCGACGTCAGCAAGGGCCTCGGCCCGTACAAGCGCCTCGTCGACGCACTGCAGGAAGCCGTGGGCCGCGACTACAACTGGGTGCGTGACGTGACGATCTCGAACAGCACGTGGGGCAACCGCCTGCTGAAGATCTTCAACGCGCGCGCGGGCGTGCACGCGCTCGGCGGCGGCATCGGCCAGGGGATGCAGATGGGCATCGGCGCGGCGCTTGCTGGCAACGCGGCGAAGACCGTCGCGCTGTGCGGCGACGGCGGCCTGATGGTCAACGTCGGCGAACTCGCCACGGCCGTGCAGGAAAACGCCAACGTGATGATCGTGCTGATGAACGACCAGTGCTACGGCGTGATCCGCAACATCCAGGACGCGCAATACGGTGGCCGCCGCTGCTTCGTGCAACTGCACCAGCCGGACTTTGCCCAGTTCTGCGAAAGCCTGAAGCTGCCGCACTACCGGATCAAGTCGCTCGACGACGCCGCGTCGATCATCCGCGAAGGGATGGCGCAGACGGGTCCGGTGCTGGTCGAAGTGGACATGCTGTCGGTCGGCTCGTTCACCACCGCGTTCGCGGGCCCGCCGGTCAAGAAAGAGGAGCCGGAACATGCATGAAGCCTGCTACGCGGGCCAGCACGCGCCCGTCGATATCGCGATGATCGGCTTCGGCGCGATCGGCCAGACCGTGTATCGCTCGGTCGTCGCCGATCCGGCGGTGCGCGTGTCGCACGTGATCGTGCCCGAGCATCAGATCGCGTCGGTGCGTGAAGCGGTCGGCGCATCGGTCGATGTGGTGTCGTCGGTGCCGGCGCTGAGCCGCAAGCCCGAGTTCGTGCTCGAGTGCGCGGGCCACGGCGCGCTGGTCGATCACGTGGTGCCGCTGTTGAAGGACGGCGTCGATTGCGCGGTCGCGTCGATCGGCGCGCTGTCGGATGTCGCGCTGCTCGACGCGCTGGCCGCGGCCGCCGACGCGGGCGACGCGACGCTCACGCTGCTGTCCGGTGCGATCGGCGGCGTCGATGCGATCTCGGCCGCGCGCTTCGGCGGTCTCGACGAAGTGCTGTACACCGGCCGCAAGCCGCCGACCGGCTGGCTCGGCACGCCGGCCGAACAGGTCTGCGAGCTGGCTTCGCTGACCGAAGAGAAAGTGATTTTCGAAGGCAGCGCGCGCGACGCGGCGCGGCTCTATCCGAAGAACGCGAACGTCGCCGCGACGATCGCGCTCGCCGGACTCGGGCTCGACAACACGACGGTGCGGCTGATCGCCGACCCGCACGTGAGCCGCAACGTGCACCGGATCGTCGCGCGCGGCGCGTTCGGCGAGATGTCGCTGGAAATGAGCGGCAAGCCGCTGCCGGACAACCCGAAGACCTCCGCGCTGACCGCGTTCAGCGCGATCCGTGCACTGCGCAATCGCGCGGCGCGCTGCGTGATTTAACGACTCGCTAGACCCGCTTCAAGACCCTGGCCTGATAGCAACCGGAACGACCGACATGACTCACTTCGATACCAGCCTCGTGCCCAACGGCGATATTTTTATCGGCGGCGAATGGCGGCAAGGGCGTGGCAACCCGTATAAAAGCCTGTATCCGGCGGATCAGTCGGTCAACATGGAAATCTCGACGGCCAACGCGGACGACGCGCGCGAAGCGATCGAAGCCGCCGACGCGGCCTGGCGCAAGCCCAACTGGTCGGGTCTGAAGCCGCATCAGCGCGCGCTGATCCTGTATCGGATAGCCGACCTGATCATGGCGCGCCACGAAGCGTTGGCGAACCTGCAGCGCCGCGACAACGGCAAGCCGATCAGCGAAACGCGCGTGCTGGTCGCGAGCGCGGCCAATACGTTCCGCTATTTCGCGGCCTGCCTCGAAACGCTCGACGAAGAAGTCACGCCGTCGCGCGGCGACTATCTGACGATGAGCGTGTACGAGCCGATCGGCGTGATCGCGGCGATCACGCCGTGGAATTCGCCGATCGCGTCCGACGCGCAGAAACTCGCGCCGGCGCTTGCCGGTGGCAACGCAGTCGTGCTGAAGCCGGCCGAAGTGACGCCGCTGGTGTCGCTCGCGCTCGCTCGCATCTGCGAGGAAGCGGGCGTGCCGAAGGGCGTGGTCAGCGTGCTGCCGGGCAAGGGCTCGGTGATCGGCGACGTGCTGGTGCGTCATCCGCTGGTGAAGAAGGTGTCGTTTACCGGCGGCACCGAAGTGGGCCGCGGAATCGCGCGCATCGCGGCGGACAAGCTGATGCCGGTCTCGCTCGAACTGGGCGGCAAGTCGCCGACCATCGTGTTCGACGACGCCGATCTCGATCACGCGGTAAACGGCGTGCTGTACGGCATTTTCAGCTCGTCGGGCGAGGCGTGCATCGCCGGCTCGCGGCTGTTCGTGCAGCGCTCGATTTACAACGAATTCATGCAACGCCTGGTGGCTGGCGCGAAGAAGCTGCGCGTCGGCGATCCGTCGCGCGAGAACACGCAGATGGGTCCGCTGATCACGCAAGCGCATCGCGAGACGATCGAACGCTATGTCGCGCTCGGTCTCGAAGAGGGCGGCCGTCTGCTGTGCGGCGGCGAGCGTCCGGTCGGCGACGGCCGTGAAGCCGGCACCTATTTCCAGCCGACGATTCTCGAAGGCCTCTCGAACGACGCGAAGATCTGCCAGGAAGAAATCTTCGGCCCGGTGCTCGTCGCGATGCCGTTCGACGACGAAGCCGCACTCCTGAAGGAAGCGAATAACAGCGTGTTCGGCCTCGCCGCCGGCATCTGGACGCGCGACTACAAGCGCGCCTACCGGATCGCGCGCGGCCTCGAAGCCGGCACGATCTGGATCAACACCTACAAGCTGTTCTCGATCTCGACGCCGTTCAGCGGCTGGAAAGAGAGCGGAATGGGACGCGAAAAAGGCCGTCTCGGCATTCGCGAATACATGCAACAGAAGAGCCTCTACTGGGGCTTGAACGACGCGCCGCTGGCGTGGGCGAACTAACGCGGGCAACGAAGAGGCACGTTATGACGATTCTCGGCATTGAACAGATTACTTACGGCGTGACGGCGCTCGCTACCTGTCGGCGTTTTTTCGCGGACTGGGGCCTGAAAGAGACCGCGCACGACGACACGCACGCGCGCTTCATCACGCAGAACGGCTGCACGGTGCTGGTCGTCGATGCGAACGACGCGTCGCTGCCGCCCGCGTTCGAAGAAGGCCCGACGCTGCGCGAAGTGACGTGGGGCGTCGCCACGCAGGCGGAACTCGACGAACTGCGCGGCCGCTTCGCCGGCCAGCCGGGCCACTTCGAAACCGCTGACGCGGTCGGCTGCATCGATCCGAACGGGATGGCGATCCGCGTCGAAGTCACGCGTAAATGGGCGCTCGACGTGCAGGGTTCGCCGTCGAACGTGTGGGGCCAGACGCTGCGCGTGGATCAGCCGTCGCCGATCTACGAACGCGCGGAGCCGATCGAAGTGGGCCACGTGGTGTTCTTCACGAACAACCTCGCGGAACAGGAAAAGTTCTATCACGAGCTGCTCGGCTTCGAGACCTCGGACCGTTATCCGGGCCGCGGCGCGTTCATGCGCTGCGCGCCGCACGGCGGTCACCACGACCTGTTCCTGCTGGCGCTGCCGAACGGCAAGCGCGGGCTGAACCACGTCGCGTTCACCGTACGCGATATCCACGAAGTGTTCGGCGGCGGGATGCACATCAACCGTTGCGGCTGGGAAACCCAGCTCGGCCCGGGTCGTCATCCGGTGTCGTCGGCGTACTTCTGGTACTTCAAGAATCCGGCCGGCTCGCTGATCGAGTACTACGCGGACGAAGACCAGTTGACGCCGGAATGGCAGCCGCGCGAGTTCGAACCGGGCCCGACCGTGTTCGCCGAATGGGCGATCGACGGCGGGATCGACGGCAATACCCGGCGCCAGAAAGATGCGAAGGCGCCGGAGGGCAAGTTCATGACGGAGCGCAAAAATGACTGACGCTGCTACCGAAAAGGCGCAAGCCGCGCATGCCGGGCTCGACGCGCCGCGCACGATCGTCGTGATCGGCGGCGGCCAGGCGGCCGGCTGGATCGTGAAGACGCTGCGCAAGGAAGGCTTCGACGGCCGCCTCGTGATGATCGCCGACGAAGTGCATCTGCCGTACGAGCGCCCGCCGTTGTCGAAGGCGGTGCTCGCCGGCGAAGCGGACATCGACACGGTGCGTCTCGTGAAGCCCGACGATTTCGACGCGCTGAACGTCGAAGCATGGCAGCCGGATTGCGCGACCTCGATCGATCGCGAGCAACGGATCGTGCGTACCCAGTCGGGTCGTGAAGTGCAGTACGACCGCCTCGTGATCGCGACCGGCGGCGCCGCGCGCCGTCTGCCCGACGCGTTGGTGAAGACCTCGCACATCGCCTATCTGCGCACGCTCGACGAAGCGGTCGCGCTCGGCGAACGGCTGCGCGCGAGCAAGCGCGTGCTGGTGATCGGCGGCGGCTGGATCGGTCTCGAAGTCGCGGCGACCGCGCGCAAGCTCGGCGTCGCGGCGAGTGTGGTGGAAGGCGCGCCGCGTCTGTGCGCGCGCTCGCTGCCGCCGCTGGTGTCGAACTTCCTGCTGGAGTTGCATCGCGCGAACGGCGTCGACGTGCGGCTGAACGCGGCGCTGGTCAAGCTCGAAGATCACCCGAACGACGCGCAGCGGATTCGCGCAACCTTCGCCGACGGCTCGACGCTCGACGCCGATTTCGCGGTGGCGGGCATCGGCCTCGCGCCGCACACGGCGCTCGCGCAGGCGGCCGGCGTGAAGGTCGACGACGGCATCGTGGTCGATCACTTCGGCGCGACCGACGACCCGCGCATCTTCGCGTGCGGCGACGTGGCGAACCATCCGAGCGCGTGGCTCAAGCGCCGGGTGCGGCTCGAATCGTGGGCGAACGCGCAGAACCAGGCGATCTCGACCGCCAAAGCGCTGCTCGGCACCTTCGAGCCGTACGCGGACATTCCGTGGTTCTGGTCCGATCAGTACGACGTGAATTTGCAGATCCTCGGCGACATTCCCGCCAATGCGCAGCTCGCGGTGCGCGGCGATCTGCCCGGCAAACGCGCGACCCTGTTTTATCTGGAAGACAACGCGATTCGCGGCGTGATCGCGATCAACACCCCGCGTGAGCTGAAGCTCTCGCGCAAGTGGATGAACCAAGGCCGGACCATCGACCTTGCCACCCTGACTGACGCCTCAACGGCGCTTGCCTAACCACTTATACGGACGGCACCCTGGCATGAGAACCATCGATAACACTACCGGAGACCGTAGCAGCGCCGGCGTTGCAGGCGCGGTTACGCAGGGCTCGATCATCGCCCGTCTCGAGCGGATGCCGCGCAACCGGTTGCAGGTGCGCGCGCGGATTCTGATCGGACTCGCGACTTTCTTCGACGGCTTCGACGTGATCGCGATCGCGACCACGTTGCCGCTGTTGATCGCGAAGTGGAACCTGACGCCGTGGGACATCGGCTTTTTGCTTGGCTCGGGTTCCGTAGGACAACTGATAGGGGCGTTCCTGTTTCCGTGGTACGCGGAACGCGCGGGCCGCGTGAAGGCGATTGCGCTGAGCTCGGGGATCATCGGCATTACGAGTATTGCGTGCGGTTTCGCGCCGACCTTCGCGGTGTTCGTCGCGTTGCGCATCGTGCAGGGTCTCGGGCTCGGCGGCGAATTGCCGGTGGCCGCGACCTACATCAACGAAATCAGCCGCGCGCATGGCCGTGGACGTTTCGTGCTGCTGTACGAGATCGTGTTCCCGATCGGCCTGCTCGCGTCGAGCGCGATGGGCGCGTGGATCGTGCCGCGCTTCGGCTGGCAGGCGATGTACTTCATCGGCGGCGCGCCGTTGATCCTGTTCTTCGTGCTGCGCAAGCTGGTGCCGGAATCGCCGCGCTGGCTCGCGGTACGCGACCGGATGGCCGAAGCCGATTCCGCGGTGCTTGCATTCGAACGCGCGGCCAAGGTGCCGCTGCCGCCGGTTGCCCATGCGCAGGAGTTCGACGAGATGGTCAACCGCCATCCGAAGCGCCGCGTCGCGGATCTGTTCGGCAAGGCCTATCTGAAGCGCACGCTGGCGGTCGCGATGCTGTGGATCACCTGCGGCTTCATCCAGTACGGTCTGTCCACCTGGCTGCCGACGATCTACCGCACCGTCTATCACGCGCCGCTGCAACTCGCGCTGAATCTGGCGGTGGCCGCGTCGGTGCTCGGCGTGCTCGGTTCGCTCGCCTGTGCGCTGCTGGTCGATACGGTTGGCCGCAAGCCGATCATCAACATCTCGTTCCTGCTGTGCGCGATTTCGCTGGCGGCGGCGGGTGTGCTGCATAACTCGTCGGTGTACGTGGTCGCGACCTGCTGCGCGCTGGCGCTCGGCTTCCTCGCGAGCGGCTTCATTACCGCTTACGTGTATACGCCGGAGCTGTACCCGACCAGCATCCGCGCGATGGGCTGCGGAGTCGGCGGCGCGTGGCTGAAGGTGGCGGCGATCTTCGCGCCGACGATCGTGTCGAAGACGATGATCGGCGGCAACCTGGACGTCGCGTTCTATATCCTCGCGGCGGTGCCGTTCCTCGCGGCGATCGCGGTGCACCTCCTCGGGATCGAGACGAAGGGCAAGGTGCTGGAGCAGCTGGAGGCTTGATGCCCGAGCGGTATTGCTCACGCAGCAGTCAGTAGTGAAATAAAAGGCGCACCCTCGGGTGCGCCTTTTGTCTTTGCCGCGCCGCGTTGCGCGTCACAACGCCTTGCGATACACGACGAAGCCCGACTTCTCCGCCACCTTGTCGTACAGCCGCATCGCGGTGTGATTGGTCTCGTGGGTCAGCCAGTACACGCGCTCGGCGCCGTCGGCCTTCGCGCGCGCATACACCGCTTCGATCAGCGCGCGGCCGACGCCTTTGCCGCGTTCGCTGTCGAGCGTGTACAGGTCCTGCAGATAGCAGGTCGGGCCGGCCATCGTCGTGTGACGGTGATAGAGGAAATGCACGAGGCCGAGCAGCTGTCCTTCGCGTTCCGCGACGAACGCATGCATCGGCTCATAGCCGTCGAAAAAACGGTTCCACGTAATGTGCGTGATTTCGCGCGGCAACGCGGTCTCGCCGGAGCGGCCGTAGAACGCGTTATACGCGTCCCACAGCGGCAGCCAGGCGTCGAAATCGTCACGGGTGACAGCGCGAATCTGCGGCGAAGCGGACATGGGCGAGGTTCCTGAGCGGTCGGCGGGCGGCGGCGCGCCCGCTGAAAATTGATGAACCGTCAGGATAGGAAATTCGTCGCACGATTGTTAGCTCCACGACCGGCGCGAAACCTGGGACCACGCACCCGGCGCAACGCGCCGCGCGCGAGCCAGTCAGTGCTTGCGATGACGCAGTTCGTTGCGAACCTTTTTCGCCGCGAACAGCGGCACGTAGTCGAGCACCCTGGCCTGATGGCGATAGTCGGCGAGCGTTTCGGTGTACATCCGCGACACCGTTTCCGCCGGTGTATCGGTTTCTTCGGCGATGCTTTTCACGACTTCGTCGATTTTCGGCTCGGGCTGCGACATAGGATCTCTCCGGGAAAACGCGGTAGGCGGTAATGGGCGGAACGCGGACAGCAGGTGTCCATTACAGGATGCGATCGGCAAGCCCGCCAATTGAATCGAACTATCGTTTGATTTTGCGCCACAGAGATTTTTTGCTTGCGCAACCGTGCAGGCCCTGCCGGCGGGGCCGCGCGGAAAATCAACGGACCGCGCGGCAATCGACGCCCCGGATATGTGCACCGCGTGCAAGCGGCGCGCGACTATTTGCCCACCTTCTCCGCGACGTGCGCAATCCGGTCGCGCACGATCCCGATCGCCTGCTTCAATGCATAAACGTCCTGAAAGTATTGGTACGGAATCCGGATCAGGCTCGCGTTCGCATCGATACTTTCGATTTCTTCATTCCATTGGGCGATCTGCGCGCGGGTCGGATTAGGGTTTTTCCACACCTCGTCCTCCAGCGCCTTGATCTCGCGATACCAGACCACGAGGCGCTTTTTCATCCGCGTTTCGAGCATCCGCGGCAATGCCTGGCCGAGGCCGATCAGCAGCGCGAGGAACGGCACCAGGATCAGCAGCCGTCGCTCGATCAGGCTCGCGAGCCAGAACGGCAGATAGCGATACAGGAACGGCCGGCCCGATTTGAAGTAGCGCACGCTCTCGTCGGAGATCGGGAATTCTTCGGTGCGCAGATTCGGAAACGTGCCGAGCGGCGTGAAGTAGTCCTCGCCGCCGTGCACGGTGCGCGCCGCGTCGAGGAGCAGATAGACGAGCGCCGGATGCAGCGTGTCCTTCGACACCAGCAGCGCGGTCGCCGCGAGCAGCGTGACGTCGTGGCGCGGCAGGTCGTCGGCGACGCTGGTCGATGCGCGCGGCAACACGATCTTCGACAGCGACGGGAATTTCTGCGCGAGCGCATCGGCCTGCGCGAAGCTCATCAGCTTCAGGTCGCTGGTGAGCAGCGTGCGCTGCATCTCGGCATCCGGCCGGCCGATAAAGAACGCCGCATCGATCTGGCCGCTTTCGAGCCCCTGGTACGCGTCGTTCGCGGCCATCTGCAACAGCGTGGTGTTCTGGTTCGTGATGCCGCTATAGCCGAGCAGCGTCTGCGAAACGTGCAGCAGGCCGCTGCCTGGCACGCCTATCGAAATGCGTTTGCCGCGCAGTTGCGAGAGCCGGTCGATCGTCGTGTCGCCGCGGTAGAACACCCAGATCGGTTCGTACGACACGGCGGCGATCGTTTGCAGCGCGTCGGTGTCTTGCGGCGTGACGGTGCCGGACTGGATGAAGCCGACCTGGTACGCGCTGTCGGGGTCCGTGAGGCGCTGGTAGTTTTCGACCGAGCCCGAGGAGCTGCGAATGTCGAGCTTGATCCCTTCGCGTTTGAGCAGCGGCGCGTAGCGATCGGCAAAGCCGCGATAGATGCCGTTGTCCGCGCCGGTGGTGATGACGATCGTGCGTTGGAACGCCGGTTGCAGCACCAGCGCGACGATCCAGCCCGCTATCGCGAACAGCACGATCGCGCCGACGGTCAGAATACGTCGCCGCGCGCGCGTCATCGGCACGCGCTGACTACGATGGAGCGCCGGGTTAGGTCTGCGCATCGTTACCCATCTCTCTTTGTGTTGATGTGCCTCTGAAGGAGCGCCGCGTCGGTGAATAGCGGGCGCTCCGGCTTATGGTTTATGGCGCTTTACGATACCAGAAGCCCTACCCGAGCGAGCCGGCGTCGCTGCTCAGATCCCGCGCGATGAACTCGACGAACGTGCGGATCCGGTTCGACATCTGATGGCGCGGCGAATAGACCGCGAAGATGTCGGCGTTCGGCGTGTCGTGATCGGCGAGCAGCTGGACCAGCGAGCCGTCGGCCAGATACTGGCGGATGTCCCACTCCGCGCGCATCAGGATGCCGTGGCCGGCGAGCGCCCATTTGACGGCGATCTCGCCGTCGTTGGTGGTCAGCGTGCCTTTGATGCGCACCGCTTCGGTCTTGCGCGCGGCGCCGCGTCCGGAAGTGAGCCGCCACACGCCGTAGGCTTCGTCGCCCTGACGGATGCCGATGCAGTCGTGGCGGCTCAGATCGCGAGCATTTAACGGCGTGCCGCGCGCGGCGAGGTACGACGGCGCCGCGCACAACAGACGCCGGTTCGGCGCGAGGCGGCGCGCGACCACGCGGGTATCGGGCGGCTCGCCGAAACGGATGCAGACGTCGTAGCTGTCGTCGGTCAGCGGCGGCGGGGTGACCGACAGCTGCAACTGCACGGACACCTGCGGGTACTTCGCGACGAAACGCGAAATGGCCGGCCCGACATAACCGCGCCCGAAGCCGAGCGTCGCGTTCACGCGCAAGAGGCCCTTCGGCGTTTGCTTGGCCGCGCCGAGCAGTTCCGCGAGTTCGTCGATCTCGTCGAGAATCCGCCGCGCGTGCGCGAGATACAGCTCGCCTTCGGGCGTCAACATCATCCGCCGCGTGGTGCGGTTGACCAGCGCGACGCCCGCGCGCTGCTCCATCTGCGTGAGCCGCTTGCTGACCGCGGCGGCCGTCAGGCCCAGCTCGCGGGCGGCCGCGCTCAGGCTGCCGCTCGCGGCGAGCGTCGAAAAAAAGCTCAGATCGGCCGGCTGGACGGTGTCGCGCAGCGCGTTGGCAGCCATTTCATTTGTGAATTGAAGTTAAAGATGCTTTGAGTTTAGCACCGGTTTTTAGCCGTGAGAGCGCGCTAGAGTGAAGCCATACACCCTTCACAAAGGACGGAGACATGAAAACCTATCGCATCGCAACCATCCCCGGCGACGGCATCGGCAAGGAGGTCGTACCGGCCGGCGCGCAAGTGCTCGACGCGCTCGCGAACAGCACCCGCGCATTCGCGTTCGAGTTCGAGAACTTCGACTGGGGCGGCGACTACTACCGCGAGCACGGCGTGATGATGCCGGCGAACGGCCTCGACGCGATCCGCGACAAGGACGCGATCCTGTTCGGCTCGGCGGGCGACAAGGACATTCCCGACCACATCACGCTGTGGGGTCTGCGGCTGAAGATCTGCCAGGGCTTCGACCAGTACGCGAACGTGCGGCCGACCCGCATCCTGCCCGGCATCGATGCGCCGCTGAAGTACTGCAAGCCCGAGGACCTGAACTGGGTGATCGTGCGAGAAAATTCGGAGGGCGAATATTCGGGCGTCGGCGGTCGCGTGCACCAAGGGCATCCGATCGAAGCGGCGACCGATGTGTCGATCCTCACGCGCGCCGGCGTCGAACGGATCATGCGCTTCGCGTTCCGGCTCGCGCAGTCGCGCCCGCGCAAGCTGCTCACCGTGATTACGAAGAGCAACGCACAGCGTCACGCGATGGTGATGTGGGACGAGATCGCGCTCGAAGTGTCGAAGGAGTTTCCGGACGTCACGTGGGACAAGGAACTAGTCGACGCGGCGACCGCGCGGATGGTCAACCGGCCGGCCACGCTCGACACGATCGTCGCGACCAATCTGCACGCCGACATTCTCAGCGACCTCGCGGCCGCGCTGGCGGGCAGCCTCGGCATTGCGCCGACCGGCAACATCGATCCCGAGCACCGCTATCCGTCGATGTTCGAGCCGATCCACGGCTCCGCGTTCGACATCATGGGCAAGGGCCTCGCGAATCCGGTCGGCACCTTCTGGTCGGTCGTGATGCTGCTCGAACACCTCGGCGAAACCGACGCCGCGCGCCGCGTGATGCAGGCGATCGAAGCGGTCACCGCGAACAAGGCGCTGCATACGCGGGACCTCGGCGGCAACGCGACCACCGCACAGGTGACCGCGGCAGTGTGCGCGTTCATCGAGCAGGCAGCGGCGCCGGCGGCGAACGCGGCCTGAGCGGCGGCGCGCTCGCGCCGCACCCACCTCATCTGATCAGCACGGCCCAACGACGGCCGGCGTCAAGCTTGCGCGCGGCGTTTCGCGCCGCGCGCCGCAGGAGGAGACAATGACTTCCGAACTCGAAACCCGGGTGTCCCGCAAGCTGATGCTGCGGATCATCCCGTTCGTGATGCTGCTGTATTTCGTGAGCTTTCTCGATCGCGTGAACGTCGGCTTTGCCGCGCTCACGATGAACAAGGCGATCGGTCTTTCGCCGACCGCGTTCGGACTGGGCGGCGGGCTGTTCTTCATCGGCTACTTTCTGTTCGAAGTGCCGTCGAACCTGATCCTGCACAAGGTCGGCGCGCGCCGCTGGATTGCGCGCGTGATGGTGTCGTGGGGGATCGTGTCGCTCGCGTCCGCGTTCGTGGTCGGGCCGAACAGCTTTTACGCGCTGCGCTTCATTCTCGGCGTCGCGGAAGCGGGCTTCTTTCCCGGCATCATCCTGTATCTGAGCCTGTGGTTTCCGACCCGTCAGCGCGCGGTCGCGGCCGCGTGGTTCATGGCCGCCGCGCCGATCTCGACCGCGATCGGCTCGCCGTTGTCCGGCGCGATCATGAAGCTGCCGCCGATCGCCGGCCTCGCCGACTGGCAGTTGCTGTACATCATCGAAGCGGTGCCGGCGATCGTGCTCGGCTTCTTCGTGCTCAAGTATCTGACCGACAAGCCCGCGCAAGCGCAGTGGCTGCAGCCGGACGAGCGCGAGTGGCTGATCGCGAAGCTCAGGAGCGAGGCCGATGCGCGCCAGGCGCATACCGGGCACACGGCCGGCGCGCTTAGTGCGTTGCGCGATCCGCGGGTGCTGGCGTTGGCGCTGATCTACTTCGGCACGTCGGCGGGGCTGTATACGCTCGGCTTGTGGGCGCCGTTGATCATTCGTCAGTATGGTTTCGGGTCGTTCGAAACGGGCTTGCTCGCCGGTGTGCCGAGCGTGCTCGCGGTGATCGCGATGGTGTTGTGGGCGAAGCACTCGGACCGTACCGAGGAACGCACGTGGCACGTGGTGATTCCGTGTGTATTGGCTTGCGTCGGTTTCCTGTTCGCCGGCAACGCAACGACCGCGTTGATGATCGTGCTGGCGCTGGTGATCGTGAATATCGGCATCAGCGCGGCGAAGGCGCCGTTGTGGGCGATGCCGAGCATGTTCCTGTCCGGAGCGGGCGCCGCTGCCGGGATCGCGATGATCAATTCGGTGGGTAACCTGGGCGGCTTCGTCGGACCGTTTGCGATCGGCTGGCTCAAGAACGTGACCGGCGGTTATGCGGCGGGGTTGTATGTGGTCGGTGCGACGTTGGCGGTGTCGGCGGTGGTGACGTTGATGCTGAGCCGGCAGACGCGGCGCGCGCCGGTGGGAGTGGAGGAGCGGCATGGGCATTGACGGTTGCCCGACCACGTGAAACGCGCAAACTGAAACACGCAACCTGAAAACACGAACCGGCCGCCGGATCATCACTCCGGCGGCCGGCGTCGTTTCACGCTGCAGCGCCTACCTGAACCCATGCACCGAAACCTTCTTGCCTTCGAAGCTTTCCTGCACCCCCTGCACGCAGTTCATCGAGCAGCTATAGCCGGGCGCCGACTGTGCAAACGGAACCGACGCCCGATACACCACCGACTCGATCTGCGTGCCGTCGTCGACGATCACGATGTTCAGATCGGTTTCGACATTGGCCGGCACCGAGCCCCCCGCCGTATAGACCACCGACATCGTGCCGGTGCAATCCGCATTCACCGTGTAAGTGCCGCTTTGAAACGGATTGAAGCCGGTATCGCCGCCTTTCGGCACGCCGTTGATACTGCCGAAATCGGTGCGGGTGAAGGTGCCTTTGCCGTCGAACGAAATGAGCGCGACGTCATCGAGAATCGACGGGGTGGTGAACGGATGCAGCATGTTGCTCGGATCGAGCAGGCCGAGAATTTCTCCGTGACCGATAAAGCCATACGCGCCATTGAGCGTGGCCGTCGAGCAGGTGCCGCCGCCGTCACCGCCGCGGCCACCGCCGGCTTGTACTGCGCCACTGAACGACAGCAGCACCACTGCGGCGGTCGCCGACAGGATGCCTAAATAACGGATGTTCATCATCATCTCCTTGTTGGCGACTCAGACGCGCGATCTGGCGGCGTGCAGCCGCAGCCCGGTTACAGGGCCTCGCGCCTGATTCGAATCCACGCAATGAAAGGGAAGGGCCGCGATGCCGGCGGGCATCGCCGCGTCGAAACACAGCGGGGAGAGGACGAGCGGCCAGCGGAGCGGCCGGCTGTTCCCGAAAGGCGCGGCGAGAGAACTCGCGGATGGGCCGAAGTAATGAGCGACGAAACGCTTTCACCCGGCCGGCGTATTGCGGCAGGGGTTCGCGGACGCGTACAGAAGAGGTGCGCGCAAGTCCGCGCGAGGGTGACTTCGTGAGTCGAGCCATGCCGCAAAGTCGCATGGCGAAAACCAGTGTAGGTCACGCGATTTGCCCGGACCTGATGAATATCGGACAAAAGCGCGCCACATTCAGATCGCGCGGCACGAAGTGTCGAGCGAGCGCCGCGGCGGCTTCGCGTGGAGCGTTGAAATACAACGGCCGCCGGTTTCACCCCGGCGGCCGTCGTTATACAAGCAATCGTGTGCGTGCGCGTATTGCGCTCACACCGGTCGTGCTCAGTTCTGCTTGACCCACACTCCGCCGCTGCTCGGCAGGTCGCCCTGGGTCCACCACTTCGCGCAGTACTTCGCGCTCTGGTACATCACGCACGAGCCGCCGGTGTAGGCCATCGTCGACGACCACGTCGGGGTCGCGCCGGCGGTCTGCTGCCACACCGCTGCCTGTCCCGGCACTTCGCCCTGGGTCCACCATTGCGCCTTGTACGTCGAGCCTTGATACGTGACGGTCATGCCGGCGGTATAGATCTGCGTCGCCGACCATGCCGCGCCGGACACCGGCGTGGTGGTGGTGCCGCCCGTCGCGCCGGTGCTGCCCGAGCCGGACGACCCGGAGCTCGCGCTGCCGCTCGAACCGCTGCTCGACGAACCGCTGCCGGACGAGCTGCTACCCGACGAACCGCTCGACGAGCTACCCGAGCTGCCCGAGCTGCCCGAGCTGCCCGAGCTGCCCGAGTTGCTGCCGCTGGAGCTGCTGCTCGAGCCGCCCGCGTACGACGCGTCCTTCGTCACGCCCTTACCCCAGTAGCCGTTGAGCTGTTCGAAGATCGTCGCGAACGCATACGGCGTCTGCACGATGCCCGAGCAATCCGACGCGGTGTACTTGCCGTTGTTCGGGCACGACTGGTCGCGGCCCACCGACCAGTTGCTCAGCAGACCGAAGCCGTCGCTGCGCGCGAGGTTCAGCAGCGTTTGCGCGTCGGCGAGCGTGAAGGTTTCGCCCTGCACGTCGTTCATGCCGATCATCGGCGTGACGCCGACCATCTGCCACAGCTGCGCGTCGGTCTTGGTCTGGCCGGCCGACTTGAACGCGGTGTCGAGCTGCGAATACAGCGAAGAAGCCGCCTGGGTGGCCGCGGTGCCCATCTCGATCGATGCGCTGCCGTAGTCCATCGCCATCACGTTGATCGCGTCGAACGTCACCTTGTTGGAGATCGCCGAGTTCAGAATGTCGATGCCGTCCTGAGTCAGGCCGGTCGGCATCACCGGCAGCGTCAGCGTCACGTGCAGCGTCGTGCCTTTCGCGGTTGCCGCGCTCTGCAACGCCTGCACCGCCTGGAAGTTGCGGGTGATCGCCGCGCTGTCTTCCTGCGACGCGCCTTCGATGTCGAAGTCGAGATGGGTCACCGAGTAGCTGTCGATCACGGTCTGATACGCGCTTTGCAGCGCGGACGCGGTCGAGCAGGCCTGCATCAGCGGCGTGCCGTTGGCGCCGCCGAACGAGATCGCCACTTCGCCGCCCTTGGCCCGGTAGTTCGTCAGCGAGGTCGACAGCGACGTGAGCAGGTCGGAGCTATAGGCCGAGCCGATGTTCTGCACGCCGCCCCACGACGGCACGCACTGCTTGCTGCCGGCGGCGACCACGAAGGCCATCGTGAACTGCTGGATGCCGTTCTGCACGCCGATCACGTCGAGCTGTGGAGTCGGCCAGGCCGTCATGTCCGCATAGGGCGCGTAGACGCCGGTCGCGCAGGCGCTGGTGAGCGCGCTCAGATACAAGGCCGATGCGGCCAGAACCCTCGATGTTTTTCCCTTCATTTTTCTCTCTCCGTTTTAATAGATGCGCAAAAGCTTTCGCAGCAATGCATCCGCTGACGACCCGCGTTTGAATGCGCGCCGTATTATCGGCAAACGTTTGCGAGCCCGGAAAGTCGATTGAGCATAATCGGGGGCGGACCAGGGTTTTCCTTATCTCAAAAATAACGAAAGCTATGCCCGGTGAATGAACCGGGCATAGCGGCAAGGATTTCAGTGCGATCGGAGCGGTTGATCGACAGCGTTTACTGCGACGCGCGCCCAGCCTGCGCGACAGTCGGCTGATGACGGTAGCGCGCGAAATACATCACGCTCAGCACGATCAGGAACGGCACGCCGAACAGCAGCGTCATGTGAAACTCGGGAGTGAAGTACGTCGTCACCATGATCGCGAGCATCAGGCCGGCGCCGAGCAGTGTCCCCAGCGGAAAGCCCGGCATGCGGAAATTGCTCGCGGGCGCGCCGCTCGCCGCGCGGCGGCGGCGGAAGAAGTAGTGCGTGACGAAGATCATCATCCACGTGAACATCGCCCCGAACATCGCGATCGCCATCATGATCGTGAACGACGCGTTCGGATACAGCACGCTGACCACCGTCGCGATCGCGATACCCGCGGTCGACAGCAGCAGCGCGCTGAACGGCACACCGCGTCGATTGAGTTCGCCGAGGCGGCGCGGCGCATGGCCGGCGCGCGCGAGACTGAACATCATCCGGGTGGTGATGTACAACTGGCTGTTCATCGCCGACAGCGCCGCCACCAGCACGACGAAGTTGATCACGCCGGCCGCGCCCGGCAGATGCACCGCGACCATCATCTTCACGAACGGGCTTTCGTCGTGACCGGCCTCGGTCCACGGCACGATCGCCAGCATCAGCGCCATCGTGCCCAGATAGAACAGCACCAGCCGCACGATCGTCGAACGGAACGCACGGGTGACCGCGCGCTCGGGGTCTTCCGCTTCGCCCGCGGCGACCGCGATCATTTCGATGCTCAGGTAGCTGAAGATCGACACGATCACCGCGACCCACATCCCCCACAGCCCTTTCGGAAAGAAGCCGCCGTGATCGACGTAATGATGAAAGCCCGCGACCGTCGCGCCGGCATCGGCGGTCGGAACCGCGGACAGCGACGGATTGACGAACACCACGTACGAGCCGATCACGAGGAACGCGACGATCGCGGTGATCTTGATCACCGAGAACCAGTACTCGACCGAACCGAACACATCGACGCTCAGCGCATTGACGAGCACCAGCACCGCCGAGAAGCCGATGATCCACATCCATCCCGGCACCGCCGGAAACCAGAACTTCATATAAAGCGCGATCGCGGTCACTTCGGTGCCGACCGCGAGCACGATGCACGCCCAGTACGAATAGCGCACCAGAAAGCCGGCCCACGGGCTCACGTAGTGTTCGGCATACGCGCCGAACGACCCCGAGGTCGGATGCGCGACGGTCATCTCCGCCAGGCACCCCATCAGCAGCAACGAGATCAGCGCGCCGATTCCGTAGCTGATCAGCACGCTCGGTCCGGCGAAGCTGATCGCGAAGCCGCTGCCGAGAAACAGGCCCGTGCCGATCGCACCGCCGATCGCGATCATCGACATCTGGCGCGCCGTCAATGTGCGGCGTAGGCCGGCTTCACGCGCGGCGATTTGCTGAAATTGTCCTTCGGAACTCATCGAATATCTCCTCCAAGCTTTTCTGATGCTGGATGCGTCTTGCTTGCTGCGAAACGCGGGCCGATGTTTTAACACCGACCAGCACGCCGGTGTAGCGCTTGCCGCTGTTGCCGGCGATCGCGTTGACGTCGCGCATCGAGTCCGCTTTTGATACCCGGCTAGCGAGCCAGGGTTACGGCGAGGTGGCTGCGCGGTACGGCTGCATTTCGACGTCTGTGGCGGCATGTTATCGACGTCAAATTGAAATGTGCTTCGGATATCGTGCTTGACACGAATCGATCATGGTAGAGTCTGCGAATCCGTATCCTGAAAACGGCAGAATCTTCATCATGAATCTCGATCGCACGGATTTGCGCATCCTCCGCCAGTTGGAAAACGACGGGCGCATCAGTAATCAGGACCTCGCGAATGCGGTCGCGCTGTCGCCGTCCGCGTGTCTGCGGCGCGTGAAGCTGCTCGAGGAAGAGGGGTACATCGAGGGCTACCGGTGCGTGATTTCGCCCAGGCGCATCGGCGTGGAGTTCGAGGCGCTGGTGCACGTGTCGATGCGCCCGGACGTCGAGGAATGGCACGACAAGTTCGTCAACGCGTTGCAGGCGTGGCCGGAGGTGGTGTCGGCGCAGGTCGTCACGGGCGCGTCGAACTATGTGCTGACGGTGCGCGCGCGCAGTCTCGATCACTTCTCCGACTTCGTGATGAACCGGCTGCATCGCACGGCGGGCGTGATGTCGATCAATTCGAGCATCGTGCTCGCGACTCTCAAGCGCGACGGCTCGGTGCTGGATCTCGCGAACAAGCCCGCCTAGCGCCGCGCCGCGCGCCGCGCGTCAACCTTTCCCGACAGTTCTCGCCCTATGTTCACCTACACCGGCGGTGTCGTTCTCTTTGCCGCGTTGCTGCACGCGAGCTGGAATGCGCTGTTGCACGGCAACCGCGACCGCTTTCTGTCGATGACGTGGATGAGCGTCGCGATCGCGGCGCTGTCCACCGTCATCGTGATGCGTCTGCCGTTGCCTCCCGCCGCCGCGTGGCCGTACATCGTTGCGTCGGGGCTCGTGCATATCGTCTACAACGTGAGTCTCGTGCGCGCGTATCAGCGCAGCGACCTCGGCCAGGCGTATCCGATCGCGCGCGGTTCGTCGCCGCTGCTGGTCACGCTCGGCGCCGCGCTGTTCGCGCACGAGCCGATCGGCGCGTTGCATGCGCTCGGTATCGTGATGGTGTCGGGCGGGATCATCGCGCTGGCGTGGCAGAAAGGCCGAATCTCGCCCGCGGTGGGGATGGCGGCCCTGGTCACCGGCGCGACGATCGCCGTCTATACGGTGATCGATGGGATCGGCGTGCGGCTGTCCGGCGGCGCGGCGCTCACCTATACCGCGTGGATGTTCCTGTTCTACTGGCTGATGCCGGTGCTGTTCATCGCGAAACGCGGCGTCGCGGCGTTCTGGACGCCGCTGCGCGAAACGCCGCTGGCGATAGGGACATCGCTCGCCGGCGGCCTCGTGTCGTACGCCGCATACGGGATCGTGATCTGGGCGTTGCAGGCGGGCGCGATGGGCTCGGTGTCGGCGTTGCGCGAGACGAGCGTGGTGTTCGCGGTGCTGATCGGGCGGATGTTTCTCGGCGAAACGGTCAGCGCGAGGCGCTGGCTCGCGTGCGTGGTGATCGCGAGCGGCGCGGTTTGTCTCGGGTTATGAGCGCGGCGCGTCGAACGAGCGGCCGCGCGGCGACGCTTCAATCGCCTGGCAGTCGATAAGCAAACTCGTACGAATGCGCGCCGTTCACGATCTCGATTCCGAATTCGCCCTCGATCCCGGTCAGCTCGCCGGTGCCCGAATCCGGCACGACCGTCACGGCCAGCGAAGACGCGCCGCGCTTCATCGTGCCGCTATGCTGCAAAACGAAGCTGCCTTGCTTGCCCGCGAGCGTGCCGCTCACCTGTTCGATCGCGACGTAGCCGGCCGAGCCTTTCACGTCGGTCATCGCGCTCAGCATTTGCCCCTGGGTGGTCGCGACGAGGTCGCCGGAAATCTGCTTGTCGATCGACATGCGGCCGAGTTTCGCTTCGTCTTCCGCGTTGTCGAACGGCAGCGGTTGCATCGAAACGATGAAGGTGCCTTTAGCGATGCGAGTCATCTGAAATCCCTCCTGGCGTAAATGGAGCGCGAGCGAAGCGGTAGCGCGGGCGTGACTTGCAAACGTAGCACACGCGGCTGTCAGGAAGCCGCATTCGCGGCGTCGCCGCCGGTGCCGAACGCGTCCGCGAATTCGCGCCTGAGCCACGCGAGGGCTGGGTCCTGATCGTGCGCGGCGGCCCACATTGCCGACACTTCATAGCCCGGTACGTCGAACGGCAGCGGACTCATCGCGAGACCGAGCGTATCGCGCCACACGCGGCCGATGAAATCCGGCATCGTCGCGATCGCCGCCGTGCGTTGCACGATGAACGGACTGGTCGCGAAGTTCGAACTGGAAAACACCACCTCGCGTTGCAGACCCTGCATTTCCAGCCGTTCGTCGATGAAGCCATGCAGCCCCGCGCTGAACGACGTGAGGATATGGCGATGGCGCAGAAACTCTTCCATCGATAGCTGCTTGCGCCGCGTTTTCACGAGGCGCGGGTTGTACACGCTGACGAAGCGCCACGCGAACAGCGGCAGCCGCCGCTGCCACGGCACGCACTCGCGGAATACGCCGAGCGCGAGTTCGATCGTGCCGTCGTCGAGCATCGCGGCGGCGCGGGTCGAATCGGTGGTGCGGGCGATCAGTTTCACGCCGGGCGCGCGCTCGGCCAGCCGCGCCATGATCTCCGGCATCAACAGGACTTCCAACGAATCGCTCAGGCCGATGCGGAACACACGCTGCGCGTGCGCGGGCTCGAACACGGCCGGCTGCGTGAGCGCCTGATGCAGCGATTGCAGGAACGGCTCGATCTGCCGCGCGAGTTCGAGCGCGCGCGGCGTCGGCGTCATCCCTTGCGGAGTGCGAACGAACAGTTCGTCGCCGAAGGTCTCGCGCAGCCGCTTGAGCGCGCCGCTCATCGCCGGCTGGCCGAGAAACAGCCGCTGCGCGGCGCGCGTGACGCTGCGCTCGGCCATCAATGCGCGGAAGGCCAGCAGCAGGTTCAGGTCGAAACGGCGGAAATCATTTTCAATGATGTTGGCCATGATCCCAAACGATTTGAATGATGGGCGTGCTGCGCGCATTCTACTGCCACGGGTCGTTCCGTTTTCTCTTACAGGAGCAGGGACATGGACTGGCAGGATCAGAAGGTCGTGGTGTTGGGCGGTTCGTCGGGAATCGGTCTCGCGACGGTGACGCGGCTCGCGGCGGCCGGCGCGAGCGTTGTCGCGGTCGGGCGCGATCGCGCGAAGCTGGATCGCGCAATCAGTGGGCTTGGCCCCAACGGCGCGCGGGTGAGCGGCGCGGCGCTCGACTGCAGCGATCGCAGCGCGCTCGAACGCTTCTTCGGCGAGCAGGGGCGGATCGATCATCTGGTGCTGACGCTATCGGGCGGCGAGGGCGCCGGCCGCTTTGCCGAGCTGGATCTGGCCGCGTTGCGGCGCGGTTTCGAAGCGAAGTTCTGGCCGCAACTCGAAGCCGCGCAGACCGCTTTACCGACACTGCGTAGCGACGGCAGCCTGACGTTTCTGACCGCGATTTCGGCGCGCATCGCGAATCCGGGCACGGCCGGGCTGGGCGCGATCAATGGCGCGCTGGAGAGCATGATCGGCACGCTCGCGCGCGAGCTGGCGCCGCTGCGGGTCAATGCGGTGTCGCCGGGCGTCGTCGATACGCCGTGGTGGGACAGGTTTCCGGCCGGCGTGAAGGACGAGCTGTTTAGTCAGCAGCGCGAAACGTTACCGGTGCGCCGCGTCGGCCAGGCCGACGACGTCGCGCATGCGCTGCAGTTTCTGTTGGAGAACCCGTTTATGACGGGCGCGGTGATCGAGTGCGATGGCGGCTTGCGGTTGTTGTAGCAGCGCGGCCGCCGTGCCCGCTTACGCCGCTCATTGACATCGCTCACGCCGCCTCGCGGGCCACCGCCACCGCAGCGGCCGGCTGCGCCTGCGCAAGATGGCGCAGCAGCTTCGTCACCATCAGCACGACGACGAACGCCAGCGCCACGAAAAACAGCGCGAGCGGCGTGAGGATCTGCACCGACACGAAGCCGGCGAGACTCATCATCGCCGACGACACCAGCAGCAGCGCGCAGCCGAGAATCGCGCTGGTCAGCCCGGCGATGTGCGGGAACAGCGAATTGCCCTTGGCCATCAGCGTCGGATACATCGCGCCCGCGCAGAAGCCCATCACCAGCACCGGCGTTGCGAGCGTCCACACGCGCAGGCCGACCGTCAGCGACAGCACCAGCATCGCGACCGCCGCGGCCGCCATCAGCCGCGAGCCGATCAGCAGGCGCTGTTCGGCGCTCGGCAGACGCGGGCCGTGCAGACGGTTCGACAGGCCGCCGAGGAAATACATCATGCCGATGCCGAGCGCGAGATAACCGAAGAAAGTCGGCGGCTTGTGCAGCGTGGTCTGCACCATGAACGGCCCGACGATGTTGAACACCAGCAGGATGCTGTAGCACAGCCCCTGCGCGAGGAAGCAGCTTTGGAACACCGGGCTCGACAGCACCTTGCGCGCGTTCGCGATCAGCGTGCGCGGTTCGAGATGCACGGGCTTCGGCAAGGTCTCGCGATAACGCCACAACAGCGCCCACATCACCAGCGAATAGAGCAGCAGGAACACCAGACACGCGCGCCAGCCGAACGCGGTCTGCAGATGCGCGCCGATCACCGGCGCGAGAATCGGCGCGAGCCCCCACGCGATCGACATATAGGTGAACGCGTGGAGCAGCGCGGTGCCGGCGAACGAGTCGGTGATGATCGCCTTCGCGAGCAGGTTGGTGGTCGCGATGCCGAAGCCCTGCAACGCGCGCGCGAGCAGGAAGGTTTCCAGATTCGGCGCGGCCAGCGACAGCAGGCAGCCGACCGTATAGATCGACAGCCCGAGCGCGAGCACGCGCTTGCGGCCGTACGCATCGGCGATCGGGCCGAAGATCAGCTGGCCGAACGCGTAGGCGGCCATGTAGCCGGTGACGCTGGTCTGGATTGCCTGCGGCGAGGTCGCGAAGTCGCGTGCCATCGCGGGCAGCGCGGGCACGTAGATGTCGATCGCGAGCTGGCCGGCGGACGCGAACAGGCAGATCAGGAACAGCAGGAAGCGCGGCGAGTTTGGAGCGGAGGCGTCGGAAGCGGGCGGGTGGTCGGCGGTAGCGTGGGTCATGGGTGCATCTGAACGGAATTTCGGCGGCAGTGCGGCAGCGGCGTGTTCGGAGTGCGAACGGAGCGCGCGAACAAAGAACGACATTATCGCCGGGATCGTGTCCGCGAGTTGGCGGCGAGTGGGATTTTCCCTGGTGGCGCAATGGCTTGGGACGGCCAGGGCCGTGCAATAATCGCCGCACCCATGTGACTGGCGCATACGGATAGAGCACTATCGGGGAGCATGGGGTCGCTAGCCGCCGCGCGCCTGGGCATTACCTACTTTCTCTGGAGATGGGTTATGCCTGATTTCGCGCATTTGCTGATGTTCGCCCTCGTGGCCCTCGGGATGGTGCTGACGCCCGGGCCGAACATGATCTACCTGATTTCCCGCTCGATCTGCCAGGGCAGGCGCGCCGGCCTGATTTCGTTGGGCGGCGTGGCGCTGGGCTTCGTGTTCTACATGCTCTGCGCGGCATTCGGGATTACCGCGTTCATCTTTGCGGTTCCGTACGCTTACGACGCGCTGCGCTTCGGCGGCGCTTTATACCTTCTCTATCTGGCGTGGCAGGCCGTCAAACCGGGCGGCCGCTCGGCGTTCACGGTGCGCGATTTGCCGGTCGATACGCCGCGCAAGCTGTTCAGCATGGGCTTCATCACCAATCTGGCGAATCCGAAAATCGCGATCATGTATCTGTCTTTGCTGCCGCAATTCATCGTGCCGGGGCATGGCAGTGTGCTTACGCAATCGCTGGCGCTCGGCAGCGTGCAGATTACGATCAGCCTCGCCGTGAATGCGTTGATCGCCGTGATGGCCGGATCGATCTCGACCTTTCTCGCCGGACGTCCGCTGTGGTTGCTGGTGCAGCGCTGGCTGATGGGCGGCGTGCTGACGGGCCTCGCGGTGCGGATGGCCTACGAATCGCGCAAGTGACGGCTTCATTTCGCGCACGTCTGCATCGACTGCAACAACACGGTCTGAGTGAAGGGGTCCTGAAAGAAAGCTCCGTCGAGGTTGACAGACTGCTCGTTTGCGGAGTGGGTGCCCGTGCATTCTTTGTCCGGGACAACCGCGTGAGACGCGTTCCAGAGCAGTGCGCCGACTATCGCAGAGAGCAATACCGCGGCCACCGCGAAGCCGGTCAGCCACAAGCGGGCTTCGGTGTTCATTGTGGTGTTCTCGTGCGAAACCGGTGAAGCTTCGCCGCTGCGCGTAGACGATGAATTCATATCGATGGCCCGAATAGTCCGCATTAAAAGAAAACCGGCGCCACCATCTTCCATCCACGCGTAAGATCGGAAAAGTTGAGTTTACTGACTGCCAGATTCAGTTTTTCTGACCGATGGAATTCCGATGAGAGAAATCAGCCTCGATCGCTTGCGCACGCTGGTCATGATCGCCGACCTCGGTTCTTTCGCCGAGGCCGCTCGCGTGCTGCACCTCGCACCGCCGACGGTGAGTCTGCATATCGCGGAGCTGGAAAGTCGTGTCGGCGCGCCGTTGCTGTCGCGCAAACGCGGCCAGGTGCGGCCGTCGGCAATCGGCGAGACGCTGATCGCGCATGCGCGGCAGTTGCTGAGCGATGCCGAGCATGCGTTCGACGACGTGCGCCGGCAGGCGGAAGGCCTGGGCGGGCGGGTTCGGCTCGGCGCGTCCACCAGCGCGATTGCGAATCTGTTGCCGCAAGCGTTGGAGCGACTCGCGAGCGAGCATCCCGGTATCGATGTGCAGATCGCGGTGCTGACTTCCGCGCAGACGCTTGCCAGGCTGGCGGACGAATCGCTCGACGTCGGCATCGTCGCGCTGCCTCAGCCGCCGGTCAAAGGACTGTCGATCGAACGCTGGCGGCGCGATCCGGTCGTCGCGCTGATGCCGGCGCAGTGGCGGTGTCCGGCGCGCATCACGCCGCAATGGCTGGCGGCAAAACCGCTGATTCTCAACGACGCAGGCACCCGGCTGTCGCGCCTGACGACCGAATGGTTCAGCGCCGCCGGCCAGCACCCGAGCCCGCGCATCCAGCTCAATTTCGCGGACGCGATCAGAAGCCTCGTCGCGGCGGGATATGGCGCCGCGTTACTGCCGCAGGAAAGCGGGCGTTCGCTGCCGGCGGACGAGCGCGTCGTTACGCGGCCGCTACGGCCGGCGTTGTGGCGGCAACTGGGGCTCGCCTCTCGCGCGGGCAGCGACGAGCCCGCCACCCGGCATGTGCTCGACGTTTTGCGAAGTCTGCGCGAGGGCTGACGGCGGCGGGCGCAAAGGCCGCGCGCGAAGCCCGTGCGTGAAGCCCGCGCGCGAAAGGCCGCTGCATTCAGCCCAACTGACAGAACCGCAGCCGGTTGCCGAACGGATCGGCGATCTGCATCTGCCGTCCCCAGCCGACTTCCTCGACGCCGGGCCGCGCATAGCGGTACGTCTTGCCGAGCAACTCGCGATGCAGTGCGTCGATATCGTCGACCGGCACGAACACGGTCGAACCCGGCGTGCTGTCGCCGTGATGCTCGCTCAGATGGAGCACGACGCTGCCGCGTTTGATCTGCGCATAGAGCGGCAGATCGTCGGCGAAGCGATGCTCCCATTCGAGCGTGAAGCCCAGATAGTCGACATAGAACTCGTAGGCCTTCTCGACCGAGAAGATGCGCAGGATTGGAATGGCGTCTTGGAGAGTCATCGTTTGGCAGTCCCGAGGTGGTGGCCGGAGCGTTGGATGGTGGGCGAGTCGCTGTCGAGCCTTTCAGACCGGTTTCGCCGCACGCCGCCGACGCGCGCCGGAACGGCCCTTGCGGGGGGAAACTGCGCGGCAACGGCGACAGCGCCGATAATAGACCCGCTCGTTAAGCGCTTCCAGGAATAAAACCGCACGTTCGCGCGTTAGCCATCGGACGGATGTCGCGCGGCGCGGTTGCCAGCCACGTTCGCGGACCGCGCTTCACGCAAGCGGATTTCTCAAGCAGCACGATTTCAACCAGCTTTCGCAGACCTGAGCGTCTGTGCGAACGGAACCACCATGAACACCGAAGCGGACACTCTCGCCGGATCGACCAATGCAGTTTCGCCGCCGCGCTACACGCGCATCGCGATCGTGCTGCACTGGCTGATCGCGCTGCTGATCATCGCCAACGTCGTGCTCGGTCTGAGCGCCGAGTCGCTGCCCGACGACTGGGTGCGTCCGGTGATCGATACGCACAAGTCGATCGGCATCACCGTGCTCGGACTCGCGCTGCTGCGGATTCTGTGGCGCGTGTCGCATCGGCCGCCGCCGTTGCCGCGCGAGTTTCCGGCGTGGGAGAAGGGCGCCGCGCATCTCGCGCACTTCGCTTTGTATCTGCTGATGATCGGCCTGCCGCTGTCCGGCTGGCTGCACGATTCGGCGTGGAAAGACGCGGCAACTCATCCGATGCAATTGTTCGGCCTGTTCGAGTGGCCGCGCATCGGCTATGTGATGCACCTCGAGCCGGCGCTGCGCGAGAGCTTGCACGACCGCTTCGGCGCGCTGCATACGTGGCTCGGCTACGCGCTGTATGCGTTGCTGGCGATGCATATCGGCGGCGCGCTGAAGCATGAGTGGATCGACCGTAAGTCGGTATTGAAACGCATGGCGCCGTGAAGCGCCGAACTCACTCCCGCCCCTTGAAGAACACCCTCGAACAAGCCCTCGCTCTCGCGTCGCCACGCATCCTGCCGCGTCGCGCGACGCTCGCCAGCACGTTGATCCATGCCAGCGTCGTCGTGCTGTGGCTGCTGCTGTTCGCGCGCGCGTTCTTTCTGCAAGGCGCGCTCGCGTGGTCGACCGGCATTGCGTATGTCGTCTACGACACGCTGCTGCTTGCATTCGTCACGTGGAAATCGCTGCCGCTGCTGCGCCGTACCGCGGCGCTCGAAGCCGACTACGAGCGTCGCGACCTGCCGAGCATGGGCGTGATCGTCGCGTCGCATAACGAGGCGGCGGTGCTGCCGGTCACGTTGGCCGCGCTGCTGCGCCAGACCCACGGCCCCGCGCAGATCGTGATCGCCGACGACGGCTCGACCGACGCCACCCGCGAGCTGCTAACCGAACGCTTCGGCCTCAAGCCCGCCGCCGACGGCGTGCTAAGCGCGCCGAGCGCACTGCACCCGAATCTGTACTGGCTGCGCGTACCGCACGGCGGCAAGGCGCGCGCGCTGAACGCGGCGATCACGGTGATGACGACCGACACGGTAATGACCGTCGATGCCGACACGCTACTCGACGACGACGCGACCTACGCGATGCGCGCCGCGTTCGCGAGCGAGCCGCAACTGGCCGCGGCGGCCGGCATCCTCGTGCCGGTCTGCGGCAAGTCGCTGTCGGGGCGCGTGTTCCAGTGGTTCCAGACCTACGAGTACATGCGCAATTTCATCGCGCGTTTCGCGTGGATGCGCGCGGACAGCCTGCTGCTGATCTCCGGCGCGTTCGCATCGTTCCGGCGCGACGCGCTGGTTGCGGTCGGCGGCTTCGATCCGCAATGCCTCGTCGAAGATTACGAACTGATTCACCGGCTGCGCCGCTACTCGGTCGATCACGGCCTCGGCTGGGACGTGCGCGTGGTCGGCGAAGCGCATGCGCGCACCGACGCGCCCGATCATCTCGCGAGCTTTCTGCGCCAGCGCCGCCGCTGGTTCGCCGGCTTCCTGCAGACGCAGTACTGGAACCGCGACATGACCGGCAACCCGCGTTACGGCACGCTCGGCACGCTGATGCTGCCGGTCAAGGCGTTCGACACGATGCAGCCGATCTACGGACTGACCGCGTTCGCGTTGCTGCTCGGTTTTCTGTTCGGCGGACACGGCGCGATCGTCGTGTCGATCTTCAGCGTGATCGGTCTGAAGACCGCGATCGATCTCGCGTTCTACCTGTGGAGCATCCACCTGTACCGGCGCTGGACCGGCGAGCGCAGCGGCAACAGTCTCGGCATGGCGATGCTCGCGGCGCTCGCCGAGCCGTTCACGTTCCAGCTCGCCCGCCATCTCGGCGCGGCGCTCGGCTGGCTGCAGTTTCTGCGCGGCGGTCGCGCGTGGGGCGTGCAACGGCGCTCCGGTCTTATCGAGGACGACGAGCGCTGACGCTGGCGGGGCGGGTGGCTGCGACACTGAGCGGGTGCCGGCGACAGACCCATCGGCCGGCCGCATCTAGTAGACTCACATTCGATGCCGCGTGCGAATCTCAGCACGACAACCCACTATCCGCTCGTGCACGGAGGCTTGACCCATGCATGCTGTTCCCCCGCTCGAACAAGATCTCGCCGACGCAACCGTGGCCGCCTCGCCGGCTCCGGCAGCGCCGCAGCATTGCGCTTCTCCCGCTTCACAAACCGGCGCTCACGCGCACACTCCCGACCACGCCGCCAGCAGCGCGCCGGTGCGCGATCTGCGCCGCGTCGGCATCCATCCGAACCATTGGTATCCGCTCGCGTGGTCGCATGAAGTGAAGCGCGGCAAGACGCATGGCGTGACCTTCGCGGGCGACCCGATCGTGCTCGCGCGCACCGAGAGCGGCAAGGTGTTCGCGCTCGAAGACCGTTGCGCGCATCGCCAGGTGCCGCTGCATCAAGGTGTGGTCGACGGCGAATCGATTCGCTGCGGCTATCACGGCTGGACCTACGACTGTTCGGGCAAGTGCATCGACGTGCCGTATCTGGGCCGCGAGCGGCTGCCCAACGGCGTGCGCTCGTATCCGTGTCAGGAAGTCGAAGGCTTGATCTTCGTGTTCCCCGGCGACGCCGCGCTCGCCGAACAGAGGCCGCTGCCGGCGCTCGGCTCGGTGTCGGACCCGAAGTACAAGACGCGCCGCTTCGGCCGTCCGGTCAAATGTCATTACTCGTTCATGCACGAGAACCTGATGGACATGAACCATCAGTTTCTGCATCGCCGCCAGATGGGCCAGATGCGCGCGCGCTCGCTCGGGCGGCGCAAAGGCGACGGCTGGGTCGAGGTCGATTACACGTTCGCGCGGATGGCCGGGCAGCAGCCGATCGGCGAGGCGATCGTGTTCGGCCAGAACCGCAAGACCGGCGGCCACAACGACAAGGACGTGATGACGATCCGCACCGAGTATCCGTTCCAGACGCTGCAGATCCGCAACTCGGATCAGACGCTGGTGATGGACCTGTGGATCATCTATGTGCCGCTCGATCGCGAGCAACGCACCAATCGAACGTTCGGGCTGCTATCGATTCGCAAGCCCGGCATTCCGGGCGCGCTGAATCTCGCGTGGCCGCTGCTGGTGTGGTTTACCGAACGTATCTTCAAGGAGGACCGCGAGATCGTCGAGGCCGAGCAGCGCGCGCACGACTCGCAGGGCGCCGACTGGAATCACGAGGTGTTCCCGGTCATCAACGATCTGCGCGCGTTGCTGCGCGAGTGCGGCGCGCCGGATCAGGTGGTGGGCGCCGGCACCGGCGACACCGCGGTGATCCGCTTCTGGGATTCGCGCCAGGGCAATCCGCTCGCGAAGACCTGAGCGCGGGCCGCTGGACAAGCGGCAACGCCACCCGACACGCGCAGGTTTCCCGTCCTGCGCGAATTAATCCATCTCCCCACCGTAGACAATGCGCGACCCGCAAGCGGCGATAATGTCGCGCCGCCCGGTTATTGCGCGCGAGTTTGCGCCGGGTCGGCCTGGGCCCCTGGCGCACCCGTGTACCATGACGCTTTTTCCGAACTTCAAGATACTTCCGTGACCACGCAACAAACCACCACCGCCCCGCGTAAATCCCTCACTCTGCTGCAACTGCTCGGCCTGATCGGCGGCGCCGGGTTGATCGCATCGATCGCGCTGAATCTGCTGCTGCAGTCGCACTGACACACCGCCCGCCGCGCGCGGGCCACCGCCAACCGGCGCGCATCGCCGGCCCCTCCGAGATTATTCCGATTGCCATGTACAAGAAGGGCGTAGCCGTAGAAATCCAGTTTTCCCCCGAGCGACTCAACGACGGCGCCGGCGACCCGTACTGGATCGATCTGACCCAGGACGAGGCGCAGCGTCTGTTCGACAGCCTGAAGGCGCGGCTCGCGGGAACCGGCAGCGGCACGGTCGCGCCGCTCGTCGTGAGTCTGGATGCGACGCCCACAATCGACGCGCCGTTGTTCGATGCATCGGCCGCGCCCACTGCGGAGCAGGCCGTGTCCGCCGACGACTTCAAGCAATGGGTCTGTGTGATTTGCGGCTGGGTCTACGACGAAGCGGCCGGCCTGCCGGAAGAAGGCATCGCGGCGGGCACCCGCTGGGCCGATGTGCCGGCCGACTGGCGCTGCCCGCTGTGCGATGTGGGTAAGGAAGATTTTGCGCTGGTGGAGTTTTAAGGCTCTTCTTCCCGTAGTTCATTCCGGGTAGTCCGCTCCCTCAGTGGTCGCCCGCCAGTTGTCGAAATCCCCACGCATTAATTCGAGCTTTTTGTAGGCGAGATCTAGCGCGGTCTTGCCGAGTAGCAGGCGTAGTGGTGGGTGGTCTGATAGCGCGGCATCGCTGTCGGCTTGCCGCAAGCTCGTCAATCCTGCTCATGATGATTTGCTCTGCCAACTGATCGGCCCAACCGGTCAGGTCAATGATGGGGTAAGAATGGCGAATGAAACGACCAATAAAAACACACTCGCCAGCGGTTCATTTAGTACCCAGCGAACTCATGACATTAATAGTGCCATTCTGGAAGCTGCCATTGCAGACTATGAAGCGATCGCAACCACCTTCGCGGTCAACGCTATCAGTGATAACAAGGTGCGCCAGCAATACATCAGGCACATTAAAGAAATCTCTGACCAGGTAAGGCAAGAGGTCGCCCAGGGTCACATGTCTGTGAAGGATGGTGCGGAGTATTGTAGCCAGTTGCGAGACAAGCTCTTCGTTGAGTATCGCAAGTACACATCGGCTGTTGGGGTAGCCCAAGCGGAAAAGCTTAAGCTCAGTGCACGAGGGTTTGACTATTACCTGAACAAGTATGCACACGCTCAGTTTGGCAAGAATTTTGATGTCCTGACCGCTGAAGAGCGCAATGCGGTCTACTATCAGGTGCTATCAAAAGCAGGTGGTGGCAATGCCAATGTGACAACCAAGGTGCGCCGATTGCAGGTATCCGCCAAGGTTGCCATTATATTTACGGCCATCCTTGCAACGGGTGAAGTGGTAGCGGCTCGGGATAAGGTCAAGGAGGCGGCGAGACAGGGCAGCATCATTGCGGGAGGCATGATTGGGGGAAGTCTGGCTGGGCTCGCCGTGTCATTCGTTTGCGGTCCTGCTGAACCGGCATGCGCCGTCGCCCTGGTACTTCTCGGTAGTAATCTTGGCGGCATGGCGGGGGACGGCGTTAATGACATGTATCAGGAAGAGCTACCGGTCTTCATGCATTGGGCAACCGACTAACATACCGAAACGCATTGACATGCCAACATCGTTATTTGTGATTCTACTCGTGCTATTCGTGGGTTCGGCCGGAGTGATTGTCATCAATTTGACGGGTGATCCAGGTATTGACTATTGGGATCTCGATGGTGAGAACGCGCCTCCTGCGTCCGGACTGGATCGATTGCGAACCAGGCCAATGTTCTATAGCAGTGGGGTTGTACTAGTTGGTAGTTTCATTGCCTATCTGTTGCTGCGTTAGGTAGTCGGGTTTGATTCATGGTGTAGAGGGTTGGGCTTGACTGGACAGACGATGTCAGATCGTTGGGCTCAGTTCGGCAGATAGTCGACTGGTGGCAATGCTGATCGAGCGGCACCGATAGGTCGTAGTCGTCCAGTTGCCGGGCGTCGACATATACACGTTTCATGCATAAAGCTTGAGGCTGTGGTCGGCCACAAGCCGGACATTCAGCTCCGCAAGAATTCCATTTCACCAGACCACCGAAGGAGCAGCAGACTGGTCTTCCTCGCCATCACTGGCCATGGGTTGAAAAGCGCGCTACGTCGGTTCGGAGAAGCTGACACACCGATTTGGTGGTGCTGATAGAATTTTCCAGAATGAGTTTGCTGCAATGGCAGGCAGAGATTTGACGCGCTTTGAGTATGAACTCGGCACACAGGATCTTTTGCCTGATGCTCTTGGCACCATCGCTGAGCATCATCCTGGCGAAGTCATATGGGTGGAGGCGCTGCCGACAGTAGGTTGACTTTCGACCAGTAGCAGATCTTCTGGCCCGGCTCGCAATCGCTTCCCCGAGGGCTCCAAGCTTCGCTGTTGGCGTAGGTGGTGTACTTAGGTTCCCAAGCATTTTGACCGTCCTGATCGAACGACAGCCTGAACCTCCCGCTCGAAATAGAGGCATAAATTGAGAAAACTCATTGCTGCGGTTAACGGTGCACTGGCGCCACTGAACATCGCTGTGACTCGGCGCACGACCTTGGACAATACGCGTGCCCAGTTGTTGGCTGCACAGTCTCAGCTGGAATCCGTTCGTGCCGAGGTGGCAGCTTCATCGGACGAACTCGCTCAACTTCGGCAGTTGGTGATTGATCGACCTTCGAAAACCGACGGGGAGGCACTGTCCATCGGAATTGCTCCGTTACGGAGGGACCTGGACAGCTTGCGACTCGAACTCCTAAGGTTCCAGATCGCCAATCGCTGGAGCGTGATTGATGCTATGGAGCGCGCGCGTACTGGGACACCTGCGTATCGAACGTGCCAATTGTGCAACTTCGTTGGAGCGAGTGCGGCGTTCAAGTGCATTGAGAGCAATTGCATCTTTGGTGGGGGTGTCCTGTTTCGACACCAATGCCCTAGTTGCGATGTCATTTTCGGCGCGGACAAGATGTTTGATCTGTCGGCTGGCGAACTGAGCCAAGACTACGAATGGCACTACAAAGTCTATGAAGAAGGCGATTCGACTGAGGCCGAGTTGCGCGCGTTCCATTCCTTGAACCCAAGTCGCAATGGCATCTACGTAAACTACGGCGCAGGCTCGTGGTCAAGAACTGTTCCGATACTGCGGGAGCAAGGCTGGAACGTGCTTGCCTATGAACCGCATGCCTCCGCTGCTTCCGCAGCGGACTGGCTCATTTCGAACGAGCAGCAGATGCAAGGGCGGAATTTTGACGGCATTTTCTCGAACAATGTGTTGGAGCACTTTCGCCATCCCATTAACGAACTCCGAAAAATGAAGACGTGGATGAAACCAGGAGCTCGAATGGCGCATGCAACGCCTTGCTTCGAGTATCTATACGAGTACACGCGTTTCCATCTCTTCTTCTTCCCTGGCAGATCGCGCAAGGTCCTTGCCGAGCGCTCGGAGTTGTCGATCTCACAATTCGAAGTCGATGGCGAGTTCATGAACTGTGTGTTCTCGACGACACTTGGTTAAGCGCAGGAATTTCACTCAGTTGCACATGAACCATAGCCGGCCATGGACTTCAGCTTCGGGTCGATTGCCGTCCTTGGCCTCGCAAACCTCTCGTGACCAGATTGGACTGTGACTGTCAGGTTGCGTGTCGACTTATACAGCATGAGTTGCCCGAATTACGCCGACCGCCTCTGTTCGGTGTGACGCTTCAACTGCAACAGCAGCTCCCCGGCTTCGCTCTGCAGCGCCTCGACAAACGCATCCACCAGCGGCAACGCCGGCCGATGCTCAGGACGAATCACACTAACCCGAAACGGCAGCGACAGCGCCAGCGGCCGGATCTGCAGATCGCGGCCCGCGAAATCGATCGCGGTCAGCGGATTGACGATCGCGATGCCGAGCCCCTGCCGCACGAAGCTGCATACAGAAACCGCGGTCGGCGTTTCAACCACCAAACGACGCGCAATGCCCGCTTGCGCAAACGCTTCGTCGATCTGCAGCCGGTACGGATCGTTCGCGGACAGACTGATAAACGGCTGGTCCGCGAAGTCCTTCAACGCAATCACACGCTTGCCGAGCAGCGGATGCCCGTCGGGCAGCACGCACACTTCATCGACTTCGAGCAGCGGCGTCAGCCGCGTGCCGGGCGGCGGGCGGTCGTGCTCGGTGAGGCCGAGGTCGTAGCGCTGCGCGGTCAGCCACTCCTCCAGAAACGGCGACTCCTGCGTCGCAATCGATACGCTGACGCCCGGCTGCGCGTCGTGAAAGCGTTTGACCGCGCCCGGCAGGATCGAATGCGAGAACATCGGCAGCGCGATTACCGACAACTGGCCGCCCTTGAATTCGCGCAGCGCCGCCGCCGTCGATGCGACCCGTTCAAGCCCGACATACGCGCGCCGGATTTCGTCGAACAATGTCAGCGCGGCCTGCGTGGGGCGCAAGCGGCCCTGCACGCGCTCGAACAGCGCGAAGCCGATGCTCTGCTCCATCCGCGCGAGTTCGCGGCTCACGGTGGGCTGCGACGTGAACAGCATCTCGGCCGCCTTGGTGACGCTGCCGGCGGTCATCAGCGCGCGGAAGATTTCGATGTGGCGGTGCGTGAGTGCCATTCAAAAGCCTATATCAACGATGAATAGGTAAGCTACAAATTGGTATTTTACTGAATGAACAGGAGCCCGCATCATGTCGGCTTCTGCTTCGTAAAGCCTCGACATGGAACGCACCGTGACACCCTTCAATCCGCGTCAACTCGCTGAACTAGCGCGCCAATACGGCACACCTCTGTGGGTCTACGACGCCGATACGATCCGCCAGCGCATCGCCGAACTGCGCAGCTTCGATACGATCCGCTTCGCGCAGAAGGCGTGTTCGAACCTGCATATCCTGAAGCTGATGCGCGCGGAAGGGGTGGTGGTCGATGCGGTTTCGGCGGGTGAACTCGCGCGTAGTTTTGCTGCGGGCTTCACGGCCGAACCCACTGCCGAAGCCACCGCTGACTCCACCGCTGAACCCACCCCGCACCACGTGTCCGAAGGCGTCGTCTTCACCGCCGACGTTCTCGACCACGCCACGCTCGCCACCGTGCTCGAACACCGCATCACCGTCAACGCCGGCTCGCTCGACATGCTCGAACGGCTCGGCCGGCACGCGAGCGAAGGCCATCGTGTGTGGTTGCGAATCAACCCCGGTTTCGGGCATGGCCACAGCAACAAGACCAACACCGGCGGCGAGCACAGCAAGCACGGCATCTGGCGCGACGACCTGCCACTCGCGCTCGAACTGGTGCGCCGCTACCGGTTGAAGCTCGTCGGGCTGCACATGCATATCGGCTCCGGCGTCGATTACACGCATCTGGCGCGCGTTTGCGATTCGATGGTCGACGCGGTCGCGGACCTCGATCAGGATATCGAAGCGATCTCGGCGGGCGGCGGTCTGTCGGTCCCGTATCGCGACGGCGACGCGCGGGTCGATACCGCGCATTACTTCCGGCTGTGGGACGACGCGCGCCGGCGCATCGAAGCGCATCTCGGCCACCGCGTGCGGCTCGAAATCGAACCGGGCCGGTTTCTGGTCGCGCAGGCGGGCGTACTGATCGCCGAAGTGCACGCGCTGAGCCCGCGGCCGTCGCGGCAATTCGCGCTGATCGACGCGGGCTTCAACGATCTGGTGCGGCCATCGTTCTATGGCAGCCATCACGAGATCAGCGTGCTGAAGCCCGATGGCACGCCGAGCAGCGCGCCGGCCGCTGCGTTCACCGTAGCGGGTCCGCTGTGCGAAGCGGGCGACGTGTTCACGCAGGCCGAAGGCGGCATCGTCACGAGTCGTGAGATGCCGGCGCCCGCGGTGGGCGACCTGATCGTGTTCCATGACGCGGGCGCGTACGGTGCGTCGATGTCGTCGAACTACAACAGCCGGCCGCTCGCGCCCGAAGTGTTGGTCGACCACGGCCACGCGCGGCTGATCCGGCGCCGACAACATATCGACGAATTGCTCGCGCTCGAAGCCTGCTAGAAACTCATCGCGAATCCGAACGATATGCCGTGCACGTTGTGCCCGAACACATAGCGCACCATCGCCCGCGTGCGCGTGATGATGATCGGATATTTGCTGCTGTCGAGTTCGAGACCGACGCCGAGCGACGTGAGGTCGTTGAAACCCAGCACGCCGGCGCTGTCGCCGAAGTAGTGCGAGTACGCGGCTTCGAGCACATAGCGCACCGGCCGGTCGAGCGCGCGCCAGCCGGTCGGCGCGCGCCAGCGGGTCCACAGGCTCACCTGCTGCGCCATCGCCGACCCCTGCACCGCTTCGGACGAACTGCCGAAACTGCGCAGATAGATATCGGTCGCGCGTAATTCCGCATCGATTTCGTAGGTCTCGCGATAGTGCTCGAAGTCGAGCACCAGCGATCCGCCGTAGCCGTACGCATTGAGCGAGCCGTTCTCGAGAAACTGCAGGTTGCTGTCGGTGACGTGATTGAAGATCGTCTGCCCGACTTTCAGATCGCTCGAAACGCGCCCGATCGTGCCGTTCAGGATCGGCCGGAACACCAGTTCGTCAGTGATCCGAAAGTCCCAGCCGATGCCCACGGTGCCGCTGAACGTGTTCCAGGCGGTTGGCACCGAACGCTGTTCGGCGCCATCGCTCGCGATGAACACCGGATCGTAGCGGCTATACGCGAGCGTGCCTTCCAGGTACAGCGGAAACTTTTTGCTGAGCGTGAAGCCGCCGCCGAACTGCGTTTGCGCGAAACCGGGATTGCCGGTCAGCCCATTGTTCACCGACAGGTTGCTGGTGGTCACGTCCGGCACCGTCGTGTAGCTCATCACTGCGAGCACGGCGTCCGCATGGCGCTTCACGTTGCCGCCGATCACCGTATTGCTCGATAACTGGCCGGGCGGGTTTTGCGCATGGGCGCCGCACGGCAACAGGGCCAACGCGAGCACGAGCGCGACCGCGAGCCACACGCACAATCTGGCGGCATGCCTGCAAACTGGCTCAGCGGATAAGCAAAGCACGCGCATTGCGCATTCCTGTCGGTTGGGGCGTATCACTCGTGTTTCGCGGACCGCTACTGATTCTGCGAGCCCGCGCCATGCGCGGCCTCCTGCACGCCCCTGACCGCCGCGGCCGTGGTCAGGCCGATGAACAGCAGTCCGATCAGGCCGAGCAGCACCGCATCGATGCGGCCGAACCCGGTGGTCGGCACCACGTCGCCATAGCCGATCGTCAGCGCGGTAATCGCGCAGAAATACCAGGTTTGCTCCAGCGACGCGGGCGTTCTGTTCGCGGTTTCGACCGGGCCGCCGTAGTAGTACATCGCGATAGTCAGCAGCACGAACAGTCCGAGCATGAAGCACAGGATCGTTCGCATGTACCACAGCGTCACAAAGAACTCGCGCAGGATTTCGCGCGCGCCCACACGTTTGGTGGTACTGCGTTCGGCATTGTCGGTCACGGCATCTCCCCGGCGTCGCGGCTAGCGCGCCTGCGGTCCAGAATCAGAATCATCACGCACGCGTAAAGCGTGACGGCGACGAACAGCCCCATGCGAATCGCGAACGCGCGATAAACGTCCTTGCCCGCCGCGCTGTCCTGCACCGACTGGCCGAGCAGAATGATCATCGTCACGAGGCCGTTCAGCCAGAAGCCCGGCGAGTAGCGGGTCGGCACGAGCCGGAACAGCTTGCGCCCGACCAGCAGGCCGAACAGCAGCATCCATAGAAAGAACATCCATAGTTGCGGGAACAGCTTCAGCGCGAACCAGAACGCGATCGCCAGCAGGCCGCCGAGCAGCGTCGAGCCGAGCAGGTCGCGCGCGGCGCTGCGCGCGGTCGCGGTGCAACTCTGCCGGCCGAGGCTGACGGATTTCATGATGATCGGCATATAGCTGGCCGGATCGGTGAGCGCCAGCAGATACGCGGGCATCACCACGAGCGCGGCGCGCAGCGCGATGTACCTCGCCTGTGCATCGGACACGCGCGCGGCGGCGGGTGCGGGCCGCGCAGCCGCGCTGTCGGGAAACAGCCGATGCGCGACGATCGAGACCAGCAACGCCAGCAGCAGCCCTTTGACCAGCGCGCCGACGACGGTCGCCGCCAGTTGCAGATCCGCGGTGCCCGCCGCGGAAATCATCGTCAGTCCGGCGGCGAGGAAAGTCGCGACGAGACTGTTGCCGCCGCGCAGCCCATAGCGAAACGCGACGAACAGCAGCAGCGCGATCAGCAGCACGCCGGCCAATGCGTAGTGGCGCAGCAGCGGCACCAGCAGCAGGCCGCTGCCCGCGGTCAGGCCGACCACCAGCGCGACGGCCAGCGCCTGCCGCAACGACAGCGCGCGCGTCTGCGTCGCCAGCAGGAACACCGAGAACACGGGCGCCACGACCGGAATCGGCAAGTCGAGCGCGAAGCTGAGCGCGAGACACAGCGCGGTGCCGCTGGCCATTCGCAGCGCGCGCTGTCCGGAAACCAGCAGCCTGGGGTCTAGCGTGCTCATCGCCTCGTTCGGTTCAGTAAAGATAGGAGAGCCAACTCATCGCGCGCAGAAACAGCCTGCCCAGCGGGTTGAGCGGATTGTTCGCACTCGGAAACGCCATCACCTCGGCTTGTCCGCCGACCCGGACGTTGCGCAAACGGTCGCGCTCGTTGGCATCGAACTCGACCAGCACCGGAAAGCGCTGCGCGGGACGCAGCCAGTCGCGGCTGTTCTGGATCGACGGCAACGCGCCCGGCGGCGTGGGCTGGCCGACGCTCACGCCGTAACCGATGCTGCGAATCCGGCCGTGGAAAATCTCGCCGGGCAACGCATCGAGAGCGATGGCCACCTCGGTGCCCGGCTGCAAACGGCCGAGATTGTTTTCGGTCATATCCGCGCTGATCCACACATCGCGGATCGCGATCAGCGTCATCACCGGATTGCCCGCCGCGGTGAACTGGCCGACTTCGGTCCGCAGATCGGTGATCACGCCGCCGCTGCGCGCGTTGACGCGTGTGTTTGCCAGATCGAGTTCCGCTTTCGCGAGCGCCGCGGCCGCGCTGCGCAACTGCGCGTTATCGGGCTCGGCGCCGCCTTGCTGCTCGCGCGCGCGTTCGACTTCCGCGCGTGCTGCCGCCACCTGACTGCGCGCCTGTTCGTGAGTCGCGCGCGCGACTTCGAGCCGCCGCAGCGACACGGTGCCTTCGTCTTCGCGATACAGCCGCTCCAGCCGGTCGCTGTCCTGGGCCGCCTTGACCTCGTTCGCGATTGCCGCGCGCAGCGACGCGCGCGCCGAATCGATCCCGGCGGTGCTCGCGCCGAGCTGGCGGCGCGTGGTCTCCAGATCGGCGCGCGCGCGATCGGCGGCGATCCGGTATTGCTCGTTATCGACCTCGAACAGCAGGTCGCCGGCGTTGACCTGCTGGTTGTCGTGCACGGCAACTCGCGTCACGCGCCCCGACACTTCCGCGGCGACCGGCACGACGTAGGCCTGCACGCGCGCCTGTTGCGTGTACGGCGTCAGGCGATCGGCCAGCAGATACCAGATCAGGCTGACGACGATCACGCCAATCACCCACTTCAGCGCGCGACCGGACGGCTCGGCGGCGGGCGGCGGAGACGGCGCCGGGGCGGGCGCCGGCGAAGGCGAAGACGAAGCCCCCGCACTTGCCGGCACGGCTCCGGACGACTTGGACGTATCGCTCATCGCGAGGCCCCCTCGGAAGCAGCAGGAGCCGCAGCAGCCGCAGCAGCAGCCGCGGCCGGCGGCGCGCTCACATCGTTCAACAGATCGCCCCAATCGGTGCGCTGCTGCATCTGCGCGCGCGTCGCGCTATCGATCAGCGGCTGCTCCGCATACCACCCGCCGCCGAGCGCCTTATACAGCGCGATCAGACTGCCGACCGCATTGCTGCGATTGACCACGTACGCATCCTGTTGCGCGAACAACGCGCGCTGCGCATCGAGCACGCGCTGAAAGTCCGAATAGCCTTCGCGATAAATCGTATTGGCGAGCGTCAGCGAGCGCCGCGCGGCCCCTTGCGCGTCGTTCAGAATCCGGTCGCGCGTCAGCGCGGCGAGCATCGCGGTCGCAGCGTCGTCGGCTTCGCGCGCCGCTTCGCGCACGGTGTTCTGATATGCGACGGTCAGCTGTTGCAACCGCACGTCCTGCACGCGCACGTTGTTGACGATCTTGCCGTGATCGAACACGTTCCACGTGACGCTGGGTCCGGCCGCGAGCGCCAGCGTGCTCGGCGCGCCGGCGAGCGAAGTCGCGCTCCACACGAGCGAGCCGAGCAACGTCACCGACGGATACAGATCGGCTTTCGCAACGCCGATCAGCGCCGATTGCGCGGCCATCTGATATTCGGCCGCGAGTACGTCGGGGCGCCGCAACAGCAGATCGGCGGGCACCTGCTGCAATACCGCGCGATCGACGAGCGGCAGCACGCCTGCCTTGCCGGGCTGCGCATCGAGTTCCGGCAGCGGGCCCGGCGGCCGGCCGAGCAGCACCGACAGCGCATGCTGCGCGAGCACGATCTGACTCTCCAGATCGGGGATGCTGCTTAGCGTTCCCAGGTATTGCGTGTTCGCCTGCTGCAGATCGAGTTCGTCGCTCTCGCCGCTTTTGAACAGCTTCTGCGCGATCTCGTAGCTGCGTTTCTGCAAAGCCGCGTTGTCGCGCGCGATGCGCAGCCGCGCTTCGGCGGTGCGCAGCGTGAAATAGGTATCGGCGAGCTGCGCATGCAACAGCACCAGCGCGGCGTCACGATTCGCCTGGGCGGCGAAGAAGTTGGCATCGGCGGATTCGATCGCGCGGCTGAAGCGCCCCCAGAAGTCGAGTTCCCAGCCGATGCTGAAACTTGCTCCGTACTGCCAGGCGCCGCTCGAGCGCGAATTACTGAGCCCATCCGAGCGCCGGCCCGCCGTATACAGCACATCGGTGTTGACCTGCTGCACCTGCGGATAGCGGCCCGCGAGCGCGATGCCCAGTTGCGCGCGCGCCTCGATCACACGCAGGCCGGCGATCTTCAGATCGCCGTTGCCGGCATCGGCCTGAGCCATCAGTTGTTCGAGGTTGCGGTCGTCGAAGACCTGCCACCACTGCCGGACGTCGGGCTGCGCGGCCTGCCGCGTGAGCTGCTCGATCGACGCGCTGCTCCAGTGCTCGCTCCACGCTTCATGCTGCGGATGAAAATCCGGACCGACCTGGATGCAGCCGCTGACCGACGCCGCGACACACACCACCACGCACAGCGCCGGCGCGGCGACGAACAGCGCCGCGCGCGGCCGCGCCGCCGTTGCCGATGCGTGCAGTGAAGGCGACACGACGCCGTCCCCCTGGTCTTAGGGTTCGATGTGTGTCTGACACGGCTTGGATTCCGGCTGGTCCTTGACCCAGCGCCAGAACAGCTGATATCCGACCGCCAGCATCACGGGCCCGATGAACAGTCCGATCACGCCGCCCGTCACCATGCCGCCGAGCGCGCCGATCAGCACGACCGGCATCGGCACCGCGACGCCGCGTCCGAGCAGCAGCGGCTTGAGCACGTTGTCGGCGAGACCGGCGACGAACACGTAGACCGAGAAGATGACCGTCGCGGTGCTGACGCCTTCGGTCAGGATCACGAACGCGATCACCGGCACCGTGATCAGCGTGGCGGGCAACTGCATGATGCCGATCAGCAGCACCGCGAGCGCGAGCAGGCCGGCGCCCGGAATGCCCATCACGATGAAGCCGATGCCGATCAGCAGCATCTGGATGAACGCGATGCCGACCACGCCTTGCGCGACCGCGCGGATCGTCGACGTGCACAGATCGGCGATCTGCGGGCCGTTCTCCAGGCCGGAAATGCGCGACGCGATCTGCACCGCGCTGCGGTGGCCCTTTTCGCCGTACGCCATCAGAATGCCGGCGACGATCAGCGCGACGAAGAACACCAGCAGTCCCGCGCCGAGCCCGGTCACGGTGCCGAGTATCGCGACGCCCACTTCCTTCATTTGCGGCGCGAACTTCTGCACGAGGCCGGTCAGATCGGTCGACGCCTGGGTCCAGAAGTCGAAGATCCGCTGGCCGACCAGCGGCCATGCGGCGACGGATTCGGCCGGCGGCGGAATCCGGAAGTCGCCGCTGCGGAAGATGTCCATCGCGCGTTCGATCGAATTGGCGACCGCGACGCCGAGCGCATAGGTCGGCACCAGAATCACCGCGAACGAAATGAGGATGATCAGCGTGGCGACCAGCCCGTCCTTGCCGCGCAGCCGCGAACGCAGTCTGACCTGCAGCGGATAGAGCGTAATCGCGAGGATCACGGCCCACACCATCAGGTTCAGGAACGGCACGAACACGCGGAAGCACGCGATGGCCAGCACCGCGACGAGGCCGGCGCGGATCAGTACGTCGAGCAATTCCCGGGATAGTCCCCTTCGAGCGGTCTGTGTGGGTAGCATCGATTTTCTCCTCGCGGGACCCCGCAAGGGTCTCCAGACGACCCGTCTGGCTTGCCGGGGAATCCGGCGTGGCCCCCTTGTACCGTTCGGCGCCGCTATCGGAAATAGTAGGGGCGGCACCCCGGTGCGGCCAATTGGACCAAGGTCCTATGCCGGCGGCGAGGGCGCCGGGAGCGCCGCGCCCGATGCGCGCGGCGCCGCGCTCACGGTGCTCACCGCGCCCGCACCGTGCGGGTGTACGACGCGATCATCGTCGCGAACTCCTGCGCGGCGGGCGTCAGCGGAAGCGCCGCGCGTTGCAGCAGACAGACGTTCTGCGCGGGCGCGCGCTCGCGCACATCGATCGTGGTCAGCAGTTCCGCGAACGGTCCGCGCTGCGCGATCACCGACGCCTCCAGCGACAGGCAATCGGTCGCGCCGACCAGATGCAGCGTTTCATACAGACCCTCGACGGTCGCGACGATCTTCGGCGCGGGCAGCCCGTGGCTCTCGAACAGATGGCTCAGCCGGTTCACATGCGGCTCTTCGGTCAGGTTCGGCGAGCGCGTGGTCACCCACGGACAATCGGCCAGCTCGGCCAGCGACTTCGCGCGCGCCTTCGGATGTCCTTTCCGGCAGACGATTACCGGATCGGACGGATAAAGCGGCGTCACGGAAAGATCGGCGGTATCGGTGTGCTTCGACACCAGCGCGACCGCGAAATCGAGCGTGCCTTCGCGGATCCACGAAATCATCATCCGCGAGGTGCCGGTGCGCAGATGCACGGCGACCCGCTCGAAGCGCGCGCGAAACTCCATCAGCACCGGCGCGAACGCATCGACGAGCGGCTCGGTCGTCATCCCGAACGTGACCTCGCCCGCGTAATCGCCGCGCAGCTGCTGCACTTCCTGCTCGGCGCGCTCGCACTCGCCGAGGATCGCGCCGGCCCGTTGCAACAGCCGCTGCCCGAGCGCGGTCAGCGCGATGCCGCGATTGGTGCGCGTAAACAGCGTCGCGCCGAGCATCGCTTCGAGATTCTGCAATTGCTGCGTAATGCCGCTCTGCGCGATGCCGAGCGCGCGCGACGCCGCGCGGATGCTGCCATGTTCGGCGACCGCGGTGAACGCGCGCAGCTGGGAGATGGTCAACGCCATGAGGCCGGGAGTGGTGATCGGTAAAAGTGATCATGATAGTCCGAACGGGGCTTCTTCGAGGCGCGGCAGCCGCATAGGATCACGCTGTCCCGCTCATCCATCCGACCCGCTCGCCCTCATGAAACTTCCGCTGACGATCCTCTGCGCCGCGCTGACTTTCAGCAGCGCCGCGTTTGCCGCCGACCCTAACACGCTGCGCCTCGGCATCGACCCGACTTATCCGCCGATGGACTCGAAAGCGCCCGACGGCAGCCTCAAAGGCTTCGACGTCGATCTCGGCAACGAGATCTGCAAGCGCATCCATGCGCATTGCCAGTGGGTCGAACTCGAATTCTCCGGGATGATTCCGGCGTTGCAGGCGCGCAAGATCGACGCGGTGCTGTCGTCGATGGCGATCACCGACAAGCGCGAGCAGCAGATCCTGTTTTCGTCGAAGCTGTTCCAGTTCAAGTCGCACCTGATCGCGCGCCAGGGCTCGCCGCTCGCGGCCAACGCGGGCGCGCTGGCCGGCAAGCAGATCGGCGTGCAGACGGGCACCCAGTTCGAGAGCTATGCGCTGAAGAACTGGGCGCCGCTTGGCGCGCATGTGACCGCGTACAAGAGCCAGGACGAAGTGTTCGCCGATCTGCAGAATGGCCGGCTCGACGGCGCGCTGCTCGGCACCGTCGAAGCGGATTACGGCTTTCTGCGCACGCCGGCGGGCAAGGGCTTTACGTTTGTCGGCGGACCGCTGTCGATGGGCGATCGCGGCGTCGGGATCGGACTGCGCAAGGATGAAACCGCGGTGCAGGCGTCGATCAACGAGGCGATCGCATCGATGCGCAAAGACGGCACGTATGCGCAGATTGCGAAGAAGTACTTCGACTTCGACCCGTACGGCAATTGAGTTCGATTGCTTTCGATAAATTTACTTACCCGTTTCTCCATTCATGAACAGGCAATCGATTCCGCTTCTGTCGCCCGCGATCGGCACGCATCGCGAACTGGTGGCGTTTCATTTCGGCCCGGCAGGCGCGGCCAGCACCACCGGCACCACCGGCGGCGCGCAGAAGATCTACGTTCAGGCCTCGCTGCACGCCGACGAAACTCCCGCGATGCTGACCACCGTGCTGCTCAAGCGCCGTCTGCTCGAACTCGAACAGGCCGGCGCGCTGACCGCGGAAATCGTGCTGGTGCCGGTCGCGAATCCGGTCGGGCTCGGGCAATACGTGCTCGGCCAGTTCGTCGGTCGCTTCGATCTGGCCAGCGGCAAGAATTTCAACCGGCATTTCGTGCAGTTTGCGAAGCTGATTGCGGATGCCGAACACGCGCTCGGCGCCGACGCGCAGGAGAACAAGCGCATCGTGCGCGCGCTGGTCGGCGCGGAGCTGGACCGGCACAAGCCGCTGACCGAATTCGATTCGCTGCAACTGGCGCTGCTGAAGCTGTCGTTCGATGCGGACGTGGTGATCGATCTGCATTGCTCGCTCGAAGCGGCGATGCACGTGTACACGAGCGAAGCGGCGTGGGCCGAGTTCGAGCCGTTGTCGCGTTACCTCGGCGCCGAGGCGTCGCTGCTCGCGACCGACTCCGGCGCCGGCGCGTTCGACGAAACCCACAGCCTGCTGTGGTGGACCCTGCAACAGCGGATGCCGGCGAGCAAGCCGGTGCCGACCGGTTCGATCGCGGTGACGGTCGAATGCCGCGGCCAGCGCGATGTGTCGTACGAAGTCGCGCAGCAGGATGCGGACGCGCTGATCGACTACCTGGTGTGGCGCGGCGCGATTCGCGGCGACGCGAAGCCGTTGCCGCCGCTGCTGTCGCCGGCCACGCCGCTCGCGGGCAGCGAACAGTTCTACGCGCCGGTGAGCGGGATTCTCGTGCATTGCGCGACGATCGGCGACACGATCCGCGTGGGCCAGCCGCTGTTCGATATCGTCGACCCGTTGACCGACGAAACCACCACGATTGCGAGCCAGACCGAAGGGGTGCTGTACATGCGGCGCGCGATTCGCTTCGTGACCGCGGGCGCGCCGCTCGGCCGCGTCACCGGTACGCGGCCGATCAGGACGGGTGTGTTGCTGGGGGCGTGAAGTAGATGAAGCAGCGGTGAATTCGCCGCTGCTACGCGTGTTGCTTTCTTCCTACCAGATAGCTGACGCCGTCCGGTCCATAACGCTCGGTGTGCGCCTTGTTCGCCGGCAGATGAAACACGTCGCCGACCCGGTACACACGTTCTTCGTCGTCGGCGCGAATACTCATTTCTCCTTCGACGATCAGCGCCTTCGCTTCGAACGGATGCGTGTGCAGATCCATCGCGAGATTCGGTTCGCGCGAGATCAGCACCGGATCGGGAAAACCTTCGTTCGTCAGCATCTGGGTAAAAGCTTCGCGATTCATGACGTCACCTGGTTAGGGGAACTGGGCAAATCGATAGCAGATCGACTCTAGCGCGATCGGCCGAGGTTTGCCGCGGTGGCGCCGGGGGTGGGGCGCGCACGAGCACGGCGTGCCGGCGTGCCTGAAAAACGGCTGTCAGCTTGCATAACGGCGCTGCTGTGCCGGTGTCGGCATCGCGATGCACGCGCCAGGTTCGCAGCGACCCTCTTCTTTGCCGGTGCGATGGCGTTCACATCAGTACCTCGCGGCGCCGCCTGAGCAATTCACCGCCGCGCCGGTTGTGCAGATTTAATCTCTTTCGACTACGAGAAACCCCAAGCCTGCGGGCCGCGAAACGCCGATACTCGTTGCCATACCTCAACGTGTGCCGGCATCGCCGGCGTGATGAAGGAGATGGACAAAGTGAGCAAGCCGATCCAGTGGAGCGGGGTGTTTCCCGCCGTCAGCACCCAGTTCAAGGCCGATTTTTCGCTCGACATCGACGCGACCCATCGGGTGGTCAGCAATCTGGTCAGGGACGGCGTGTCCGGTCTGGTGGTGTGCGGCACGGTCGGCGAAAACACGTCGCTGAGCACGCCGGAAAAACTCGCGGTGATCGAAGCCGCGCGCGATGCGGCCGGCGGCAAGGTGCCGGTGATCGCGGGTGTCGCCGAGTTCACCACCGAGTTCGCGCGGCAGACGGTGCGTGAAGCGGCGCGCGTCGGCGTGGACGGTGTGATGGTGATGCCGGCGCTCGTCTATTCCGCGAAGCCGCATGAAACCGCCGCGCATTTCCGCTCGGTCGCGTCGAGCACCGATCTGCCGGTGATGATCTACAACAACCCGCCGATCTACAAGAACGACGTGACGCCGGACGTGCTGATCGCATTGCAGGATTGCGAGAATATCGTCTGCTTCAAGGATTCGTCCGGCGATACGCGGCGCTTCATCGATCTGCGCAATGCGGTCGGCGATCGCTTCGTGCTGTTCGCGGGCCTCGACGACGTGGTGGTCGAGAGCATCGCGGTCGGCGCGCAGGGCTGGGTGTCGGGGATGTCGAACGCGTTCCCGAAAGAAGGCGAGACGCTATTCCGTCTCGCAACGCAAAAGCGCTTCGACGAAGCGCTCGCGCTCTACCGCTGGTTCATGCCGCTGCTGCATCTCGATGCACGTCCCGACCTCGTGCAGTGCATCAAGCTGTGCGAGGAACTGCTTGGGCGCGGCAGTGCGGTTACGCGGCCGCCGCGTCTCGCGCTGGAAGGCGACACGCTCGCGGAAGTGAAAAGCATCGTTGCGAAGGCGCTCGAAACGCGGCCGGCGTTGCCGGACGTCGGGCTTTAAGCCTAAGCCTAAGTCGCGCGTTTCGGCGCCTTATTCGAAGCAGAAAACGATTCGGCATCCTGTCCGTCACTCAGACGGAACAGGATGCCGTTTGTTTTGCTTAGCTCACAGCCAACATCGGCGCGACCGCGGCCGGATCGCTGATACTCGGCCGGCCGTTCTCGACGTGACCGGCGAAGCGGCGCGAGAAGCTCGCGTCGTCGCTGCTCGTGACCGTCAGGTCGTACCAGTGATGGCTCGACGCGAGCACCCACGCTTCCTCGATATGCGAGTTAGCCGGCACCAGCACGCTGCGCAGCTTCGCGCCGTACGCGTTGTCGGTCACGCTCAGGCGCGCGATCGAGCCGCCAGTGTTGTTGAACTTCAGGAACACGTTGCCGTTCGCGACGTCGTATTGCGCGGTCACTTCCGGCTGCGCGGGCGTGCCGTGGCCATGCCCGGTCACGTGACCTTTCTGGTCGCTTTGCGCATTTGCCTGCGTGTTTGCCTGAGTATTGCCGGCGAACTTGCGCACGAAGCCGTTCGGGCCGAACACCTCGAACGTGTACACGCCGTTCGTCGAAGTCAGATCGAACGTATCGCTGAGCGACTTGCCGGCCTCGACCGTATAGCGCCACGGACCGTCGCTGCGATTCGACGCGTACACGTAGAAGTGCGCGCCCTGGTCGCCGGTGTTGCCGATCGATAGCGTGAAGCTGTTCTTGTGCACATCGGCCGCGCCGTTCACATGCAGCTCGTACGGTAACGCGCGCGCGAAACGGATGCCGGCCTCCTGCGCATCGATCGCGCCCGGCGTCGCCGGCACGGTCGGCTTCGGCTGCGTCGCGCATTGATTGTCGGCGATGCTCTTGTAGTTGCTGGTGTCCGGCAGCGACGGCATCTTCGAGTCCGGCGTGCGGAAGTCGAATGCGGTCGTCAGATCGCCGCACACCGCGCGACGCCACGGCGTGATGTTCGGCTCGTGCACGCCAAAACGCGTTTCGATAAAGCGGATCACCGACGTGTGATCGAACACCTGCGAACACACGAAGCCGCCCTTGCTCCACGGCGACACGATCGTCATCGGCACGCGCGGGCCCAGGCCGTAGGGCAGGCCGTCGGCGGTGTAGCTGCCGCCGCGCAGCGGATTGACGACGTTGTGAATTTCGCCGTCGGTCGTGACCGTCGACTTGCCTTGCGCGGCTGTGGTCGCCGGTTGCGGCGGCACGATGTGGTCGAAGAAGCCGTCGTTCTCGTCGTACATGATGAACAGCACGGTCTTGCTCCACACCTCGGGGTTCGACGTCAGCGCATCGAGAATCTGCGACGTGTATTCGGCGCCGTACGCGGGCGTGTATTGCGGATGCTCCGAGTACGCGGCCGGCGGGCACAGCCACGACACCTGCGGCAGACGGTTCGCGAGCACGTCGGCCTTCAGGTCGTCGATCGTGCGCACGGTCTGCGCGCGCTCATAGAGCGGCGAGCCCGGCTGCGCGTTGATGAAGTTCGTGAAGTTCTGCAGGATGTTGGTGCCGTAGTTGCCGTTCAGCGGATCGGCGCCGGTCAGCCCCTGCTGATAGATCTGCCATGAAATGCCGGCGTTTTGCAGACGCTCCGGATAGGTGGTCCACGACAGCAATTGATAGTTCGGCGGACCGTCGCCGTCGACCCAATCGTTGTTGTCGAGCAGCGGGCCGCCGAAGTTGCCGGTCGGATCGACCGTGCCGGTCATCAGATACGAGCGGTTCGGGTGGGTCGGTCCCGGCAGCGAGCAGAAGTACGCATCGCAAACCGTGAATGCATCGGCCAGCGCGTAATGGAACGGGATATCGCCGCGCAGGTGATAGCCCATCGTCATGTCGGTCTTGTTGGCGGGCCACTGGTCGTAGCGGCCGCCGTCGATCGCGGCGTGGGTCTTGTACCACGAGTGATCGAGATCGCCGACGCATTGCGCGCTGGTCGTCGCGGTGTTCAGATGAAACGGCAGCACCGGCTTGGTCGCGTCCGCCTTCGACGGCTGATACCAGACCGGCTGGCCGCTGGGCAGCGGAATCGGGAAGCGGTCGTTGTAGCCGCGCACGCCGCGCATATGGCCGAGGTAGTGGTCGAACGAGCGGTTTTCCTGCATGAACACGACGATGTGCTCGACATCGTGAATCGTGCCGGTGCGCGAAAACGCCGGCACGGCGAGTGCATTGCGGATCGACTCGGGCAATGCGGTCATCGCGGCGGCGGCGCCGGCCGACGATGCGACGGTCTGCAGGAAACGGCGACGGCTAGTTGAGGTCATCGAATATCACCTTCTGCGTAGGGGAAGAATAGCGCGCGGTGGCACGCCGGGAGAATGGGTTTGATTAGTTAAGGACGACTGGCTAGTTGCTTGCGCTGTCGCCGGGCGCGTAGCGCATCACCGGCGCGATCTGCTGGCTGTCGGCCGCGAGATTGGCCTGCATGTTTTGCGCGATCGGGTCGGAGGCGGCTGCGGCGAAATTGGCGGCGGAGTCGGGGGTATTGCCGAAGCTGTTCGCGCCGAGGTTCGCGGTGGTGCCGGCGAGCGGCGCGGAAGCATCGAGAATCGCCGCGGCCGCGTTTGCCGTCGTCGTCGGAGCCTGTGCGATGTCGTTCGCGGCTGGAGTCGTGGACGATGCGCTGCTCGCGAGCGGCGTGTCGTCGGCGCCGCAACCGCTCAACGCGAGCGTGACGAGCGCGAGCAAGGCCATGCTCACGATGCATGTGTTTTTTCTCATCTCTGCATCCGGTTCGGTGAAAGCGCATGCAGTCTCGCTACCTTTCGAGAAATTAATGTGAAACGTTTGCGCGGAGCATAACTTTCGAAAAATCGTTAGTTTTTCGAAAGAAAATGGAAAGTCGCGGGAAGGACAATGGTCACCGCACTGCCATTTGCGCTATGGTTCGCGCATGACGACTGCGCATCAGCACGCTCAGATGACACGAATCGAATCGCCGCTCGAGATCGCGCGGCTCGAAGACGAATGGCTGGAGGCGGACGGCTTCGGCGGCTTTGCGTCGGGCACGGTCGGCATGCTGCGCACGCGGCGCTATCACGCGTTGCTGCTTGCCGCGACGCGCGCGCCGGGCGGCCGGATGGTGCTGGTCAACGGTGTCGAAGCGTGGCTCGAAGCGGACGGGCGGCGTTATCCGCTGAGCATGCAGCGCTATGGGCCCGATGTGATCTATCCGGATCTGCGCGGTAGTCTCGTCAGCTTCGATACGACGCCGTGGCCGACGTGGCGGATTCAGTTCGATGCGCGGAGCGTGGTGAGTGCCGAGGTGTTCGTCGGCAGGACGAGCGGCGAGACGGTGTTGCGTTGGCGGCTCGAAGCGGGCGGCGATCTCGGTGGTGCCGGCGCGGCGGTGCTGAAGGTGAGGCCGCTGCTGTCGGGGCGCGACTATCATGCGCTGCATCACGAGAACCCCGTGTTCAATTTCAACCCAACGATCGGCGACGACCGCTCGTGCGCGAGCTGGCAACCGTATGGCGGATTGCCGGTCGTGCGGATCGCGACCAACGGCGAGTACACGCACGCGCCGGACTGGTATCGCAACTTCTGCTATGTGCGGGAACAGGAACGCGGGCTCGATTGCAACGAGGACCTCGCCGCGCCGGGTGTGTTCAGCTTCGATCTCGCGGAAGGCGAAGCGGTGATGGTGTTGAGTGCTTCGGGGGTGGGCAGCGCTAAGACCAACGCGAACGCCAACGCCCACGCCAATGGCGACGCGAAAACCTCAACCGCCGCTCACGCCGCCACCCTCGCCGATACAGAACTGCAACGCCGCGGCGCGCTCGGCTCCCGCCTGCAACGCTCCGCCGACGCCTACGTCGTCAGCCGCAACGAAGGCCGCACGATCCTCGCCGGTTTCCCATGGTTCACAGATTGGGGCCGCGACACCTTCATCGCGATGCGCGGACTGCTGATCGCGTCGAACCGTCTCGACGACGCCGCAGCGATCCTGCTCGAATGGTCGACCACGCTGTCCGACGGGATGCTGCCGAACCGCTTCCCCGACTACGGCGACGCGCCCGAATACAACTCGGTCGACGCATCGTTATGGTTCGTCGTCGCGGTCCACGACTATCTGGCGACGCCGCACGCGAGCGACGCGACTCGCGAACGCCTGCAGCAGGCCGTCGAAGCGATCCTCACCGGCTATACGAACGGCACGCGCTTCAACATCGGCGTGTGCGTGTTCGACGGTTTGCTGCAAGCGGGCATCCCCGGCGTGCAACTCACGTGGATGGACGCGAAAGTCGGCGACTGGGTGGTCACGCCGCGCATCGGCAAACCGGTCGAAGTGCAGGCGTTGTGGATCAACGCGCTGCGCATCGCATCCGCATGGAATCCAAAGTGGCGCGCGCCGGCCGAACGCGCGACGCTCGCGTTCCGCCAGCGCTTCATCGATCCGGACACCCAGGCATTGTTCGACAACGTCGATGTCGATCACGTACCGGCCACCGTCGATCGCGCGATTCGCCCGAACCAGATCTTCGCGATCGGCGGACTGCCGTTTGCGCTGCTCGAAGGCGCGGCCGCGCGCGCGGTGCTCGCCCAGGTCGAAGCGCAACTGCTGACCCCGCTCGGCTTGCGCTCGCTCGCGCCGTCCGACCCCGGCTATCGCGGCCATTACGGCGGGCCGCCGCTCGCGCGCGACGGCGCGTATCACCAGGGCACCGTGTGGCTGTGGCTGATCGGGCCGTTCGTCGAAGCGTGGCTGCGTATCGAGGGCACCGGCGCCGAGCAGCTGGCGCAAGCGCGCACGCGTTTTCTCGCGCCGCTCTACGCGCATCTCGATCACGCGGGGCTCGACCATCTGTCCGAAATCGCCGACGGCGACGCGCCGCACGCGAGCGCCGGCACGCCGTTTCAGGCGTGGTCGCTGGGCGAATTGCTGCGCGTTGAAAGTCTGCTGGCCGGGTTCGAGCGCGGCGGCGCGTAAACCGCGCTACGATGTGGGTCCCACCGCCAGGCCTGCTGCAAGGACGTTCCCATGCCACCGCTGCGCGCTGCCAATCTGCTTGCCACCATCGAAGGTTCCCGCCTGCATTCGCCCGACTGCGGCCACTGGCAGCGCTGGGGACCGTATCTGAGCGAACGCCAGTGGGGCACCGTGCGCGAGGACTACAGCGCGAACGGCACCGCGTGGGACTCGTTCCCGCACGATCACGCGCGCAGCCGCGCGTATCGCTGGGGCGAGGACGGCATCGGCGGTTTCTGCGACGACTGGCTCAACTGGTGCGTATCGCTCGCGCTGTGGAACCGTAAGGATCCGATCATCAAGGAGCGCCTGTTCGGGCTGACGAACTCGCAAGGCAATCACGGCGAGGACGTAAAGGAGTTGTACTTCTATCTCGACGGCACGCCGACCCACTCGTATATGCGGATGCTGTACAAGTACCCGCACGCGGCCTATCCGTATCAGGACCTGATCGACGAGAACGCGCGCCGCGGCGGCGATATGCCGGAGTACGAAATTCTCGACACCGGCGTGTTCGACGATGCGCGCTATTTCGACGTGCAGATCGAATACGCGAAGCACTCGCCCGACGACATCGTGATGCGCGTGACGATCGAAAATCGCGCGGACGAAGCGGCGTCGCTCGACGTGCTGCCGCAGATCTGGGCGCGCAATTCGTGGTCGTGGAAGCAGAACGACGACAAGCCGAAGCTCACGCTGGGCCGCGACCACGACGGCGTGGCGCACCTTACCGGCCATCATCACCGGCACGAGCCGATCGTCGTCAACGCGTGGTCGCCCGATGCGCCGCAGCTCGCGTGGCTGTTCTGCGAAAACGACACCAACGTGAAGCGGCTGTTCAATATGGACGGCACCGGCCCGTTCAAGGACGGCTTCAACGACTACCTCGTGCACGGCGACGCGAACGCGATTCGCCGCGACGCCGGCACCAAGGCCGGCGCGCACGCGGCGCTCGATCTCGCGCCGCATGGACGCGCGGTGATCTATCTGCGCTGGCGTCCGCAATCCGCGGTGGACGACGCGCCGTTCGATGCCGATGCGCTGTTCGCGCGCCGCATCGCCGAAGCCGACGAATTCTACGGCGCGTTGCAGCACGAGATCACCGATCCCGACGCGCGTCTCGTGCAACGCCAGGCGCTCGGCGGGATGCTGTGGTCGAAGCAGTACTACCAGTACGACGTGCAGCGCTGGATGGACGGCGACCCGTTGCAGCCGAAGCCGCCCGCCGAGCGCAGACGCGGCCGCAACGCGGACTGGCGGCATCTGTGCAACGCGGACATCGTATCGATGCCCGACAAGTGGGAGTACCCGTGGTACGCGTCGTGGGACCTCGCGTTTCATGCGGCCGCGTTCGCGCTGATCGATCCGGCGTTTGCGAAGAAGCAACTGCTGCTGCTCGTGAAGGATCGCTATCAGCATCCGAACGGCCAGTTGCCCGCGTACGAATGGGCGCTCGGCGACGCGAATCCGCCGGTGCATGCATGGGCCGCGTGGCGCGTGTACGAGATCGATCGCGCGCTGACCGGCAAGGCCGATCGCGATTTCCTCGAACTGGTTTTTCATAAACTGCTGCTGAATTTTTCGTGGTGGGTGAACCGCAAGGACGCCGACGGCCACAATATTTTTCAGGGCGGTTTTCTCGGGCTCGACAACGTCGGCATCTTCGATCGCTCGTCGCCGCTGCCGACCGGCGGCCATATCGACCAGGCCGACGGCACCGCGTGGATGGCCGCGTATGCGCTCGACCTGATGCGGATCGCGCTCGAACTCGCGTACGCAAACCATGTATTCGTCGATATCGGCGTGAAGTTCTTCGAGCACTTTCTGTATATCGCCGAGGCGGTCAGTTGCGACGACGGCTGCGATACCGGGCTGTGGGACAGCGAAGACGAATTCTTCTACGACAAGCTGCGCCTGCCCGACGGCAGCAGTCTGCCGATGCGCGTGCGCTCGATCGTCGGACTGATTCCGCTATTCGCGGTGCACGTACTCGAAGAACGTCTGCATGGCAATTTGCCCGGACTGCGCGAGCGGCTCGTGTGGTTCCTCGAACACCGGCCCGATCTCGCGAAACTGGTATCGCGCTGGAACGAGCCCGGCAAGGGCAATGCGCTATTGCTGTCGCTGCTGCGCGGGCATCGGATGAAGGCATTGTTACGGCGCGCGCTCGACGAAAGCGAATTTCTTTCCGATCACGGCGTACGCGCGTTGTCGCGTTTTCATCGCGAGCAGCCGTTCGTGTTCCAGCACGACGGCAACAGCTTCTGCGTGAAGTACCTGCCGGCCGAATCCGACACGCGCGTGTTCGGCGGCAATTCGAACTGGCGCGGGCCGGTGTGGATGCCGGTCAACTATCTGCTGATCGAATCGCTGTACGAGTTTCATCGCTATTACGGCGACGAGTTTCGCGTCGAGTATCCAACCGGCTCGGGGCAGAACTTCTCGCTAAGCGAAATCGCCGATGAACTCGCGCGCCGCGCGACCACGCTGTTCCTGAAGAACAGGGACGGCGAGCGGCCGGTGATGGGCGCGTATCCGCTATTGCAGGCGGACCCGCGTTCGCAGGACCTGATCCTGTTCCACGAATACTTTCATGGCGATAACGGGCGCGGTGTCGGGGCGTCGCATCAGACCGGCTGGACCGGGCTCGTCGCGTTGCTGTTGCAGCCGCGCGCGATGGCGGCGTCGGGCAATGTGCCGTTGGCCGGCGAGCCGGAGGCGCGGGCGCCGATTCCGGCGGGGGCCGCCGCGGTGACGGCTTCGGCGTTTGCATCATCTTCCGCTTCGTCTTCCGCTTCGGCTTCCGCGTCAGGTTCTGCGCGGGTGGCCACTCCGGCGGCGCCATCCGCAGCCGCGCCGGCTTCTGCTTCATCGCCACAACCGGCTGCGCCGCTCGCTGCCACGACGACGAAATAGCGCGTGCCGCACGCAGTCATCGTGAGCAACTGCCGCGCCGCGCATCGCGATGAATGCGAACGCGATTGAACTGTGAGGCGGCGCGCGCGGTCTTTCACGTATCGCCACGCTATTTCCAGTGGCTTGCCAAGGTACAAGTGAATTCCATGTCGACGACACCGAACCCTTCCGCTCCTTCCACTCAATCCGGCACCGCGCGCACGCCAAGTTGCAAGCTTGGTGCAAGCCCGCACGATGCGGTGCCGTCGGCGGCCGGCAAGAAGCCCGCGCCGCCGTGCACGCTGGTGATCTTCGGCGCGGGCGGCGACCTGACCCGGCGTCTGCTGATGCCGGCGCTCTACAACCTCGCGGTCGATGGCCTGCTCGACGACGGCATGAAGATCATCGGCGTCAATCACGGCGCGCGCGAAACGGGCGAGTGGGTCGAAGATCTGCACAAGTCGCTACAACAGTTCGCCGCCGATAAAGCCAGCACCTTCCACGCCGGCAAGCTCGACGACAACGCATGGAACTGGGTCGCGCAACGCCTCGAATACATGGCCGGCGAGTTCGAAGCCGACGACGTATTCACGCAGCTCAAACAGCGGCTCGACCAGCAGCCGGGCGGCAACGCGATCTTCTACCTCGCGGTCGGCGCGCGCTTTTTCAAACCGATTTCCGAGCGACTCGGCAAAGCGGGCCTGCTGAAAGAAGCCGACGACGCGAACGGCGGTTTTCGCCGTCTGGTGATCGAGAAACCGTTCGGCACCGATCTCGCGTCGGCGCGCGATCTGAACGCGCACATCCTGTCGTACGCGAGCGAATCGCAGGTCTATCGGATCGATCACTTTCTCGGCAAGGACACCGTGCAGAGCATTCTCGCGGTGCGCTTCGCGAATGCGCTGTTCGAGCCGATCTGGCGGCGCGAGTACATCGACAGCGTGCAGATCACCGCGGCGGAAACGATCGGCGTCGAAGGGCGCGGGCGCTTCTACGAGCAGACCGGCGCGTTTCGCGACATGGTGCCGAACCACCTGTTCCAGTTGCTCGGAATGGTAGCGATGGAACCGCCCAATTCGTTCGATGCCGAGGCGGTACGCGATAAAAAAGCCGAACTGTTCGACGCGATCCAGCCGCTCGCGCCCGACGATGTCGTATTCGGCCAGTACCAGAAAGGGCCCGCAGGAATCGGTTATCTGGAGGAGCCGGATGTCGCCGCGAGCAGCACGACGGAAACGTACGCGGCGGCGCGCGTGTTCGTCGAAAACTGGCGCTGGGCCGGCGTGCCGTTCTATCTGCGCACCGGCAAGCGGCTCGCTACGCGCCGCACGGAAATTTCGGTGCAGTTAAAGCCCGTGCCGTTCCTGCTGTTCCGCGACACGCCGGTCGATGCGCTGACGCCGAATGTGCTGACCTTGCGCATCGATCCCTCGCATGGGACGAGCTTCGATTTCAATGTGAAAACGCCGGGACCGGTGATGCAGATCGGCGCGGTGCAGTCGTCGTTCGACTACAACGACTTCTTCGCGGCGCACGCGAACGTCGGCTACGAAACGCTGCTGTACGACTGCATGCTCGGCGACGCGACGCTGTTCCAGCGCGCGGACAGCATCGAGACGAGCTGGTGCGCGGTCGATGACGTGCTGCATCCGAAGAGCGGCGGCGCGATGGCCGTGCACGGTTACGCGGCGGGCAGTGAAGGGCCGGCCGAGGCCGATGCGCTGCTAGCGCGCGATGGGCGTGCGTGGCGGCCGTTGCAGCAGAGCGCGCCGGCTAACAAGTCACAGGAATAAACGGGCAGTACGTATACATCCGCAGCATGCACATTCGGGGAGGCACCGTGGCTACACGTAAGACGAGCGCAGTGAAACAGAGTGCAGTGAAACAGAGTGCAGTGAAACAGAGCGCAGTGAACCAGAGTGCGGTTAAGCAGGGCGCTGTGAAGAGCGCTGTCAGGACGAGCGCTGTAAAGAAAGGCGCTGCTCAGAAGACCGCCGCGAAGAAGAGCGCAATACGGCAGGTGGCAGCGAAACAACCCACAGCGAAACAACGCACAGCGAAACAACGCACAGCAAAGGGCGCACTGAAGCAAAGCGCGGCGGCCAACGAAAACATCCTCGCGATCGACGTCGGCGGCACCGGCCTGAAAGCCGCGATCATCGGCGCCGACGGCAAGATGAAAACCGAACGCGTGCGCGTCGCGACCCCGCATCCGTGCACGCCGGATCAACTGGTGGACGCGCTCGCGCAACTGGTCGCGCCGCTAATCGAGCAGGCGCCGCCGGCGCTGATTTCGATAGGCTTTCCGGGCGTGGTGCGCGACAACCGCATCCTCACCGCGCCGCATTTCGGCGTCGAAGGCTGGCACGACATTCCGCTCGCGGATGCGCTCGCGCAGCGCGTCGGCGGCCTGCCGGTGCGAATGATCAACGATGCGGAAATGCAGGGCTTCGCGGCGATCGAAGGTCACGGCCTCGAATTCGTGCTGACGCTCGGCACCGGCGCGGGCACCGCGATGTTCCGCGACGGCGAGCTGATGCCGCATCTGGAACTCGCGCATCATCCGGTCAGCAAGAAAGGCGTCGCGTACGACGAATACATCGGCGAGGCGGCGCGCGAGAAGGTCGGCAACAAGCGCTGGAATCGTCGCGTGCAGAAGGTGATCGGCATTCTGGATGCGCTGGTCAATTACGACAAACTGTGGATCGGCGGCGGCAATGCGGCGCGTCTGAAGTTCGAGCTGCCGCCGCACGTGGCGACCGTGTCGAACGATGCCGGCATCGAGGGCGGCGCGCGTCTGTGGCATCCGCTGTCGGTGCGCGAGACCCGGCAGTTCCCGGAGGCGACGGAAAAGACCGGGCGGTTCACGCCGAAGTGACGGTTGATCAGTAGCGCGAAGCTCGTTCAGTGATCGAATGCAGTGCCGACCCGGAGACGCCCCATGACGACCCGCCTCAATCTCTCCCTCACCCGCCGCCTGCTGTCGGTCGGCACCTGCGCGCTGCTCGCCTACGCGAGCGCGCATGCGTACGCGCAACAGGCGTTCTCGCTGACGTCGCCGGGTCTCGCCGACGGCGGCACGCTCGATTCGAGCCACGCGGCAAGCGCGAACAACTGCGGCGGCCGCAATATCTCGCCGGCGCTGCAATGGCATAACGCGCCGGCCGGCACGAAAAGTTTCGCGGTGACGATTTCCGATCCGGACGGCGCGAAGGGTCTGGGCGTCGTGCACTGGGTCGTCTACGGGATCGCGCCGTCGGTCACCGGGCTCGCCGCCGGCGAAGCGGCGCCGTCCGGCAGCGCGGCGGGCCTGAACGTGACCGGCGGCCCCGGCTATCACGGGCCGTGTCCGCCGGTCGGCGAAGTGCCGCATCACTACGTGGTGCAGGTGTTCGCGCTCGATCTCGCGCCCGGCGCATTGCCGGCCGGTCTGAAGAAAGACGCGCTGTTCGAGGCGATTCAGGGGCACGTGCTCGCCGCGACGAGCACGGTGCTGCGGTACGGGCGTTGAGCGATACGTTAGCCCGCGGCGCTGGGCGCGCCGCTTATCGCTGCGCTTATCGCTGCGCTTATCGCTGCGCTTATCGCTGCGCTTATCGCTGCGCTTATCGCTGCGCTTATCGCACCACTTACCGCACCACTTACCGCACCACTTACCGCGCCGCATCCCCCCAGCGATATTGCACCGTCGCGTCATCGAGCTGTGCCTTCAACGCGTCGTCGAGCACGTAATCCGCGGCCGCGAGCGTATCGCTCAACTGCTCGGCGCGGCTCGCGCCGATGATCGCCGACGAGATCAGCGGATTCGCGAGCACCCAGGCGAGCGATACCTTCGCCAGCGATTCGCCGGTCGGCGCGACCAGCGCCTTCAATTGCTCGATGGTTTCGAACTCGCGCTCGTGCCAGTAGCGCTGCTGATACATCGCCCCCGCCTTGCCGACGCTCGCGGTGAAACGCCCTTCGGCGGGCGCCGCATCGTGCCGGTGCTTGCCGGTCAGCAGGCCGCCCGCGAGCGGGTTATACGGCATCACCGCGAGCTGCTCCTCGGCGGCGAGCGGCAGCAGTTCGCGCTCGATCTGCCGGAACAGCAGGTTGTAGCGCGGCTGCACCGACACGAAGCGCGCGACGCGCAGCACGTCCGCGCGTCCCAACACGCGTGCGAGCCGGTACGCGAGAAAGTTCGACACGCCGACATAGCGCGCCTTGCCCGAGCGCACGATGGTATCGAGCGCTTCGAGGGTTTCGTCGAGTGGCGTTTTCGGGTCGTCGGAATGCAGCTGGTACAGATCGACGTAATCGGTGCCGAGGCGGCGCAGCGATGCATCGATCGCGTCGAGCAGATGTTTGCGCGACGCGCCCTGGTCCCATGCGGCCGGCCCCATCTTGCCGACCGCCTTGGTCGCGACGATGAAGCGCTCGCGCTTGCCCTTCAGCCAGCGGCCGACGATCTCCTCGGTGCGGCCGGCCAGGTCCTCGCCGCTGCCGAGCGGGTAGACGTTCGCGGTGTCGATGAAATTGACGCCGGCGTCGGCCGCGGTGTCGAGGATGCGATGCGACGCGTTTTCCTCGGTTTGCAGTCCAAAGGTCATCGTGCCGAGACACAGACGCGAAACGCTCAGGCCGGTGCGGCCGAATTGACGGTATTGCATGGATCGACTCCAGAAGAGGGGATGAGAGAGCCGGCCCGCCGAGGGCGGAACCGCAGTGTTGTAAAAAGGATAAACGGAGTCGAAATTTCGTGCGCGCCGCCGTCACCGATCCGAGTTATTTAATTGAAAGATTATTTGTAATGTTAAATCGCTAAAGCGCGCTGTATTTAATTGAATTTAATTCAGCAGAGCAATTCGTCGGCGTAATAATCAGACGTACCGTTAGCGCTAAAAATTACATTAAGCCTACTCCGGTAAAACGTCGAAACAAATCCCTTACCGCCGGTAAGCATGCGCGGTGATTGATGCCGTTTTATGCGTGTGGAATGATAGCGATTCTCATTTAAAAACAGCCAGCCAATCCCGTCTTTTCCGCGCTTATTGCGGAGAGCGGCAGCCAGCCACTTGCGAATTTGTCATGAAATCCGCTCCAGACATGCGGATCAGACAAGCGCATTTCCGACGGGATTTCCATGCTCAATCACACGCCGCTGGTGACAGCGCTCGCGCTAGCTTTCACCGTTCCTTTCGCGACGCCGGTCGTTGCGCAGACCGCGCCGCAAAGCGCGCTACAACCGGCGGCAACCGGCGCATCGGCGCAGACGTCGAACGGGACGATCACGCTCGCGCAAAACGACGCGCAAAATAATGCGCCGGCCAGCGCGCAAGGCACGACGCAAAACAGCGCTCCGGTCGCCGACGGGCAAACCCTGCCGACCATCGGCGTGCAGGCCCAGGCGGTGCAGCAGGACTTCCAGGCGGATCGTGCAACGGTGGGCGCGAAGACGCCGACCGCGCTGCGCGATATTCCGCAGACCGTCACCGTGATCAATCGGGATCTGCTGTCGTCGCAAGGCGCGACGTCGTTTACCGACGCGCTGCGCAACGCGCCGGGCGTGACGATCGGCGCGGCCGAAGGCGGCCAGATCGGCAACAACATCAACCTGCGCGGCTTCACCGCGCAGAACGACATCTATCTGGACGGCTTTCGCGACCGCAACCAGTACTACCGCGACACCTTCGATCTCGAATCGCTCGAAGTGCTGTACGGTCCTTCGTCGATGCTGTTCGGCCGCGGCTCGACCGGCGGCGTGATCAACCAGGTCAGCAAGAAAGCGAACCTGAAGGACTCGGCCGAAGTGACCGGCATGATCGGTACCGACGACCGCTACCGCTCGACCGTCGACGTCAATCACAAGCTCACCGACACTTCGGCGATCCGCCTGAACGCGTTCGGCCAAAGCCTCGGTTCGACGCGCGACGTGATGAAGAACAAGGACTTCGGCGTCGCGCCCGAGCTGCGCTTCGGCATCGGCACGCCGACCGAAATTACGTTGTCCGCACTGATCCAGCGTAACAACGACATGCCCGACTACGGGATTCAGGCGTTGAACGGCCGGCCGTCGCCGGTGCCGAAGAACACCTTTTACGGGCTGACCAGCGACCGCACGATCCAGGACGTGCAGATCTTCAACGCGGCGATCAAGCACCGGTTCTCCGAGAACCTGACGCTGACGAACCAGACGCAGATCTCGCACTCGACCACCGACGCGCGCGAAACCGCGCCGCAAGCGGTGCTGACCGGACCGCTGGCGTCGAGCCCCGCATTGAGCAACGGCAACTTCACGACACTGTCGCCGTCGCAGCTCTTCATCAAGCTGCAAAGTCACGATCGCGTGATCGAGAATCACGCGATCTACAACGACACGATGCTCGAATACAAATTCAATACCGGCTCGATCAAGCACGACGTGATCGCCGGTATCGAAGTGGGCCGCGACACTTACACGAACCAGGCGTACACGCGTAACAACCTGCCGGTCGTGCCGATGCTCAATCCGCCGATCATCGGCACGCCCGCGAACGTGACGACCACGGTCGGCAATTTCGCGGACTCGAGCGCGAACGAAATCGCCGCGTACCTGAACGACACGGTCACGCTGACGCCGCACTGGAAGATCGTCGGCGGTCTGCGTTGGGATCGTTTCTCGGCGGAAATTCACAACTCGGTCAGCGCGCCGGCTTACGCGAGCCAGACCAACTACTTCACCAGCGTGCGCGCGGGCGTGATCTATCAGCCGACCGACTGGCAGTCGTACTACGTGTCGTACGGCACGTCGTTCAACCCGTCGCTCGAATCGCTGACGGTCACCAACCTCACGCAGAACCTCGCGCCGGAATTGACGAAGTCGTATGAAGTGGGCGGCAAGTGGGACCTGTTCGGCGGCAATATTTCGTTGAACTCGGCATTCTTCCGCCAGGAAATGGACAACGCGCGCACCCAGGTTTCGCCGACCGAATACACGCTGGCCGGCGACATTCGCGTCGACGGTTTCCAGGCGGGCGTGACCGGCCATATCACCGAAAAGTGGCAGATTTTCGGCGGCTACACGTACATGGACGCGACGATCCTGAAGGCGGCCGACGGCACTCAGGGCCATACGCCGGCCAACACGCCGCGCAACACGCTGACGTTCTGGACCACTTATGCGATCACCCCGCACTGGGAAATCGGCGGCGGTCCGATCTATATGTCGCCGCGCTACGCGTCGAACACGAACTACGTGAAGGTGCCGGGCTATACGCGTTGGGACGCGACCGCCGCGTATCACGCGAAGAAGTACTCCGTGCGTCTGAATCTGCTGAACCTGACCAACAAGTACTACTACGACGCGTTGATTCCGTCGGACGGCGGCCGTTCGGTGCCGGGCATCGGCCGCACGCTGCTCGCGACGTTCGACTACCGCTTTTAATCCGCGCCCGGGTGCGCGTGCTGGCACGCGTTTTTGTCGCGCACCCGGCGGATGCGTTAGGCTTGCCGTTTTGTTCACGGCAAGCCGACGCGAAGGACACATCATGTTGCTGCACATTCCGAACGTACTGGACGCCGCTCAAGTGCGTTCGCTGCGCGAGCGGCTCGACCAGGCGGGCGACGCGTGGGTCGACGGCCGCGCGACCGCCGGCTATCAGGGCGCGCCTGTCAAACGCAACCAGCAGATCGCCGAACATACGCCGGTCGCGCGCGAACTCGGCGACGTGATTCTGGCGGCGATCGAACGCAATCCGCTGTTCATCAGCGCGGTGCTGCCGAACCAGGTGTATCCGCCGCTGTTCAATCGCTACGAGGGCGGCATGACGTTCGGCAGTCACGTCGACGGCGCGGTGCGAGTACTGCCGAATGGCGTGAAGCTGCGCACCGATGTGTCGGTGACGCTTTTCCTGAGCGCGCCCGACGAATACGACGGCGGCGAACTCGTGATCGAAGACACCTACGGCGTGCAGCAGGTGAAGCTGCCAGCCGGCGACATGATCGTCTATCCGGCCACCAGCCTGCATCAGGTCACGCCGGTCACGCGCGGCGCGCGCGTGGCGAGCTTCTTCTGGGTGCAAAGCCTCGTGCGCAGCGATACGCAGCGCGCGCTGCTGTTCGACATGGACACCGCGATTCAACGGCTCAATGCCACCCAGGCCGACGACACCGCGCGCCGCAGTCTCGTCGGCTGTTATCACAATCTGTTGCGTAGCTGGAGCGAAACGTGAGCGACTCGGACCTCATCGATCTTCAACCGTCCACGGTCGGCCAACCCGGCAATCACGAACGGCACGACAGGCAGCGTCTCGCCGGCGATGAACTGAAAGCGCGTCAGCAGCGCTCACGCCGCGCGACGTTCATCAAATGGCTGCGCAAGGTGCACGGCTGGGTCGGGCTGTGGGGTGCTGCGCTCGGTCTGCTGTTCGGCACCACCGGGTTTTTTCTCAATCATCGCGCCGGCCCGCTGAAGGTTTCGACCGGCGCGCCGCAAGTGGCGACGATGCAGGTGCCGCTGCCGCAACCGGCGCCGCAAACGCCGCGTGAGCTCGGGCAATGGCTGAAGCACGAACTGAAACTTACCGGCAATCCGGGGCGGATGCAGCAGGAGCCCGCGCGTTCGGTGGCGTGGGGCGATCGCAGCGTCGTGCAGCCCGAGCACTGGCAACTGACGTTCGCGACGCCGAAAGAAAACACGTCGATCGAGTACTGGGTCGGCAATAACTATGTGACCGTCAAGCGCAGCGCGAACACCTTTCTCGCGATGCTGACGAATCTGCATAAAGGCGTTGGTCTCAGCGTCGGCTGGGTGCTGCTGATCGATACGCTGGCGGGCAGTCTGATTCTGCTGTCGTTGACCGGCGTGTTGTTGTGGACCGAGCTGCATAAGCGCAAGACGGTTGGCGTGGTGCTGGTGCTCGGCTCGATCGCGGCGGCGGTGGCGTTGGGGACGATGTAGGCCCGCGCGCAGGTCCCGGCCGGCACGCGCTAGAATCGTCGCAGCCCCACTTCCGCTGGCTCTGCCGCCGTCCGCCGATGACTTCTTCCGCCAATTCCGCCGGTGCTGTCAATGCCGCCAATGCTGCCAGCAGCGCAGATATCGTCGATGCCGCGCTGACGACGCGCCGCTCGGTCCGCGCGTTTCTGCCCACGCCGGTGCCGCGCGCCGACCTCGAAGCGATTCTCGAAGCCGCCAGCCGCTCCCCGTCCGGCACCAACACCCAGCCGTGGAAGGTCTACGTACTAACCGGCGAATCGCTCGCGGGTTTGTCGCGCGAGCTGCTCGCCGCGTACGACGACCCGCAGCGCGACTCGCTCTATCGCGAGGAATATCCGTACTATCCGCAGCAGTGGCTGTCGCCGTTCATCGACCGGCGTCGCAAGATCGGCTGGGACATGTATGGACTGCTCGGCATCGAGAAGGGCGACAAAGCTCGCATGCACGAACAGCACGCGCGCAACTTCCGCTTCTTCGGCGCGCCGGTCGGTCTGCTGTTTACGATCGATCGCAGTCTCGAGCGCGGCAGCTGGCTCGACTACGGCATGTTCCTGCAAGCGATCATGACGGCCGCGCGCGGCCGCGGACTCGATACCTGCCCGCAGGCCGCGTTCATTCAGTTTCATCGGCTGATTGCCGCGCATCTCGGCTTGCCGGACAACGAGCAGTTCGTCTGCGGGATGTCGCTCGGTTTCGCCGACGAAAGCGCGCCGGTCAATGCGCTGCGCACCGAACGCGAACCGGTCGGGCAGTTCGCGCGCTTTCTCGATTGAGCGTATTCGTCAGTCCCCACCGGAACCAATGACAATGAAAACATCGCGCCGCCACTTTCTATTACTGGGCGCGGGCGTCGGTTCGTCGCTCGTGTTCTCGCGCGCCGCGTTCGCCGCGGGCGCGCCCGCCACGCTCAGCGTCAGCGATCCGCAGGCGCAGGCGGTCGGCTACGTAGAAGATGCGTCGAAAGTCGACAAGGCGAAATTCCCGAACTTCGCGGCGGGGCAGTCGTGCGCGAATTGCTCGCTGTTTCAGGGCAGCGCGTCGGATCCGTATGGCGGTTGCACGCTGTTCGGCGACAAGCAGGTCGCGGCGCGCGGCTGGTGCAGCGCTTATTCGAATATGTGAGCGTGGACAAAGCAGACGGCGAAGCAAAAGCCGGCGGCGCAAGCCGCCGCCTCGCGCAATAACTATCTCTACAGCAACGCCTTCAACACCAGCTCATACGAATGGCCGATCCACACGGCGGCGTCGCGATGATCGCGTAGCGCGTCGCCGGTATTCGGATGCAGAAATACATCGAGCGCGCCGTGATTGAGTGTCAGCCAGCCGACCACGTCGGCGAATTGCGCCTGCGTGAACGCGAGCTGATACGACCACATAGGATGCGGGCCGACCGGGCGTTCATGAAAGCGGCCGATCTGCAATTGCTCGCCCCAATGCGCGGCGATCTGTTCGCGAAACGCCCAGGCGGCGTCGCGGCTCGCCGCATCGAAATAGATGTGCGCATGCCAGCTCTCGATGGCTGACGGTTCACGAAAAGTCATATCAGAGTTCATTGCGTATCAGTCTTTATCCGACATTCGTTCTGCTTCGGTGTCCGCCGGCGCGCGCATTGCAACGCGCATGTGAAACTGTCTGTCATCCGCGCCGACGATCTCGAAGCCGAGTCGATCGTACAGCCGTTTGGCGGGATTGTCCTTGAACACGTGCAACGCGACCGGCACCGACTCGGCCGCGGCGGCGCGCAGGATCGTGCGCAACACCTGTTCACCGATGCCGCGCCGTTGGAACGCCGGCGCGATCTGCAACTGTTCGACGAACCATCCGGCGTTGTCGCGGAATGCCTTCAGCAGACCGGCGGGCGCGCCGTCGACGCAGATGACCTGCGCGGCATCGTAACGGTCGAGCAGACGCGCGCGATGAGTCGCTTCGTCGGTCGGTTCGCCGGCGCGCACCAGGTGTTCGGTCATCGTCGCGCGACGCAGTTCGAGCAGGAACGCCTCGTCGCCGGCATGCGCGCGGCGCAGGATCAGGTCGGGTTGTTGGACAGGCGGTTGGGACATGGCGGCAGGGTTGCGGTGCTCGATGGTGTGGGGGAGCACGAGTAACAATTGTCTTCGATTGTCGCGCCCGCTGCGCTTTTTTACCACGCGGTTATGTTGCGGCCTTTCCACTTTGCGATGCAGTGCGAGCGCTCGCTGCGGCGAGCCGGGGTTCGCGCATGGGCATACGACTTGCTCAGGCATCGTTCGCTTGTCGCGAGCGCGGGCCGTTTCGGCGCGTCGTTCGCGCGATGCATATCGATCCGCGGCACACGCGCAACCACGCTGCCGGCCAAACGGCGCGGCGTTGGCGCGATAACGAAGCGAACCACTCTAATCATACGAACGATGCTGAACGCGGAACCCCACACCGTCACGCGCGACGCCGCCGGCCAGGCCGTCTCGCTCGTGTTCTATCCCGACACCGGCTGTTTGCGTTTCGCCGATCCGCATGGCGTTTGCCACGAACTGCGGCCGCCGCATTCGTGGCTGGCGATCGCGGCCGCGTCGCGCGGCGTGAGGCGCGGCACCCAGGCACTCGCCGATGCGTTGAACGTGCTGCTGCACGAGTTCTGTCTGAAGCGGCCGCGCTGGCTCAATGGACCGGCGCGCGTGTCGGCGGATGTCGCGCTCGATGCGTTGTTCGGAACAGCAACGGGTGCCGTCGCTAGCGATGCATGCGCGAGTGACGCCGCGGGTGATACAGAAGTTTCCCGGTGACGTTCGCAGTGATGATGCGAATGTCCAGATCAACGTTGGGAGGTGGGCTATGTCGATGATCGAGGCGGTACCCAGCGTCTCCGCGGATGGGCGCGCGGTGATTTTCCAGTTGTCGTCGCGCGGTCGCGATCTCGAATGCGCGGTCACGCGCGAGGCGCTCGAACAGTTCTTCTGGCTGCAACGCGGCGCCGGCGAGGCACGCATTCTGAAGACCTTTGCCGATGGCCGCAAACGCATTACCGCGGTGGCCGAACGGAAAATGCTCGCGCGTCCCGGCGAGAGAGTGCTGCTGACGATCGCCGATTTTTCGTCGCGCGGTTGATATGCGCGGCACGTTTGCGGTGACGCGCGCGCTGCCGTGGTCGTGCTCGCAGTCGCGCGTCCGCCGCGTCACGTCCGACAAAAGCGCTGTTACATCCATTCGCTAAATTAACCCGCCATTGCCCCTCGCTTCGCGCAATTGCATTCGCGCGTGCTCGCCTACACTGATTTCCATGGAGCGACGCATGACAAGCCCATCGACGCGATTCCCCCGCGTCGTGTTCTGAACCGTACCGTTGATCGCAGTCAGTAATTGGCAGTGGCAGTGGCAGTGGCAGTGGCAGTGGCAGTGGCAGTGGCAGTGGCAGTGGCAGTGGCAGTGGCAGTTCGCGACACGCAGTTCGCAACACGCAGTTCGTAGCACGCAGTTCGTAGCACGCAGTTCGTAGCACGCAGTGAGCAGTCGGTAGTTTGCAGTCCGCAGTACAGGCAATGTGCAAGATAGCAATACCAGCGTGCAACCCACTCAAAGGGCAAACGCGAAGAAGCAAGGGGGTAGCGGCCAGGTGAGTTCGATAACGAGGGACCGGACCGCATGCAATAGCATCATGCAGTGACATCATGCAGTGATCCGTTTCGGTGATCAGGTCGAGGCGGTAGAAATTGCAGCAGTAATTGCAGTAGTCGTCGAAGCGAATGTGAAGTAGAAGTTTGAATCGGCAGTTTGAAGTTTGCTGTCAGGCGGTAGAAATTGCAGGTGCGGTAATCGCAGGTGCGTTTCGTAATTTTGTAATTTTGTAATTTCGTAGTTCGGTAGTTTCGTAGCAACAGCCTTGTAAGTTTGGTGGTTATAGGTCGGCAGGCATCCACGCGCATGTTCGACTGTTCCATCCTGTCAAACCCTGTCCCTCGCGGGACAGGGTTTTTTTTCGCCGTGGCCGAAACCGCTCTTGTATCTGCGGGGTTCGAACCGATATGCGCGCATTGCGTTCTACGCTACGGTCTGTTGAAAGCGGCTTAATAGGTCGCAAATAGAAATTCGTGAACTTGTCGGACGCGCAATGCGTCGGATGATTGAGCGCGGCGTCTGCCGTTGTCGCGTGCCGCGGTTGGGGCGCGCAACAAAGAGAGGAGGTTGAATCGATATGTCGAGCAAATCGCGAGTCCGCAAGCACGGCCAACCGGCCATGTCCCCGTTGTTACGCGCGCTGACCACGAGCCGTACCGCCCACCAGCCGGTCACGCAGACGATGCTGCTGCAAGCCTACGCGGCGCTCGACGCGCTGCGCGGCGGCCACGGCGCGCGCACTTTGCACACGACGCTGAGCCGGCATCTGCTGGTGTCGCAGGAACTCGCGTGCATCGGGCTCGCCGAAGACGCGCTGACGGAGATCGAGCGCGCGCATGCGGCGCTGGTGCGGCTGGATCTGCGCGAGCGCGAAACCGGCAAATGGACGCTCGAAGACGACGAGTACGCGCGTCTGTGCGCAGCGCTGGCGATTTTCGACGGACAACTGGCGGCCGCGTCGCTGAGCGAACTGGCGAGCGCGGAAGCGCGGATGATCGAAGGTTTGATGCGCTCGGCGCGGTTGCGCGCGCTGGCGGACGCGGTGGTTTGAACGATCAACCGCCGCGCATAGCGCAGTGCGGGTCCGACGAAAAACGCCCCAAAGCCTGGACCGGTGTCCAGACTTTGGGGCGTAATTCATTCCGGCGCGCCTTTAAATAATCGGGTGCTTTTCAGCAACGGCGGCGCGAGTTGCGAAGCCTCGCCTCGCAAGCCCGCGACCGCCAACCACCTCAATCGTTGTACTGCGTCACGTCGTAATACGCGATTCCGCTCTGTCCGCCGCGCAACTGGATCAGCCGCGAACCGTCGGTCGTCAGTGCCGGGAACGGGCAATTTGTGCAGGTTTGTGTACCGCTCGAATCGACACCGGCACTCACCGTCGTCTGATACTGGCCGACCGTCGTGTTGTTCGGCTGACCGGCGGAGAAGCCGTTCACCTGCTGCAAGCTCGAACCCGACAGCGCGCTCGCCTGAATCTGCACCGAGTTGATCGGCACCGTCAGATCGAGCCCGTCCACCGGCGTCGACCACGTGACGCTCAGCGCGTACTGCGCGGCGGCGAGTTCGGTGCCGGGCGTGAGGAACTGGGTGGTCGCGTCGTTCATCATCAGCGTCGGCCACGCGGCCGCGCCGGCCGCCGATGCATTGAGCGGACTGCCCGGATTGATCACCGACGACTGCCCGAGCTGCGCGCCGGTGCTGTCGTAGAACGTGACCGTGTAGGTCGAGTAGAGCGGCACGGTGCCCGCGTCGACCGCTTGCGCCGCGTAGTAGCCGCTCGACGCGGGCGCGCTGAAGCTCGCCGTCGACGACAACGACTGCCACGACCAGCGATACAGCGACGTATTGCTGCTGGTCGTCGCGGGCGCGACCGGCGGCGCGCTCAACGCGCTGTCGGCGAGAGCGAGCGTGCTGTTGCCGGACGCGGCGCGCGGCATCAGCCACACCGGCGCGGCAAGACCCGGCCCCGTCACCGAAGCGGAATACACGTTCGGATTCGCCGCGGTCGGAATCGTGATGTCGAGCCCGGCTTCGTAGCGATTCACGTCGTTCAGGCGCGTATCGACGAACGTGCGGCGCTGCAGTTGCGACGTGAGCGCGACCGCGAACGACGACTGATCGCCGAGCAGATCCCAGCCGAGCTGCGCGCCGCCGGCGAGCGTGACCGGCGTCGCCAGCGCCTGCGCGACGCTGTACAGCAGACCCGGCTGGCCGCTCGCGAGCGTGAACGGCAACTGCACGAGCGCGAGCTGCTTGCCGTTGCGCGTGAAAAACGCGAGCGTCTTCGGCGAGCCGAACACCGCGCCGGTCATCTGGGCATCGGTCAGGCCGTGCGCGCTGGCGAGATCGGTCGAGCCGTTGTCCTTGAACGACGCGTCGAGCGCCGGCGTGCACGACGCGGCGTTCAACGTGCCGTTCGCCGCGCACGCGGTCAGCAGCGCGGCGAGCGGTTCCAGATAGTTCGCGGCGGCGGACGGCGCGGCGAGCACCGCGCCCATCGCGGTCTTGCTGTTCAGCGCGACGCCCGCGCCGGGCGCCGCGTTCGACACCAGCGTGCGGCCGCCGTTGGCGCTCGTGACGACCGAGACCGAATCGATCACCGCGTCGGCGCCGCTATGGTTCGGCGTGAACGCGATGCCGATCGGATCGAAGCCGGCCGGCGCGATGCCGTTCTGCTGGAGCAGGTTCGCGAGGATCGTGTCGAGCGTGATGGTCGCGAGTTGCACCGCTTGCAGCGTCACTTTCGCGAGCGTGCCGGTCGATGCGAGTTCGAGCGGATTGCCCGAACTGGTCAGCATCGCGGCGAGCGCGGTGGTCAGCGTGGTCACGTTGACGACGGCCGGCGCGCTGCCGGTCGGCAGTTTCGCGACCACCGACACGAGCGGCGCGCTGAGCCCGCTCGCGTCCTTCGCGACGATGAAGAACGGCAGCGTCATGCCTTTTACCGAAAGGCTGTACGCGCCCTGCGTGTCGGTGGTCGCGGTGGTCTGGGTGCCGCTCGCGTCGATCAGCGTGAGCTTCGCGCCGACCAGTGCGCTGCCCGCCGCGACGGTGCCGCCGATCGAGGTCGTGGTCGCGGGCGCCGTGCTCGACGAACCGGTGCCGGAATCGCCGCCGTTGCCGCAACCGCCGAGTTGTAAAAGGACGCTGGCGACGGCGGCTGCGATGCCGCTACGCACGATCGATCGATGCATGAATTTCCCCGCTGCTCGGATTGTTTGAATGACTGCCGGGCCGCTTGAAGCGGCGGTGCCGGTCAGGCCGCTAAAACCGCTGTTTTAGCGTGGTTTCGAATGGAGTTCGGAGAATACTTCAAAGCGGCGGTTGTGTGGCGGGCGGAGGTTGTGACGCGAAGGTGAGTGTGGGCTTACGGGTTTCCGTAGTGAGGTGCGGGAGTTCGCCGCCCGCCTGCGGCGGCGCGTTTGCCGCTGCGATTGCTGCTTGCTAGACTGGCTGGCCTGTCCTGCGCCGAAGCTGACGCCGTTGCCAGCGCATCCCACCCGAGCCTTAGCGGAGACATCATGTCCTACATGCTGCTCATCGTCGAACCCGTCGAACAACGCAGCGAGCGCGGCGAAGCCGCGGGCCGCGATCTCTATGCGCAGATGCTGCGTTTCGCCGACGACCTGAAGGCGCGCGGCAAGCTGCGCGCGGCCGAATCGCTGACTTCGCAGAACGAAGCGGTGCGCGTGCAGGTCCGCAACGACCAGCCGAAACTGATCGACGGCCCGTTCGCCGAGGCGAAGGAAATGATCGGCGGCTTCTATCTGCTGAACTGCGACAGCCGCGAGGAAGCGCTCGAAATCGCGCAGGCCTGTCCGGCGGCGGGCTGGTGCACGGTCGAGGTGCGTAAGCTGGGGCCGTGTTTTATGTAGCCGCGCGATCACGCACGACCTGCTGCGTCGCTCCACTTGCCGATACCCCACGTACGGTCCACCTGCCTGGCTCAGTGTTTTCCCTGATGCCGCGCGCTCATCGCGCGTGTCGATCTCCATGCCTATCGTTCGTCGTGTCAATAACGAGCGCGCAGTGGTCTCGCGTTCCGGCGGCGGCCCGTTCGCCATCTCTGACAAAAGACAACGCACAAAGGAGCCAGCACCATGCGATTCATGATCATCGTCAAGGCCACCGCCGCCAGCGAAGCCGGCCAGATGCCGGAAGCGTCGCTGCTCGCCGCGATGGGCGCGTATCACGAAGAACTCGCGAAAGCGGGCGTGCTGCTCGACGCGACCGGCCTGCAGCCAAGCTCGAAAGGCTGGCGCGTGAAGTACAGCGGCGGCAAGCGGACGGTGATCGACGGACCGTTCACGGACACCAAGGAACTGATCGCCGGCTATACGCTGATCCAGGTGCGTTCGCGCGACGAAGCGATGGAATGGGCGCGCCGCGTTCCGGCGCCGTTCGGCGAACAGGCCGACGGCGAAATCGAAGTGCGCCAGCTGTTCGAACTCGAAGACTTCGAACCGGGCCCGGAAATCGAGCAGTTTCGCAAGCTCGAAGAAAGCCGCCGCTGAGCAGGCAGCGCAAAAAGAGCAGGTAGCGTAACCGGATCAACAGACCAGACAGTCAGGACCCCGCATCATGCACAAACAGATCTACGTGAATTTGCCGGTGGACAACGTCGAGCGCTCGAAGGCCTTCTTCAGCGCGCTCGGCTTCGGCATCGAGCCGCGCTTCAGCAACGAGCACGCGGTGAGTCTGATCGTCGGCGACAACATCTACGCGATGCTGCTGGAAAAGCCGATGTTCCAGTCCTTCACGCCGAAGCCGGTCGCGAACGCGAAGGAGAGCACTGAAGTGCTCGTGTGCCTGTCGTGCGAGAGCCGCGCGGAAGTGGACGCGCTGGTCGCGAAGGCGCTCGCCGCCGGCGGCCGCGCGCCGCGCGAGCCGCAGGACCACGGCTTCATGTACGGACACGGCTTCGAGGACCTCGACGGGCATATCTGGGAGCTTGCCTACATGGAACCGAACGCTTATCCGGCCGCCGCGGGTTAAGGCCGTGACGACCCAGGCGACGCATCGTGCGATCGAGGCTGTCTGGCGGATCGAAGCCGCCAAGGTCATCGCCCACGTCGCGCGGATCGTGCGCGACGTGGGGCTTGCCGAGGAACTCGCGCAGGACGCGCTGGTGGCCGCGCTCGAACACTGGCCGGCGGCCGGCGTGCCCGACAATCCGGGAGCGTGGCTGATGACGACCGCGAAAAACCGCGCGCTCGACCGTCTGCGCCAGGAAGCGCTGCACGCGCGCAAACGCGAGGAACTCGGCCACGATCTCGACGCGATCGAAGCGCACGTGGTGCCGGATTTCGTCGATGCGCTCGATGCCGCGCGCGCCGACGACATCGGCGACGATCTGCTGCGGCTGATCTTCACCGCGTGCCATCCGGTGCTGTCGACCGACGCGCGCGTCGCGCTGACGCTGCGTTTGCTCGGCGGCCTGACCACCGACGAAATCGCCCGCGCGTTCCTCGTGCCCGAGCCGACCATCGCGCAGCGGATCGTGCGCGCGAAGCGCACGCTCACGGCGGCGCGCGTGCCGTTCGAGGTGCCGCAAGCGGATGCGCGCGCGCCGCGGCTCGCGTCGGTATTGCAGGTGATCTACCTGATTTTCAACGAAGGCTATTCGGCGACCGCCGGCGACGACTGGATGCGCCCGGCGCTGTGCGAGGAAGCGCTGCGGCTCGGCCGCGTGCTCGGCGGACTCGTGCCGGACGAAAGCGAAGTGCTCGGCCTCGTCGCGTTGATGGAGATTCAGGCGTCGCGCACGCATGCGCGCGTCGATGCACAGGGGCGGCCGGTGCTGCTGCTCGATCAGGATCGCAGCCGCTGGGATCCGCTGTTGATTCGCCGCGGGCTCGCCGCGTTGCAGCGCGCGCAGGCGCTCGGCGGCGGCAGCGGGCCGTATGCGTTGCAGGCCGCGCTGGCTGCGTGCCACGCACGCGCGCGGCGCGCCGAGGATACCGACTGGGCGCGTATCGTCGCGCTTTACGATGCGCTGGCGCAGGTCGCGCCGTCGCCGGTGGTCGAGTTGAATCGCGCGGTGGCGGTGGGGATGGCGTCCGGGCCGGCGGCGGGGCTCGAAATAGTCGATCGGCTCGCGGCCGATCCGGCGCTCGCCAATTATCACTGGCTGCCGAGCGTGCGCGGCGATCTGCTGGTCAAGCTCGCGCGCATCGACGAAGCGCGCGCGGAGTTCGAGCGCGCCGCGGCGATGACGCGCAATGCGCGCGAGCGGGAGTTATTGCTGGAGCGGGCGCGCGGACTCGCGCATTGAATCGCGCATTGAATCGCGCATTGGATCGCGCATCAGATCGCGCATTGGATCGCTCAACGAAGCAACTGCCGCACGCCCAACGCGACGATCAACCCGCCGCATACGCGATCGACCCACATCTTGCCGCGCCGGTACGCGGCCGCGATCCGCGCATGCGATAACGCCAGCGCGACGAAGCCATACCAGCTGCTCGCGACCACCAGCACCATCCCGAGCATCGCCGCGAACGTGCCGGTGCTCACATGCGCGGGCGCCGCCGACGAAAACACCGCCGCAAAGAACGCCATCGATTTCGGATTCGCGATGTTGGTCGCGAAGCCCTGCGCGAACGCCTGGCGAAAACCGCCCGACGGCGCGTTGCCGAGCGTCGCTTGCCTCGCCGCCGACGCGTTGAAGATCAGCCGCCCGCCGAACCACAGCAGATAACACGCGCCGGCCACCCGCACCACCAGCGCGAGCCACGGAAACGCGGCGAACACGATGCCGACGCCGAGAATCGCGCAACTCGCCCAGAACAGATTGACGAGCACGATGCCGGCGACCATCGCGAGCGCCTCGATGCGGGTCGCCGACGCGGCCTTGTGCGCGACCGCGACGAAGTTCGGGCCGGGGCTCACGACCCCGGCGATATATACGGAAAACACGCCGAGCACGGCGCCACCATCGACCACGACAGACTCCCTGATTTGATTAGCACTACGGGGCGCCGCTGCTACAACCCGAAAAACGCCGCGCCGGCAGTCAGAACCCCTCCCGCGGCGACGACGAACGACAGATTGCGCAACCACTTCTTACGCGTGAGCAGCGTGATCGCACACAGCGCGATCGCCACCTGAATCAGCAGCGTGGCCTGTGCCCAGCGGTGATGACCGTGCAGCAGCGCTTCGCTGCGGGTATCGGCGGCGACCACCTGCTTTTCGATCGCTTCGGCGTTCGCGCGGATCGGCTCTTTCTGCTGCTTGTATTTCTCGACATCGGCGGCGAATTTCGCATGCGCGTCGCTGTTCGGCGCCGCGAGCGCCGCGCCGAGTTCGGCGAGGTTCTCCTTCTCGCCTTTCGCCTGATAGTAGGACCACTGGTTCGACGCTTCGGTCTTCTTGATCGCGGCTTCGTTCTTGTAGAACAGCGCGAGGTTCTCGCTATTGCCGCTCTGGTACGCGCACAGCGCGCCGATCGTCGCGAGGATCGCGGTCATCACCGCCATCCGGCTCGCGAACGGATCGGCGTCGCGATGGCCGCCGTGACCGGCGTGCTCGACCGCATGGTCGTGCGGACCATGCACTTCATATTCTTCAGACATCTGATTCTCCGGGGCGCTGCTTTTCTTTTCGACGCCGGGCAGCGGGTGGCCCGGCGGGGCTCAATCTTAGCGCGTCGCGCGCGGGCTCAGGCGACCGATTCCGGCGCCCGCGCATGCCGCTGATGATCGGCCGCCAGGCACATGTACATCGCCGGCACCACGAACAACGTGAACAGCGTACCGATCGACATCCCGGTGAAGATCACGAGGCCCATCGCGTTGCGGCCCGCCGCGCCCGCGCCCGATGCGATCACGAGCGGCAGCACGCCGAGCACCATCGCGGCGGTCGTCATCAGGATCGGCCGCAGCCGCACGCCGGCGGCTTCTTCGATCGCGTCGCGCTTCGAGCGGCCGGCGCGCTGCAATTCGTTGGCGAACTGCACGATCAGGATGCCGTGCTTGCTGACGAGCCCCATTAGCGTGACGAGGCCGACCTGGGTGTAGATGTTCAGCGTCGTCAGCCCGATGTTGATGAAGATCAGCGCGCCGAACAGCGCCATCGGCACCGAGATCAGGATCACGATCGGATCGCGAAAGCTCTCGAATTGCGCGGCGAGCGCGAGGAACACGATGATCGTCGCGAGCAGCAGCGTGATCACGAAGCCGCCCGACTCCTGCACGAACTGGCGCGACTCGCCCGAGTAATCGGCCGCATAGCCGGCGGGCGCGACCTGGGTGGTCGCGTTGCGCAGAAAGTCGAGCACCTGGCCTTGCGACACGCCCGGTACGATCACGCCGGAGATCGTCGCCGAATTGAGCTGCTGGAAGTGGTTGATCGATTCGGGCACGACGGTGTGGCGCAGATGCGCGACCGTCGAGGCCGGAATCACGCTGCCGTCCGGCGTGCGCAGATAGTAGTCGAGCACTTGCGACGGGTTCAGCCGGTCGGTCTGCAACACCTGCGGAATCACCTTGTACGAGCGCCCCGCAATCGAAAAGTAGTTCACGTAGCCGCCGCCGAGCGCCGAACCGAGCGCCTGACCGACATCGCTTTGCGACATCCCGAGCGAGGCGACCTTGTCGCGATCGACCACCAGCGCGACTTCCGGCTTGTCGATCTTCAGATCGGTATCGACGAAAAAGAACATCCCACTCTGACGGGCTTTTTCCAGCACCGCTTGCGACACCTCGTTGAGGTTCTCGAACGGCTCGGTCGTGCTGATCACGAACTGCACCGGCAAGCCCTGCGAGCCCGGCAGCGGCGGAAACTGGAACGCGGCGACGCGCGCGCCGGCGATCTGATTCCACTTCTGCTGCAACTCCTGCTGCAGTTCGGTCGCGTTCTTGCCGCGCTGATCCCAGGTCTTGAACAGCACGCCGCCGATCCCCTGGTTGATGGTCGGCGATCCCGTCAGCTGGAACATCTGCGCGTATTCGGGCAGCGCTTTCGATGCATCGAACACCTGGTCCGCGTAGGTCTGCATCTGCTGGATCGTCGCGTTCGGCGGCCCGACGATCTGCGACAGCACCACGCCCTGGTCCTCCTGCGGCGCGAGTTCGGACTGCGAAGTCATGAACAGGTAGACGGTGCCGCACAGCAGCAGCACGCCCATCAGCACGAACACCGGCCAGGTATCGAGCGTCGCATGTAACAGCCGGCCGTAGCCGCGATGCACGCGCTCGAACTGACGGTCGACAAAACGCGCGAAACGCCCCGACTCCTGTTCGGCGCGGAAGAAACGCGAGCACATCATCGGCGACAACGTGAGCGCGATCACGCCCGATACGGTGACCGCGCCCGCCAGCGTGAACGCGAATTCGGTGAAGAGCGCGCCGGTCAGCCCGCCCTGGAAACCGATCGGCGCGTACACCGCGATCAGCACCACGGTCATCGCGACGATCGGGCCGCCGAGTTCGCGCGCGGCGATCAGCGCGGCATCGAACGGCGTCTTGCCCTCGTGCTTCATATGCCGGTCGACGTTTTCCACGACGATGATCGCGTCGTCGACCACCAGCCCGATCGCGAGCACCAGCGCGAGCAGCGTCAGCAGGTTGATCGAATAGCCGAGCACCTGCATCACGAAGAACGTGCCGATCAGCGATAGCGGCATCGCGATCAGCGGCACGATCACCGCGCGGAAGCTGCCGAGAAACAGGAAGATCACGACGGTCACGATCAGCAGCGCTTCGACCAGCGTCTTGATCACTTCGTCGATCGCGGTGTTCACGAAGTCGGTCGCGTCATAAACGATGTCGCCCGTCATGCCGGTCGGAAACTGCTTCTGCAACTCGGGGAACACGACCTTCACGCGTTTCGCGACGTCGAGAATGTTCGCGTCCGGCGCGACCTTGATGCCGATGAACACCGAACGCTTGCCGCTGAACGCGACGTTGAAGTCGTAGCTGTCGGCGCCGAGCACGACGTTCGCGACATCTTCGAGGCGCACGATCGAGCCGTTCTTCTGTTTGACCACCAGCTGCTTGAAGTCTTCGACGGTGTGCAGATCGGTGCCCGCTTCCAGATCGACGCTGACCATTTGCCCTTTGGTCGAGCCGAGCGTCGCCAGATAGTTGTTGTTGCCGAGCGCGCTATAGACGTCGCTCGCGCTCACGCCGTGCGCGGCCAGCTTCGCCGAATCGAGCCACGCGCGCATCGCGAACTGGCGGCCGCCGAGCACTTCGGCGGTCTGCACGCCCTGGATCGAATCGAGTTTCGGTTTGACCACGCGCAGCAGGTAGTCGGTGACGTTGTTGCTCGGCAGCACGCTGCTGTAGAAGCCCATGTACATCGCGTCGGTGGTCTGCCCGGTCTGCACCGTCAGCACCGGCTGCTGCGCCTGCGGCGGCAACTGGTTGCGCACCGAGCCGATCTGCGTGTTGATCTCGGTCAGCGCGCGGTTCGCGTCGTAGTTCAGGCGCAGCGTTGCGATGATCGTCGACACGCCGGTGATGCTGGTCGACGACATGTAGTCGATCCCCTGCGCCTGCGCGATCGCCGCTTCGAGCGGCTGCGTGATGAAACCGGCGATGGTGTCGGAGTTCGCGCCGTAGTACGCGGTGGTGATCGTGACCACTGCGTTTTCGGTCTGCGGATACTGGCTGACCTTGAGCACCGCGAGCGCGCGCAGGCCGAGCACGAGGATCAGCAGGCTCACGACCGAAGCGAGCACCGGCCGGCGGATGAAGATGTCCGTGAACATGATCGGCGGCCTCGCTTATTGTTCCTGCGGCGCGGGGTTCGGACTGTCGGCCGGCTGCACGCGGTTATCGACGATCAGCGGCGTGCCGTTCTTCAGCTTGATCTGGCCGCTGGTCACAACCTGCGCGCCTTCGTCGACGCCCTTCAGAATCGCGACCTGATCGCCGCGCGTCGGCCCCGGCGTCACGAACACCTGCTGCGCGACCGGCAGTGTCTTGCCCTGCGCGTTCGGCTGCGTGCCCGGCTTCACGACAAAGACGGTCGCGCCGTACGGGTTGTAGGTGATCGCGGTTTGCGGCAGCGTCAGGTGGCGCTCGGCGGTGCCCGAGTCGATCTTCACGTTCGCGTACATGCCGGGCAGCAGCTTGCGCTCGCGATTGTCGACGCTCGCCTCGATCTGCACGTTGCGCGTCGCGCTGTCCACTTTCGGGCTCACCGAGCGGATCTTGCCGGCGAAGCTCTGGCCGCTGTATGCGTTGGTATCGACGCTGACCGGCGCGCCGATCGCGAGCAGGCCGAGTTGCTGCTGCGGCACCGAGAAGTCGGCGTAGATCGGATCGATCGCTTGCAGCGTGACGATCGCGTCGCCGGGGTTCAGGTATTGGCCGGGGTTGATCGTCGTGATGCCCAGGCGCCCCGCGAACGGCGCGCGAATAGTCTTCTTGTCGACGAGCGCCAGCTGTTGCGCGACCTGGGCCTTCTTGGCTTTCAGGTCGGCCGTGTCCGCGTCGAGTTGAGCCTTCGCGATCGCCTTGATGTCGTACTGCGCGCGGTCGCGCTCGTAGACGGTCCGTGCGAGTTCGGCGGCGGCTTGCAGCGATTGCAGCAGCGCGACGTCGCTGTCGGCGTTCAGTCGCACGAGGATCTGGCCGGCCTTTGCTTCCTGCCCGGATACGAACGCGACCTCGCGCACGAGGCCCGCGACTTCGGTCGTCACGTCGACGCCGCGCACCGCGCGCAGGCTGCCGACCGCCGCGAGCTGCGGCTGCCACGACTGGTAGTGGACCACCACCGCCGATACCGTCGCCGGCGGCGAGGTGTTGGCCGCCATGAACTTCGCGAACATATGCGCGCGGAACATGTTGAAGCCGACCAGCGCGGCGAGCAGCAGGCCGACGCAGATCAACATGATCACCATCCGCTTTGCCATCGGTTTTCTTGTGGTCATCGTGGTGTCCTTGCTCGGGGCGGGCGAGGGCTGGGTGTTCGGGGGCAACGCTATTAAGGGGGCGTTGCCGTTTTACGTGTGGCTGCGGGTGTGGCCGCGGTCGCGGTGGTGCGCGTGACGGCGGGTGATGCTGTGTTTGCGGCAACGGCTGCGGGTGTAGCTGTGGTTGCAGTTGCTGTTGCGATGGCGGGCGGCGTTGTTGCGGACACCGCGCCTGCCGGGGGGGCGGACGCGGCTGAATCAGGCGTGGCCCGTGTCCCCGCTTCCGGCGCGGCGTCATTCCACCAGCCTCCGCCTAGCGCCTGGAACAGCGCGGCGGTATCGGCATAGCGCGCGGCCTGCGCCTGCGCGAGACTCACCACCGTTTGCTGATACTGCCGCTGCGCATCGAGCAGGGCCAGATAGCTGACGCCGCCGACCCGGTACTGCCCGCGCGTCAATTCGAGCGCATCGCCGGCGGCGCGCGATGCGTCGGTCTGCGCGGCGAGGCCGGTCGCGTCGTGTTCGAGCGCGCGCAGCGTGTCGGCGACGTTCTGGAACGCTAACAAAACCGTCTCGCGATACTGCGCATCGGCCTGCTCGTAAGCGGCCTCGGCCGCGCGCTTCTGCGCGCTCAGCTGACCGCCGTGAAACACCGGTTGCAGCAGGCCCGCGCCGAGGCTCCAGATCGTGCTGCCGGCCCGGAGCACCTGGGCCGGGGTCAGCGCTTCGGCGCCGTAGCTCGCGGACAGCGTGATCTGCGGATACATCGCCGCGGTCGCCACGCCGATCTGCGCGCTCGCCTGATGCAGCGTCGCGTCGGCGGCCAGGATGTCGGGCCGCTGGCGCACCAGCGACGACGGCAGGCTCACCGGCAGCGTAGCGGGCAACGAGAACATGTCGAGCGTGAACTCGGGCACGCCGGGGTCGCCCGGCAGCTTGCCGGCGAGCACCGCGAGTTGATGACGGGTCTGATCGAGTTGCTGGTAGAGCGGCGGCAGCGTCGCGCGGGTCTGCGCGAGCAGCGTTTGCTGCGCGAGCACGGCCGCCCGGCTGACGCCGCCCAGCGTGAACTGCTGGTCGAGCACCTTCAGCTGCTCCTGTTCCTCGACCGCGATCCGCTCGGTCGCGTCGATCTGCGCGCGCACTGAAGCCTGCTTGACCGCGGCGGTCACGAGGTTGGCCGAGATCGTCAGCCACGCGGCCTGCAACTGGTACTGCTGGTAGTCGACCTGCGCGTGCAGCGCTTCCAGTCCGCGCCGCGCGCCGCCGAACAGGTCGAGCTTGTACGACACGCTGACCGACGCGTTGTAAAGATTGAATTCCTCGACGAGGCCGGGCTCGCCGAACGCGATGCCGTTGATCTTTTCGCGCGTCGCGCCCAGTTGCGCGTCGACGCTCGGCAGCAGCGTGCCGCCCACTTGCGCCTTGAAGTTTTCGCGGGCCTGGCGCAGCGCCGCCTGCGCGGCGGTCATGTTCGGACTATTGGCGATGCCTTCGCGGATCAGCGCGTCGAGCGGTTCGCAGTGAAACAGCGTCCACCACGCGGCCGGAATGTCCTCGCCGGGCGCGAAACGCTGCGGCAGGCCGGCGGCGCCGGGCGCGGACGCGGTCTGCTCGGGCAGGGGTGTGGTGGTGAAGGTATCGGTGGCGGGGGCGGGCGGCGCGTGGTAATCCGGGCCGACCATGCAGCCGGCCAGCGCGACGCAGCCGCCAAGCGCGGCGTAGAGGCGCCGCCGGACCATCCGCAGACTTCCGTCGCTCATCGATCCACCTGTCTCGCCAGTGGCGGGTGGACCGGAGAAGATGTTCAGGTCACCCGAACGTTTCTGGAATTTGCTAACCGACGGTGGAATTTACCACGCACGGCGCGGACTGCGCTGGCGCCGCCCGCGTTACGGCTCTTAGCTGCGATGTCCCATCAGCATCAGCAGCAACGACAGCGTGACGATCGAGCCGACCGTCGACAGCAGAATCGTGCGCGACGTGATGTGCGCCTCGCGCTGGTAGAACTCCGCGAGCATGAACGGGCCGGTGCCGGTCGGCAGCGCGGCGAGCACCACGGCCATTTCGACCAGCGTCGGCGCGAGTCCGAACACGCGCGCGGCGAGCCACCAGGTCAGTGCCGGCTGCACGATCAGCTTGACGCCGGTCAGGAGCAGCGAGATGCCGCCCGCGCCGGTTTCGCGCGGGCGCTTCTCCGCGAGAAACAGGCCGAGGCTCACCAGCGCGCACGGACTCGCCGCGCCGGCGAGCAGCTTCAGAAAGGTCTCCGCGCTGGCCGGCAGCGTCACGTTCAGGCTCGCGAATGCGACGCCGGCGAGCGGCGACACGATCAGCGGATTGCGCGCGAGCGAGCGCAGCACTTTGAGGCCGAGCTTGTGCGGCGTGCGCTCGGTCTGCAAGCCGATTTCGATCAGCACGATCGCGACCGCGAACAGCACGCAGGCGACGAGGATCGTCGCGATCGTGGTCGGCGTGAGGCTCGCCTGACCGAACGCGATCACGCCGAGCGGAAAGCCGATGTAGCCGGTGTTCGGATACGACGCCGCGATTGCGTCGACGCTCGCATCGGCGAGATGCCGGCCGTTGAATAGACGCAACGCGAGGATCAGCGCGAACACCGCCACGCACGCAATCGAAAAGGTCGCGACGAAAGCCGGTTGATACAGCTGATGCCAGGTTGCGTGCGCCATCGTGTCGAACAGCAGCGCGGGCAGCGCGAGCCAGACGACGAAACGGTTCAGTTCGGACGCGGCGTTCGGGCCGAGCACGCCGCGCCGGCGGCACGCGAAGCCCGCAAAAATAAGGCCGAAAACGGGAAGCAGGATTTCGAGGGTGGCTAACATCGGTGCGGAAAAGGGCCTGGCGAGCGGGGGGTGGAGAAGTGCGGAACGGAAGACCCGCCAGCGTAGCGAATTGCGTTGATACAATCCAATACCGACTGAGGGCTTCAACAATACCTTTTCTGCATCGTTAAATTCCGGGGCTATCGTGATCGATGTGAAACCGCTGCGCTACTTCGTGACGCTCGCCGAAACGCGCCATTTCGGCCGCGCGGCGGCGCGGCTGAATCTGTCGCAGCCGCCGCTGAGCCGGCAGCTTGCGGCACTCGAAGCGAGTCTCGGCGTGACGCTGCTGGAGCGCAGTCCGCGCAGCGTGACGCTGACCGCGGCGGGCGAGCGTTTTTATGCCGATGCGAAGGCGATTCTTGCGTCGCTGGAGCAGGCGGTTAGCAACGCGCGGGCCGCCGCGCACGGCGCGGCCGGCAAGCTCGAAATCGGCTTTACGATGTGCTCCGCGTACAGCGTCGTGCCCGGCTATGCGCGCGCGTTCGGCGCCGCATATCCGGAGGTCGAGTTGAAGCTGCGCGAGGTGGTGTCGAACGATCTGGCCGCGCAGGTGCTGGCCGGCCATATCGATGCGGCGATCATGTTCCCGAACGTGCCCGACAAGGGGCTCGCGACCCGCACGGTGTTGAGCGAGCCGCTATGCGTGGCGCTGTCGCGCAGCCATCCTCGCGCGCGGGCGCGGCGTTTGAAGATCGCGCAACTGGCCGGCGAGCCGTTCGTGCTGGCGTTGGAGGAAGTCGCGCCGAGCCTGCGTGCGACGATCCTCGAACATTGCCGCTCGGGCGGTTTCGAGCCCGATATCCGCTTCGAGGTGCAGTTGCAGCAGACGGTGCTGAGTCTGGTCGATGAGGGTGTGGGGGTTGCGCTGGTGCCGTCGTCGATGCGCAAGGCGCAACTGGCCGGCGTGGTGTTCCGGCCGCTCGCGGATGCGCCGCTGATCGAGCAGGTGCTGGCGTGGTCGCCGGCGAATCGGAATCCTTGTTTGGAGCGGTTTTTGGAGTTGGCGTGAGGGGATGTCGTATTGTGCGCTCACGCGCACTTGCGTTCGATCGCCTGGAGCAACGGGCTGCCGGGCGCGATTCTGGTAAAAAACTGCGGCGGCTGAAAGCCTTCGGATACTTGTCGCAATTCCGTTAGCGAAATTGATCCAGCTAGCCGCTGCGGTTCATGCAGACCCAGCGCAAATCCTTTGCTGACGCCATCGAAGTACTGAAAAAACTCTTTCCGGGTGATACCGCAGACGTTTGCGAACCGCCGCCACAAAGTGGCTGGCGCAAGCGAATGCGCTTCACTGACCTTGGCATAGCCAACCACCCGGCCGACTGGAAGCTTCACATAGATCCAGACGACGGTTCCCTTCTTCACGTGCATGGCTCGCCGCCGCAACTCCACATGTTTGGTGCCCGTAAGGATGTTTTCCGCGTGCCGCTCTTCAAGCGAGATCAGCACGTGCTCAGGGTGTTCCATGGGCAAATCCTTCGGAGAGAATGCCTTGAAGCTGTGTGTCATTAATTGCACGGGTGGTGAGAAGGTCAGTCGGGCGGCCGCAGCCTAGTCGTTGGAGAGTCGAGCGGGGCACTGGGCGTTCAAAGTGAACAATGTTGTCAAATGCCGTCACCGTCTTCACCAGCGATTGACCGATAGCTTCGAGTCCAGCAGGGTCTAAAACCGATGGATCGAGATCAGCATTTTCCATCGCTTCCTGAGATTTAAGGTAGGCGTGCTGCACTCGTGCGATGGCGACAATTGCACCTTGACCTTGATTTTTCCCGGATTCGTAAAACAGGATGAGGTTACCACGCTCGAATCGTTTGAGCGTATTTGGACTGCTGAAATAGTGACGCTCTTCGTACAGTCTGGCTCGCGCGTGAGGCAAAAGACTTTTTTGTGCCGAATGCGCTAAAAGGTGTTCGGCATAACCGCGTTGTATTGGCGTAACGACCGCGGGTCTCCCGGGCAAACAGAAGAGTGCAGGCGAAAGAGAGGTTTCCAGCGTCATCAACGAAATATGTCCTACGTTTCCATCGGGTCGGACGAAACGAAGCTGTTGATCGACGCTTCGATACGTAGGCGGCGTGTCGGGGAGACGTGTCCGGCTAACCAGAAAAACTTCGTCCATGCGTCTAGCCCAGTTAGATACCGTGACGATGCCGCCCAACGCCAGCTTGGTTAATGAACTCTGACCTTCAAGTCCGCCAAAACCGAGCGTTGCCGCAATTTCACGTACGAGAGCTTGCTCGGGCGGAAAAATTAATCTGATCTGAGAGGTGCGTCCCGCCGTAACCTGTTCGATCAGATAGCCAAGCATCAGGCGTACCGCATTGCCTGAGCCTGGCTGCTTTTCATCGACGGCCAGATGAACCGCAACATCATTCGGCTTCATGGTTTTCGGCCATGTCATGTAGCCGGTCAAGCCGTTTGCTGACCAGACGCCAAACCGGTTGCAAACGTGCTCGTTCGAATCGATCCCCGCCCACTCAGTCACCAGGGCGGCGTTTGGAATGCCAAGTCCCGACAGAAGGTTGCGAACTTCCATTTCCTCTTCGCGACCGATGGGCATGATCGAAAGCAGATCGTTAGCGCCGGCTTCGAAAATCTCTTCGCGAGCCGCTTGCGCATTCAGGTCTTTGAATGCGCGAGGCGAGATAACATGGATCCCATATTGTTCATAGAGCTTGATCGCGGCATCGAGGATTGATGTGTCGTTCGTAATCAGGCCGGTCAGCCGATGCTGAATGGCGGTGGCCAGATGCCGCAAGTCGGACACGTCGTTATCTCTCAGTGTGCCGGTTCGATGTCGTTCCGGAAACACGATCGACGCAAGTGCGGGCGCCAGTACATCCCATTCTTTTTCAATCGTCGGGAAGGAAGGGAAAATACGCGCGTAGCTTTGCATCGGATCGGTGACGCCGACGCTTGCTGTGCGGGAGAGCTCAGCCATTATTTCGGTGCTGAGTGCGAGCCGACAGGAGCCGGCTCTTTCCATTCTGAACAGATCCAGGATTTCCTCGTTTCGCTGCCTGCGCGGGCCGAGATCGAACAGTACGTTAAGATCGAGCAAGAACAGCGGAATTTCAGGCGCGTAATCTGAATTCAAGCCGAGCGGGTCGGTAGTGTTCAATCCGCTTGGTGCGAATAGTTGCGGCGTATCGAGCTCATGACTGCGGACAAAGATCGTCCGGTTTTTAGTGTTGCCTCCCCGGGCAATTCGTTGGATATAAAACCCTTGTTCCTCCCAGAAATGATTTGCAGCGGCCAGATCTTCCGCGACTCTCGCATAGATTGAGATGAAGGCGTGTTCCGTCAGATATTGCTTTAGGTGATTCAATAATAACGTCGCAACGCGCCGCTTTCTGAAGGCCGGATCGACGAATACCTGCAGCACGTGACCCTTCGGATGTCTCGCTTCGAACAGCAGATGGCCTGCGTAAGCGAGACCGTCATTGTTGCGATCGACGGCGACCAGAAGTTGGTCTTTTCGAGCGAAATCATTGAGCATGCCTGCCGGAACAAACCCCAGAGCGTGTTTGTCGCTGTCCGCAGCTTGGCTAACTGTTGCAATGAAGGGCGCGACGTCGACATAGCGATCGAGAATATAAATAGAGCGATCTTCGGTAATCATTTTGATATTGGTCTTCTGACAGGAGCGCCGCAGGCCAGCGTGCGGTTGCCATGCGGTGTGTGATGCGCAGTTATCGAGCTCTGGTCGGATTGAATTGTTGTGGGAAGTGTTGCGATAAGCTGAAAAATCTACTCGTCAAGATAACATCGTCTTGGTGGTATGAATATTCAAAAACATCGAATAATGCTTAATGAATGAACATTTTTTATATCGGAGGGGTTTCTTGAAATATTGCGCTTTGTACTATTTAGAAGATAAATTATTCGCATAAATCCACGATGATCGAATTCGTGGTCGGCAGCCATTCGGCGCCGCTCAGACGCTCGCCGCCGGACTCGCCGGCGCCGCTTCGTCGGCCGGATAGCGCTGCGCGTCCTGCTTGATGCGCCGGCGCATCACGAACGTCCATCCCGTCAGCAGCCCGTACACACCATAGCGCAGCAGGTTCGACGCGAGCACCGCGCGCGGATCGTCCGGCCAGTGCAGCACGATCGCGCTGCGCAGCAGGTTCTCGCCGATCATGCCGATGCCCCAGACGAGCGTCATCAGACGGATGGAGGCGGCGAGCGTCGGACGCTCGCGCCAATGGCGCTCGAACAGGTCGGCGCCGCGATGGTCTTCGCGCGACATCGTCGAGCGCGCCAGATAGAACACCATCGGTTTGCGCAGCGCGAGCGACGCGACGAACACTACGCCGATAAAGCCCGACACCATCGGATCTTCGAGCGCTTGCAGATGCGTATCGCCGACAATCAATTGCACCGCCAGCGACGGCAGCACCCCCGCGAGCACCAGCGCGCTGAGCGCGTCGAAATGGCGGTAGCGCAACAGGTCCAGCGCCATCCACGCGAGCAACGGCAGCGCCGATGCGGCGAGCGCGCCGGTGGGCCCCCAGTGCGGCAGCGCGAACCGGTACGTGAGCCAGGGCAGCGCGACGTTGACGAGCAACGCGCTCAGATAACGCAGGCGGGATTTCATCGGCGGGATGAAAGCGGGTGTCAAAGGCGGTAGCCGTTGCGCGCGGGTCGGGCCGGTGCTTTGGGGCTTGCCAGCGTGCCAGCGAGCTAGCGCGAACTGATTCGGGCAGTGTAGGGCGAAGTTGCCGCGCCGGCCGTCGATGGCGGCGCGCGGCGAGGCGCTGGCCGAAGCGCACTTGCCGGGCAGCGGTCCGATCGTACGGAGCCCGTAATATCCTTCGAGGAGGCGCCGGCGCAAGCGTGCCGCGTGCCGCGTGCGGACGCGTGCGGCAGTTCGCGGATGAAACCGACTGTGTCGAACCGACCGTGTCAAACGCCACGACCTGCCTCGCCTCGCCTCGCCTCGTCGCCGAGGTAGGCACGCCGCGATGCAACGGCGGCGCGCCGTATCGAGCAAAAAGCCGCTATTTAGCGACCCTGATCCGCCGCCCGCCGCACCGCGATCAAGTCAGCCAGCTTCTCCACCTGCTGCCCCTGCGCATCGAAATTGCCCGCCTCGAGCCAGCGCGCGTAGCACTCGCGCAGCGCCGGCCATTCGCTATCGATGATCGAAAACCACGCGGTATCGCGATTGCGCTCGCGATACACGATCGCCTGCCGGAAGATCCCCTCGAACGTGAACCCGTAACGCAACGCGGCCTTGCGCGATGGTTCGTTCAGCGAATCGCATTTCCACTCGAAGCGTCGGTAGCCGAGCTTGTCGAACACCTCGTTCATCAGCAGGAACATCGCTTCGGTCGCGATGCGCGTGCGCTTGAGCCGCGGCGAATAGGTGACGTGGCCGACTTCGATCACGCCGTTCGCCGGATCGATCCGCATCAGCGCGAGCGTGCCGACAGGCTTGCCGGTCGCGACGTCGATCACCGTGTGATGCAGCGGATCCTTCGACGCCGCCATCCGCGTCAGATGCTCGCGATACGCGGCGAGGCTGTCGAACGGGCCGACGGTCAGATAGGTCCAGTCGCGGCCGTCGGCGGCCGAGCGGTAGGCGTCGAACAGCGCTTCGGCGTCGCGTTCGACGTCGACCGGTTCGAGCCGGCAATAGCGGCCCTGTAGCGGCGCGCGGCCCGGCGCCTGCGCGCCGTGCCAGCCGGGCACCGGCGCGCCGATCGGCTGACCGTAGGGGTTTTGTCTCGGTTCCATGTCTGTTCTCCTGTCGGTCGAGGCGGGCAATGAGGATGGTTGTCGATGGAGAACGATACGGCAAGCGTGGTATGTTCAAAAGATCCACGCCACGCCCAATCGATAGGTCCAGCCACTCATGCTCGAAATCATCGGCCCGCTCGTTCATGCGGACCCGCGTCCCGGTTTTGCCGGCACGGCGAGTGCCAAAGCCACTGCAACTGCCGATGCCAGTGCCGCTGTGTCTGCCGCGCGGCCCGCGCCGCTGCAGAAGCAACTGATCGAACGTCTGCAGCAGGCGATTCTCACCGGCCGCCTGCCGGCCGGCTCGCCGCTGCCGTCGTCGCGGCTGCTGGCCGCGGAAATGGGAGTGTCGCGCAACACGGTCGTGATCGCGTACGAGCATCTGGCCGCGGTCGGCTACGTGATTGCCGACCGCAAAGGGACCCGCGTGAGCCCGCTGTCGAGTCCGGCCGCGCGCGGCGAGCCGGCGGCGGCGCCGGCCCTGCCGGAAGTGACGTACGCGGCGCGCGTCGACCAGTTCGCCGCCGCGCACCAGCACGCGGACAACGCCTCTGCGCTGACCCCCGGCACGCCCGCGCTCGATCGCTTCCCGCTCGCCGCGTGGCGCCGCGCGCTGGAACGGGCGATGGAACCTGCGCTGCCGCAGGCGCTCGGCTACGGCCCGGCCGCCGGCGAGCCGGCATTGCGCGACGCGATCGCCGCGCATCTGCGGATGGCGCGCGGGGTGCGCTGCGACGGCTCGCAGGTCGTGATCACCGAGGGCGCGCAGGAAGCGCTGAACCTGTGCGTGCGTCTGTTCACGAACCCCGGCGAGATCGCGTGGGTCGAGGATCCCGGCTATCGCGGCGCAAAGGCCGCGTTCACCGCGGGCGACTTGCGCACGCTGCCGATTCCGGTCGACGCCGAAGGGATGGCCGCGCCGGACGACGCGTGGGCCACGCATCCGCCGAAGCTGATCTACACGTCGCCCGCGCATCAGTATCCGAGTGGCGCGGTGCTGTCGGTCGCGCGCCGGCTCGCGCTGATCGCGCACGCGCGGCGCTGCGGCGCGTGGCTGATCGAGGACGATTACGACGGCGAGGTCCGCCATACCGGCGAGCCGATCGCGAGCATGCAGGGGCTCGTCGACGACGCGCCGGTGCTCTACGTCGGCTCGTTCAGCAAGACGATGTTCCCGGCGTTGCGGATCGGCTTCGTCGTGCTGCCGCGCACGCTTGCCGCGCAGGTCGCTGTTGCACTGCGGGAACTGCTGCGCGGCGGACATCGGCTGGAGCAGCTGGCGCTTGCGCATTTCATCGAAAGCGGCGAGTTTGGGCGGCATCTGGGGCGGATGCGGCGCCTGTATCGCGAGCGGCAGCAGGCGCTGCGCGAAGCGCTCGCGCGGCACTTCGCGCCCGAGCTGATTCTCGGCGGCGACTGCGGGATGCACCTGACGCTGCGCTTGCCGGCATCGATCGACGATCGCGAGCTGGCGGCCCTCGCGCAGACGCGCGGGCTCAGTCCACGGGCGCTGTCGGGCTTTGCGACGGCGGCGTCGGCGCACGTCAATGGCCTGGTGATCGGCTATGGAAATACCACGGCGGAGCGGTTGGGTCCGGCGGTCGAGGTGCTGGCGGAACTGGTGCGGGAGTTGGACAAGCGGGCCGCTAAATCGGGCGCTAAGCCCGGCCGGCAGGCCCGCTCGCGCGGTACGAATCGCGTGTAATTTTTACGACTGTGCGCGCGGCTCGTGTCGCGCTATCGTGTCGTCTATGCACGGCGATTGCAGGGCTGACCGCCTGGCGTCGCCCGCATGTGCCGCTGTGGTGGACCGCCGCGTCGCGGGCGCGGTGCCGACACCGGCACGAACCATGCATTGGTTATTGATAACGATCTAATCCGACCGGAGACGACATGAAGGAAATCGAACCGACCCCGTGGTTTGAGCTTGCCACCGATACGCCCGTCCGCGAAGGCTGGTACGAGGTGCAGCTGGCGAGCGGGGACACGGCGTTCGCGAAGTTTGGCGACGGCGTGTGGACTGAAAAACCGTTGCTCGTATTCACGCACTGGCGCGGCCTGTCGGCCGATCCGTCGCAAGCCGAAGACGGCGCGGCCGAATCGATCGCCGCCGAAGCGACCGCGGCCGAAGGCGTGCGCGCCGCCTGGAACGCGTTCTTCCCGGGTCTGGGCGAAGAGCAGCACAAACCGCTCGATGCGCTGCCGAACGGCAAGGCGCCGCATTGAGGGTTGCTTGATGGTTGATTGAGGTTTGGCCCGAGCGGCGGTTCGTGGTGGCCGCCCGGGTGTCCAATTGCGTTTTTCTCTCCCCCGCTACAATCGGCGTCATCCTTTCCGACGCCAGACTCCCAAGCTATGAACGCCACTCGAGAACCCGTGGAATTGTCGCGCGCGACGCAACTGCTCAATCATGGACCGGTCACGATCATCACCAGCGCGCACGAGGGGCGCTCGAACGTGATGGCCGCATCGTGGGCGATGCCGCTCGATTTCAATCCGCCGAAGGTGGTGGTCGTCGTCGATAGCCGCACGCTGACGCGCCAGCTGATCGAGGCGAGCGGTGTGTTCGGACTGCAATTGCCGAGTCGCGGTTTCGCCGCGCAAACGCTCGCGGTCGGCACGCATGCGGGCGCCGAACTCGACAAGTTCTCCGCGTTCGAACTCGAAACTTTCGCCGCGCAAAAGATCGACGTGCCGATGCTGGCCGGCTGCATCGTGTGGCTCGAATGCAAGGTAATTCCGGACGATAGCCAGCGGCACGATCTGATCATCGGCGAAGTGGTCGCCGCGTATGCGGATAGCCGCGTGTATTCGCACAACCGCTGGCATTTCGGCGATGATCCGGACCTGCGCACCTGCCATTACGTGGCGGGCGGTACGTTCTTCGCAACCGGCGATGCGTTCGAGGTGGAGGCGGCGAACGCAGCGGCGCAGTGACGTGCGGTGTCTGGCGGAAAGCGGTTGGTGGGTTTTGCTTTCAGTTCTTGCCTTCGGCGAATGCCGTCAGTGCATCGCCGGCAAGCCGGTAGCGCACCCATTCGCTTTGCGGGTTCGCGCCAATCGCTTTATAGAAACCGATGGCCGGCTCGTTCCAGTCGAGCACGCTCCATTCGAAACGGCCACAGCCGGTTTCGCAGGCGATCTGCGCGAGATGGCGCAGCATCTGTTTGCCGGCGCCGCTGCCGCGCGATGCGGGCGATACGTACAGATCTTCCAGATAAAGTCCCTGTTTGCCGAGCCACGTCGAATACGAGAAGAAATAAACGCAAAAGCCGACGGGCTCGCCGTTCATTTCGCAGATCAGTGCTTTAGCGGGCGCGCCTTCTGAAAACAGGCTCTTTTCGATATCCGCGACAGTGGCGATTACTTCGTGCTCGGCTTTTTCATAGACCGCGAGTTCGGTGATGAAGCGCAGGATCAGGGCGGCGTCGGAGGTGGGGGCGGGGCGGATTTGGGTGGTCAAGGGAGGGCTCGGTGGGTTGGGGCGTGACGTACCGGAAAGTACTGGCTGTACTGGCTTCGGGTACGGTATTTCAGTGGGTCTATACAACGAAACGTCATATTACATCCGACTGTGCCGCAGAAGCCGCGAGACCAGGTCGTCATGAACGAAAACCCGCTGTATCGCGAACTGAATCAGCTTTGGAAAGCGCACGCCCATGATCTGAACGACGCATTCGAACAGGCATACGGTTCCCAGTTCGGCCCTGAACTGTGGGGCTATACCACCGCATCCTTTCTCGAAGAACTCCGACGTATTCTGACCGCAGGTAACGATTGACGCCTACCAGCAACTTCGTTTACTGTCGTTCCATGAACTACCAGCCGATCCCCTTCGCCGCGACCACCACCACGACCACCTTCACAGGCGGGTCGTCCGGAGGTTGCGCGCGCTAAAAGCTGGAACCCAGCACAGGCAGCGACAAACACTCAAAGGCCCCGCCGGCAACGGACGGGGCCTTTGTCGTTTCCGGTCTCTCCGTTTGCGGCATTCATCGTGTAATCGACCCAGCGGAGTAGAACCATGAACGACATCGACCATCGCGTACTCGGCAATAAACTCGATCTTTTCCATCAGCAGGAAGAAGGCGCCGGTATGGTTTTCTGGCATCCGCGCGGCTGGATGCTTTATCGCGTGCTCGAAGACTACGTGCGCGAGCGCATGCGGCGCGCGGGCTTTCGCGAGATACGCACGCCGCAATTGCTCGCGCGCTCGCTGTGGGAAAAGAGCGGCCATTGGGAGAAATTCGGTGCGTCGATGTATTCGCTCGACGACGCCGAAGCCGGTCGCGCGCTTTGTCTGAAACCGATGAGTTGTCCGTGTCACGTGCAGGTGTTCAGCCAGCGAGTGCGCTCCTATCGCGAACTGCCGGTTCGTTACAGCGAATTCGGTGCGTGTCATCGCGACGAGCCGTCCGGGTCGCTCGAAGGGCTGAAACGCACGCGCGCGTTCGTGCAGGACGACGCGCATGTGTTCTGCGCGCCCGCGCATATCGAGGGGGAAGTCGGCCGCTTCTGCGCGTTGCTGCGTGCGATGTACGCGGACCTCGGCTTTCCGGCTTTCAAGGTCGCGCTCGCGACGCGTCCTGAACTGCGCGCCGGCAGCGACGCCACGTGGGATCGCGCGGAAGCAGCGTTGGCCAACGCGGCGCGCGCGGCCGGGCTCGCGTTCGAGGTACTCGAAGGAGAGGGCGCTTTTTATGGGCCGAAACTCGAATTCCATTTGCAGGACAGTCGCGCGCGCAGTTGGCAGTGCGGCGCGATCCAGCTCGATTTCGTGCTGCCTGAGCGGCTCGACGCCGAATACGTGAACGAGCGCAACGAACGCGAGCGGCCGGTGATGATTCATCACGCGGTGCTCGGCAGCATCGAGCGTTTCATCGCGATGCTGCTCGAACATGATGAAGGCTGGCTGCCGATGTGGCTCGCGCCGGAACAGGTCGTGGTCGCGACGATTAGCGATGCGAATCAGGCTTACGCGGATGAGGTCGTGCGGGCGCTTGAGGAGGTTGGTGTGCGTGCATCGCTCGATGGCAGACCGGAACGGCTGGAGAAGAAGATCGTCGATGCGCGGGAGAAGCGGATGCCGGTGCTGGTCGTCGTGGGTTCGCGGGATCAACGCGATCGTACGATCAGCGTTCGGTCGCGGGATGGGCGGCAGGCGGTGTTTGCGTTGGGGGAGGGGGTTCAGTGTTTGAGGGGGATGAGCGCGCTCAGCGATGGAGGCGGAAAAATGGCCGCCCGCGGGTGTGCCTGGTGATTCGCTGTATGGCGGATTAGCCGATTCGTCACCCTGGAATCATCCGAAGGCTATAGCGGAGCGGCACTCAATGGGTTTAAGTTCGGGGATCAACGCAAACAGATGGCCTGCCCTATCCATTACTTTTCCTGATCAATCCGTAGCCAAAGAATCGTTTGTTGTCGCCGTGTGCCGCTTCGATAATTTTCTCCAATCCCGGCCCTTCAGGGGCCTAGGGGAAACAACTGATGCGAGCATGCATAGGAGACGACACGATGAACGCCCCCACCGAAGTCAAATACTTTCCTCTGACCCAACTGCAGACGGTGCTCAAGCCGATCGAGCAGGCTAGCGGCCTCGGCAACACGTTCTACACGGACGAGCAGTACTTCACGATCGAACGCGACAGCGTGCTGGGCCGGGACTGGGTCTGTATCGGTTTCGCGGACGATCTCAAGCAGAACTCCAGCGTCCAGCCGGTCGACTTCATGGGCCTGCCGCTGCTGATCACCCGCAACCGCGAAGGCACGCTGCAGGTCTTTCACAACGTCTGCAGCCATCGCGGGATGAAGCTGGTGCAGGAGGCCGGTGAAATCCAGGGCGTGATCCGTTGCCCGTATCACTCGTGGACCTACGACCTGAATGGCACGCTGAAAGGCACGCCGCACGTCGGCGGCATCAACCACCACAAGGACGAGCGCGTCCCCTGCGAAAAGCACGGGCTGAAAGCACTGCGCAGCCATGTGTGGATGGGCATGGTGTTCGTCAATCTGTCGGGGACCGCGCCGGAATTCGAAGAAGTGATTCGTCCGCTGACGGCGCGTTGGGCCGAATTCCTCGGCCCGGATGGCTACTCGCTGATGAACGTGCCGCGTGATGGCGGCGCGTGGTCGGTCGAGGTGGGCTGCAACTGGAAGCTCGCGGTCGAGAACTACTGCGAGGCCTACCATCTGCCGTGGGTCCATCCGTCGCTGAACTCGTATTCGCGCCTCGAAGATCACTACAACATCATGTTCGGCGAACAGTTCGCCGGTCAGGGCAGCTACGCGTACAACCTCGCCGATGTCGAAGGGACCTCGTTGCCGACGTTCCCGGCCTGGCCGGCCGATCGCATGCGCAACGCCGAATACGTCGCGCTGTTCCCGAACGTGCTGCTCGGCATCCAGGCCGATCACGCGTTCGCAATGATGTTGCAGCCGTTGGCCGCGAATCGCACGGTCGAACATCTGCGGCTGCTGTTCGTCGGCAAGGACGCTGCCGACGCCCCCGCCTACGCCGCGAGCCGTCAAGCGGTGCTGAACGCGTGGCGTGTGGTGTTTTCGGAGGACATCTCGGCGGTCGAAGGGATGCAGGCCGGACGCCAGTCGCCGGGCTTCAAGGGCGGCGTGTTCTCGCCGGAAATGGATGTTCCGACTCACTACTTCCATCAATGGATGGCGCGCCGCGTTCTTGCGAATGGCCAACCGCACGCGGAGTAAAGCATGAAACGCACGCAAGGCCATCACTGGCTCAACTTTATCGACGGCGCGTGGGTCGACAGCCCGAGCCGGCTCGACGTCGCCAACCCGGCAAACGGCGAGCCGATCGCCAGCGTCGCTCTCGCGACGATCGAGGACGCCCAGCGCGCGCTCGACGCCGCCACGCGCTGCGCGGCCAGCGGTGAGCTGACGCGCCAACGCCCGGCCGAACGGGTGCGCTGGTTGCTTCGGATCGCTGAAGAAATTCGCGCGGTCACCGAAGAAGGCGCCCGCATTCTGTGCCTGGAAAACGGCAAGCGCCTGTGTGACGCCCGTGACGAGTTTGTCGAAGCGGCCCGCTACTTCGAGTACTACGCAGGCCTCGCGGACAAACTCGAAGGCATCTCGGTGCCGCTCGGCGACGACTACGTGGATTTCACCCGCTACGAGCCGATGGGCATATCGGTGCAGATCGTGCCGTGGAATTTTCCGGTATCGATTTGCGCCCGCTCGCTCGCACCCGCACTCGCCGCCGGCAACGCGGTGGTCGTGAAGTCGCCGGAACTGTCGCCGCTCGGCATGTGCGTGCTGTTCGAGGCGATTGAGCGCGCCGGGCTCCCGCGCGGCGCCGCGCAGTTGCTGTGCGGCCTCGGTCGCGATGTCGGCGCGCATCTGGCCGCTAGTGAGCAGACCAAACAGATCGTGTTTACGGGCTCGGTCGCAACCGGCCGCGCGATTCTCGCCGCGGCCGCGCAATGGGCGACCCCGAGCGTAATGGAACTGGGTGGCAAGTCCGCCGCGGTGGTGTTCCCCGACTCGGATCGCGCGCAATTGCTCGCCAGCGTGAAGAGCGGGATCTTCTTCAACGCGGGGCAGGTGTGTTCGGCGATGTCGCGTCTGATCGTCCATCGCGACATCTACGACGAGGTGGTCGCCGAGGTCGCGAAGCTCGCCGGCGGGCTGACGATCGGCGCGGGTGAGCAGGACCCCGATCACACGCCTCTGATCAGCGCGAATCAGTTGGAGCGGGTCGTCGCGATGTGCAAGGACGCGATTGCCGAAGGCGCGCAAGCGGTCGCCGGCGGCGAGCGCGTGGCCAATCGCGCGGGCTTCTATATGCAGCCGACCGTGCTCGCGGGCGTGAGCCCAACCATGAACATCGCCTGCGATGAAGTGTTCGGCCCGGTGCTCGCGGTCATCCCGTTCGACACTGAAGACGAAGCGGTTGCGATTGCCAACGGCACGCCGTACGGACTGGTGGCAGGGGTATTCACGCGCGACATCAATCGCGCGCTGCGCTTCTCACGACGTCTGCGCGCCGGCCAGGTGTTCGTCAACGAGTGGTACGCGGGCGGTATCGAAACGCCGTTCGGCGGTGTGGGCCTGTCCGGCTTCGGCCGCGAGAAGGGTCAGGAAGCGATCTACAGCTACGTGCAAACGAAGAACGTCGCGATCCGGGTCGCCCAGGGTTCAGAGGTTTGAGGAGTCGGCAATGAAAAAGTGGCTCTGTGTGATTTGCGGGCTGATCTACGACGAGGCCGAGGGTTGGCCGAAGGACGGGATCGCGGCCGGCACTCGTTGGGAAGACGTGCCCGAAGAATGGAAGTGCCCGGACTGCGGCGTCGGCAAAGCGGACTTCGAGATGATCGAAATCCGTGAGCCGGTCGAGGCGGTTGCAATGCCCGCTGTCGCCGCATCACGTCGCGAAGGACCGCTGGTCATCATCGGCTCCGGTCACGCCGGCTATAGCCTCGCGCAGGCTGTCCGGCGCCAGGATCCGAATGCCGAAATCGTGGTCCTCACGCGTGAATCCGGGCATCTGTATTCGAAGCCTGCTCTGTCGATCGCGACCTCGCAGCAGCGCAGCCCCGACGCGCTGATCGCCGAAGCGCCGTTGCAGATCGAACAGCGCCTGAAGATCCGCGTTTATTCGCATTGCGAAGTACAGTCGATCGATGCCGACGCGCATCAATTGCGCACCAGCCACGGCACGCTGCATTACTCGCAACTGGTCCTCGCGCTGGGCGCGAGCCCGGTCCGGCTCGATGTCACCGGACGCACGGATGCGCTGCTGAGCGTGAACAACCTCGACGACTACCGGCTGTTGCGCGACCGGCTCGACGGCGCGTCGCGGGTGGCGATCATCGGCGATGGCCTGATCGGCTGCGAATTCGCGAACGATCTCGCTGCCGGCGGCTTCGACGTGAACGTGATCGGCATCGGCAAATGGCCGCTCGAACGGCTGTTGCCGCAGCAGGCCGGCACTCACTTGCAACGCGCGTTGACCACGCTCGGCGTCACATGGCATCTGGAAAATTCGGTCAGCGAAATTCTCGGCGAGCCCGGCGCGTGGACGCTCCTGCTGGCAAACGGCACGCGGCTCGACGCGGACGTGGTGATTTCAGCAGTGGGCCTCGCGCCGAACGTTGCGCTCGCCGCGGCTTGCGGGATCGAGGTAGGTCGGGGGATTCGCACGGACGCGCAACTGCGCACCAGCGTCGCGGATATCTTCGCGCTCGGCGACTGCGTCGAGATCGACGGGCGGCCGGCGCCGTACCTCGCACCGATCAATCACGGCGTCGACGCGTTGGCGCGCACGCTGACCGGCCAGCCGAGCGACGTGCTGTATCCGCCTATGCCGGTGCAGGTCAAAACGCCCGCCGCGCCGCTGATCCTGTTGCCTTCGTCAGCCGCGCACGCGTGTGACGAATGGCGTATCGACCAGACCGGCGACGGCTTCAGTTGCGGACATTTCGACAGCAGCGGCCAGATGCGCGGCTTCGCGCTGATCGGCCATCAGGCGCAGGCACTGCGCGGCAGTTGGGTCGAGCAATGCAAGCCGCGCCCAATCAATCAGATTTCCTGAATAAGCAGACCAACCAAGCAGGCAAATGAAATGAATCTGCCCCATGATGACAACACCTGCGGCTGGTACGCCGCGTTGCCGTCGCCGGCTGCGGAGCGCCGTCTCGTCGGCCGCCAGATCGCCGACTATGCGGTGATCGGCGCCGGCTTCGCCGGCCTTGCCGCCGCGCGCCGTCTCGCTGCGCACGAGCCGGATGCGCGCATTGTGCTGGTCGACGCGCAGCGTGTCGGCGAAGGTGCGTCGGGCCGGAACTCCGGTTTCGTGATCGATCTGCCGCACAAGTTCGCGCTCGAGAATCCGGATCCGGTATTCAAGCAGCGTCTGCTGCGCCTGAACCGCGCGGCGATCGGGCAATTGCAGTCGCTGGTCGACGAACACGGCATTGCGTGCCAGTGGTCGCATGCCGGCAAGTACCAGGGCGCGGTCGGCGAACGCGGACTCGCGTATCTCGCGCACTTCGAGAAACTGATGAGCGCGCTCGGCGAGCCGTTTCACGCGGTCGAGGGAGCGGAACTCGCGAAAGTACTCGGCACCTCGCACTACAGCCGCGCGGTCTACACGCCAGGTTGCTATCTGATGCAACCCGCCGCGCTGGTACGCGGACTCGGCGCGTCGCTGCCGGAAAACGTCGAGTTGCTGGAGAACTCGCCGATCACCCGGGTCGAGCGCGACGGCACCGGCGGCTACGTGCTGCATGGTGCGAACGGCGAAATCCGCACGCGCAAGCTGCTGCTCGGCACGAGTATTTTCACGCGCGAATTCGGCTATCTGGAGAACCGCCTGCTGCCGGTGATGACGTTCGCGAGCTGGACCGCGCCATTGACCGCCGAGCAGAGCAAGCGTTATGGCGGCACCTTCGACTGGGGCCTGACGCCTGCCGATCACGCCGGCACGACTGTGCGAATGACGCAGGATCGCCGCCTGATCATTCGTAATACTTACAAGCACGTGCCGAAATACGGCCGCAGCATCGGCGACGCGACACGCGACGACATTCGCGTCGAGCATCGCAAGGCTTTTCTCGCGCGCTTTCCGGAACTCGCCGACGTGCCCTTCACGCATACATGGGGCGGCGTCTACGCGATCTCGCGCAATTTCACGAATTTCTTCGGCCAGCTCGAAGACGGCGTATTCGCGGCGGCCTGCGATAACGGCGTCGGCGCGGCGTGGGGCACGATCTCCGGCACGCTGCTCGCCGATCACGCGGTCGGCGCGCAGTCGTCGTTGCTCGACGACATTCACGCGGTTACCGGCATGCCGTCGCTGAATCCGCCGGAGCCGTTCCTCGGCCTCGGCGTGCGCACGCGGATCCGGCTCGCGGCGTGGCAAAGCCGGGCCGAACTATGAGCGCGGCGCGCACTCATGTGACCGGTGGCGTGCAACTGGTCGATCACGCGGAACTCGGTTTCCATGTTCGCGGCGGACCGCCGGGCGCGGCCTATGTCGCGCGCGCGATCGCCGACGAAGTGTCGCCGAATCTCGGCATCGGTTTCGCGCGCTGGCAAGGCGCGCGAGTCAGCTGGACCACGCTGTACGAAGAGGTGATCTTCACGATCGAAGGTTCTCTGGAGGTGGAGGCCGACGGACACACGCATCACGTGAAACCCGGTCAGGTACTGTGGATTCCGAAGTCGACTTCGCTGGTGTATGCCGGCTTCGCATTGTTCGGTTACGTCGTCTATCCGGGCAACTGGAAACAGACGCTCGACGAAGCGTGCGGCGACGGCATCGTCACACGCGCGCGGCGCCGTTGAGCGTGCTCGAGCCGGGCGCAAGCGCTCGAGCTTGCGCCCGCTTGACGCCGCCGGGCGTTAAGGCACAATCTCAGGCCTGACGATTTCCGCCAGAAAATGCCGGCGAGAGTGGAGCGCTCGTCGCGCGGCGCGAGAGATCGCATATAAAAGAAGTCCCCGGAGACAGCCTTCCCATGAGGATCCAGCCATTGCCGCCGTTCAAGGCGCTGGTCGCTTTCGAAGCGACCGCGCGCCTTGGCAGCTTCACGCGTGCCGCCGACGAACTCAACGTGACGCAAGGCGCGATCAGCCGGCAAATCGGTCTGCTCGAAGACATGCTCGGAGCCCATCTGCTCGATCGCACGACGCGCTCGGTGCGTCTCACGCCGACCGGCGAACAATACTTTCAGTCCTGCAGGGAAGCACTGCTCGCGCTCGCCGACGCAACGCAACTGATCAAGCGCTGGCACGGCGATCAGCAGGTGACAGTGGCCACCAGCACCGCGCTCGCGTCGCTGTGGCTGCTGCCGCGAATCCCCGAATTCAACGAAAGTCACGAAGGGATCGACCTGCGAATCGTCGCGTACGATCACGTGAAGGACTACCGCAAACTCGAATGCGACCTCGCGGTGTACTACTGCAAAAGTCCGCCCGAGCACATCAAGTACACGCCGATCTGCAACGAGGAGATCTTTCCGGTTTGCAGCCCCGCGTATCTCGCGCGCCATAACGGGCTGAGCCGCGCGGAAGATCTCGCCTGCTGCACGTGGCTGTGGCTCGACGATTCGGAGCGCGACTGGGTCACGTGGAGCGAATGGTTCCGCCGCATCGGCGTCGCGCCGGTCACGCCGCGCAACAAGATCAACCTCAATAACTATTCGATGGTTATTCAGGCCGCGCTGAGTGGGCAAGGCGTCGCGCTCGGCTGGAGCAATCTGATCGATCCATATCTGAAGAACGGTACGCTGGTTCGTCCGGTGCCGGAAACGCTGCAAACCGAGGGACAGTTTCTGGTGCTCGAACCGTCCGGTCCTCATGAGCGGCGCAAGAGCGTCGGCAGCTTCAGGGACTGGCTTCTCTCGCTCAAATAAGCGCTTCTGCAAGGTTCGCGGCGGCCCGCTTACTTGCCGCCCATCTTCATAGGTATCGTCGCGGATGCCGGGACCTCGTGCGTTCGTCTGCTTTGTCTATGATAAAAATTGATGAATGCGCGCACGAAATATCGTTTGTCCGCGCTTATTGATTTCCACAAACTGTCCTTGTGGTTGATGCAGGTCAAGGCTTCGACAACCCGGTAACGGGCGGCCTTTCGTCCCACTAAATACACAAGGAGACATCATCGTGCCCAAGGCATTTCCCCATTCCGCGTCCCTATCCGGCGCTCCCGCCGGAGCGCTTTCGCGCAAACAGCGCGGGTTCCTCGCGAAGCTGACGGTTCTGATTTCCGGCGGCATGTTTATCGACGGCTTTATCCTCGGCAGCATCGGCATCGTGATGCCGGCGATCACTCACGACCTGCAACTGTCGCTCGCGTGGCAGGGCTTGATCGGCGCTTCCGCGTTGGTGGGCATTTTTATCGGCGGTCCGCTCGGCGGCTGGCTCGCCGACAAGGTCGGCCGCAAGCCGATGTTCACGGTCGACCTGGCGATCTTCCTGGTCGGGTCGATCGCGCAGTTCTTCGTGACCGAAGCGTGGCAGTTGTTCGTGGTCCGGATTCTGATGGGGATCGCGATCGGCGCCGACTACTCGATCGGTTGGCCGCTGCTCGCGGAATTTGCACCGGCACGGCTGCGCGGCAAATTGCTCGCGGTTCTCGAAGTGGCCTGGTACGTCGGCTACCTGATTTCCTACGCGATCGGCTGGGCGCTGACGGAATCGTCCAGCGCCGGATGGCACGTGATTCTGGGCCTGAGCACGGTCCCGACGGTGATCGTGTTCCTGATGCGCCTCGGTACGCCGGAGTCGCCGCGCTGGCTGATGAGCAAAGGCCGCCGCGACGAAGCGAAGGCACTGGCCGCCGAGCATATGTCGCACGACGAACAGCTCGACCTGCATGCGCAAGGTGTGGCGGGCAAGCAGGGATTCGCGCGGCTGTTCTCGCCCGAGTACATCCGCAACACCATCTTCGTGTCGGTGTTCTGGGTCTGCAACGTGACGCCGTACTTCGCGATCGGCGCGTTCGCTCCGGTCGTGCTGCAAAAACTCGGGCTCAAGGAGGGGCTGACGGGTGGGCTGGCGCTCAATGGCGTCGCGGTACTCGGCACGGTGCTGGCGGTCGTGCTGATCGAACGGGTCGGCCGCCGCAAGCTGGGCATTCCGCCGTTCTTCATCTCGGCGCTCGCGCTGATGTGCGTCGCGCTCTTCGCCCATGCGTCGCCGACCATCATCCTCGTGTGCTTCTTCACGTTCTCGCTGGTCAATGCAATGTCGACGACGCTGTGCGGCGTCTACCCGGGCGAGGTGTTCCCGACTGAAATTCGCGGTATGGGTGTCGGTTTCGCGACCGCGTTCTCGCGGGTCGGCGCGGCCGCGGGTACTTTCCTGCTGCCGGTCGTGATCGGTTCCTTCGGCGTGAGTACCGCGATGCTGATCGCGGCCGGCATCAGTCTGTTCGGCGGGATCGTGTCTTACGCACTGGCGCCGGAAACGCGCGGCAAGCTGCTGAGCGAGGCGTCGGCGCCGCACCGCAAAAGCGAATCGCTGGTCCCGTCCGGCGAGTTGAAATCCGCGCGCTGACTGCGCGCGGGCGGTGCCGCGCGCTTTCCTGCGCGGCGCCGCATTGGCGGTAAAGCCCGCTTCATGGATTCGACTCCCATCCCGATCTAATTTAATCAGGATCACAGATCAATGAGCAGCCTCTCTTCGCCGGTCGCCGTGCCGTCCGGTGCGACCGGTCCTGCCCGCAAGATCGGGCCGGCGCCCGGTCATGAACGCGTGAGCGCCGGGCAGGCCGGCGCGCTGAATATGCTGGCGCTCGGCCCGGACCGGCAGACGCTCGACGAATGGGCGGCGGCCGGACTGACGACCCCCGACCTGCCGGCGCTGCGGCGCTATCGGCTTGCTCGAGTGCGCGAACAACTGGTGAGGAACGACTACGCGGGCGTACTCCTGTACGACCCGGTGAACATCCGCTATGCGACCGACAGCAGCAACATGCAGGTCTGGGCCCTTCACAACGCATGCCGCTACGCGTTCGTGCCGGCTGACGGCCCGGTGATTCTCTGGGAGTTCGACCATTGCGATTTCCTCAGCGATCACACCGAATCCGTCGACGAAATCCGTCCGTGTGTGCCGTGGTTTCATTTCTGCGCGGGCGATCGCGTGGCCGAACACGTGCAGCGCTGGGCCGCTGAGATCGCAGCCGTCGTGAGCGAACACGGGGGCGGCAACCGGCGCCTCGCGATCGACCACTGCAACCCGGAAGGCGTGGTAGCGCTGGAGCGGCTCGGCATCGGCATTCACAACGGCGAAGCGCTGATGGAAGAGGCGCGGCGCATTAAATGCGAAGACGAAATTCGTGCGATGCGCTGCGCGATTCATGCGTGCGAACGGGGTATGGAGGTGATGCATCGTCATCTGCAACCGGGCGTCACCGAACAGCGTCTGTGGAGTTATCTGCATGCGGAGAACATTGCGCGCGGCGGCGAGTGGATCGAAACGCGGCTGCTCGCGTCCGGTCCGCGCTGCAATCCGTGGTACCAGGAGTGCAGCAGCCGGGTGATCGAAAACGGCGATCTGGTCGCGTTCGATACCGATCTGGTCGGCAGCTATGGGATCTGTGTCGATACATCGCGTACCTGGCTATGTGGCGGCGACGCGCCGGCGCCGGCGCAGCGGGACATCTACCAGCGCGCATACGCACAGGTTCAGCACAATATCGCGCTGCTGCGTCCGGGGCTCACGCATTACGACCTCGCGCACCAGGCGATGCGCTATGCGCCGGAGCAGTTTCGTCACTACTCGTGCCTTTATCACGGCGTGGGACTGTGCGACGAGGCGCCTTATATCTACTTTCCGGAATCGTGGCAGACGTGGGGCTATGACGGTGTGATCGAACCGGGCATGGTGTTGTGCGTCGAGAGTTACGTCGGTCGAACCGAAGGCGGTCCCGGCGTGAAGCTCGAGGAGCAGGTGTTGATCACGCAGACCGGACACGAAGTGCTGACCCGTTACCCGTTCGAAGACCGGCTACTGTCGGTTTGATTGCCGGCTCGATACGCGATCGTCCCTTTCACCCCCGCTCGACAACAAAAATGAATACCGCCGATTTGATTGGGATTTTCGGTGTCATCTGCTATCAGATTGCCTACGCCGGCATGCAACTCGGTTTCCTGCAACGCGAGGACCGGGGATATCTGATCCTCAACCTGCTGGGCCCTTGTTGCTTGCTCTATTCGCTGATCATTCACTTCAATCTGGCCGCCGCAATCAGTCAGGTGTTGTGGCTCGTGTGGAGTTGCATCGGGATCGCGAAGCTCAATCGTACCCGGCGGCGGGCTGGCTTAGCGGCGCCTGGAAACTGCGCGGGTATGCCGTCTTTGAGCGCGGCGGCGCCGCTTGCCGGTCCGCAGCAGGAAGTTCTCCCCGCGCTTCGGATCGAGCCGGACGCTGTGCGAAGAGGTGATGCGGAAATACGCTGAAGAAAATTCAGACCGACCCTTTCCGCCGCCGCAAACAATCCGACGGCGATTCCCCGAAGTGCTTTTTATACTCGATCGAAAAGCGCCCGAGATGAGCGAAGCCCCACCGCGTTGCGATTTCCGTGATCGACGCATTGCCGGACCCTTGCAGGTCGAGCAACTCTTCCCGTACGCGCTCGAGTCGCAATTGGCGTACGTAGTTCATCGGGCTCATCCCGTAGTAGTTTTTAAAGCCCGCGAACAAGCTGCTCGCGCTCACGCCCGCATGTTCCGCGATCTGTTCGATCGTCAGCGGTTCATGCACGTTCGCGCGTATGAACTCCTCGACCCGGCGCACGAAAAACGGTGCGAGCGTGCCGGCCGGACGGCGTATGCCGTCGCGGGCGGTATTGGGCTGGCCGTAGATCAGCGCATTGATCAACGTCGATTCGAACTGACTGAAGGCGAGCGGATTCGTCAACGGGTGATCGCGCATGCTCATCGCGTCCGCCAATAGCGGCAGCAGTTGCATCAGGTAAGCACCGCCGGGCGAGGCCAGTTGCAACTCCGGTTCGAACTCCACCGGGCGGCTAAAAGCGTCGCCGAGATGCCGTTCGCAATGTTGCTCCAGCGCGCCGCGCTCGACCCGCAGAATCACCTGCGGGCACGCGTCGCCCCAGCGCATCCGTAGCGGCAAAGATGGCGAAACCAGCGAAGCTGTCTGCGGACTGGAAACGAAGCGCCGGTTGCCGCATTCGATTTCCGCGCTGCCCTGAAGCGGGACCTGCAGCAGAAAAAAGTTTTCCAGCCTCCCCGGATCGATCACGACTTCGCTGCCGTAATCGAGCAGATTCAACGACACGTCGCCGAGCCGCGCGTGATGCATGCGTCCGAGCAGACCGTGGTGGCCCGTCACCACCGAAAGTCCGTGCGGCCTGAAGATTCTCCCGACGATTGCCCGCACTTCTTCCAGGTCGGTCGACTGCATCAACAGGTTGTCGCGGTTGAAGCAGGGCGCTGTTGCGAGCCTGTTCGCGTCCCCACCGCTGTTCGACCGATGCTCCACCAAGATGATTCTCCAGGTCCAGGCTTACGCGCGGGTTTCACCGCGCATGACATGCAACGCTTCGATGCCGGTGTCGCCGTATCCGGGCAGGCGACGGGAACAACCGGATCTCGACCATTTCACCACATCCTAAAAAAGCGCTATCCGGTTCGCATCGGCATATACCCGGCTTGATCGCGGCGTGGCAGCAAGTATCTGGAGTTATCGGACAGCGACCGTAGTTCCCGGATAGCCGCTGGCGTGGGCGGGTACCGAGCGGGGCCGGTCAGTTGAAATGGTGCACGTAGCGCAGAATCACCCGCGTACCTTCCGGCCGGTTGCGCGCATCCGCCTCGAAATACGCGTTGAACATCAGGTGATCGTGCTGGGAGAAGCTGTACATCGCGCCCGGCCCGATCGCCCAGACTGCTTCGCGCTGGCCGGGCACGCTTTGTCCATTGACCTTCAGATCCGAAATCTGACGCAGCCAGTAGCCATTCAAACCGATCCGCAAGCCCGGCATCACCTCGTATTCGGTCGCGAGATTCGCGTGCAGCGCCTGGCCGGCCTGCGATGAACTCGCGTCCGCGCCGAGCCCCTGATACGGGCGATTGTTGCTGGCGTTCCACAGATAGTGGAGCCGCCAGGACACCGTCCATTTCGAATTGATCCACAGTGTTGCGGCCCAGTACGGATCGATCGACCAGAAACCGCTGCCCGGATTGATCGCTTTGCTGGGGTCATACGCGCCGGTCGGCGCAATGATCTGGAATTCGAAACGATGCACGAAACGGGGACCGTCCGGGCCCATCACCGGATCGAACTGGATGAACGGTCCGATCAGGATATCGCCGAAGCCGGTGCGCGAGTTCAGCGCGACATTGCCGAGGCCGTCGTCGGTATGCGCCGACGCGACCCACGGCAGAATCACGTCGAGTCTCGGATGCGCGCCCCCGATCTTGAACGGCGATTGATAAACCAGTTGCGTCAGGCCCGCGAAAACATCGATGTTCTGCTTCGGCAACGCGACCTTGTTACCGGCATTGTCGTTGATGCGCCCGGCCGTGTAGTACTCGAGATACTGCGTGCCATACCAGCCCGGACCGGCGGGCGGCGCGCCGTCGAGAAAGCTCGTGAAGCCGAGGTTCAGGTTCGGCAGATCGCTGGCCGACGCCGCGGTATGGCAGGTCAATCCGAACGCCGCGAGACAGGCGAGCAGCACGCGGGAAGCGCGTCGTTTCATAGGGTCTCCTGTGTTGTTATAAGGGCTGCGAAGTATCGGCTTCAGGCAAGGGCCGGATGATCGGCCACCGCGCCGTACTGCCCGAGATGGAAAACCAGCGGCGCGTGTCCGCCCGCTTCGAAATGCTCGATCTGGCCGACGAAGATCAGGTGATCGCCGCCTTCGTGCTGCGCGAGATTGCGGCACACGAAGTGCGCGCTGCAGCCGTCGAGCACCATCGCGCCGCCGAGGCTTTCGCGGCAGGCGACGCCGGCATATTTGTCCGGCGACGGCTTCGCAAAGCGGCGCGACAGTTCGATCTGATGTTCGGCCAGCACGTTGATCGCGAAATGCCCGGCATCGACGAAGTCCACGCAACTGGGCGAGTTCTTGCCGATACTCCACAGCACGAGAGGCGGATCGAGCGACAGCGATGCAAACGAGTTCGCGGTCAGTCCGATCTTGCGGCCGTCGCGCGCGGCGGCGGTGATGACGGTCACGCCGGTCGGATACTGGCCGAATGCGTTGCGCAGCTGTCGCAGCGCATTGGCCAGATCATCCGGATTGGCGGCGGCGGGCGGGGTCGCGGTCGGGGCTTCCAGGGCTTGGGACATGAGCTTTCTCCTTGGTCGTTGTGGATGCGTCAGGCGGCCTGCGCGGCGCGCGCCGCGTGTTCGCCGATCACGGCCGCGCACGCGGCGGGATCGAACCACCAGGGCGAGAACGTGCGCGGGTCGTCGAAACCGTTGGCAATCAGCGAGGCCAGCGACGGAAACTGGCCGGCCGCGCCGAGCAGTTCGAGAATGTGCGGCGGGGGCGGCGTGAGCAGCGAGTTGGTCCACATGACGACCGCTTGCGCATACGACCAGTAGCGCTCGAAGGTCTGCTGCATCCAGTCTTCGCTGAACGCGGCGCCGCTGCGTTCGAGAATCGCGTCGAGATAGACCTTCGTGCACTTCGCGGCATTGTTCGACCCCTGGCCCGTGATCGGATCGTTGACGACGATCGCATCGGCCATCCCGAACACGGTCTTGCCGGACGGCAGCCGGAAGTAAGGATTGCGTACGGTGGGCGCGAAACGGCCGGACAGCACGCCGTTCGGATCGGTCAGCTCGACGTTCGCGCAGCGTTCCGCTTCCCAGGGAAGATACTTGCGAAGCAATGCGAGGCTCGTCGCGAGATGCTGTTCCGGCGTCTTCACGTCGCCCCAGCAATCGAACGGGCCGCCGGGAATGCCTTCGAACACCATGATTTCGCACGGGCCGGTCGTGGTCAGCGCGGGAAACACGAAATATTCGCCGACGCCCGGAATCAGATTGAAGCGCACACGCGAGTACGGCGCGGAAGGCGCCATGCCCTTCACGTAGGTCAGCGCCAGCGCACGCTGCGGCTTGTCGAACGGGCTGCGTTGCGGATTGCGGCCCAGCAGATTGACGATCTCGCCTTTGCCCGCGGCCAGCAGCACGAGATCATGAGTTCGGGCGAGTTCTTCCATTTCGGGCACGCCGACATCGCAGATCCGTACGTGGGCGCCGCGCTGTTCCACGGCTTCGAGCCAGGCCGACATCTTGACGCGCTGGTCGACCGACTGCGCATGGTTAGTCAGGGGTGCAGACCAGTCGATCAGCTTCGTACCGGGCACCTCCGGGTGCGGAATCGCGAGACCGATGCCTTCGACCGGCGGGCACTGATCGTCCCACCAGTTCAGCCCGAGGTCGCGCTCGATCTGCAGCGACGTATTGAACATGCACTGACTCGACATGACCTTGCCGGTGCGGATTTGCTGCGCATCGCGATTGGTGGCGAGCGTGACCTCGTAATCGCGTTCGAGCAGTGCGAGAGCGAGTTGCAGGCCCGACTGGCCTGCGCCGACGATGGCGACTTTTCTCATGATGGATACCTCGATGTGAATAACGGTTGAAAGCGCGGTCGCAAAAGCCGCGCGTTGGATTTATTCGGCCAGCCGCGGAATGGCCGGGCTCGCCTGCTCGGGGCCCATGGCCGAATAGCCGCCGTCCACCGCGTAATCGGCGCCCGTCACGAAGCTCGCGGCAGCGCTGCACAGGAACGTGACGACGTGCGCGACTTCCTCCGGATTGCCGACGCGTCCAAGCAGATGAAACGGCGCGGCCACGCGATCGGTTTTCGCGCGATCGCCATGCGTGAGTTCGTCCATCACGCGCGACCACGTCCAGCCGGGCGAGACCGAATTCACGCGGATGCCGTCCGGCGCGAGGTCCATTGCCATGCTGCGGGTGAGGGCCTTGAGCGCGGCTTTCGACGTCGGGTAAAGCCAGCGTCCGGTCTGCGCGCAGCCGGCCGAGATCGAGCTGAAGTTCACGATCGAACCGCCGCCGCGTTCGACCATGTACGGATGCACGAGCTTCGCGAGCACCACCGCCGAGATCACGTTCACGTTCATCGCCGCGAGCCAGTCGTTGCGGCTCGCCTGGATGCCGTTGTCCACGTAGCTGCACGCCAGGTTGACGAGGATGTCGATGCCGCCGAACGTGGCGGCGACGTTGGCGACCGCCTGCTCCAGCGCGCTGTCGCTGGTGATGTCGGTTTCGATGAAGAGACCGTTGGGGCCGAGTGCTTCGGCCACCTGGGCGCCGTTGCGCGCGTCGATATCGAGTACGGCGACACGGGCGCCGGCGGCGGCCAGATCTTTGGCGACCGCCGCGCCGATCAGCGTGGCGCCGCCGGTCACGAGCGCGGTCTTGCCTGCGAGTGAGGTCATGATTGCGTCTCCGTTTGTTAGTTGGTGTGGGGTGTGTGGTTGAGGTCAGCGCGCGTCGTTGACGGCGACGCTGTCCCGCCAGCGCGTCATCAGCGTGTTCGACGGCACGGTTTCGTCGAGCAGCTTGCGTGCTGTATCGACACCGGTGGTCGGCAGCCCGCGCGGATCGAGCAGGCCGATCTGCACCAGCACGCTGGCCTGGTCCCAGTAGATGTGCTCGTGATAGAGCTTGTTGCCGCGGAACTTCACGACTGCGAGCAGCGGAATTTCGACGCGCTTGCCGGTCGGCGCGACGCCGGGCAGCATCCAGTCGATCTCGGTGCTATGGGTGAAGCAGAACAGCATTTCGTCGACGATCTGCGTCGCGCCGATCGTGCGGGAAATCGGCGTAATGGCGGTATCGGGCGGATTCGCGTGCACGAAATGGTGGCGGTAGAAGCGCTTTAACTCCGTATAGCCGACACCGCCCGTCAATGTCGGGATGTGGTTCACGTAGGGCTCGGCCACCATCGTGGCCATCGTCGCGTCGACGTCGCGGGTCGCGAATTCGTGGGCGAGGTGCTGGTCCCATAGCGCCGACAGGTCGTAGTGCGGGCCCATCGACCGGCGAAAGGCGGCGACCGCGCGCTCATGCGCGATCATCGCCGCGGGTTTGTCGTAATGCTCGCCGCCGCTGCGAGCGAACGCGTGATCGACGCCTGGGTAGACGTGGACCTCGATGTGGTCGTTGCCCGCGAGCGCGGTCGCGATCTGCTGCTGCGCTTCGGGCGGGCAGAAGCGATCGAGCGCGGCGAGGTTCAGCACCAGCCGCCCTTTGATTCCAGCGGCTTCGTCGAGCGCCCGCTCGATGCCCACGCCGTAGTAGCTGACCGCGCAAGCAACGGGCAGACGGCAGGCCGCCAGATAAGCGAGTTTGCCGCCGAGGCAGAAGCCCAGCACGCCGGTCTCGCCGTCGCACTCGGGCAATTCGCGCAGCACGTCGAGTGTCGAGGCGATATCGGCGACGCCTTTGTTTTCGTCGTACTGACGATACAGTTCGAACGCACGCGCGAAATCGGCTTCCGTATAACCGAGTTCGATACCCGTTTCGACGCGCCAGTACAGGTCGGGCGCCAGTACCGTATAGCCTTCCTCCGCGTAATAGTCGGCGACGTCCCGAATGGTCTGGTTGACGCCGAAGATTTCCTGGCACAACACGATGCCGGGGCCGGTGCCGCTCGCCGGCGTCGCCAGGTAGGCACGGAACGCGCGGCCGTCCGGTGCCGGAATTTCTATGTATCGTCCTTTCATGAGAGCCTCTCTGTTTCGTTGTGCTTGAGTGGCTCCAGTGTTCGGCGACAAAACAATGCGGGCTATCCGTTTCATTCAGCGGATATCCACGGAATACAAAAACCTCGGGTCAGGACGCAGGCAATCCTGTTACTAGCCGGTGACGGGGCGCCCCTTCAGCGAGTTGTGGATTTCGGCATCGGAACATGCCAAAGTGCGATCAAGCCGTGACCTATTGAGGTGAAGCGCACCCCAGATGCGCGATTCCCGTCCTATAGTTGTTCGATGCGGTTCGGAGCACCGGCACATGTCATCAAGACGTTAATCCCACGATCAGGGAGCGCAACGCAATGGCAACTTCCCGCTTTGTTCTGTTCATAGCACGTGGTATCTCCGCTCGAACGTATGGGCTCGCGTTGGCCGCGGGAATCGCCGTAACGGTTGCCGCTTGCGGGGGCGACAACCTCACGTCGAACGAGCCGGCCTATGCGACGGAGGCGCGCCCGCAGATCAACGCGATGCTCGCCGATACTTTGACTTCCGGCGCAGTCGTGTACGTGCAATCGCCGCAAGGCGAGTGGCTCGAATCGTTCGGAACCGCGCAGAGAGGCACGAATACGCCGATTCCGGTCAACGCGCATTTCCGTGTCGGCAGTGTGACGAAAACCTGGACCGGCACGGTAATCCTGCAACTGGTGCAGGAAGGCAAGCTGGCGCTGACCGACCCGGTCAGCAAATACGTGGCGAACGTACCGAATGGCGACCAGATCACGATCGCGCAGTTGCTGGAAATGCGCAGCGGTCTCTACAACTATTCGACCAACCTCGCGTTCAATCAGACGCTCGACGCGCAGCCGAACAAAGTGTGGACCACGAACGAATTGCTCGACATCGGCTTCAGTCAACCGGTGTATTTCGCGCCTGGCGCCGATTTCCGCTACTCGAACACGAACACGGTATTGCTCGGGCTGATCATCGAACAGCTAACCGGGATGAGTGCGGCCGACGCGATCAAAGCGCGTCTTTTCACGCCGCTCGGTTTGACCGAAACGTTCCTGCCGCCGCAGAACGATACGTCGCTGCCCGCGCCGGCGCCGCACGGCTACCAGTGGGGCACCAATGTCGAGACGATCGATAGCGACGAGCTGTCTCCCGCGCGTCAGGCCGCCGCGAAGAACGGCACGCTGCAACCGGCCGATGTGACGTCCGCGAATACGTCGTGGGCGTGGACCGCCGGCTCGGGCATTTCGACCGCGAAAGAACTGGCGGCCTACGTGCAGCGGATGGTGGGCGGCGGCTATCTGAACGCTGATTTACAGGCGCAACGGCTCGCGAGTTGCCAGTCGGTGGATCCGTCGAATCCGAATGCCGCGAGTTACTGCCTGGGCCTTGCCCGATTCGGCACGTTCTACGGACACACGGGCGAAATACCCGGCTTCAATACGTTCATGGGCTACGATCCGGCGACCAAAACGACGATCGTTACATGGGCCGCGACGGCCGCGGCGCCGGATGGCCGCTCGCCCGCGAACGAGATCGCGCGGATTCTGATGGCGGAACTCAGCAAGGCGGCGGATATTCCGGACGAGGGGCGGCCTTAACGGAAGGAAATAAACCGGCGGGCAATGGCCGCGATTGCATGCCGGTTTCGCGAGGCGTGTCTGCGCGGCGGTCCATTGCCGCGCAACCCGGGCTCAGCCGTTTTCCGCTGCCGCCTGGGTATCGCGCGACGATTCGGCCGCCGGCGCATCGATACCATCGCCGGCTTGCGCTGGCGGACCGCTCGCCAACCCGGGCCGCAACATCAATCCACCGAACACGCCCGCCACCGCCGCAAAGATCGCCCCGACCAGAAACGCGACGTGATAGCCGCTATTGAGCGCGACGGTCGCGTCCGCCGAAGCAGTCATCGCTTCGCTGCGCGCGGCCGCGAGACTTGCGAGCACCGCCAGCCCGAGCGCGCCGCCCATCATGAACGACGTATTCACGATCCCCGACGCGAGCCCCGAATCGGCCGGATCGACGTCGCTCATCGCGGCGAGTAGCAGTGGGTTGAACGCGACACCCGCGCCGATGCCGAGCAGCACCATGCCGGGCAACACATCCACGACGAAGCTGCCGTCCACCGGCGCCCGCGCGAACAGCGCGAGCCCGGCCGCCGCGAGCAGCAAGCCGGCCGAGAGCGGCCGGCGCAGCCCGAAGCGCATCACCACACGCGCCGACAGGCCCAACGAAAAGAACGCCATGATCAGATTCGCGGGCAAAAACGCGAGGCCGACCTGCAACGGCCGATAACCGAGCACGCGTTGCAGATACAGCGCCGAGATGAAAAACCACGCGAACATCGCGGCCGCCCACAGCACGCCGACCACGTTCGCGGTCGCGACGTTGCGCAGCCGCAGCAAGCCCAACGGCATCAACGGATGTTCGACGCGTGCTTCGAGCAACAGGAATACCGCGAGCAATAGCAGTGCGACGCCGAGCAGCCCCAGTGTCTGCAGCGAGGTCCAGCCCACCTCGTTGCCGTTGACGACCGCATAGACCGCGAGCATCAGCGACGCGGTGATGCTGACCGCGCCGGCCACGTCGAGCCGTTCGCCGTGCGCGTGTCCGCGCGCGGCCGGCAGCAGCGCGACGCACAGCGCGTAGACCGCGATGCCGATCGGCAGATTGACGAGGAAGATCCAATGCCAGCTGAGCAGGTTGGTCAGCAGTCCGCCGAGCAGCACGCCGATACTGCCGCCGCCCGCGCAGACGAAGCCGTACACGCCCATCGCTTTCGCGCGCTCGCCGGATTCGGTGAACAGATTCATGATCAGCGACAGCGACACCGCTGACACGATCGCGCCGCCGAGCCCCTGCACCGCGCGCGCGGCGATCAGCAGAAGCTGCGAGTTCGCGAGCCCGCAGGCGAGCGACGCGAGCGTAAACAGCGTGATGCCGCCGAGAAACAGCCGCCGGTGCCCATACAGATCGCCGAGGCGTCCGCCGAGCAGCAGGCAGCCGCCGAACGTCAGCATGTACGCATTGACGACCCACACGAGCGAGGTTTCGCTGAAGTGCAGATCGGCGGCGATCGACGGCAATGCGACGTTGACGATCGTCGTGTCGAGCACGATCATCAGCACACCCAGGCACAGCACGATCAGTGCGAGCCAGCGTTGTTTGCCATGCAGGGAATGAGTCATGCGGGGCGCTCCTGTGCCGCGACGCGTCGGGCGGAAGCGGCCGGAATCGAAGGAACGAGGTGAAATGGACGGATTCGGGGCCGGGCCGACGACGATCGGTTTTCGAGTCTAGCACCGGGCTATGGGTCGGCCAACCACGAAATCCGGTCCGGCGGCGCGCGCCGCGATGCAGCGCGTGCCTTTGCCAAATGAGGCCGACTCGAACCCGCTCAATCGCCGCCAAGAATCTCGTACTTGCCGCCGCGCTCCAGCGCGCGCTGATACGCGGGCCGCGCGTGAATGCGCTGCAAAAACGCGGCAATCGCGGGCAATTTTTCGGCCACGCCGCCGCGCGCGCTCGCGGCTTCGAGCGGAAAGCTCATCTGCACGTCGGCCGCGCTGAAGTCGTTGCCGGCGAACCAGCCGGTCTTGCCGAGTTCCTTGTCGATATAGCCGAGATGCAGCCGCAATTGCGGATCGACGAAACTCGCTTGCAGCGTCGCGGCGATCTTGCGCGCGATCGGCTTCGCGAAGAACGGCATCGGCGCGCCGGCGATGCGCTGCGCGACCAGCTTCAGCAGCAGCGGCGGCATCGCCGAGCCTTCCGCGTAATGCAGCCAGTATGTGTAACGCAGCCGCTCCGGCGTGCCCGGCGGCGGCGCGAACCGTCCGGCGCCGTATTTATCGATCAGGTATTCGACGATCGCACCGGACTCGGCGATCGTTTGCCCATCGTCGGTAATGACGGGCGACTTGCCGAGCGGATGCACCGCGCGCAACTCGGGCGGTGCGAGCATCGTTTTCGGGTCGCGCTCGTAGCGCTTGATCTCGTAAGGGATGCCAAGTTCTTCGAGCAGCCACAGCACGCGCTGCGAGCGGGAGTTGTTCAGATGATGGACAGTGAGCATAGGGCGGCGGTGGTTGGCGGATGAAGCCTCACATCATAGTGAGCTTGCGCCGAGGCGGGGCTCTAGTCTTTGACGCTCGCTTGAGCTCGCCGCCCTCGTGCTCAGACCTTCGATTGACTACCCATCAGCGTATTCGACGGCAAGGTTTCGTCGAGCAGCTTGCGCGCGCTTTCGATGCCGGCGACCGGCAGCCCCTTCGGATCGAGCAGCCCGACCTGCACCAGCACCGACGCCTGATCCCAATAGATGTGCTCGTTATAGAGCTTGTCGCCGCGGAAGCACACCACCGCGAGCATCGGTACTTCGAAGTACTTGCCGGTCGGCGCGACACCCGGCAGCAGCCAGTCGATCGCGCAGCTATGCGTGCAGCTGAAAATGAATTCGTCGACCACGCGATCCGAGCCGATCGTGCGCGAGATCGGAATCAGCTTCGTATCGGGTGGATTCGAGTTGACGAAGTGATGCGTGTAGAAGCGCTTGAGGCGGTCGTGGCCGACGCCGCCCGTCATCGTCGGCACGTGGTTCACGTAGGGCTCGGCGACCATCGTCGGCATGACCGCTTCGACGTCGCGCGTCGCGAACTCGTGATAGCAGTGCGCTTCCCACAGCTCGTTCAGATCGTAGACCGGGCCGAGTACCTTGCGCAGCAGCGCGAGCGTGCGCGAGTACGCCATCATCGCGGCGGGCTTGTTGTATTGCGGGCGCTGCGGCGCGGCGAACGCGTGATCGCAATCGGGGTACACGTACTGCTCGATCTGCGGGCGCGTGCGCAACGCGGCGCTGATCCGCTCGCGCGTTTCGGGCGGGCAGTGCGCATCGTTTGCGGCGAAGTGGAACACCATCGGGCAGCAGATCGAGCGCACGTCGTCGAGCAGGTCTTCGAGGCCGACGCCGTAGTAGCTGACCGCGCAATCGACGTCGGTGCGCGCGGCGGCCAGAAACGCGAGCTTGCCGCCGAGGCAAAAGCCGACCGTGCCGACCTTGCCCGCGTGTTCGGGCAGCGCGCGCAGCGTTGCGATGGTTGAGGCGATGTCGTTGACCGCGAGATCGGCGTCGAACTGGTTCAGATAGCCGAGCGCCTGCTGCATGTCGGCGTCGCCGTAGCCGAGATCGATCCCCGGCTTGATGCGCCAGAACAGGTCGGGCACCAGCACCACGTAGCCTTCTTCGGCATAGCGGTCGGCGGTCGCCTTCATGGACTCGTTGACGCCGAAGATTTCCTGCAGCAGCACGATCCCGGGGCCGGAGCCTTGCTCGGGGCGCGCGACGTAAGCGTTGAAATGGCCGCCGTCCTCGGCGGTGATTTCGATGAAAGAGCCGGCCATGCAGTTGTCTCCCATATACGGATTGCGGTCGATCCGGGTAAGCGCATTGGCGCTTACGCTCACGCCATCATCCGCAACTCGAACCGTTTCAGCTTGCCGGTCTCGGTGCGCGGCAGCGCCCCGACGAAGGTGATGACGCGCGGATATTTATAAGGCGCGACGTTATTCTTAACGAAATCCTGAAGTTGCGCGACCAGTTTATCGTCGGCGGTATAGCCGGGATTGACCACCACGAAGGCCCGCACGATCTGGCCGCGGGTTTCGTCGGCCACGCCGATCACCCCGCATTCCGCGACCGCCTCGTGTTGCAGCAGCACGCTCTCCACTTCGGGGCCCGAGATGTTGTAGCCGGCCGAGACGATCATGTCGTCGGCGCGCGCCTGATAGAACACGTAGCCGTCTGCGTCGAGATAGACCGAATCCCCCGGCAGATTCCAGCCGTCGCGCACGAAGCGCTGTTGCCTATCGTCGGCCAGATAGCGGCAGCCGGTCGGGCCGCGCACCGCGAGCTTGCCGATCGTGCCGGGCGGCACCGGCCGCATGTCGTCGTCGACCGCTTGCACCACATAGCCGGGCACCGCGCGGCCGATCGCGTTCGGCCGAATCTCCGCGCCCTGCGATGAAATAAAAATGTGGATCAGCTCGGTGCCGCCGATCCCGTCGATCATGTCGATGCCGGTCGCATCGCGCCATAGTCGCCGGGTCGAATCGGGCAGCGCCTCGCCGGCCGATACGCTTTTGTGCAGCGAGCTCACGTCGTGCTGCGCGACCAGCGGCGCCATCTGCCGATAAAACGTCGGCGCGGTGAACACGACCGTCGCATGAAAACGCGCGATCGTTTCGAGCAGCGTTTTCGGCGAAAGCTTTTCGATCAGCACTGTCGACGCGCCGACCCGCAGCGGAAAACACAACAGTCCGCCGAGCCCGAACGTAAACGCGAGCGGCGGCGTGCCGCAAAAAATATCGCTCGACGACGGCTTCAGCGTATGACGCGGAAACAGATCGCACATCGCGATCACGTCGCGATGGAAATGCATGCAGCCTTTCGGCGCGCCGGTCGTGCCGCTCGTGAACGCGATCAGGCAGACGTCGTCGGCGGCGGTATCGCACGCGGCGAACTGGTCGGGTTTGTTGACCGCGAGCGTGTCGAGAGAGTCGGCGGAGTCGTCGTGAAAGCGCCGCGTTTGCGTGAGCCGCGCGCAGTAGAACTCGTCCTGTGGATTCGTGCAGCGTTCGAGTTCTCCCAACAGACGCGCGTCGCACAGCGCGGCGGCGATCTGCGCTTTCTCGATGATCTGCTTCAGTTCCTTCGCGCGCAGCAGCGGCATCGTCGGCACGACGACCAACCCGGCTTTCAGCGCCGCGAGCATCGTGACGGCCATCTGCAGCGTGTTCGGTCCGCGCAGCAGCACCCGGTTACCGGGCCGCAGCCCCATCTCGTCGACCAGCACATGCGCGCTGCGATTGACCAGCGCCAGCAGTTCGCCGTACGTGGTTGCTTGCGGCTTGCCGTCCACGTCGGACCAGATCGCCGGCCGGTCGCGATGGCCCGCGTCGATGGTCCGCTCCAGCAGTTCGGTCGCGCAGTTCAGCCGCGGCGGGTACGCGACATCCGGGTTGTCGAGCAGAAAGACGGGCCATTGATCCTGCGGCGGAAGGTTATCTCGCGCGAAGGTATCGACATGGGCTGACGGTTCCATCATGGTCTCCCGGGGCGTTGAGCCGGCAAAGCGCTGGGTTGGTTGGAATGGGTTTGGGTCGTGTCTCGATGCGATGCTTGAAATGTTCAGTACAACGTTCAACGCGACTGCGGTGCAAGCTTCAGTGCTTCTTTTCAGTCCGGAATCACGGCGGTCGCCTCGATCTCGACCTTCGCGCGGTCCTCCATCAGCGCGACGACCTGCACCGCGCTCATCGCGATGTCGTAATCGCCGATCAGTTCGCGAAACGCGCGGCCGATATCCTTCAGCGCAGCGAGGTACTCGCGCTTGTCGGTCACGTACCACGTGAGCCGCACCAGATGCTCGGGCTTGCCGCCCGCTTCGCGCAGCACCGCGAGCAGGTTCTGCAGCGCTTGCGTGGCCTGCGCGGCGAAGTCGTCGGTATGGAACTGCGCCTGTTCGTCCCAGCCGATCTGACCGGCGATGAACACCTGCGTGCCGGATGCCGCGACGCCGTTCGCATAGCCGCGCGGTTTGACCCAGCCGGCCGGAAGGAGAGCTTTTTTCATGAGCGATGCGCCTCGATGGAGGGGGACGACGGGGCGAACGCCGCGAGCGCGCTCGCGATGTCGCCGGGAATATCGATCGATTCGCCGGTCTCGAACGACATGAACACCAGCACCTGCTTCGCGCGAAAACGCGTTTCGCCGGCGCAATGGCCGTGAATTTCAATGCCGATCGAACTGCGGCCGATGCGCGTCACGCTGAGCGTCAGCACAATCGTTTCGCCGAGCCGGCTCGGCCGCGAGAAGTCGCAGTCGAGCTTGACGATCGGCAGGCCGGTGCGGCGCTCGCCGATCATCCGCGCGTAGTCGATGCGCAGTCCTTCGTAGAACCAGTCTTCGACGAGCACATTGGTCATCACGAGGTACTGCGGGAAGTAGACGATGCCGGCCGGATCGCAGTGCGAGAAGCGGATTCGTACCGGCCGTTCGAACGTCTTGCTCATTGCGCGGCCCCGTTCGCGGCGGCGTGCGCCTTCAGCAGATCGCGGCCGATAATCAACTGCTGCACCTCGGTCGCGCCTTCGTAGATACGCAGCGCGCGAATCTCGCGGTACAGCATTTCGACCGCGTTGCCGCTTTGCACGCCCATTCCGCCGTAGAGCTGCACGGCCGCGTCGATCACCTGCTGCGCGCCTTCGCTCGCATGCCACTTCGCCATCGCCGCTTCGCGTGTGACGTTTTCGCCCTGGTCGCGCAGCCACGCGGCGCGATAGACGAGCAGCGCGCTGCTGTCGATCGTCAGCGCCATCTGCGCGAGTTTTGCCTGGGTCAACTGAAAGTCGCCGAGCGTCTGGCCGAACATCTTGCGTGACGCCGCGCGGTCGAGCCCCTCGGCCATCGCATGACGCGCAAAGCCGAGCGATGCTGCCGCGACCGACGTGCGGAAAATATCGAGCGTGCGCATTGCGATCTTGAAGCCTTCGCCGCGCGCGCCGAGCAGCTGGCTGCGCGGCACGCGCGCGCCGGCGAAGCGCAAGCGTGCGAGCGGATGCGGCGCGATCACGTCGATCCGCTCGGCTATTTCGAAGCCGGGCGTCTCCGCATCGACGATAAACGCGCTGATCCCGCGCGCGCCCGGCGCCTCGCCGGTGCGCGCGAACACCACGTAGAAGTCGGCAATGCCGCCGTTCGAAATCCACGTCTTCTCGCCGTCGAGCACATAGTGGTCGCCGTCTTCGCGGGCCGTGAGCGCCATCGCCGCGACGTCCGAACCGGCCTGCGGCTCCGACAGCGCGAACGCGGCAATCGCCGTCCCGCTCGCGACGTGCGGCAGATAGCGCGATTTCTGTTCATGCGTGCCGGCCAGCGAGATTGCGCCGGAGCCGAGCCCCTGCATCGCGAGCGCGAAATCGGCGAGGCCCGAGTAGCGCGCGAGTGTTTCGCGCAGCAGACAGACCGCGCGGGTGTCGATCGTGTCGCCGTGACCGCCGTACGCGACGCCGCCGACGCCGTATTTCAGCCAGCCCGCCGCGCCGAGTTCGCGCACCAGCCGGCGGCAGGTCGCATCGGTATCGGCATGGTCTTCATGGTTCAGATGCGCGCGGCACCATTGGTCGATGCCGGCGGCCAGCTCGCGATGACGCGGCTCGAAAAACGGCCACGCGAGCGGGCTGTGCGGATCCAGTTGGGAGTTCTGATGGTCGGCGCTCAACTCAGTCTCCTTCGAACACCGGACGGGTCTTCGCCGCGAATGCGTTGTACGCGCGCTCGAAATCGCGCGTGCCCATGCAGATCGCCTGCGCCTGCGCTTCGGATTCGATCGCTTCGTCGATGCTCATGCTCCATTCCTGGTGCAGCATCTTCTTCGTGATGCCGTGCGCGAAGGTCGGGCCGGACGCGAGATCGGCGGCCAGCTTCTGCGCTTCTTCGAGCAGCGCGGCCGGTTCGCACAGACGGTTGTAGAAGCCCCACGCGTGGCCTTCGTCGCCGCTCGCCGAACGGCCGGTGTACAGCAGTTCCGCCGCGCGACCCTGGCCGATGATGCGCGGCAGCATCGCGCACGCGCCCATGTCGCAACCGGCGAGGCCGACGCGCGTGAACAGGAACGCGAGCTTGCTGCGCGCGGTGGCCAGACGCAGATCGGATGACATCGCGAGAATCGCGCCGGCGCCCGCGCAAATGCCGTCGACCGCCGCGATGATCGGCTGCGGGCAGTGGCGCATCGCCTTCACGAGGTCGCCGGTCATGCGCGTGAACAGCAGCAGTTCGGGCATCAGCAGATCGATCAGCGGCGCGATGATGTCGTGCACGTCGCCGCCGGAACAGAAGTTCTCGCCCGCGCCGTGCAGCACCACCGCTTTCACGTCGGTCGCATACGCGAGGTCGCGAAACAGGTCGCGCAGCTCCGCATACGATTCGAAAGTCAGCGGGTTCTTGCGCTCGGGGCGGTTCAGCGTGATCGTCGCGACCTTGCCGGTCACCGACCAGCCGAAGTGTTTCGCGTCGTATCCGGCGAGTGTCAGGCGGTTGCCGGCCAGCAGCGCGTCGGCGTTGGATCGTGTCATGTATTCCTCCGGTCCCAGGCAACTGGGTAGCAGTACGAATTCAGCCCTTCAGACTGTCGAGCAGATGCTGCTTGAGCTTGCCGAGGTCCTGGTGGGCGTGCATTTTTTCGTCGAGGCTCAGGCCGCCGAACATTTCGACGACCCATTGTTCATGCGCGACCGCCATCCGGTCGAATGCGCTGCGGCCGGCCGGGGTCAGGCACACGCTGATCGAACGGCGGTCGTTCGGATCGGTGTCGCGCGCAACCAGCCCTTCTTTTTCCAGTTGATCGGTGATGCCGGTCACGTTGCCGCCGGTCACCATCATGCGGCGCGACAGCTCGGTCATCTTCAGCCCTTCCGGATGCCGTTCGAGCTGCGCCATCAGATCGAAACGCGGCAGCGTGGTGTCGAATTCGGTGCGCAGCCGCTTGCGCAACTCGGCCTGCACGAGGTTGGTGGTGGTCAGCATGCGCAGCCATAAACGCAGGCCCATGTGGCTGTCCGCGCCGGTGCTCATTTCGAGGTCCACGACGTTCTCCGCGCTTTGACGGATGGGGTTCGATTTGCTCACATCACTTCTCCGCCCGAGATGGAAATGGATTGCCCGGTGATCGCTTCGGCGCCGGGACTGCACAGCCACAGCACCGTATTCGCGACCTGCTCGGGACTGACGAAGCGGCGTTGCGGATTCGAGCGCAATAGCGTTTCGCGCGCCTGTTGTTCGGTGCGCGAGGTCTTGCTGGTGATCTGTTCGAGCGACGCGTGCAGCAGTTCCGTTTCGGTGTAGCCGGGGCACACCGAGTTGACCGTGATGCCGCGCGTCGCGGTTTCGAGTGCGAGCGAGCGGGTCAGACCGATCACGCCGTGCTTGGCCGCGCAATACGCGGCGACGTACGCATAGCCGATCTGCCCGGCCGTGCTCGCGACGTTGACGATGCGGCCATGACCGCGTTCCAGCATGCCGGGCAATACCGCGCGCGTGCCGAGGAACACGCCGGTCAGGTTCACGTCGAGCATCCGTTGCCACAACGCGGTGTCGGTGTGCGTGAACGGCGCGGCCTGCGCCTGGCCCGCATTGTTGACGAGGATATCGACCGCGCCCGCGGCTGCGAACGCCTGCGTAACCGAGTCTTCTTGCGTGACGTCCACGCTGATACATGCGACTTCACCGAGCGCCGCGAATTGTTCGCGCTGCGCTTCGAGACGCTGAGCGTTGCGACCCATCAGCGTGACGCGCGCGCCGGCGCGCAGCAGCGCCTCCGCGATCGCCGCGCCGATGCCGCTGCCGCCGCCGGTGACGACCGCGTGCCGGGCGGAAAGAGAGGTATCCGAAGTATTCACACGGTTCCTTCGGCGCGTTGCGCGCGTTGTTGCGCCGTCAGGCCGGCATTGGCGAGCGCCTGTGCGCGTTCGCGCTCCAGATTGCGTTCGAGCTGCATCTTCGCGGCGGTGTAGGGCTTCGGCCACGCGACATCGAGATAGCCGATCTTCGCTGCTTCGTTCAGCGTCCACGACGGATTCGCGAGATGTGGACGAGCGATTGCGCACAGGTCCGCGCGGCCGGCCGCGATGATGCTGTTCACGTGGTCCGCTTCCGAAATCGCGCCGACCGCGATCGTCGCGATACCGGCTTCGTTGCGCACGCGGTCGGCGAACGGGGTCTGGAACATGCGGCCGAACACGGGCTTTTCCGCCTTGCTGACCTGACCCGACGACACGTCGATCAGGTCCGCGCCGGCCGCCTTGAACGCCTGCGCGATCTTCACCGCGTCGTCCGGCGTGTTGCCGCCTTCGACCCAGTCGTGCGCGGAAATCCGCACCGAAATCGGCTTGTCCTGCGGCCATACCGCGCGGATCGCGTTGAACACCTGCAACGGATAGCGCAGCCGGTTTTCGAGCGAGCCGCCGTATTCGTCGGTACGTTGATTGGTCAGCGGCGACAGGAAGCTCGACAGGAAATAGCCGTGCGCGCAGTGCAGTTCGAGCCAGTCGAAACCGGCTTCGATCGACATGCGGGTCGCGTCGACGAATTGCTGCTCGACCTCGCGCATTTCTTCATGCGTGGCTTCGCGCGAATGCTGGCTGATGCCGGGCAGATACTGCTGCGGCGACGCGGAAAGCAGCGGCCAGTTGCCTTCTTCGAGCGGCTGATCGATGCCTTCCCACGCGACCCGCGTCGAGCCTTTCGCGCCGGAGTGGCCGAGCTGGATGCCGATTTTCGCGTCCGACTGCAGATGCACCAGATCGACGATGCGTTTCCACGCGGCCAGTTGCTCGGCCGTGTACATGCCCGGGCATCCCGGCGTGATGCGCGCTTCGGGCGACACGCAGGTCATCTCGGTCATCACCAGCGCGGCGCCGCCCATCGCGCGGGCGCCGAGGTGCATCAGGTGATAGTCGCCGGGGATGCCGTCGACGGCCGAGTATTGCGCCATCGGCGACACCATCACGCGGTTTTTCAGCGTGACGCCGCGCACGGTGAAGGGCGTAAACATCGGCGGAATCGAATGCTTGTTGGGCGCGCGTTCGACACCCGCGCGTTGCGCGAGCCAGTCTTCGAAGCCGGACAGATACTGCGCGTCGCGCTCGCGCAGGTTCTCGTGCGAGATGCGCTGCGAACGCGTGAGCAGCGAATACGCGAACTGTTCCGGCTCGAACGACGTGTAGCGGTCGACGTGCTCGAACCATTCGGTCGAATTGCGCGCGGCGTTCTGGATCCGCAGCACGTCGACGCTGCGCACTTCGGTGTAGTGCTGGAGTGCGGCGGCGAGGTTGCCGGCGTCTTCGCCCGGATGCGCGCTCATGCTGTTCGCGAGTTCGATCGCGTCTTCGAGTGCGAGCTTGGTGCCCGAGCCGATCGAAAAGTGCGCGGTGTGCGCGGCGTCGCCCATCAGCACGATCGGCGTGCGGGTGCCATTCGGGTTGCCGCGCCAGTGCACCCATTCCTTGTTGACCACGCGCGGAAAGCGGATCCATTGCGACGAGCCGCGCAGATGCGAAGCGTTCGACATCAGCGGATTGCCGTCGAGGTACTTCGCGAACAGCTTCTCGCAGAACGCGATGCTGTCTTCCTTGCTCATTTCGTCGAGCCCGGCGGCTCGCCACACGCGCTCCGGCGTTTCGACGATGAAAGTCGAGGTCTGATCGTCGAAGCGGTATGCGTGCGCCTGGAACCAGCCGAATTCGGTTTCCTCGAACGCGAATGTGAACGCGTCGAACAGTTTTTTCGTGCCGAGCCACACGAAGCGGCAGTCGCGCACGTCGATGTCCGGCTGATAGGTGTCCGCGTACTTTTGCCGGACCATGCTATTGAGGCCGTCGCTGGCAATGATCAGGTCTGCTTCGTAAGCGCTGTCGTCCACCACCTGGGTTTCGAATACGAGCTTCACGCCGAGTTCTTCGCAGCGCGCCTGCAGGATATTCAGCAGACGTTTGCGGCCGATTCCGCAGAAGCCGTGACCCGACGAGCGGACGCTGCGGCCGCGGAAATGGATTTCGATGTCGTCCCAGTGGTTGAACGCGTCGAGGATTGCGTCGGCGCTCGGGGCGTCGGCGGCGCGCAGATTGCCGAGCGTCTGATCGGAGAACACGACGCCCCAGCCGAAGGTGTCGTACGGGCGGTTGCGCTCGACCACCGTGACGTCGTAGCTGGGGTTGCGTTGCTTCATCAACAGACTGAAGTACAGGCCGGCCGGGCCGCCACCGATACAGACAATGCGCATGCTGTTCCCCAAAAGGACGCTGGTGTCAGATTAATTTAGGTTTAGATAGTTTAGATGTCAAGTAAATGAGCGTATGGACGGAGCCAGGGTTTGCCCGGGGCTCCTGTTTAACTCACGGAAAAGCGGCTCAAGCCGATCTCACTCCGGCTTCCGAAACGCATTCGGCGTCACCCCAGTAAACCGCTTAAAAAACCGCGTGAAATACGCCGGTTCGGTAAAACCAAGAAAATCCGAAATCTGCGCGATGCTCAACGCGGTGTAAGTCAGGCTGCGTTTCGCCTCGAGCATCAACCGCTGATGCACGAGCGCGAGCGCGCTTTTCCCCGCGAGCCGCTGACAAACCATATTCAGATAGACCGCCGTCACGCCCAACTGCTCGGCATAACGGCTGATCGCCAGATGCTCGCGGTAGTGCTTTTCGACCAAGCTATAAAACGCCTTCAGATGAACGTGCCCGCGATCCTGCCGCTCGCTGCGCTCCGCGCCTTGCTGCGCCTGCCGGCTGACCCACACCACGAGCGTGCTGACCAGCGAGCGCAACAACAGATCGCGCGACGGCGCCGGCAACCCATACTCGTCATTGAGCTTGCCGCACAGCGTGTCCAGATAAGCGCGATCGTCGCCGACCGCATAGCAACCCGGATGCTCGAACACCCGCCGCGGCGCATCCATCTGCTGCTGCAGCCAGTTCATCAGCGGCGCGGCGATCGTGATCACGTAGCCGTCCACCTCCGGCGAGAACTGGAAGCCGTGCACGCACATCGGCGGGACGATCTGCACCGATGGCATATCGATGCGGGTTGTCTCGCCCTCGATTTCGAGTTCCGCGGTGCCCTTCTGCACGTAAAGAATCTGCGCGAGGTCCGCATGTCGATGGCGGCGGATTTCCCAGTCGTACAGGCTGCTGCGCTCGGGGATCGACTCGCAGTGCAGCAAATCGAGCGTGCTCCAATCGGGCCCTTCACCGTATAAATTGAAGACGGGGATGTCGTGCTGTGCCGGCTGCTTCATGGGTTCGTCGGCGGCAACTAAATCCGCCCGGGACTTTCTAAAAGTCCAATTTTAATCCGAAAAAATGCCTTATCAGCGCCGCGTGTTTCTAGAAAAATGCAATTCGACCGTGGCGGCAGATATCGGAGCCCGCACCGCAGGCCGGCAGTTCACGGTGTAAATGAACACAGGAGACATCGATCATGAAAACCACCATCGCGATCATCGGAGCCGGACCGTCCGGGCTGCTGCTGGGGCAGTTGCTGCACAAGGCGGGTATCGACAACGTCATCGTCGAGCGCCAGAGCGGCGAATACGTGCTCGGCCGCATCCGCGCGGGCGTGCTCGAACAGGGCACGGTCGACCTGATGCGCGAAGCGGGCGTCAGCGAGCGCATGGACGCGGAAGGCCTGGTTCACGACGGTATCGAACTGGTGTTCGGCGGCCGGCGTGACCGCATCGATCTGAAGAAGCTGACAGGCGGCTCGTCGGTGCTGGTGTACGGCCAGACCGAAGTGACCCGCGATCTGATGGCCGCGCGCGCGGCAAGCGGCGCGACCACGGTGTACGAAGCGTCCAACGTCCAGCTGCACGACGTGAAGGGCGAAGCGCCGTACGTCACGTACGAAAAGGACGGCGAAACGCACCGTCTGGATTGCGACTACATCGCCGGCTGCGACGGCTTTCACGGCGTGTCGCGCAAGACCATCCCCGAAGAAGTGCTCACTCACTACGAGCGCGTCTACCCGTTCGGCTGGCTCGGCATGCTGTCCGATACGCCGCCGGTCAATCACGAACTGATCTATGCGCACCACGAACGCGGTTTCGTGCTGTGCAGCCAGCGTTCCAACACCCGCAGCCGCTACTACCTGCAGGTGCCGTTGACCGAAAAGGTCGAGGACTGGTCCGACGAGCGCTTCTGGGAAGAGCTGAAGACGCGTCTGCCGAAGGACGTCGCTGACAAGGTCGTCACGGGTCCGGCGCTCGAAAAGAGCATCGCGCCGCTGCGCAGCTACGTGGTCGAGCCGATGCAGTACGGCAAGCTGTTCCTCGTCGGCGACGCCGCGCACATCGTGCCGCCGACCGGCGCGAAGGGCCTGAATCTGGCCGCGAGCGACGTCAGCACGCTGTACCGGATTCTGACCCGCGTGTACCGCGAGGGCCGTACCGATCTGGTCGAAAAGTATTCGCAGATCGCGCTGCGCCGCGTGTGGAAGGCGGAACGTTTCTCGTGGTTCATGACCAACCTGCTGCACGAGTTCTCGGAGCGCGACGCATTCGACAAGCGCATGCAGCGTACCGACTACGACTACTACACGAACTCGGAAGCCGGCCTCAAAACGATCGCGGAAAACTACGTCGGTTTGCCGTACGATCCGATCGAATAAAACGCCGGTTACATCGGTTCGATACGTCCTCCATCCGCTGAGGACGTAGTTCGGGGTGCGGCCACGCACCCCGAAACTCCCTGCCCATCTCTTTCGCGCCGGCCGGCAACGCCGCGGCGCCATCCCGGCCCCGTCGCTTCGTGCGTTAACACACACACGCTGCGCCAGCGGGCGTCCATCATTTACTGATCGCTACCCACCGCCGGTAAGCGATACCGCACCTGTCACTTCCGGCCTGGCTAGACGAGCATCGACATACGCTTGGCCGTTACGCGCTATATTTGAAGTCTCACCGCCGGCCGCGCAAGCTTGCTGCCGCCCGGTACATGAGGACAGAAACTTCCGTACGGCAGTGAACTCTGAGCAACGCGCCGCACGCGGCGCGGCATCGAACGCGCTTCGCCCGGGTCTTTCGTTCAACCACTACATCGCAGGACGGCTATATGTCACTTCGTATCAATGACGTCGCACCCAATTTCACCGCGCGCACCACGCAGGGCACCATCGATTTCCACGACTGGATCGGCGACCAATGGGCGATCCTGTTTTCTCACCCGAAAGATTTCACGCCGGTTTGCACGACCGAACTGGGCTACATGGCGAAGATCGAGCCGGAGTTCACGAAGCGCAATGCGAAGCTGATCGGCCTGTCGGTCGATCCGGTCGAACAGCACGACAAATGGGCGGCCGACATCGAGGAAACCCAGGGCGCCGCCGTTAAATATCCGATGATCGGCGACACCGATCTGGCGGTCGCCAAGCTCTACAACATGCTGCCGGCCGAAGCGGGCGACAGCAGCGAAGGGCGCACCGCCGCGACCAACGCGACCGTGCGTTCGGTGTTCATCATCGGCCCGGACAAGCAGATCAAGCTGATGCTGACCTACCCGATGACCACCGGCCGCAACTTCGACGAAATCCTGCGCGTGCTCGACTCGATGCAGCTCACCGCGAAGCACAAGGTCGCCACGCCGGTGAACTGGAAGCAGGGCGACGACGTGATCATCACCGGCGCGGTCAGCAACGACGAGGCGGCGACGCTGTTCCCCGGCTTCAAGACCATCAAGCCGTATCTGCGTACCACCAAGCAACCGGGCTGACCCAGCGGGACCTGACGGCGGTGCGCGGCGCGCGCCGCGCACCGTCCGTCATCCCGGCTGTTTTTCCAGAGACTCACCATGATTTTTCGCCAGCTATTCGACCCCGTTTCGTCCACTTACACGTACCTGCTGGGCGACGGCGGCGAAGCGCTGCTGATCGACCCGGTCTACGAGCAGGTGCCGCGCGACCAGGCGCTGCTGCAGGAACTGGGTCTGTGGCTGCTGACCACGCTCGACACCCACGTGCACGCCGATCACGTGACCGGCGCGTGGCGGCTGCGCCAGCGCTGCGGCAGCCAGATCGCGCTGGCCGCGGCGGTCGACGCGCAAGGCGTCACGCGGCCGTTGCGGCACGGCGACCGGATCGACTTCGGCAAGCGCCATCTGACCGTGCGGGCGACTCCAGGCCACACCGGCGGCTGCCTGACCTACGTGCTCGACGACGAGAGCATGGCCTTCACCGGCGACAGTCTGCTGATCCGCGGCTGCGGCCGCACCGATTTCCAGGGCGGCAGTCCGCAGGCGCTGTTCGCGTCGGTACATGAACAGATCCTGACGCTGCCCGCCCACTGTCTGCTGTATCCGGCGCACGACTATCGCGGCATCACGGTGACGAGCGTGGCCGAGGAGCGGCGCTTCAATCCGCGCCTGGGCGGCGACGTCGATGTCGGCGACTTCGCCGGCCATATGAATAATCTGAATTTGCCGCATCCGAAGCTGATGGCGGTCGCGGTGCCCGCCAACCTGCGCTGCGGGCAGCCGGAGGCCGACGCGGCGCAGGCCACGGAGACGCCCGACTGGGCGCCGCTCACGCTGCGCTTCAGCGGTGTGTGGGAAATCGAACCGATGGCACTGCTCGAGCATGGCGCGACGTTCCAGATCGTCGACGTGCGCGAGGCGCCGGAATTCATCGACCGTCTCGGGCATTTGCCGGGCGCGCAACTGGTGCCGCTGTCGCAACTGACCGGACGGCTCGACGAGCTGGATCGCGAGCGGCCGGTGGTGGCCGTGTGCCGCTCCGGCGTGCGCTCCGCGCAAGCGAGCGTGCTGCTGACAAAAGCGGGCTTCGGCAAGGTCGCGAATCTGGCCGGCGGGATGCTGCGCTGGCGCACCGAGGGCTTGCCGGTCGCGCTGGACGCGCTCTGAACAGCGTCCGCCTGAGTCGAGGCGAGCGCCCTGCTCGCTAGTCGGCGTGGTTGCCGTTGTCGCTGTCGTCTGAATCGGCCAGCAGCACCTTCAGCATGCGCTCGGGATTGGCGAGGAAGTCGCGGGTGATCCGGTAGTGCTCGGTGTCTTCGTAAGCGATCGGCTCGATGCCGTCGGCGCCGAACTGGTAGATCGTCGCGTCCGGATAGGCCATCAGGATCGGCGAATGGGTCGCGATCACGAACTGGGAATTCTGCTCGATCAGTTGATGCATGCGCGCTAGCAGCGTCAGTTGCCGTTGCGGCGATAACGCCGCCTCGGGTTCGTCGAGCAGATAGAGCCCGTCGGGACCGAAGCGATTCATCACTAGCGCCAGAAACGATTCGCCGTGCGATTGCGCGTGCAGCGAGCGGCCGCCATACGAGGCCAGCACGCCCGCCGTGAGCGGGTCTTCCTCGATCTCGTCGAGCGAACTGGCGACGTTGTAGAAGCTTTCGGCACGCAGAAAATAGCCGGTGCGCGGGCGCCGGAAGCCTTTCGAGACCCGTAGCCGGGCATGCAGGTCGGAGTGAGTATTGCGGGTCTGGAAGCGCAGATCGCGACTGCCGCCCTCGGCGTTGTAGCCGATCGACACCGCCAGCGCTTCCAGCAGCGTCGACTTGCCGGAGCCGTTTTCGCCGACGAAGTAGGTGACTTTCGGATGCAGCGTCAGCGTCTCCAGCGAACGGATCGCCGGCAGGCTGAACGGGTACTGCGAAGGGTCCGCGTTCGCATCCGGTTTCAGATCGATACGCGAGACGAATTGCGAGGAAATGATCATGGTGGGGTCTGCCGGAGCGCCGCGGTCGGCCCCGCGGTTCGCCAGATTTTCACCAATCCGGCGGCCGCTGTCGACTCGCGGCGAGCGGCCGGCAGCGGCCCACTCGATCTGTTCGCGCGTTCAGCCTTGGCTCTGGCCGCACCCGCGAGTGTTACCGATTGCGACTTCCGGCTTTGCGGCAGCGGCACGCAGTTGCGGTGCGCGCGTGACCAGCCAGATGCCGCAGCACACCAGCACGAGCGCGAACAGGTTCTTCACTTCCATGATGTTTTCGCTCAGGCAGATCGCGGACAGCACGGTGCCGAAAACCGGCACGAGAAAATTGAAGACCGTGACCTTGCCGACCGGGTTGTACTTGAGCAGAAGACTCCACAGCGTAAAAGCGACCGACGACAGCAGCGCCAGATAACCGAGCAGCGCGAGCGAGGTCGGCGTGAACGCTTGCAGCGTACCGCCGCTCGCGTAGCCCGCCACGACCAGCACGAGGCCGCCGAACGCGAGTTGGTAACCGGTCATCACCATCGGGTCGATGCGCTGCGAAATGCGCTTGCCGTAAATCGACGCGGCGGACAGCACGAACGCGGCAATCACGATAAAGCCTTCGCCGAGCAGCGTGAACGCGAATTCGAGCGTGCCGTCGCCGAAATTGACGACCATCACGCCGACGAATCCCAGCAGACAGCCGAATGCTTTACGCGGCGTCAGTTTGTCGTTGCGATAAAGAAAATGGGCGAGCAATACGCTGAAGAAGGTCGTGGTCGAATTGAGAATCGAGCCGCGCACGCCGGTGGTGTACGCGAGACCGATATAAAAGAACACGTATTGAATCGCCGTTTGCGTGAAGCCCAATAGCATCACCCGTCCGGCATCGCCGCGGCTCAGTTTGAAAAGCGGCTTGTTCGACAAGGCCGCGAAAACCAGCACGATCAGCCCGGCGAGCACGAAGCGGTAGCCGGCGAAAACCAGTTTCGAAGGAATATCTTTCTGCGTAATGCCGAGCAGCGCATAGCCGATCTTGATGGCCGGATAGGAGCTGCCCCACAGCAGGCAGCATAGTGTTGCCAGCATCACGAGTACTTTGGGTTGGGTGAAAAGCCGCGTGGAATCGCGCGAGCCGGTCGAGGTGGCGGAGGCTGTCATGTTTCGGGTGAGTTTGTCGTTGCGCGCCGTGTGGATCGACCACGGCAGTAGCGCGTTTTATTGCTTTATTTTCGTGGCTGGCCGGGTGTTGGTATTGCCGTTCAGGCATTCGGCAATTACCGATTCGGCATGTCTCGTATTGACGGAATTCGCGAACTCGCGAATTGAAAAGAGAGGATTTCCAAACAATCAACTAGCGTTAATTAGCTGAAGGCCGCGCGAAATTATATCTCAATGCAACTGTAATGTCTGGGGACGCGGCCGGGCGGCGCGCGTGCCGAACCGGATGCCACGGGCGACCGGACGTTACGCCGGCTGCTATGTCCGCATCACTGTGTCGGGCGATCTTCCGACCCTACGCTGGCGAGTGACGCGGGCCTTCACACCTGCGGTGCAGACGCCCGTGGGTAGCCTGATTGTCGCGCAATTGTGCTGCGTTGGCAGAGGCGAGGGCCGGGGGAGCCGGTCGAATCTACCGGCTCGTCGGGGCAGCCCAGTGCGGTGAGTTATTGCGTCGTCCCGGCAATCTCGCAGGCCGGTGCTTTTACGCGCGTTTTGGGGCGGCTGGTCACCGGTGCTGTTGTGGGTGTCGTCGGTGTCGTGCTGGATTCCATCCGGCCTTCGCCATTGGTGGCGATCTGCTGAACGACGGTGACACCCGGCGGCGGAATCTCCGCGCAGGCGTTTGTGACTTGCGGCGCGGCGACCGGCACCGAATAGTTCTGCGCAGAGTGTGCTGCCGGCTCGCCCGACTTCGATGTTCCGAGCTTGGCGAGCATCGCAATGTCGCTGGTTTCTTTCCAGTTCAACAGCGCGGCCACGCCGAAGCATCCAAGCAGAACAGTTAGCGCGCCGGCGCCGGCGAGTCCGCCGCGTTTTGCCCAGATGCGTGTCAGTCGGTACGCGCGTTCACCGCCTTTGATGTTCTCCCATTCTTTTTTCAAAAGACCGCGACTCAGTGTCGTCAGGTCGTTGATCAACAGCATTAGCTCCGCGCGCAAAGTCTGTCCGCTATTTCCTCCCGGCAGGTTGCCGTCGATCAACTGCAATGCCTGATCGACCTTGGTTTCGACGTGAAGAAAATCCGGGTCGTTAGGTTTGAAATGGAGCTTGGCAAACGCATATGCGTTATGAATTGCTTCGCGATTGTTTCGCAACGCCTGCTTGAGTGCTTCGCGATTCTTTGATTGCGATTCGAGAACGTTCTGGAGCAATGCGGAATCGAATTCATTGAGCTTTTCCGGGTCGCTCGGCCGTCTAACGATGGAGCTGGCCTCGCTTTCGAGCGCAGTCAATTCAGCCGTGAGATTGCAGTAGTACCGCAGCTGCGACAGCAGATCCGCAAGGGATTGCCGCGCGGTATCGGTCCATTGCTGGCGGAATTCGGTGACCTTGCTTTCCTTGTCGTTGACGAGTTTGACGAACGTGCCTACCGCGGTCAAAAAACCTGCGAGCAAAGACAACAAAAGACTGAGAACGAGCTTATCCATCGAGATCTATCGGAGACCGGGTACTCCGCTAATAACGACCGCTTGAGAAAAAACTTTAATTTTTTCCGGAAAGAACCACTATCGCACTGTCCGTCAATTGACCAAAGAATTGCTATTTGTCGGATGTGTAGTACTTCATTAGCACGTTGTATTTCCAGAAGATCTCTCGCTAATTGGACAACGCGGATCGTTCGATTGACGCAACGGATTCGGAAATAGAGAGAACTGTCTAAGTACTCTATGAGAAAGAATTGCGCGCGGATTTGCTTACAGCGAATTTCGCAATCGTTTGCCGATAGCGTGCCGGCCCGGTGCACATCCGTAATGCGGGACAGACACGGCAAGCAATCCGACAGCAACGCCGCGCGCAGGGTGTGCGGCGCTTATATCCAACTGGCATAGGCGCGGCGGGCTCGCGGCATAAGCGTCGCCGGCCGGCACATGCGAACAATCTCAAATCGCTTTTCAAGATTGCTTAGGCGCAAAGTCGCAATTCGTTATAACGCAGAATCTTCAGTCTTGGTGTTACACTGCAACCCGCCGGAATCTTCCGGCAAAAGGGTTTGGGTGTTTCCAGTGCAACACTGGTTTGAACCTCGCGTACACGACTCGTATTCGAAGTTGTTCGTGCGGCAGCCATTCACTGTCTTTCATCCCACACTCCGCTGCGTTTCCCGGATTCCTCAGGTACTTATACCGTGTACTCTCAGACGCAAATCGACCCGGTGGTCAGCTTCCGCAACTCGCAGCGCGAGCATGTGCGAGGGACAATCATTAACCTCCAGAGAAAGTCGCTGGTGATGGAGGTCTATAACCCTTACTCGATCGTCCAGGTCAGTGAGGTGTTGAGCGAACTCAGTGTGCGGATGGGCAGCAAGAATGCCTATCTCGGCAAGGCGGTCGTCGTCAGTCTCGTGAATACCGGCCTCACCGCGGTGGTGTCGCTTGCGCTGATCGACGAGTGGCGCGAACTGAGTGTGCTGCCCAACGAGGCAAAGTCGGTCGGACGCGAAGCCGAACTGTTCATTACCGATTGGGATGCGCGCTTCAATATCCGCCGCGACTATCAGATCGTCGTCAATGAAATGCGCGCATTTCTTTCGGAAGTGTCGCGCTGGGTCGAGCAGGTCGATCTGACCGAAAGTCTGCCGAAGAACGAAGGCCGGCTGCGCGAGGATCTGTTCTACGAGCTCGCCACGCCGATCATGCTGAAGATGAAGTTCTATCTCGACCGGCTCGAGGAAGAAGCGCAACGCGTCGATGTCGAGATCGCGCCGGTGCATCGCACCTATGCGCAATCGGCACTGCATCCGTTGCTGCTGCGCGCGCCGTTCGTCTATCGCACGTTCACCAAGCCGCTCGGGTATGCGGGCGACTACGAGATGGTCAACCAGATCCTCAGCGATCCGCAGCAAGGGCCGACCACTTACTTCCAGATCGTCAATACCGCGTTCCTGCAGGCGGCGGTGGCAACCGCGCACCGCAACCGCATCACGCTGCTGATCGACTTCCTCACGCGTCAGGCCGAAGCGGCGCGCGCGGCCGGCCGGCCGTTCCGGATTCTCAATGTAGGCTGCGGACCGGCATTCGAGATCCAGCGCTTCGTGCGCGAATATCCTCATCCCGAACTGCTGTCGTTCCAGCTGGTCGACTTCAGCGAGGAAACGCTGGCATTCACGAAAGACGCGATCGAAAGCTCGGCGCGCGGGGCCGGCCACAAGACCTCGGTGGAAATGGTCCATCAATCGGTGCACGACCTGCTCAAACGCAAGATCTCGTCGGACCCGGCCGCGCGCGAATTCGACGCGGTGTACTGCGCCGGTCTGTTCGACTATCTGTCGGACAAGGTCTGCGCGCGTCTGCTCAGCTATTTCGCGGCCCGCACGCGGCCCGGCGGCCAGTTGCTGGTCACCAACGTGCATTCGGCGAATCCCGAGAAGTACGGGATGGAGCACCTGCTGGAGTGGTATCTGATCTATCGGAACGAACCCGGTATGAGCTCGCTGCTGCCGCCGAATTCCAGCGACCACAAACTCTATGTCGACGAGACCGGGGTGAATGTGTTCGCGGAAGCCACGATTCTCTGAAACGTCAGCAGACACTCCATCGATGACTACCAGTCCACTGCACGCAGGTTATCAATCCGAGCTGGCCGACTTTCGCGTCAATTTCAGCCGCGGCGGCGCGCTCACCGCGATCGCGCTGGTGCTGCTCGGCGTGGGCCTGGATTTCGCGCAGTATCCGCAGTATCAGATGTCGTTCGCGGTCGCGCGGCTGGTCGTGTCGTTGCTGATCGGCGGCATCGTCGCGTTGCTGGACACCGGCATGGGGCGGCGCCTGACGCCGTGGTTGACGCTGTCGTGGCTGCTGCTGCCGCAGATCATGATCTCGTGGATGATCTGGCGTACCGACGGCGTGTTGTCGCCGTACTACATGGGGCTCAATCTCGCGATCTTCGCGTCCGGCATCGCGCTGCCGTTCGGCCTGTGGCAAAACCTCGTGTTCGGCGTGCTGTCGTGCGTGCTGTATCTGCTCGCCTGTCTGATGCCGCCGCACAACGGCGCGCCGCTCGGCACGATGACCGTGAACGTGCTGCTGTTATTGTTCGCCGCCGCGGCGAGTGCGGTGTACACGTTCTTCAACGAGCGGGTGCGCTTCATGCTGTTTCGCCTGAAGGCGGAAGTGTCAGAAAAAAACGCCGAGGTATCGGCAAAGAATGCCGAGCTGGAGGTGATCAATCGCCAACTGCTCGATATCAAAGGACAATTGCTGCAGCAGGAAAAAATGGCAGCGATCGGTACGCTGGCCGCGGGCTTGCTGCACGAGGTCAACAATCCGGTCAATTTCTGCCTGATGGCGATCGAGGTCGCGCTGGAAGAGCCGATTTCCAAAACGGAGCCGACTCTGAACGAGTGTCTCGTCGACGCGCGTCAGGGGATGCAGCGGATTCAGCACATCGTGTCGGACCTGAAGACTTTCGCGTATCGCAAGCCGGGCGCCGAGGCCGAACTGGGCACGCCGTTCCTGTTCGAGAAGGCGCTGGATTCGGCCATCCGGCTGGTCGGCCACGAATTGCGCGGCGTTACCGTGACTCGCGATCTGCCGGCCGATACGCTGGTGCAGGGCGACGAAGCGGCGATCATCGGCGTGCTGATCAACCTGTTGTCGAACGCGGTGCTGGCGATGCGCAAGGCGGGCACGCCGGGGCCGTCGATTCACATCAACGTGAGGTGGACCGAAGAGCGCCTGCATGTGACGGTCAAGGACAACGGACCCGGCATCAAGCCGGAGAACCTGGCGCGAGTGTTCGAGCCGTTCTTCACGACTCGCGAAGTCGGCCAGGGTCTCGGCCTGGGGCTGTCGATCAGCTACGCGGTGATCGAGCGCCACGGCGGCCTGCTGTTCGCCGAGAGCGAATTGGGCAATTGGGCGTCGTTCAGTTTCGATCTGTCGCCGGCGCCCTGAGAACACGATGAACGATATCCGACAGACCCAGCCCACGCTTCTCTACGTCGATGACGAAGAGTTGGCGTGCAAATATTTCGCGCGCAGCGTCGGCGCGGATTACGACGTGCTGCTCGCGAAGAGCGCGGATGAAGCGGTCGCGGTCCTGCGCCAGGAGAACGCGCGCATCGCGGTGCTGGTCACCGATTTCCGCATGCCCGGCCGTGACGGCGGTCAGCTGTTGCGCCAGGTCGCGCACGAATATCCGCATATCGTGCGGATTCTGGTGACCGCGTACGCGGACGTCGAGATGCTGCTGCAGACGGTCAATACCGGCGAGGTGTTCCGCATCCTCGAAAAGCCGCTCAGGCCGGACGCGGTGCGCGAGACGCTGCAACTGGCGTTCGAGCGGCATCACGAGCGCGCGATGCAGAACCAGCGGCTGATTGCGATCGACGAAACGCTCGCGTTCATCGCGCACGAACTGAATACGCCGCTCGCGGCGATTGCATTGAACGCACATAGCATCGAAGGCCGCACCACCGTGCAGCTCGATGCGGAAGGGGAAATTCTCGGCGCCGCGAAGTCGATGCGCGAAAGCGCGCAGTACTGCATGGCGGTGGTGTCGTCGTTCTGGCGCTCGGTGCACAACGGACGCCGGCAGCCGGAGGGCGACGAAGCGCGCAGCGAGGTCACCGCGCACGGACTGATTTCGGCGCTGCTCGATACCTATCCGCTGACCGCCGCGCAGCGCTCGTGGATTCAGGTCGATGTGGCTGGCGACTTCCCGGTGGTGACGCAACCGAATTGCGTGGCGCTGGTGCTGTCGTCGCTGCTGTCGAACGCGCTGCGCGCGCTCGCGGGCGTCGACGCGCCGGCGGTGCGCTTTACTGTGACGGCGGAGCCGGCACCGAGCATCGCCATTTGCGACAACGGTCCGGGCATTCCGCCGGAAATCAAAGCCCGTCTGCTCACGGACCCGATTACGACACACGCTAAATCCGGGGGTAATGGCTTGGGCCTGATTTTATGCAACCGGGTCATGCAGTCCTGTGGCGGCGGACTCGAGATCGAGTCCACGCCGGGGGGAGGCACCACCGTAGTGCTGGATTTCCCCCATATCAAAGGTCAAACGCACAGGAGTTGTTGATGAACGAAGCAAATGCCAACCAGGACTCGATGCCGGCGATCATTTTCGTCGATGACGAGGCCACGGCCGTGAAGTACTTCCAGCGTGCCATCGGAAGCCTGGCGCCGGTCCTGACTGGCGGCTCGGTGGAAGAAGGCAAGGCTCTGCTGGACGCGCATGGCGACCGGGTCGGGGTCCTCGTCTCCGACCAGCGCATGCCGGGCGAATTCGGCAACGAATTGCTCCGCTATGCGAGCGAGCGCTATCCGCACATCGTGCGGATTCTGACCACCGCCTACTCGGAAATCGATCAGACCGTGGCGGCTGTCAACCTGGGTCATATCCACCGCTACATCAAGAAGCCGTGGGACATCACCGCGCTGCGCATGGAGCTGAAGCAGGCGCTGGAACTGGCCGATCTGCGCAAGGAGCGCGACCAGTTGCTGCGCGAGAAGCTCGGCGTGCTGCAGAAGCAGACGGTCGCGACGCGGATCGGTCTGGTGCGCTCGCTGGCCGCGACGCTGCTCGGCACCGAGCGCTTCCAGCCGGTGGAAACCTATCTCGCCGCGGCGGTGCTCGCCGACGCGCAGAACGCCGAGCCGGACTGGCTGCTGCAGGACTACTCCGATCTGGTCGGCGCCGAGAGCGCGCGCAGCGGAGCGTTCGGTCATCAGGTCGCCAGCCAGCTGGCGGGGCTGCGCAACCGGCACCCGAATCCGGCGGGCAGCAACGCGGTCGCTACACTGGCCGCGACGCTCGCGGAAGCGGGCCTCGACGTGCGTGCCGAAGGCGAGGGTTTCGTGTGGAACGAGCCGGCGTCATTGGCCGAGTTCCTCGCGCAAGCGGGCGACAAAGCGGTGCCGAGCGAGCACGCGGTGTGGCTGGCAGGCTTGCTGTGGCTCGACGGTAACGGTGTTGCACTGGAGCCGGCGCGTGTGGGTGACGCGATCGCATTCCGCGCCACGCAGCCGAAGGCCGATTTCGCCGCCGATCGTCTCGCGACCTGGATCGAGCAGTTCTGAGTACGGCTAACGAAAACGAAAGCAGTAACCGAACAGCGGTAACCGACAGCGGTAAAGAATGAAAGCGGCCTCGGCCGACGTGCGAATTCCGGGTGGGTGCAGCCCCGGCGCATGTTGGGCGAGGCCGTTTTTATTTGTCGCGGACGCGCGTTGCGCGAGAGGGTGTAGTGAGCGGTGCGTCGGCGCGTGTTGGCCGGGCGCCGCTTATTGAGGCGAGAAGCGCGATGGCAAGCGCGGTGATACTCGTCGAGATCGGCGCAATGACAAAGCGCGGGCCGGTCACCCGGTCCCGCGCTTCGTCACCGCATTACTTCACGAATGACTTTTACTTGACTGCCTGGATCTCGTCGGCAAGCTGCTTCATCGCCGGGGTCTTTTCGTACTTCACCCACACCGGCTGCATCGCCTTCACGAACGCCGGACGATCGATCTGCGAAGCGCTGACGATCGTCGCGCCACCCGTGGTGACCACCTTCTTCGCGTCGGCTTCGCGCGCGGTCCACAGCTTCTGGTAGTACGGCACCGAGTCGGCCGCGGCCTTCTTGATGATCTGCTGTTCCTCAGGCGACAGCTTGTCCCAGATCTTCTTCGAGAACACCAGCACTTCCGGCGTCATCGAATGCTGGGTTTCCGAGTACACCTGAGCCACTTCGAAGTGCTTGCCTTCGTCATAGGTCGGCAGGTTGTTTTCCGCGCCGTCGACGATGCCGGTCTTCAGGCCCGTGTAGACCTCGGCGGTCGGCATCGGGGTCGGCACGCCGCCCATCGCGCGGATTTCGTCGACCATCAGGTCCGACGGCTGCACGCGCACTTTCAGGCCCTTCATGTCGGCCGGCGACTTGATCGCCTTCTTCGCGTACATCGAACGCGCGCCGCTCTCATAGAACGTCAGCGCGACCATGCCCTTCGCGTTAAACGCGTCGAGGATCTTCTGGCCTTCCGGACCGTACATCACCTTGCGGAAATGGTCGATGTCGCGGAACAGGAACGGCAGCGACGGGATCATCGATTCCGGCACGATCTCGTTGAATGCCGCGCCGTTCGCACGGGTCATGTCGAGCGCGCCGATCCGCACCTGGTCGATCGTGTCGTTCTCCGAACCAAGCGCGCTGTTGCCGAACACCTTCACGGAGTCCTTGCCGCCGGTCGCCTTGTTGATCTGCTCGCCCATGAACTTCACGGCCATGTTGGTCGGGTACGTGTCGCCGTGCACGTCGGCGCAGCGGAACACGCGCGCTTGTGCCGAGCCGGCGCCGAACGCGAGCAGGGAGGCAGCGATAAGCGCCGGGAGACGTGCGGAAGCAAATTTCGTTTTCATCATCAGGTCTTTCAAATAGGATCATCCGCGGAGCGCGGCAAGCTCTCTCGCACAGACACATCTAGTTGTACGATGACTTACAATTTTATAAAGCGCGACTGACGCTGTACATACGGTGTTTACCCGTGAAAATGCCAAAATCGTCCACGCAGGGGACTGGCCCATTCGCGGGAAAGTTAAACGTTGTCTGATGAGATTGGGGCAGGGACGACGCGGACATCGCGCACCATCCCGGGCGAGTCCCCTGAGCGGCGGCCTTGGAGGTGGCGGGTCTGCGCGGGCGGATTATCCCAGTCGTCGCACCTTCACGTTCCACAACCTCAAGCGGCTCCAAAAACTGCAATTGCATTTCGACGTGCCGTTGCTGAAGTCGATTTGGGCTTCGAATCTCACGAGTTGGCAATGGCAGCTTCCACGATAGATGCGCAGCATCGGGTTCCCCATTTAATTCTTTCTGATTAATAACGATTGCCTTTCGTTATTGTAATTAAAGAAAGTCATCATCAAGGCCGGAAGCTTTCCAATAACTTTCAATTGAAATTGACTGTCAAGAAGCCGTAAATAAACGAGAAGGTATCGCCGCTGTGGCTTGACTGGCAAGGCTCACGCGCGAATATCGAGCGAATATTTCAATTCCGTGACAGGGCCGAATAAATCAATAAATCAGAGTGGGCCCGCACGCATTCGGTAAAACGCCGTAAACAAAAGTGAGAAAAATGTCCGGTCAAAGTTGTATGTCATAAAAAACAAACATGCCCCTTCGATAATCCCGCTGCTTAAAAAACACTGATTAGTTCCGTTAGGGCGGAAAAAAGTCGCATCTCCAAACCAACAGGGGTCCCACAATGTCGGTCAGTCTCGCTCCACGTAGCACTCTACTTCTTACATCGATCGCCGCTGCCTGCGTCCTCGCAGCGTGCGGCGGCAACGACGATCATTCGTCCAACCCGACGAGCCCGACGGCCGCGGCCACCACGTACTCGGGCGTGGTGAGCGCATCGTCGTTCGCGGCGGGCAACACGTCGGGTAACCCGACGATCACGGCCGGCTACTACTCCGGCGCGACGGTATGCGTCGACGCGAACGGCAACGGCGTGTGCGATTCGGGCGAGCCGAGCGCGACGACCGACAGCAAGGGTCACTTCTCGCTGCAATCGAAGGTGACGGGTCAACTGATCGCCGACGTCAGCACCAAGGCGACCAACACCGCGAGCGGCGCGGCGGTTGCGAGCCACATGATCCTGCGCGCTTCGGCCGCGCAAGTGGCCGACCAGGGCGCGACGAACGTCGTGATCAGCCCGATGTCGAGCGAAGTGCAGCGCCTCGTCGAAGCCAACGGCACCGACTACGCAACCGAAAAAGCCAACCTCGCGTCGCGCATGAGCGTCGCGGCGCTGGGCGCGTCGGCGGTCACGGTCAGCGCGAGCGATGTGCTCGCCGACGTGAACAAGCTGTCGGGCGCCGAACAGCAAACGATGCTGTTCGAAGACAACCAGCTGACGAACCGCTACACGTACGCGACGACCAAGCTCGATCGCGGCGACATGTACCCGGATAACCTCGCGGTAAGCGGCGGCGATCCGGCGCTTCCGGCACTCGTGGCCGCATCGGGCGTCAGCGCTGTGACGGCCGTGACGCCGGCCCAGACGCAGGCACCGATCACGTTCGCACAGGCGCAGCAGGCCGCGTTCAACGTGGAAGGCATTCCGCGTTACGACAACGTGTTCGTGATCATGCTCGAGAACCACAGCGTGGGTCCGGTGCCGGGCGTGCCGGGCATTCTCGACTCGAGCAACGCGCCGTACATCAACCAGTTCCTGACGGCCAACAACCAGTTCACGACCTACTACTCGACCGGCAACCCGAGCGAGCCGAACTACACGGCACTCGGCGGCGCGGACGACTGGGGTATCGTCGACGACAACTGGTGGGGCTGCGGCGCGGGCACGACCGGCGCGAACGCACCGACCGACAAGGCATTTGCAGGCGGTACCGCTTCGGACGGCCAGCCGCTCGTCGCGACCGGCGCACTGCCGCCGACGGACACCGCGCACCTGACCAGCTACACGAGCGCAGCGTGCTCGTCGACCGGCACGATCGCGAACCACAACATCCAGGCACCGAATCTGTTCACGCTGCTGTCGCAAGCCGGTATGACGTGGCGTACCTACAGCGAGTCGATGAACCCGGGTCAGGATCCGCGTGCGGACAGCATCGCGGAAACCACGATCTCGGCGACCTACACGGGTCCGGGTTCGAACGGCACGGCCTACGCGCTGCCCGGCGCGCTGTACAAGACCAAGCACAGCCCGGCGATCCCGTATCAGAGCGCGCGTAATCTGCCGGAGTTCTACGCGAACAACCGCACGATCTTCGGTACGCAATACCCGGCATCGGTGCTCGCGAACTCGAAGGATTACCCGATCCCGGCGGGCTACAACTATGACCAGTTCAGCACCGACCTCGCAACCGGCGACGTCGGCAACCTGAACTTCATCATGCCCGACCAGTGCGACGACATGCACGGCACCGGCTCCGATCCGTCGTGCGCGGGCGGCAGCACCGCGATCGTCCAACGCGGCGACGACTACGTGCGTCAGGTGGTGGCGAAGATCCAGGCATCGCCAATCTGGACCAACCCGAACCGCAAGGTCGCGATCGTCGTGATGTTCGACGAAGGCGAAGGCAGCTCGACCTCGTGCTGCGGCTGGAATCCGTCGACGTCGAACGTGAACCAGGCACCGCTGACGTACACGAACGGCAAGTACTCGCCGGTCACGACGACGCTGTACAACCAGGGCAACCATGGTCACGGCAACTCGGTGTTCGGTGTCGCGACCAACCAGGCGAACCCGAACGTGGTGGATAGCGACGAGTACAGCCACTTCTCGTTCGTGCGCACGCTGCAGGACATGTTCCAGGTGGCCGACCCGGCGCAGCCGTACACGTACCTCGCTCGTGCGAAGTACAGCGAATCGTTCATCGCGGGCAACATCGCGAACCTGCCGGAAATGCTGGGCAGCGCGGATACGCACTTCGACTCGGTGCGTCCGATGAACCACGCGTACGTCACGCCGGCGGCCTACACGCAGAAGCTCAACGCGGTCGACGTGACGACCACGTCGCTGGCTTCGCGTGGCCCTGGCCCGGACGCGACCCAGACCAACGTCTGGGCGCTGAAGTCGGCGAAGAAGTAACGAGGCCGGCATGCAGGCGGACAACGCGGTGCGCCGCGTTGTCCGCAGCCAGGTGCTAACAGGTGCTGAACCACTATTTCACTGCTATTTGAGTGCTTTCTGCCGGACCGCTTTTCGTGCGGTCTGGCAGTTTTCCATTCCATTCGTCCGATTGCCGCGCGGCCTTAGCGGTACCCGCGGTTAGCCAGGCCCTCGTTGTCGAAGGGCTCAGCCAGGACCGCCCGGCAATCGGATTCAGCAATACAGATCGACATGCGAAAACTTTCCCTCGGCGTGCTGTGCGCGCTCTCCGTGATCTTGACCGCGTGCGGCGGCGGTGGCAGCGACGGCGCCAGCGGTTCGAGCCAGACCGCGTCGGGCGGCGGCGGGACCAGCAGCGTCGCGCCGCCCGCGACGGTCACGCTGAGCGCCGCCGCGCAGGTCGGCAAACAGCTGTTCTTCGACCAGAATCTGTCGGGCAACAAGAACATGGCGTGCGCGACCTGCCACAACCCGCAATACGCGTATGGGCCGCCGAACAGCCTGTCGGTGCAGCTCGGCTCGGATCCGTCGGTGGCGGGGCAGCGCGCGGTGCCGTCGCTGCGCTACAAATCGATGACGCCGGCCTACAACGACATCGCCGACAACCCCGACGGCATCACCCAGAACGCACCGGGCGGCGGCTTCATGTGGGATGGCCGCGCGACCACGCTCGCGACCCAGGCCGCGCTGCCGCTGCTCAATCCGGTCGAGATGAACAGCCCGTCGCAGGCGGCCGTTGTCGACGCGGTGAAGAACGGCTCGTATGCGGCGTTGTTCAAGCAGGCGTTCGGCGCGGATGTGTTCTCGAACGCCGATGCCGCGTTCACCGACATCGGTCTCGCGTTGCAGGCGTACCAGACCGAAGAGCCGAGCTTCGCGCCGTATTCGAGCAAGTTCGATCTGTACGAATCGAACAAGGTGGGCGGCACGCTGACGGCGGCGGAGTTGCGCGGTCTGCAACTGTTCAACGACACCGACAAGGGCGCCGGCTGCGTGGCCTGCCATTACGCGGGCGCGAACTTCAACGGCTCCGTCGGCCTGATGACCGACTTCACGTACCAGGCGATCGGCGCACCGCGTAACGACGCGTCGATTCCGGACAACCCCGACCCGATTCCGAGCAATACGAATAGCGCGTACTACGACATGGGTCTGTGCGGACCGTTCAACACGCTGCATCCGCCGGGCACCGCGAATAGCGGCAGCGGTCCGGATTCGTTCACCGGCGTGAACGTGCCCGACCCGTATTGCGGCCGCTTCAAGGTGCCGACGCTGCGTAACGTGGCTACACGTACCGCGCTCTTCCACAATGGCGTGTTCCATTCGCTCACCCAGGTGCTGAATTTCTACAACACCCGCGATACCAATCCGGAGTACTGGTATCCGAGCAGCGGCGGCGATAGCAGCCAGACCACGCAGAATCCGTCGTATGCGCTGTTCCCGACGTATGCATCGGGCGCGACGGTGACGAGCTTCAACGATCTGCCGGCCGCGTATCAGGGCAATATCGACGAAGAATTGCCGATGGGGCAAGGGCAGACCGATGCTGGCGGCACGACCGCGGCCGATGGCGCGAAGCCGCGTGCGTTCCATTCGACACCGCAGCTCACGCAGCAGAACATCGCGGATCTGGTGTGCTTTCTGAACACGCTGACCGATGGTTATCAGGTGCCGGCGACGCAGCCCACTAGTGGCGCTTGCGTGAACTGACCGCGTGCCGTGCGTGATACGAGATATTTTGAAAACCTAATTATTCAATCGAGCAATAACATCATGATTCGACGTTCCACCGCCATTCGCCTTGCAGGCGGCGCGCTTTCCCTGCTTGCACTGACGCTTGCAGCTGGCTGCCACGATAAGAGCCAGGACGCTAATCAGGAAAACTTCACTGCCACGATCAACGACTATCTGGGTAAGCGCGGGCATCTGTGTCTCGCCAAATACGATTGGCCGATCTATACGACGACTGAAGATCAGGCCAAGCGCACGCGCGACGCGATTCAGATGCCGGTGCTCGAGAAGCTCGGGTTGGTGACGGGTAAGGACATGATGGTCGAGCGGGTCGATGGCGACGGCAAGAAGATTACCGCTGCCGCGCGGCAGTATCAGTTGACCGATGAAGGGAAAAAGTACTACCTGCAGATTCCTGAAGTTGTCGCTACGGCGACTTCGCGGGTTACGCACCCGGCGGATTTTTGCGCGGCGACGCTCAAGCTCGACAAGGTTGTCGGGTGGGAGCGGCCGATGCAGATGGATGGGAAGACGGTGACGTCCGTTGTTTATACGTACAGGATCGAGCCGGCTGCGTGGGCGACGAACGCCGACGCGCAGCGGGTGTTTCCTATGGTGAAGCGGGTGATCGATGGGGCGGGGTCCATGCAGTTGAGGGAGGGAGTGCACCTGACTTCGGAAGGGTGGGTCGCCGACGAGGTGTTTCAGCGCTGAGTGTGCGAGCGCTGTGTGAATCGCTGTCGCGGGGCATGACATTTTTGCTGAGCGATGTTGTACAATCCCGTCCGCTTCACAACGCATGATCCCCGATAGCTCAGTCGGTAGAGCGCCGGACTGTTAATCCGTAGGTCCCTGGTTCGAGCCCAGGTCGGGGAGCCAGGCAACGCGGGAGTAGCTCAGTTGGTAGAGCGCAACCTTGCCAAGGTTGAGGTCGCGAGTTCGAGCCTCGTCTCCCGCTCCAG
>NZ_MSDV01000026.1 GCF_001931485.1 Burkholderia sp. SRS-W-2-2016 | reverse complement strand
TGCGCGGCCATCACCGCCGGGCTCGTGTAGTTTTCCGACGCGATCAGTTCGATGTGCTCTTCCTGACGGCGGTTTTCGCTCTGGATGGCGTTCCAGAGTTCCGGATCGACGTTTTCGACGGTACTGTTTGCGCGACTGAACATGATGTATTCCGATTGAAAGTCAAAGAGATCTTCTGTTGGACGCGAGTCGCGCCAGGTGCAGCCCGAAAAACAAGCCTCATTTGAAAATAGACCCGGCGCGACCGACTAGAACGTTTCCGACATCCCGCTAGTACGCGCGCGTGCTTCCGGGCTATCCCGCGATGGCGGCGCTGTCCGGGCTCGATGCCGTTTTTGTTCTATCGGCGGATTTTTTGCCTTGGTGTACTGGCGCTAGTCCACGAAGAAGCCGCCGACATCATGAAACCCGTTGAAGAACCGTTTGGTCTCGCGCTTGCCACCAACGTCACGTCGCAGCGAGGGCGCGGCTGGAGCGTGTTTATCGAGGCGCTGGGAGTACCGGCGCGCGTCGGTATTTACCCGCATGAGCAGAGTGCGCCGCAGGCGCTCGTGATCGATGCGCGACTCGGCTACGGCAGTGCGCCGAGCGAAGAGCATGGCTGGATCGACTACGACGGCTATTGCACGTCGATCGCGGATTTTCTCGCGCATAAGCCGCATACGCGGTTGCTGGAGACACTGGTCGCGGACATCGCGAAGCTGTCGTTCCGGCAGTGGCCCGCGTTGGAGTCGCTGACGCTCAGCGTGCACAAACCGAAGATCCGGCCGGGCACGCGCTGTGTGGGCGTGACGCTCGATTGGACTCGGGCGGATTATTTGCTGGCGTGATCAACCACGAACGCCCGTCGATTACAGCCAGCCGGTTTCGAAACCGCAATCGGTCAGCGAAACGCATCCCTGTTCCGTCAACACCACTTGCTGTTCGAGCTTGACGCCTTGCGTGCCGCCGTCGGCGCCGATATAACTTTCCACGCACACGGTCATGCCCACCTCAAATAAGCCGTCGTAACCCGACGCGTCCCAATCGACGCTATGTGCGATCGACGGATACTCGTCGACCATGCCGATTCCATGCGCGACGCAGCAATAGCGGTTCTTGACGAATTGCTCCGGAGTCTTCCACGCCTTCTGCGAAAACTCGCGGAACGTCATGCCGGGTCGCAGCAGATTCATGTTGTAGTGAACCTGCGCGTACGCATATTCGTAGAGCTTGCGTTGCTCGTCGGACGGACGGCCATCGCCGACCAGCCACGTGCGCGAGATATCGGAGCAGTAGCCGTTCGGTCCGACCATGTCGGTATCGAATGCGAGCAGGTCGCCTTCGCGCAGCACGCGCGCCGAGCACTCGTGCATCCACGGATTGGTTCGATCGCCGGACGCGAGAAGGCGCGTTTCGATCCACTCGCCGCCGTTCCTGATGTTCTCGTAGTGCAGGTTCGCCCAGATCCCGTTTTCGGTGAGGCCGGGACGAAGTTCACGACGCATCCGCGCGATGCCTTTCTCAGCTATCCGAAGCGATTCGCCGATCAGAACCAGCTCGCCCGCCGACTTGATCAGTCGGCCGGTTTCCATCAACGCCTGGCCGTCGAGAATCCGGATGCCGTGCTTTTCCAGAAAGGCGCTGCCGAACGGATCGAGGCGGTCGATCGCAAGCAGGCGCTCGCCCGGCGCGTATTCGCGGAACACGTCGACGATCTCGTCGGCCCACGACTGCGCGCGCTTCTCCGCGTCGTGCCCGGCATTGAAAAACGTCCAGCTTTTGGCGCCGCGCAATTCGACCTGCAAGTCCAGACCGTCCCACACGTGTTCGCTGCTGTGAAACTCCCACGCGACGATGCGGCCATCGGCAAACACCATCACATAGCGGGCGGGGTTTCGACCGGCCCACACCTGCATGTTGGAGGTATCGGTCGCATAGCGAATGTTGACGGGGTCATACAGCAGAATTGCCGGGCAATCGCAGCGACGCAGTTGCTGCTGAACGCGTTTGAGCCGATACGCTCTGACGTCCTGTTGAATCGTGTGTCTGTCGCCGCTTGCGACGACATGGTCTGCGCGATGCGACTGCACGTCTGGCATCGTGTTGCTCCGGGCAGGATTTGAGTTGGGGGAAGCGTGGAGCAACGGACCTAAAGCTCGAGCGTCAGATCGGAGGTCGGCCGGCTGCAGCAGAGCAAACGGAAGCCCTTCTGAATCTCCCGCTCGCGGATGCCGCCGTTGTGTTGCATATCCACCGAGCCTTCGAGCAGCTTCGTTTTGCAGGTTCCGCATACGCCCTGACTGCATGAAGAAGGAATCGCAACGCCGGCTTTTCTCGCCGCGGACAGCACCGTTTCGGACGCGTTCATCGTGAACGAGCGCGACGAACGCGACAGCCTGATCGTGAAGGTGGGCTGCGAGACCGGCGCTGTTTCGCGCACGGGTTCCGGGGCAACGCCGGCGCTGATGTCGAAGCTTTCCTGATGGTAGTGCGACGGATCGTGTGCGCCTTCGCGCAGTATTTCGCGCACCGCGTGCATGTACCCGGCGGGGCCGCACGTGAACACTTCGCGCTCCGCATAGTCCGGCACCCAGTTGCTCAATTGCTGCAGACTCAGGCGACCGGTCGGGCCGCTCCAGTCGCTTTCATCGCCGACGCCTTCGCAAATAAAGAACGTGCGAAAGCGCGGCGACTGTTCGGTCATGCGTTTGAGTTCTTTTCTGAACACGATGTCGGCCGGCGTTCTTGCGCTGTGCACGAACACCACGTCACGATCGAGCCCGAGGTCGATGCTCGCGCGCGACATCGACATCAGCGGCGTGACGCCGGAACCGGCCGACAGATACAGCGACTTCGTCGCCGGGGCCGCGGTCGACGTGAAGGTGCCCGACGGTCCGTACGCGCGCAACTGGGCGCCGGGGTGCAGGTGCTCGTGCAACCAGTTCGACATCACGCCGCCCGGCACACGCTTGACCGTGATCGACACGAGGTACGGACGGGTGGGCGGCGACGAAATCGTGTAGCAGCGCTCGACCGATTGTCCCTGCACATGCGCCGATACGGTCATGAACTGGCCCGGTTCGAAACGCACCGGCATACCGTCGCCGACGCGAAATTCGAACGTCTTCACGTCGTGAGTCTCCTGGGTGACGCGACAGCAAATCAGGTTTTGCTGTTCGCCGCTGGCCCAGACTCGACCCGCGCATTCCCACGTGCCGGGATCGGCGAAGCTGCGCTCCGGGTCGTGCATTGCGGCAAAGATACTTTCCACCGAGTTCATAGCGTCCGTCTGCTTAAACGCGTCGGGAACGCTCGCGTTACCGCTTATCGGCGCGCGACGGTCCCAACATGGCTACCGAGAAAAACATCGACGAAGGCGACCGCGTGAGTGGGCTCGTAACGTCTTTCACCGCGCATCGAGCGGGTTCGCACGGCTCTTCGTTGGGATCGAGTATTGGTTTGCAAAAGCCCACCGTCAATGCGCTTTAATTTCCGTGCGCTATTACATTAAGTTATGCATCGCGACGACCTGATGGTGGAGCCGGCCACGGCGGAAAAATCAAGGCGTCGCCGTAACGCGAATTGCAGTGGCTTTCGCCCGCCGCACCCGGTAATGTAGCGACGGAACTCCGCGTGGCGCGCGTTCGTCGCCGCTGCGTGGAGCGTATTCAAAACGACGACCCCCATAAACCTCACGATGAAAGCACGCCAGGACGGTGCAAAAGGCTATCGACGGCTGATTCCGTCGCTTACCGCACTGGTCGAGTTCGAGGCGGTCGCCAGACTGCGCAGCTTTACCCACGCGGCGACCGAACTGGGCGTGACTCAGGCCGCGGTCAGCCGGCAGGTTCGCTTGCTGGAGGAACTACTGGGCGTGCGCCTGTTCGACCGGCTGCACCGCAATCTGACGCTGACGAAAGAAGGCGAGGCGCTGTACGCGGTGGTGTCGGAGTCGATGGGCAGAATCGCGGGCGTGTTCGACCGGCTATCCACCGGCATCGAAGATGAAGAACTGGTGGTGGCGGCGACCGCCGCGTTTTCGCACTTCCGTCTGATGTCCAGCGTCGGCACGCTCAAGCGACTCAACCCGAATCTGCGGATACGGCTCACCACCACGATGTTTACCGCCGACCTTCGACACAACGAAGCCGACGCGGTGATCCGCTATGGCAACGGCAACTGGAACGATGGAACCTCCTACCTGCTATTCGAGGAACAGGTGTCCGCGGTGTGTTCGCCGGGCTGGCTGAAGGCGAACGGCACGCCGGAAACGCTGGCGGAACTGATGAGCTGTCCGCTGATTGCGGACGATCCCACGTCCGAGGGCTGGCTGACCTGGGAGCAGTGGTTCCGCGCATTGGGCGAGAGACCCGGCAAAGTGAACTACGGGCTGCGCACGTCGCTGTATTCCGACGCGGTGCAGGCCGGGCTCGACGACCAGGGCATTGTGATGGGCTGGAACAGTCTGCTGCACGAGCATCTCGCGAGCGGGCGGCTGATGCGCGTGACGAGCGCGATCCTACCGATGAGCGATGCTTACTATCTGGTGGTTCCGCACGGCCGGCGCATCACGCCGACCATTCAAGCGTTGATCGAACTGTTGCGTGAAGCGGCTGGCGCGGCCTGAAAAGGGTTAGCGTTTTCCCTTGCTGAAGAGCGCGATCCGCATGTAAATACCGCGCTAATTCAGGCGCCGCCAGACCATAATCTAAAGTAATACTGCACAGAAAATAAAGCGCATTGACGGCGCTTTTCGCCGCTCCAATACTGGCTCCAACGCGGGAACACACGAAGTCCCGATGCCCCTAAACGTTGGAGAAAGGCGATGTCAGAGCATGTGTTGAAACCCCTCGGCGAACTGATCCGCAGCCGTGAACCCGGCTGCGGATTGCCCGGCGAGGTATTTAGCCGTCCGGACGTATTCGACACCGACGTCGAGATCTTTTTCCACCAGCACTGGATCATGGCCGGCGTGACCGCGGATGTCGCGGAGCCGGGCGACGTGTCGGTCGTCGATATCGGCAAGGCGTCGGTGATCATCGTGCGCGACGACGACGAGAACATTCGCGCCTATCGCAATGTCTGCCGCCACCGTGGCGCACGCCTGAAGGAAGCGGGCAAGTCGACGGTCGGCATGCTGGTGTGTCCGTATCACCAGTGGACCTACGACCTCGATGGCAGCCTGCGGCACGCCAGGCACATGGGCAAGGACTTCGATGCGACCTGCCGTAGTCTGCTGCCGGTGCATCTGAGAGTGGTCGGCACGCACGTGTTCGTGTGTTTCGCCGACGAACCGCCGGCCGACATCGCAACGCTCGAAGCAACGATGACGCCGCGCTTCGCACCGTACGAGTTGCAGAACACGCGGATTGCTTTCGAGTCCGAAATCATCGAGGACGGCAACTGGAAACTCGTGATGGAGAACAACCGCGAGTGCTACCACTGCGAAGCGGGGCATCCGGAGCTGACGATGTCGTTCGTGCCGGAATCCACCGGCGCGTGCGCGGACGACATGGACGAGGCCGGGCTGCAAGCGCAGCAGGCCTACAACCAGCTGGCCGCCGATAGCCACCGCGACTGGGAAAGCGCGGGCTTCGTATGCTCGCCGGTGGAGCGGCTCAGCGGTGATGTCGCCACGCACTTTCGCACAGAGCAACTGGTGATCGCGGGGCACGGCGAATCGCAGACGATGGATACGCGGGTCGCGTGCCAGAAACTGCTGGGCAATCTGAGCCGCCGCGATCTTGGCGACACGCATATGTGGACCCACAACTCGTGGACCCACGTGATGAGCGATCACGCGATCATCACCTACATCGTGCCGCTCACGCCGGACAAGACGCTCGTGCGCAGCAAGTGGCTGGTTCATGCGGACGCGGTGGAAGGCGTCGATTACGACGTGCAGAAGCTGACCGAGGTGTGGGTTGCGACCAACGCGCAGGACGCGAGTCTGGTCGCGATCAATCACCGCGGCGCGCAGGACCCGGGCTATATTCCGGGCCCGTATTCGCCGACCACCGAAACCTATGTCGATCAGTTCGTCGGCTGGTATGCGGGGCGGTTGCAGGCGCACGGGATCTAGCCGCGGCACCTGGGCGAGCGGCCGCATCCAGCCGCATCCAGCCGCTCGCCGGCTAGAACTTATGCCGGATTCCCAACTGCACGAAGGTCTGCCGGTTGGTCGACGACGCGGTCAGCGCGTTCAGCGTCGCGCGCGCCGCGTGTCCGGTCGAGTCGGTCCCGCCCGCGAACTGCGTACTGCTGATCACATACACGTCGGTGCGCTTGGACAGGTAGTAGTCGAGCGAGAGCGACAGCGTGTTGTAATTCGACGAACCGATCGTGCTCACCCCGGACCCGTGCGTATAGCTGTAGACGAACTGGCTCAGCAACGTGGGCGTCCAGAAGTAGGTGAGGTTGAATTCGCCCGTATTGAACTTCGCGGTGCCGGTCAGCCGCAGCGGGTTCGAGCCGGACGACGTATCGCCGAGATTGCGGAACTGCACATTGCTATAAACGAGACCGAAGGTCGCCGAGCCGAGCGTATAGCGTCCGGCCGCGGCGATTGCCTGATACGAATGCGCGGAAGCGTAGCCGCTATAGATCGGGCTCGCGGTCATGTTGTTCAGACTCGCGCCCGCCACGTTGGTCGGCGTGCTGGTGAAGAACGACTGGTTAGGATTGCGAGCATTCATATAGGCCGCGCCCGCCGAGAAACTGCCGTAGTCGTAGCCGGCGCCGACCGACCAGATCTGGTTGCGCGAGAAGTCGCCGGCCTGACCGCCGAAACCGTACACGCCGCCCACCGTGAAGCCGCCGAAGCTCGGGCTCGCGTACTTCACCGAGTTGTTCACGCGCTTGCTGTTGTTCAGGTTGTCGAGGTCGCCCGGATGCGCGGTGGTGCCGCCGCCGTAGTTTGCCGAGTTCATCCGCGATTCGACAAACGTGACCAGCGAATCGTACTGACGCCCCAGGGTGAGTGCGCCGTAGCGCTCGCTCGACAGCCCGACGTACGCCTGCCGGCCGAACAGCAGCCCGCCCTGCAGCGCGCTGCCCTTGCCGAGATCGAAACCGTTCTCGAGCTGGAACACGGCCGACAGACCGCCGCCCAGATTTTCGACTCCCCTGAAGCCCCACCGCGAGCCCTGCATGATGCCGCTCGAACCGGCGATCACGCGGCCGCCGCCGCTGTTGCTCTGGTAATTGATGCCGTAGTCGATCAGCCCATACAACGTGACGGAGCCGTCAGTTGCGTGGGCGACGCCGCATGCGGCGAGGAGGACGGCAGCCGGAAGTGTTCTGATTTTCATTGGCATCGCTAAGTATTGGGTGGGGTGAGAATCCAGCTCGTATGGAGTGGCATCTGGCGTCGACGCCTGTTGCCACATTACCGTCTCGTGAACGGCGGTGTATTCGCAATCAATCAAGCTGGGTTTGCAGGAATCGCAACGCTGCGCCAACGCACGGTGGCGCGAGAAAGAAAAAAGGCGCGATGCCGGTGACGGTCATCGCGCCTGCGAGCATGCCGCTCAGATTGGTGTTTGCGGCGTGCCGCTCAGTCGAGCGAGAAGTCGGCGGGCAGCGTCACCTCCAGCAGTTCGAGGTCCGCGCTACAGCGTCTGAACGAGTAGCGCAACCGGCCCGGAATCGCGATGCTGTCGTCGGCGTCGAGGTGCCATTGCTGATCGCCCTGTTCGACGTCGAGACTGCCGGCGAGCACGAAGAAAAAGCAGAACTCGGTGTCGTGCACGCGCGTCGCGTCCTGTCGCTCGCCGTGCGGACGAACTACGCGCACCCCGGCAAGTCCATCGGTCGCCGCGCCGATGCCGGTATCCGTCACAACGAAGCCGGGCGACTTCCACTCGTGCCAGCTGGCGCGCTTCGCGATATGGCGCACGAAACGCTGGCCGTTGAAGTCGTGCTCACGCTCGTACAGCGCGTTCGGCAGCGTCATGTCGTGGTCGGCCATCGTGATGTGCTCCGCGGGACTGCCGAGTTCGATCACCTCGGCGCCCGCCGAACTTTCGAGCACGCGATGGCGGATCTCGGGCGGCTGCAGTACGCAATCGCCGGCTTCGAGAACGAACGGCTCGCCTTGTCCTTCATAAACGAGCCGCACCCAGCCCTTGCGGCAGAAGATCGTCTGGAAGCGGATCTTGTGATAGTGCACGTAATCGGGCACCGGGCCGCCGTCGAGAATGCGGATATGCGACGCGATGAACGCGCCGCCGTGGCGTTCGGGCAGCAGATCGCGATAGCGCATGCCCGCGCGGCCGACGCTCCAATGCGCGGCGTCGCCCGCGTGGGACAGCACCAGTTGCTGGCGGGTCGCCGGCACGAGCAGCGGCGGATCGGCGTGCACGAGACGCACGAGCACGCCGTTGGGCGCGACCAGTTCGCGCGTTTCGCCGGGCAATTGCGCGGGGTCGGCGCACAGCACGTTCAGCGTCGTGAGGCCGTCGCGCACGTCGAGACCGAGCCTGAGTTTGAAGCCGTCGCGCGACAGAATCGCGGTACGCGGGCTGTCTGCGGGGAAGATCGCGTCGAGCCGGAAGCCGAGCCGCGCGATGAAAAATTGCATCGTCGCGGGCAGGTCGGTACAGCCCATCGGGACGAGAAAGCCTTGCACGCCCTCGATGGCGGCGTCGGCCTGCGCGTAGGCGGGAGTCGGTGAGTTCATGGATGGAAAGTCGCAGCGAGAGTGAAAGGATGGAGCGGGCGGCGCGTGATGCACGCGCGCGCCGGCGGCCCCGTCAGCACGCAGGCGATTCCAGTCCGGCGCGGCGAGCGCGAACGCGGATGCTCACGCGCGCGCGCGAACTTCATTGCGGCAGGCATTGCGCGAGCCGTTCGAGCCCGGCACTCGTCGTGCAAACGCCGGGCGACATGCGCAGCGTGCTGCCGCGCGAATCGACGAACACGCCGACTTCCTTCAGTTGCGGGACCAGTTTGGCCGCGTCGAAACGGGCCGGCACCTCGGCCATGATGCTCGCGCCGCGCTCGTCGTCCGCGCGCGGCGACAGCAGCCGATAGCCTTTGCGGTCGAGCATCGCGATCAACTGGTGGGACAGCGCGAGATTGTGCGCGCGGATGCTGCCCGCCGGTTGCGCGCGCAACCACGACATGCCCGGCTGCGACGCGACGAACGGCAGGATCGACGGCGTACCGGTATCGAAGCGGCGCGCGTCGGGTGCGTAACTGAATGCGTCGATGTTCCAGTTGAACGGATCGTGCTGGCTGAACCAGCCGCGCACCGCCGGTTCCACCGGCTGCGCGAGCGCGCGCGGCGCGATATAACCGAGCCCGGTGCCCGGCGCGCCGCACAGCCATTTGAGCGTCGAGCCGCACACGAAGTCGAACGGCGTGGCGCGCAGATCGAATGGCAGGATGCCGATGCCCTGGGTGACGTCGAGCGCGGTGAGACTGCCGCGGCGGCGCGCCTGCTCGCACAGCGCGGCCAGATTCGCGCGCTTCGAAGTCAGCGACGAGACCCACGTGATCAGTGCGAGCGCGACATCGCCGGTCCATGCTTCGATGAAGTCTTCGTCACGCACATAAGCTTCGCCGTCGCGCACCGGCACCGTACGCAGCGTGAAACCGCGTCGCGCGGCGAGACCCGACAGCAGGAAATGCAGACTCGGGAAGCAGTCCGCCGCGACCAGCACGGTACGTTCGCGCAGCACGGCGTCGGGCAGACCGTCGAGAAACCGCGCGAACGTATCCGTCACGTTCTGCGCGCCGAACACGTCGGCCTCGCCCGCGCCGAGCAGCGCGGCCCAGTCCGAGAAGAGCCGCGCGCGAGCGGCGAGCGCGTCGTCCCAGCGGGTGTCGTCGGCCGCGCACCACGTGGCGGCGAAGCGGGCGAGCGCATCGGTCATCGCCTGACGGTGGCCTGGGTAGACACCGACCGAGTGATACATGAGCCAGCCGCTGAAGTCGTCGGTAGGGGTTTGCATGTCGTTGTGCATGGTCATGAATTTAGATGTGCTTGACGAGCTTGAAGTGATAGATGCCGATGCACACGAGACTGAGCACCGCGCAGCCCATCAGATAGAACGCGGGCGACAGTGGATCGTGCGTCGCGCCGATCAACGCGGTGACGAGCCACGGCGTGAAGCCGCCGAATACCATCACGCCGATGTTGTAGCTGAAGCCGAGACCCGTGCTACGCACGCTGGTCGGAAACAGCGACGACAGCACCGCGGCGAGCGGGCCGAAGTAGATCGCCTTCAGAATGCCGGCCAGCACCATGATGGCCATTAACACCCCGAACGAGGAACTCGACAGCAGCCACGCGAAGCACGGATAGATCGTCAGCAGCGTGACGAGCGCCGAGCTGACCATCATCCGGCTACGGCCGTAGCGGTCGGCGAGGTGGCCCATCAGCGGCGTGCAGAACATCAGGATCAGACCGGTGACGACGGTTGCCGCGAAACCCGTCGAAGCGGGCAGGTGCAACTGCTTCACCGCATAGGTCGGCATGTACAGAATCATCAGATAGCTCGCTGCGGTCGATACCGCCATGATCCCGGCCGCGAGCGCAATCCGGCCTTTGCTGTGCGAGAGCAGGTCGCGTACCGGCGCGTTGCGGGTCGCCGCGGCGCCGTCGGCCGGCAGCGTATCGTCGATGTGCTTGCGGATATAGAGACCCACCGGCGCGACCAGCAGACCGAACACGAACGGCGCGCGCCAGCCCCAGCTCTCGATCTGCGCGGGCGACAGTTGCGTGCTGAGCGCGAGTCCCGCGAACGATGCGAGTACCGTGCTCATCCCCTGGCTCGAAAACTGCCAGCTCGACAGGAACGCCTTGCGCCTGCTCTTCTGTTCGATCATCAGCGCGGTGCCGCTGCCGAACTCGCCGCCGGTCGAGAACGCGATCAGAATCCGCGCGGTCATCAGCCCGATGGGCGCGGCAACGCCGATCTGCGCGTAGGTCGGAATCGCCGCGCAAATCAGCGTGCCGACGGTGGTTAGCGCGAGCGCCGCGAGCAGCGCCGCCTTGCGGCCGTGCCGGTCCGCGTAGCGGCCGAGCACCAGCGCGCCGAGCGGGCGGAACACGTAGGACAGGCCGAAGGTGCCGAATGTCATCAGCAGCGAGACGGTGTCGTCGTGGGCGGGGAAGAACAGCTTCGACAGCGTGACGGCAAAGAAGCCGTACGCGGCGAAATCGAACCATTCGAGCGCATTGCCGATGCTGGTGGCGACGATCAGGCGCCGCATCGGCGTAGTGCTGGCTTGCCCATGGTGGTCTTCGATGACGGTCGAATTCATGGTGTGGGTTCCGTTCGGAAGGTCGGCTTCAGGGGGAATTCAGCGGCTGGGCGGCAGGTCGGCGGTGCCGAGGTCCCACAGCAACCCGGTCATCAGTTGCAGCGCCTCGGCCAGCACCGGCGCGAGCGCGTGTTCGTCCGGCGCGTGCTGGCGGCAGCCCGGATAAGAATGAGGAATCCAGATGGTCGGCAGTCCGAGCGTATCGGCGAAGCATTCGTTCGGAATCGTGCCGCCGAGGTTCGGCAGCAGCGTCACCGGTTTGCCGGTGGTCGCCTCGATCGAGCGTTCGGTGAACGCGACCCATGGATCGTTCGGATCGAGCCGGGTCGCGGCGCCGGACGCTTCGATCGTGACCTCGATGTTGTCGAAGCCTTCACGCGCCAGATGCGCGCTGATCAGTTCGTGCGCGCGGCGCCAGTCGGTGCCGACCACGAAGCGCAACTGGCAGACCGCTTCGGCGGCGCGCGGAATCGCGCTGACCGCGTTGGCGACGTTGCCCGATTGCATCGCCAGTACTTCGAGCGTGTTCCAGGCGAATACGCGTTCGGCGGGCGTGAGCCCGGGTTCGCCCCAGTTTGGCGACAGCGGCGGATCGCCCGCGTCCATGCCGATTTCCAGATTCGCGATGCGCTCGCGCACCTGCGGCGGAATCGGCGGCGGCAGCAGACCGTTGATGCGAATGCGGCCATGACCATCGACCAGACTCGCGAGCGCATTCGCGAGCACGGTGGCCGGGTTGGCCAGCACGCCGCCCCAGTTGCCCGAATGACGCGCGCCGAAATCGTTGGTCACGCGCAGCCGGAAGTGCAGCGCGCCGCGCGAGCCGAGGAACACGGTCGGTGACGATGCGCGCTGACGCGGGCCGTCGGAGGCGATCAGCAGATCGGCCGCGAGCCGTTCGCGCAGCTGCTCGCACAGTGCATCGAGGCCGGGCGAGCCGACTTCCTCGCCCATTTCGAAGATGATCTTCGCGTTGAAGCCGAGTTCGCCGCGCGCCGCGAACACCGCTGCCAGCGCCGCGAGGTTGACCGAGTGTTGCGCCTTGTTGTCGGCGATTCCGCGTCCGTACCAGCGCTCGCCTTCGACGCTCACGCGCCACGGCGTGCGCTCGCCGCTCCAGTTGGCGGCATCGCCGTCGATCACGTCGCCGTGGCCGTAGAACAGCACGGTCGGGCGCGCCGGCGATTCGATGCGCTCGCCGACCAGAAACGGCGGCATCCCGGCTACCGGGTTTTCCATGATCTCGCACGTGAAGCCGAGTGCGCGGAGCGCGGTTTCGATTTCCTCGCCGAGATAGCGGCGCAGCAGCGGCGCGGCTTCGGCGCGCTGGCTTTCGGTGGCGAGCGCGACGCGCCGGCCAAGCGTGGCAAGGAAGTCGCCGCTGTCGAAGTGCGAGCGGGCAAGGGCGAGAGCGCTTTGTCTGGACATAGGAAAAGAAGTGGTTCGATGCCGGTTGGTGCGATGAGATCCAGATTAACGGCGCGTCAGTATTTTTGTATTCGCAATCAAACAAGGTACATTTGCGTTTCCCGCAAACCTCGCTTTGCACCTGTCGCCCGTGGGTCAGCCCTATGCGCAAACTGCTCGAACCGTCGCTTTACTATTTTTCGGTGGTAGCCCAGGCGGGCTCGCTGACCTCGGCGACGGAGAAGCTCGGTTTGACCGTGTCCGCGTTGAGCCGCCATATCGCGAAGCTCGAAGGCGACATCGGCGTGCCGCTATTCGAGCGGCACGCGCGCGGGATGGTGCTCTCGCATGCCGGGCGGCTGTTGTTGCGCCACGCGCAGCGCACGCTGTCGGACGCGCAGGCGGTGTTCGATGAAATTCAGGGGGAGGAGCGGCGCCGCGCGCGCACGCTGACGATCGCGTGCACCGAGGGCTTTGCGTTCGACTTCCTGCCGGTGTCGCTGGGTGCGTTCTACCGCGAGCATCCGGACATCGCGATTCAGCTCGAGGTCGTGCCGGCCGAGCGGGCGATCCAGATGTTGCTGTCGGGCGAGGCATCGATCGCGCTGACTTTTAGTTTCAAACCCGAGCCCGGCGTCGTGGTGCAGTACACGCAGCGCGCGCCGGTGATGGCGCTGATGCACGACGACCATCCGCTGGCGGGCCACGCGAAGATCGCGTTGAAGGAACTGAGCGCGTATCCGGTGCTGCTGCAGGACAAGGGCACGACGAACCGGCAACTGTTCGATATCGCGTGCAATGTCGAGAACATCGAAATCGTGCCGCTGATGACGAGCCGCTACGTCGCGGCGCTGTATCGTTTCGCGCTGTCGGTGCCCGAGTCGATCATGCCGTCGGGGTATGTGTCGGTGGCCAAGCGGCTCGGCGTCGACCGGATGACCGCGATTGCGTTCGACAATCCGCTGCTGACCCAGCGCCGCCTGCAAGTGCTGACACTCGCCGGGCGCAGCCTCGACGAAGTCGCCCAGGCCGCGCTCGAGTGGATCGTGCGGGATTTGAAGCTGGCGTAGCTTTTATCAGCGCGACGGTTCGCGGTTGAGCCGCTCGGCTCGCAAGCGTCCGCGCATCGCCGCGCTGCTGGCGGGCAACGCAAAGCTCGCCACCAGCGCAATCGCGCAGGTACCCATCACGAAGTAAGCCGGCGCGGCGAGCGAACCGGTCTCGCGCACCAGCATCGTCGCGAGCAGCGGTGCGAAGCCGCTGAACACCAGCACCGACGCGTTATACGACAGCGCGATGCCGCTGAAGCGCACCTGCACCGGGAACTGGTCGGCGAGCACCGACGCCCACGTGCCGCTGGCGGGCGAGAACACCAGCGCGGCCAGCACGAACAGCACAACCGGATTCACGCTGTGATCGACCAGCGCCTGATAGAAAGGAAAGCTGAATATCACCAGCAACGCGGCGGAGACGCGCAGCAGATAGCGGCGCGGCAGCTTGTCGCCGAGCCAGCCGGCCGCGAGCAGACCGATGGAGCTGACGAGCAGATAAGCGTTCTGCGCGAGTGCCGCGGTGCGCGGCGCGTAGTGCAGTTGCTGGACCATGAACGCGGGCATATGGCCATACAGGATGCCGTTCACGCCGGCCATCACCGCGATCGTCAGCGCGGCGGCCACCACCGTTTTGCCGTGATCGCGCAAGGTCTCGCGAAACGGCTGGCGGTTCACTGCGCGATGCATCTTCGTGAACTCGGGCGACTCGTCCAGGTTGCGCCGCATCCAGTACGACACGATCCCGCACAGCCCGCCGAATAGAAACGCGATCCGCCAGCCGTACGCGGCCGCATCCGCGCTCGACATCGAACTCTGAATCGCCAGATTGACGAGCGTCGCGAGCAATACCCCAGCGTTGACCGCGCAGATGATCACGCCGGCCGCGAGACCGGCGCGCCGCGGCGCGGCCTCGACCGCATAGGTCACCGCGCCGGGCATTTCGCCGCCGACACAAAAACCTTGCAGCATCCGCAGCACGATCAGCAGGATCGATGCGGTGATCCCCCAGCTCTGGAAATTGGGCAGTAGTCCGAGACAAATGGTGGACGCGGTCACCACGACAATCGAGCCGAGAAACACCGGCCGGCGGCCATAGCGATCGCCCCAACTGCTCAGCACGATGCCGCCGAGCGGCCGGATCACATAGCCGATCGCCAGCACCGAAAACGCCGCCAGCATGCTCAGCAGCGCCGATTCGTTCGGAAAGAACTGCGCGGCGATGTGATGCGCGAAAAAGCCATACACGATGAAATCGTAAAACTCCAGCGAGCCGCCGAGGCTGGCGATCAGAATCATCTTCCATTGCGATCGTGTCAGTCCGGCCGATTGCGGGCGGCCCGGTTCGCCGGCCGGTTGATGGGTTGTCTCCATGACGTCTCCAGGAATAGATGGCTTTATTGGTCTATATGGGATCGCGCGGCTCGAACGGCTGCGGGCCGGTCACGCGCTTTCGGGATGCAGGCAGGGCAGTGCCTGCTGAAGCAGGTCCTCCAGTTCATGCACGTCGCGCGCGACGCCGAATACGTAGCGGTCGGGGCGCACGAGGACCGCGAGCGCATCGAGCGAAGCGAGCCACTCGCGAATCGCCGCGTGTTCGCCGGCCACCAGCTCGACGTTGGCGCGCGCGGCGGCGCCGCGCAGTTCCGGGCATTCGCGCAGCACGTCGGGCCGCGCGACCAGCGCGAACCGGTAGCCGACCCGGTCGTCGAGCAGTTCGCCATCGTCCAGACGAGGCTGCGGCGCGATATGGCCCGCCGTACCCGACGGTTCGTCGCGCCACTCGCCCGGCCCGAGCTTCGGCTGCGGGGTCACGAAATTGCGGATCGCGTCGGCCATTTCGCAATCCCGCGCATTCGCCAGATCGGGATGCGTGGTCTGGATTACCGAGCCGAGCTGCACCGCGGTTTCGATGAATTCGCGCACGTGCGGCGAGCGTTCCGTTTCGTAGCTGTCGAGCAGCGTGTCCGCCGCTTCGCCGCGCAGCACCGCGCCGAGTTTCCACGCGAGATTCGACGCATCGCGAATCCCGGCGGCCATCCCCTGGCCCATGAACGGCGGCGTCTGATGCGCGGCATCGCCGGCCAGCAGCAGACGGCCGCGACGCCAGCCATTGGCGACGACCGAGTGAAACGTATAGACGGCCGAGCGTTCGAGCCGCGCATCGGCGGGCGTGATCCAGCGCGCGAGCTTGTCCCACAGCCACTCGGAGGACGTCAGTTGCGCGGTGTCGTCGCCGGGCATCACCATGATTTCCCAGCGGCGGCGGTTGCCCGGGCCGCGCGTATAGGTGGTCGGGCGTGCTGGATCGCAGTACTGGATCGAGAAGTCGCCGAGATCGGGGCGCGCCGAGTCGAGCAGCACGTCGACCACGACCCAGCGCTCGTGCGATTGCAGATCGGTCAGCTCGGTGCCCATGAAGCGCCGTGCAATCGAGCGCGCGCCGTCGCAGCCGACCACGTAGCGCGCGCTCGCGCGGCCGAGCTTGCCGCAACTCGTGTCCTCGAAGCGCAACTGCACGCCGTCGGCGGTTTCGTCGAGCGCGAAGACTTCGTGGCGCAAGCGGATGTCGACCGTCGCCTGGCTCGCGAGGCGTTCGCGCAAAGCATTCTCCAGATCGGGCTGGTGGAATTTGTAGCTTGCGCACCAGCCGTGCGGGCCGATGCCGGTCGGCCGCTGCCAGTCGATCAGCAACTTGCCCGCGGCATTGACGAACTTCATGCCGGGACCGACGAACAGATTCGGCAGCAGCGTGTCGGCGATGCCGAGCGTCTGGAATACCCGCATGCATTCGCCGTCGAAATGCACCGCGCGCGGCAGCGCGAAGATGTCCTTGTCGCGTTCCAGCACCAGCACCCGCAAACCTTGCAGCGCGAGCAGATTGGCCAGCGTCGCGCCGGTCGGCCCGAGGCCGATGATCGCGACGTCGTAGTCGCACGCGTGCGCGGGGATGAGTTGATCTGACATGTTCAGTTCCGTCTGATGAGACGCCACGCGCGCTGCGACGCGCGCGGCAACGAGCTTTACGCTTGCATCACGCTTCGTCGGCGACCGGATTGCGCAGCACGCCGATGCGATCCACTTCCACTTCGACCACGTCGCCGGCCTTCATGAACAGAGGCGGGTTGCGCTTCGCGCCGACGCCGCCCGGCGTGCCGGTCACGATCACGTCGCCGGCGGACAGCGGCGTGAAGGTGGACAGATAGGCGATCTGTTTGGCGATCCCGTGGATCAGCATCTGCGTGGTGGCGCGCTGCACTTCCTGACCGTTCAGGCGGGTCACGAGCGTCATCAGCGCGTCGGCTTCGATCTCGTCGCTGGTGACCATCCACGGCCCGAAGCCGCCGGTGCGATAGAAGTTCTTGCCCGGGCCCCATTGCGTCGTATGACGCTGCCAGTCGCGCACCGAGCCGTCGTTGTAGCAGGCGTAGCCGGCAATGTGATTCCACGCGTCCGCTTCGGCGATGCGCCGGCCGCCCCGGCCGATGATCACCGCGATCTCGCCTTCGTAGTCGAACTGCTGCGACTCGGGCGGACGCAGCATCGGCTGGCCGTGCGCGACCTGGGAGGCCGGCAGCCGCATGAAGATCACCGGCTGTTCGGTGGTTTCGCGATTGGTTTCCTTCACGTGCTCCGCGTAGTTCAGCCCGACGCAGAAGATCTGCTCCGGGTTCGGGATCACGGGCAGCAGGTTCACGTCCGACAACAGGTAGTCGGGTTGTGCGCCTTCGATCGCGCGCGCCGCGTCTTTGAAGGCGTCGGCCGCGATCAGCGCCTTCAGGTCGGCGTAACGCCCATCGAGGCGCTGGCCCAGATCGAACACCGCGTTGTCGCGAACGATGCCGAACGACGGGCCCCGCGAGGTCGAAAAGCTGACGAGTTTCATGAATGCTCCGCTGATAAAAGTGGTTGAAATCGATCCGCACGTCTCGTAAAAAACTTGTGCGTTTATCGTATTTTGAGAATAAACTGGATTTACACGAGAGCACAACGTGTTTTTTCTTAGGGTTTATCACTACTGGAGACGAGCATGGATGGGATCAAAGCGCGGCGGCCGGGTCTGTCGCTGAGCCACATGGGCTTCTACGTGACCGATATGGCGCGGGTCGAGGACTTCTACGCGCGGGTGTTGCAGTTCACCGTGACCGATCGCGGCAAGCTGCCGACGCCGAACGGCGAAGTTCAACTGGTGTTCCTGAGCCGCGATCCGGCCGTGCATCATCAGATCGTGCTGGCGAGCGGCCGCCCCGCGCAGCTCGCGTTCAATCCGATCAACCAGATCTCGCTGGAGGCGGACAGCCTCGCGACGCTGCGGCAGTTCTATCGGACCTTCATCGATGAGGGACTGGAAGAGATTCACCCGGTCACGCACGGCAATGCGGTGTCGATCTATGCGCGCGATCCGGAAGGCAATCGGCTGGAGTTGTTCGTCGATACGCCGTGGTACGTCGATCAACCGATGCGCGTGCCGGTCGATTTCGAATTGCCGGACGCCGAACTGATGGCCGAAGTGGAACGGCATGCGCGCACGCTGCCGGGCTTCCGGCCGCGCAGCGCGTGGCAGGCCGAAATGGCCGAGCGGATGGGCGTGGCGTGAGCGGGGAGGAGTGTGAACAGGCGACGCCGCCGGCTTGAATCCGCTGCCGAAGAGGGCTCAGCCAGCGCGGGCGCTCTGGCTATAATCGCTGCACGTTCAAGGGCCCATCGTTCACATGTCGAGCATCACCAGACTCTTATCCATCCTCGAGCTGTTCTCGGAAGCGAAGCCGTTGCTGTCGGTCGAAGACGTCGGCGCCGAACTGGACTGTTCGACACCGACCGCTTATCGCTACGTGCGCGAACTCGTCGATGCGGGACTGCTGGTGCGTTTCGCGGGCGGCGACTATGGTCTCGGCCCGCGCATCATCAAGCTCGACTACCACCTGCGCGTGTCGGACCCGCTGCTCGCGGTCGGCCAGCCGATCATGCGCGAGCTGTCCGAACACTCGGGCTTCGATATCGTGATGTCGCGCTGGTATGGCAACGAACTGGTGGACACGCATCGCGAGACGCACGATGCGTCGCTCGATCTGCGCTATGGCCGTGGGCGGCCGCGTCCGCTGTTTTTAGGCGCGGCGCCCAAGGCGATTCTGTCGACGTTCCCGAAGGCCAAGCTCGCGCTGCTATTCGATCAGTACGCCGATGAGATCGCGCACAGCGGGCTCGGCGCGACGCTGGACGAGTTCCGCGCGTCGCTGCTGAAGATCCGGCGCGCCGGTTTTTATCTGTCGAAAGACGAGTTGGAAGACGGCGTGTCGGCGCTCGCGTCGCCGCTGTTTACCGACGATTCGGGCGAGGCGGTCGGCTCGCTCGCGGCGATCGTGCCGACCCAGCGCCTCGAATTTGCGAATCTGGAACGGCTGGTCGAGTCGATCAAGGAAGCGGCGGCGCGGGTTTCGCAACGCACGCGCGGCCTGATCGAGAGCCGTCAGAGCGGTGAGGTTGGCGCGCCGCGTGGGGCGGCGGGTTCGAAACGGTCGGCGTGACGGCTGCATCGCAGCGTTCACGCCCAGGCTGTCAGACTTCCCAATCCATCGGTTCTCCGAACCATTGCGCGAGCGACTGCGTAATCGCCGCTTCGTCAGGAACGGCATCGCTGACCCACGCGACGAAGCCGTCCGGACGCACCAGCACCGCGCGCAAGCCGAGCCGGTCCGCGACATCGCCGGCGACATAATCGACCCGCTCGCGCCATCCGCTCGCCAGCTTCGCAAGCGATGCGCGCGAGTCGAAGTCCAGCAGCAAGCCTTTTCCGTCGCGCAACAGACTGCCGACCCGCGTTCCATCCAGCCGTTCGAAATCGGGCACGCTGCGACCGGCCAGCGGATGGCTCGCGCCGACGTCATAGCGCAGCGACATCCCCCACACGCGTCCGGCGAAATAGGTCGCGCCGTCACGGGTCGCGATCAGATCGCGGATCACCGCTTCGAGCGCGCGCGAGCTGGCGGTCGGCCGCATCAGCGCGACCTGCGCGCGCGACCAGTCGAGAACCTGCGCCGCCACCGGCTGCCGCTCGGTCTGGTAGCTGTCGAGTAGCCCGGCGGGCGCATCGCCGCGCAGCGCGGCGGCCAGCTTCCAGGCCAGGTTCAGCGCGTCGCCGAGGCCGAGATTGAGCCCTTGACCGCCCAATGGCGAATGGATGTGCGCGGCGTCGCCGGCGAGCAGCACCCGTCCGCGGCGATACTCGCTCGCCTGATACGCGCGGTCGGTCCACGTGGATGCGAGTCGAACTTGCGTGAACGTCGCGTCGATGCCGCAGACGCGGCGCAAGACCGCCTGCAGGTGCGCGAGCGTCGGCGGCTCGCGCCGGTGACAGGCGCCGCCGTCGAATTCCACCATCGAGATCGTGCCGGGCCGCGCGTACGTGTACATGCCGGTGCGGGTGTAGTGGCGGCCGGGGTGAAGCGCGTCGGGGTCGGCCAGTTCGGCTTCGACCGAATAGCCGGTGAATTCGGGCTCGGTGCCGGCGAATTCGAAACCGCCCGCTTTGCGAATCGAACTGCGGCCGCCATCGCAGCCGGCCAGCCAGCGCCCCCGAAACGTTTCTCCCGCTGCGTGAACGCTGACACCTTCGTCGGTCGCGACGAAACTATCGACACCGCAGCCGCGCCGGATCTCGGCGCCCAATGCGAGGGCCCGTTGGGCGAGCACGGTTTCGAGCGTTTCCAACGTGACCGCCATGCTGGTGCCCGCGTGACCCGGCAGCCGATACGGCCACTGCGAGGTATCGATATCGTCGTGATAGAACTGGATGCCCGCGAAGTGACCGGCGGGGCGGCGCGGCTGCTGCCGCCAATGCGCGGCGGCGGCGGTGTTGCTGGCGTCGTCGTGTGCGCGTTGCGCGGCGCTCAGTTCGTCCAGCAGGCCGCGCCGGTCAAACGCTTCGAGCGTGGGCGCGGTCAGTCCGCGCAGGCCGGACGGCAAGCGCTTGAGCGCGGAGTGAGGGTTTTTAGTTCGCTCCAGTACCAGCACCGAGCGGTGCAGCAGGCGAAGCTCGCAGGCGAGAAAGAGGCCGACGGGACCGGCCCCGGCGATGATGACGTCGTAGATATCGGCATGGCGTGTGTGCATGAATGGCTCCTGTGTCGAGGTTCGACCGGAGCGTTCCCCGAATCGAGAACCGCACGGACGAACGACTGGACGCGTGGTCGCGTCCGCTGTTCGTCGTGGGGATCTCGTGCACGAGGCCAAAGACCAGAGCTTTCGTTACCGAAAGGACTTGGGCTGACCAGACCAAGCCTGCCTTTTCCGACAGCGCTTTATATCATCGCGGCGCAAAGGCCGCAACGCGATGGCGGTACGGCTCGGCGCGTACGTCGCGCCGCGCCGCGCCGCGCGCGTTGGCCGCTCAGAATTACGCCAACTCACGCCAGGCGTTCGCCCCTTTCGGTTTGTGCACGCAGCCGGTCGTATTCGGCCTTCCCGAGCGCCACCGCATCCGCTTCGCCGAGCTGGTCCAACGGAATCCGGTAAGTCTCGCGGGCGCTCCATGCGGCCAGCGCGGCGATTACCGTGACGCCGAACGCGAGCGCGCCGACGATCAGCCAGATGTTGGCCGCTCCCGGCGGCGCGAGCGCGGTGAACAGTGCCGGCAACATCGCGGTGATCGCGGTGCCGACGTTCTGCGCGATCGACATCGCCGACACCCGCGTGCGGGTCGGGAACAGCTCCGGGAAGAAACTCGGGAACACCGCGTTGTAGCCCTGATACACGGCGCCCCACATCAACAGCGACATCAAGAACGCGAGCGGCACGTTGTGAATGCTGATCGCGTACAGATACGCGAACGCGAGCAGACCCGACAGCAGCGAGCCGACGATCAGCGGCGGCTTGCGGCCGACCCGGTCGGACAGCTTGCCGATATACGGAATCACCAGCACCGCGATGAAGTTGCCGACCACCGGAATCCACAGGTAGACGTCTTTCGCGAAGCCGATCCCGTACGCCGGCTGCACCGCGTAGGCGGCGCCGAAAATCGTCGCGACCACCGGAATCACGTTCATCAGCGCCATGCAGACCACCCGCAGCATGTTCGGCGAGCTGTCGCGGAACGCGTCGAGCACCGGCGAACGGGGCCGCTTGTCGTGCTGCGTCTGCGCGGTGAACGCGGGCGTTTCGTCGACGTTGCGGCGAATGATCCAGCCCGCGACGATCACCACGCAGCTGAGCAGGAACGGAATGCGCCAGCCCCATGCGTTGAACTGTTCGGTGGGCATGTAATGCGCGAGCGGCAGGAATACCGCGGCCGCGAGAATCTGTCCGGCCTGCACGCCTTGCAGCGTGAAACTCGAATAGAAACCGCGCCGGCCGAACGGCGCGTGTTCGAGGATCATCGAACTCGCGCCGGAGATTTCGCCGGCCACCGCGAAGCCCTGGATCAGACGCAGCACCACCAGCAGCACCGGCGCCAGCATGCCGACCTGTTCGTAGGTGGGCAGCAGGCCCACGCCCATCGTCGAAAAACCCATCAGGAACATGCACCACAGCAGCACGTTCTTGCGGCCGTGCGTGTCGCCGAGGTGGCCGAGCACGAACGCGCCGATCGGCCGCGCCACATAGCCGACGCCATAGGTCGCGAGCGACGCGACGATCGCGGTGGTCGCGTTGCCTTTCGCAAAGAAGATCTGCGGGAATACCAGTGCGGACGCGGTCGCGTAGATGAAGAAATCGTAGTACTCGAGCGCCGAGCCGATCCAGCCGCTCGCCGCCGCTTTCCTGCTCTGGTCGCCGTGCTGCGATGCCTGACTGGCGCGTGGCGCGCCTCTTGATCTCGACTCCATTTCGTCTCCGTGTATTCGCTGTTGGACTTGCGCGCGTCGCGTGGCGACGTGCCGGGGACGCATATTGACACAACTCTTTGAATTGTGGAATAGTATTCCAATTAGAACGAAGTTCAAATTATGTGGGTGCCGATCCGCTTTTCACGCTCTTTCCACCCGCTGCGGCGACGAGGAGAGGAAGATGGAAAGCGTCGCGCGGACCCCCGCCGTTGAGATTCCCCAGCGCGGCGCAGCACGCCTGCCAAGGGCTCGTTTCATAGAGACTGCAAACATGAACACAGCGAAACAGATGGATTGCGACCTGCTCGTGATCGGCTCCGGCGCGTCCGGACTGGCGGCCGCGGTGACGGCCGCGTGGCACGGGCTGAAGGTCGTGGTGGTGGAGAAGGACGCCGTGTTCGGCGGCGCCACCGCATGGTCCGGCGGCTGGATGTGGGTGCCCGGCAATCCGCTCGCGAAGCGCGCCGGGATCGATGAGGATCCCCAACAACCGCGCACGTACCTGAAGAACGAACTCGGCCGCCGCTACGACCCGGAGCGGATCGACGCCTTTCTCGACAACTGCGGGCACATGGTGTCGTTCTTCGAAGCACATACGTCGCTGCAATTCGTCGACGGCAATGCGATTCCGGACGTGCACGGCAATGTCGAAGGGGCGGGGACCCAGGGTCACCAGGTGATCGCCGCGCCGTACGACGGACGCGAGGTCGGCCCGCTGATCAAACGTCTGCGCAAAACGATGCGCGAGACCTCGTTCATGGGGATGCCGATCATGGCGGGCAAGGATTTGCTCGCATTCCTTAGCATGACCCGTTCGGTTGCGTCGTTCGCGCATGTAACCCGGCGTTTTACGCGGCATCTGCTCGACCTCGCGGTCCACGGTCGCGCGATGCAACTGGTCAACGGCGTCGCGCTGGTCGCGCGGCTCGCAAAGTCCGCGCAGGATCTCGGCGTCGTGCTGATGGAGTCGGCGCCCGCGCAACGGTTGGTGTTCGACGGCGGCGCGGTGCGTGGCGCGGTCGTGTCGACCGCCGCGGGCGAACTGACGATACGCGCCCGCAAAGGCGTGGTGCTCGCGGCCGGCGGTTTTCCCAACGACGTCGCGCGTCGCAAGGCGCTGTTTCCGCGCACGCCGACCGGCCACGAACATCTGGCGTTGCCGCCGCAAAGCTGCTCGGGCGACGGCGTGAGCCTCGGCGAATCGGCGGGCGGCGTGCTGGTCACCGATGTCGCTTCTCCGGCTGCGTGGGCGCCGGTGTCGAAGGTGATGCATGCGGATGGGACCGTGGGCCACTTTCCGCACATCATCGACCGGGGCAAGCCGGGGCTGATCGGCGTGTTGTCCAACGGTAAGCGCTTTTGCAACGAGTCCGATGGCTACTACGACTACGCGGCCGCGATGGTCGCGGCGGCGCCGCAAGGCGAAGAGGTCGCGTCGTGGCTGATCTGCGATCACCGCTTTCTGCGGCGCTACGGGCTCGGTTATGCGCGGCCGTTTCCAGTGCCGGTCGGCGCGCAGATTCGCAACGGCTATCTGAAGCGCGGGGCCACGATCGAAGCGTTGGCGCGGCAATGCGGGATTGCCGCCGATGCACTGGCGGCTACTGTCGCCGCGTATAACCAGCATGCGCGCCGTGGTGAGGATCCCGAATTTAAGCGCGGCTCGACGCCGTACAACCGCAAGAGCGGCGATCCGCTGCACGACGGGCCGAATCCGTGCGTCGCGCCGATCGAGCATGGGCCGTTCTACGCGGTCAAGGTGCAGCCGGGCAGCTTCGGCACGTTCGCCGGATTGAAGACCAACGGTCATGCGCAGGTAGTCGGCGCGGACGGTCAGGCGGTCGCCGGACTCTACGCGGTCGGCACCGATATGGCGAGCGTAATGGGCGGCTTCTATCCGTCGGGCGGCATCAATCTCGGGCCGGCGATGACCTTCGGGTATATCGCGGGCCGTCATGCGGCGAATGCGGTTGGGTATGAAGCGGAGGAGAGTAAATCGTCTGCGAGCGCGCATGCTCACTCCGAGGCAGTGACGGCCAAAAGTTCTGCGCCGGTTGCCTGATTGACGCGCGCGGTGCCCGGCTGCATTGGCCATTCGGCTACAGGTCGGGCACCGCTAAAAACAAGAGCCTCGATAAAAAACGGCTGGGACTTCTGAAGTCCCAGCCGTTTGTCTTTTTGCTTCGAAATCCTCAGGATGATTGATTCGCGTAAGCCGTCGCGCGCGAGCGTTCACCGGCCGGCGCCTGATCCAGTTTCCCGGCAACGAACTTCGCGACCCGCCAGCCGAACACGATCGCCGGACCCAGCGTCGTACCCGGACCCGGATAGGTGCCGCGAAAGATCGAAGCGAGATCGTTGCCGCACGCGAACAGGCCCGGAATCACCGCGCCGTTCGCATCGAGCACCTCGCCATTGGCTGTGCCGCTCAAGCCCGCGCTGCACGCGAGATCGGCGGGCCATACGGTGACCGCGTAATACGGCCCGTCGCCCAGCGGGCGGATGCACGGATTCGGCTTTTGCGCGGCATCGCCGTTGAAGCGGCTCATCGGACTTGCGCCACGGTTGAACGCGGGATCCTGGCCGGCGGCCGCGTCGCGGTTATAGGCCGTGACCGTGCGCGCGAGACCCGCCGCGTCGACGCCGAGCTTCGTCGCCAGTTGCTCCAGCGTGTCGCCCTTGACCAGATAACCGGAACGCTCGAACTCCGCGATCCGCGCGCGGCTGCGTCCGGGCATCAGCAGACCCAGACCGTAGTCGCGGATAAACGCGGCGTCGACGATCAGATGCGCGGGCACGCTCTGACCGTCGCCGGCGTCGCGCAGCATTCCCATCACGAAGTCGTGATACGAGTTCGACTCGTTGACGAAGCGCTCGCCACGGCTGTTGACCGCGATCAGCCCCGGCTTCGCGCGATCGAGAATGATGTGCGGCCACACATGGTCGTTGCCGTCGGGCGCGCGGCGGATCGAGCAGGGCATCCACAGGCCCGGACTGTCGCCGCCATTTTCGAGCCGCGCATCGGCCGCGAGCGCGCTGGCGATGCCGTCGCCGGTATGGGTATCGGGCGACAGCGACAACGGTTGCGCAGCCACCGGAAACAGCTGCTTGCGCAGCACCGGATGGCGCGTGAGGCCGCCGGTCGCGAGCACGACGCCGAGACGCGCGCGAATCCTCCGCCGGGTGCCGTCCGCGTTGCCGACCACCGCGCCAATCACGCGCCCTTGTTCACGGATCAGTTCGACCAGCGGCGCGTCGAAGCGCACCGGCACGTCGCGTTTGCGCAGGCTGTAGTAGAGCCGCGCGGCCAGCGCATTGCCCATTACGAGCTGCGTGCCGCGCGAATAGCTGAGGCGATCGACGAAGTAACGGCCGACCACTTCGAGCGTGCGTTTGAGGTTGCCCACCGACGCGAACGGACTCAGCAGCGCGCCCAGATCGTTGCGATTGACCATCATCCCGCCCAGTCCCATGAACTCCTTGCGCGGCGGGCGCACGCGCGCGAAGTCCTTGCCGAGCACGCGCGCATCGAATGGCAGCGGCGCAAGCGCGCGGCCGCCGAACGCGGCGCCGGGGCCGGTCACATAGTCCGGATGCGCGGCGGCCGCGACGAACTTCACGTCGCTGATCCGCTGCAATTCGTCGATCGCGAGCGGCCCGCTTTGCAGAAACGCCTCGCGCGCCGCATCGCCGCCGCGTTCGCCGACCACCGACTGCAGAAAGCGCCGCGCATCGTCGACGCTATCGGGCACGCCCGCATCGACGCTCAGTTGCGTGCCCGGCACCCACGTGGTGCCGCCCGAAGTCGACGTGATTCCGCCGACCGCCGAGGTCTTTTCGCAGATCAGCACGTTCAGGCCTTCGTGATGCGCGATCAGCGCGGCGGTCATCCCCGCCGCGCCCGCGCCGAACACGAGCAGATCGACCTCGTCGTCCCACTGCGAACCGTTAGCTGAATTCATTTGCTTGCCTCTTGCATGGTGTCATCCGATTCTTTGCGGATCATCCGGGATCCTTAATAAGTGGCGCGGCCGCCGGACAGGTCGAAGGTCGCGCCGCTCGAAAACGAACATTCGTCCGATGCGAGCCACGCGGCCAGCGCGGCGACTTCGTCGGCCGTGCCCGCGCGCTGCATCGGGATTTTGGCGAGGCTCGCGGCGAGCGCTGCCGGGGTCATCTGTTGCAGCAACGGCGTGTCGATCACCGCGGGCGCGATGCAGTTCACGCGCACCGGCGTGAGCGCCAGTTCCTTGCCCATCGATTTGGTGAACGCGATCACGCCGGCCTTCGCGGCGGAATACGCGGACATCGACGGATTGCCTTCCTTGCCCGCGATCGACGCGAGATTCACGATACGCCCAAAACCCGCGGCGAGCATCGGCGCGACGGCGGCGCGCGAGCACAGGAACACGCTGCGCAGATTGACGTCGATGCAGCGCTGCCACGCGTCGAGTTCGCTGTCGGCGACCGGCGCGATCGGGCCGGTGGTGCCCGCGCTGTTGATCAGCACGTGGCAGGCGCCGAAGCGGGCGACGGTGGTTTGCATCGCGGCGGCGACGGACTTTTCATCGGTCACGTCGACGTGCACGCCTAACGCCGCGCGCGGCGCACCGTTCGCTAGTTCCGCTAGTTCGGCGGCGGCTTCGTGCGCGGCGCGCTCATCGAGATCCCAAAGCGCGACGCGCAAACCGTCGCGTTGCAGCCGCGCCGCGATCGCGCGGCCGATCCCGCCCGCGCCGCCGGTGACGACCGCGACACGCGCCGTTGCACTGATACCTGCGCTCATGCTTCGGAGTCCAACAGGAATTCGACCATCCGGTCGCACACTTGCTGGAACATCTGCGTGCCGGTCACGGTCTTGCAGCCACGCGCGCGCGCCGCTTCGATGAACGGCGTGAGCGGCGGCTTCGTGACCACGTCGCCGACGAACGTGGAGGAGGGCAGACGCGACACGTCGACCGGCAACGGGTCGTCGGCGCGCATCCCCATCGGCGATGCATTGACGACGATGTCGAAGTGCTCGGCGGCGACATCGGCCGGCGCCAGTTCGACCGCGCCGCGTTGCAGCGCGGCCAGTCGCGTGACCAGCGACGCGGCGCGCGCGGCGTCGTTATCGCGAACCGCGAGCGAACTCACACCCGCGCTGACCAGTGCGTGCCCGATCGCCGAACCGGCGCCGCCCGCGCCGATCAGCAGCGCGCGTTTGCCTTTCGGCTCGCAACCGGCGTCCGCCAGCGCGGCGACCTGGCCGGTGCCGTCGAACATCCCGCCGTGCCAGCCGCCAGCGGATGTGCGGCGCAGCGTGTTGACCGCGCCGAGAAACTCGGCCTCGTCGGTCAGACTCGTGCAGAAGCCGGCCGCGCTGAATTTATGCGGCACCGTGACGATCACGCCATCGACGTTGCGCATCGGCGTAACGCCCGCGAAGAACGCGGCGAGATCGGCGGGCGCGACGTGCGCGGGCGCCACCAGCGCGTCGCGGCCGGCCGCGCGCATCGCGCTGGTTACGCCCTGCGGCGAGCGTACCTGCGCGATCGGATCGCCGACGATGAAATACACCCGCGTCGCACCGCTCAATCCCTGGTCGAGCGATACCGCGACGTCCGTTGCAATCGTTGAATTCATGCTGTTCTCACTTCGAGGTTGGGCGCGGCATCGTCATGCACGATGCCGAGCAATCTGGTTTGCGTCGCGGCATCCTGTGCCAGCGCGTCGGCCGTGTTTTCGTAGGCGATGCGGCCGTTGACGAGTACGTACACCCTGTCCGCGATCGGCAGCACCATGTCCGCCTGGTGCTCGACGATCACCACGCTCGCGCGCTCGCGCAGCTTGACGACCGCATCGAGCACTTCCTGCACGACCGCCGGCGCGAGGCCTTCGAACGGTTCGTCGAGCAGGATCGCTTTCGCGGGCGCCATCAACGCGCGGGCGATCGCCACCATCTGCCGCTCGCCGCCGGATAGATGTTCGGCGCGCACGTCCTTGCGATTCGCGAGGCGCGGAAACAGCGCGTACATTTCGTCGACGCTCGCGCCGCCCTTGCGCGCGGCAAGGCGCAGGTTTTCGTAGACGGTCAGGTTCGGGAACAGCCGGCGGCCTTCGGGCACCATCGCGAGGCCGAGGCGGTTGATCTCGTGCATCGGGCGCGCGGTGATGTCGTGGCCGTCGAACGTGATCGTGCCCGCGCTGATCTGCGCGACGCCGGTCGCCGCGCGTAGCGCCGTCGTTTTACCGACGCCGTTGCGGCCCAGGATCGCGATCACTTCGCCTTCGTGCAGCGTCAGATCGATGCCGTCGAGAATCGTATTGCCCGCATAGCCGGCCTTCAGATTGCGCAGTTGCAGCAGCGGCCGCGGGCTTGCAGTGCTCGCGCGCTTTTTCGCCAGCTGCTCGGCGAGCCGCGCGTCGACCGGCCGCTGACCCTTCGCATGGCCCATGTACGCTTCGATTACTTCGGGATGCGCGGCGACGTCGGCGGGCGAGCCGTCGGCGATCAGATGGCCGCGATGCAACACGCTGACGCGATCCGAGATCGACAGCACGCGGTCGATGTCGTGCTCGATCAGCAGCACCGCGTGATGATTCGCGAGTTCGCGCACGATCCGCGCGACGATCTTGCGATCGGCTTCCGCGAGACCGGCGAGCGGTTCGTCGAGCAACAGCAGACGCGCCTGGGTTGCCAAGGACAACGCGATTTCGAGCAGCCGCTGCTCGCCATGCGACAGGCTCTCGCACGAAGCCGCCGCGCGATCCACGAGACCCACCGCCGCCAGCAGCGACCACGTCTGCGCGTTCTGCTTGTCGAGCGTATGCGCGTCGCGCCACAGACCGAGCCGTTCGCGCTGCGCGGCCTGCACCGCGACGCGCACGTTTTCGAACACGGTCAGGTTGCGGAACACGCTGAGGATCTGGAACGAGCGGCTCATGCCGAGCCGCACGCGGCGGAACATCGCGAGCTTCGTCACGTCCTTGCCGTCGAAGCGGATCGTCCCCGACGATGGCGGCAGCACGCCGGTCAGCATGTTGAAGAAGGTCGTCTTGCCCGCGCCGTTCGGCCCGATGAAGCTGTGCAGCTTGTACGGGTACACGTCGAGGTCGATCTTGTCGGCGGTCACGAGCGAGCCGAACTGCTTCGACAATCCGCGCACGCTGAGCACCGGCGTATCAGGATCCATCTCGATGCGGCTCGCGCGATACGGCGCGATCACCTCGGGCCGCGCGGGAATCGTGTCGCGCACGAGCGTCCAGCGCGGCCGGCGCAGCAGCCGTTGCGCGAGACCCTGAATGCCTTCGGGCGAGAAGAACGCGAACGCGATGATGATCGGCGCGAAGATCAGCCACCAATGCTCGGTCAGACTGCTCAGTTTGTCTTCGAGCAGGATGAACGCAATCGCGCCCCACAGCGGGCCGAGAAACTGATGGACGCCGCCGAGCACGGTCATCAGCAGACTATCGCCCGCGTGCTCCCAGCTCAGATTGTTCGCATACGCGCCTTGCAGCATCAGACACAGCAGGCCGCCCGCATAACCGATCACCGCGGCCGAGATCACGAACGCGAACAGCTTCAGCCGATAGGTGTCGTAGCCGAGGCTGGCCGCGCGCTGTTCGTTGTCGCGCAGCGCCTGCAACGCGCGGCCGAACGGCGCATGCACCAGCCGCCACAAGCCGTAAGCGACCGCGATCACCGTCACGCACGCGAACACGTGAAAGCCGGTGGTGGTCGCGAAGCTCGGGCGCGGCACGTTTTGCAGGCCGTTTTCGCCGCCGGTCACGTCGGTCCATTTGAACGCGATTTCGAACGCGATCTGCGAACACGCGAGCGTCAGCAACGAGAAATAGAGGCCGCGCCGTTTCAGCACCACCGCCCCGATCAACGCGGCCATCACCGCGGTGACGACGACGCTCGCGGCCAGCGCGACGAGCTCGTTGCCGATCAATCGTTGCAGCGAAATCGCGACCAGATACGTCGAGGTGCCGAAGAATACCGACGCGCCGAACGGCACGAGGCCGGTGTACGCGACCAGCAGGTTCACGCCCATCCCGTACAGCGTGTAGATCGCGATCTGGGTCGCGCGTTCGAGCGGCGTGCCGGTCGCACCTAACGCGAGCGACACGACGATCAGGCAGATCGTCAGGAGTGCCACCGGATGCCGGGTCAAGAGTTTGAGATTCATTCGAAGCGCTCCCAGCGTTCGCCGAACAACCCGCGCGGACGCACGAGCAGAACGAGTGCCATCAATACGTACATCGCCACCGACGAGCTTTCCGGAAAGAACTGCACCGCCAGCGCGGTGACGATGCCGACCAGCAAACCGGCAACCACCGCACCGGCGAACGAGCCGAGCCCGCCGATCGTGACGATCACGAACGCCGGCATTACCGCGGCGGTGGCCATGCTCGGCGTGACGGTCAGGAGCGGCGCGGCGAGCACGCCGGCCGCGCCGGCCAGCAGCGCGCCGAGACCGAACGCACCGGTCAGCACGCGCGGCAGATTGATGCCAAGGAGTCCGACCATTTCCGGATCGCGGCTACCGGCACGCAGAATCCGGCCATACGGCGTGAACTTCATGAACCACCACAGCGCCAGCAGGATCGCGATCGTCGCGGCGAGCACGAACAGCCGGTACTTGGTGATCAGCAGCGGCCCATACACAAGGATGCCGCTGAGCGAGGCGGGCGGGCTGAACGGCAGGCCGCCTGCGCCCCACACCAGACGCATCAGCGCGGTCAGCAGCAGCGACAGCGCGAAGGTCACGATCAGGCTCAGCAACGGCTCCTTGCCGTAGAGCCTGCGGATGAACACCACTTCGATCAGCATGCCGACCAGCGCGACCAGAACCGGCGCGACGACGACCGCGGCCCAGCCGAACTGCAGCGACAGCGCGATCGCGAAGTACGCGCCGAGCGCGAACAACGCGCCGTGCGCGAAGTTGACGATACCTAGCAGCCCGCAGATGATCGACAAGCCGATCGCGAGCAACACATAAAGAAAGCCCAGCACCAGCCCGTTGGCGATCTGGGACAACACCATTTCTGCCATGCCTGTACTCCAGGTGACTGCGAGAAACTCGGGGAACGCTTAGCCGCCGCGGCGCGTGGGCGCAGCGGCGGCGTGATCGCGTCACTGCGCGTCAGTGCGTCAGCGCGCCGCCATCGTGCAGCCGATCTCCTGCTTCGAGCCGTACAGCTTGTCGAGTTCGGCCGGGTTTTGCGGCACAGCCGACACCTGATCGAGCCAGTCCCATTTGTCGGCGATGTGGTCCTTCACCTTGAACACGGTCCAGCGCCGCAGCATCTGGTGATCCCACGGCCGGAAGTACGCGGGGCCGCTGCTGTCGCCGAACTGCACGGTCTCCAGGCTCTGCACGATGTCCTGGCCCGATGTGCTCTTCGCCTGGTTGACGCCGGCGAGCAGCGCGCGGGTCGTAAACCACCCGATCCATGCCTTGTCGGCCGGCGGTTTGCCGTACTTCGCGGTGTACTTCTTGATGAACGCGATCTCTTCCGGCGAATGACCCGGCGCGCTGAAGTGCCACGGCTTGCCGTAGTAGCCGGTGGCCGCGTCCGCGCTGATCGACCACAGATCGGAGTCGCCGATGATCGGACAGGCGACCGGAATCTTGTCCTTCATGCCCATTTCCGCGTACTGCTTGAGGAAGGTCGACAGGTCGCCGCCCGGCAGACCGAGCAGCACGACATCCGGCTTCGACTGGCGGATCTTCAGGATGAACGAGCTGAAGTCGGTGGTGTTCAGCGGCGTCACATCGGCGCCGGTCATCGTGCCGCCCGACTGCTTCAGCAGCTCGGACATCGAACGCTGGATGTCCTGTCCATACGCGTAGTTCGCGACGAGGAAGTGCCACTTCTTGCCGATCGCCAGCAGCGACGGCGCGAGCGCGCGGCAGGTGACCGGCGTCGGGCTCAGCACGCGGAACGTGTACGGATTGCAGCTGCTGCCGGTCAGCTCGCGCGCAGCGGCGTTCGGCGCGATATACGGCGTCTTCGTGCGATTCGCGACCGACGACATCGCCAGCGACGTGCCGCTGTTGGTGCCGCCGATCACCGCGATCACCTTGTCCTGCTCGACCAGCTTCTGCATGTTCTGCTGCGCCGACTGCGGATTCGGTTCGTCGTACCAGACCAGCTCGAGGCGGCGGCCGCGCGCCTGGTTGTTCGCGTCGTCGAGCGCGAGCTTTACGCCGTTGGCGATCACTTCACCCTGTTCGGTCCACACGCCCTGTTTGGCCATCAGCAGGCCGAGTTTGAGCGGCTGCTCGCCTTGCGCGCGCACGATCGCCGGCGCGGCCAGCACCGCCGCGCCGCTCGCGAGCGTCTTGCCCGCGGTGGCGAGCCACGCGCGGCGCGTGATGCCGCCGCCGGTGGTTGCGCCGGGCGCGGTGTCGTGGGTGGTGTCGTGGATGGTTTCGGTTTGCTTGGGTTGGTCTTTCATCTGTCTGTCTCCGCGCCGGTCGGCAGGTGAATTCGAAAAACTTCGTGAACTCGTGTCTTAATTGGAATAGCATTCAACAATTAAAACTGGTTTCGGAGTATCCGGGTATTCACCTGGAATGAATCGAAACGATGTGTTCAACGAAGCAATTGATCCCAAGGAGAAGAGTTGATGGCACGCAGACGTTTGGCTGTAATCGGCGCGGGCGCGATCGGGCGCATGCATGTGGAGCGGGCGCGGCTGCATCCGCAGGTGGAGGTGGTCGCGATCGCGGACCCGTCGCCGGCGGCGCAGGAATTCGCGCGCGCCGAAGGGCTGCGCTGGTTCGCCGACTATCAGGCGCTGCTCGATGAAGTGCGCCCGGAAGGCGCGATCGTCGCGACGCCGAATGCGACGCACGTCGACGTGGGGCTCGCGTGCATCGCGCGCGGCGTGCCGGCGCTGATCGAGAAGCCGGTGACTGACGACATCGACGAAGCGCGACGCCTGAGCCGCGCCGCGCGGGAAGCGGGCGTGCCGCTGCTGGTCGGCCATCACCGGCGCCATAACCCGATCCTGCGGCGCGCGCGAGAGATCGTGCAGTCGGGGCGGCTCGGCACGCCGGTCGCGGCCAACGCGCTGGCGACGTTCTACAAGCCCGACGCGTATTTCGACGTCGAATGGCGCCGTCGCGCGGGCGGCGGACCGGTGCTGATCAACCTGATTCACGACATCGACATCATGCGGTTTCTGCTCGGCGAGATCGTCGAGGTGCAGGCGCTGAGTTCGAATGCGGTGCGCGGCTTCGAGGTGGAAGACACCGCCGCCGTGGTGTTGCGCTTCGCCAACGGTGCGCTCGGCACGCTGGCCGTATCCGACTGTGCGGCGTCGCCTTGGAACTGGGATCTGGCGGCGGGAGAAGCCGCGCACTATCCGCGTCAGCAGGTGAACACGCATTACCTGATCGGCACCGATGCGTCGCTGACGCTGCCGCAACTGGACGTGTGGGAGTACCGCGCGAACAAGGGCTGGCATGAGCCGCTGACCGTCGAGCGCAGCACGCCGCACGCGGCCGATCCGTATCACGAGCAGTTGCGCCACTTCGCGGCGGTGATCGCGCGTGAGGAAACGCCGCTGTGTTCGGTCGACGACGCCGCGCGCACGCTCGCCGCGACGCTCGCGGTCAAGCGCGCGGCGGCGGCGCGCGAGCCGGTCGCGCCCGCGCCGGTGGACGGCGCGGGGGGCTGAGCGGGCGCGGCGCTTATACCGCTATTGCGCGGCTATTGCACGGCGGCGGTGGCGTTGCGATAGAACGCCACCGTCTGCCGCAGTCCTTCTTCGAGCGAAGTCCGCGGCAGACCGGGCAGCAGTCGCGCCAGTTCGGGATCGTGCGGAAAGGCGGTCGCGATCGGCAGCGGCGCGCCGCTCGCGTCGATGCGCGAACCCGGCACGAGCGTCGCGAGCGTGTCGATTACTTCGGTTACCGAAGCGATCTGGCCGGCGAGCGTGAACGCGTGCGCGCCTTCGATGTCGCGCAGCAACGCGGCTTCATACGCGGCGGCGACGTCGTCGGCGAACACGAAGCCGGTCGAGCCGCTGAACGGCATCGTGTAGCGCTCGTTGCGCGCGGCCGCGCGGCACGCGAGGCTCGGCCCCGCGCTCGAACCGGTTTCGCGGCCCGCGCCGTACACGACCAGCGGCCGGAAGCCGACGCTGGCGATCCCGTGGTCGTTCCAGTACGCGCGCGCCGAGCCTTCGCACGCGAGCTTGAACGCGCCGTAGTGGGTTTGCGGAAACGGCGTCGCGCCATCGGCGGGGCCGAACACGCCGGCGCTGCTCGCGTACAGCACGCGCGGCAGACCGGCCGCGCGGGCCGCATCGAACACGTTCAGCGTGCCGAGCAGATTGATCTGCGCACCGCGCACCGGATTGGCCGCGCAATCGGGCGTCAGGATGCCGGCCAGGTGAATCACCGCGTCGCAGCCTTGTAGCGCGTTCGCCACGTCGACGGCCTGCGCGATGTCGCCGCTGCGCCACTGAACCGTCGCCGCGCGCTCGGGCGCAAGCGCGGCCAGCAGTTGCGGCTTCGCGTGCAGATCGAACGCGACGCAATCGATGCCGCGCGCGAGCAGCCGCCGCATGATCCACGCACCCAGAAAACCGCTGCCGCCCGTTACCAGTACTCGCATGTCACTCCTCCTTGTCGTCATAAAGTCTTTGCAAGATGCCCTATTGTGGAATAGTATTCAACAAAATAAATTCATTCCATAACAACTGCGATACCTTGGAAGAACACGGTGGAGATGAGTGAAGCGATTCTCGAATGCGATGTGCTGGTGCTGGGTTCAGGCGCCGGCGGACTGGCCGCGGCGGTGACCGCGGCCGCGCAAGGCTTGCGCGTGTTCGTCGCGGAGAAAGAAGCGGTGTTCGGCGGCACGAGCGCGTGGTCGGGCGGCTGGATGTGGATTCCGCGCAACCCGCTGGCGACGCGCGCCGGTATCCGTGAGGACATCGAAGCGCCGCGCACGTACCTGCAAAGCGAGCTTGGAGCGCAGTTCGATGAGAGCAAGGCGGATGCACTGCTCGAACACGGTCCGCGGATGATCGAGTTCTTCGAGCGCAACACTGCCATGCGTTTCATCGATGGCAACCGGATTCCCGATTTTCATACGTCGCCCGGCGCGGCGACCGGCGGCCGCTCGGTCTGCGCGATGCCGTTCGATGGCCGCGAACTCGGCCCGCTGATCGACAAATTGCGCGAGCCGTTGTCGATCACCACGCTTAAGGGCCTCGCGCTGGCCTCGGGCCCGGACCTCGCGCATTTCTTTCGCGCGACCCGCGCGCCGAAGTCCGCGCTTTACGTGACGCGCCGGCTCGCGGTGTTCGCATGGCAGAAACTGCGCTACGGACGTTCGATGCAACTGGTGAACGGCAACGCGCTGGTCGCGCGGCTGTTGAAGTCCGCATTGGATCGGCAGGTCGATTTGCGCACCAACGCGAAGGCGCTGGAACTGCTGCGCGAGCATGGCCGCGTGAGTGGCGCGCGAGTCGAAATCGACGGCATTGTGCATCAGGTGCGCGCGGCGCGCGGTGTCGTGCTCGCGTGCGGCGGCTTTCCGCATGACGTCGAGCGGCGCGCCCGCACCTTCGCATACACGCCGTCCGGCCGCGAACATTGGTCCGCCGCGCCGCGTTCGAATACCGGCGACGGCATCCGCCTCGGCGAAGCGGCCGGCGGTCGCTTCGATGCGACGCTGAAGGCACCGGCCGCGTGGGCGCCGGTGTCGCTGGTGCCGCAGCGCGGCGGCGCGGTTGCGTTTCCGCATCTGATCGAGCGCGGCAAGCCCGGCGTGATTGCGGTGACGCGCGCGGGGCAGCGCTTCGTCAACGAAGCATCGTCTTACTACGACTTCATGTCCGCGCTGTTCGGCGTGACGCGCGCGGGCGAAGAAGTCTGTGCGTGGCTGATCTGCGATCACGATTTTCAGCGCCGCTACGGGCTCGGTTTTTCGAAGCCGTTTCCGTTTCCGGTGTCCGCCTATGTGCGCTCCGGCTACCTGAAAAAAGGCGCGACGCTCGCCGAACTCGCGGCCGCGTGCGGGATCGACGCGGCGGGTCTGACGGACACGGTATCCGCGTACAACCGGCACGCGCAACACGGGCTCGACCCGCAGTTTCACCGCGGCTCGACACCGTATAACCGCGTGCAGGGCGACGCGTCTCACCAGCCGAACCCATGCGTCGCACCGCTCGAAAAGGGCCCTTTTTACGCGGTCAAACTGTTGCCGGGCAGTCTCGGCACATTCGCGGGACTGGCCACCGACGCACACGCCCGCGTGCTCGACGATAACAACCAACCTATCGCCGGCCTCTACGCGGTCGGCAACGACAGCGCCAGCATGATGGGCGGCTGCTACCCGAGCGGCGGCATCACACTCGGCCCCGCGATGACCTTCGGCTATCTCGCGGGACTTTCTCTGGCCGGCGCCGCGCCCGATGCGCGTGACGTATCGCGCGCCGCTGCTTCCATTCACATCGAGGGACAATGCAATGACACTGTATGACACGGTCACACTGACGGTGAAGATCGGCGCGAATGCGCAGGTATTCGAGCGTATCAAGACGAGCGACGCGCAACCCGGCACGACGCTGCTCGGCTGCTGGTATTCGGATATCGGCGCGCTCGGCAAGGTGATGGTGCTGCGCGGCTTCGAATCGGAAGCGGCGCTCGTGAACGAGCGCAAGCGCCTGCTGCTCGAAGGCAATCCGTTCGGCTGCGGCGAGTTGATCGATGACGTGAAGGTCGAAAGCTACGCGCTGTTTCCGTTCCTGCCGCCGATCGAACCGGCCGTGCATGGCGGGATCTATGAAATGCGCGTGTACGGCACCAAACTCGCGAGCCTTCAGCATACGATCGATGCATGGGAAAAGGCGGTGCCGGAGCGCACGCAGCGCTCGCCGCTGGTCGGCGCGATGTATTCGCTCGACGGCACCGTGCCGCGCTTTCTGAATATCTGGCCGTATGCGAGTGTCGACGAACGTTCGCGGATTCGCGCGGAAGCGGTGAAGGACGGCATCTGGCCGCCGAAGGGCGGACCCGCGCATCTGACCACGATGGAATCGACGATCTACGTGCCCGCGCCGTTCTCGCCGCTGCGCTGAGCGAGCCCGGATGCAATACGAAACGAACCGCTACCAGGAGAGATCATGAATCAGACCAATGCGCGCGCGCTGTCGTTGTCGGCGCTGACCGTACTCGAACTGTCGCCGCCGCAGATGGTGCGGTGCGCGGTCGACGCGGGCTACGACTACGTCGGCCTGCGCCTGCTGCCCGCGACCGATCACGAAGTGCGCCATGAAATCGTCGGCGATACCGCGCTGAAGCGCGAAACGCTCGCGGTGCTGAAAGACACCGGGATGCGCGTGCTCGACGCGGAGATCCTGCGTTTGAAGCCGGATACCGACGTGAACGCGTACAAGCCGATGCTCGAAACCGCCGCCGAACTCGGCGCGCGCTACATCCTGGTTGCCGGTAACGATCCCGATGCGGCGCGTACCGTCGACCGGCTCGGTCAGCTGTGCGATCTGGCCGCGCCGCTCGGGCTGACGCCGTCGCTCGAACCGATGCCGTGGACCGACGTGAAGAACATCACCGAAGGCGCGCGCATCGTGAAGGCGAGCGGCAAGCAGAACACCGGGCTGATCATTGATCCGATTCACTTCGACCGCGCCGGCTCGTCGCTCGACGAACTGCGCGCGCTGCCGCGCGAGTACTTCGGCTATGTGCAGTTCTGCGACGCGCCGGCCGAGCGTCCGAGCGATCTCGACACGCTGCTGTACCAGGCGCGCTGCGCGCGGATGACGCCGGGCGAAGGCGGCCTCGATCTGGTCGGCATCCTGCGCGCGCTGCCGGATCATCTGCCGGTCAGCGTCGAAGTGCCGAACGAGGAGTGGGCGAAAACCGCGAGCGCGGTGCAGCGCGCGCGCCGTCTGCGCGAAGCGACGCTGGCGGTGCTCGAACAGGCCCGCGTCACCGCTTGAGCGCGCCGCTTTAGAGGGGGCCCTCCGACGGCCGCCCGCGCAGACGATTTCGCTTGAATTCCACACTGGAATCATGTTCTCATTTGCGTCTCGACTGTTTTGAATGAGATTAAAGCTATGGCAGGCAATCTGGAGCGGGCGCTGGCGGTACTCGAACTGTTGGCGAAAAATGGCGGCCGCATGCAGCTTGCGGAGATCGCGGACACGCTGAACATTCCGCGCAGCGGCACGCATCGTCTGCTGGCGATGCTGATCGACGAAGGCTTCGTGCGCCAGGACGAGGATCACGGCGAGTACATGCTGGCGCTGAAGCTGGTGTCGCTCGGGCTGATCTATCTGTCGACCAGCGGCGTGTCCGATATTTCGCAGCCGGTGCTCGACCGGCTGGCGGAGTCGTCGGGCGAGCTGGCGCGGCTCGGCGTGGTCGAGGGCGATCATTTGACCTTCGTCGGCAAGGCGCAGGGCGCGAAGTCGGGGCTGCGCTACGACCCGGACATGGGCAGCCAGCCGCCGCTGCATTGCACCGCGAGCGGCCAGGCGTGGCTGTCCACACTGCCGGACGAACGGGCGATCGAACTGGTGTCGAAGCAGGGCGGGCTCGCGCCGAAATCGGTGAGCGCGCCGCGCGCGCCGAAAACCATCCAGCAGTTCATGAAGGATTTAAGCGGCGCGCGCGAACGCGGCTATGGGATGGCGATCGAGACCTACGAAGCGGGGATGACGTCGATCGCGGCGCCGGTGAGGAATCCGGTGACCGGCGACGTGGTCGGGATCGTCAGTCTGGCGGGGCCGACCAGCCGGTTGCCGGAAGCGCGGCTGAAGGAGTTGGCGCCGTCGCTGCTGAGCGCGGCGGCGGATATGGGGGCCGCGACGCTGAGTTCGCCGTTGTTCAAGCGGTCGTCTGAGGCGGTGGGGGTGGCGACTGCGGAGGAGGCGGTGACTGCTTCGGCGTCCACGGCGCCGGCGAAGCGGCGCACTCGTTCGTCGGTTCGAGTCTGACGGGACGCTGGACGCTCTCGGCGGCCGGTGCGGTCGCCGAGAGTTGTTGCGGGATCCTTGGGTTTTGGTGGAAAGCGGGCCGCCGCGTGCGCGTGACGGCCCGCTTTCCATTTGCGCTTCAGACGCTCGCGCGGTTCTCACGTTCATGCGCGAATCGCACTGCAGCCGCCGCTCAAAAACGTTCGATCATCCCGAACTGCACCCCTCGCACCGACGCGCCCGGCCAAGAAGGCGTCAGCCCCGTAACGTTGACGCCCTTGAGAGTGAACGTCGCCGCGCCGCGATTGTGCAGCCATCCCGCGCTCGCATAGAGCAGCAGACTTTTCGACAGATCGTATTCGCACGCGGCGCTGTACTGGTCGGCGTCGTTGTCGCCGCCCGAGCGGTCGCGCAGATACGTGTATCCGAGCGACACGCGCAACGCGCGATTGACCGCATAGCGTGCCGAAACCGATACGCCGTCGTTGTGATAGCGCGGCGTGCCGCCATCGCCATTGAAATACGACAGAAAGCCGGTCAGCGGGCCGAATGCGTACGACACGCCGCCGAGATTCGCGCGCAACGCGCCGCTGCCGTGCGTCTGTTGATGCGCGTACGACACGCGCAGCGGTCCGTCGTGCCACGCGAAGGTTTCGACGTGACCGGCGAGGCCGTTGCCGTCGCCGTCGCTCGCATCGCGCAGCGAGGTCATCACCGTGGTCGAGAAGCCGTGTATCTCCGGCGACAGGTAGCTCACCGCGTTGCTGAAATACGGCGTGATCTTCGACAGATTGTCGAGACCCGACGCGAGCGTGCCCGCGCCGAACGCATCGAGCTGGCCTTTGAACGGAATGTAGATCGGCGAGTACTGGCGGCCCATGCGCAACGTGCCGTAGCGCGAGCCCACGCCGATCCACGCCTGGCGGTTGAACATCGTGTTCGCGACCGCGAAGCCGCCGTCCGTCGAATTGAAACCGTTCTCGAGATCGAACAGGATTTTCACGCCGTTGCCGATATCCTCGGCGCCGCGCACGCCGAAGCGCGAGCCGCGATACGCGCCCGAGTCCATCCGCACGACAGCACCGGCGCCGGGGTTGGTGATTTCGACGCTGGTGTCGATCGCGCCGTATAGCGTGACGCTGCTTTGTGCGTGGGCGGTGGGCGTGTGAATCGCGAGCAGCGCGGCGATGACGGCGAAGCCTGGCCGCGCGAGGTGGCGCGATTTGATGAGCGGTTGGGCTGCCCGAAACGAGTGATTCATGCTGAAGCGATGGGTGTCGAACTTACGGCCTGCGATGGCTTTGCACGGAGTCGTGCCGCGAGCAAGCAGATGAGGAAGCGGGGACGAGGCGAAGTGGAATTGAGGTGCGTCGAATGCATCGCACTTAAACAAAAGCCGGCGGCTCGCGCCACCGGCTTCGTTTCGTGCTGCGGGGGAACGCGGCGGTTAATGCTTAATGCCGCATCCGCTCCAATACCCGCTTATTTGCTATCGGGCAACGCAAACGCGATCACATAGTCGCCGCGATCCGGCGATTGCCGCGCACCGCCGGCCGAGATCACGATGTACTGCTTGCCGTCGACCACATAGCTGATCGGCGTGCCCTGGCTGCCGACCGGCAGACGGGCCTTCCACACTTCCTTGCCGGTCGCGCTGTCGAACGCGCGCAGGTAGTAGTCCTGCGTGGCCGCGAAGAACACGAGACCGCCGCCGGTCGCGAGCGAGCCGCCGATGGTCGGCATCCCGACCGGAGTCGGCAGCGACATCTTCACGCCATGCAGACGACTATCGCGCACCGTGCCGAGCGGCACTTGCCACGCGATGCTGCGGGTCTTCAGATCGATTGCCGTCAGCGAGCCGAACGGCGGCTTCTGGCACGGAATACCGATCGGCGAGAAGAAGCGATCCTTGGTCACCGAATACGGCGTGCCGCCGAGCGGCACCGCGCCCATCCCCGCATTGACCGCTTCATTGCCGTCCGAGCTGCCGCCGCGCTGCGCTTCCTTCACGAGATGCACCCACAGACCCAGGCGCATGTCGTTCGAGAACACCATCCCCGAGTTCGGATCGTAGGACAGCCCGCCCCAGTTCATCCCGCCCAGCGAGCCGGGGAAGCTGAGCGAACGGTCGGTATCGGGCGCGGTGAACAGACCGTCGTAGCGCATCCCGCGGAAGACCACCCGGCACATCAGCTGATCCATCGCCGTCATGCCCCACATGTCCGATTCCTTCAGCACGTCGGCGCCGATTTGCGGCATGCCGACCGACAGCGGCTGCGTCTTCGCATACGGCTCGTTCGGAATCGTCGCGGTCTTGACCGGATGTTCGATCACGTCGGTGAGCGGCTTGCCGGTCAGACGGTCGAGCACGAACAGCTGACCCATCTTGGTGCCGACGATCAGCGCCGGAACCCGCTTGTCGCCGACCGGGAAGTCGACGAGGGTCGGTTGCATCGGTACGTCGTAGTCCCAAAGATCGTGATGCACGGTCTGGAAGTGCCACTTCTCCGCGCCGGTCGTCGCGTCGAGCGCGAGGATCGATGCGCCGTACGATTCGTCGAGCGCGGTGCGTTTCACGCCCCACAGGTCGATCGCCGCATTGCCGACCGGCATGAACACGATGTTCGAGCTCGGATCGTACGACATCGGCGCCCATACGTTCGGCGTCGAGCGCGTGAAGGTGTTGCCGGTGGCCGGTGCATGGCGGTCCGCCGGATTGCCCGGATCGAACGCCCACTTCATCCGGCCGCTGATCACGTCGAAGCCGCGGACCACGCCGCCGGGCATGTCGAGCGACACGTTATCGGCGACCCGTCCGCCGACCACGACCGTGGTGCCGGCGACGGTCGGCGCCGAGGTCATCTGATACAGCGGGCTCGTCGCCTTGCCGAGACCGTCCTTCAGATCGATCACGCCGTCCTTGCCGAAATCGGCGCACAGCTTGCCGGTATCGGCGTCGAGTGCGACCAGCTTCGCATCGATCGTGTTCATGAAGATGCGCCGGCGGCAGATCGCCGGATCGGCCGGCGTGTCGGCCGCGGCGACCGGCGTCGAACCGGTGGCCGTCGGTTGCACGAGCGGCTTCGCGGTATCGAAATACGCGAGACCACGGCAGCGCACCCAGACGGTCGTTTTGGTCGGGAATTCGTGGCGCCATTTTTCGGCGCCGCTGGCGGCGTCGACGGCGATCACCGTGTTGTGCGGCGTGCACAGGAACAGCGTCTGGCCGACCTGCAAAGGCGTGAGCTGATCTTCCGAGCCGCCGCCGTCCGGGCTGAGCGGCACGTCGCCGGTGTGGAAGGTCCACGCGACCTGCAGGTTCTTCACGTTGTCGCGAGTGATCTGCGTCGCGCCCGCAAAGCGGTCGCCGCCGGCCGAGTGGCCGTACGCGGTCCAGTCGTTGGAGCCGGCATTATTCGCGTTGCTGCTCGCGACCGGCGGCACGCCTTCGGTGCCGAACTGGCCGTGAGGAATGAACATGCCCCAGACGAACGCGACGTTACAGGCCAGCAGCACGAGGCCGAAGCCCCAGGCCGCCGCCTTCGCCGGCGTCTTGCCTTCGCCGCCGCGCAGCAGCGGAAAGAGCGGCGTCATCACCAGGCCGATCACGGTGAACATGAAGAGTCGCGCGGTCAGCGGCCAGAACTCGAAGCCGGCTTCCCAGAACGACCACAGCGCGGTGGCAAGCAGGAAAATCGTGTAGATCACGTACGCGCTGGAGCGGCGGCGCGCGAGTTGAATGCCTGCGAGCAGCAGCGCGAGGCCGGCGGGCAGGTAATACCAACTGCCGCCGCGCGCGATCAGCATGCCGCCGCCGATCGCGAAGAACAGGCCCAGCAGCACGAGCACGAGTCCGGCGAGCAGCAGCCCGATACGGGCGCCGGTGGACGCCCTTTCAACTGTTGTTTGTTTTGACATTGTTTCCTCATTCCCGTGCACGGAGGAGTTCGATGCACGGCATCATCGGTCGAGTCGCGGACACGTCGCGGCAAGCATCGCGCGGCGTGGCGACTCAATGGAATACCGAAGATTCGCGAACGATCGATCGATCGCCTAATTAACTGAATGGTACATTTTAAAGCAAAATCGCGGATAACGTCCGGAACAGGGCATTGCGGTTTGCGGCGGTGTCGGGTTGTCCGCGCATCCGGCTCGATGGATTGGCCGGAGAGGATGGCCGTGAACAGGCAGTGCGCGGCGTCGCGCGTGCCCTATCATTACGGGTTCGAATCCGCTTACCGACTACTAGCTATGAGCAACGCCATCCACTTTCGCAACGCGCAGCCGGCCGATGTCGACCGCTGTTACCAGATCGAAATTTCCGCCTACGAGGGCGACGAGGCCGCGACGCGCGAAAAGATCGCGACGCGCATCGCGCAGTATCCGCAGGGTTTTCTGGTGATGGAGATCGACGGCCGAGTGGTCGGCTTCATCAATTCGGGCTGCGCGTACGACGTCGTCATGTCGGACGAGGCGTTCAAGGAACTGGTCGGGCACGATGCGGCCGCGCCCAATGTGGTGATCATGTCGGTGGTGCTCGATCCCGCCGAGCAGGGCAAAGGCTACGCGAGTCTGTTGATGCGGACGTTCATCGAGCAGATGCGCGCGATGGGTAAGGCGACCATTCACCTGATGTGCAAGGACCGCCACGTCGAGCTGTACAGGAAGTTCGGCTATGACTATGTGCGGCCTTCCGAGTCCGACCACGGCGGGATGGCGTGGCATGAAATGGTGATGACGCTTTAAGCGGCGAGTGGGCGCGCGGGCGTGCGGGCGTGCGGGCGAGTGGGTAAATTAATAAACCCTACACGCCCCGTCGCAATGCATTCACGACCACCGCAAACGCCGGAGTCGGCTGGCGCCGGCTCGGGTAGTACAGGTGAAATCCTGTGAACGGCGCGCACCAGGTCTCCAACACCCGCACCAGTTGCCCGCTTCTCAGATACGTCATCACCCGCTCCTCGGGCACGAACGCGAGCCCGGCGCCCGCGAGCGCGGCCTTTACCGCCATCGTCGCGGTATTGAAAACGAGCTGGCCGTCGACGCGTACCTTCAACTCGCGCCCACCTTTCGCAAACTCCCACGCATAGAGTCCGCCGGCGGTCGGTAGCCGGATGTTGATGCAGTTGTGCGCGGTCAGATCCTGCGGCGTTTTCGGTTTCGGATAGCGTCTGAAATAGTCAGGCGTCCCAACTACGGCCATCCGCATATCGGGCCCGATACGCACCGCCACCATATCCTTCGCGACCTGTTCGCCGAGCCGGATCCCGGCATCGAGCCGTTGCGCGACGATGTCGGTCAGGCCGTTATCGACGACGATTTCTATCCTGATGTCCGGATAATCGGGCAGCAGCCGTTCGATCGCCGGCCACAGCAGCAATTCCGCCGAGTGATCGCCGGCGGCGATCCGCACGAGGCCGGCGGGCTTGTCGCGCAACGCGCTCAGCGCGGCCAGTTCGGCCTCGATCTCGTCGAGCCGCGGGCCGACCGCGTCGATCAGCCGTTCGCCGGCCTGGGTCGGCGCGACCTTGCGCGTCGTGCGGGTCAGCAGCCGTAGCCCGAGCCGCGCTTCGAGATTGCGCACGGTCTGGCTCAACGCCGATTGCGAAACGCCGAGTTTCGCGGCGGCTTTCGTGAAGCTGCCGTCGCGGGCAACCGCGAGAAAGGCGGTGATGTCGGAAAGATCGGAGCGCGCCATTGATAAGTCCTTCTTCTAACTTCATGCCGATTCTAGCGCTTTATCCGATAAAACCGAGCTGCTAAATTGGTAGTCGGGTTATCGAGGAGGATCAACGATGAAGCTTATTCAATGCGGCACGCAGCCCTCGGCGGCGGGGCCTGCCGACTATTTCACCGGCGTCGTCAGAATCGACGCGCCATTCGCCGCGGAGCAACCGGCCCGCACCGGCGGCGCGACCGTGACATTCGAGCCGGGCGCGCGCACCGCGTGGCACACGCATCCGCTCGGCCAGACCCTGCTGGTGACCGCGGGCCTCGGCTGGGTGCAGCGTGAAGGCGGACCGGTCGAGGAAATCAGACCGGGCGATATCGTCTGGATCGCGCCCGGCGAAAAGCACTGGCATGGCGCGAGCGCGAGCACCGCGATGACGCATATCGCGATCGCCGAAACGCAGAACGGCAGTCCGGTGACCTGGATGGAAAAGGTCTCGGACGGGCAATATCAGGCCCGCGCGGCCATTAACGGATAAGGAGCACGAAAATGCAGAAACGCATGCTTGGTAACAGTGGACTGGAAGTGTCGGCGCTCGGTCTCGGCTGCATGGGACTGAGCTACGGCTACGGTCCCGCCACCGATAAGGCGGACGCGATCAAGCTGATCCGCAGCGCGTTCGATCAGGGCGTGACCTTTTTCGACACGGCCGAAGCCTACGCGCAGGGCGAGAACGAAACGCTGCTCGGCGAGGCGTTGGCGCCGTTTCGCGATCAGGTCGTGATCGCGACGAAGTTCGGCTTCGAAGGCGGCGATGTGCAGCGCGGGGTGAACAGCAAGCCGGACAACATCCGCGCGGTCACCGACGCGGCGCTCAAGCGCTTGCGCACCGATCGTATCGATCTGCTGTACCAGCACCGGGTCGATCCCGGCGTGCCGATCGAAGACGTCGCCGGCGCGGTCAAGGAGCTGATCGCGCAGGGCAAGGTCAAGCACTTCGGGATGTCGGAGGCGGGCGTGCAGTCGATTCGCCGCGCGCATGCGGTGCAACCGGTCGCCGCGTTGCAGAGCGAATATTCGTTGTGGTGGCGCGAGCCGGAGGCGGAAATTGTGCCGCTACTCGAAGAACTCGGGATCGGCTTCGTACCGTTCAGTCCGCTCGGCAAGGGCTTTCTGACCGGCGCGATTACCGGCGGCACGAGCTTCGATAAAACCGACTTCCGCAATATCGTGCCGCGCTTTTCCGCGGAGAATCGCGACGCGAATCAGGCGCTGGTGGACGTGCTCAAACAGATCGCCGCCGGGCTGAATGCGACGCCGGCGCAGGTCGCGCTCGCATGGCTGCTCGCGCAGAAGCCGTGGATCGCGCCGATTCCGGGCACGACGAAACTGCATCGGTTGACGGAAAACGTCGGCGCCGCCGCGCTCGAACTGAGCGCCGGCAATCTGCGTGAAATCGAAGCCGCGCTGGCGAGCATCACCGTGCAGGGCGACCGCTATCCCGCGCATTTGCAGGCGCGGGTGGATCGCTAACACCGCCCGCGGTATTAGCCGGCGAACGCCTTCAGCGCGCGGTTGAACGCGCCGGGATTCGCGACATTCATCCCGTGCGACGCGCCGGTGATCGTCTCGCGCTCGGCGAACTCGATCCATTGTTCGAGTTTGTCGACGTTGTTGCGGAACATGCGCGGGCTTTTCTGACCGTCGATCAGCAGCGTGCGGCACTTGATGTCGCGCGCGGCTTCCTGCGTGTACGGCGGCAGCGGATCGCAGAACTGCTTGGGCAGCGTCAGCACGTTGTCGAGCGCCATGCGGCGGAAGCTGTCGCTGCTCTTTTGCCAGAACCCCGGCATGCTGACCGAATCGACGAACATCTGCAGGCCGGTGTCGAATTCGCCCTGGTGGACCAGTTCCGCGACGCGTGCGCGCAGCGCGTTGGTGGCCGCCGGCATCGTGGCCGGCGTGTGCTGCACGGGCGATTGCAGCGGGCCGCCGGGATCGGCCAGCGTCAGCGTCTTGACGAGGCGCGGATGTTCGCGCGCGAGGTGAAACGCGACACAGCCGCCGCGCGAGTGGCCGACCAGGTGCACGGGCGCGAGGTCGAGCGCAACGATGAACTCGGCGACTTCGGCGACGTGCGCTTCCCAGCTGAACTCGTCGCGGCCGTACGCATCGGCTTCGGGCCAGTAGTGGCCGAGACTCGGCGCGAAGCAGTGGAACTGTTCGCCGAGCGATGCAAGCTGCGGGTCCCAGTAGCGGTAGTCGCACAACGAGCCGTGGATGAACACCATCGGTTCCCCCTGGCCGGACTCGACGTAGGGCACCGAGAGGCTCGAAGCGGTCGTGACGAACGACGGCATGGAGTCGGCGCCGGCCAGGGCGAGGGTGGAGTGCGGGGTGCGTGCGTTCATCGTGGGTTTTCCTTTTCGACACTATGCTGCACCGCAACCACAATGAGAATCGCATAATATTGATGGTATCGTTCAGGTTTTCTGATGGATAACCAGAATGCCAACTGAAATCAGAGCCTTAGACCTCGATGTGCTGTCGATGATGGTCGCCGTCGCCGACGCCGGCACGATCAGCGGCGCGGCCAAACTCGTGCATCGGTCGCAGTCGGCGGTGAGCATGCAGATCCGCGCGCTGGAGACGGTGCTCGGCAAAACGCTGTTCATCCGCCACCCGCGCAGCGTGGTGCCGACCCAGGAGGGCGAGGTGCTGCTGACCTATGCGCGCCGGATGCTCGCGTTGCGCGACGAAGCGTGGGCGGCGGTGGTGCGCCCCGATGTGACGGGCCGCGTGGTGATCGGCGTGCCGGACGATTACGCGTCGTCGCTGTTCCCGCCGATCCTGAAGAAATTCTCGGCCACCTATCCGAAGGTGGAGATCCAGGTGATCGGCCTGCCCAGCGTCGCGCTGCAACCGATGCTCAAGGAAGGCACCGTCGACCTCGTCTGCGCGACGCGGGTCAAGGGGCTGCACGGCGAGTTTCTGCGTCACGAGCCGATGGTGTGGGCCGCCGCGCCCGGCGAGACCGAGATCTGGCGCGAACGGCCGCTGCCGATCGCGGTGTTTCTGCCGGGCAGCGTCGCGCGCGAGAAGGCGATCCATAGCCTCGAACAGGCGCGCATCAGCTACCGGACCTCGTATGAAAGTCCGAGCTTGCTCGGGCTGCTGACGATGGCCGAAGCCGGGCTCGCGATCACGCCGCTGGCCAAATGCGCGGTGCCGTCGCATTTCACGCTGTTGGGGCAGGCGCATGGCTTGCCCGAGATCGGCAGTCTCGAAGTGGTGCTCGCGCGCAGTGCGGCGTCGAAACGTCCGCCGTGCGATTTTCTGGCGGAACGGATCGTGGCCGAGTTGCAGCGTTGAGCGTGACGCTGTTCGAAACGGTTCGATACGCACGCGATGCTGCAATCCGGCGCTCGAATAAAATCGAAAGGAAAGCTAACGATTCGCGGTGACGCAGTCGCTGCGTTCATTACGAACCGCGCGGTGCATTCGTGTTCGGCAAGCGGAATTGCTCGTCGAAACCGCACTCGACGACCTCATCGGCCACCCTCCACAACGCCGACACACAAGCTCGGCAAACTTGACACGTCCGGTCTCGCAGAATACAACGATCACACAACGGGCCACGCCCATGGCGCTATTTGCAGCACGTAAGCGGGACGCATAGCGTTCGCGATCCGCCTGCGTCGGCAGAGCAACAGCGCTTCGTCGCATCCGCTTGCGCTAGCAAGCTGTAGCAAACAAGCTGTAGCAGGCGGCGGCAAGCAGCAGGCAACGGCAGCACGGATTAGCCGGTCGGCATCGGCCGCGCGGTCCGGGCTCACGCTTTGCTACCGATGCGCTCACGTTTTTTCTTGTCAAGGATGGACGTTCATCATGTCGAGACAGTCCAGGTGGTCAGCAGTCGTCGGCGGCATCTCACTCGTGTTCCTCGCGCTCACTTCGTTGTACCTGGTGATCGGCGGGGCATGGCTGATTGCGATAGGCGGTTCGTGGTACTACCTGATCACCGGGCTGGTGCTCGCGGTCGTCACGTGGTTGCTGCATAAGCGCCAGTCTGCCGCGCTGGTGCTGTATGCGCTCGTGCTGATCGCCACCGCGGTGTGGGGATTGTGGGAGTCGGGCTCCGACTTCTGGGCGCTGGCGCCGCGCTCCGGCGTGCTGGTCGTGTTCGGCGTGTGGCTTCTGCTGCTGGTCAGCTGGCGGATGGAGGGCTCGCGCGGGCTCGGCATCGGCTCGCTGGTCGTCGCGTTGGCCGTGTGGGCCGGCGTGCTGGTCTACGCGCACTTCAACGATCCGCAGACGGTCAACGGCAGCTTCGCCGCGGCGTCGGCGGGTCCCGCCGAGACCGGCGACAGCGCCGCCGACTGGCCCGCCTATGCGCGCACCCAGGCCGGCACCCGCTATTCGCCGCTGACCCAGATCACGCCCGCCAACGTGCGGGACCTGCAGGTCGCGTGGACCTTCCGCACCGGCGATAACAAAGGCCCGAACGACCCGGTCGAGATCACCAACGAAGTCACGCCGATCAAGATCGGCGAGACGCTGTTCCTGTGTTCGCCGCACCAGATTCTGTGGGCGTTGGATGCGCGCACCGGCAAGCTGAAGTGGAAGTTCGATCCGAAGCTCAAGCCCGATCCGTCGTTCCAGCATGTGACGTGCCGTGGGGTGTCGTTTGTCGATCTGTCGGCGGCGGGCGGCGAGCCGGCTGCTGCTAATGCGTCGGGCGCATCTGCTGCGGCGCCGGATCAGCAGGCGGCATCGGCGGCGGCACCCGATCAGCAGACCGCCTCGGCCGCCACGCCCGCCGAGCAACCCGCATCGGCGCCCGCTGCGACCACCGCGGCCGCCGCGAACGCCGGGTCGTGCATGCGCCGCATCTACCTGCCGGTCAACGACGGCCACCTGTACGCGCTCGATGCCGACACCGGCGAGCTGTGCAAAGGCTTCGCCCACGACGGCGACCTCGACCTCCAGCATCGCCAGCCGGTGACCACACCCGGCATGTACGAGCCGACTTCGCCGCCGGTCATCACGAACAACGTGATCGTGGTCGCGGGCGCGGTCGAGGACAACTATTCGACGCGCGAGGCGTCCGGCGTGATTCGCGGCTTCGACGTGCGCTCCGGCGAGCTGCTGTGGGTGTTCGACCCGGGCGCGAAAGACCCGAATCAGAATCCGCCGGAAGGCGGTCACTACACGCTGACGTCGCCGAATTCGTGGGCGCCGGCCGCGTACGATCCGAAGCTCGATCTCGTGTATCTGCCGATGGGCGTGACCACGCCGGACATCTGGGGCGGCAATCGCACGCCGGAACAGGAGCGCTTCGCGAGCGGCCTGCTGGCGCTGCACGCATCGACGGGCAAACTCGCGTGGTTCTATCAGACGGTGCACCACGATCTGTGGGACATGGACGTGCCGGCGCAACCGACGCTCGCGGACATCACCGACGCGAAAGGCAACGCGGTGCCGGTCGTGTACGTGCCGGCCAAGACCGGCAACCTGTTCGTGCTCGACCGCCGCACGGGTGCGCCGGTGGTGCCGGCGCCCGAGCGTCCGGTCCCGCAGGGCGCGGCGCCGGGCGATCATGTGTCGCCGACCCAGCCGTTCTCCGGGCTGACGTTCCGGCCGTCGAAGGACCTCACCGATGCCGACATGTGGGGCGCGACGATGTACGACCAGCTGGTGTGCCGGATCATGTTCCACAAGCTGCGTTATGAAGGCACGTTCACGCCGCCGTCGGAGCAGGGCACGCTGGTGTTCCCGGGCAATCTCGGCATGTTCGAGTGGGGCGGCATCGCGGTCGATACCGACCGGCAGATCGCGATCGCCAATCCGATCGCGCTGCCGTTCGTGTCGCGGCTGGTGCCGCGCGGCCCGGGCAATCCGCTCGAACCGGAACCGGGCGCGAAAGGTTCGGGCACCGAAACGGGGATTCAGCCGCAATACGGGGTGCCGTTCGGCGTCACGCTGAATCCGTTCCTGTCGCCGTTCGGCCTGCCGTGCAAGCAGCCGGCGTGGGGCTTCATTTCGGCGGTCGATCTGCGCACCAATCAGATTGTGTGGAAACAGCGGATCGGCACGGTGCGGGACAGCTCGCCGCTGCCGCTGCCGTTCAGGATGGGGATGCCGATGCTCGGCGGCCCGATCATCACGGCGGGCGGCGTCGCGTTTATCGGCGCGACCGCCGATAACTACATTCGCGGCTTCGACGTGAACAACGGCCAGTTGTTGTGGCAGGCGCGTCTGCCTGCCGGCGGTCAGGCCACGCCGATGAGCTATTCGGTCAACGGGCGGCAGTTTGTGGTGATTGCCGCCGGCGGTCACGGCTCGTTTGGGACCAAGCTCGGCGATTACGTGATTGCTTATGCGTTGCCGGAGAAGTAACTGGGGTAGTGGGCTTGCTCTGCGTGGACGGAGGTGTTCCGTCCACGCGGGTTGGTGGAGCTGCGTTTTGTCATTGCTGGTTTGTCACGGGCAGGTCATGGCCGGCTAGGCATGCGTTTTGTGCGGTTGCGCATTTGTCACTGGCTGGCGGCGGACGGCGAACTGCTCGCCGCCGAATCCGCATTGGCGGGACCGCCCGCTTTATCGGACGGTTTGCAGCCCGCGCATAGCGCGGCGATGGCGAGTGTGAGCGCGCTTGCCAGCAACTGGCGGTATAGAGCTGATTTCATAAGATTTCCTGACTGGATGGGATCGGGTTGGCGGCCTGCTGTTGGCGTGAATCGACGGCGGCAGCGGGTGATTGGCGATCGCCAGCAGTAGTCGGAGGCGTCGATGCGCGCGGCGTCGCGCGATGAAGCGGTACACGTTCGGCTAGCTCGCGCAGCTGTGCATTTCCTGTTCCCGCGATCTCGATCCGGCTGCGGTCGGCTGCTTCTAGCGGCAATTGGGGCGGTGGGCCGCTTAGCGTAAGGGTCGGAAGGTTGCGCCTGGGCGCCTTACAACGCGTAATTTTTGCAACCGAGCGTCGAGGCGCCCGGTTTGCTGCTCGGTCTCGTACAAGACGCGAACCGTGCGATGCGGGTCCGCTGGTCCTGCTCATCAGTCGCGCAAGCGGCAGCGCTGCGTGACACTCACTCGGCGTCTTTTCTCGTGACGTTTTTGCGGCGATAGAGCCGCCATAGATTGATGATCGCCAAATAGGCAAGCCCTGCGACGATCAGTTCAATTGCCAGCCACACCGCCAAATACAAGTCGTCTGGATTTTCAACACCGAGCCAGTCCGACGCACGAACCCATGTGCGCGTTTCGGCTAGTGTCCATTCGTTTGACCGCGGGATATAACGAACTGAAAAAACAAGCAACCCGATGCACAGCCCGATCCTGAATAGCCTACGGACAAGTATTGCCATGCGCGATGACCTCGTTTGTTCCGTATGAGTTAAGCCCTGAGTTACCCGCAGCAGTGGTTTGGGTGCGCAGCAACGCAGTGGGTCGATCATCTCATCATCGCGATACAGTGCAAACCATTCGTGATGTTTTCATTCATCAGCAGGCAGGATCACGAAATACATCTCCTCCCTGCCAGCATCGCCTAAGTCCGATACGACTGATCCCGCCGATCGAGAAATCGCAGCATCGCCGGCCATTCCATCTCTCCATACGGCCGCCGCGTCGCCGGCTTGTACAGGTGATTGGTCTTGCCGATCACGTCGGCGGTCGGAAAATGCAGTTCCTGCTGGCACGACATCGCATCGACCTGCGCGCGGCACGCGTTCTCGAACCAGTATGCGGCGTTGAACGCCTGCGCAATCGACGCGCTCGCAACCAGCAACCCATGATTGCGCAACACCATCACCTCGGCCTCGCCGAGATCCCGCGCGAGCGACGCGCGTTCGTCGAGATCGACCGCGACACCCTGGTAGTCGTGATACGCGACGGTCCCGAAGCGCATCGCGGTTTGCGTCAAAGGCAGCAGCCCGCATTTGAGCGCGCCGATCGCCATACTCGCGCGACTATGCGTGTGAATCACGCATTTGACGTCCGGGCGCGCCGCGTGCACCGCACTGTGAATCACATATCCCGCGCGGTTCACCCCATAGATGCCCGCTAGCGGATTGAGCAATTCATTGCCTTCCAGATCGATCGTCAGCAGGCTCGATGCGGTCACCTCTTCGTACATATAGCCGTACGGGTTGATCAGAATCCGTTCTTCGTCGCCGGGCACGCGCGCGGTGATGTGGTTGTAGATCAGATCGCTGAGCCCGAAATGCGGCATCAGCCGATAGCAGGCGGCGAGGTTCACCCGCATGTCCCATTCCGCGTCTGAGACGAGGTCACGGACTGTCGAAAGTTGGTCTGTGTTGATCAGCATGGCTAAGGTCCCCAGGAGAGTCGGAATGCGGCTCGTTCATGCGATAAAACGCGATAAACGCGATAAACGCGCCGGCGATTCTATTGTGGCGTGCCGTTTCACCGCACGCACGAGCCGCCGCGCAGAACAAATTCAACATGTGAAACCGCCAATGCGCGAGCTCTTTTATCGAGCAGACCGGCACGCTATCGTTTCCTGAAGCGATCGACGCACACAGCAGCCCCAAGCCGCCGGCGCGATTGCGATATTAATCAGACATCCAAACTAAAAAGTATCAGGAGACACCCATGAATGCCCGTCCCATCGCCCGCCTGGTCGCGGCGAGTCTGCTGCTCGTCGCGGCTTCGAGTCACGCGCAAAGCAGTGTCACGCTATACGGCGTGATCGATGCCGGTCTGAACTACATCAGCAATGTGCAGACCGGCCGCAGCGCCGCCGGCTTGCAGGGCAAGCAACAGTACTCGTTCCAGGACGGCGCGACCGGCGGCATTCGCGGCAGCCGTTTTGGTCTGCGCGGCAGCGAGGATCTGGGCGGTGGGCTCAAGGCGATCTTTGTATTGGAGAACGGTTTTTCGATCACCAACGGCACGCTCGCACAGGGCGGCGCGTTGTTCGGACGCCAGGCCTATGTGGGGATGCAAAGTCCGTACGGTGCCGTCACGCTCGGCCGCCAATACGACTCGGTCGTCGACTTCATCCAGCCGTTCCTGTCCGGCGCCGCGTGGGCCGGTTATTTCGGCGCGCACGCGGGTGACGTCGACAATACGCTGAACACGCGCCGTATCAACAACTCGGTCAAGTTCAGCAGCGTCGATTACGCGGGATTCCGTTTCAGCGGCGTGTATAGCTTCGGCGGCGTGCCGGGCAGCGTCGGACGCAACCAGGTGTGGTCGGCCGGCGTCGGTTATCACACCGGGTCGTTCGCGCTGGGGGCCGCCTATCTGAATGCGCGCAATCCGAACCTGTCGTTCTACGGCACCAATCCGAATGCGGGCACGACGGCGGCCAGCAACAACCTCGGCAGCGTCGGCTCGGCAACGTCGCCGCAGTCCAATCCGATCTATGCGGGCTACGCGTCCGCGTCGACCACGCAGATCGCCAGCGCGGCCGCGTCGTATCAACTGGGTCAAGCCTCGCTCGGGCTGATCTATTCGAACGTGCAGTTCCGCGGCTTGGGTTCGCCGTCCGGGCCGAATCCGTTCGGCTACTCGGGCACCGCGACGTTCAATAACGCGGAAGTCAACTTGCGCTACCAGATCACGCCGGCGTTGCTGGCCGGTGTCGCGTACATGTACTCGCACAACTCCGGCGCGGATAACGCCGGCAGCGCGAGCTACAACCAGGTGCAGGCGGGCACCGACTATTTCCTGTCCAAGCGCACCGACGTGTACGTGATCGTCGCTTATCAGCGCGCGTCCGGACACGACTCGCTGAATCAGCCCGCGGTCGCGTACATCACCGGACAAACCCCGTCGGCGACCAATCATCAGGTCGGCGTGCGGCTCGGCATCAGTCATCGCTTCTGAGGCGCGCGCGTGACCGCGAACGCCGGGTTCAACATATGAAACCTTCGATGCCGGCCCGGCTTCACACGAACCCGTCACGCCCCTAACGTAAAGACCCGCCCCTTGAGATTTCCAGCATGAAGAACCAGACAGCCATCAATCTCGAAGACCTGCGTCAGCAGGCACGGCGCAAGCTGCCGCGGATCGCGTTCGACTTCATCGACGGCGGCGCCGACGACGAGCTGTGCCTGCAACGCAACCGCGCTGCGTTCTCGCGCTACTGCCTGGTGCCGCGTTATCTGCGCAACGTGAGCCGGCGCGATCAGAGCGTCAGGCTGTTCGGGCATACCTACGCGAGTCCGATCGGGATCTCGCCGACCGGTCTCGCGGGGCTGTGGCGCCCCGATGCCGATCTGATGCAGGCGGCGGCCGCGCGCGACGCGAACGTGCCGTTCCTGCTGTCGAGTTCGAGCAATGCGTCGCTCGAAGAGACCGCGGAACTCGGTGGCGGCAACGTCTGGTTCCAGATGTATTGCACGACCGACACTCATATCAACGCCGACTTCGTGCGCCGCGCGACCCGCGCGAACGTGCGGGTGCTGGTCGTGACGATCGACGTGCCGGTCAACGCGAACCGCGAGCGCAATCGCCGCAACGGTTTTTCGCGGCCGTTCCGGATGACGCCGGGCGTGGTGCTCGAAGCGCTCGGCCATCCGGCATGGGTGCTGCGCTATCTGCGCACCCGCGGAATTCCGATGATGCGCAACTGGCAGCCGTATGCGCCCGAAGGCGCGAGCGCGGCCCAGGTCGCCGATCTGTTCGGCACGCTGACGCCGGCGCAGGAAGTCTGCTGGGACCACCTGCACCGGATCCGCGACGCGTGGAGCGGCCCGCTCGTGATCAAGGGCCTGCTGCATCCGGACGATGCGCATGAGGCGGTGCGGATCGGCGCCGATGGTCTGGTGGTGTCGAACCACGGCGGCCGTCAGCTCGATGCGGCGCCGTCGCCGCTCGACATGCTGCCGGCGATTCGCGCGGCGGTCGGCGACGACGTGCAACTGATTCTCGACAGCGGCGTGCGGCGCGGCTCGGACGTGGTGATCGCGCGCTGTCTCGGCGCCAGCGCGGCGGTGTTCGGCCGGCCGTCGCTGTACGGGGTCGCGGCGGCGGGGCAGGCGGGCGTCGCGCGTGCGTTGCAGATCATCCGCAGCGAGATCGACATGGTGCTTGCGCAGATGGGCTGCGCGTCGTTTGCGCAACTCGACTCGCGCTATTTGTGGAGCGGCCATGGCGAACCGGCGCCGCGCGCGGCGGATGAAGACACGCGTCGGGTCGTGGCGGGGCGCCTCGGCGCGGCCGCGTAAGCAAGCCGATGAGGTTGGCAGAGCTAAGCATCGATCAATGACTTAACCGCGCGCGGCGACGCGCGCGTCCAAACCAATACGCTGTACTCAATACGCGAGGCACATATGAAAGAAGTCGTCGGTTTTATCGGTCTGGGCAGCATGGGCGGCCCGATTGCTTCACGCCTGCTCGATACCGGGCACGAACTGGTGATTTACGACACGCGGCCCGAAGCGCTCGCGCGCTTCGAGGGCCGCAACGTGACGGTCGCCGATTCGGCGCGGCAGGTCGCGGACCGGGCGCGCATCGTGCTCGTGAGCCTGCCCACGCCTGACGTGGTCCGCAAGGTCGCGACCGAGCCGGGCGGCCTGTGCGACGGCGAAAAAATCAAAATCTACGTCGATCTGTCGACCACGGGACCGAAGACATCGGAAGAAGTCGCGCAGCGTCTCGCGCGCGCCGGCATCGGTGTGGTCGATGCGCCGGTGACGGGTGGCGTCGCCGGCGCGGCAATCGGCAAGCTCGTGCTGATGGCGGCGGGCGCCGAAACGGTGGTCGCCGAGGTCACGCCGCTGCTGGCGAACCTGGGCCAGGTCGAGATCGTCGGCGACAAACCGGGAATGGGGCAGAGCCTGAAGCTGATCAACAACGTGCTGTCCGCCACGCATATGGCGATCACCGCCGAGGCGATGGTGCTCGGCGTGAAGGCCGGGCTCGATCCCGACACGATGCTCAAGGTGCTGAACAAGGGCTCGGGTCGCAACACGTCGACCGAGGAGCGTTTCCCGAAGTTCGTGCTGACGCGCAGCTTCGACAACGGCTTCGCGAATGCGCTGATGCGCAAGGACGTGAAGCTGTGTCTGGAGATGGCCGAAACGCTGCAGGTGCCGTTGTGGGTGGCGACCGCGGTGGATCGGCTGTGGATGCAGACGGTGCTGCAGGTCGGCCCCAACGAGAACACCACGACGATCGTCAAGACGATCGAGCAGTGGGCCGGCGTCGAAGTGCGCGGCAAAGCGGCGCCCGCGCATTGACGTGGGCACCGATTGTGACCACTGATCCAGACCAGCGATCCCAGCGGAGACCCGACATGAAGCTCAACGATCCCCAACTGCTGCGCGAAGCGGCGTTCGTCGCCGGCGTCTGGCGACCGGTTCGCAACGACGGCGAGCCGGTCGTCAATCCCGCCAATGGCGAGCGCGTCGGCGAGCAGCCGCGCCTGCAACGCGCCGAAGTGGACGCCGCGATCGTCGCCGCGCACGCGGCGTTTCGCGAGTGGCGCCAGTACACCGGCAAGGAGCGCGCGGCGGTTTTGCGGCGCTGGTCCGAGCTGATGCTGCAACACGCCGACGACCTCGCGCGGATCATGAGCGCCGAGCAGGGCAAGCCGCTCGCCGAGGCACGCGGCGAGATCGCGTATGCGGCGAGCTTTCTCGAATGGTTCGGTGAGGAAGCGAAGCGCGGCTACGGCCACACGATCCCGGAGCCGAAACGCGGTCAGCGCATCAAGGTGATCAAGGAGCCGCTGGGCGTGTGCGCGGCGATCACGCCGTGGAATTTTCCATCGGCGATGGTCACGCGCAAGGTCGCGCCGGCGCTCGCGGCCGGCTGCACCGTGCTGCTCAAACCCGCGCCGCAGACGCCGTTCTCGGCGATGGCGCTGTGCGTGCTCGCCGAACGCGCGGGCTTGCCGGCCGGCGTGCTGTCGGTGCTGACCGGCGACGCGAAGATGATCGGCGCGGCGTTCTGCGACAGCCATCTGATCCGCAAGATTTCGTTTACCGGCTCGACCGCAGTCGGCAAGGCGCTGATGGCGAATGCGGCCGGCACGCTGAAAAAGCTGTCGCTGGAGCTGGGCGGCAACGCGCCGTTCATCGTGTTCGACGACGCCGATCTCGACGCGGCGGTCGCGGGCGCGCTGGCGTCGAAGTTCAGAAACGCCGGGCAAACCTGCGTGTGCGTGAATCGCTTTCTCGTGCAGCGGGGCATTCACGACGAGTTCGTCGCGCGGCTGAAGGCGGCGGTCGCGAACTTCAAGGTCGGCGACGGCCTCGCGGATGGCACGACGATCGGGCCGCTCGTGAATCGCGCGGCGGTCGACAAGGTGGAGCGTCTGGTGACTCAGGCACTCGACGCGGGCGCGAAAGCCGAACTCGTGGTCGACGCGCCGGCGAGCAGCGGCTCGTTCTATCCGCCGACGATCCTTTCGCAGATCGACGCGTCGATGCCGATCGCCCAGGAAGAAATCTTCGGCCCGGTCGCGGCGATCACCCGCTTCGAGACCGAAGAGGAAGCGATCGCGCTCGCCAATGCAACCCGCTACGGCCTCGCCGCCTACGCGTACACGCAGAACGTGCATCGCTGCCACCGGCTCGAGCGCGAACTGGAATACGGAATCATCGGCGTCAACGAAGGGCTGATCTCGACCGAGGTCGCGCCGTTCGGCGGCGTGAAGGAATCGGGCTTCGGCAAGGAGGGCTCGTTCTACGGGCTCGACGAGTATCTCGACAGCAAATACATCTGCCACGGCGGCATCGCCTGAGCGGCGGCGCCCGGAACGCGCGCGCGAGCCGCTGTGGCGAAGCGCGCCGGCACACAATCGGAGTTCATGATGAAGCACGCAGCAACCGAATCGTTCGACGTCGAGATCCGCGACGTCGTTTATCTGGACAAGGCGGGCACCGCGCTAGACGCGCGCATGTATCTGCCACGCGGTGACGGTCCGTTTCCGTTGATCGTCGAAATTCACGGCGGCGCGTGGTGCCGCGGCAGCCGTCTCGACGAACACAACATGAACGAGGCGCTCGCCAGACGCGGTATCGCGGTTGCCGCGATCGATTTCACGATGCCGCCCGCCGCGAGCTATCCGGCGTCGCTGCGCGACATCAACTTCGCGGTGCGCTGGGTCAAATCGACGGCCGCGCAGTGGCGCACGCGGCCGGATCTGGTGGGCTTGCTCGGCGTATCGAGCGGCGGTCATCAGGCGATCGTGACGGCGATGCGGCCGCGCGATCCGCTGTTCGCGGTCGAGCCGCTGGCGCCGGCACATGCCGACATCGACGCGCGCGCCGCGTTCGTGGTCGCGTGCTGGCCGGTGATCGATCCGCTCGGCCGCTATCTGTACGCGAAGCAGTTGCAGTCGAGCGGCAAGCCGTATCCGGCCGCGATCGACCGCGTGATTCCCGATCAGGAAAAGTACTGGCTCAGCGAGGCCGCGATGGCCGAGGGCAGTCCGGCGATCGCGCTGGAGCGCGGCGAGCCGTGCGAGATGCCGCCGCTGTTGTATCTGCAGGGCGAGGACGATATCGTGCATCCGCGCGCGCAGCTCGAACGCTTCGTCGGTGCGTGGCGTCGCGCGGGCGGCAGCGTGACGCTGCATCTGTACGAGAACGAAGCGGAGAGCTTTATTACGCGACGCCCCGATTCGCCCGGCACCGCCGACGCGATCGCGGATATCGGCGACTTCGTGCTGCAACAGGCCGAAGCGATTCTCGCCGGGTCGCTGTCCTGAGCGGCGCACGGTTACGCCGGGTGTTGCCCGGCGGCTTACGACGTGTAAGCGCTCGCACCAGCCCGCAGCGCAGCAAGGTTCAACATGTGAAACAACATCGGCAGCGACGGGTTTGACAATGTAACGCAGCGGTTAAGATCGACTTCATCCCCGTCACGACCGGTCAGCGGCGAATCGCCCGACTCCGTGCTCAACAGTTTCCGCGCCGAGGCATCTCTTTCATGAAGGTACTAGCAAAAGGTTTGAAGTTTCCGGAAGGTCCCGTCGCGATGGCCGACGGCTCGATCTGTTGCGTCGAAATCGCCGCCGGCCGCGTGACGCGGATCGGCACCGACGGTGTCGTCACGCAACTCGCGCGCACCGGCGGCGGCCCGAACGGTCTCGCCGCGGGCCCCGACGGCGCGCTCTACGTATGCAACAACGGCGGCTTCCTGACTCGCGAGGTCGACGGCGAAACTCACGTGATCCACGGCGAGTTGCCGGCCGACTACGTGACCGGTTCGATCCAGCGCGTCGACCCGGCGACCGGCGCGGTGACCACGCTCTATACCCATTGCGGCGAGGTTCCGCTCAGCGCGCCGAACGATCTGGTGTTCGACGCGGCCGGCGGCTTTTACTTCACCGACTTCGGCAAGATCCGCAAGCGCAGCCGGGACGTGGGCAGCATCTACTACGCGTTGCCGGACGGCAGCGCGATCCGCGAGGTCGTGCATCCGATTGCGAATCCGAACGGTATCGGTCTGTCGCCGGACCAGCGCACGTTGTATGTCGCGGAAACGGAAACCTCGCGGCTGTGGGCGTTTTCGATCGTCGAACCCGGCTGCGTGAAGAAGGAGGGCTTTCCGTCGCCGAACGGCGGGCGGCTCGTGTGCGGGCTGCCGGGCTATCAGCGCTTCGACAGTCTCGCGCTCGAAGCGAACGGCAATCTGTGCATCGGTACGCTGATCGCCGGCTGCATCACGGTGATCAGCCCGGCCGGTGAAGTACTCAGGCAGGTCGGCATGCCCGAGGCCTATCCGACCAATATCTGCTTCGGCGGCCCGGACCTGCGCAAGGCTTACGTGACCTTGTCGCATACCGGCCGGCTGATCGAACTGGACTGGGACGCGCCCGGACTCGCGCTGAACTTCGGCGCCTGATATGGCGGGCGTTTTTTCGCGGCATCGATAGCTGGCGACCGGTGCGAACCGGCCCGACCCCGAGACGGGGCGAGAACCAGCAAAGAACCAGCACAAGAATCAGGAGACAAGCATGACTACGACCAACTCCGGCGCGGAGCGGCCGGCGCTATGGCGCGTTTGCGTCGCCGCGGTGGCGGGCTCGACGATCGAGGGCTTCGATTTTCTGGCCTACGGGACGGCGTCCGCGCTGGTGTTCGGCAAGGTGTTCTTCGCCAATCTCGATCCGACCACCGCGACCATCGCCTCGTTCGCGACCTTCGCGACCGGACTGCTCGCGCGGCCGGTCGGCGGCGTGATCTTCGGGCACTACGGCGACCGCGTCGGCCGCAAAACGATGCTGTCGATCAGTCTGATTCTGATGGGGCTGTCGACGCTCGGCATCGGTCTCGTACCGAGCTACCAGGCGATCGGTGCGTATGCGCCGATTCTGCTGGTGCTGCTGCGGATGGCCCAGGGCGTCGCGTTCGGCGGCGAATTCGGCGGCGCGATCCTGATGGCGGTCGAGCATGCGCCGCCGCGCTGGAAAGGGATACTCGGCGCGCTGCCGCTCGCCGGTGTGCCGATGGGGCTGGTGCTGTCGGCGCTGTCGTTCTCGCTGGTTACGCGCCTGCCCGACAGCGACTTTCTCGCGTGGGGCTGGCGTCTGCCGTTCATCGCCAGCATCGTGCTGGTCGCGGGCGGCTACTACATCCGCTCGTCGATTCCGGAGACGCCCGAATTCGTCGAGGTGCAGAAGCAGCGCCGGACCGCGCGCGTGCCGTCGCTCGAAATCCTGCGCGAGCACTGGACGCGGCTGCTCTTCACGATCGGCAACAAGCTCGGCGAAGTGACGCTCTACTACACGGTGACCGTGTTCCTGATCGCTTACGCGGGCAAGCTCGGTTTCAGCAAGGCCGATACGCTGCACGCGCTGCTGATCGGCGCGGTGTGCCAGGTGCTCGGGATGATCGTCGCCGGCTGGTTGTGCTCGAAAGTGGGCGGGCGGCTGATCGCATGCTTGGGCGGTCTCGCGATGGCGCTGTCGATCTCGGCGCTGATCGCGATGATCGACACCCACGATCCGTTCTATCTGACGCTCGCACTCGCGCTTGCGCTCGGCGTCGTGCATCCGCTCGTGTATGCGCCGCAGGCCGCGTTTTATAGCGCGCAGTTTCCGGCCGAACTGCGCTACTCGGGGCTGTCGCTGGCGATTCAACTGGGCGCCGCGGTCGGCGGCGGGATGGCGCCGATCGTCGCGACCCAGTTGAGCACGCAGTATGCGAGCCTGACGCCGATCGCCGTGTATGTCGGCGGGATGGGGCTGCTCGGCGCGTTGTGCGCGTGTTTCATGCGCGGCAGCGAGGCGGGCGAGTCGCGCGACGAGCACGCGCTGGGCACCGCCGGTACGCACTGAAGCATTCGTTCGGAGTGCGAGCATGGTGCCCGGCGGCAGCGCGGCCTCGATCCTGCTCGCATTCGTCGCGTCGAGTATCGACGACTTCTTTCTGCTCGCCTGTCTGTACGCGGACCGGCGAGTGCCTATCCGCGGCATCGGCGCGGCCAAACTGGCCGGCGCAGCACTTTCGCTGAGCGCGGCAGGCGTGTTGGCGAGCGCGTGCGTCGCGCTGCCTTTGAGTCTGTCGCGGCTCGCGGGGCTCGTGCCGTTGGCGCTCGGTGTCAAACGTCTGATTGCCAGCCGCGTCGCGGTGGCGTCCCATTCCGCGATCCGCGCGGACTCGCCGGAACTCGCGGCTGCTTCCACTCCCGATTCCGCTTCTACTTGCTTTCCCGCTTCCGCGCGCGGCTTCCTGCGTCTTCTGTTCATCTTCATCGCGGCGAGCGCGGACAACATCGCGCTCTACATCCCATTGCTGACAGACGGCAGTCGCAGTGCCGCCGTTCCCGCCATCGTCTCCGCGTTCGCGGTCGTGCTGCCGATGACGCTGCTTTTATGCGCGCTCGCCTGGCTGTCGAGCCGCGTGCGATTGCCGTCGCGACTGCCGCTGCCAATGCACCGGCTGCGCGTCGATGCGGCAGTCCCGTATCTGATGATGCTGACCGGCATCAAGGCGCTTGTGACGTCGCTGCTCTGAGCGTCACGCACAGTTTCAACATTCGAAACTTCACTCTCGCGAGCCGTTATCGGCCCTTCATGAAGCGGCTATCGTTAGCTTGTACCGCCGAGCTATCGACGGACCCGATTTCAATAACAGGAGACAACGATGACGATCACGATGCGCGGCCGCAACGGCCAATGGCGCCGCTATGCGTGCGCTTTCGCGCTGAGCCTCGGATGCGCGGGCGTCGCGCACGCGGCGCAGGCATGGCGTGCTTACACCTATAACGCGGTGGCGACCGTTACGCCGGTCAAGGGCATGCAGGCGATGCTCGACGAGATCCGCAGCGAAACCGGAGGACAACTGAACATCCGCCTGAATGTCGGCGGCACGCTGCCGATCACCGAGAGCAACATCACCCAGGCGGTTGCCGACAACATGGTGCAGATGGGCGACGACGCCGGCTTCGTCGGCAACCTGCCGGTCGGCGGCCTCGTGCGGCTGCCGCTGCTGCTCGGCACGCGCGCGGACTTCGACAAGGCGTGGAACCTCGAAGCGCCGTATCTGCGCGACGCATTGCGCGCGAAGCATATCGTGCTGCTCGGCCGTTATATCTACCCGCAAAACGTGATGTGGTCGAAGCACAAGCTCACGTCGCTCGCGGATGTGCAGGGCCAGAAAATTCGCGTGATCTCGCCGGAACAGGCGCAGTTCATCAAGGTACTCGGCGGCATTCCGATCACGCTCGGTCCGGCGGAGGTCGCGCCGGCGCTCGACCGCGGCGTGATCGACGGGGTGCTGACCGCGACTTCCGGCTATGGCTACGTGTGGCGCGATCTTCTCAAGTACAGCTACCGGCTCAACGTCAGCTATATCGACTCGCTGATCCTCGTCAACGAGGACGCGTGGAACAAGCTGTCGCCGGACGTGCGCGCGAAGGTGCAGGCGTCGGTCGATAAATACACCGCGCAGATCACCACGCAAATGGTCGCCGAAGACGAGCAGCTGACCAAAAAACTCGCCGCCGACGGGATGATCATCACCGAGCCGAGCGCGGCCGATCTCGCGGAAGCCGAGCGCCGCATCAGCCCGTACTGGACGCAATGGGGCCAGCGCCGTCCCGAGTTGCAGGATGCGTTGCAGAAAGTGCGCAGCGCGGTCGGGAGGTGAGATGGGCGAGATCAGCAAACCGCTGCCGGGCGTCGGCGGCGCGCTCGCCGAGGCCGCGGGGGGCCATGAAGGTGGCCATGAGAGTGGCCACGAGTGGCACGACGAACACGCCGGGCCCGCTGACGAAGGCGTCATCGAGCGCGTGCTGCGCTGGATGGTCCACGCGATCGTGCTCGGCCTGCTCGTAATGATGGGCGTCGAGATGTTCGTGCGCGCCGCGCTCGGCATGTCGATGCAGATCAGCAACGAGGTGGGCGGCTACGCGCTGGTGGCGATCTGCTTTCTGTCGCTGGCGTCCGGCCAATCGCTGCATGCGTATCACCGCGTGCAGCTGGTCGATCGCTGGCTCGGCATGGCCGCGCGTTTGCGTCTGAAGCTGCTGTTCGATGCGCTGTCGTTGGCGGTTGCGTGCGTGCTGCTCGGCGAGATGGTCCGCTTCGAGCTGCTGTCGTGGCAATCGGGCGACGTCGCCGCGACCTCGCTGATGACGCCGTTGTGGCTGCCGCGCGCGGCGATGCTGATCGGGGTAGCGGGGCTGGTGTGCGCGCTGCTGCGCACGCTCGCGGCCGACACGCGCCGGCTGCGGGCGGCGGCTCTTGCCGTTCATTTCGAACCGCGTCGCGGTTGAAGGAGATCATTCATGGATGGCGCTATGTTGATCGTTACGGTCTTCATTCTTTTTATCGGCCTGTTGGCGGCGGGGATGGCGGTGCCGTTCGCGATCCTGCTGCCGGCCATGTTCTATCTGTTCATGGAGGGCGGCTGGTCCGCGTTGCACGGGCTCGGCATGGCGAGCTGGGGCAGCATGGACAGCTACACGCTGACCGCGATTCCGCTGTTCGTGCTGATGGCCGAAATCCTCCAGGGCAGCGGCCTCGGCGCGCGTGTGTACAACGGCCTCGCGCGACTCGTGCGGCGCGTGCCGGGCGGGCTGTTGCAGACCAATATCGCGGGCTGCGCGGTGTTCGCGGCGGTCAGCGGGTCGAGCATCGCGACGGCCGCGTCGATCGGGCAGGTCGCGCTGCCGCAGCTCGAAGCGCGCAAATACGACGTGCGGATCGCGACCGGCTCGCTGGCCGCCGGCGGGACGCTCGGCATTCTGGTGCCGCCGTCGATCGGCATGATCGTCTATGCGTCGTTCACCGATACGTCGGTGGTCAAGCTGTTCATGGCCGGCGTCGTGCCGGGCGTGGTGCTGACCCTGCTGTTCATGGCCTACGTGATGGTCGCCGCATTGCTGCGTCCGCAGATCGCGCCGGACGCGAACAGCAGCGACACGCCGTCGATCACCGCGTTGCGCGCGCTGTTCGACATCGTGCCGTTCATGCTGCTGATCGCCGGCATCATGGGCGCGATCTACAGCGGGATCGCCACGCCGACCGAAGCGGCCGCGGCCGGCTGTCTGTTCGCGCTGGTCATCGCGCGGGTGTTCGGCATCTTCAACTGGCGAGTGCTGGAAGGCGCGCTCAAGCGTTCGATGCTCACCGTCAGCAACATCCTGTTCATCACCTACGCGGCGTTCGTGTTCTCTTACGCGATGACCTTCGCGGGCGTCGGCGAGGAGATCACCCGTTTCATCATTTCGTTGCAGCTGAGCCGGACCGGCTTCTTCATCGCGCTGTTCGTGCTGTTCACGCTGCTCGGCGCGCTGGTGGAGAGCCTCGGGATGATCGTGATCACCGTGCCGCTGCTTTACCCGTTGCTGGCGAGCTATGGAATCGATCCGGTGTGGTTCGGCGTGGTGGTCGTCGTGTTCATCGAAATGGGGCAGATCACGCCGCCGATCGGCATCAATCTGTTCGTGATTCAGGGGATTTCACGCGGCAATCTGTCGGACGTGGTGGCCGGCACCGTGCCGTTTCACGCGCTGATGTTCGTGCTGCTGATCCTGCTCATGCTGTGGCCGCAGCTCGCGCTGTGGCTGCCCAATCATCTGGCCGCCGGTTGAGCGGCGGTATTTCGGAGAAGCTCATGTTTGCAGCACCGGAGAAATTGAAAGCGGAAGTCTTCACGCGGATTCCCGAGAAGTTTCATATGAAGGACCGCCATTGCGACTGGACCCGCACGCAGTTGCACGGCGCCCACGCGAATCTGTTTATCGAGGGGCCGTCGTTCGACCGCGACGGCAATCTGTGGATCACCGATATCCCGTGGGGCCGGATTTTCCGCATCGACCGCGCGGGCAACGTCGAACTCGCGCTCGAATACGACGGCGAACCGAACGGTCTGAAGTTCCATCCGGACGGCCGCGCGTTCATCGCCGATTACCGGCACGGGATCATGGTGATGGACCCGCGCCGCGGCACCATCGAGCCGTTGTTCGAGCGGGCCCGGCTCGAACGCTTCAAGGGCTGCAACGACCTGTTTTTCGCGTCGAACGGCGACCTCTACTTCACCGACCAGGGGCAGACCGGACTGCACGATCCGACCGGCCGGCTGTTCCGGGTGCGCGCGTCGGGCCAGTTGGAGCTGGTTTTGCAGGGGATTCCGAGCCCGAACGGGCTGGTGCTCAATCTCGACGAAACCGCGGTCTATCTGGCCGCCACGCGCGCCAATGCGATCTGGCGCGTGCCGTTGCTGGCCGACGGCAGCGCGACCAAGGTCGGCACGTATATCCAGATGTCGGGCGGCGGCGGGCCCGACGGCATCGCGCTCGATGCGGCCGGCGGCCTCGCGGTCTGCCACGTCGGCTTCGGCGCGGTGTGGCTGTTCAGCCCGCGCGGCGAACCGCTGTACCGGATCGATGCGCCCGAAGGGCTCGCAACTACCAATTGCGCGTACGGCGGGGACGGCAATCATACGCTGTACATGCTCGAATCGCGGACCGGCACGGTGTTCACCGCGCGCCTGCCGGTCGCGGGTCGGCAGATGTATTCGCATACGGCAATCAATCCCGCGTAGCGCGCGCCGACGCATCGGCGGGCGGCGCGCCGCGGTACAAGGAGAGCGGAAGATGAATCTGGCCGAAATGGCTTCCATCATGCCTGTCAATCAGCACACGACGTCACGGTTCGGCACCCAAAGCCTCGCGCGCGGCATCCGCCTGATGCGCACGATCGCCACCCGGCCGCAGGTCGGCTGGCGACTGACCGATCTGGCGATCGCGTGCGGCCAGGACAAGGCCACCGTGCGCCGGATGCTGGCCTGTCTGGTCGAGGAACGGCTGGTCGAACAGCGCGACAGCGATCGGCGCTATCTGCCGGGGCCGCTGATGTACGAACTGGGGCTCGCGCTGCCGCAACACGCGGCGTTTCAGCGGCGCGCCGAGACGATCGTCGAGGAATTCGCGTTGCGCATGGGCGGCATCGCGCTGTTGCAACTGCGCAGCGGCGGCGATTTTGTTTGCAGCATTCGCGCGGGCACCGTGCAGATGACCGGCGCGATGGTTTATCCGGGCGTGCGCCGGCCGCTGTTCACGTCGGCCGGCGGCATCGCGATTCTGCAGACGCTGCCGGCCGAAGAGGCCAACGCGATCCTGATGGACAACGTCAATCAGGAGATCAAACGACACGGCGTGCCGCGGCTCGCGTCGCTGCAGAAGATGCGCGACCGCTCCGAGCGGCACGGTTTCGGCGTCAATTTCGGCTACGTGGTGCCGCATTCGTATGCGTTCGCGGTGCCGGTCAGGGGCGCGAACGGCGATGCATTTGCGGCGGTGTGCATCATCGGGACGCCCGAGGCGTATGGAGAAGAACGGCTCGATGAGGTGCACGATGCGTTGCTGGCCGTACAGGCACGGCTCGAAAGCGCGGCGCACGAAGCTGGCTTGTGATGAGTCGGGTCGGGTTGGGGTGACGCGTCGTGGCTCGTTGCGGCGCGGATTTTTTTAATCACGAAGGAGGGGGCTTCATGCTGTATTGCGTGGCGATGCAAATCAGGATTCCCGACACGCTCGACGCGGTCACCGTCGAGGCGATCAAGACGGCCGAGCGGGCGCGCGCGATCGAGATCCAGAAGACCGGCAAGTGGCCGCATCTGTGGCGGGTGGTCGGTCAGTACGCGAATATCAGCGTGTTCGACGTGGATAGCCACGACGAGCTGCATCAGTTGCTGTCGTCGCTGCCGCTGTTTCCGTATATGTCGATCGTGGTCACGCCGCTGGCGCGCCATCCGTCGGCCGTTTGACGCGGCTGCGCTTTTTCGCCGGCGTTTGCGCGGCCCGCAGTTCGGACGGATCGAGAAAATAGTCGCGGTTGTCCAGCATCCGTTCGACCATGAAGTCGATGAACGTCCTCACGCGCAGCGACTGCTCGGTGCGATGCCGGTAGTAGATGTAGATCATTCCGTGTTCGGTGACATGCCCGGTCAGTAGCGGCACGAGCCGGCCGCTTCGGATATGCGGCGCGGCATTGAAGCTGCCGAGCTGCCCGATGCCGAGTCCCGACAGCACCGCCTGCGTTTCCATCTCCGTATCGTTCACGCAGATCGCGGCAGGCACGTCGCGATAGACGATCTCGTCGCCGATCCGGAACTGCCACTGCGCGAGCTTGCCGGTGTTCGCGCGCCGATAGCCGGTGCAGCGATGCTGCGCGAGTTCGTCGATGGTGCGCGGCGTGCCGTTGCGCGCGAGATAGTCCGGCGCCGCGCAGACGATCAGTTGAATCGGCACCAGCCGGCGCGCGATCGCGCCGCCCGACGGCGGCGGTCCGCCGCGAAAGCCGACGTCGGCCCGCTCGGTGACGAGATCCGTGAACTGGTCGTCGAATTGCACTTCGAGTTGCACGTTCGGATAGTGCTTCTGGAAAGCCTCGAAATGCGCCCACAGCACCGGCAGCCCGAGCGCGCGCGGTGCGCTTACGCGCAGCATGCCGGCCACTTCCTGTTTCGAGCGGCGGGCGTCGTCGAGCGCGGACGACAGTGTGGCGAGCGCCGGCTTCACGCTGTCGAACAGACGTTGCCCCTCTTCGGTCAGGCTCAGCTTGCGGGTGGTGCGGTGAAAGAGGCGCACGCCGAGTTCCTTTTCCAACTGCATCACCGCATGGCTCGCGGCCTGCGGCGAGATCCCCTGATCGACCGCCGCGCCGCGCAGGCTGCCGAGCGCCGCCGCGCGCACGAAAATGGTGATCGCCCGAACTTCGTTCACGCCGGCCTCCGGATTCGCAAATAAAAGTTGATTATCACTCTAGCAAGCGACGGCTAGTTTGTGTCAATCGACGCGCCTACGATTGCCTCACTTCATCACACATACGTAGGAGAAACATCATGGCTCAGGTTCAACACGGCGGTTTCAAACGCGTCTGGCTGATCACCGGCGCGTCGCGCGGGATCGGCGCGCTGATTGCCGAAGCGGCGCTCGCGGACGGCAACGCGGTGGTGGCCGCCGGCCGTAACGTGGCGGCGATCGTCGAGCGTCTTGGCACGTCGGACGCGTTGCTGCCGGTCGCGCTGGACGTGACCGACGAGGCGCAGGCGCATGCTGCGGTGCGGGCGGCGCTCGACAAATTCGGCCGGATCGACGTGCTGGTCAACAACGCCGGCTTCGGCCTGCTCGGCGCGGTGGAGGAATCCGCCGACAAGGACGTGCGCCGGATGTACGACACCAACGTGTTCGGATTACTGAACGTCACGCGCGCGGTGCTGCCGACGCTGCGCGTGAATCGCTCGGGCCACGTGATCAATATTTCGTCGGTTGGCGGTTATCGGGCCGCGGCGGGATTCGGCGTGTATTCGTCGACGAAGTTCGCGGTCGAAGGGATCACGGAGGCGCTGTACGCGGAGTTGAAACCGCTCGGTATTCACGCGACCGTGGTCGAGCCGGGTTATTTCCGCACTGACTTTCTCGATGCGTCTTCGCTGGTGGTCGCGCCGCATGTGATCGGCGATTACGACGATACGTCGGGTGCGGTGCGCCGTAAGGCGGTGCAGATGAATCACAACCAGCCGGGCGACCCGGCGAAGCTCGCGGTCGCGATGATCGCGTTGGTCGATGCGGCCGAGCCGCCGTTGCGGTTGCCGCTCGGTACGGATACGTTGGCGGCGATTGCGGCAAAAAATGATGCGGTGACGCAGGAGATGGACGAGTGGCGGGAGTTGTCGGCGTCGACTGATTTTGCTGAGTAGCAGTGATCAGGCGATGCCTGTAGTGGTATCGCTGGAACGCAAAACGGCGGCCGGATTGTTCCGGCCGCCGTTGTTTTGCAAGTGACGACGCGTCGATCGAGCCGCTACCGGAATTCGACGCTTGACCGGCCTATTCGTCGTAGTACTCGGAACGCGCGATCACGCGATTCGTTCCGCGCGGGCACTGACACGCGACGATATCGTTGTCCTTCACCGCGGCCGTGCCACCGGTCAGCCCCCAGCCCTTCGCAGTACCGAGCATGGGTCCATTGCGCCCACAACGCCCGCACGATGCGAGTCCGCCATCTTTCGCGAGCGCGCCATTTTCGTCCGCAAAGTCCTCATCGCCTTCGAGTACTTCACCGCCGGTCGTCGTCCGGTTGCCTTTGACTGCCAGCATCGTTGCCATGCGTTTTCCTCTCGAATTGAAGCCGCAAACCGCAATAAGCCGCGAGCGGCTTATTGCATCAATACCGGTCCAGTGCAGCCTGCAGCATTTTCAGACGGGTCTTGCCGTCGGGCGTGAACACCGTGTCGAAGCGCACGAGTCCCTCCTGATGCAGATGGCAGGCCATCGTGAAACTGACCATCATGCCTGGCTCCGGCGTGTGCACTTCGATCTCGACCGCCTTCAGGCGCGGCTCATACTTGAGCAAGGTCGACTCGATCGCATTGCGCAGCCTGTGCGTTGACGAGGGCAGGTGCCGGTAGATCTCCGACAGATCGTCGAGCCCGAAGTCCGGCAGGTGCGCGAGCGAGCGACGCCGGCTGTTCAGAATGCGTTCGATGTTGTCCCGCACCGAAAGGAACGTCTGGTCCTCCGGCGTGAAATCGCTGACGGTCGAGCCGTCGGCGAAATGGCCGGTAATCCGTTCGAATAGTCCTGGTCCTGTACGCATGCGTGTCCTAATGCGTCATTCCGGCAATCGACGACAGCAACCACCGGTCGATAGCGAGCCAGACCAGACCCGCGGCGAGAGCGGCGAGGAGAACCCACGCGAGAGGCGACAGCGGCCGCCGGCGACGGCGCGACGGGTTCACTACGAGCGGCTTGGACCAGTCGGGTGAATTGCCTTCCAACCTGGCGCCCGACGCGCGCGAGAGACGTTCGTTAATTGAACTGATGAGTTTCGTACGGGCGCCGGTTTCGTCCACTGCATAACGCCCCTTGAACCCGAGTGCGAGTACGGCGCCGAAGATCGCCAGCAGCGGCAGCACGGGCGTCGCTTCGCGCAGGCGCTGATCGATCCGCCGGAACAGTTCTTCGCCCGCATCGTTGCGGCCGGACGTGCGCAGTTGCAGCGGCTCGCGCTCCCATGCGTCGCGGGCCGCGCCGTCGAGTCCATTGAGCGCCGCTTCATCGATCAGCGCGCAATGTGCATAGAGCGCATCGTCGATCACGTCGGGTGGATGGCCACGCCGCTGCAATTCCTCGCGCAGCGCGGCAATCTGCGCGTCGGAGTCCTGGCGCAGGAGATCGAGCGAGGGCGGATTCCCACTGCGAAGTTCGACGACGGTGCGCGCGGTGTCGCGCAGCGCGACAGGCAATAGGTCGGGCGCTGTTTGTGCGGTGGCGAATTTCATGACGGCAGCACCGCGTAAAGTTCGAGCTCGGCTTCAGGAATCGACCCGGGTACATAGATCTGGCAGGCGCGCGCCGCGATCATCCGGGCGAACGCGGGATCGGTGCTATCGACCGCAAAGTACTGGTTTTCGATGCGCACCGGAATCGCGGCCGGCAGACGCGACACCGGACGCAGCGCAATGCCGGCCAGCGCGGAATTGACGACCTGCTCGACCTCGTCGGGCGCGCCCATCTTGCACAGCGCCGGAATCTGTTCGAGCAGCGCATGGGCCGGCATCGCCGCGCGCACCGACAGGTAGTAGTCGACGTCTTCGGTAAGCCGCTCCTCGTTGATCTGGCCGCGCCACATCGAGGTACGCAGGCGTTCGAGCGCAATCGGGACGACCCGCGAAGGAATGACCGCATCCAGTAGCGCGCGGATCAGCTCTTCCAGTTCAACGAACACGGGCTCCGGCGCATGGTGGTCGTAGGCGGGGATCGCCTGCAGTGTTTCCGTGGTCGAGAACGTGAGAAGCGATCCCGCGAGACGCGCGAGTACAGCGTACAGGCGCTCGGGATGCTGATCGGGCGCCTGCGCGAGCCGCGCGAGTTCGGGCCACGTGCTGTTGACCGAATGCAGCAGCCAGAAAAGCGCGACGTCGGACACCGCGAAGTCCGCGATCTGGTCCGAACGCTCCTTGCGGCGCACCGCGAGACTCGTACTTTTTGCGGCCAGGATATCCGACAGGCGCCGCAAGCGTTGCGTGAGCCGCGTGCTGGCCGACAGGAAGAGGCACGGCGGCACGAACGTTTCATCCACGTCGAAGCGGCCCTGTTGCGTCCGCACGAGACGCGCGACGGGGCATGTAATGAAGTCGTCCGGTTTCTCGAAGTCGAACAGCAGCGCGACGACCTGACGCTCGACGCTGATCTCTTCCTTGTCCTCGCCGTTGAGGTCGACGACATGGACGAATTCGCGCGTCACGCGCCGCGGCCGCGCCGGCTTCTCGCCAGGCTCGACGCAGTTGCCGCCCTGCGCATCGATCAACGCGACGCCGGCAAGCACCGTCACCGCGTCGACGTGCGCCGGCACATCCGACAGATTGCGCGCAGCGGGCAGCCAGTCGGCGGTTTCACTATCGATAAACGTGCCGTCGCGCAGACGCGCGGTCAGCTTCGCGAACTGCAAGCGGTCGACCGCGAGCGCCTGCGTGTCCAGTGCTACACCGATCAGCCCCCACGCATCGGGACTCGCGATACGGGCGATCTGCTCATTGGCGAACTGCTCCCATAGCGCCTGCTGCTGGAAGTGCTGGGGCGTCATGAAAATGCCGCGCGCCCACAGAGGTTTCGTTATTTTCATCGTTGATGGTGGTCTTGATTCTGGTGGGGAGAGTGGGCGAGGTTCAACGCTTGGCCTTCGGCATCTGCGACAGCAGCGACAGACTCACGTCCATGCCCTCGATCTGGAAGTGCGGAACGATGAAGAGCGCAATCCGGAAGAAGCCCGGATTGTCTTCAATGTCTTCTACGACGACGCGCGCTTCACGCAGCGGGTGCGAGGTTTGCAGGTCGTCACCCGGTGTTGTCATGACCGTGACGAGGCCCTTGATCCACGTGTTTAGCTCCAGTTCGAGTAGCCTACGATCCTTCGTGGTGCCGATGTTCTCGCGCTGGATCATCTTCAGGTAGTGCGCGATCCGCGACAGCAGAAAGATGTACGGCAGGCGCGCATTGATGCGGCTGTTGGCTGCCGCGTCGCGTGTGTCATAGAGCGCAGGCTTCTGCGTCGAATGCGCGGAATAGAAGCACGCGTAGTCGTGATTGCTGGTGTACGACAGCGCAATCAGACCCTGCTCTGCGAATTCGAATTCGCGGGTTTCGGGAATCAGCGCGTCGGAGGCGATCTTGCCGAGATGGCCGGTATCGAGATCGTAAAGATGGACCGGCAGGTCGGGTATTACGCCGCCGGCCTGCGGACCGCGTATCTGCAGGCACCAGCCATTGCGCACGAAACTTCTCACCAGATTCACGGCAAAGACGAACGCCGCGTTCGCCCAGACGAACGCGCTACGCCCGCTGCTGCGGACATCTTCGGTGTAGTTGAAAGCACGCACGGGATTGATGTCGGGTCCGTACGGCTGGCGTGCCAGAAACCGCGGCAGCGTGAGCCCGACATAGCGCGCATCTTCCGTTTCACGAAATGCCTTCCATTTGAGGTACGTGGCGCGCTCGAAATGGCCGGGCAGATCGCGTATCGCAGAGACTTCCTCCATTGAGGTTTTGCCGAAAAAGGCCGGCGAGACCGCGCCGATAAATGGCATGTGCGCGGCGGCCGCCACCTTTGACAGATTGCGTAGCAACGCAATGTCGGGCGCGCTCGCGTCGAATTCGTAGTTCGCGATGATTGCGGCAATCGGGTACGCGCCCGGCGTGTCGTATTCCTGCGTGTACGTCTGGAGGAACAGGCCGCTTTGGGTGAGATCGGGCGCATCCTCGAAGTCCCGGCGCAAGGTTTCTTTCGGGAGGTCGAGTACCTCGATCAGCACATTGCGGCGGAACTCGGTCCGGTCGACCAGGAATTGCAGACCGCGCCAGGCGGATTCGAGCGTCTGGAAAGCGGGATGATGAAGAATCGCGTCGATTTGCCTGCCGAGTAACAGGTCGATCGTCGCTAACGCGTGATCGATGCGCAATGCATTTATGCGCGCATTCTCATTACGTTTGAGTATTTGTTCGTACTCGTTCGATGCCATGATCTCTAAATCTTTAACATCTATCTGAGTCGGTTTCCGGAGGCTTGCGCTCATTGTTCAGTGCCAGATCTAATTCGGCGCTTAACGATTAACCCGTGATGTTTAACACGCAATTCATCTCAAAAACAGCTTTTAAAGTGAACAATTGTCATTGCCTGATTAAAAACAACAAAGCCTGATTTTTTGATGCTGACGATACTTCCATGTGAGATTGAAGACGAGTAATGTGGCTACCCTAAAAACCCATTGGTTGCGCAGTCCTATTTCATGCATAGCAGTTTTGAAGCGCTGCTGATCAGGTGAGGAATAAGCGGATATGGCAGGCATGTATAGCGAAGCAGGCAGGTTGGTAGCGGATATCGCGGGAATATCCGGACGGCAGGCGTATTTCCTGGATGTGCCGGGTACTGACAGTGCGGCGCAGCTATCGGTCGTGTCGTTTGACGCGTCCGAGAAAATGGGCGAACCGAACGTTGTGCGCATCGTGGTGACCCACCCGGGGCAGCTTGCGCGCGCCGACTATCTGAGTCGCGACGCGGTCTTCAGAATCGTGTCGGACGATAACATTCCGAAAACATTTTCCGGATATATCGAGCGCTTTTCGACAATACAGACCACGAAGGATTTCAAGAAATATCAGATTGTTCTGAAGTCCCATATAGGACGACTGGCCGCGGTCGACAATACGCGGATCTATCAGCATCAGACGACGCCGGAGATCATCGCATCGATATTGCGACGTCATGGTCTGCGTGAGCATCAGTTTTCTTTCTGTCTGCGAAAACAGTATTCAAAGCACCTGTTTCGTTTCCAGTACAGAATCGATGATCTGGCCTATCTGCAAATGCTCATGCAGAAGTCGGGTATCTACTTCTATATTGTCGAGTCTGAATACGGCGATCAGGTCGTGTTTGGCGACGATATCGATCATTACATCTATGACCCCCGGTTAATCGTGCCGTACCGCGAAGCGGCGGGGCTCGAGGCGGGTGGGGTGGAAGCGGTTACGTCGATCGTCACGCATACCGAGACGGTGCCGCAGTCGTTCGTGGTCGCGGACTATAACCCCGAAAGCGCGTGGGAGCGTTTTCGCGATGAGGCCAATGTCGCGCCGGACGATCCGACCACGTATGGTCAGCCGTACATTTACGGTACTCATCACCTCGACCAGGAAGGCGCGAAGTGGGAAGCGCAATTGCGCCACGAGGCGGCGCTTGCTCGTCAGGTCGTGTATGAGGGCGAGAGCACCGTGCTCGCGCTGCAATGTGCGCGCGTGCTCGAGACGGACGTCGTGCTGCCCGATGCGCTCAAGGGGCAGGTGATCGTTGAGGTCACGCATAGCGGTGCGCGCGACACGTCCTATACCAACACTTACAAGGCTATTCCGGCCGACCGGCGCTTTCGGCTTGAACTGAAGCCGGACACCTGGCCGAAAATCGCGGGCACATTGTCGGCGCGGATTTGCAGTCCGGATAAGTACACGTATGGGTACCTGAATTCGGTCGGGTATTACGTGGTTCGCTTCGATGTGGATTTTGCGGAGTGGCCGAAGGGCGGGGAAAGTGTGCCGTTGCGGCTGGCGAAACCGTTTGCCGGGAAGTTGCAGACCGGGATGCATTTCGTCGCGCTGGATAACGACGAAGCGGTGATTTCGTTCCGGGATGGGGATCCGGATAAGCCGGAGATTACTGCATTCCATCATCATTCCCAGGCTCGTGATCTGATCGCCAACGATCGTCGCTGGCTGTCGCGCAACATGATCCGTACGCAGAAGAATAACAAGCTGCGGATGGAGGACTGGGAAGGGCAGGAAGGGATCAAGCTGAGTACCGAGCATTCGGGGAAGTCGCAGCTTAATCTTGGGTATCTGGTTGACAACAAGCTGGATTACCGCGGGGAAGGTTATGAGCTTCGGACCTCGGGCTATGGAGTTAGCCGCGCAGGCAAGGGGCTTCACCTGACGGCGTACGATCGCCCGGCCGCGAGCGGCAAACAGCTCGATATGCAGGAGACGATCGCACAGTTGGAAAGTGCGTTGGCCACCGCGAAGGCGCTGGCGGCGTCGGCGAGCAGCGCGAAGGCGGAACCTGCCGATACCGATGCGCAGCAGCAGGTCAGAAGCGATCTCGACGGACTGAAAGAGCCTGGGCTGCTGATGAGCACGCCGGCCTCGGCGGCACTCGTCACGGGGCAAGGGATGCAGTTTGCAGCAAAGGACAATATCTCGGCTGTTGCAGGAAAGAGCGCCGACTGGAGTGTGGTCAAGCAGTTCACGGTCGCGGCCGGCGAAAAGATTTCCCTGTTCGCGCAGAAGCTCGGCATCAAGATTTTCGCGGCGAGAGGGCCGGTCGAGATTCAGGCTCAGAGCGATGCGATGTCGCTGTTCGCTGATCAGGATGTGTCGGTGTCGAGCGTCAATGGCACGGTCCGCGTCAGCGCGAAGAACGAGCTCGTACTCGAATGCGGTGGCGCGTTCATCCAGCTCAAGGGCGGCAATATCACGCTCGGCGGTCCTGCCGATCTGTTCTTCAAGGTCATCACTATTCAGAAGAAGGGGGTGGCGTCGATGCAGTCCTCGCCGACGCTGCCCACGTCAAATGACCTTCCTGACCTGATCGGGCACGGCTCCAGGTTCTCCGGCTAACCTCATTCGATCCGAAAATGGCCTCACCACAAAACCCACCGACGGCGCCGCAGAGCACTCCGCCAAATGTCCCGGCGGCATCGCCATTGACCTGGCGATACCCCTTCCCGTCGAAGGACGGCAAGGAGATCACCGATCCGCAGATTTTCTATGGCGCCTTGGGTGCCATGAGCGACGGATTTTTTCCGCTGGGCGTCAACGGATTTCCGCACGGCGGTATTCATTTCGGTGCGGGATCCGCGTCTCGTGTAGATCAGTCCAAAGGTGTACGCGTCATCGCTGACGGAGATATCGTTGCTTACAAGCTTGACGATGCCTACTCTCAGTTGCACTTCACGCAGACTCGCGACTGGGCTCTCTACTCGACGGGCTTTGTGCTGGTCCGTCACAAATTGACAATGCCTCGCGCGCAGGGGAGTACGGCCGCGCAACCGGCAGACGAGACGCTGACATTCTTCAGCCTCTATATGCACATAGCCGACTGGTGCACCTACCTGGCGGACGACTCCCTCGACCGACCAGGCTGGTGGCTTGGTGTGGACGCCTTTCGTATAAAGGCCAAGGACAAACAGGTTGGCGACGGCGGCGCATCCGGGGCAGTCGTGTACACGGCTCCGGCAGCAGGCACAAGGAGAAATACATACACGCCCGGCAAGCCCGTTGGCTTTTTGCCTGAAGGTAGTGAAGTCACGATCGGCGAAACTCGTGGGCCGTGGGGGCATATCAAGGCCGTAACGAGTGGGACAATGGTTTCGCCGAGCAGCGGCGGCTACTTCGGCTGGGAAGATGGGCCGCAGGCACCCTGGCTAGTACCGGATGGCGTAGAAGACACCGCACCAACCCTGACGCCCGAAGGCGATTGGGGCTGGATAAACACGCACGATCATCGCGCACTTAAAGAACCAACCAACGTCGGTACGGTAGTTATCCCGCCAAAAGAGCGTCCCATTCATGTGCAGGCCGGAACGCTACTGGGGCAACTCGGAGAATACATCGACTACGAGACGTCGACGCCTCTGCCACCTGCCCCGCTGCGGCAGTTGCTGCATCTCGAAGTTTTCGCCGACGATTCGTTGAAGGCATTCATCGAGAAAAGTCGAGCTCGGGTTGCGCAGTTGCCACAGAGTGACAAAACCATTTTCGTCATTCAGGCAGGTGCGAAGCTTGTCACAAAGCCAGTCGATGCTGACATCAAGCTTGGCGATGGAGTACGACTTACCAAGCTCACGCTGACTTCTACCAGTCCGAAAACGGGAACGTGGATACAGGTCCAACCATGGATCAATGGTCCGTCTGGTCGTGAGCAACAATACCAGGGGCCAGTCTGGATCGCACGGTCAGGATTGAGCCGTCTCGGTTCTCCGACCGGTCTTTCTGCGTGGAAGGCATTCCCGCTGCAATTGAGCCAGGCCGGTTCACCCGTCAATGCTGATCTGGTCACGTATCCACGTGCCGAGCTGAATTCGCTCGGTGACGGAAACGTCGCGGTCGACGACAAGGGAGTGACGTGGTGGCGCCTTGAAGTCGGTACCGGTGCAGGGCAAGCGGCCACGGGTTGGGTTTGCGGCGGAAAGCAGACTGACGGAAGCGGAAGTCACCCCGGCACGCGGTGGGAAAGTCCGTGGGCATGGCCAGGCTTTGAAATTGTCGACGCAACTGGGATTAGCCTCACTGATGCGTTCAAGCGAAATCTGTCCGTTACTGGTTCAGCGAGCCCCAATGAACAAAAAGCGTTCGCACCTTCCACTGCGGCGGTTGGCAGTAGCGCGCTATTGCTAAAGCTCGAGCAGACGGTTAGTCGTTTGCCTGCATCGGGCGGAGTAAAGGACGACAAGGGCAAGGATGGCAGCGTGGCTGTGACTGCGGCCAAGTTGCAGCAGGCATTGACACGTCGATGGCTGGCAAATGATCTGGGCCACGTCATTCTGAAATACGAGAGCGAATGGGGCGGTGGCACGAGCCGGTGGGAGGCACTCACGCCGCTGATGCGTAATGCGGCCGAGAACTGGAAATGCGAGTTGGAGCGCATTAAGAAGCTGCAGTGGTGGGATTCGGTACAAGGGAAAGTGGACGGATTTCCGTCCGGTCCCGTGGTAAATCACCTTCACCCCATAGCTGTGGCAGTAAATTTCATCCTTAACCGGAAGAGACGGGACTACGATCTCGGTAAATTGTCAACCCAATATGAAACCAGTGGGCGCGGTCCGAGTACAGTATCCGGCGGGCAAGGAGATCCCGGTGGCGTTTCGTACGGCAGCTACCAAATGACCAGTAAAACACGGAGAACCGATGGAACGTTCGTCATTGGAGGAACGGTCCAGATCTTTGTGACTTCGCCAGATTTCCCTTGGACCTCAGACTTTTCTGGATTGACACCCGGTACTCCAGCCTTTACCCAAAAATGGAGAGAAGTTGTACAAAATAATACGAATAAATTTGTTTTAGTCGAACACGAATACATGAAAAAAACTCATTTCGACGTACAGATTCGTACCGTGATGTCTAGGACGGGCGTAGATCTTCGTTATCATTCACACACGATTAACGATGTCGTATGGTCGACTGCAGTTCACCACGGCCCGACCACCGACGTTATAGCTACAGCGATAGGAAATCTGAATATGCCAAATTCGGAAACTCGCGATTATGATCAAGCCTTGATAGATGCTATCTACGCGGAACGCGGGAAGACTAACGCGCAAGGCCAAGTGATTAGGTTTAGAAGCTCATCAGCTGCCGTGCAAGCTGGGATCCTTCAACGATTCAGATCGGAAAAACCAAAGGCTCAGGATGAACTTCGAAATGAAAACGATTATTAAAGCAGCTCTTCTCATTGTTGTGTTGGTTCATGCCAAAAATGCAATGTGCGGATCCACGATCAACGTGTACGCTGGCGCACATGCTGATGCTCTGTTGATCGATTCTGGCGAGCACAAAACACTGCTGGTAGCCGGGGGCGCCATACCGCAAGGTCCGGCGACGGCTGCCGATTGTTTCGCCAAAGCCACGCTTCAGCTAAAGAAGAAGCCGAATTTCTACGAAGGGCCGTTGAATCCTGTTCACAACGAGATTATCGATGCAGACGCCAATTCGGTTTCAGGGAAGCGTGCGGGTCTGTATGTCTATCCGGCTAGCATTCGAATTGGCAACGTGGAAACTGCGGGAATTTGCGCTGATGGTGTAGATTTTTTCGGGGTCTATAAAAAAATCTCCGAGCGAGATGCGAAATACGCGAGCGTTTTCACCAAGTTCATGCTTCTGGAAGACCAAAATGCTGCGGAGATGAAAAAAAATGGGAGGTTCGATGAGGCTAATCAAGAGTTACGGCCATTCGTTGAAATAAACCATGCCAAGCTGAAGCTAGGCAGTGCCGACAGGAAAGCCGTCGAATCCATCGTGAAGGAATACGAATCGGCGCAGGGTAGATAAAAGTTAATAGAACGAGTGATAATTTCGATCCTGTGCGCGACGATGCCGCAACAATGAAAAATCTTTCAGTGGGCTGAGGCGGACTGATCGTGACCACTATTCAGTTATGAAACACACAGTTGATAAGGTCGCATCCATGCGAAAAATCCTCTTTTCGATTTTTCTATTACCTTTACTGATGGTAAAGGTATGCGTTGCCGCGTCTTATCAGCTTCCAGGTATAACGACCTGTGATACGCAATCTGGTTGCGCTATCGCTATTGATGAAGATGGTTTTCTACGGAATTCCGTATCTCATGAAAAGATCTTCGATTTACCCCTTCAGCAAACCGTTTTTGATAGCTATTCTCTGCTGAAATCGGGAAAATACTACATTGTTGAACGTAGCAACACCTCCTCCTCACGAAGCTGGGATCTACTCCTCCTTACTTACGTAAATGGATCAGCGCGTGTCGAACGGGTGGTCTCCCTTTCGAGGGGCTTTGCCATGACGTCGCCAAAAGTGTACTGGAGTGGCTACGAGTGCAGAGGTGACGTCCAGCCTGAGAAGCACGCTTCTCCGTTTGATGCGGCGAAAGCGGCTCTCTGCGGCGCAGTTCGACAGCCTGATTCGTTGACCGTGGAGAAAGATAGCGTCATCAGTGCTGCCAAAGCGCAGGGGTTGGTGGTCCATATCCCCGTTTACAGCCTTGCCTCGAATCAGAGCACAACGTATTTTTTCCCCGGAGTAGATGAACCTGACGCAGGGGCACTACTTTGCCTGCGTAATTGTAAATCTGGAAAAGAAACATTTGGACGATATGGCGGATGGATCGGCCAACGGCTCTGGATTGATGTCGAATTGCAGCAATCTGGCGGTCCTCTCAATTTGACCGGAAATTATATTTACATCGGCAAGAATGAAAAAATAAAACTGGCCGGAAGCTTCGCTGATGGAAAGCTAAATTTACGAGAGTCAGTCCCTGGAGGCCACGGCGTCAAACAAGAATCTGCCATATTTGAAGGGTATGGCTCAAGCGATGCTTTCGCAGGAAAATGGCGCTCCATTGATTCAGGGAAGATCTATAAGTTTTTTATCGCATCTCGTGTTTACTAATGAGGCCTGAAATCATCGATTCAATCCTCACGTCGGTGACATTGTTCACCGCGTGTGGCTCGTCAATGGCTGCGGCTCCTCTACATTCATCAGCCGTTGCGCCTGAGGATGCGGCCAGAACTAACTCCTCTGCGCTTCCGCGATATCTTTCGGGAAAGTGGCAGGTTGAGTCGATGAATTTGAATACGGCTTCAGGGCGTAGAACCGAATTTCAGTGGGATGACCCTCGGTTGGTAGGAAGAATATTCACATTCGACACTACATTAGTGTCCAACGGCGAATATGACTTTCCAGACCAATGTACTCGACCTAAAGAAAATTACGTTTATCTAATATTTCCTCATCTTCGTCAGAGAAGCATGGGTGGATACAACTCGCTAGATCAGGTCGACTCCGATCCGGTTCTAGATTATCAGTTAGATGTAAGCAAGACACAGCAATACGCTGTCGTTTTGCTTAAGTGTGAAGAAGGGCGATGGCAGGGAGATCTCGGAGGGGATGCCACGAACTCCATTCAGGGCGCGTGGATCGTCAAAACGAACGATAGAGTCTATCTTCGTTGGAGAGATGAGTCGGTACTGATCTTAAAAAAGATCAACAACCTCTCCGACGTAAAAGCATCGTTTGACTGCAGCAAGGTGGCCGAAGGAGCTGAGCGCACAATATGCGACTCTTACGAGTTACGGGCATTTGACACCAGTATTCAATACTTACTCGATACTGGCGAAACAGTTTCGAGACAGCGGGGACGATCTTCGGGCTCTTCAAAGTAGTCAACGAAAATGGATTGCAAAACGCAACAAATGCAACTCCGATACGAGTTGTATAAAATCGGAAATGCAATCAAGGTTAAATTTGATTGGTAGTTGGACGAATAATTGATTGAATTATAAAGCGTGATGACTGAACGGACGAAACGATGGTTAGGAAAGCTTTGGTGACTGCCGCACTTCGAAATCTTCTTCTGGCGATGGCCATCGCTGCGTGCAGTCTCTCGGTCCAATCAAGCCATGCCGCTCGCGGTATGAGTGCTGCGTGCGCCGATGACGGCGTCGAAAAGTTTGCGATCGAGGAACACGAAGATAATCGGGTGAGTGTATGCCGCGCCGATGGTGTTGGAGATTGTCTCTATACACAAGCTTACGGCAAGACATTTGTGGATAGCCGTCTACATCTTAATACCGACAAACGTCGCGACTATGTCATCAAAGACTTTACTGGCGCATATGGGCTCAACGATGTGGTTCACTTCATGCTGTTCGCACAGTGCCGCGACGGGAAATATGTCCAAGTGGCGGATGACTTCTTTACCAGCCTCAAGGCCGGTGCTATCGATGCGTCGACGGGCTGGCTCAACCTTCATGTCACTCGCGATTGCTATAGCGAAAAAATCGGCGATACGCAGGCGCGCAGTTACACGATTTCCTTTGATCCGAAGCATTCAGAGTACGGTCCGCCCAACGCCAATCCGGCCCTGACGCACTACTGTAGTGATGCGGAACTTGCGCTGCCGGCGAGTGCCGCCAGCTCACCGCTGTCGAAATAGAGCGAATTTGCTGTGCCGATCATGTCGCGATTCATTAAATCACTTATCGTTGCCGGAATTTTTTTCATCGCCTGCGAGTCGGTAATAGCCGAAGTTTCGGTTTCGTCATCGGTCGAGCTCAGCGGTCGGAGGGCTATGACCGCCAATGTTCACGGCGATTTGTGCGTCATCGATGTAGCTGCCCTCCCTGCTGCCACAGACGAACCTGCCTGCGCTCAGGAAATTGCTGGCTTCGCGGTTCGATTCAAAGCGATTCCGGAGTTATAAAAATGTTAAAGCGACTCGCGAATTTTGTCATCTTTGCGTCGGCATGGACATGTTTTTCCGCCTTTTCTGCGCCAACATTTACGTTATCATTCTCAACAAAGGATGGTGTGTTGTCTCTATATAGTGGGGAGACGAGTCTTGGTCGTTTTCCCAATGTACTCATCAGTAACGGGGCGATGTCATCAATTGTCGAGAATTCCACCGCCGGAACTCCACTCATTAGAATAGCTACGGACGGATCGCGCAACAAGTATGACATTGTCGTTCCCATTATTCAGATGGATGGCAGCCCGTATACAAATTGTGTCTACAAATCCGGCTTTGATTCGAACGAAGGAAACCGATCGGTTGGAGTATCGTGCTCCTTAACGCCTCTGCGCCAATTTGATCCGGAAGCAGCTGTTGGCGAGCAGCATCTCATTAAATATCGAACGGGATTCCCTTGGCTGCAGGATGCTATATCGAAAAAATGCGCTACTCCACTGGGCATTGAGTACGGTAGCTACCATATCGCCTTATGTGCTGATCATGAAAATCCTGATCCGTCTCAGGAAACGACGATCGTATATAGTGCAAATGGAAAAAGGATATTTTCCGTTCGTGGTTATGAAATTATCCCCGGCGGAGTTTCCGAAGGCGAGTTCGCCGTTATTGGATCTGCTGGCGAACGCATCACGTTTTATACAAGCAATTTTCATTGTCTGACCTTGCCTGAACTATCGAATACAGTAGCACCGAAGACCGGGTCAATCGGAAAGTACAGAATCCAATATTCAGCGCGTACAGTCGGCGATTGTGCCTACGGCAAGAACGATTCGTACGATCCCCCGCAAGCTAAAGCCACGCAAAGTCCGACCCACATCGCTCACGCGCACGAACAAATCAAATAGTTAAAAAATCCCCGATGTCCTGGCCTATTCCAGTTTTCACAAAAATCGAATACCCCAAGCCGATCGCGTGGCGGCTGTGGCTTCCGACGCTCTCCGTCATTGCTGCTGGAGCAGTGGGGGCGGTGTTGCTGCTATGGCCTCACGGCAAGTCGACACAGACGTTACAGTTCTGGGCCACGCTCATTGGTGCGCCGCTGGTGGCCTGCGCGTTCGTGTTTGGTGCAAAGCTGGACCAGTGGGAAGATGATCAGACTGACGCAGAGGAATCCGAAAAGGAGCAGCACCGGCTTCGAGGGATGTGGCGTGAATGGACACGCCGCGATTTGTGCGTCATCGATGTAGCTGCCTTTCCTGCTGCCACAGACGAAATTGCCAGTTTCGCCGGGGCAGCAACCGACTTGCCCACGAACAGCGACCGCAGCGTGATGTATGACTGGACGAAGAACCGTGGGACAGCGTTTCGGCGCACACGCCTCTTGCATCTGGTTGCACGGCGCTTTGCCGACAAGCTCCGGCTTCGCAAAGAGGTGCTGGTTACGCTGATGCTGGACGATTCGTCGCTTGGACAGGAGGACGCCTGGACTAATCAGGTAATGCGCACTTTTTCCGCTTTCGCTCCAGGGACGATATTTCACGTCGAAGCCCAATCGGCAGAAGGCGGTGTTGATTGGATTACGCGGCAGACGGACACGGTCGATCCAGCCATGCGGCTTGTGATCGCCGCGCAACTGTGGCGAGACGGAGAAGAGCAGCACGGATTCAGCGAAGGAGCTGCGGCCTTTCTCATTGCACCTGGTTCGTCGCATGCAGGTGTCATCTTCCGCCCTATGACTAGCACACGCGACACGCGAGAAATCGGCCTCACCCAGATCAAGGAGTACCAGGTCCCTCCCGACCGTCTGGCACTTGCGTGGTTCACCGGCTGCGAAGAGGCCGAGTCGACTGCCATCCGCTCGGCGCTAACACAAGATCCGACGGACGCCACAGTCGAACGTCTGCTCGACAAGTCCTTGGGACTACCCGGCCCGGCCAGCGGCTGGATCGCCCTCGCGATCGCAATGGAAGCGATGCGCGGAGCCGGCCCGCAACTGGTTGCCTGGCGCGAGCCCGAATCTGAATCCCTGCATCTGTGCACGGTCTTGCCCCTGCCTCAAAAGGAAACAACGGTTTGAAGAGCGAAAAAAAACGTATCGTGGGACGGGTTCTGATCATTGCCGCGCTCATTGCAATAGTCGCGTGGTTTCTCTTCTTTACCGTGGACTCAAAGTATCTGGTCGGGTGGATTACCCGCTATCAGAACTTTCTTATTCCTGCTGGACTCTTCGCCATCGCCGGGATCGGTTTTGTTATTCAGCGACGCCGGCAGAAACGCGACACGATCCAGCAGACATCGAAAGAGCAGGGTGCGCAGCCGGCAGAGAAAACGGATGCGACCGCCAACGCCGCGAAGAATCGTGCAGAGCAGGTCGTGCTGTGGGCGCAGGACCTGAAGTCGCATCTGAAGCAGAAACGATGGTTTCGCTGGGCCTACGTACAACCTTGGGTGCTGGTTGCGGGCGACGCCGCGACCGTGACCGCGTTGATGCCGGAACTGGCCACGAAGGGCTCGCTGGTGACCGACGACGCTGTGCTGCTCTGGGGCGGCCTGCGCGCCGACGGTCGTCTGGATGAACTGTGGTTGCGTCAGATTCGCAAGCTACGCTGCAGCCGTCCGCTCGATGCGATCGCAGTCGTGCTGGATGACGGAACCCTCTTGCTTGACCATCCGAACGAAAAGAATCTTTGGGGTCTACACCTTGCCGGGATCAGAGAGATTCTGCGCTGGTCGGCGCCAGTGTTTGTCCTTGACATCGCCGGCGCGGATCCTGTGCACCGGTTCGACACGCCAGTCACCGGCTGTGAATTCCGCCGTCCGCTCAATGCGTCCGCGGTTGAATCGGCGCTGTTCGAGCTACGCGACCGGCTCGCGGACCGTAGCGTGTATCAGCTCGTCGCCAATCCGGACGACGCGTACACGTCGGAGCTTTCAAAGCGGCTCGATACCCGCGCGGCGCCGCTCGCGCGCTGGATTACCGGTCTTTCCGACTGGCAGCGTCGTGCGATGCCAGTCGGTGGTGCGTTCTTCGCGCCGCTGGCCATTGCTGGCGGATCGGCATCGACATCGGCGTCGTGGGATAACACCCGTTTGCCGCTCTGGCGCTACCTGACAGAGATTGCGAACCGTACACCGGGCCGCCGCACCTTCACCAACCCGGTAACGATCACCTCGACCATCGCGCTCGCCCTCATCGCCGTATGGACCACCGGCATGCTCATCTCCGGCATGACCAACGCCCGCGAAGTGATGCTCACAAAGGAGTCGCTGCAAGCGCTGACCCACGCAACCGACACCCCCGCCCGCCTACGCGCGCTGCACGGCCTGCAACAGCGCATCAGCCTGCACGAGGCACGCGTGCAGGAACACACGCCATTACTGACCCGCTTCGGCCTGAACCACGACCGCGCCGTGCTAAACGCGCTATGGACCCCCTACGCGCAAGCCGCAAAACCGCTCCTGATCGCCCCCGTCCAGCAGGACATCGAAGGCCAGCTCATCGACCTCGGCCAGATGCCGACCGACCAGATTGACGACCAGACCAGCCAGATGGCGCAGGACGGCCAGCGGGCGCTGAAGACCTACCTGATGATGGCCGACCCGCAACGCGCCGATCCCGCGTTCATGACGCCGCAGCTCGCGCATCACTGGAACCGCGACACCGGCCTTCGACCGGGCGAAAAACTCGACCTGTCCACCCAGCTGATGAGCTTCTGGGCCCAACACCTCCGAGCCCACCCCGACTGGCGCATCCAACCGCGCGAGGATCTCGTCGGCAACGCGCGCCAGACGCTGCTAGCGATCATCGGCGTGAAGAACTCCGAGGACACGATCTACCAGAGCATCGTCGATTCGGTAGGCCACAAGTACCCCGACCAGACCCTGGCGTCGCTCACGGCAGGCACGGACACGCGCGGCCTGTTCTCGACATCGGCGACGGTCCCCGGTGTCTTCACGCGCCAGGCCTGGGAAGGCTCGATCGAAGCAGCAATCGACGACGCCGCCCAACGCAATGGCGTAGAAGGCAACTGGGTGCTAGGCAACACAGGAGACTCACAAGACTCACAGACCGGCACGGCAATGCCTCCCGACGCGCTACGTACAGCCCTGCGAGCACATTATTTCTCCGACTACGCCGAGCGCTGGCAGGATTTCATGAACAGCATCCGGTCCGAAACCGCGCCGACGTTGCCGGCAGCCGTCGGTCAGCTCAAGCTCATCGCCGATGCACGCCAATCGCCGCTCATCGCGCTGATGAAGTCGCTCGCCTGGCAGGGCGGCGCGGGCATCCAGCAGGCGTCGCTTTCGGATGCGCTGGTCACGAAGGCGCAGAACCTGCTCGGCAGGAAAGACGACGGCCCGCAAACGGCCCAGACCGCACCGGCCGGACCGCTCGATGCCACCTTCGGACCCGTGCTCAAACTGGTCGGCGTGGCGAACAGCGGCAACCCGGCACCCGCGGCCGGCAGCGACGTAAGCATGGAGCGCTTCACGGAGCGCGTGACGACACTGCGACTGAAGCTGCAGCAGATCAGCGACAGCGCCGACCCCGACGACCAGGCGCGCCAGATCGCCCAAACACTCTTCCAGGGCAAGGGCTCGGAGCTCTCCGACACGCTAGCCTACGCGCAGCTCGTCGCCGCAAGCCTCGGCGAACAATGGGCCGGCATGGGCAACGCGTTGTTCGTGCAGCCGATCGAGCAGGCCACGCAGACGGTTCTCCGCCCGGCAAAAGCAAGCCTGAACGATGCATGGCGCCAGACGATCGTCGCCGCATGGAACCGTTCGTTCGCCGGACGCTATCCATTCGCGAGCACTGCCAACGATGCGTCGCTGCCCGAGTTCGCACGCTTCGTGCGTCCGCAGGGCGGCCTGATCACCACCTTCCTGTCCACCCAGCTTGCCGGCGCATTGCAGTTGCAGGGCGATCAGTGGGTAGCGGCGTCGGGTGGTACGGGCGCGGGCAGCATGACGCGTGCTTTCGATCCGCAATTCCTCAAAGCGATCAACACGCTGCAGCAGATCGCCGGTCACCTGCTCGCGCAGGGCGAGCCGCAATACACGTTCGCGCTCAAGCCGGTGCCGACGCCGGGCATCACCGATACGCTGCTCACCCTCGACGCCCAGACATTGCACTACTACAACCAGCTGCAAACGTGGCACACGATGACGTGGCCATCGAGCGATCCGCAAAGCGCCGGCACACGCATCGAGTGGCAAACGGATTCGGCGGGCACCAACAGCACGTTCGAATACAGCGGCCGATGGGCACTCGTGCGCATGCTCGAGCACGCCAGCGTCGAACCGGTCGATAGCGCGACGTATCAGTTGACATGGCTGGCCCGTCCTGACAACGCGGATATCAAGGCCGCTCCGAAGCAGACGGACGAAGCGGAAGACGCGGCGACACTGACAGCACAGGCGCCGCGCGCGCCGGCACCGTCGAACATGACCCGTCCATTGCGCTACCTGATGCGCACCGACGTGGGCAAGGGTCCGCTGGAACTGCTCGCGCTCAGAGGTTTCACGTTGCCCACGCGCATCTTTATCGAGCCCGCCGTGCCCGGCGCGAAAGCGCCCAAAGTAAGCGGCCCGCCGCCGTTGCCTAAAGCAGCGTTGGCCGCCGCAAAGCACGCGTTCATGCCCATTCCGCAAGGGCAAGTACCGCAATGATCGATTCGCGCGACCCGCAAAAGCGGTTGTCGAAAAGCGTGACGCATAGCCAGACAAAGAATCCGTACCATGACAGACCCCACCCGAGATAACGAGATCCTGCGCTATTACGAGGCAGAAATGCGCTACCTGCGCGAGGCCGGCAAGGAGTTCGCGCAGGCGTTTCCCGATCGCGCGCGTGAACTGGACCTCGATCGCGTGGGCGAGCGTGATCCGCACATCGAGCGCCTGTTCGAAGGCTTTGCTTTCCTGATGGGGCGTCTGCGCCACAAGCTCGATGACGAGTTGCCCGAACTCACCGAAGGTCTCGTCAGCATGCTGTGGCCGCACTATTTGCGGATGATCCCATCGCTCGCGATCCTCGAACTCATTCCCGAACAGGGCGCGCTGCAGAAGCACGAAACACTCGAAGCTGGTCTTGAGGCGACCTCAGACCCGGTCGGCGAGGGCAACGTCACAACCGAGTGCGTGTACCGCACGACCCAGGCGGTCGACATGTACCCGCTCGTGCTGAGCGAGGCCGGCGTCTATGCGCGCGAGGACGGACGCTCCGTGATCCGTTTGCGTCTCGACATCCAGACGCAAACCGAACGCACACGGCTTCAGGTGCCGCGTCTGCGCCTATACCTGAATGCGGATCGTCCAGTCGCGCTCTCCCTCTACGCCGCACTCACCGCAAAGCCCGTAGCGATGCAGGTACGTGTACCGGGCTGGCCCGAAGACCGCCCAGGTGCACCGGTCGCGATGCCAGGCCTGCGCCTCGCACCAGCCGGTTTCGCCGCCGAGGAACGCTTGTGGCCGAAAGCCGATAACGCGTTCGGCGGCTACCAGCTGCTACTCGAATACTTCACGTTCCCCGAGAAGTTCATGTTCGTCGATCTGTTCGGACTCGATCTGCAGGCGCTCCCCGCGTCGGCCACATCGGTCGACGTCGAGGTCGTGCTCGAACGGCCGTATCCGGACGACATGCGCTTCACCGCGGACAACGTGCGTCTCTATTGCACGCCGGTCATCAACCTCTTCACGGTCGGGGCCGATCCTGTGACGGTCACGCAGCACGAAACTGAGTATCGCGTGCGAGCGCGGGCCGAGCAGGGTTCGCTGATCGACATCTATTCGGTCGATGGCGTCGAGTACTTCGAGCGCGGCCGGCGCTTCGAATACGTGCCGTTCGCCGCATTCAAACATCGCGGCGGCATGCTGCGCCACGACATGCCCGAGCGCTACTACCACACCCGCATGCGGCGGGGGCCGTCCGGTCGGTTCGATACGTGGATCGTGCTCGGCGGCCATGCATGGGAGCAGGCGAACACGTTGCCCACCGAAACGCTGACGCTATCGGTGACCGGCACCAACGGGATGCTGCCGCGCAAGGCGCTGCGCGAAGCGGGCATTACGCGGATGCGCGGCGGCTTCACCAACATCGGCGCGGTCCGCAATCTCACCGCGCCGACGCTGCCGGTCTATCCGCCGACAGGGGACCGCTACCACTGGCGCGTCCTCTCGCATCTCGCGCCGAACTACCTGTCGCTGCTCGACGCGGAAATCCTGCGCGGTTCGCTCGCGCTTTACGACTGGACCGATGGTGAGCTCAACAGCCGGCGCATCAATGCGATTACCGATGTGCGGCATCGGCCGCTCAGCAAGCTCGTGAAGGGCGGACTGATGCGCGGCGTGGAAATCACGGTGACGCTCGACTCGGGCCGCTTCGCCGGCGATGGCGACATCGAACTCTTCGGCAGCATGCTCAACCGTTTCATCGGCCTCTACGCGACGTTGAATCTCTATACGAAGCTCGTGCTCGTCGCGCAGCCGACCGGACGCCGTATCGAATGGCCTGAAACGAAGGGCGAAGGAGCGCCGTTTTGAACGCATATACGAGGCGCGCCGCTGCACCGGCGAACCCTACGCCCTTACTGCCCGCGCTATTCGATCAGGCGACGCGGATGAACTTCATCCGCTTCTGCGAACTGCTCGAATTGGCCGCTCCGGACACGCCGTCGCTGGGTACAACCGATTCGCCCTCGACCGACCCGGTCCGGTTCCGCTCGCGCGCACAGTTGGGTTTCCCCGGCCGGGAGATCGACGCCGTCAGATACGACATCGATAATCCCTATGGGCCGCCGTCGGTGGTCACGACCTTCCTCGGACTCTACGGTGTCGATGCGCGCATGCCCGCGTATTTCATCGACGAGGTTGCGCAGCATCGCGACGGCGCCGAGCCGCTGGCGGCGTTTCTCGACATCTTCCATCACCGCATCATCACGCAGTTCTATCGGGTCGCACGCAAGTACCGGTACCCGGTCGGCTTCAGACGCGACGGCACCGATCCGGTGTCGCGCTATCTGCTCAGCTTCGCCGGCTTCGGATTCAGCGCGCCCGCACGTCTGGCCCATTCCGCGACCGGCGCAAAACACCAACCCGCCGGCGCGCGCCAGCGGCTCGCCGAGGTAGCCGACAAGCGCCGCCTACTGTCGATGCTCGGCCTCGCGATGCAGAAAACGCGCACCGCCGAAGGCCTCGCCGGCGTGTTGCGGCACGCGGTACCGGACGCCGCGATCACGGTCGAGGAATTCCATCCGGTCTGGCGGGAAGTTACGGATTTCGAACCGGCCGCGCTCGGCGAACAGTGCCTGCTCGGCCGCGGCTTTTATGACCGCGCGAACGTGGTCCGCGTGGTGATCACGCCGGTCTCGCGCGAAACCGTGTTGTCGCTGGTGCCGGGGCAGCCCACGCATCGCGAGATCATGACGCTGCTGCGTTTCTATCTCGGCTACGAGAGCGAAGCGGACCTCGAAATGCATGTGCGAGCGGAGTTGATGCCCAGACCCACGCTGGAGCCGCGCCAGACCAATCTGGGTTTTACCGCCCAACTGCAAGCACCGTCCCGATCCGCAGCCGACGCATCGGCGCGCATCACGCGCGTGCAGCTTGGCCGCTGGAACGGAGCAGGGGAAGCAAACGCATGAAGAACAGCAAAACGAACGGGGGCTACCTCGAAATGGATAAAAACATGAAACCCGTTGCACATCACCTCAGCCTCGCACTCGCAATCCTGTCGGCTGTTGCCCTGGCCGGCTGCGGTGTCGCGCAGGCGGTCGGCGACGGCACCGTCGATGCCGCGAAATGGGCGTTCACGACCCAGGTCAAAACGATGAACGTGGACCTGAAGGGACGCGCGTCGATCAACACCGATGCGCAGGGGCAATCGCTGTCGACGGTGGTGAGGTTCTACCAGCTCAAGGATGAGAAGACCTTCGCGCAACTCAATTACACCCAGTTGCAGTCGAACGATCTGAAACTGCTCAACGCGGATCTGCTGGCAACCAAAGACGTCGTGCTGCGTCCCGACGCGAGCGCAAGCATCGACGAACCGATGGACCCCGACGCGGAGTTTGTCGGCGTGGTGGCGTTCTTCCGCGAACCCGACCGGAACGGCGCATGGAAGCTCAGTATCCCGAAGAAGCAGTGGAAGAAGACGGACCCGGTAAAAATCGAAGTTATCGGAAACCAGCTGGTGCTGGTCGACGCGAAATCGCAACCGGTCAAACCGAGCGCTCCGCAGCAGGCGGTACCGGCAAGCGCTGCGTCGTCGGCGTCGTCGGCGGCGGTAAAGCCTCAATCGGTTACCCGTGAGCAGGGTTGACCGGCCTCCACGCACTACCGTGGCCGCCGTTGCAATTGCATTGAAAACCTCCACAAAACCCGGGTATTCTTTCGTCTGACGTTCGGCATGCCGAACGTATGGGGCGGCGTGCCGCGAAACCACCGCCGCGCAACCCGCCATTCACTCGCAGTCGTCCGCACCCTCGTGCACGGGCTTCGAAATGATCAAGCGCATCACGCTGATTTCCGCTTCGATAGCCCTCGGGTGCGTCGCGACCATCGGCCCGGTGCTCACGAGTCTCTACGTCGCGCACCGCGAGGTCGAACGGCGCGACCGGGTCGAACTTCGCGACCTCGCCGAAAAAGCCACGATCCGCGCGGAGATGGTCGCCTATCAGGTGCTCACCGCGCTGGCCGATCTGAACCGCGAGCCCGGCATGCCCTGTTCGCCGGAGAACCTCGAACAGACCGCCCGCGTCATCTACAACTACCGCTATGTGCAGGACGCCGGCGCCTATGCGAACGGCTACTACCTGTGCTCGCCGCTGCTGACCGGCACCGAGCCGAGCGAGCTGGGCCTGCCGCCGCCGGATTTCCGCGGCACCGACGGCTATTTCCTGTGGTTCCAGCGTCAGAGTCCGCTGAGCGACGCGCGCAAGGACATCCTGATCGGCCACGACGGCCACTACGTTTCGATCGATCCGACTTCGTTCGTCGACCTGATCGATCCGGCGCGGCGCCCGATCGCGGTCATCCACATTCCGTCGGGCACGCTGCTCGCGGTGTCGACCGGGACCGATCCGGACGAGATGCTCCGCGTGTGGAAAAACGGCGGCAGCGCGCAGAGCGACAACTGGAATTACGCGGTCGGCCGCTCGACGACCCAGCCGCTCGCGGTGGTCGTGAAATCGCCGCGCAGCAGCGCCGCCGGCGACTGGCCGAAGCTGCTCGCCGGCTGGCTGACGATCGGCGTGGCCGCCGGCGGGGTGCTCGGCTGGCTCGCCTACCGGCGCGTGTCGCGGCAGCTGTCGTTCGTCGCCCGGCTCGAATGGGCGATCGCGCGGCGCCGGATCGACGTCGTGTATCAACCGATCATGCGGCTCGCCGACGGCCAGTGCGTCGGCGTGGAAGCGCTGGTGCGCTGGACCCAGAACGGCCGCGTGATCTCGCCGGAGGTGTTCGTGCGGGTTGCCGAGCAGAACCGGTTGATCGAGCCGTTGACCGATCTCGTACTCGAACAGACGCTCGTGCAACTGGGTCCGTTGCTGCGCGCGAATCCATCGTTCTACGTATCGATCAACGTCAGCAGCGACGATCTCGGCACCCGCCGGTTCCTCGACCGGCTGACCGCGTCGCTCGCCGGCACCGGCATCGCGCCGGCCCAGCTGCGGGTCGAGGCGACCGAGCGCAGCTTCATGAACGCGGATACCACCCGCGACGTGATTGCCGCGTTCCGCGCGGCCGGGCATCCGGTCTATATCGACGACTTCGGCACCGGCTATTCGAGCCTTTCCTATTTACAGAGCTTTCGCGTCGACGTGCTGAAGATCGACAAGTCGTTCGTCGATACGATCGTGCAGGACGCGGCTTCGAGCGTGGTCGCGCCGCATATCATCGCGATGGCTCACGAACTGGGCGTGGAACTCGTCGCGGAAGGCGTCGAGTCGGCGGGGCAGGCGGCGTGGCTGCGCGACAAGGGCGTGCAGTATGCGCAGGGCTGGTATTACGCGAAGGCGATGTCCGCGGCCGAGCTGACCGGCTGGCTCGCCAGCAATCGCCGCGCATGCGAACTGGATAGCGCGCCGGTGGTGTAAAAACGCCGGCGAGCCCGAGCCTGAGCACGAGCCGGAGCCCGAGCCTGAGCCCGAGCCCGAGCCCGAGCCCGAGCCCGAGCACAAGCCCGAGCACAAGCCCGAGCACAAGCCCGAGCACAAGCCTGAGCCTGAGCCCGAGCCCGAGCCCCAGCCCGAGCCTGGGCGCGGGCCAACACCAATACTCGCGCCGCCGCCGCGCGTCAGAACCGCCGCCGCGTCAGAACCTTTCGGACACGTATTTAAACGGATAGTCCGGTTGCGTATAGCCGTCCGCCTTCTGCCGCTTCGGCAACGTCACCTTCTTGCGCGGCATCTGTTTGTAAGGAATCCGGCTCAGCATGTCGCTGATGATGTTCAGCCGCGCGCGCTGCTTGTCGTTCGAATCCGCTACGTACCACGAAGCATATTCGGTGTCGGACGCCGCGAACATCGCGTCGCGCGCGCGCGAGTAGTCGTACCAGCGGCTGTACGACTTCAGATCCATGTCGGTCAGCTTCCACGTCTTGCGGCCGTCGTGAATACGCGATTCGAGCCGCCGCGTCTGCTCGTCGGCGCTGACCTCCAGCCAGTATTTGAGCAGGATGATGCCGGACTCGACGATCGCCCGCTCGACCAGCGGCACCGCCTTGAAAAAGGCCGCCACCTCCGCCTCGGAGCAGAAGCCCATCACCCGTTCGACGCCCGCGCGGTTGTACCAGCTGCGATCGAAGATCACCACTTCGCCGGCGGCCGGCAGATGCGGCACGTAGCGCTGCATGTACATCTGGCTTTTCTCGCGCTCGCTCGGCGCGGGCAGCGCGACCACCCGGAACACCCGCGGACTGACGCGCTCGGTCATCGCCTTGATCGTGCCGCCCTTGCCGGCGCCGTCGCGTCCCTCGAACACGATGCAGACCTTGGCGCCGGTCTGCACGACCCACTCCTGCAGCTTGACGAGTTCCACGTGCAGGTCGAATAGCGCCTTGCGATAAGCCTTCCCCGAAAGCGAGCGGTCTTCTTTCGCCGACGCGTCGTTGTCCGCCGTTTTGCTGGTCATTTGGGTGTCTCCAATGGATGCGCGCAACCGGGCCATGATCCGGCGCTCGCATCCAGGGTACGACGCCGCGCCGGACAAGACCATACGACCTTGGTCCAATAGGGTCGTACGGGGTGGCTCGCGCGGCTTGCGCGGCGCGTCCGGCCCGCGTGCGGCGCCTGCTGTAAGACCAAGGTCCGATGGCCGCGACGGCGGGCGATGACATCATGAGTCTGCAGACATGCCTGGCGGCACCGGTCGCACGCACCGGGGCGTCGCAACATAACCAGAACGGAGGTCGACGGTGAACAGACGGAATTTTGTGCAAACCCTCGCGTTGTCCACCATTGCCGCGAATCTCGCGTTGGCGGGCTGCACGATGACGCCGGGAAGCGGCAAGACCCCGGAGACCAATGCGTCGAAACGGCAGGCGATCGACGCCGCGGTCGACGGTACGCTGTCGCGGCTGTTCGGCACGGTGAAGGGTTCGAGAGAGCTGGTGGATAAAGCGCAAGGGGTGCTGGTATTCCCCGACGTGAAGAAAGCCGCGTTCATCGTCGGCGCCGAATACGGCGAGGGTGCGCTGCGGATTCACGGCACGACCGCCGGTTATTACAGCACCGCGGCCGCGTCGTTCGGACTTCAGGCGGGCGCGCAGTCGACCGCGGTGATCTTCCTGTTCATGACGGCCGACGCGCTGCATAAATTCCAGAGTTCGGCGGGCTGGTCGGTGGGCGGCGACGTCGCGGTGTCGCTGGTGAAGGTTGGCGCGAACGGCGTGATCGACTCGAACTCGGTGTCCTCGCAGGTGGTCGCGATGGTGCTGACCAATACCGGTCTGATGGCCGATCTGTCGCTCGCGGGCACCAAGGTCACGCGGCTCGACATCTAGCCACGCGCGTTCGCGGGCGCCACTCGCGGGGCCGCGTCGAACGACGCGGTTCGGGCGAGTTCTGGCTGCGCGCTTCGCATTGCGCGGTGGCTTCAAAAATATACGGCGCCGGTTGCAACCGGCGCCGTCGCGTTTTTGTATTCGCTCGAATCGCTCGATGCGAGCGGGTTGTGTCACCCGTCCAAAAGCGCCAATTCTTTTCCAATTCCGCCATCGCCTGCCGCCGTATTGTGTTATTTACAAAGGATTCAAACGGATTCGTTACACGGCGGCCAAACGATCGGTCTCCCACGACCATCGATTTCTGAATAAGCTAATTCGCGACAATTTGATTGTGATCAAACTATTTTGCTGAAATCCCGGCAATTTAGTGGACCGGGTTATTGCGAAGCCGTTATCCGGAACGAGAAAGACGGTGAGCGAGCGCGGCGTGGAAGCGCGACCCTGAAGCGCGATCCGGAAGCGCGATGAGCACCGCGTGGCGCGGAACCCTCCGCGGCTGCGCGATTTTATGCGTTTTGCGTTGCAGATCGGCTCCGTATAATTAAATGGATATAAAACAGCAATGCGCTTTATGTCGTAAACGTGCTACGGATGGCGGAAACTGCATAGATTTTTTTCCTACGCGTATACGCCAGCGGCAGAAAATACATGCAGCCCGAGCATTTCATTTCGCGAATGGCCTATACTGGTCTAGCTATCGTCAAACCGACAAAAAGTAAGGGGCGGACATACGAGGGTCCGCTCGAGAAGGGATAAGTCCAGCTGATAAAGAATCCGTGGTGCCAATCCGGAGATACCGAATGATCAATCTGATCGTACACGGCAGACATCTGGCAATGGGGGCGGCGGGGATATTAACGGCACTGTATGCGCAGCAGTGGCGTGTAGCAAAAAACCCTTCCGCGGCAGATTCCCGTGTTGCCAGAATTCCCGAGATTCAGGGACACAGCTTTTCCAGTTTCACGTCTCCCATCCCGTTTCGCCCGCCGTTCCCGTCCCATGCCGCCGGCATGACGGCTAGCGCGTCGGTGGCCGGCACGCAGCCCGCGCCGGCATCGGGCTGGCTGAGGTACGCGGCAGCGGCCTGCCGGCCGTGGCGGCACAGCGGTCGCGACCCGCTTGCGCGGCAGATGCTCAATGCGAAGACCCGGCTGGGTGAAACGCTGAACATGCTGCCGGTGCCGATCGTCACCGCGGATCAGTTCGACAGGATCGTGTTCGCCAATGAGAGAGCGGCGCAGCTATTCGGCTATACGTGCGAAGAACTGATCGGCGCATCCACCGCGATGCTGTTTCCGGGCAGCGGCCAGTCCGCCGCCAATCCGGCCGGCGCCGCGCGCGGCGCGGGCAATCAGGCGGCTCAAGGCGCGACGCCTGGGGCGACCGCCGGCGCGACCGCGCAGACGCTGATCGCGCGGCGTCGCGACGGCGTCAGTTTTCCGGCCGAAGCGGAAACCAGCCATTGCCGCATCTCGAACCAGCTGTTGCAGATCACCGCGATTTCGGACTGGAGCAAGTGCCCGGAATTCGGCCGCAATCCTAAGGAACTCGAACATCTGGCGCGCGCGTCGTCGTTGGGCGAACTTGCCGGGTCGCTCGCGCACGAGTTGAAGCAGCCGCTCACCGCGATCCTGTTCAACGCGCAGGCGGCGAAGAAATTCGTCGATTCGGAAAACGTCAATCTGGTGGAACTGCGCGAGGCGCTCGAAGATATCGTCAGCGACAACTGCCGTGCGAACGACGTGATCCAGAAAATCCGCGCGCTGGTGCGCAAAGGCGATGTGGAATTGCAGCTGCTGGACCTCGGCAGCGTGGTGCGCGACATCGCGCTGCTCGTGCACAGCGACGCGCTGACCCGCGAGGTGCGCACGCGCTTCGATATCGCCGACAACCTTGCGTTGGTCTGCGGCGATCGCGTGCAGTTGCAACAGGTGGTGCTGAACCTGCTGCTGAACGCGTTCGATGCGGTCAAGGATTGCGCGCCCGCCGACCGGCTGGTCGAAACGATCGTGCGCGAAGAGCCGGACGGCCATGTGCGGATCACGGTGAAAGACCGGGGGCAAGGTCTGACCGTCGACAACATGGACAAGATTTTCCGGCCTTTCTTCACCACCAAGCCGCAAGGGCTCGGTCTCGGACTGTCGATCAGCCGCACGATCGCGACCGCTCACCAGGGCCGGCTGTGGGCCGAGAACAACGACGACCGCGGCGCGTCGTTTCACCTTACGCTGCCGCTCAGCCGCGGCGGCCGTCAGCCTGGCGAGTTGCGCGCATGACGAACCAGAGTGCCAGCCGGGTCTTTGTCGTCGACGACGACGATAGCGTGCGCGCCGCGCTCGCGCGTTTGCTGCGCGCGTCGGGCTATAACGTCGAGTCTCTGGACTGTCCGCATGCGTTGCTGGAGCGTGCCGATCTGGCGAGCCAGCCGGCCTGCGTCGTGCTCGATCTGCAGATGCCGGGCATGACCGGACTGGAGGTGCAGCAAAAGCTCGCGCGCCTGCTGCCGATCGTGTTTCTGACCGGCCACGGCGACGTCAGCTCGAGCGTCGAGGCGATGAAAGGCGGCGCGCTCGACTTCCTGCCCAAGCCGGTCGCCGAAGCGCAACTGCTCGCGGCGGTCGAGCGCGCGCTCAAGCGTGCGTGCATCGAAAGCGAACGGCGCCACGAACGCGCGGAAATCGAGGAGCGCATCAGCCATCTGACGCGCCGCGAGCGCGAGGTGATGGACCTCGTCGTGACCGGCCGGCTGAACAAGCAGGTCGCCAGCGACCTGGGCGCGGCCGAAAAAACGATCAAGATTCACCGCGCGCGGGTGATGGAAAAAATGAAGGCGAAAACCATCGTCGAACTCGTTCAGCTGGTGACCAAGGCGCGCGCCTGCGCGACCGACGAAGAATGATGGACGAGGGGCCCGGCGCGTGGCCGGGCAGGGTTGCGGCGCCGCCGTCGCGCGCGTCGCTCTACCGCTCCTGGTGGACCAAAGTCCTATATCACGGAGAGCTTTCAACAGTTACGCTGGGTCTTCGACGATCTACCTGGCGGAACATTCGCGCGCTCGCGCCGCATTATGGTCAATCCGAACCAAATCGTTGCGGTGGTCGATGACGACGTGTCGGTATGTCGGGCTATCAAGCGCTTGTTGCATTCCGAAGGTATCAGAGCAGAGACGTTCGCTAGCGGTGACGAGTTTCTGAATACGCTTTCGGCAATTCCGTCATATCGCCCCGCGTGTGTGATCGTCGACGTGCAGATGCCCGGAGTCAACGGCCTCGAGGTCCAACGCCAACTCACGTTGCTCGGCGTACCCGTGATCATGATTAGCGCCTACGACGATCTCGCCGTACGGCAGGCCGCGCTTGCGTCCGGCGCCGCCGCGTATCTGCGCAAGCCGTTCAACAGCGCGATCCTGTTCAAGGCCGTCGAGATGGCGATCGCCGGTCCGCAGCCCGGACCGTGACACTCGCGCGATATGAGACCAAGGTCCCATTGTCGCGATATTTCCGAACTACCACACTGAATCCTGCCGACGCATCGAACGGGAGAGCGCGCACGTCGCAATGGATGAGCGCACGCCTCGCACCGATGCGCGGCGAGGTTCGCGCGCGCGCCGTCGATGGCGCGCCGCTCGGCAACGTGCAAGGACCAGGCGGGAGCGCACGATGAGAGCACCACCGGTTTGTCTCGCGAGTTTGGCCGGCGTCGCCGCGACGCGCATGTCGGCGCAGTGGCCGCCGCGCATCGCGTCGCGGCGTAGGTCGGGGTCGTGCGGCTGGTTGCTCGCGCTCGTCGCGTTCGCGCTGCTGGGCGCCTGCAAGAAAGCACCGCCGCCGCCGCAGGCGGCCGCGCCGGAAGTCACCGTGATGACGGTCGCGCGCCAGGACACGCCGGTCGATTTCGAATTCACCGCGCAAACGCAGAGCTCGCGCGAAGTCGAGATCCGCTCGCGCGTCGACGGCTTTCTCGACAAGCGCACGTACACCGAAGGGCAGATGGTCAAGACCGGCCAGACGCTGTTCCAGATGGACAGCAAGCCGTTCGAAGCCGCGCTGCGCACCGCGCGCGGCCAGTTGGCCCAGCAGCAGGCGCGCCACGAAGTGGCCAAGGCCAACCTCGCGCGGGTCCAGCCGCTCGCCGCGATGAACGCATTGAGCAAGAAGGATCTCGACGACGCGATCGGCAACGAGAAGCAGAGCGCGGCCGCGGTGATCGCCGCGCAAGGGGAAGTCGATACCGCGCTGCTGAACCTCGGCTATACGACGATCAAGTCGCCGCTCACCGGGCTGTCGAGCTTTGCGCGCCAGCAGGACGGCAGCTATGTGGCGGCCACCACCAACGGCCTCCTGACCTACGTGTACCAGCTCGATCCGATGTGGGTGAACTTCAGTATTTCGGAAAACGAAATGCTTCGCTATCGCGACCAGATCGCCGACGGTCAGCTGCGCTTCCCGCCGCGCAACGATTTCGTCGTCCATCTGGTGCTCGCCGACGGCACCACCTTCGCGGAGGTCGGCCATATCGACTTCGCGAATCCGGCCTTTAACACCGAAACCGGCACCTTCCTCGTGCGGGCGGTGTTCGACAACCCGAAAGGCGTGCTGCGCCCCGGCCAGTTCGTGCGCGCGCGCATCTCCGGCGCGATCCGTCCGAATGCGACGCTGGTGCCGCAGCGCGCGGTGCTGCAGGGCGCGAAGAGTCACTTCGTGTGGGTCGTCGACGATCAGGGCAAAGCGCATCAGCGGGTCGTCGAAGTTGGCGACTGGCGCGCGGAACAGTGGTTCGTCTATGACGGGCTGAAGCCGGGCGAGCGCATCGTGGTGGACGGCGCGCTGCGCGTGACTCCGGATGCGCAGCTGAAGATCATCAAGACCGCGGCGGCGAATCCGCAAACCACGGCCGCGACGGCCGCGGCGTCGCAAAGCACGGCGGCGCCGGCCGCCTCCGGCGTCGGCACGGCCGAATAAAGGGGAGCGGCCGATATGAATATCTCCCGCTACTGCATCGATCGGCCGATCTTCGCGTCGGTGATCTCGATCGTCATCACGCTCGGCGGCGCGCTCGCGATGTTCGCGCTGCCGATCGCGCAGTACCCGGACATCACGCCGCCGCAAATCACGATCTCGGCGACCTACCCGGGCGCCAACGCGGAGGTCGTCGCGAACAACGTCGCCGCGCCGATCGAGCAGCAGGTGAACGGCGCGGACAACATGATCTACATGAACTCGTCGAGTTCGTCGACCGGCAATCTGACGATCAACGTGTTCTTCAACATCGGCACCAACCCCGAACTGGCCCAGGTCGACGTGCAGAACCGCGTCAATCTCGCGTTGCCGCAACTGCCGCAATCGGTGCAGTCGCAGGGCATTCAGGTGCAGAAGAAGTCGTCGGCATTCATGATGGTGATCGCGATCTATTCGCCGACCGACCGCTACGACTCGACCTATATCGCCAACTTCGCGAACATCTACGTGCTCGACGCGATCAAGCGGATTCCGGGCGCGAACCAGTCGAGCATCTTCGGTACTCCCGATTACGCAATGCGAATATGGTTGAAACCCGACCGGATGGCGCAGCTCGGCGTGACCGCGGCCGACGTGCAGAACGTGGTCGCGAACCAGAACCAGCAGTTCGCGGTGGGCAGCATCGGCCAGTCGCCGACCGGCAACGCGGTCCAGCAGTCGTTCGCGGTGACGACCACCGGCCGCCTGACCGAGCCGTCGCAGTTCGACAACATCATCGTGCGCGCGGCGAGCGGCGGCGCGGCGATCGTGCGTCTGAAGGACATCGGCCGCGCCGAACTCGGGCAGAAGGATTACTCGATCCGCAGCCGCTTCCAGGGCAAGCCGGCTACCGTGATGGCGGTGTATCAGCAGCCGGGCGCCAATGCGCTCGAAGTGTCCAAGCAGGTGCGCAAGACCCTCGAGGAGATGAAGAAGTCGTTTCCGGAAGGGCTCACCTACGAGATCGCGATGGATACGACCGAGTTCACCCGGGCGTCGATCTCCGACGTGATTCATACGTTCTTCGAAGCGCTGGTGCTGGTCGTGATCGTCGTGTTCGTGTTCCTGCAAAGCCTGCGCGCGACGCTGATTCCGATCATCGCGGTGCCGGTGTCGATCGTCGGCACCTGCATGTTCATGCTGCCGCTCGGCTTCTCGATCAACATGCTGACGTTATTCGGGATGGTGCTCGCGATCGGTATCGTGGTGGACGATGCGATCGTCGTGATCGAGAACGTCGAGCGCAATATGACGGTGCACAAGCTCAGTCCGAAAGAAGCGGCCAAACAGGCGATGGACGAGGTGGCCGGACCGGTGGTCGCGATCGTGCTGGTGTTGTGCGCGGTGTTCGTGCCGGTCGCGTTTCTCGGCGGCATTACCGGGCAGATGTACAAGCAGTTCGCTATCACGATTGCGATTTCGGTGGTGCTGTCCGGCATCGTCGCGCTGACGTTGTCGCCGGCGCTCGCGGCGATTCTGCTGAAGAGCACACACCACGAGAAAAAGGGCTTTTTCCGCTGGTTCGACAATACTTTCAACCGGATGACGGCCGGCTATACGCGCGCGGTCCGGCTGATCATCAAGCGCTGCATCATGGCGCTGGTGTTCTTCGTCGCGATGATCGCGCTGGCGGTCGTGATGGTGAAACACATTCCGTCGGCGTTCCTGCCGCCCGAGGACCAGGGCTATCTGCTCGGCGCGGTGATCATGCCGGATGCGGCGAGCCTGGATCGCACCGGCGAGGTATCGCAACTGGTGACCGACTACTTCATGAAGCAGGACGCGGTCGGCAGTATCGCGACGGTCGACGGCTTCAGCCTGCTCGACAGTCAGAACAAGAACAATTCGAGTACTTTCTTCGTTGGCCTGAAGAGTTTCGACGAGCGTTATACGCGTGCAAACGCCAGAACGCAGAACGCCCGCAGCGTGCTGCTCGACGCGTACCGCTACTTCGCGAATCTGCCGCAGGCGATCGTGCTGCCGGTCAATCCGCCGTCCATTCCGGGTCTCGGTACGACCGGCGGCACCGAAGTGTGGATCCAGAGCAAGGGCGACGCGACCATCGCGCAACTCGCGGAGGTGTCGCAGCAGTTCGTCGGGAAGGCGCGCGCGCGGCGCGAGCTGACCGGCGTCACGTCGACGTTCAACGCGTCGTCGCGGCAACTGCTGGTCGACGTGGACCGCGACAAGGCCGAGACGCTCGGCGTGCCGGTCGAAGACGTGTACAGCGCGATGCAGACGATGTTCGGTTCGCTGTACGTATCGCAGTTCAACCGTTCGAGCCGGCTGTGGCAGGTGATTCTGCAAGCCGAGCCGTCATACCGGCTCAAGCCCGACGATCTCGACCAGATCTTCGTGCGCAGCCGCACCGGCACGATGGTGCCGATCAAAGCGGTCGCGAGTTACCACTGGGTGACCGGGCCGGATCTCGTCACGCGCTTTAACAACTTCCCGGCCATCAAGGTCACCGCGAACGCGGCGCCGGGCTTCAGCTCCGGGCAGGTGATCTCGGCGCTGGAGGAGATCGCCACGCAGATGCCGGAAGGCTACGACGTCGCGTGGAGCGGCGAAGCGTTCGAAGAGCGGCAGTCGGGCGGCACCTCGGGCATCGTGTTCGTGTTCGGCCTCGTGATGGTGTTCCTGATCCTCGCCGCGCAGTACGAGAAGTGGACGCTGCCGATCGGCGTGCTGATGGCGGTGCCGTTCGCGCTGTTCGGCGCGCTGCTCGCCATCCTGCTGCGCGGCCTGAGCAACGACGTGTACTTCCAGATCGGCCTGACGATGCTGGTCGCGCTCGCCGCGAAGAACGCGATCCTGATCTTCGAGTTCGCGGTGCTCAATCGCGAGGGCGGCGCGTCGGTGCTCGACGCGACGATGACCGCCGCCGAGGAACGGCTGCGCCCGATCGTGATGACCTCGCTCGCGTTCATTCTCGGCTGCGTGCCGCTCGCGATCGCAACCGGCGCGTCGGCCAACAGCCGTCATTCGATCGGTACCGGCGTGATCGGCGGGATGCTCGGTGCGACCGCGATCGCGGTGTTCTTCATCCCGATGTTCTACTACCTGCTCGAAACGATGTCGTCGCGTTCGAGCGGCAAGAAGAAGCCGGACCAGCAGGCCCCGGGCGGCGCGGCGCACGACGCGCCGCTGCCGACCGGGCCGGGCACGTCGAGCGAGGCGCCGTCCGCGCCGCAAAAAGGTGACTGACATGCGCCGCACGGCATCGCTGCGTCTGCTTGCCCCCGTGATGCTGCTCGCGCTGAGCGGATGTCTGCTCGGCCCGAACTATCAGCGTCCGGCCGTCGAGGTTCCCGCCACTTACCGCTTTGCCCAGGGCGAGGCCGCCGGTCTCGCGAACTCCGCGTGGTGGGAACAGTTCGACGACCCGGTGCTCGATCAGCTGATCGCCACCGCGTTGCTGGAAAACCGCGACGTGAAGATCGCCGCCGCGCGCGTCGACGAATTTCGCGGCCAGTTCGTGACCACTCGTTCCGCGCTGTTCCCGCAACTGTCGGCGGGCGCCGATGCGTCGCGCGCGCGCGAGTCGCGCGACGCGGGCCTCGGCCTGCTGTTGCCGCCCGGCGCGAGTCCGGTCTACAACCAGTTCGACGCGACGCTCGCGGTGTCGTGGGAACTCGATCTGTTCGGCAAGGTGCGCCGCCAGACCGAGTCCGCGCGCGCGAGTCTGCTGGCGAGCGAGGAGGGTCGTCGCGCGACCATTCTGACGCTGGTCGGCTCGGTCGCGGCCTCGTATATCAACCTGCGCAGTCTGGACCGGCAACTCGAAATCGCGAAAGAGACGGTCGAGAGCCGCGGCGAATCGGTGCGGGTATTCGAGCTGCGTTTTCATGGTGGCGAAGTCTCGCAGATGGAGCTCGCGCAAAGCGAGTCCGAATACGAGGCCGCGCTGGCGACGATCCCGCAGCTCGAAGCGCAGATCGCGCAGCAGGAAAACGCGTTGTCGGTGCTGATCGGCCACAATCCGGGCGCGATTCTGCGTGGCCGCGAACTCGGCAAAATGGGCACGCCGCCGATCCCGGCGGGCTTGCCGTCCGAGTTGCTCGAACGCCGCCCGGACGTGCTCGAAGCCGAGCAGGCGCTGGTCGCGCAAAACGCGCTGATCGGCGCGGCGCGCGCGCTGTACTTTCCGTCGATCTCGCTGACCGGCCTGTTCGGTTCGGTCAGCGCGCAGTTCTCTAATCTGTTCAGCGGACCGGCGCGGGTGTGGTCGTTCGCCGGCAGCGTCACGCAGCCGATCTTCACCGCCGGCAACATCACCGGCCAGGTGCATCAGGCGGAAGCGCGCGAGCAGCAGGCGTTGTTCGCGTACGAGAAGACGATTCAGGTCGCGTTCCAGGAAGTCGAGGACGCGCTGATCTCGGTGCAGAAAACCCGCGAGCAGCTCGACGTGCAGAACCGCCAGGTCGCCGCGTTGATTACCTATGCGCATCTGGCGCGACAGCGTTACGAGGGCGGTTATACGAGCTATATCGAGGTGCTCGACGCGGAGCGCAGCCTGTTCAACGCGCAGCTCGGCTCGACGCAGACCCAAAGCGCGGTGTTGACGTCGTTCGTGACGCTGTACAAGGCGATGGGCGGCGGCTGGGTGCTGGAGGCGGAACGGCGCACGGTGCCGGCGGCCGAGCCGGCGGGGCCGGCTTCGGCGGCGGCGGCTCCCGCGCCGGCGGCGAGCGCGCCGGTTGCACCCGCCGCGCCGGCCGAGGCGGAGGCGACGGCCGCGGTGTCGCGCGCCGCGCAGCCGGCCGTCGCGCGGGCCGTGGCGAGCGCCGGCAAGCCGCCCAACTCGCCCGCACTTGCTTCGGAGAACAGATGATGGAGCGGGAGCTGATCGCGTGCGCGGAGTGCGACCTGCTGCAGTTCGGCGCACCGCTTGCCGCCGGCCGCGCGTTGCGCTGCCCGCGCTGCCACGCCGAACTGAAACGCGACCGCAAGCATGGCCCCGTGTATGCGCTGTCGTTCACGCTCGCGTCGGCGGTGCTGCTGGTGATTTCGAACCTGTTTCCGATCGTCGGTCTGTCGCTGAACGGCAATGTGGTGCAGACCACGCTCGCGGGCTCGGTGCGGATGCTCTACGAACACGGCGCGTGGCCGCTCGCGCTGCTGGTCGGTCTGACGACGATCGTCACGCCGGTGCTGCAGGTCGTCGCGATGCTGTGGCTGCTGGTGCCGCTGCATCTGGGGCGGGCGCCGTGGCGCGCGGCCGAGGGCTTCCGGCTGTACCAGCTGACGCGGCCGTGGGGCATGACCGAGGTGCTGATCCTCGGGCTGCTGGTCGCGCTCGTCAAACTCGCGCACATTGCCAAGGTGGTGCCGGGCATCGCGTTGTGGTCGTTCATCGCGTTGATGCTGCTGCTCGCGGCGGCGTCGGCGAGCTTCGATGCGCGCGACGTGTGGGCGCGCATCACCGCCGCGCGGCACGGTCCGCGCGCGTTGCCGTTGCCGCGTCTGCGCGCGCGCCGTCACGCACGCACGGCGGCCGCGCACGGGCTCGTGCTGTGCGAGGAGTGCGGGCTGCTGAATCCGCCGGCTTCCGCTCCTGCCGCTTCTGCCGCTTCCACCGCTTCTGTCTCTGCCGCCTCTGCCGCCGCTTCTGCCGCCGGTCATCACCCGCGCCACTGCCCGCGCTGCAAGGCGCCGCTGCATCTGCGCAAGCCCGCGAGTCTGTCGCGCACGTGGGCGTATCTGGTCGCGGCGATGGTGCTGTACATCCCGGCCAACGTGCTGCCGGTGATGGACACCAGTTCGCTGTTCGGCACGCAGAAGGACACGATCATGAGCGGCGTCGTCTACCTGTGGGTGTCCGGCTCGTGGCCGCTCGCGGTGCTGGTGTTCGTCGCGAGCATCGTGGTGCCGATGCTGAAGATTCTCGGCCTCGCGTATCTGGCGGTGACCACGCAGCTGCGCTCGCAATGGCTGCCCGGTCAACGCACCCGCATCTACCGGGTGATCGAGCTGATCGGCCGCTGGTCGATGCTCGATATCTACGTGATTACGATGCTGGTCGCGCTGGTGCAGTTCCAGGCACTCGCGACGATCAAGGCCGGCCCGGCCGCGATCGCGTTCGGCGCGGTCGTCGTGCTGACGCTGCTTGCCGCGATGGCATTCGATCCGCGTCTGATCTGGGACGCGTTGGAGAGCGACGATGTCCGCGCCCATTGAGGATCCCGAACTGCCCGCCGCGGAGCCGGTGCCGCCGTCGCGCTGGCGCATGCAGCTGGTGTGGCTGGTGCCGATCGTCGCGATTCTGATCGGCGGCTGGCTCGCGGTGAAGGCGGTGATGGAGCGCGGCGAGGAGATCACGATCAGCTTCAAGACCGGCGAAGGCCTCGAAGCGGGCAAGACCAAGATCAAGTTCAAGGACGTCGATATCGGCGTGGTCGATACGGTGTCGCTGTCGCCGGACCACAAGCGCGTGATCGCGAAAGCCGAGGTGGTGCGCGACGTCGCCAATCTGATGGTCGACAACACCCGCTTCTGGGTGGTGCGGCCGCGTATTTCGGGCGGCACCGTGTCGGGGCTCGGCACGCTGCTGTCCGGTTCGTATATCGACGTCGACGCCGGCAATGCCGCGAAAGCGCGCCGCGAGTTCGTCGGCCTCGAAGAGCCGCCGGTGATCGCGAGCGACATACCGGGCCGCGAGTTCACGCTGAAGGGCGTCGGGCTCGGCTCGCTCGACGTCGGCTCGCCGATCTATTTCCGCCGGCTGCGGGTCGGCCAGGTGGCGTCCTATCATCTCGACCCGGATGGCCGCGGCGTCACGCTGAAGGTGTTCGTCAACGCGCCGTACGATCAGTTCGTGCGCACCGATGCGCGCTTCTGGCACGCGAGCGGCATCGATATGTCGTTCGGCGCCGACGGTCTGCGCGTGGAGACGCAGTCGATCGTGTCGATCATCATCGGCGGGATCGCGTTCGAGTCGCCGCCCGATTCGCGCGTCGATGCCGGCGCCAAGGCCGGCACGCAGTTCGCGCTGTACCCGACCCGCGACGACGCGATGAAACAGCACGACCGGATCGTCGACCGCTACGTGGTCGTGTTCAACGATTCGGTGCGCGGGTTGACGGTCGGCGCGCCGATCGATTTCCGCGGCGTCGTGATGGGCGAGGTGAAGGCGATCTACACGCGCTTCGATCCGGCAACCAACCGCTTCAGTATTCCGGTCGAGATCGAAATCTATCCGGAGCGCTTCACGTCGCGCTACCAGGACGGCCAGGCGGGCGGCCGGGTTACCGACGATCCGCGCGGAATGGCGAACTATCTGATCGAGCATGGCTTCCGCTTCCAGTTGAGAAGCGGCAATCCGTTGACGGGCCAGCTCTATCTCGCGTTCGATTACTTCCCGGATGCGCCGAAAGCGTCGATCGACTGGAGCAAGACGCCGCCCGAACTGCCTGCCACGCCGCGCACGCTGCAGTCGTTGCAGGACTCGGTCACGCGGCTGATGACGAAGCTGAACAACATACCGTTCGAGGCGATCGGCAAGGATGCGCGCAACACGCTGCGCACCACCAATTCGATGCTGGCGCAACTCGACAAGGAAGTCGTGCCGAAAGCGCGCGACACGCTCGGCTCCGCGCAGAGCGCGCTCGATTCCGCGAACGCCGCGCTGCAACCGGATTCGTCGCTGCAGCAGTCGACCGAGGACGCGATGCGGGAGCTGACCCGCACCGCCGCGTCGCTGCGCACGCTGTCGGACTACCTCGCGCAACATCCCGAAGCGCTGGTGCGCGGCAAGTCGGAGCAGAAGCCATGAGATGGGGAACGCTACCTTGCATTGGGCTCGCTGTGCTGATCGGCGCGTGCGCGTCGCCGGCGACCAACTTCTACACGCTGGATCCGGACCCGTCGCTGAGCGCGTCGACGAGTGCAGCGACGAATGCGCCGACGAATGCACCGACAAGCAGCCGGCCGATCGTCGCGGTGATCGGTCCGGTGACGATTCCCGACGTGGTGGACCGTCCGCAGATCGTCACGCGGGTCGGCGACCACGGCGTCGCGGTCAATGAGTTCGACCGCTGGGCGCAGCCGTTGAATGGCGACATCGGCCGGGTGATTGCCGCCAATCTCGGCACGCTGCTCAATTCGCAGCAGATTTCGGTGTTCGATGCGACCCGCGATCCGGCCACGGTCTGGCACGTACGGATCGACGTGATGCGCTTCGACTCGGTGCCCGGGCGCGACGTCACCGTCGACGTGCTGTGGGCGGTGCGCCCGCCGGGCAAGGGTCGGGTGGTCACCGGCCGCTCGGTCGCGCATGAGACGGTGTCCGGGCCGGGCTTCGCGCCGCTGGTCGCCGCCCACGACCGCGCGCTCGCGTCGGTCAGCCGCGATATCGCGGCCGCGATGCAGGCGCCGCCGGCCTGAGCCGGCGCCCATACGACCTTGGTCCGATTGCCGCTGCGCGTGCCGCGCCGCACAATTGCGCATCGCCATCGTCTGTCGCCCGCTACAGGAGCCGCCTCATGGATGCGCAAACGCTGTTGTCCCGCAACCAGGACATCGCGACGAAAATCAATCGCGTGCTGCAAAAACGTACGCAAATCGCGCAGGAACATCTGAACCAGCGGCTGGACGAAGCGCTGCACGCCGACCGGCGCGGCGCCGCGGACAGTTCCCCGGCATCGTTCGATCCGTCGCATGCATGGCAATACGCGATGGACGTCGCGCAGCGTTCGCTGCTGTTCTGGGACACGCTGTATCAGCGCGGCAATGAATTCGTTCAACGAAGCATCGGCGAGCCGCCGCCGGTGCTGCACTTCGACTACGACGTCGTGCTCGACGGCCGCAACTTCGCGCGCCCCGTCAACTACGCGTTGCTGCAACTGCGTCCGCTCGAAGGTGTCGGCGTCGACGTGCGCAAACGCCCGTATCTGATCATCGATCCGCGCGCGGGCCACGGCGCGGGCATCGGCGGCTTCAAGGACGATTCGCAGGCGGGCGTCGCGCTGCGCGCCGGCTATCCGGTCTATTTCGTCGTGTTCCATCGCGAGCCCGAACCCGGCCAGACCCTGCTCGATGTCTGCGAAGCCGAACAGCAGTTCGTGAAGAAAGTGCGCGCGCTGCATCCGGACAGCCCGAAGCCGGCGCTGATCGGCAATTGCCAGGGCGGCTGGGCGGCGATGATGCTGGCCAGTTCGGACCCCGGCGATACCGGTCCGATCGTGATCAACGGCGCGCCGATGTCGTACTGGAGCGCCGCGTGGAGCGAAGGCGAGGGCGACAACCCGATGCGCTACGCGGGCGGAATGCTCGGCGGCACGTGGCTCGCGTCGTACGCGGCGGATCTGGGCAACGGTAAATTCGACGGCGCGCATCTGGTGCAGAACTTCGAAGGCCTGAACCCGGCCAATACGTTCTGGGACAAGTATTACCACCTGTTTTCGAACGTCGATACCGAACCGCCGCGCTTTCTGGAATTCGAGCGCTGGTGGGGCAGCTATTACCTGATGAATCGCGAGGAGATCGAATGGATCACCCGCAATCTGTTCATCGGCAACAAGCTGTGGAAGGGCGAGGTGAACAATGCCGCCGGCAACGCGTTCGATCTGCGCGAGATCCGCTCGCCGATCGTCCTGTTCGCGTCGATGGGCGACAACATCACGCCGCCGCAACAGGCGTTCAACTGGGTCGCCGATCTGTACGGCAGCACCGAGGAAATCAAGGCGCGCGGCCAGGTGATCGTCGGGCTGATGCACGAGGACATCGGCCATCTCGGCATCTTCGTGTCGGGGCGCGTCGCGAAGAAGGAGCATAAGCAGATCGTCTCGGTGCTGGAGACGATCGAGACGTTCCCGCCGGGGCTCTACGGGATGTCGATCAACGAGAGCAGGGGCGCGGACGGCGAGATCACTTACGAGGTGGAGTTCAGCGAACATCGGCTCGAAGACATTACCGAGCGGCTGAACCGCTTTCAGCGCACCGACGAAAAGCCGTTCGAGGCGGTCGCGGCGGTGTCGGACTTCAATCAGCGGCTCTATGAAGCGTTCGCGCAGCCGTTCGTGCAGGCGATGTCGAACGAGACCAGCGCGCGGCTGCTGCGTCAGTACCATCCGCTGCGCTGGCAGCGCTGGGCGGTTTCCGGGATGAACCCGTGGCTCAGCTGGCTGCCGGCCGCCGCGCAGTCGGTGCGCGACAACCGTCAGCGCGCGAGCGCGGACAATCCGTGGAGCGCGCTGGAGCACAGCGGCGCGAGCGTGATCAGCGCGTCGCTCGACTATTACCGCGCGATGCGCGATGCGGCGACCGAGGCCGGTTTCTTCGGGATTTACGCGAACCTGTATGCATCGTTTCTGGCCGACCGGCAGGCGGACGGCGCAACCGTCCCGGCGGCCGTCGCCGATCCGCGCGAGCTGCCGTTCGTGCGCACGGCGTTGCAGTCGATGAGCGCCGGCGGCTACACGGCCGCGTTGGCCCGCGCGGCGTTTCTGCTGTCGCGCAAGGGCGCGTCGCTGCCGCTCGCGCGCTTCGAGCTGCGTAAGGAACTGGCGGAGAGCTACGCGCACTATCTGCCGGAGATCGGCATCGACGAATGGCGGCGGATTCGCGGCGAGCAGGAAATCATCGTCACGTTCGCGCCCGACGAAGCGATTGCGACGCTGCCCGCGCTGCTCGCCGATGCGAAGGATCGCGAACGATTCGTCGAGCTGCTCGGCAAACTGTCCGCCGACGAGCGCGTGTTGCAGAGCGCGCCGGACGCGGCTCAACGGGCGGCGTTCGAACGGATTCGCGCGGTGCTCGCGACCAGCGCCGGACGCCGGCGCACCGCGCGGCTGGCGGACCAGGCGCGTTGACTAACAGCGTCCGGAACCGCCGCTAAGGCGCGGGCCGGCCGGCGTTGAGGTCGGCCAGGCACGGTCAGCGCCGCGTCATTTTCGAGGAGTGTCAGATGCCGATCGAACAACCGCGTCAGATCCTGCGAGGAGCGAAGGCGCTGATCACGGGCGTCGCCAACGAGCATTCGATCGCCTACGGTTGCGCGCGAGCGTTCCATGAACTCGGCGCGAGCGTCGCGCTGACCTACGCGAACGAGAAGACCCGGTCCTATGTCGAGCCGCTCGCGAAGGCGCTGGACGCGGAAATCTTCATGCCGTTCGACGTGACCGACGAGCAGCAGCTCGAGGCCGTGTTCGAGCAGATCCGCAAGCGCTGGGGCGGGCTCGACATCGTCGTTCACGCGGTCGCGTGGGCGCCGAAGGACGATCTGCATAGCGGGCTGCTGCAAACGTCGCGGGAAGGATTTCTGACCGCGATGGATATCTCCTGCCATTCGTTCGTGCGGATGGCGCGGCTCGCGGCGCCGCTGATGAAGGACGGCGGCACGCTGCTGACGATGAGCTACTACGGCGCCAACAAGGTCGTGCCGAGCTACAGCATGATGGGGCCGGTGAAGGCCGCGCTGGAGGCGTGCACGCGTTATCTGGCGTACGAGCTGGGGCCGCGCGGGATTCGCGTGCACGCGATTTCGCCGGGACCGCTGAAGACCCGCGCGGCCTCCGGATTGAAGGACTTCGACCTGTTGCTCAACGAGGCGGTGGAGCGCGCGCCGCTCGGCGAGCTGGTCGACATCATGGACGTCGGCTATACCTGCGCGTTTCTCGCGACACCGTACGCGCGGCGGGTTTCGGGTTCCACCCTGTATATCGACGGCGGATTGAACATCGTCGCCTAGGGTCGACGTTAAGCAGACCCTGGCATGACGGTCGAGGAGCGACATCATGGCTGAACTGTATCTGGGCAACGTCGAAGAAAGCGTCACGGAAGAGGAAATCGCCGAGTTCCTGATCCGCTATGGATTTCCGCGCCTGAGTTCGGTGCGGCGGGTGCCCGGCTCGGGCTCGCACCCGGCCGCCGTCGTGCTGTTCGACGACGTCAGCACGGACGGGCTGCGGCTGCTGCAGCCGCGCATTCATAACGTGTTCTGGAAGAACCACACGTTGGTCGCGCAGCTGTTGCCGGAGCGCAGCGAAGACTGACCGTCCACGGGAGCAGGTCATGGGTCTGCTGTCGAGATGGTTCGGACGAAAAGGCACGGCCGGCGCGAGCGATTCCGATCCGCATCGGGCGCGGGAAATCGTCGCGCGCATCGTCGCGCTCAGTCCGCCGTTGCGGCTCGCGCGCGATCATGAAGCGCGTCTGCTGACGGCCGCGCAGCAGGCGGCCGGCTATCTGGGCCATATCGTCGCCGAGATGCCGCCGGCGCGCGAAGCGAGCGCGGCCGCGTGGACCACCGACCCGTATATCCACGCGTTTTTCGGCGCGCCCGCGGACGTGTGCGTGCCGTTCAGCCGTTCGGCGGAACTGCTCGCGTACTTCGACGAGCACCTGGCCGCCGACCACGCGTTCGCGGTGCTCGGGATGGCCGTCGACGAGCGGCAAACCTTCGGCGTCGCGCAGCACGGCGACTCGACCCGCACCGACGTCGCGCAAACGACGATCAGTTTCAGCGATCACCAGGTGCGTTTGTGCGGCGAGTCCGAAGCCGCGCTGCGGCGCGAGATCGTGCTGCGCATCATCGACCAGCTGGTGCTCGAAGGTCTGCAGAAAATCGCCGCGGATACGCAGCGCTACGACTCGCTGGAGCACGAGCGCGCGCTGCTGAAAACCCGGCTGCAGATTCTCGAACGGCAGGGCGCCGGGGTGCGCTCGCTGACCGGCGACGCGGCCGGATCGAATTCCGCGGCGACGTTCGGCGAGGCGGCGCGGCTGCGCGCGCAGATCGAAGAGAACGATAAAGAGCTTGCGCAATTGCCTTTGAAGACCGAGGCGCTGGAGCGGCATCTACAGATTATTTGCGACGTGCTGGCGTCGTCGAATGCGCATTTTTACGTGCTGAAGAACACCTATCTGCTCGATGCGCTCAATGTCGTCGTGCCGCGCGGCGATCCGCGGCCCGCGCGCGAAATTGAGTTGCGAATCGCGCGGCTGCCCGCGCGGCAGGATGCATTGCGGGCGTTTTCGCTGGTGCGGTTTCAGCGCGAGAACCTGCTGCCGGCGCGCGATCTGCACGAGCGGGCGAGAGATCTGCCGATCTGAGCGCGGCCGTTCCACCCAAGGCCGAATTCCATTTCGCCGGCCGGCCCCGGTCACAGATTGGGGGAAGAAAACCCCGTGGCGGAATCCGGCACGAGTCGCCGCTTGAGGATACGCGCAAGGGAAAACATCGTACTCGCGCGCTCGACACAGAGACGCTGCTTCAGCGCACCGCCGAAACCTTCCAGGAACTTGCAGGTGCCCAGGCTATAGAAGCCGTCGACATCGAACGTCAACTTGCGTTCGAGCGCCTGCTGAATCGCGGTCCATACCAGCAGGCTGATCGCGCCGCTATGCGCGCCGGCTTCGCGCGACGACATCAGGTAGTACATCGAATGGTTATCCCAGACGAGGCCGATCGCGGCGACCAGCTTTCCCTGGCTGTCGTAAGCGCCCAGCAGGCGCCCGGCCTTGCGCTCGACAAACGCATTGACGAGTTCGCGCATCACGCCGCGTTCGTACGCGTTCTTGCGCGATCGTTCGAGCAGATTCGTGTCGTAGAACTGCACGAATTTATCCGGCGTATCGACCGGCTCGACAGTCAGACTCTTGCGGGCGCCGCGGATCACGTTGCGGGTTTTGCTATGCATCCGGTCCCACGCGTGTTCAACCGCGCACTGCGACGAGATCTGAAACGTATAGCGCACGGATACCGCGAAACCTTGCAGTGAGAAAGCGAGCGCATCGTCGATACGCGAGTCCAGCAGCTGGTAAAAGCTGTCGAAATGCGGCAACTGTTCGAGCAGCGCCGTCGTGACCGTGTGACGGTGATGCTGTTCGCGCGGGTCGTCGAGACCGAGCGGAGTGACAACGGGACCGAGGGTGTGCGTGAGCGGAGGCAGATGCGAAATCCGCCACCCGCTCCTGCGGTTGGTGCAATACGGCATCTGGCCCAGCAGCTGGTTGCCGTGCTCGACCTTAGCCATGCTCCAGTTCCCGCCGGTTGCAATATCCAGCCACCACGGCTCATGAAAAATGGAGAACGCGGCCGGCTCCGGAAGCGCACGCACGGACTCCGTGACGACCGGTACTACTCTGCCTTTGAGACCACAGCGGGCATCTTTTTTTTCATCGGCGAAAGTATTGAACATAGGGCTCGACGATCAGTTTTTACGGGCGCCTCTTTCGAACCGGGGCGCAGCTCAGATAACCGGCTCACATTCGGAAGTCATGGTCTTCGTCGTGTGGCCGTGCATGTAAGTCTGCAGATACGCTTCGAACTCCGCCTTCAGTTCCGGGTGACGCAGCGCGAACTCGACGGTCGCCTTCAGATAGCCGATCTTGCTGCCGCAGTCGAAGCGCGTACCGTAATAGCGATACGCGAGTACCTGCTCCTCGGTCAGCAGCGACTGCACCGCGTCGGTCAACTGCAGTTCGCCGCCCGCGCCCGGCTTGATCGCGCGGATGTGCTTGAAGATCGTCGGCATCAGTACATAGCGGCCCACCACGCCGAGATTCGACGGCGCGTGCTCCGGCGCCGGCTTCTCGACGATGCGCGACATCTTGATCACCTTGTCCGCCCACTCGCGGCCGTCGACCACGCCATACGAGCGGCTGTCCTCGCGCGCGATCGTTTCGACGCCGATCACCGAGCTGTGATAGTGGTTGAACGTATCGACCAGCTGACTCATTACCGGCTTCGAGCTGTGCAGCAGGTCGTCGGCGAGAATCACCGCGAACGGGCTGTCGCCGACCAGCTTTTCGGCGCACAGCACCGCGTGCCCGAGACCGAGCGCTTCGGGTTGACGCACATAGAAGCAGTCGACGTTGGCCGGTTTGATGCTGCGCACGAGGTCGAGCAGCTTCTGCTTGTTACGCGCTTCCAGCTCGGCTTCGATCTCGTAGGATTTGTCGAAGTGATCTTCGATCGCACGCTTGCTGCGGCCCGTCACGAAGATCATCTCGGTGATGCCGGCGGCAATCGCCTCTTCAACCGCGTACTGGATCAGCGGCTTGTCGACGACCGGCAGCATTTCCTTCGGACTTGCTTTGGTGGCCGGCAGGAAGCGTGTTCCGAGGCCCGCAACCGGAAACACGGCTTTGGTGACTTTCAGCATGGTTGGCATCCCCACATCGATTGAGAGGTTGTGTGTCCACGAACTGGCGTTCGACGGATAAGGTTGGCGAGCATCGTTAGCCGTTGGAGGACTTCAGCCATCTGCGCTCCTTCGGATTGAACTGTAGGCGGGCGTGCCCGGTTTCCGTCAGCTGGGACACGGCGGACTCGTGAGCCAGTCTCGACGACAGCAGCAGATACATCAACAGCGGCGAGATCGGTGAAAGGTGGCGCAGAAACGATCCATAGTCGGGTTCGAAGATCGCTTGAGTCGCGATAAAGCTGACGGCAAAGCAGAAACACAGCCGGTCGAAGCGGCCGGGTTCGGCGACCGCGGCTCGCTTCAGATAGCGGGAGAACGTCGCGCCGAGCGAGAAAAACGTACAGATGCCGCCCAGCGTCTGGGTCGCCACGCCCGACAGAATCAACGGCACCGGCAGCAGAAACGTGCCGAGAATCAGCATCGCATTGATCACATCCGAGACGAGGTTGCCGCCCGGAATGATCTGCACGATAAGCGATCCCACTTCGCTCGGATCCCGGAATTCGTTCACCGTCTGGCGCGCGAAGTCCAGCGGCTGACCGTACTGGATGCGAAAGTCGATCGCCATGCCGACGAACAGCACGACGGCCAGCACAACGAGAAAGGGCGGCTTGCGCACGAACGAAGGGCCGAAGTACAGCAACATGGTCGGCGCGAGCGTGATCGCCCAATAGGAGCGCAGGTACACCGCAATGAGCATCGAGCACACGGTGAAAATCACGATGATGAAGCGCGAATCCTTGCACAGCACGATCAGAAAAATCGCGAGAGAAATGATGATTTCCTTCGAAGGCAGCGCGATGTACACCGTCTGGTCGAATAGCCAGAAGCAGGCCAGCATGAATTCCATATAGCTCAGGCTGCGCACGCCCGAGCGCCAGATCGCGAACATCAGTCCGAACGTCGACGCAAAGAATCCGAGTAGCGACATCGACAGCGTGCCCAGGCCGAGTGTGCGGAAAAGCCATGCAAGGTTGTCGAACGAATCGCCGAATGCCTCGAAGCGGACATCCGCGGTCATCCGTTCGAGAATGAATAGCCCATCGAGCAGAAATCTCTCCGGCAGCACCGTTTCGTGATTGATCGACACGAAGCACAGAAGCCCCAGTACGAGCGCCCAGATGGCGGCGGAGACACCCGGGGTCGCGGTTTCCCCGATCAATCCAGGTAGTTTGACGATACGCACTTTGATTCCCTCGAATCGCGCGGAGTCCGACTGCTTTACAGCGGTTGTCCCGGGTTGCCCGGGTTGCCCTCATAGCTCTGGTAAAACGAGCCGCGAGGGCTGCCGTGGGTCGGCGTCAACTGGCCGATGCCTTGTCATCGGTCGCACTCGCGTACTGATACGAACCGTAGCGGCTGCGCAGCGCAGTCGAGCCCAGACTGTAGCGATAGGCCGACGGATCGAAGCCGTTGAAGATCACGCCCTTCAACTCGACGTTCGCCTGGCGCAGCTGCTTGGCCGACTCGCGCACCTCGTCGACCGAGGTCGTGCCGAAACGCGCGACGAGAAACACGGTGCCGCAACGATGCGCGAGGATCGCCGCATCGGAGACCGGCAGCACGGGCGGCGTATCGATCAGCACCACGTCGTAACTGTCGCCGACCGAATCGAGCAGCGCCGACATCTGGTCGCTCATCAGAAGTTCGGCCGGATTGGGCGGGATCTTGCCGTTCGCAAGAAAGTCGAGACCAGGCGCGACGTTACGTTGCAACGCCTGATCCAGCGTGACGCGCGAGGTGAGCACGTCCGCGAGGCCTGGTTGCGCCTGCTTGCCGAAATACCGGTGCAGGTGGCCTTTGCGCAGATCGCCGTCGATCAGCAACACACGCTTGTCGGCGCCCGTCATCACAGCCGCCAGATTCGCGCACAGAAACGATTTGCCGATCCGTTCGCTCGGGCCCGTGAGCAGCACCCGGTTGCTGCCCGACTCCTGAATCGACAGTTGCAACGCGAGGCGCAGACTGCGCAGACTCTCGACCGACGGATCGGCCGGCGAGTGTTTGGCGAGCAGCAGCAGGTTATCGCTGGACGCCGGAGCGTCCAGCGCGAGCGCGGCTTGCGTGCGGGAAACCGGCACGGTCGCGTAGACGCTCAGCCCGGTTTCGTGCTCGATGTCCTGAGGATCGGTCACGCCGCGGCGAACCACCTGGCGGACGAAGGTTGCGAGCACGCCCAGCACGAGGCCGACCACCGCGGCCGCGCCGATCAGGATTGGTTTGTTCGGCTTGATCGGCTCCTTCGGGACCACGGCGCGATCGAGCAGGCGCACGGTGCCCACCTTGCCGGCGCGCACGAGTTTCAACTGCTGCATGTTGTTGAGCATGCCGACGTAGAGGTCGTTGTTCACGCGCACGTCGCGCATGAGCCGCAGCGATTCCTGTTCGAGTTCGGGCAGCCCGGTCATTTTCCCCGACACCGCCGCGGCTTTGGCGCTCAACGCGGCAATCTGTTCGTCGACCGCGCGGACCGCCGGATACTCGCTCGTGAAATGCCCGGTGAGCTCCATGCGCTTCTGTTTAAGAGCGAGCAGGTTGGTCTGCAGATCGACGCTTTCTTTCAGATAGGTCTTGCCTTCTTCGCTCAGGTCGAACGTGCCGCGCTTGACCCGCAACGCGTTGTAGGTTGCCTCCGAACTTTCGAGTTCTCTCTTCATTTGCGGCAGCAGGTCGCTGAGGAAGGCAAGCGATTTTTCCGCTTCGGCTGCTTTGCGCGAGATATTCGCCGCCACGTATTCGTCGCCGAGATTGTTCAGGATCTGCGCGGTCAGATGGCGGTCCGTGCCGGTCAGCGATACATCGATAATTCCGCTCTGCTTGCCTTTCTCGAGGATGAACAGCTTGTTTTGCAGATCCTCGATCGTCTTCAGGCGCGAGTTGCGCACCAGCACGAATTCGGTGCCGGGATTCGCGTGCAGCGATTGCACGCGCAGCGTGATCGGCCCGTTGCTGCCGCCCGAGACGACGGTCTCGCCGACTTGTCCTTCGATCGGCGTGTCGAGAAACTTCTGCTCGACCCTGAAGCGCCCGTTGCCGAGTGCGATCAGTCTGAAGCTCTCGCCTTCGAGATCTTCGGGAACATCGAAAACGTCCACGCCGATCGATTCATTTGCCCACGCGTAACCGCCGGTGCCGAGCAGGCCGGGTCTGGAGAGTCCCTTGTTCCAGCGTGCAATCGAGTTGCCGATCAGCGGAAAGCGCACCGGGGCGGCATGGATGTAAAGCTTCAGCCTGTCCACCGCGTTGCCCACCACCATGCGCGAGCGCAGCACTTCTATCTGCGCGCTCGTTTCGGTTTTCACGTCGAACAGGCTCGATACGTCGCCTAGCAGACTTTTCGCATTCGTCGGATTTTCCTGTTCCACTTGCACCACGATGTCCGACTGATAGACAGGGCGCGCAAGAAAACTGTAAGCGACACCGAGCAGCAGAACGGTCGATGCGATCGCGAGGACCAGCCAACGATTCGCGAGCACGACATCGAAGTAACGGACCAGACCGATATCGTTCTGGCGTGAGCCGGCAGCCTGCGGGTTACGAGAAAACTCATTCATATAAAGCCCATCGAAGAGGTTTAACCGACTACCTGAATCAAACTGGCAACAGGCCAGCGCCAGCGCGAATCGTTGCATTCGATCCGTCTGCACGTCGAATCGACGGATGTTTCTGCTATCCGGTCGATCTCGTAGCACGCTTTGGAACTGCGGAAATACGGCAAGACGAACTTTCTGTCTCTTTAGTGCAAGCCGACGAAAGTCTTATTCATGATTGGATCGCTATGCGTATTGCAAGGAGGCGCAATCGTGACGGGCGCGTCCAATGGGGCATGTAAGTTTTGGAAAGCTTAACGGGGCAATAAGTGCAAGTTAGTTCGCAAACGCACAAGACTCGTTTTTTTTACTGTGTCGGTCATGCAAATACGGTAATGGTTGCTCACGGAATCGGTGTGAGATAGACGCCCGACAAAAATCGTTCGGAGGCCGGAATGGTCGCGGTGTAGGACTTGATCGCCGCAGCCAGTTGCGGCCTGATCAGGTTGCGGTGGTAGTCGTATATCGCGTAGGTATCGCCTTCGCCGTTTGCCGGATCGCCGTTGCGCACGACGAACCAGAACGCCTTTTGCACCGCATTGCTGCTCATCAACAGCTTCAATTGTTCAAATGCGCTCGTCATACCGGCATCCGTGTTGTCCGTGCCGCTATTGGTCTCCGTGATCCACAGCGCCTTGGTTCTATTCGGGGTGAGTGCCGCGAGCGTCGTGATAATCGATTGCACCATCGTCACGTACACGTCGCTTTTGAAATACGGATGAATATCCACCACGTCGATCACGTCATTTAATGGATTGCCCGCGGTTGCCGAGTGCTTTCCGATTGCTTCGAGAAGATCGGTTGCCTGGATGAAAGGAGCATGATCGGGCGGCTTCCATCCCGCGTTCGGATACGCGGTGTTGTAAAAGTAGGAGATCCCCTGACTATGCAGAACCGCCTTGTAACCGAGCCGTTTCTTGCTGTCGAGAACCCGTTTCGCTTCGGTATAGAGCTTCGCTTCGCGCCTCGGAATGTAGCCCGCAATGCCGTTCGCATCGCCGTAAGAGGGATCGTCCGCGGCGAAGCCCCAGTTCAACTCGTTGAACAATTCGATGTCCGCCGTATAGGGCAGCACGACGTCCATCAGTGCGCTCAGATAACTGACGAAGACAGCATCGCAGAAGTCGAGTCGCGGCGACGCGCGGCGTGGCGGGTTCACGACGCCCGCGCACTGATACGCGCCGGGAGGGGCCAACATGCCCACCTGGAAAAGGATCTTCATGCCGCGCGTGCGGGCGGCATCGAGAAGCGCCTTGGTGAAAGCGACCTTGCCCGGTTCGAGCGTACTGCGCAGACTCATGAAGTCCCAGCTCACGCCGAGACGAACGGTGCCGACGCCTAGCGCCCTGATCAGATCGAGATCCTTCGCGCACTCGTTCAACGCGGCGCGATCCACCGACCAGGGGCTGCAGTTCACGGCCATCGCAAAGCGGTCCGCACCATGTCCGGTCGGCGGCGGCTGCAACGCCGCCAGGTGCGCGGTGGTTCGCGCGCCGGCGAGTGTGCTGTCGAGTGTGCTGTCGAGTGTGCTGTCGAGTGTGCTGGCAAGCGTGCTCGCCTGCGCAGCGGCCGCGGGCGGAACCGGCGCGGCGAGGAGGAGCAGCGCCAGAGCCGCAACGCCATACGTTTTCAACCGGCGCTCGGCGTCAAACGCCGCGCGCGTCGATATCGCAATACGCGCGACGAGACGATTTATCCTCCCCATGTTTTACCCAACTGCGCGGCTTTGGGGTTCCGGCGGACTCCGCCTCTTGCAACGTCATACGCGTAGTAGATTCCCATGCTCGCGACCAGCGTGCCCGACACGCTGAGCAGCGACAGCACCAGCATCAGATCCAGCTTGAAAATGCTGGTCGCGCCAAATATCACGAAGATGCTCGCGGCGTTCATTGTCTGGAACACCACATCGAACTTTTGCCGGCGGAAAACGGTGAACACCTGAGCGAGAGTGCCGAATAAGGCCATGGACAGAAAATACGGCATGAAAAGCAGATAGATGTGCAGCGACGGTTGCCAGAGATCGCCCATCTTGAAGTTGATGATGAGCGCAAGGCCGACGTAGCCGGCGAGCAACAGCACGACGGTAAGAGGGATCAGAATCATCGAAAAAGAAGCGACCGGATTGCGCTCGTTCGCGGCGTTGCCCCTTCCGACAAAATCGATCAGGTCGCGGCGAAACACGGTGCCGAGACTTTGTCCGAGCAACGACGCGGGAAAATATCCAACCCGATATGCCAACGCAACCACGCCGGCGTCGTGCGGCGCGAACACGAGCGGCATCAGCATCGCGATCGAATAGATCACGATCGATTGAAGCAACGTGGCGGGCAGCGAAAACTTCGCGTAATCCAGCTGGAGCCGGGAGAACCTGAAGCACTCGCGCGACAGCAACGAGCGCGCATCGAACAGGTAGAGGAGCAACGGCGGGACGGCCGACGCGAGAAACAGCAGGCTGTATAGCGCGAATACCTCCGAGCCGCTCCACCCGTGTCCGCTGGCGGCCACGAGTACGATGAACAGGATGGTGAACGCGAGATTGGGAAATGCACGCTGCGCCGCGATGTTTGCGTATTTGCGCTCGCTCGCCAGCGCCTGGGAGAGCGCCTGTTGAAAGAAGACCCCCGCGGCGAGTAAGACGGTCAACGCATAGGTCTTATGTCCGCTCAGGACGGCGGCGCCGCTCAACAGTACCGCGAGCGCGGTGGCCACGCCGATCGAACTGACCAGCGCGTGAACGACTTGCTTTCTGTCCGCTGCCATGCAGGCAACGTCGAGCCGCAGGCCGAGCAATGAACCCGCGAAAAAGCCGATCGCAGTCAACTGGCTGAAATAGCCAAGCTCGTCAGGGCCGCAGAACTTCCCGATCAGGATGATCGCGACGAAGCTTGCGATCTGGCTTAAAAAGACGCCGGCGATGCTTAGGACCGAATGCTTTACGTTGACGATCATCTGGAATTGAGGTTCCGTTCGGAAAAATTGCACTTCGGTCCCTGCGGGAACCGGGGGGCTGAAACCCCATCGTGGAAAATGGGCTGCGAGAGGCCCTTCCCACGACTTCTTGTCGTAACAGCTTTTATGGGCAGTCCGTTGGGATAGCTACACAGTCTGATCGGGATTTGCCTGCACTTCCCTGGGGGTGGCCGCCAGACGCTCCCGCGTTCCCTTGCCGGGGTTTTCTTTGGCCGTTTCGTAGAGGCTGAGCCAGCTGCAAAAAATGGTGTCCATCGAAAATTTGGCGATGGCCAGTTCCCGTGCGGCGTTGCCCATTTTTTCCCTGAGCTGCCGGTCCTCGCGTAGGTCCGTCAGGTAGCGGGCCATCTGTTCCTGCGTCGAAGCGACGAAACCGGTGACGCCGTGAACGACGACGTCGCGATTGCCGACCACATCGGTCACCACCGCCGGGATCCCCGCGACCTGAGCTTCGATGAGTGCGACGGGCATGCCTTCCCAGCGCGAGGTCTGCACGTAGATGTCGAGTCCGGACACCAGTTCCAATGCGCGCGAGCGCGTGAGCCAGCCGCTGCACGTGAGCGCCGGGGTTTCGCGCTCGTCTTTCAGGTCGTCGCGATTGCCGCCGATCCACAGAAACCGCGTGCTCGAATCGTGCAGCGTATTCGCGAGCGCAATGAACATCTCGTGGTGCTTCTGAAACGAGGCGCGGCCATTCATGCCGATGACGATGTCGGTGTCTTCGCGGACCTGGCGCACCGGAATGCTTTCGATGTTCACGCCGTTCTCGATCAGCGCCGCGTCTTTCACATGCATCCCGCCTTTGATTTCATTCAATTCGCCGGGCGAGCAGGCGACGACGGTTCCTCCCATCAACGCCGCGACCCGCTCGAACGTAAGAAAGGCGAGTTGCTTGGCACGGGAAACGTCGCTGCGAAGAAATGCGAGGCCATGCGGCGAATAAAAGATCTTCGCGTGTTGCGTCGCGACTCTGGCGGCCGCCCGGCCGAGCACGCTCGCTTTCGACGAGTGCAGATGAATAACGGTCGGGTCGCAGCGCCGGATGTGCGCCGCCATTTCCCACATGCTCAGCCAGTCCTTCCTCGGATGAACCTCGCGGCACATCGATACGTAGACGAGGTCGACGTCGGGATGAAAGAGTTCGCGAAAGTTTTTTGGTGTCTCGGGTCGCATTGAAAAAAGCACTGTGACCTTTGCACCGGTCGCCGCGGTGCGGTTGCACAGCTCGGTGAGCATCGACAGCACGCCGCCCCCGAATGCCTCGGTAATGTGAACAACTCTCATGTGCCTCCCGCGCTTAATAATGACGTCTGGTGACTAACCGTGCTTGGATTTGGCGTTTATCATTGACACAACACCTGCTGACCGGACCTGACTCGACACGCGAATTGCCGGCATTGCGCGTAAAGCCGCAATGTGCCGGTCAAACGTGGCGGGAGATGCGTGGGTTGCTCAGGTAAGTGTTACGTATGACTTATGCGGTTCGGTATTTCTGGGCCACGATAGAAGTTCACAATAGATGGCTCTGTGCGGAAGCACACATCGAACCCTAATTCAAATGTATTATGATTTGAACCGAAGGCAATATTCGCTGACAGCGAATGGGTTTTAAGCTTTAAAACGTAGCTCAAATAAAAACTGACAAAAGCGGCCAATCAAGAGGGCATTAGGTCTGCGTCAATACGCGGGTTCGTAATTCGACTACCCAGCGCGTTTCGATGGGTAGTGCAAGATCGTTCGCTTCATGGCGTACGTGGCGAGGTGCAACATGGTAGATGGTCCGACATGGCAGAAGATACAGCGCGCAGGTTCAGTTGCCTGGGTGTTGTTTCTGTTTCTCACGGTGACCGTGAGCATGTGGGTGTTCCAGAGCGTGGGACGTGTTATCGCCCGGCTCAAACGTGCCCCGCTCAAACGCGCTGATTCTCTCCCCGAGTCGCCGAATAGTTGAGGGCCTGACGGCCTATATCGCATCCGGAAAAACGGCTGGCAAACGTTTGCGCCAGTCGTTTTTCTTGTCTTTTCTTTTCCAGTTCCAGTTCGTCTCCTCTCCAAACCGGAGAGCGGGGCTCTTTTCGTCCGGCCTTAAGGCAAACCAATTGGCCTTATTCCCGCGAATCAAATGTGCGTGAGGTAGAACTTGGTGTGCGCTTGCGCACGGAGCCGGTAAAAACGGAATGCCAGTCTACGCGTGCCTGCCGAATCCTTCGAGCGGCGTACAAAAAAATTCGTAGAACAAGAGGACGACCATGGACGAATGCGCGCACAACTTTCCGGAATTGAATAATTCCACGGCAATTGCCGTGACACTCGTAACGCGCCCGCTCGCGGCCTGACATCGTCCGAATAAAACCGATGAAAAACGCACTGTTTCTGATGCAGGACATCAGGGGTGGGGGCGCGGAACTCGTCACGCTAAATGTGGTGAGCGGGATCGTTGCGCGTGGCGGCGACGTGCGTATCCATACGTTCAACCCTAAGCGCGCGGATCACGCGCTGCCGGAGAACCTTGCGCGCGCGGGCAGATCGGTCTTCGCGGCACGCGGGGGCCAGCCGGTCTCGCTGTGGCGCGCACTGCGCGATGCGGGCGTGGTGATCGGCTCGCTCGAGATCAAGACGCATCTGGCCGCCGTCCTGCTCGGCGCGATCTTTCGCAAGCCCGTCGTGCTGTGGCTGCATAAGGATCTGAAGGTGTTTCTCGAGAACAAGGGCAGCGCGCAGCGCGTGATCTACAAAACGCTGTTCGGCCTGAACCTTCGCTTCGCGCAGCAGACCATCGGCGTGAGTGAAGGCGTAGCGCAGAGCCTGCGCACGATGTTCCCGCGTCACGCTGCCCGGATCGCCTGCATCTACAACCCGATCGACATCGCGCGCATCGACAGGCAGCTCGACCGCGCGCCCGCCGTCGCACCGTGGATGCAAAAGCCGTTTGTACTGTCCGTCGGGCGTCTCACCAGCCAGAAAGGTTTTGATCTGCTGATCCGCGCGTTCGCGGTGGTCGCCGAGCGCGTTCCGGGCGTGGATCTGGTGATCCTCGGGCAGGGTGAGGAGCGCGACGCGCTGGAGCGGCTCGTCGCGCAGTTAGGCATCGCGCAGCGCGTGCATCTGCCCGGCTTCATCAGTCCGCATCAGGCAATGGCGCGCGCTTCGCTCGTGGTTGCGTCGTCGCGCTTCGAGGGTTTGTCGCAGGTGCTGATCGAGGCGCTTTATCAGGGCGCACGCATCGTGTCGACGGATTGCCCGTCCGGACCACGGGAAGTACTCGATGGCGGCCGTCACGGCACGCTCGTCGCCAACGGCGCGATCGCCGATCTGGCCGACTCGATGGTGCGGGAGCTGACGACGGCCGATGCGGACGGCGCGAAAGCGACGCGCCGCGCGCGCGCCAAAGACTTCTCGTTCGATTGCATCGTGCCGGAATGGGAGCGTCTGCTGGGCCGCGTTTGACCTGTGTTTTCACATTGAAACGAGCACGCGCCGAAACACGCTTGCGGCTGCGATTCGTTCGCAAGCACACCGCTAGCGGGGCAGCGCGACCGACCAACAACCGATCAACAACCGATCAACAACCAATCAGCGCGGAGATGGCGCCACCATGGCAACACAGTTCGTAACCGATTTCTCGCATGCTGCGCAAGCCGGCCGATTCACTCACGAAGTCGTTGCCGTTGATTCCATCGACGGGCTCGGCGCGTTGCGCGGTGTGTGGAATACCTTAGCCAGTCAGGCGGAGAACCCCTCGTTATGCGAGGGCTACCAGTACTGCGAACTGGCGGCATCGATGGCCTTCGAGCAACGCCTGCCGGTGCGGGTGCTGCTGATTCGCGAGGGTCGCGAACTGGTCGCGCTCTGGCCATTCGTGATCGAACGCCGCGCGCTGCTGCGGGTCGCGCGGCGCCTGACCTGCGGCGCGCGCGAGGAGTACGGCCAGCCGCTCGTCAAACAGGGTGTCGGCGACGACATCTGGCCGGCGATCATGACCGCGCTCAAGCGGCTCGACGCCGATCTCGTCGAAGTAAGCCGGGTCGCCAACGGCACGAGACTCCAGGCGGCGCTCGACACCGCGCCGCAATCGCGGGCGCATCGTCTGCTGCCATCGAGCAAACGCGGCCACCCCGGTTACGCAATCGGCCTGCGGGGATTTGCGAGCTTCGTCGAGTTCGAGAACGAATCGTTGTCGTCGAGGTTTCGCCAGGTTTTGCGCAAATGTCGCCGGCGGCTCGAACAACTCGGGCGCGTCGAATCGGGTTGGTGCGATACGCCCGAGGAGACCAGGCGGATGATCAGTTGGATCATCGAACAGAAGCGCGCATGGGCCGCCGCGCGGAGCATCGAGAACGAATACCTGGAGGATGACCGGATCGTCGCGTTCTTCTCCGGGCTTGCGCAAAGACTGGACTTGTCGAAGACGCCGCTGGTCGCTTTTCTGACGGTGGATGGCGTGCCGGTCGCCGCGTCGTTGAACATGGTGGGTGGCCAGACTCTGGAGGGCTGCGTCACGACTTACGATCCGGCATTCGGCGAATATTCGGTCGGTTCCCTGCATCTCTACGAACTGCTCAAGTGGGCGCATGCGCGCGGGCTGGATTTCGATTTCCGGCCGGTGCACGTCGACTACAAGGAGCGTTGGGCGACTCACCGTACCTGGCACGAGACGCGGGAGCTGGTGGTCACCGCGCGCGGCCGGCTGGTCGACGTCGCGCACCTGCACAGCTACGCGCAACGAGGCGCGCGCAAGCTCCTGCGTGAGACGGTTCGCCGGATCCGGCCCGCCGCGAAAGCCGCGAATGCCGCGAATGCCGCGAAAGTCGCGCAGCCCGGCTAGGAACCGGCGCCGCCAGGGGGCGTCACTCCTCACGCGGCGCGGCATCGTCTTTAACACCGTCGGCGTCGGCGGCGACCCGGGCGGCGCCGGCCGCGCGGTCGAGCTCCGCCGTTCGATTCGTCTCGCCGACCCAATCCAGCAACAAATGATAAGTAACGGCCAGCAAGACCGGCCCGACAAACAACCCCACCGGCCCCATCGCAATCAAGCCGCCGATCACCCCGGCCAGAATCAGCACCAGCGGTAATTCGACGGCACGGCGAATCAGAAGCGGGCGCAGCACGTTATCGAGCGTCGACACGCAGACGGCCCACACCAGCAGCACCACGGCGGTAATCCGAAAGCCGTGCATGAACAGCCAGACCACCGAGCCGAGCATCGGCACCAGCGGCCCGAGCTGCACCAGACACAGCACCAGCACCAACGCGCTGAGCCCGCCCGCGAACGGCACACCCGCCAGCCAGATCCCCGCCGAGGCGAGCGACGCCTGCACCAGCGCGGTCACCACGACACCGAGCGCGATCGCCCGGATCGACTGGCCGGTCAGATAAACGACGCTGGCGCCGCTATCCGGCGCGACCCGCAACGCAAGCGCGATCAGCAACGCGACCACCGCCTCGCCCTGCGCATACAACAGCCCGCAGACGATGATCATCAACAGCAGATGCAACGCCAACGCGCCGACCACGCCGATATGCAGCAGCAGCCATTTCGCGGCGACCGCGACATAAGGCTCGATACGCGCGAGCAGGCCGCCAGGCCCGGCCTCCGACAGCCGCTGCCATTCGAGTGTCACGGGTTTCAACAGGCGCACGCTGCCGAACCACTGCGGCGGCGCCGGCAGCGTATCGTTCGGCAGCCTCTGAACGAAGCGCATCACTTCGTCCGCGCGGTCGGCGAGCGTATACACGGCGCCGAACGTCGGAATGCAGATCACGACGATCTCGAGCAGCAGCATCACCGACACCGCGAGCCAGCGCCGGCCGCCTAACGATTGCTGGAGCCTGAGCATCAGCGGCCACGTGGTGACCACGATCGTCGTCGCCCAGATCACCGCGGGCACGAACGGACTGACGATGTACAGACTGCCGCCGATCAGCGCGACCAGCACGCCGCCGCCCACGAGAATCTGCGCGAGGTCGAGCGGGGGCCGCGCGATCTTGCGCCGTGCCGCTGGCTCGCTGGGGCGCTGCGCCTGGTCGTTCATCGTCGTCGCCGCGACTCCGGTTCGGGTGGCGGCCGGGGCCGGAAGTCAGCGGCGCATACCCGCCACGCGGCTAATTGCCGGCCTTCGGTTCCACCGAAATAGCCACCGCCTCGTTGTACACCACTTCGAGCTGGTCGCCTTTCTTGATCCGCTTCAATTGTTCGGGATCCTGCACGACCAGCTGTACCGAGTTGCCTTGCGGTCCCTTCAGCGTGAGCATGCCGCTCTGGTGATCGATTGCGGTGACGTTGGCGATCACGGTCACTTCGCGCGCGGCCGAACCGCCGGGCTTCGCGCCCAGCGCGGCGCGCTCGATCGACTCGGTCGCGTTCGCGCTCGGCGCCGTATGGGTCTTCTTCAGCGTGACGGTCACCGCCTGCGAATATTCCGCGCTGACCTTGTCGCCGAGTTTGAGCTGCTCGAAGTTGCGCGCCTCCTCGCCGACCACCACCTGCACGACGCGGTCCTTCGCATCCTTGAGCCAGATCGTGCGCGTCGACGGTTCGATACCGACGATCGTCGATACCGATTTGATCGTGCCGGTCACGGTCACCTTGCCGGGTTCGCTTTGCGTGGTCACTTGCGGCGTGTCCTGCGCAAACGCCGTTTGCGCCGCGCACAGGAACGCCGCCGTACAAATCAGTCGGCTGTATTTCATGCTGTTCTCCTCGAGCGCCGCGCGCACGGAGTCCGCGCGGTCGCAGTTGACGGCACGCGGTACGGCGCGAGGCCGTGCCGCGCGTCAGTGGACTGTGTAGCCGCGCCCCTGCATGCACGCGGCCCATGCGCGATTGAAGGTGTCCATCGCGCCTTGCGTGTTCGCCTGGCTTTGCGCCGCCTGCGCGCGCCGGTTCTGCCGCGCGCGCGAGCCGCCGACCACGGTGCCGGTCGTCGCGCCGATCGCCGCGCCTTTGCCCGCGTCGCCGGCAATCGCACCGATCACCGCGCCGCCGGCCGCGCCGCGCGCGGCGCCCTGCACCCGCTCGCCGCCGCCGACCGCCGGGCCCGAAGGTGGCGGAGGCGCATTGGCGACCGCGGTCGGATCGACACCGGTATTGCTTTTCGCCCACGAATAACAGGCGCCTTCGTCCTGTTGCTGTTTCTGCGCGCTCTGGCCCTTCGCGGGGTACGCGATAGGCCGCGCCTGGCCGATGCCTTCGAGCGGCAGCGCGACGCTCAACGCCGCAACCACCAGATACTTCGTCACCTTTTTCACGACAGCTCCTTGCGTGAATGCACGCGGGTGCGGGTCGTCGGCTGCCGCCCGGCGCATGGCGCGCACAGCATGGCAGGTTCGCTTACATCATGGCGCGGGCGCCGTGGGCCGCGCATCGGACCATGGTCGTATTGGCGGCAACACGTGGCGCTGCTGAAATGATTTCTGAAAAACTGCAGGTATCGTTTCGGTCGCCGCGGTTCGCGATCTCGTCGAAGGTTGCAACGCGCGGTACCGGCCACGCGTGAGGGGGTAACAGCGATGGAGCGCATCATGCATGCTCTCGAACGGATCGTCCCGCTCGCCACGTCCGCGTCGGCGCTCGACGGGCGGCCGGCGGCCCACGCCGCGCGACGCCAGTTCGAGCCGAAAGCGCATCTGAAGACAACGCGCGGCGCGCTGACGCTGACGTTGTGCGCGGCGCTGCTCACGCTCTCCGGGACCGCGCTGTTCAGCCCGGCCGCGCTCGCGCAGGCGCCGGCCGCCAACGTCAACGCCGCGCCGCCACCCGCATCGCCGGCCGAACTGGACAAGCTGGTCGCGCCGATCGCGCTGTATCCGGACGACCTGGTCGCGATCATCCTGCCGTCCGCGACCTATCCGGTCGAAATCGTTCAGGTCGACCGCTTTCTCGATCAACGAAAAACCAACCAGTCGCTCAAGCTCAACGACTCCTGGCACGACCCGGTGAAGGCGCTCGCCAATTACCCCGAGGTCGTCAAGAAGATGAGCACCGATCTGGACTGGACCATCGATCTCGGCGAAGCGGTCGTCGCGGATCAGGGCGCGGTGCTCGAAGCGATCCAGCGCTTCAGGCGGCAAACGCAGTCGGCCGGCAATCTGAAATCCGACGACAAGCAGGTCGTGGTGGTCGAAAAGGAAGTGATCAAGATCCAGCCGGCCGATCCGCAGGTGATCTACGTGCCGCAGTACAACCCGACGACGGTCGTGGTCGCCGGCGCGCCGGCACCGTATGCGTACTATCCGGCGCCGTACCCGGCCTATTACTACCCGTACGCGCCCGGCGCGGCGCTCGCGACCGGCCTGATCTGGGGCGCCGCGCTCGGCGCCGCGTGGAACGGCGGGCACTACGAAGCGCACTACGGTGGCGGCGGCAACAACAACATCAACATCAACCGCGAGAACAACTTCGAGCGCAATGTCGATCGCGGCGACCGCACCGTCAATCGCGGCGATCGCACCAATATCAATACCCGCGACGTGAATCGCTCGGGCGGCAATCGCACGACCTCGTGGACGCCGGACAAGAAGCCCGGCCAGGTCAGCGGTATCTCGGATCGTTCGGCGCGCACGCAGCGGGTCGGCGATCCGCCCGCGCGCGGCGAGGGATCCCGCGGCGACGCGTTCAGCGGTTACGGCTCCGCGCGCGACACCCAGGCGAACAGCGCGCGCGGCGCGGCGAGTCGGCAGTCGTACTCGGAAGCGCGCGGCGGGCACTCGCCCCGCGCGTCGGCGGGCGGCGGCGGCTTTGGCGGTGGCGGTGGCGGTGGCGGCGCTCGCGGCGGCGGCGGCTTTTCGGGTGGCGGCGGTGGCGGTTTCGCGCCGCGTGGCGGCGGCATGGGCGGCGGTCGCGGTGGCGGCCGGCGTTGAGGAACCCTGAAGAACGAGAGACGACGATGACCAAGCGCACCATCAGCGGCGGCAACCCGGACGCGCGCAGCGCGCCGGGCCTTAGCCGGCTAGTCGCGTGGGCCGCCACGCTCGCCAGCGCGGCGCTGCTCGCGCTCACGCTGCCGGATCACGCATGGGCCGCCGGCCAACGCACGTTCGCCACCCCCGAGGACGCGGTCGCCGCGCTCGCCGACGCGCTGAAAACCGACAACGAAACCGCACTGGTCGAGATTTTCGGCGAAGCGCACAAGCGTCTCGTCGTGTCGGGCGATCGCGCGGAAGACGAAGCGAACTGGGCCAACGCGAGCGCCGAGATGCAGGCCTTCCACGCGCTCGACGAAGCGGGCCCGGATCGGCGCATCCTGCTGGTCGGCGACGAGGCGTGGCCGATGCCGATTCCGATCGTCAAGGAAGGCGGCAACTGGCGCTTCGCCACCGAGCTGGGCGAAGACGAGATGATCAATCGCCGCATCGGCGCGAACGAGCGCGCGGCGATCACGGTTCTCAATGCGTATCTCGGCGCGCAGCGCGAATACGCATCGCGCGCGCGCAACCAGGCCGGCGTGCTCGAATACGCGCAGAAGCTCGCCAGCACGCCCGGCAAGCAGGACGGCCTGTACTGGCACACGGATGAGAACAGCGACGAGGAAGCCAGTCCGTTCGGGCCGCTGGTCGCCGCGAGTTCCGAATATCTGAAGGGCCACCGGGCCGGCGATCCGTACCGCGGCTATCACTTCCAGATCCTGACGAAGCAGGGCCGTCACGCGCCCGGCGGCGCGTTCAGCTACGTGATCAACGGCCATATGCTGGCCGGCTTCGCGATGGCCGCCTATCCGGCCGAGTACGGCACCAGCGGCGTGATGACCTTCGTGGTCAACAACAACGGCGTGATCTATCAGAAGAACCGCGGCCCGCATGCGCCGCCGATCACCGAATTCAATCCGGACAGCACATGGCAGCGCGTCGACGATCGTTTGTGAGCCGCACGCCCGTCGCGTGGCCGCTGCGCCGCCGTCCGCATCCGTTATCGATTTCGAGGAGCCCATCCATGTCATTGCGATACCGCCAGGCCGCGCGCGCGGTCCTCGTCTGTTCCGGCGCGCTGGCGCTGCTCGGCGGCGCGGCCGCGAGCCATGCGGCCAACCTGAACTTTCTGAAGGACACGCCGATCACCTACATGCGCGACGCCGACCGCAAGGCGCTCAACAATGCCGCGCAGAAGGCACTGGAACAAGGTAAGGACGGCGAATCGTTCGACTGGAGCAACGCCGGCACCGGCAATCCTGTGACGATCTCCGGCACGGTGACGCCGCACGACACGTCGAAGCAGGGCGAGCGCACCTGCCGGCACGCGACGCTGGTCGCGACCGCGAAAGGGCAGACGCAGACGTGGATGCCGACCGTCTGCAAGACCGGCGACGGTCCGTGGAAAATCCTGCGCGAATGAGCCCCGCGACGGTACGCGGAGCGACGACGACATAACAGACACAGCAGGCGGGACGGCAATCGCAACGGACAGCGGAACGGACAGAGGAACGGCAGGCGCAACGGCAATCGGGACAGCAATCATGGAACGCGTGGAAGGCAGGATCGTACTCGCGGCGATTGCGATATTCATCGCGTTGGGCGGCATTGCGGCGGCGATTCGCGGCTTGCTGTACGAGGATGGCGCGCTGGTCCGGATCGGCGCGCTGGCGATGGTGCTCGGCGTCGCGGGCTTCGTGATCCTGCTCAATCCGTGGGCCAACAAGTGAATCGGTTCCCGCCGCCAGCAGCACGTTCACGCCGGGAGTGGCGATCATGGACAAAGCCGTTTCACGCAGCAAAGCCGCCCGCGCCGGGAAGCCGCCGGCCGCCGCCTATCTGACTCCCGACGAGCGGGCCGCGCAGGGGCGCGTGATTCGCGATTCGATTCCGCGCTCGTCGCAGGCGGGCTGGCGCACGCCCGAGCAACGCGGCGATCCGGTCGCGCTGCTGGAGCAATCGAACGAAGGCCGCTTGCCCGCTCTGGTGCCGCTGCGCTTCGGCCGCATGGCGGCCTCGCCGTTCGCGTTCTATCGCGGCGCGGCGGCCGTGATGGCCGCGGATCTGGCGACCACCCCCACCAGCGGTCTGCGCGTGCAGGCGTGCGGCGACGCTCACCTGATGAACTTCGGCGGCTTCGCGACGCCGGAGCGCAACGTGATCTTCGATATCAACGATCTCGACGAGACGCTGCCGGCGCCGTTCGAATGGGATCTGAAGCGGCTCGCCGCGAGTGTCGTGATCGCCGCGCAGCATCTCGAACTGGCCAATAGCGAGACCGCGCGCATCGCGACCGATCTCGCGCGCGTCTACCGCGAGCGGATGCACGACTACGCGTCGATGCGCGTGCTCGACGTCTGGTACGACAAGATCGACCTGCAACGCTATCGCGACGACGGCGGCGACCCGGACGTCGTCGATGCCGCGCGCAAACGGATCGCGCAGCGGATCGAAACGGAACGGCGCAAGACCGTTCCCGATCATCTGTATCCGAAGCTGGTCTCCGAGGATGGCGCGCAGCCGCGCATCAAGGACGAGCCGCCGCTGATTTTTCATCCGACCGAAGAGATGGCGCCGGGTCTGGGCAGCCGCTACGCGGAAGCGATCGCGGCGTATCGCGAGAGTCTGGCCGAACACGTGCGCGTGGTGTTCGACCGCTTTCATCTGGTCGACATGGCGATCAAGGTGGTCGGCGTCGGCAGTGTCGGCACGATGTGCGCCGTGGGTCTGTTCATGGCGAGCGACAACGATCCGTTGTTTCTGCAGGTCAAGGAAGCCAGAGCATCGGTGCTCGAACCGTACGCGGGCAAAAGCGTGCATCCGAACCACGGGCAACGGGTGATCGCCGGGCAGCGTCTGATGCAGTCCGCGAGCGATGCGTTTCTCGGCTGGACGCGCGGCCAGAACGGCCGGGATTTTTATCTGCGTCAGTTGCGCGACATGAAGATTTCGGTGCTGATCGAAGCGCTCGACGCGGCGCTGCTGCGCCAGTACGCGCGCATGTGCGCGCACGCGCTGGCGCGGGCCCACGCGCGCTCGGGCGACGCGGCGACGATTGCCGGCTATCTGGGCGCGGGCCAGACCTTCGACGATGCGATCGCCGAATTCGCGACCGAGTACAGCGCGCAAAACCGGCGCGACTATCGCGAGTTCGTGCGCGCGATTCGCGAGGGCCGGATTCAGGCGATCGTCGACGACTAGGCGCGCGCGCCGCCGCTCAGCGGACAAGGAGGGTGCGATGGCGCAACCGCGCAATCCCGGCGCCGAAGTCGACAGTCACGCGCCCGCGCGCGGCTGGCGCGCGTTCTTTCCGCCCGCGCAGTGGCTACCCGGATATCAGATGCAGTGGCTGTCCGCGGATGCGGTCGCGGGTCTGACGCTGGCGGCCTACGGAATACCGGTGTCGCTCGCCTACGCGACGTTGGCCGGCTTGCCGCCGCAATACGGGATCTACTGCTATCTGGCCGGCGGGCTCGCGTATGCGCTGTTCGGCTCGTCACGGCAACTGGCGATCGGGCCCACTTCCGCGATCTCGATGCTGGTCGGCGTCACCGTCGCCGACATGGCGGGCGGCGACCCGCTGCGCTTCGCGGCAATCGCCGCGCTGACCGCGATCCTGATCGCGGTGATGTGCGCTTTCGCGTGGCTGCTGCGGCTCAGTTCGCTGGTCAACTTCATCAGCGAGACGATCCTGCTCGGCTTCAAGGCCGGCGCCGCGCTGACCATCGCGTTGACGCAACTGCCCAAACTGTTCGGCGTGAAAGGCGGCGGCGAGCCGTTCTACGAACGCATCGCGGTGCTGGCCGCGCAGCTTCCCGACACCCATCTACCGGTGCTCGCGTTCGGCGTCGCCGCGCTCGCGTTGCTGCTGCTCGGCGAAAAGTTCTTACCCGGACGACCGGTGGCGCTGGGCGTCGTGGTGCTGTCGATCGTGCTGCTGTCGGTCACGCCGCTCGGCGCGCTCGGTTTCCAGGTCGTCGGCGCGTTGCCGCGCGGTTTGCCGGCGCTGCAGTTTCCGCCGCTGCATGTGCGCGACGTGGACGGCATCGTGCCGCTCGCGTTCGCCTGTCTGCTGCTGTCGTATGTGGAAAGCGTGTCGGCCGCGCGCGCGATCGCGCAGCAGCGCGGCTACGAGATCGACGCTCGTCAGGAGCTGCTCGGGCTCGGCGCGGCCAATCTCGCGGTGGGGCTGTTTCACGGCTATCCGGTCGCGGGCGGGCTGTCGCAGTCGTCGGTCAACGACAAGGCCGGCGCGCGCACGCCGCTCGCGCTGGTGTTCGCGTCGGTGGCGATCGGGTTGTGCCTGCTGTTCCTGACCGGTCTGCTCGCGAACCTGCCTAACGTCGTGCTCGCGGCGATCGTGCTGGTGGCGGTCAAAGGGCTCGTCGATGTGCGCGCGTTGCGGCATGTATGGCGGGTGAGCCGCTCCGAGTTTTTCGTCTCGCTGGTCGCGTTCGCCGCGGTATTGCTGCTCGGCATTCTGAAGGGCGTGATTTTCGCGGTGCTCGCGTCGATGCTGCTGCTGATCACGCGTGCCGCGCATCCGCACGTGGCGGTTCTCGGGCGCATTCCGGGCACGCACCGCTATTCGGATATCGAACGTCATCCGGAGAACGAAGCGGTGCCGGGCGTGCTGATTTTCCGGGTCGAGTCTTCGCTGTTCTATTTCAATTGCGACAACGTGCGCGCGGCGGTGTGGCAGCAAATACGCGCGAGCGCGGCGCCGCTCGGGCTCGTGATCTGCGATCTGTCCAGCTCGCCCGCGGTCGATCTCGCCGGCGCGCGGATGCTCGCGACGCTGCACGCCGATCTGGTCAAAGCGGGGATGCGGCTGCGGATCGTCGCCGCTCACGCCGGCGCGCGAGACATCCTGCGCGCCGAGGGGCTCGAACAGCAGGTCGGCGCGTTGGGGCGGCGGGTGGGGGTGGATGATGTGATCGACGCGTTTTTGCACGATGCGGGGCCGCATGGTGCGAGTGCTGGAACGCAGGGAACGTAGGGAACGTAGGGCACGTAGGGAATGCCGGGAATGCCGGGAATGCCGGGAATGCCAGGAATGCCGGGAATGCCGGGAATGCCAGGAATGCCGGCCGCGTAGCCCGGGGCAGGCGGCGAGCGTCCGGTGCGAGAAGCGCCGACGAGCGCTAACCCGGCGCGATCGCGCTTTGACGGAAAAACGCCCGGGTGCGCGCATCCATCGGCCCGAACCAGCGGCTATACAGGTTGTTCAGATCGGGCGACACGAACAGCTCGCTGAGCGTGCGGTCGACGATCAGCCGCAGATCGTCGTCGCCGCGCGCCACGCCGATCGCAATCGACGCATCGGTAAAGCGCCGTTCCAGCACCAGCAACTGGTCCGCCGCCGGACTCGTGCGGGCGAGCGAGACCAGCAACGCCCGCTCCGCAAAAAACGCGTTGACCCGCCGGTCGACGACGCTCGCCACCCCCGCCGTGACGTCCTGCACCGTGACCAAGCGCGCGTCGATATGCAATTCGTTCAGCCGCTTGCGCACCCACGCTTCGGCTTCGGCGCCCGCGATCACGGCGATCGTCTGTTGCGACAGGATCTGTGACGGCGCGCCGCGCCACAGCAGCGCGCTGCGCGTGCCGTTCAGCAGATCCCTGAGCCCTTGCGACGAGTCGCGGCGCACCAGCACGCCGATCCCGCCCGGATAGACGGGAATCGAGAAGCTCGCCTGGCGGCGCGCGGCCAGCGTGTCGTAGGTGCCGCACAGCAGATCGACGCGGCGGCTTTCGAGCGCGCTTTTGCGATCTTCCAGCGCAAGCGGCACCCATTGCAGCGCGAGCTTCGGCATCCCCGGTTCGCCGTGCAGCGCATCGACGATCTTGCGGCACAGCGCGATCGTGTAGCCGGTCGGCTGCCCGGCGGCGTCGCGCCATGCGAACGGCTGCGCGGCATCGATAAAGCCGAGCCGCACGGTCGCCGTTTGTCTGATGCGCGCGAGCGCAGACGTATTCGCACCGGCAGCCGCAACGCCAGGCGCCGCCGCATGCGCGCGATTGGAGCCGGCCAGCGCGAGCGCGCCGAGCAGGATCAGCAGCGCGGCCGGACCGGCCGCGGCGGCACCGGGACGGCGCGCCGCCGGTTGCGCGGCCGCGCGCGCGGCGATCAGCCCATACACGACGTAACCGAGCGCGATCACCAGCATCCCGCCGAGCACCGCATCCTTGCCCGACGCGTACAGCGCGTAGATCGAATAGACGAGCGCGACCACGGTGACGAGCGCGTTGCGCAGATAGACGCGCGCGGGCGTGCCGGCGTCGCGCATCATCACGAACAGTGCGGACAGCGAAATAATGTAGGGCACCACGTTGGTGACGACCGCCAGATTGACGAGCGCCGCGAACTGTTCGCTCAGGTTCGGACTGATCGTCGACAGCGCCATCAGCGACTGCACGATGCACATCATCACCATCCCCGCGAGCGGCGCGCCGCTCGGCGTGACCTTGCTGAAGACGGCGGGGAACAGCTGGTTGTCGGCGGCGTCCTTCGCGGTTTGCGCGAGCGTGAATTGCCAGCCGAGCAACGAGCCGACGCAGGCGAGCACCGCCAGCGCCATCACGACATGGCCGGCGAGCGGACCGATCATCTTCGCGTACGCGAGCCCGAACGGCCCGGTCGATTTCGCCAGCTCGGCGTTCGGCACGATGCCCTGAATCACCCACGTCGAGAGCACGTAGATCACGGCCGCGCCGAGCGTGCCGAACAGGCAGGCGAGCGGCACGTCGCGTTTCGGGTTCTCGACCGCCGACGAATTCTGCACCGCCGATTCCATCCCCAGGAACGCCCACAGCGTCAGCGAGATGCTCGAACCCATCCCGTGCAGCAGACTGAGGCCATTCGGATTCCACGCCTGCTCGAAGGTCGCGCCTTTGAACCAGAACCAGCCGAACAGGGAGATGAAGCCGACCGGCAGGATCACGCCCCACACGGTAATCGAGCCGATCCGGCCGGTGAGCCGCGGGCCGCCGAAATTGGCCGCTGTGGTCAGCCACAGCAGCGCGATCACGCCGATGCAGGTATTGAGCGGCGATGCGGTCAGCGCGGGCACGAACGCCGCCAGATAGCCGAGCGCCGAACTCGCGACCGCGACGTTCGCGATCGCCACCGAAAGGAAGTACAGGAAGAACACCTGGAAGTAACCGGAGCGCCCGTACGCGTCCTCGGCATACGCGGCCATTCCGCCTTCGCGCTGGTTGAGGATGCCGGCCTGCGCGAAGCCGTACGCGATCGCCATCGAGCCGACCGCGGTGACCAGCCACGACAGCAGCGAGATCGCGCCGACCCGCGCCATATTGGTGGGCAGCATGATGATGCCGGAGCCCATCATGTTCACCGCGACGATGAACGTCAGTTGCACGACGTTCATCTTGTGCTGTTGCTGTGCCATGCGATCTCTCCCCGCGCATGAACGGCTTGCCGCGGCCCGGCCGGTCCCGCCGGGACTGAACGCTCACACGCTCGCGCCGCCCATCGCGCCGGGCGCGGGCGGGCGGCGGCGTGCTACGGGTAGTAGCGAATCCCCGGCTGCGCGGTGCTGACCCGGGTGCCCGCTGCGTTATTCGTAATCGCGACGATGTCGGGCAGCGCGCCGATCACCGCGTCGCGGCCGGTATTGCGCGCGAATTCGCAGGCGGCCATCACCTTCGGACCCATCGAGCCGGCCGCGAAGCCGAGCTTCTCCAGCTCGTCCGGGTGCGCCTGCGCGATCGCTTTCTGACCGGGCTTGTTCCACTCGACATACGCGGCGTTCACGTCGGTCGCGATCAGCAGCAGGTCCGCGTCGAGCTCCTGCGCGAGCAATGCCGCGCATGCGTCCTTGTCGATCACCGCCTCGACGCCGTGCAGCTTCTTGTGGTCTTTGTCGTACATCGTCGGAATGCCGCCGCCGCCCGCGCAGATCACGATCGTGCCGTGCTCGAGCAGCCATTTCACCGGCCGGATCTCGAAGATGTGCTTCGGGCGCGGGCTTGCCACCACGCGGCGGAACATGTCGCCATCGGGCGCGATGCTCCAGCCTTTCTCGGCCGCGAGACGTTGCGCTTCCTCCTGCGGATACACCGGGCCGATCGGCTTGGTGGGGTTCTGGAACGCGGGGTCGTTCGCGTCCACTTCGACCTGGGTCAGGATCGTCGCGAACGGCACCTCGTACGGCAGCAGATTGCCCAGTTCCTGTTCGATCACGTAGCCGATCATCCCCTCGGTCTGCGCATCGAGCACGTCGAGCGGATAGCCGGGCACGTCCTTGTAGGCGGCGCCCTGCAACGCCAGCAGACCGACCTGCGGCCCGTTGCCGTGCGCGATCACCAGTTCGTTGTCCGCAGCAATCTGCGCGATCTGTTCGGCCGCGAGCCGGACGTTGTCGCGCTGGTTCTCGGCGGTCATCGGTTCGCCGCGGCGCAGCAACGCGTTGCCGCCGAGCGCAATCACCATTCGCATGATTTACCCCTTTCGCAGTGCAGACGTGACGGGCCGCGTGACGCGCGGCGGCCGCCCCATGCAGGGCGCCACGCCACGCGCACGCGGCCGGAACCCGCTTCGTGATCCTTACAGATCGGCGAGCGTCGAGACGAGGATGGCCTTGATCGTATGCATCCGGTTTTCGGCCTGTTCGAACGCGAGATTCAGCGGCGATTCGAACACCTCTTCGGTCACCTCGACGCCGTTCGCCAGGTTCGGATATTTCTCGGCGATCTGCTTGCCGACCGTGGTCTCGCTGTTATGGAACGCGGGCAGGCAGTGCATGAACTTGGCCTGCGGATTGCCGATCGACTTCATGATCTCCATGTTGACCTGATACGGCAGCAACTGGGCGATCCGTTCGCCCCAGGCCTCGACCGGTTCGCCCATCGACACCCACACGTCCGTATGCACGAAGTCGGTGCCCTTGACCGCTTCCTTCGGGTCTTCGGTCAGCAGCATGCGCGAGCCGCTTTCGTCAGCGAACTTTCGGCACGCGGCGATGTGCTCTTCCGACGGCCACAGGCTTTTCGGCGCCGCGATCCGCACGTCCATGCCGAGCTTCGCGCCGATCAGCAGCAGCGAATTACCCATGTTGTTGCGCGCGTCGCCGAGATACGCGTAGCTGATCTGGGTCAGCGGCTTGTCGGTGCTCTCGCGCATGGTCAGCACGTCGGCCAGCATCTGGGTGGGGTGGTATTCGTCGGTGAGCCCGTTGAACACCGGCACGCCGGCGAATTTCGCGAGGTCCTCGACGATCTCCTGACTGAAGCCCCGGTATTCGATCGCGTCGTACATCCGCCCGAGCACGCGGGCGGTGTCCTTCATGCTTTCCTTATGGCCGATCTGGGACGAGTGCGGATCGATGTAGGTGACGTTGGCGCCCTGATCGTACGCGGCGACTTCGAACGCGCAGCGCGTGCGGGTCGAGGTCTTCTCGAAGATCAACGCGATGTTCTTGCCTTTCAGATGCTGCTGCTCGGTGCCGGTGTACTTCGCGCGCTTCAGGTCGCGCGACAGGTCGAGCAGGTAACGCAATTCGCGGGTGGAGTGATGCATCAGGCTCAGCAGGCTGCGGTTGCGCAGGTTGAATGCCATGTCGGTTCTCCAATGCAGGTTCGGGAAGACTGCGCTGAATTCGGCGGGCGATGCGATCAGTAGTCTACCGGGTCGCGGATGATCGGGCACGTCATACAGTGGCCGCCGCCGCGCCCGCGCCCCAGTTCGCCGGCGGTGATCGTGATCACCTCGACGCCCGCCTTGCGCAGCAACGTGTTCGTATAGGTATTGCGGTCATAGCTGATCACCACGCCGGGTTCGATGCAGACCACGTTGTTGCCGTCGTCCCATTGCTCGCGCTCGGCCGCGAACGCATTGCCGCCGGTTTCGACGACGCGCAGCTTCGGCAGCCCCAGCGCTTCGCCGACCACGTCGACGAACGGCTTGTCCTCGCGCCGCAGGCTGAGCTTCGTCGGGCTGTCGTCGGGGCGCACGGTGAACGGCACGATCTCCTTGACCACTTCCGGGAAGATCGTCACGAGGTCGCGGTCGCAGAAGCTGAACACGGTATCCAGGTGCATCGCCGCGCGCGACTTCGGCAGGCCGGCCACGATCACGCGCTCGGCGCCGCCGCGCGCGAACAGCTGCTGCGCGAGCTGGCCGATCGCGTGACGACTGCTGCGCTCGCCCATGCCGACCAGCACGGTGCCGTTGCCGATCGGCATCACGTCGCCGCCTTCGAGCGTCGCGTTGCCGTGGTCGAGATCCGGGTCGCCGTACCAGACTTCGAAGTTCTTGCCGGCGAAGTCCGGATGGAACTTGTAGATCGCGGTGGCCAACAGCGTTTCCTGGCGGCGCGCCGGCCAGTACATCGGATTGAGCGACACGCCGCCGTAGATCCAGCAGGTGGTGTCGCGCGTGAACAGTGTATTGGGCAGCGGCGGCAGCACGAAGCTCGAATAGCCGAGGTAGTCGCGGAACATCTTCAGCGTGTTGGTTTCGCTGGTATCGGGGATATCCTCGGCCGCCACGCCGCCGATCAGGAACTCGGCGATTCGCCTCGGCTCCAGTCCTTCGAGCCACGAGCGCACCTCGCCGGCGAGCGTCACGCCGACCGTGTTCTCGCGGATCTTGCGGTCGAGAATCCACTTCAGCGCTTCGGGCACGCGCACGGTTTCGGTCAGCAGGTTGTGCATCTCGACCACGTCGACGCCGCGCTCGCGCATCTTGGTGACGAAGTCGAAGTGATCGCGCTTGGCCTGGCTGACCCAGATCACATCGTCGAACAGCAGCTCGTCGCAATTGCTGGGCGTCAGGCGCTGATGCGCGAGCCCTGGCGCGCACACCATCACCTTGCGCAGCTTGCCGGCTTCGGAATGTACGCCAAAACTCGCCGTTTCCGTGCTCATGCTTTTCTCCTCGAATCAGAGGGTCAGAAATCCTTTGTACAGACCGAAAGCGGCGATCAGCGCCGCGATGATCACCGCCGCGAACACGACGGTTTCGATCCCGGTGAAGATCGGTTTGCCGGCCTCGCGTTTGGCCTTCGCAAACAGCAGCACGCCCGGCGCGTACAGCAGCGCCGACAGCAGCACGTATTTGACGCCGCCCGCGTACAGCAGCCACAGCGCATACACGACCGCGATTCCCGCGATCAGCAGGTCCTTGCCGCGCTCGCGGCCGTCCTCGTAGGTCTCGCCGCGCACCGCGAGCAGCAGCGCGTAGGCGGCCGACCAGAAGTACGGCACGAGGATCATCGAGGTCGCCAGATAGATCAGCGACAGATAGGTGCCTTTGGAAAACAGCGTGACGATCAGGAACAGCTGGATCATCCCGTTGGTCAGCCACAGCGCGTTGGCCGGCACGTGGTTCGCGTTCTCCTTGCGCAGGAACGCCGGCATCGTGTGGTCGCGCGACGCCGAGAAGATGATCTCCGCGCACAGCAGCACCCACGACAGCAGCGCGCCGGCCAGCGAAATCACGAGGCCGACGCTGATCAGCACCGCGCCCCAGTGGCCGACCACCCGTTCGAGCACGCCGGCCATCGACGGATTTTTCAGCGCCGCGAGTTCGGGCTGCTTCATCACGCCGAGCGACAGCAGGTTCACCAGCACCAATAGCAGCAGCACGCCGACGAAGCCGATCACGGTCGCCTTGCCGACGTCGCTGCGCTTTTCGGCGCGCCCGGAAAACACGCTCGCGCCTTCGATGCCGATGAACACCCACACTGTGACCAGCATCATGTTGCGCACCTGGCTGCCGACGCTGCCGAGCTTCGGATTCTGCAGGCCCCAGACGTCCGACGAGAACGTCGACCACTTGAACGCGAACACGCAGATCAGGATGAACACGCACAACGGCACCATCTTCGCGATCGTCGTGATCACGTTGACGGCCGCCGCTTCCTTGATGCCGCGCAGCACGAGAAAGTGCACGCTCCACAGCAGCACCGACGAGCACACGATCGCGATCGGCGTATTGCCTTCGCCGAACACCGGGAAGAAAAAGCCCGCGGTACTGAATAGCAGCACGAAGTAACCGACGTTGCCGAGCCACGCGCTGATCCAGTAGCCCCAGGCCGAGCCGAAGCCCATGAAGTCGCCGAAGCCGGCTTTCGCATATGCGTAGACGCCGCCGTCGAGATCGGGCTTGCGGTTGGCGAGCGCCTGGAACACGAACGCGAGCGCCAGCATGCCGACCGCGGTGATCGCCCAGCCGATCACGACCGCGCCGGCGTCGGCGCTGACCGCCATGTTCTGCGGCAACGAGAAGATCCCGCCGCCGACCATCGAGCCGACGACCAGCGCGGTCAACGCGCCGAGTCGCAGCTTGTTCGCGGAGACGGGGGCGGCCGCGCCGGAGGCGGCCGGGGAACCGTGAGCGGAGGTCGAATCGGACATGGATAGTCTCAGGGCCGCGCGCAACACCGGGATGGCCGCCGAACTTCGTGCGCGATGCGATGGCTCGGCGACCTGATTCCGCGACTCGATATGTGCAGGCTCCCCTTAACCTCTCAAGCTTCTTAACCTTGTCGGCTTGTTAACCACTACGCGAACTCGGGGGAGTCGGCTGACGTCGCCGCACAGGGCGCGACGCGTCGAGTTTCATGCACCAATCTGGGCTGACCGGCACGTTCGTGCAATAAGACCTTGGTCCGATACATGCGGAGCGGCGCGAATGGCGCGGGCATCCGGCTCGCAGTCCTGTTCGCACTCCCTTCGCACCGCCGTTTGCACCGCCCTTCGCAGCGCCGTTCGCATCGCCGTTCGCACCACGACGGGAGCAGACATCGCGCGGCGGTTCGGGCATGATTAGGGCCAGACAAGACGGAGGCATGCGATGCGGCAACCGAAAATCGTCATGGTCGGCGCAGGTCTGGTCGGCGGCTCCGCGGCGCTGTTTATCGCCGCGGCCGTGCCGAGCGCCGAGATCGTCATCATCGACCTGGAGCGGATACGCGCGGAAGGACAGGTACTCGACCTCGCTCACGCGGCCGCCTTCTGGGGGCACAGCGGCTTCGTCGCCGGCGACTACGAGCACGCGCACGACGCCGACATCATCGTGATCACCGCCGGGGTCGGCGTGAAACCCGGCCAGACCCGCCTCGACCTCGCCCGCACCAATGCGCGGATCGCGCTGGAGATCGTCGAGCGCACCGCGCCGATCGCGCCCGACGCGATCTACCTGGTCGCGACCAATCCCTGCGACGTACTGACCGGCGTGATCTTCGACCGGCTGCGCTGCGCGCCGGAGCGCGTAATCAGCACCGGCACCTCGCTCGACACCGGCCGTCTGCGCTCGCTGCTGTCCGAGCGGCTCGGCGTGGTCGCGCCGGCAATCCATGCTTATGTGCTCGGCGAGCACGGCGAATCCGCGCTGATCGCGTGGTCGGGCGCGGCGGTGTGCGGGATGCCGCTCGAAGTGTTTCTGTCGCGCAGCGGCAAGGAGCTCGGCCCCGCGAGCCGCGATCTGATCCTGCGCTCGGTGCACGAGGCGGCCAAGCTGATCAAGGAAGGCAAGGGCGCTACGCACTACGGAATCGCCAGCGCGATCGGGCGGATTTGCGAAGCCATCGTGCATAACACCGACCTGATCCTGACGGTCGGCACCGTGCACAGCGAAGTGGAAGGCGTGCCCGACGTGTGCCTGTCGCTGCCGATGGCGATCAATGGCCGTGGCGCGCGTCTGCTGGCGCCGCCGGCGCTCGATGCCGGCGAGCAGGAAGCGTTGCGGCGCAGCGCGCTGATCGTCAAGGAAGCAACCGGCAACCTACTGGGCGGCACCTGAGCGCCCGGGCATCGCCGCCACGACATCCCCACGACCCACCACCCACCACGACCAAGGCGCCGAGCGCGGCGCGACGAGGTGCATATGGCTCCAACCCCCGCGAAGACTTCACCGCCCCCGAACTCGCCGCCGAGCTCGCCGCCGGCGCCCGGCAGGTTCGCGAACGCGTGGAAATACCTGGTGCCGATCGCCATCGGCGTCGTGCTGTGGCTGCTGCCTCCGCCCGATGGCTTGCCGCCGAAGGCATGGCACATGTTCGCGGTGTTCGTCGCGACCATCGCCGGGATCATGACCGCGCCGCTGCCGATGGCGGTCGTCGCGATCATCGGCGCGACGGCCGGCGTGCTGCTCGACGTGCTGACCTTCGCCGACGTCACGCGCTCGACCGGCACCGATCTGGTGTGGCTCGTGATGCTGGCGTTTTTCATCTCGCGCGGCGTGATCAAGACCGGGCTGGGGCGGCGCGTCGCGCTGCTGTTCATGCGGCTGCTCGGCAAACGCACGATCGGGCTCGGTTACGGGCTGGTGCTGACCGAGCTGGCTATTTCGCCGGCGATGCCGAGCATCACCGCGCGCGCCGGCGGCGTGATGCTGCCGATCACCCGTTCGATCTCGGAGGTGCTCGGCAGTCACGCCGACGACCCCGAATCGCGCGGCAAGGTGGGCACCTATCTGATTCTGTGCGCGTTCCACGCGAACATCGTCGCGGCCGGGATGTTCATCACGTCGATGGCGGGCAATCCGCTCGCGGTCAAACTGGCCGCCGACCAGGGGGTGACGATCAGCTGGCTCGACTGGGCGGTGGCCGCGTCGGTGCCGGGCCTGCTGTGTCTCGCGCTGATTCCGCTCGCGATGATGTGGATCGCGCCGCCGCAGATCCGCAATACGCCCGACGCGATCACGCTCGCGCAGCGCGAACTCACCGCGATGGGGCCGATCTCCGTCAACGAAATTCTGATGGCGGTGATCTTCGTTGCGCTGCTGGTGCTGTGGGTGTTCGGCGAGCAGTTCAACATCGGCGCGACGCTCGCGGCGGCGCTCGGCGTGTCGCTGCTGTTCATCACCGGTGTGCTCACCTGGCAGGATGCGCTGAACGAGAAATCGGCATGGGACACGATGATCTGGATCGGGCTGCTGATCATGCTCGCGTCCAAGCTCAACGAGTACGGGATGGTCGCGTGGTTCGGCAAGGAATTCGGCGCGCATCTGGAGGGCTTCCCGCCGCTCGCGGTGTACATGCTGGTCGCGGCGATCTACTTCTACATCCACTATTTCTTCGCGAGCGCGACCGCGCATATCAGCGCGCTGTTTCCGCTGTCGCTCGCGCTGATGGTGGCCGCCGGAATTCCGCCGTTCACCGCGGCGGTCGCGCTCGGCATCATCAGCAACCTGAATGGCTGCCTGACCCAGTACGGGATCGGCTCCGGTCCGGTGATGTTCGGCGCCGGCTATGTGTCGCAAGGGCGCTGGTGGAAGGCGGGCTTTCTGATGAGCCTGATCTATATGGCGGTGCTGCTGGTGATCGGGCCGCTGTGGTGGCGGGTGCTCGGGCACGTTTGAGCGTGTTGGGCGTTTGAATGTTCGAATGTCTGGGTGTAGCGCGCGACGCTGAGGACTTGGGGACTTGGGGACTTGGGGACTTTGGGACTTTGGGACCTGAGGACCTGAGGACCTGAGGACCTGAGGACCTGAGGACCTGAGGACCTGAGGACCTGAGGACTTGAGGACTTGAGGACGGCGGCGCGCGCGACCGCCGTATGCCGCTTGGCGGCTGACCTTACTTCGGCTGCGCGCCGCCGAGCAGTTGCGACACCTTGCGGGCCGCGTCGGTCAGCGCCGCGACGGTCTGCGGATTCGCGTGGGCCGGCAGGTAGTGAATCGAGCCGACGATCGCCAGCGCGCCGAACAATGAGCCGTCGCCTTGCCGGATCGGCGCGGCCAGCGCATTGACTCCCAGGAACACTTCTTCGGGCGCATCCGCCCAGCCGCGCTCGCGCACCAGCGCGAGTTCGTGCGACAGCCGCATCGGGTCGGTGATCGTATGCGGCGTGCACGCTTCGAGCGGCGCCGCGAGCGCGGCTTCGCGCCGTTCGGCCGGCCCGTATGCGAGCGCGATCTTGCCTTGCGCGACGGTATGCAGGCGGAACTGCGTGCCCGGATGCAGCAGGATCTCCAGCGGACTGCGGCCGCGCACGATATCGAGCACGACCACGTCGCTGTCCGTGAACGAGCTGATCACGATGGTCTGGCCGACCGCGTCGCGCAGCTCTTCCATGATCGGCCGCGCGAGGCTGATCACGTCGAACTGCCGCACCAGCTTCTGACCGAGCAGAAAGAGCCGCCAGCCGATCCGGTAGCGGCTGGTGCGCGCGTTCTGCACCACGTAGCCTTCCTGGCGCAGCGAGGTCAGATGGCGGTGCACGCGTGCCTTCGGCACGCCGAGCGCGTCGGCCAGATGCGTGACGCCGCATTCGGCGTCGCGCTCGGCCAGCAGTTCGAGAATCCGTAGCGAAATCACGGAGGTCGACGACGTGTTGAGTTCGTCGCCGACCGCGCCGCTCACGTGGGTCTGGGTTTCATCGGCGAGAGCGGTGTCGTCGGGCGTATCGCGGCCGGTTCTTTTCACTTGCAGTCCTCTGGTTGGCTCACGCGGCGTGGCACGTTGCGTCGCTTAATCGAGCGTGATGAAACGCTCGCCGAACACGTGATAGCGCTGCGGTTTGTTCTTGCCGGCGTCCTCGGGCTGCACGTAGCGGATCGAACTGCGTCCGCGGCACGCACGAGGCAGGATGAAGCAGCGGATGAACGTGGTTGCGCGCGCCTCGGTGGTGGGCGCGAGCACCGGTGCGTGACCGAGCTCCAGCCAGGCGGAACCGGGTCCGTGGGTATGCGAGTCGCCGAGCGTTTCGATGGTGATTTCGCCTTCCAGCGTGCAGCGCACGCCCGGGCCCTGATGCACGTGCGTATGCGCGACGCCGCCGGGCGGAAATTGTACCTTGTCGCAACGCATCAGCCAGCGCTGGCGCGGCTCCAGCTCGACCGGCGCGTCGATCTTCAAGGTGGAGCGCGCGCCGGGCGCCGAACTGATTTCTCCGGCCGATGCCGCTTCGCCCGACACCAGTTCCCAACGCCACAACGTGACCCCTTCGGCACCGGCGAGCAGCGCGAGATCGTCTTCGCCGAGCCACGCGCCGTCGGCGCGTTGATGCTGCGCGCCGTCGCCGAATTCGATCGTGACGTCGCCGTTCACGACATACAGCGCGCGTCGGGCGGACGGCAGATAAACCGGCGGATGGTTCGGCGCGATGACGTCCTCATACAGACGCAATTGATAGTGCTTCACAGGGCTAGCCTCCTTGAACAGGGATAGGAACGAGTCATGGTGACTAGTATCGACTATCGATACACGATGATCTATTTATGGTTTACCACAAGCCCGCGCATAAAAATGCCCTGTTAATATCGGATCCATAATCATTTAGCATCGTATCGATCATCGATACGACGAAGATTCCGGGTGACCGGGAAGGAGACGGCGAATGGACAGAGCGGCGAGCGCAGTGACGAGGGCGGCCCCGGCCGGGCAACCGTGGTACCGGGGCGCGACCCGCGCGCAGTGGCGCGCGTTCGGCTCCGCGTATATCGGCTGGATGCTCGACATCATGGATCTGATGCTGTTCGCGATGGTGATCCGCGAAATCAGCGTCGATCTGCATTTCGACAAGGGCGTGGCCGGTGTGATCGCGTCGCTGACGCTGGTGTCCACCGCGATCGGCGGGCTGGTGTTCGGTTATCTGGCCGACCGCATCGGCCGCACCCGTTCGTTGATGCTGAGCATTCTGTGTTACTCGATCGGCACCGCGTTGTGCGGCTTCGCGGGCTCGGTCGGGCAACTGCTGGTGTTCCGTCTGTTGCTCGGCCTTGGGATCGGCGGCGAATGGTCGGCGGGCGCGGCGCTGATCACCGAAACGTGGCCGGCCAGGCATCGCGCGAAGGTGATGGCGTGGGTGCAGAGCTCGTTCGCGGTCGGCTATGCGCTGGCCGCGGTCGCGGCGGCGCTGGTGCTGCCGCACTTCGGCTGGCGCTGGGTGTTCGCGGTGGGTCTCGTGCCGACGCTGCTCGCGTTCTGGGTGCGCCGCCATGTGGAGGAACCGCAGATCTGGCGCGAGCAGCGCGAGCGGCTGTCGCTCGGCGCGACGCTGGCCACGTTGTTCGGGCCGTATGCGCGCAGCACGATCGTCGGGCTCGCGTTCACCGCCGCGGCGATGTGCGGCTACTGGGGCTTGTTCACGTGGATTCCGACGTATCTGTCGACGCCGGTCGCGCAGGGCGGCCGCGGCTTCGACCTGGTGCATTCGACCAGCTGGATCGTCGTGATGCAGCTCGGCGCCGGCGTGGGCTTCATCGTGTTCGGCTATCTGGCTGACCGGATCGGCCGGCGGCTCGCGTTCCTGCTGTTTTTCCTGCTGTCGGCGGCGGCGGTGCCGCTGTATGTGTCGATTACGTCGCCGCTGTTGCTGCTGCTGTTCGGCCCGGTCGTCGCGTTCTTCGGCACGGGTTTCTATAGCGGCTTCGCGCCGACCTTCGCGGAGATGTTTCCGACCCACGTGCGGGCGACCGCGCAAGGCTTCATCTACAACACCGGGCGGGCCACCAGCGCGCTCGCGCCGGCCGCCGTCGGGCTGCTGTCGCGCAACGGCAACGTGGCCACCGCGCTCGGCGCGACCGCCGGCTTCTTCCTGCTGGCCGCGCTGATCGTGCTGTTCTTCATGCGCGAGACGCGCGGGCAGGCGTTGTCCTGATGGCGCGAAGGCCGGCGTGGGCCGGCCTTCCCGTTGCGACTCAACGCATTGCGCGCGCGGTCACAGCACCCGCACCCCGCAGTCACCGATCAGCATCACCGCCTGCTCGACCGACAGGATCGCGCCTTTCAGATGCTGCAGCACGTCGGCCAAGCGGATCCCGCTCAGTTCGGCCGAACGCAGATCGGCGCCGTCGAAGCGGGTGTCGCGCAGCCGCACGTTGCGCAGGCTGCCGCCGTCGAATACCGCGTCGCGAAAGTCGCACTCGGTCAGATCGGCGTCGGAGAAATTGATCGATTCCAACGTCTGTTTGCGAAACGACAGACCCTTCAGGTTCGCGCCGACCAGCAGCGAATCCTGAAAGGTCAGCCCGAGCGTGCGGGCATCGACGAAGCGCGCGCCGGTCAGCTTCACCTCGGTAAATACCGTGGATGACAGCCGCGCGCCGGTCCAGTCGGTATTGTTCAGATCGCTGCGGCTGAAGCGGGCGTCGCTCGCGTTGCTGTAGCGGAATTTGGCCGCCGCGCCTTTGCACGACACCCATTGGCTGCGCGCGAGGTCGCAGTGCTCGAAGCGGGTTTGCTCGAAGCTGCAACGGGTGAAGCGGGCGGCGCGAAAGTCGAGGTTCGACAGGTCCGCGCCGTCGAAATCGCAGTGCTCGAAAGACGGTTCGTCGCCGCATTGGCGCAGCGGGCGGGCCAACTCGTCGCGGTTGAAGGTCTGGCCGCTGAATACTTGCGCGTCGCCGCTCGATGTCTCGTTCATATTGCTGCTCATCTTATTTTCGGCGGGACGCGATTTTATCGTCGTCGCGGCGACCGGCACAAGCGCGCCGGTTAGCGCGCCCGCGCGGCCAGCCGCGCGATCATCCGCTCGGCCATTGCGCGGTCGATCACTTCGAACGAGCGGCTGCCGCGCTCATACGCGTACATCGCGCCGGTCGCGATGTCGAACCACCAGCCGCTCAGCACGAGCGCGCCGGCCGTGACCTGCTGGCGCACGATCGGGTAGGTCATCAGATGCTCGAGCTGCACCAGCACGTTCAGTTGCGACAGTTGATCGTGCGGTTTGAGCGTCGCGTCGAGCGGGCCTTCCTGGTCGAGCCGGAACGCCGCGTTATTCGCGTGACACAGCCATCTGTCGAGGTTCGGCGCTTTCAGTTTGGCGCCGCGCGAATACACCGCCTTCATCGCGCCGCATTCGGAATGACCGCAGACGACGATGTTCGCGACTTTCAGCACCAGCACCGCGTATTCGATCGCGCTGGCTTCGGAGACGTCGCCGGTGGAGATGCCTTCGGCGGTCGCGGGCGGGATCAGGTTGCCGACGTTGCGCATCGTAAACAGGTCGCCCGGATGGGTCGACGCCAGCAGGTCGGGCACGACCCGGCTGTCCGAGCAGGTGACGAACAGCGCGTCCGGGGTCTGCGCGAGCGCCAGTTTGCTGAACTGCTGCGCGTATTGCGGCAGCATCTTTTCGCGGAACTCCACGATGCCCATGATCAGTTTGCGCATGATCTGTTCTCCGAATCACCGCTAGTCGCCGGCCGACGAGGTCACCGAACCGCCGAGGCCTTGCGAGTCGGCAATGCGGGCGAGCGCCCGGTCTTCTGGAAATAGATGCTGCTTATCGATCACGCGATCGAGCAGGTCCAGTTCGACGCGCAGAGCGTGATGGCGATGTTCGGGCAGGCTTTGCAGCAGGTTCTCGATCGCCGCGCGCAACCGCCGCGCGATCTGGATGCTGCCCGCGCCGTACTGGCGAATCTCGCGGAAACTGATGTGCACGTAGTTTTCCCAGTTGGGTGTCCGAAATATCACCCGCACCTGTCCCGACGAGTCCTCGATTTCTTCGAGGTACAGCGAGCGTTTGCCGACCACGCTCAACAGCCGCTGCAACTGGTCGATCGCGAGGACCGCGGTGGTCGGATCGTTGATCGCCGCGGACAGCGCCTTCAGCGCGATGTCGACGAGAATCCGGAACGCGAACATCGGGTCCTGTTCCATCGTGCGTTCGGTGCCGAGCGCCACCAGCGTGCGCAGCCGGTTTTCATCGATGGCGTCGGCGTTGCCGTACAGATAGAACAGCGGCTCGCCGACCGCGACGAAATCGCCGACTTGCGGCACCAGCTCGATCACCGAACCGGTGCGCCGTCCCTTGGCGACCAGCCGTTTCAGATTCACCGCCAGCACGATGCCGGATTTGCCGCGATGGCGCACGATGCGATCGGGCACGCGCAGTTCGCCGGCGGCTTTCGGCGCCGCGATGCGGCCGGTGGCCGGCGCCGGGTAGACGCTTTCGATCACCGCGATGCCGAGCGCGCCGACCCGGGCGACGAGGCTGACCGGCCGCAGGAAGCGCGCCGCGTAGTCGATCAGGAACAGGAACGCGACGACCGACGCGAAACCGAACAGCGCGGCAAGAAACACCTGCAGCTGATGGACCTGTTCCTCGCCCATCCACGCGAGGGTCCGGTTCGCGAACAGCAGCGCGAAGACGAACAGGCCGGACGTGCCGCGGATCACGTTATCGCGCAGCAGCGTGGTCGCGATGATACGCGGCGTGTACTGGCCGCCGGCGACCTGGATCGCGACCAGCAGCGAGCCGAACGTGAACACGAGAAACGCGAGATCGGCGGATACGATGTCGCCGACGAGCGAGCGGGCGCCGGTCATCGAGAGCCCGAAAAAGCCGGTTTTGGGATCGAGCAGCTGTTGCCCGATCATCCAGCGGCCGAGCAGTTCGGTCAGCGGTTTGATGAGCGCGTAGATCGCGACCGCGATCAGCGGCACTGTCCATAGCGACGATCTGAGGTAGCTCTTCAGGCTGTACCAGCGATTCCAGTCCATGATGGCGAGCGCGCGGGGCGAGCGGCGGTTTGCGACCCGCGCGGATGGAGCCGGGGCCTTTCTGGACTATCAGATACGCAAACGTTGGGGTGGGCAATCAGACCTTGGTCCGACGTCTGCTGGCGCAACAGCTCCGCGGACGATTACGCGCCCGCGGTGAGCGAGCGGTTTTCCTGCGTGAAGATCACGATGTGTTCGACATCGTCGAGCGTGCCGGTCGCGGTTTTTGCCGGGGCGGCCAGCGCTTCGCGCAGCCACGTGGGCAGCACGATCGCGGCTAGCGATGCGCCCACCGAGCCTGCCGTCCTGCGCAGGAATTCACGGCGTGGTTCCGCGGCGGCGCGGCTATTTTCGCGGGCCGCGCAGGCGGGCTGCTCCGATAAGTTGCTCCGGCCTGCGCGCTTCATCGCGGCACCCGCCTAGCGATCGCGCGCCGGGTTCCGCGACGCGCCGGCCTCGGGCAGCATCCGCTGCAATACCCGATCTTTCAGAATGAACTGATGGAACAGCGCGGCGGCGATGTGCAACGCGATCAGCGCAAACAACACCCAGGCGAGCACGCCGTGCACGTCGCCCATCGCGTGACCGAACGACGAGCCGGTTCGGCTCAACGCGGGCAGCGGCAATGCACCGGCGAGGCGCACCGTCCAGCCGCGCGACGATGCGTTGATCCAGCCGAGCAGCGGCACCAGCAGCAGGCACAGATAAAGCAGGAAGTGGGTGGTGCGCGACAGCACGCCGAGCAATGGCGGCAGTTCGTGCGGCGCGGGCCGATGCGTCAGACGCCAGAGCACCCTGAGCACGATCACGGCGATCAGCGTCGCGCCGACGCCGAGATGCCACGCGATCAGCCCGACGGGCTGCGTGTCCCGGTGGACGTCGGGCATCGTCCAGCCGATCGCGAACTGCGCGGCGATCAGCAGGACCGTCAACCAGTGGAGGGTGCGCGCGAGGGCGTCATAGGCCGGCGCTTGGGTTGCGGATTGTTTGTTCACTTCGACTCCCACTTTAAGCCGGGCAGTCACGCGCGATCAGGCGTTGCCCAGGCTAGCTGGAGCGTACCGATAATTTCTTAAGGAACCCTGATGTCTGTGCGGCTGGGGGTGTTAGCGCGTTGTTATCGCGCTGTTATCGCATTGAAGCGGCGCGTCAGGTTTGTGCAACCCGCTGCCGGATGCGCTCGGCCATTTCACTATCGAGCGGCATGTAGACGATCATGCCGAGGTCCGGACGGCCATCGACGGAGAACGCCGAATATTCCAGTTCGATCGATCCCAGCTCCGGATGCGTGAGACGCTTCACGCCGCCGGCGTCGCCGTGCGCGAGCACTTCATTGCTGCGCCACAGCGCTTCGAATTCCGGACTGACGGCGATCAGTTCGTCGACGAACGCGCCCACTTCGGAGGCCAGACCGGCGCGCGCGACATCCGCGCGGAACGCACCGACGACGAAGCGCGCGACGCTGTCCCAGTCATGCTGCTTCGCGCGCGCGGCGGGGTCGCGAAACAGGAAGCGCAGGATGTTGCGCTGGTCGGGAGGCAACGCGCCGTAGTCGGTCAGCACGACGGCCGCCGCGCGATTCCATGCGACCACGTCCCAGCTCGCGGTCTTGATGATGGCGGGGCTCGTTTCGAGCGAATCGAGCAGCCGTTGCAGGCGCGGATTGACGGTTTCGACCGAGCGGTAACGGACTTCGGGCGGGCGCCCCAGGCCGAGCATGAACAGATGCTCGCGTTCGGGATCGGTCAGCAGCAGCGCGCCGGCGATGCGCTCCAGCACCTCCGGCGACGGCGCGCCGCCGCGCCCCTGTTCGAGCCACGTGTACCAGGTCGGACTGATATGCGCGCGCTGCGCGACTTCTTCGCGGCGCAGCCCGGGCGTGCGTCTACGCCCGGAAAAACCGAAGCTCGCGGGGTCGAGCCGTGCGCGGCGGCTGCGCAGAAAGTCGCCGAGCGATAGAGCCGAATTGACCGACATGAGAACCCTGTTAGTCGTTTTACTATGATGAGATCACTACTTTAACGGGATAAGAATTGATCGGATAGTGAACGGGTGATCAACAAGGAGAGTTCACATGCGTATCTTTCTGACGGGCGCGACGGGTTTCATCGGGTCGGCCCTCGTTCCCGAACTGCTCGCGGCCGGCCATCAGGTGCTGGGGATGACGCGCTCGGACGCGGGCGCGCAAGCGCTTGCGGCGGCCGGCGCCGACGTGCATCGCGCGACGCTGGAGGATGCCGCGAGTTTGCGCGCCGGCGCGGCGCAAGCGGACGCGGTTATTCACGTGGCGTTCGACCACGACTTTACGAACTTCGTCGCGAACTGCGAGAAGGACCGGCGTGTGATCGCCGCGCTCGGCGCGGAACTGGGCGGTTCGCAGCGGCCATTGCTGATTACGTCCGGGACTGGGATCGGTAGCGGCACGCATGGCGAGCCGGCCAGCGAGGATGTGTTCAACGCCGCTCATCCGAATCCGCGCATCGGTTCCGAGCTGGCCGGTCAGGCGCTGCTCGATGCGGGTGTCAATGTGTCGGTGATGCGGTTGCCGCAGGTGCACGATCCGTTGCGGCAGGGGCTCATTTCTCCTCTCGTCGCGATTGCTCGCGACAAAGGCGTGGTTGCGTATGTGGGTGAGGGGCTCAATCGTTGGCCGGCCGGGCATCTCTCCGATGTCGTGCGTCTATACCGGCTCGCAATCGAAAAAGCTCAGCCGGGTGCGCGTTATCACGCGGTGGGGGAAGAGGGCGTGACTAGCCGCGCGATTGCCGAGTCGCTGGGGCGCGGGTTGAAGTTGCCGGTCGTGTCGATTGCGGCGGAGCAGGCGGGTGAGCATTTCGGCTGGATGGCGATGTTCGCCGGTCTGGATATGCCGGCTTCCAGCGCGTTGACCCAGGCGCGGCTCGGGTGGAAACCGAGCGGGCCGACGTTGCTCAGCGACCTCGATCAGGCGCGCTACATCTAGTGAAGTTCGTGGCCGGCCCTTACAATCCGTTTCTAAAAAATACATAACATTTCCACATTAACGGATTTACGAAGTCGGGGAAGTCGGTCGATGAAGCGCGCTGTAAAGTCGGTGTTGGTTTTTATTGCCGTTGTGGTTGGGGCGGTGGTGGTGAAGGGTGGGTTTGCCGCGTTTGAGATGGTTTTCAGACGCGGGCGGGATGACGAGCATTTCACTCACGCGACAGACGCGACAGCCTCCCGCCCAACCGCCCGCGAGCCGGCCTGAGTTTCCACCCCCACCTCCGGCCGCCGCAACGTCCGGCTACGCCGCCCATCCACCGAAACCGCGCGCTCCCCGGCCACCGTCACACGCCGCACCAGCCGCTCCTGGTTGCCATAGTCGTTCACCGCGTAGTGCTGGGTGGCGCGGTTGTCCCAGATCACCACATCGTTCTGCCGCCACTGCCAGCGCACGGTGTTCTCCAGCCGAATCACGCGGTTCTGCAGGATGTCGAAAATACGCGCGGATTCCGCACTCGACAAACCGACGATCCGTTTGATGAAGTGCCCGAGCAGCAGCGCCTTTTCTCCCGACACCGGATGCACATGCACGAGCGGATGCTCCGCCTCGTACACGGTCGACACGAACACGTTCTGATGATGCGCGAGGCGCGCGTCGGCGGACTGCGCATCGGTGCCCGCGACGCGCTCGGCGCCGTAGTCGTAGTCATTGGTATGCACGGCCCACAGCGAGTCGGCTAGCCGTTTCAGCTCGTCGGGCAGGCGCTCGTACGCGACGGCGGTGTTGGCCCACACGGTATCGCCGCCATAGGCCGGAATCTTCACGCCGCGCAGAATCGAAATCTTCGGGAACGCGTCGAGGAAGGTGATATCCGTGTGCCACGAATCGGCGCGCCCGCCGCCTTTCGACGCGTCCAGCTCGAACAGCCTCGTGCCTTCCGGCGACGGCACGGTCGGATGCGCGATCGTCTCGCCGAAGCGCGCGCCGAATGCCTGGTGCGACGCGTCGTCGAGATGGGACTGGTCGCGCAAGAACAGCACCTTGTACTTCACCAGCGCGCGGTGCAGCGTGTCGATCGCGGCATCGTCGAGCGACGCGGAGAGTTTGAAATTCTGCACCTCTGCGCCGATCAAGCCGGCAACACGGCGGATGCGAAGATTTTCGAATGACGTGTCCAGATCGGTTTGGGCGGAAAGACTCACGGATCACACTCCTGTATAGATAGCCGGGCAAAGAGCTATCGAGTGTAGAAAAGCCGCCGGCACGCTCAAACCAATCGATCGGAATATGGATTCCGCACGCGGGCTGATAAGTATTCGGACAGGTATTCGGGCGAATGAACGCGCGGGTCGCGGAGAGAACGGCAATACGGTGCCGATGTAATTTCGCCCGTCACCCCTCTGATTAGAAGGGTGCGGAGCGCATCGCGTTTCGAGTAGTATTCCATCCGGAAATGGGTATGACTGTTTTACCGGGCGACGTGAAAGCGCGCACAGGAGACCACCCTCCATTCCGATAAAAAAAGCTGAAAACCTGAGAGCAAAAAACTAAAAGCGTAGGAACCGGCGGGGCCTGCTTCTAATCACCGACGAGACCCTGCTTACGGGCGCGGGCCGACACGTCGGTCCGCGCGCGGCATTGCGCATACGAAACCCGCGTCATGCGCGGTTGCGATAAAGACGCAAGCTATTTGTTGCCGATCCCGGCGATATCGCCGGATAGATGCTTGAGCCACAAACTCATCAAGCCGGCCCGGCCGCGCACGCCATATTTGCGGAAAATCCCGGTGATATAGGAATGGGTCGTCGAAACCGCGAGACCCAGTTGTTCGGCGATCTGTTTTTCGGTCGCCTCGGTCAGCAGCAGATCCAGTACCTTGCGCTCGTACGGCGCCAGCACGGCCAACAGTGTCGCGGGCATCGCTTTCCGGCGATGAAACTCGGTCACGTCGCGCGCCACCCCGACGCGCAATTGCTCGTGCTCCAGCCAGCGTGCCGACCACGACACGTAGACGTCGCTGCCGTCCTTGTGACGATAGCGGTTCTCGAAACCGACGCGTTTGCGTCCGGCCAGTACTTCCTTCGCCTCCCGAAGCGTCGCGTCCTGATCGGCCGGCACCACGAAATCGATAATGAACTGATCGACGAAATCGCCCGGCGCATAGCCGAAGATGTCCTCGCACGCCGGGCTTACGTGGCGGATTCGGCCCTGCGGATTGACGAGAAAAATGGCATCCGGCGAATAATCGACAGAGGTCGCAACCAGGTCTTCGGAGAGTTCTTTTTTCATGGCGATAGTCCGGCCCGGTGCGTCCGGGCCGCGCAACGAAGACGGTCTCAGCGGCAAGCCCGCTGTATGGGAAACGCATCAGCGCGACAGCGTAGCGCGATCCGAATTAAGGGTCAATTTTCATCGAGCTTTCAAATACCCGACTAAGCTACTCAGATAACCATAAAGTTTTTAGGGGTATTGCCGTTAAGCGGTCATTGAATGACATTCCGTCGCTTTCAAATAAAGCGCGGTGCTTCGGAAAACATTTTCATGCGCAATAACCAGCCGGTAACTCAACGCGAATTCGATTATTCCGCGTCGGACATGCTTGTCTCCGCGACCGACGTGAAGGGCAGAATCCAGTACTGCAATCCCGCTTTCATTGCGATCTCGGGCTTTTCGCGCGAGGAACTGCTCGGCGCGCCGCACAACATCGTCCGCCATCCGGACATGCCGCGCGAGGCTTACGCCGACATGTGGGAGACCATCGGCGCCGGCTACCCGTGGACCGCGCTGGTGAAAAACCGCCGCAAGAACGGCGACCATTATTGGGTTTGCGCGAACGTGACGCCGGTCGTCGAAAACGGCCGCACCGTCGGTTATCTGAGCGTGCGCACCAAGCCGTCGCGCGACGAAGTAAAACTCGCCGAGTCGACCTACGCGCGGATGCGCGAAGGCACGCTGCGCTCGCACCGGTTGCGCCGCGGCCAACTCGTGCGGACCGGTTTCGCCGGCAAATTGCAGGCACTCACGCGTTGGTCGGTCGGCGCGCGGCTTGCGAGCGGCTATGCGGTCGCGCCGCTCGCGTTGCTGGCCGTCGGCGCGGTGCAGGCGGGCGGGCTGCCGCCGCTGCCGTACTGGAGCGCGGCGGCCATTTCCGCGTTGCTGGCCGGGCTCGCGTGGTTCACGCTCAGCAGGCAGGTGGGCGCGCCGCTCGCGGGGCTGTCCAGTTTCGCGACCCGGATGGCGGCCGGCGATCTGACGGTCGAAATGAGCGGCGCGCGCCACGGCGATTTCGCCGACGTATCGAGCGCGCTGAATCAGCTGAAGGCGAACCTCGGCGCGATCGTGCTGGACGTGCGCGGCCAGATCGGCGGGGTGATCGATGCGGCCGGCGAAATGTCGAGCGGCAATGCCGATCTCGCGCGCCGTACCGAAATGCAGGCGGCCTCGCTCGAGGAAACGGCGGCGACGATGGAGCAATTCACGACCACCGTCAAAGCCAACGCGGACGCCGCCGCGTCAGCGTTGGCGCTCGCCAAAGAGGCGCAGGACGCCGCGGCGCTCGGCGGCGAGATCGTCGGGCACGTCGAGAGGACGATGTCCGGCATCACGTCGGCGTCGCAGCGGATCGCCGATATCACCGGCGTGATCGACGGAATCGCATTTCAAACCAACATCATCGCGTTGAACGCAGCCGTGGAAGCGGCCCGCGCGGGCGACGCCGGTCGTTCGTTCGCGGTCGTCGCGACCGAGGTGCGGATGCTCGCGCAGCGTTGCGCGGAGTCGGCGCGGCAGATCAAGTCGGTGGTGGATCTGACGGTCGCGGAGGTGTCGCAAGGCACCGGATTGATCGAGCGGACCACGTCGCAGATGAAAGTGATCGACGACACCGTTCGCCGCGTACTGAAGATCATCGACGACGTCTCCAACGCCAGCGACGAGCAGGCCAAAGGCATCACCCAGGTGAATCAGGCGATTACGCATCTCGACAGCGCGACCCAGCAGAACGCCGCGCTGGTCGAGCAGGCGGCGGCGACCGCGCAACGGCTGATCGATTCCGCGCATGTGCTCGATGAGACGGTGCGGTTGTTTACGGTGGCGAAGGCGCCGGCCTGAGCGGGCGGCGGCGGGGCGGTGAGAATCCGCCAGTTTCACCCGCCGTCAGCGATGCATCCGCGAAGCGCGTGAACAGCGGCGAAGTTCGCGCGCCGAATAGACCAGCACGAACACGCCGGCGAGCAACGCGGCGATCGCGAGCAGATCATCCGCGCGATCGAGTGCTGCGTGCGCATGGAGCCATAGCCCCCCGCCGGCAACGGTCAGAACCAGACCGAGCAGCAAACCCCAGGCGGGGCCCGCCGGAGATGATCTGAGTTTGTGCGACATTTTCATTGCTTCACCTGCCAGTACTTCGAAATCCACGACGCGTCCTTTGCATCGTCAGTGAATAGCAAGTTATGTTCCGCGGGGCACCGAACGAAAGCGGCGAGTTCCCCACGGAAAAAGGCGACCGGCCCGACGAGCGGCCCGGTCGCAATACGCCCAAGGGAACCTTGCTGCTACCCCAAATGGGGCGCAACCAGTATAAGCAGACGGTCTCGCGAGCAGAGATGTACGGAACGCGGGCCAATCGGACGGACAGCGCAAGTACCCGGAAATACAGGGATTAAGCGAAGCACGAGGCGATATCGGGCGCGCGGCCTATGCGGTGCGAGCAGCGCGAACGGCGGGAACGGCGCAAGCGCTCGCGCAACCCTGCGGGCGCAATTCGACGGCGGTTTAATCCTCGCCGCTGAAGCTGGCAAGCAGCGTTTCCAGTCCCGCGAACGTGTAAGGCTTCGGCAGAACCGTGCCGAGGCGATCCGCGCCATCGCCGATCGCATGCCCGTATCCCGACGCGAAAATCACGTGCAGTCCGGGCTTCACGGTGACGAGCTGGCGCGATAGTTCGACGCCGTCGATGCCCGGCAGTCCGACGTCGGTCAGCAGCACGTCGAAGCCGCTCCGCGCGAACACCTCGATCGCTTCTTCGCCGCTCGCGGCCGCTTGCGCGTGATGGCCCATCATTCTGATCAGCTCGACGGCCATCTCGCGCAGGTCCGGCTGATCTTCCACGACGAGTACGTGCAGCGCCCGGCAGGGTGAGGGCACAGCCGCCTCGGTTTCGGCGGCCGGCGGTTCGGCGCGGGCGAGCGCCGCGGCCTGGCCGTTCGACAGCAGATGCCGGATCTTGCGCGCCAACTGTTCGCGCCGGTAAGGCTTGGTCAGCAGATGCACGCCGGCGTCGAGACGACCGCCGTGAACGATCGCGTTCTGCGTATAGCCCGACGTGAACAGAACTTCGATGTCCGGCAGCAACGCCTTCGCGCGCCGGGCCAGATCCGGACTGCGCATCGTGCCGGGCATCACGACGTCCGTGAAAAGAAGATCGATCGACAGGCCGCTTCTGAGGATCCCTAACGCGCTCTCGGCGTTGTCGGCTTTCAGCACGTGATAGCCGAGTTCGCGCAGCATTTCGACGACGGTCGCCTGCACCGCGAGATCGTCTTCGACAACCAGAATCGTCTCGCTGCCGCCGACCACCGCGAGGGTGACCGGCGGCGCGGTTTGCACGACCGCTTCATGCGAGCGCGGCAGATAGATCTTGATCGTCGAGCCGTGCCCGGGTTCGCTATAGATCTTGAAGTGGCCGCCGCTTTGCTTGACGAAGCCGTAGGCCATCGACAGCCCCAGTCCGGTGCCCGTCCCCTCGGGCTTGGTCGTGAAGAACGGATCGCAGGCCCGTTCCATCACTTCGCGGGTCATGCCCACGCCGGTATCGGAAATCGCCAGTAGAACGTATTGACCGGGCAGCAAGTCGTCGTCGGAGGCGACGTAATCGTCGTCCAGCATCGAGTTGCCGAGTTCGATGGACAGCTTGCCGCCGTCCGGCATCGCATCGCGCGCATTGATCGCGAGATTCAGCACGACGTTTTCGAGCTGGTTGGGATCGACCAGCACGTTCCACAGGCCGCCGGCCAGCACCGTTTCGATGATCACCGATTCGCCCAGCGCGCGGCGCAGCATGTCGTCCATGCCGGTGATCACCGGTGCGAGATTGGTCGCGACCGGCTGCAACGGCTGGCGCCGCGCGAACGCGAGCAGTTGCGACGACAGTTTGGCGCCGCGCTCCACCGCGCTGGTGGCGGTATTCACGCGGTTCAGCGCCGGGCAGTCGTCGATCAGGTGCGATTGCAGCAACTGAAGATTGCCGCCGATCACCTGCAGGATGTTGTTGAAGTCGTGCGCGATGCCGCCGGTCAGCTTGCCGATCGCCTCCAGCTTCTGCGACCGTTGCAGCGCGGTTTGCGTATGTTCGAGTTCGCGCGTGCGTTCCTGGACCAGTGCTTCGAGGCTCGTCTGGTAGCGCTGCAACTCGTCTTGCGCGAGCTTTTGCGCGGTGACGTCGTGCCCCTGCACGAAGATGCCGATGACCTCGCCGTCGGGACCGCTGATCGGTTGATAGACGAAATCGAGGAAGCGTGTTTCCAGTTTTGCGCTATCCCGCGGTTGAATCTTCACCGGTACCGAGGTGCCGACGAACGGCTGACCGGTGCGGAATACCCGGTCGAGCAGTTCGATAAAGCCCTGTTCCGTCACTTCCGGCAACGCGTCCTGCACGCGCCGGCCGACCAGATCGCGTTCGCCGACGAGGCTACGGTAGGCCGAATTGGCCAGTTCGAAGATGTGCTGGCCGGTTTTCAGCACGCAGATAAAGCCGGGCGCCTGCTCGAACAGTTGCAGCAGATGCGCTTTGTCGAGATGAAGTTCTCTGGCCAGTTGCAGCGTCTGACTGGTCTTTTCCAGTGCCGCGGTGCGCTCGAGCACGAGTCGTTCGAGTTCTTCCTGCTTGTGTTCGAGCGCCTGTTGCGCGAGTACCTGCTCGGTGACGTCATTACCCTGCGAGAAAATGCCGACCACGGCGCCGTGGTCGTCGACGATCGGTTGATACACGAAGTCGATGAAACGCACTTCGCCTTCTTCGTTTTTTTCGGCCGCGAGCGGATCGACTCTTAGCGGCAGCGCACGGCCGACAAAGGCCTTACCGCTGCGGTAGACCTCGTCGAGTAGTTCGAAAAACCCCTGGCCGACGAGTTCGGGCAGCGCCTGCCGGACCGGCTTGCCGAGAATGTCGCGAAAGCCCGCGAGGCGGTGATGCGCGCTGTTCTGCAACTGATAGACATGCTCGGGACCCCGAAAGAAACAGACGAATCCCGGTGCCTGTTCGAACAGGCGCAGCAGTTCCTGATACTCGCGATTGCGCGCATCGAGCGCGAGCTGATTCTGTTGTTCGGCGGAGCGGCGCGCTTCGTATTCGGCGGTGATGTCGCGCGTGATCTTCGCGTAGCCGATGTGATGTCCGGCGTCGTCGAACAGCGCGTCGAGCACGACGTGCGCGCGAAAACGCGAGCCGTCTTTACGCACCCGCCAGCCTTCCGATTCGAATTTGCCTTCGCGCACGGAGATGTCCAGCGCGCGGGCCGGCAGATCGGTTGCGCGATCCTCGGCGGTGTAGAACAGCGAAAAGTGCTGGCCGATGATTTCGGCGGCCGAGTAGCCCTTGATGCGTTCGGCACCTTCATTCCAGCTTTTGACGAGGCCCGCCGGCGTCAGCAGATAGATCGCGTAATCCCTCACGCGCTCGATCATTAGTTCGAAGTGGCCGTTGCCGGACAACGTCGCGCCGGCGACGCTCTGATCATTAACCTGCATGGGTAGGCACCTTGCACCGACGACTGTCGATTGGGCGCTCATTTTAATGCACTCGGTAATGCACGCGGAAGCGATTCGGCCGCACGGGTGCGGGCGGATTAGCGGTCCTTGCCGAGATAGCCGGGCAAGCCGAGCGCGACCGGCGATTTCGCGAGCGCGACGGCCCGGCTAACGAGCGCGTCGAATTCGGCGTCGCTGGTGGGAACCTCGAATTGTCGACGGAACAGATCCGCCCAGCGGAATTCCGCCAATGGAACCTGCGTCTTTTCGTAACCGCCCGCGTCGCGCACGGCCGCCGACAGGCTGCGGAATTCGTCGTCGATCAGGTCCCACACGTGGCGGAACATTTCGGAGTAGGGCACGCGCTGACCGTGGGAATCGTACGGATAGGTCCAGCGGTTGTTTTCGAGGGTGAGCCAGAAATCCGCAGTCGTTAGCGTCGACAGGTCTCGCACGAGTACGACGGGCACGCTCCTGATGCCGGTTTGCCACAGGGCGTTGGCGACGTGGTGATGGTCGATCAGATGCGCGATCTCGCCGGGACCGTACACGATGGGGACCGGCTTTTCGGCGATCGCCATGTCGAGGTCGTGGCCCGACAGCGCGCGGTACTGTTTCGTCTTGCCGCGCACTTCCCTGAGGCCGTGCGTGTATTGAGTCGGTCGCAGTTGCTCGATATCCAGCGTCTTCATTCGATACCCCCGGTCGCGGGCCGGCACGCGCGGACATCTGCTGCCGCGCTGCGCCGGCCACTTCAAGTCGTGCAACCGTGCATTAGCAGACGGCGTGCCGCGACCGGCCGGGCGCGACGCGCGACACCGCTTCTCGCGGCGGCGCGCGTTGCGCTTCACGTTCAATGCATGTGCTGGCCGCCGTTGATCGCGATATTCGCGCCGGTCACGAAGCCGGCATCGTCCGAGCACAGATAGGCGACCAGTGCCGCGACTTCCCCCGGTTTGCCCAGACGCCCCATCGGAATTTGCGGCAGGATTTTGGTGTCGAGGATCTGCTGCGGAATCGCGGTGACCATTTTCGTTGCGAGGTAGCCCGGCGAAATCGTGTTGACGGTCACGCCTTTACGCGCCACTTCGAGCGCCAGCGATTTGGTAAAGCCGTGCATGCCCGCCTTGGCCGCCGCGTAATTGGTCTGGCCGACCGAACCTTTCGAACCGTTGACCGACGAAATATTGACGATACGTCCCCAGCCGCGCGTCACCATCGCTTCGCACAGCGGCTTGGTCATGTTGAAGACCGAGTCGAGATTGGTGCGGATCACCGCGTCCCAGTTGACCTTGTCCATCTTGCGCAGCGTCATGTCCTAGGTGATGCCGGCGTTGTTCACGAGAATATCGACCGCGCCCACATCGGCGCTGATTCTGGCCGCTACGTGCTGGCACGAATCGTAGTCGGCCACGTCGACTTCATACGCGAGAAAATTGCGGCCCTGCTTTTCCATTTCCGCCAGCCACGCAGCCGCGTGGCGATTGTTCGGCGAATGGGTGACGACCACCGCATAACCCGCGTCGTGCAGTCTGATACTGATTGCTTCTCCGAGGCCGCCCATACCACCCGTCACAACGGCAATTCGCTTCGTCATCCTGTCCATCCGTAATAGTCATAGCTGCGAGGATCATGAAAACCCAATGGCTGCCTCGCACGACCCGCCATTGCGTTGTCGCAACACAGTGCCGGCGCTCTCCTCGTGAGAGGCGTCGGCTTCAGCGTTGATTCAACTGCGCGGGTTTTTGTAGGCTTTGCTATTGCGCGAAGATAGTTTCGAAGTACGGCGAGCGACGGCTTATCGGGGCCGTGCGCTGCCGCCAGTCGCGAGAAGCGAGCGGCCTGCCTGCAGGTTCCAGTCGGTCAGCTTGCGCGCCCAGGTGAACGCGTCGTCGGCGGACGCATAAAAGGGCGCGACAAGCGCTTCATAGAAGAGCGTCATGGCCGCGGACGGCGAGACGCTCGCCGGCTCCACGCGACGCGGGGAAAAGTAGATAACGACCTGCATCCGAAATTAGAATGTTTACTCTAAACGGAGCATATCATCAGAGCGGAGGTTTCGGACACTGTCCGTAATTCACGCTATTCGGACAGATCGCGGGTTGCGATTTTTTGCGGAATCGGCAGTGCTCATTGGCTGCTTTCCTCTGAAGAAAACGCTCCGTGCCGGGCGTCTTGCGATCGCTCTCGCGGGCGGCTCAAGAATGCAAAACGCATGCCGTTATAGCGCGCACGCGCCGCACTCGCAGCCTCACGATGGCTGTTCGTCGCGGGCGCGCCACCACCGGCACTGTTGTCAAGCGATGACCTTTCACTCTGTTTTCCGCCGGTTGCGATCGCTGGCTTCGATCCCGCGCGGCAACCCCGGGCTACTGAACGCGCAGTTCGACGCGTTCCGGCATCAGATGCCGCTGATGTACCTGATGCTGATCGCCAACAGCTGGGCGCTCGTCATCACGCATTACCGGTCCGCGCCGGCCTGGCTGGTCGTGCACGTGCCGGTCGCGTTGACCGCGTTCAGTGCGTTGCGGGCGTGGAAATGGGCGCGCTCGAACCGCGTGCGGCCCTCGCTCGCCGTCGCCGAGCGGGCGCTGGCGCGCACCAACCGGCTCGCGGTGGTGATGGCAGTCGGCTTCACCGCATGGGCGCTGTCGCTGGCCCGCTATGGGGACGCATACGCGCAGGCGCACGTCGCGTTCTATATGGCGATTACGGTGATCGGCGTGATTTTTTCGCTGATGCATCTGCGGCCGGCGGCGATTACGGTGGCGCTCATCGTCAATGGCGCGTTCTTCGTGTTCTTCCTGTTGTCGGAGAACATCGTGTTTCGCGCGATCGCGGTCAATACCGCGCTCGTGTCCGCCGCGATGCTGGTGCTCCTGTTGAACCACTACCGCGATTTCACGCGGATGGTCGACGCGCGCGCGGAAAACGAGCGGCTCGCGAATCTGGACAGCCTGACCGGTCTGCCGAACCGGCGCTCGTTCTTTCACGAACTCGACGCGACCTGCGCGGCCGCGGTTGCGAGCCAGACTTCGCTCGCGGTCGGCGTCATCGATCTGGACGGCTTCAAGCCGGTCAACGACATCCACGGTCATGCGATCGGCGACAAGGTGCTGGGGCAGATCGGCGAGCGTCTCGCACTCCTGATCACCCCGCGTTTGCGGCTGGCCCGGCTGGGCGGCGACGAGTTCGGGCTGCTGGTCTCGGAGTTCTCCTGCAGCGACGATTTGCTGGCACTCGGCGAACGGGTGTGCCGGGTGCTGCGCGAACCGGTCGTCGCCGGCGATGTGGCGGTGCAGATTTCCGGCTCGATCGGCTTCGCGATGTATCCGGACCATTGCTCGACGGCGGTGCAGCTGTATGAGTTCGCCGACTACGCGCTGTATGCGGGCAAGCGCAACCGGCGCGGCAGCGTGGTGATGTTTTCCGCGGCTCACGACGCCGCGATCCGGCGCGGTTCCCTGATCGAGCAGGCGTTGCAGATGGCGGATCTGGAGCGCGAACTATCGGTGGTGTTCCAGCCGATCATCTATATAGCGACGGGGCGCGTGTTCGGTTTCGAAGCGCTGGCGCGGTGGTCGCATCCGGTGCTCGGCCATGTTCCGCCCGACCATTTCATTCCGGTGGCCGAACGGATCGGCGTGATCAGCGGGCTGACGCGCGTGCTGTTGCAGAAGGCGCTCGCCACCGCGTTGCGCTGGCCGGATCCGGTGCGGCTGGCGTTCAATCTGTCGACCCTCGATCTGGCTTCGCGCGAGACGATGTCGGAGCTTCTCGGGCTGATCCACGACAGCGGTTTCGATCCGTCGCGGCTCGACTTCGAGATCACCGAAACCGCGTTGGCCCGCGAGATCGATCCGGTGCAGGAGGCGGCCGCGCGGCTGCGGGCAATCGGCTGCGGCGTGTCGCTCGATGATTTCGGCGTCGGCTATTCGAGCCTGTCGTATCTGCATACGCTGCCGCTTACGAAGATCAAGATCGATCGCAGCTTCGTGCGCGGGATGGATGCGGTCCGCACCAGCCACAAGATCGTCAAGTCGCTGCTCGCGCTGGGTCGCGACATGGGCGTCGAAACCATCGTGGAAGGCGTCGAGACGGACGATGAGCTGGCCGCGCTGCGGGCGGCCGGCGCCGAGCTGGCGCAGGGATTTCTGTTTGCGAAGCCGGTGGAGCCGGCGCAGACCTGTGCGTTGGCGCAGCGGTGCCTGTTGCCGGGGGCGGTGGTTGCGGAGGTTGGCTGAGCGACGCGCCGCTGCGTTCCGCGGAGAGCCGCTCTTGCGAAGAGTGCGTTTGCGTTGGTGCCCGTGTTTGTGCTTGCGTGCGTGTGTGTTTGTGCTCACGAATCGGATGCGTGCTGTTTTGTTTCTAAGGCTTCGCGAACCGCAGCGTCATCCGGTCCGATTCGCCGATTGCGGCAAAGCGTGAGCGGTCGACGTCGCCGCCTTTGTAGGTTGGCGGCAGTGACCAGACGCCATGCGGATAGTCCTTGGTATCGCGCGGATTCGCGTTGATCTCGCTGCGGGCGACCAGCACGAAGCCGGCAGCCTGGGCGTGTTCGATCACGAACGCTTCGCTCACATAGCCGGATTCGATCATTTGCTGGACGCTTGTTCCCGGCCGCGCGCGATGCTCCTCGACGCCGAGTTCGCCGCCCTGCTTGAGCGCCCGATAAAACGCGCGCAGGTTCGCATCGAGTTGTCCGTCCTTCATCCAGTTATGGATGTTCCGGAACGTGAAGACCCGGTCGAATTTCGCGTCGGCGTCGAAGCCTTCGAGCTGGCCTGCTTGCAGCGTGCCGACGACTACCTTCCCATACAGCGCCGGATTGTTCGCGAGCTTGCCGCGGAAATTGCGGTCGGTCGCGGCGTCCGCGGCGACGAGATCGGCGGACGTGCTCACGTACTGCGCTTCGTACAGCTGACCGGAAGCGTGGAGATAGGGCGCGAGTATGTCGGTGTACCAGCCGCCGCCCGGGGCGATTTCCAGCACGGTTTGCGTGGGCGCGAGTTCGAAGAACTGCAGCGTTTCCTTAGGATGACGATAGACGTCCCGGGCGCGCGCCTGGTTGCTGCGCTGGGGGCCGCTGATGGCGGCATCAAGTGATCCTGCGGTAACGGTGGACTGCGCGGTGCCTGCGGGCGATGAATCCTGCGCATTCAATGCGGAGGACGTGCAGCCTGTCAGGGTGAGCGCGAGAAACGCGGCGGTGGTCGTGAGTGTCGAAGTGAACGTATGAGCGAGCGGCGGGCGGGTGGTTTTCATCGAATCAACGAAGGCTGGAAGTAGGCGACAGGATACGCGTTAGCGCCGCGATTTGCCCACGGCCGCCCGCATGGATGCGAGAGTGGCGCCCGCGCCGCGCGGTAGTCGGATTGCCGGCGGCAACAACGTTCAGCGGCAGCAGAGGCAACCACCGGCGTGGCGCATCCCATAGCTGCCTGCGCCTTCGTCGGAAGTCGAAGAGACGCCGGCGAGACTCGCGGCTTTCGTATTCACATGGCGTGAAGCCTGACGGCCGCAGGCCGGACAGCACAGCTCGCTATCGCGCTCGGCGATCATGCGTCGTGCCTCGAATAGACCGCAGCTTGGGCATTCGTAGTCGTAGATGGGCATGGTTTAATAGAAATCGTCTGACAGATACCTGAATCACCTCGGCCGCTCGAACGCGGCGAACCGCATTATCTTCAATCATCACAGTGAAGGAGAGACCTTATGCCCTACGTTGAGCGAACCCAACGAGGTTCGCTTGTCGATGCGCTCTGGCGCGTCGCGCTTCGCGTCGGCTTTCAACTGGCTCGCGCCTGGTGGCACGTTCGGCGACCCGACCATGAGGGCGCGCTGGTCACCATCTACGTCGACGGGGCGTTGTTGCTGGTGAAGACATCGTACCGCGCCGAGTGGGGGCTTCCCGGTGGAAGTATCCACGCCGGTGAGACGCCTGTCGTGGCGGCGCAGCGGGAAATGGAAGAGGAAATCGGTCTGCCGGCTTATCCGCTGATAGCGGCGGGCAGCGTCAGCGGTTTCTGGGACGGAAGAAGAGACCGCGTGCATTTCTTCGAACTGCATCTCGATAGCCTGCCCGAATTGCGGCTCGATAATCGCGAGATTGTCGCCGCGTATCTGGCGTCGCCGGAGGAGTTGCGCAGTTTCTCGCTGACTGCGGCGGTCGCTGCGCATCTGGGTAAAGACACGCGTGTTCGAGCGGATACGTAGAAGTTAATGACAACACCTTGAGCGGTATTAACGGCCACACCGTATTACCGATATTTCAGCGTGGAGAGCGTGCATCCACACACGTTCCTGAACGTTTCGAGCCCGGCGGGTAATTTCGCGGTGACTCCCGTCTTCTACTTCGCCCCGTCCTGAAGCTTCTGCACGAGCGCGTCGGCAATCTGCTGGGCGCTCGTTCTGATCGCCGTCTTTTCATCGCGCCCCGACAGCACGACCTTCGCGGCGATCACGTATGGATTGAGCTTGATCACCGCGCCCGGCATATTCCGGCTCGCGCCCGTATCGACGCTTTCATAGAGCGGCGGCAAATCCGGCGCCGCGAGGCTATCGCAGGACACCGCGACCTGAAACTGGCTCTGGCCCGCGCCCATGCCGACCATCGCGCGACGCACGCGGTTGCCTTCGTCGACACTGAGAAACACGCCCCGCACCTGCCAGCCGCTGTGGGGCAGCGGCTCGCCCGGCATGACGCGGCGCGCGTCGACGCCGGCCTTCTTCAGATCGTCGGTCAGCGATTGCGCCATCAGTTCGACGACTTCTTGCGCCCGTACCTGCGGATCGTGCTGCTGGCGCACGGGCCCTTCTGGCAACAGATGACCGACGATGCCGCGCGCACGGTTGGCCGGCCCGCTGTCGGTGGTGACGTTGGCGGCGTCGAGATCGAAATTGGCCACGTAGACGACTGTAGAAGCGAGCGCCGGCGCGCCAGCGGTCGATGCATCCGCCGCCAGACAGGCGCGTGAGCCGGCGCACACAGATATCGCCAGACCGAGCATTCGCATCCATCGGGACATCATCGCGCACCTCCGCGCCGTTTTTTACTTCTTGTGCGGTACCGTCACGCGCCGGAGAGACGAAAGCGCGGTCGCCATAGCGTTAAAGCCTAGTACAACGGTGCGGGAACGAAAGCGACATTGCGGCGGCTGCGCGAGGCCGGTACGTGACCAACCCCGCTCAGTCGATCGAACCACCCGCGCAACCACCGCAAGAACGCGCCTTGCCGAGCCGCAGCCGCCCGGCGCTCACGCTCACCTCGGCACCGCATTCGCACCGGCACACCCACAAACCGTTGCCGGCGTAGCGGTCGGTGGTCAGCTGGCCGAACACTTCGCCGCCGCGCAGCGCGGTCGAGCCGGGCCGGGAGCGCCACACGCGACGCTGCTCGCGGCAGCCGCAATCGCGCATCTGGCCGCGCTCCACCGCATCGAGCCCGGCGGTCAGTTGGACGCCGCATTTGCAGCGCCAGAGCCACAGGTTCGCGCCGCGATATTGAAGCGCGACGAGGTCGCCGAAACCCCGCCCGGCGACATCGCGACGGGGCGGGAACGGCCAGGGAGGCGGCAACGGGGAGGGATTGCGGGGTTTCACGAACGGTAAATGGGAATCGGCAGCCGATTCTCAAGCATACCCTGCCTTCGATTCCCGGCGCTTCGGCGCTTTCCCGATCCCGCCCGCTCGCTGGATCCGTCGCCTGGTCAGCGATTGATTTCCTCGAGCCGCAGCCCGTTCGTCTTCGGACCGAACGCACCGATCGAGATCATCACGATCACCATGCACGCGGTAATACCGGTGAATACACCCGGAACGCCGAAGTCGCGCAGCAGGAACGCGATGATGAAGCCCGACATCATCGCGCCGGCGCGGCTGGCCGAATACACGATCCCATTCGCGCGGCAGCGTACCGCGGTCGGAAAAAGCTCCGACTGGTAAGTGTGATAGCACACCGAAATGGTTTGGCCCGCGAGGCTGATCAGCACGCCAAGCACGATCAACGGGCCGACGGTTTTCATCTGCCCGAACAGCAGGCCGAACACGATCACCGCGAGCGCCGCGCCGACGATCAGCCATTTGCGTTGCACCCGGTCCGCGTACAGCATCGCGAGCAACGGGCCGGCCGGCAGCGCGATCGCGATGACCGACGAATACAGCAGACTTTTGGTGACCGTAATGCCTTGCCCGATCAGCAGCGTCGGCACCCAGTTCGCGAAACCGTAATAGCCGATCGCCTGGCAGAAGTTGAAAACGATCAGCATGATCAGACGCGCACGGTAGGGCGGCTGCAGCAATTCGGCCAGCGACGCGCGTCGATGGACCGGCTGCTCGACTGTTTCCGCGGGTGCGGGCAGCGGCCGGCCCAACTGCTCGAGCGCCTTCGCCTCCATTTTCTCGACGATCCGTTCGGCCTTCTGCTCGCGGCCGTGCGAGGCGAGCCAACGCGGACTCTCGGGCACGATGCGCCGGATGATCCACACCAGCAGCGCGCCGAGCGAGCCGAGCAGCACCACCCAGCGCCACCCGTCGATGCCGAACAGCGTGGTCGGCACCAGCCAGTAGGACAGGATCGCCGCAACCGGCGCGGCGGCGAACATCACCATCTGGTTGAACGCCATCGCGCGGCCGCGCATATGCTGCGGGACGATTTCGGTGACGTAACTGTCGATCGTGACGATCTCGATCCCCACGCCGATGCCGGTAATGAAGCGCCACAGAATCAGGCTTTCCGGCGTGCTCTGGAAGGCCATGATCGCGGAGCCGACCGAGTACCAGAGCAGCGAATAGGTGAATACCGCGCGACGCCCGAAGCGGTCGGGCAGCCAACCGAAACAGAACGTCCCGACGAAAAGACCGGCGAAAGTCGCGGCGATAAAGCCCGCAATCCCGTGAAAGCCGAAGAACGCCGTGGTGGTGGTTTTCAGCAGGCCGCTTTTGGCCATGCCCGGTGCGATATAGCCGGTAAAGATCAGGTCGTAGACTTCGAAGAAGCCGCCGAGCGAGATCAGCAATACCAATAGCCACATATAACCGGTGGCCGGCAAGCGGTCCATGCGCGCCGACAGCATCGCCGCGCTCCGTGATCCGGTGCGGGTACCGGCTGCCGCGAGCGGCGCAATTTCCGTGGTGATCACACGTTGCATCAATGTCTCCTGGATGTCTCCCGCGGCGGTTTTATTGTCTGCGGTGCGCGTCGGGATGCGTTTTTGTCGATCGTCAGGCCGCGGCCCGGCCTGTCAGACGGGCGAGAATTTCCTGCGTGTGTTCGCCGACCCGCGCCAATGCCTGACGCACGCCGGGCCGCCGTCCGCCCATCAACAACGGCAGCAGCACGACTTCGGTGGGACCGTCTTCGGTGTCCATCGGCACGAGGCCGCCGCTTGCCTTCAGGTGCGGATCGTCGAGCAACTGGTCGGGGCGCACGATCGGCGCGTACGGAATGCCGGCCGCTTCGAGCTTCGCTGACAGTTCGTCGGCGCGGTGATGTTTGAGGATGTCGGCGAGACGCGCGAGCAGTTCCGGCCGCACCGCGACGCGCAGCGCGTTGCTCGCGAATTGCGGTTCCGCCGCGAGATCCGCTCGCTCCAGCACGTCGCACAACGTGATGAACTGCTTGTCGCTGACCGCGCCGATAAAAAGCTGTTCGTCGCCGGCAAGGGTGAACACGTCGTAGACGCTCCAGGCCGACACGCGCGACGGCATCGGCGGCGGCGGTTCCTTCGTCATCGCGTACTGCTGCATGTGCTGACTGCTCAGGAATACGCAGTTTTCGAAAAGCGCGCTTTGCACTTCCTGGCCGCGCCCGGTCGAATCGCGTTCGCGCAATGCCGCGAGTACGCCGATCGCGCCGAACATTCCGCCCATGATGTCGTTGACCGAAGTGCCCGCGCGCAGCGGCCGGCCCGCGGGTCCGGTCATATACGACAGGCCGCCCATCATCTGCACGACTTCGTCGAGCGCGAGGCGCTTTTCGTAGGGGCCCGGCAGAAAGCCTTTGTGCGACACGTAGATCAGCCGCGGATATTTCCTCGATAGCGTTGCATAGTCGAGGCCGAGTTTCGTCATCAGGCCGGGCCGGAAGTTCTCCAGCATCACGTCGCATTGACCGATCAGTTCGACCGCGGCGGCGAGGCCGTCCGGCGTATTGATGTCGAGCACCACGCTCTTCTTGTTGCGGTTGAACGAGCGGAAAAAGCCGATGCCCAGACCCGGCAGTGTGCGGGTCTTGTCGCCGCCGGGCGGTTCGATCTTGATGACTTCCGCGCCGAGGTCGGCGAGGATCATCCCGCAGGTCGGGCCCATGACCATGTGCGTGAATTCGATCACGCGCACGCCGGCGAGAGGAAGCGGATTGGGAGTGTTCATGATGGTCTCGGTCAGGCGTTCTGTGTTGCGCTCGGGAAGGGCGTGAAGGTCTTCGGCAAACCCGCACGCCACAACGCGCCGTGCAGTGTTTCGTTGGACAGCCAGCCGGCGACTTTCGCGCGCAGGCGCAGCAGGCGCGCAATATCGATGCCGGTCGCAATGCCCATATCGGCGAGCATGAACGCGAGGTCTTCGCTCGCGGCATTGCCGCTCGCGCCCGGCGCATGCGGGCAGCCGCCGATGCCGGCGAGCGTCGCGTCGAAGCGCGTCACGCCGGTTTCGAGCGCCGCATAGACATTGGCGAGCGCGAGACCGCGCGTGTCGTGGAAGTGGCCGCACCAGAAGCGCTCGCCGGCAAGCGCGCGGGCCTTGCCGAACAGCTCGCGCACGGCCGCGGGTCCGGCGTAGCCGACCGTATCGGCGATGCTCACGTAATCGGCGCCCGCGTCGAGCAGCCCCTGCATACAGCGCAGTACTTCGGTTTGCTCGACCGCGCCCTGGAGCGTGCAGCCGAACGCGGTGCCGATCCCGCCTTCGATCAGCGTCGTCGAGCCGGCGGCATCGCGTGCCGCGCGGATGCGGGCGACTTCGGCGATGACTTCATCGGGCGTTTTGCGCAGATTCGCGACGCTATGCGCGTGGCTCGCGGAAAGCGGCACCAGCATCAGATCGGCTTGCGATTCGATTGCGCGTTCGGCGCCTTTCAGATTGGGCACGAGTACCGACACGCGCAGTCCGGGCAGTGTCTTTGCGTAGGCGACCACCTCGGCGGTGTCCGCGAGTTGCGGCAGAAGTCTGGCGGGAACATACGAGCCGACTTCGATCTCGCGTTGGCCGGCCGCATACGCATCGGCGATCCATTCGATTTTGCGTTCGGTCGCGAGGATGCTCTGAATGCTTTGCAGGCCGTCGCGCAAACCCACTTCGCGAATGACGACGCTGGTCGGGAAAGAGGGCATGGAGTCTCCTGAATACTGCCGGTCGTGTGCGCCGGCGATAGGGCCACTCTAGGCTTTCCGCAAAAGACATAAAGAGGTATTTTGGAACCGTTAAGATTCCGAAATGGAAAGTCAGAGCGCCCAGAGGCACCGATGAGAGACATTGATCTGAAAACGCTGAGGCTGTTCGTCGCCGTCTGCGAGTTCCGCAACATGGGCCGCGCGGCCGACGAAGAACATATCGAGCCGTCGGCGATCAGCAAGCGGATCGGTCAGCTGGAAACCGACCTCGGCGTGCCGTTGCTCACGCGCTCGCGCCGCGGCGTGCAGCCGACCGCCGCGGGTCTGTCGCTGCTGGAACACGCGCGCAACGTGCTATTTACGATGGACCGGATCGCGAGCGATGTCGCCGCATTCGGCAGCGGCGTGAAGGGCCGCGTCAGCATTTGCGCGACGGCCTCCGCGATTGCCGAAGTGCTGCTGGACGATATCGCCGCGTTCATGCGCGAGCCGGATAACCAGAACATTCGCGTCGATGTCGAAGAGCGGCTGTCGATCGATCTGGTTCGACAACTGCGCGAAGGGGCGGCGTCGGTCGGGGTCTGCTGGGACGGCGCGGATCTGGAAGGTCTGCAGCATGTGCCGTATCGGCAGGACCGGCTCGCGCTCGCGGTTTATCCCGGCCATCCGCTCGCGAAGATGAAATCGCTGCGCTTCGAGCAGACGCTTGCTCACGATCACGTCGGTATGCCGCCGTCGACCGCGGTACACGCGATGCTGCAGCGGGCGGCCGCCAAAGCGGGGCGCACGGTTTCCTATCGGGTGATCGTGTCGAACTTCGACGCCGCGTTTCGGGTCGTCGCCGCGAAGCTTGGGATCAGCGTCGTGCCGCTGGAGGTCGGCGAAACCTACAAACGGATCTTCGACATCGTGACGATTCCGCTGACGGACCCGTGGGCGCGGCGGCGCTTCGTCGTGTGTTTCAGGGAGCTGGAAGCGTTGCAGCCGGCCGCGCGGCGGATGGTCGATCACCTGGCCAGCCGGGCGTCGTTAGACGCTGACTGAGCGCGGCATCAGTTCCGACACGCGCCACCAGCGGCTGCGCGGCGTGCCGGCCAGCCGCAGCAGCAACGGCGCCTCGGCGACCAGACACTCGACCGGAAAGCAGCGCGCGCCGTGCGATGTGAGCCACAGCATGCGGTCGATTCCATCGGCGACGGACACATACGGTTCGGTCGTCGTGCCGACGAACGAAGACGCGTTGATCGAGCGCGCAATCGAGCGCGGACGAACCCGGCAGCGAACTTCGGCCAGCGGAAGAGGGGCGGTTTGATCACTAAGCAAATCGCCGCCGCTCAACGCCGGCCTGTTTGCGATCCGTGCCGGCATTGCATGCAGCGTGACGTCGCCTGTGTCTTCGGCGGCGGTCCAGTTGCGCCATAGTCCGAGTACCGCATCGCGCCGGACCTCGACGATCGCGCGTTCCTCGTGCCCGCGTTTGGTGGAATCCACGCTCAGCAACACATCGCCGCGATCGGTCGCCACCTTGAACAACGCCACGGTGCCGGCGAGGGCCGAATCAGAAGGTCCAATGTAGGTTTGCACGGTAATCCCGGTCTGCGGATAACGATTCGAATCGCCTGCGGGTCGTTGGCGGTCGGCGAGGGCGCCCGGCACGATGTCGCGCGTGTCGGGCGTGGTCCATTCAGTTGCGATTGCGCTTCCGGACGCACGCAGCGCAGCACGGAATCGCCTCGTTATTTGATTACACGCGCGGTTGCGGCGCTAGAAAGATTGCGACGTGTCGGTGGAACGCAATCCCCGTCGCCCGGCGCCTGTCGCGACCGTCAGATATCGATGATCGGCCGCAGCAACGCCTGTCCTTCGTACAGGTAGCGCAAATGCCGGTCGCGGATATCGGCGAGCGACAGCGACGACACCTGCGTGGTAATGGTCAGACTCGCGCGCATCTCGCCGGCGCGGTTGGTCAGCGGCACGCCGAGAATGCGCATCCCCACTTCGTATTCCTGATCGAGCTCCGCATACCCCTGGAGGCGGATCTGTTCGACGACCGCCTTGATTTCATCGACGGAAGTGCGCGTGAACGGCGTCAGCGCCTTGCGCTCGACCCGCGCCAGATACGCGTCCACCTGCGCGTCGGGCAGCGACGCGAGCCACAGGCGGCCGCTGCCGGTGCAGTACATCGGCAGCCGGTAGCCCTGGCGGATCGACAACGACGACACGTTCGCGATCCGGCTGCGCACGATATGCACGACTTCGTCGCCGTCGTGCACCGCCACCGACACATGCTCGCGCGTTTCGGCCGCGACCTTTTCGACGATCGGCCGCAGCATCCGCGGCAGCCGCGCGGAGTCCACGTAAGCCTGACCGAGGCGCAGCGTCCGCGCGGTGAGCCAGTACTTGCGGCTGTCGGTCTGCGCGTAGCCGTCATGCACGAGCGTGAGCAGAAAGCGCCGCGCGGCGCTGTGCGTGAGACCGGCCAGGCGCGCGACATCGGCGACGCTCAGGCGCGGCATGTCCTCGGTAAAGAGCTGGATGATCGCCAGACCCTTCTGCAAACCGACGATCAGATCGCGCTCGTGAATGACCGGTGAAGCCATGATTTAGCCTGCAAAGCGTAAAAGGAGTGCGATTATCGCACTGCAATTGCGCTAATTGGTCGATTGTCCCGATCGCGGCGTTGCCCGCGAGCGGGCCGGGTCGCAACATGAGTGCCGTTCGCAACAACCGTCCGGTGCCATTCATGATTAGCGGTACGACCGAGCTGTTGGCCATCGTTGGTTCTCCGATTGCGCAGGTGAAATCCCCGGAGAACTTCAATGCGTGGTTCGCTCGCCATAACAAAAACGCGTCGATGATTCCGATCGATCTCGACCGCGATTCGCTCGACGACTTCGTCGACACGCTGCGCGCATGGCGCAATCTGCGCGGCTGCGTGGTCACCGTGCCGTACAAACACGAGATTGCGAAGCACCTCGACGCGCTCAGCGAACGGGCGCGCTCGCTTGCCTGCGTGAACGTGATCCGCCGCGAAGCCGACGGCACGCTGGTTGGCGACATGGTCGACGGCGACGGCTTTATCAACGCGGCACGGCGCAACGGCTTCGAAGCGGGCGGCAAGCGTGTGCTGATCGTCGGCGCGGGCGGCGCCGGTAGCGCGATTGCGTGGTCGCTGTGCGAGCAGGGCGTCGCCAGCCTGACGCTCGCCGATCTCGACGCCGCGCGCGCGCAACGACTGGCCGCGCTGCTCGCCGCGCGCTTCCCGGCGGTGACGACGCGCTTGCAGTTCGATTCGCTCGAAGCGTTCGATCTGGTCGTCAACGCGTCGCCGGCCGGAATGACCGGCAACGACGCGCTGCCGGTCGCGGAAGAAAAATTCGCGACGCTGCGCGCCGGCACGCTGGTCGCGGATGTCGTGACGACCCCTGAAATCACGCGCTTTCTGGCGCTCGCTCATCGCGCCGGCTGCCGGATTCAGACCGGCGCCGAGATGGCGATGGGCCAGTTCGGCTACCTCGGCGCATTCATGAATATCACGCCGCTTGCCGCGTAATCGACCGCGGCCGCCCGCGCTCACCTATGCGTTGGGCGGCGCGTGGCCGCTGCATTCACTCGAACATCAAACATCAAACAGGAGACCCCAGATGGACATCGATGGAAAAATCCCGGCGCCATCCAGCCAGCAAACGAGGCGCGCGACCGCGAGCGGCTGGATCGGATCGGTGCTCGAATACTACGACTTCTTCATCTACGCGCAGGCCGCGTCGATGGTGTTCCCGCAACTGTTCTTCCCGCATGGCAACCCGAAACTCGCGATCGTCGCGTCGCTCGCGACCTACGGCGTGGGCTACGTCGCGCGGCCGATCGGCGGCTTCGTGCTCGGGCGCCGCGGCGACACGCACGGACGCAAGCATCTGCTGTTGCTGTGCATGTTCCTGATGGGCGTGTCGACGTTCGCGGTCGGCCTGCTGCCGACCTATCAGCAGATCGGCATCGCCGCGCCGATCGCGCTGGTCGTGCTGCGTCTGATCCAGGGCTTCGCGGTGGCCGGGGAAATCTCCGGCGCCAGTTCGATGATTCTCGAACAGGCGCCGTTCGGGAGACGCGGCTATTACGCGAGCTTCGCGTTGCAAGGCACCCAGGCGGGCCAGATTTTCGCGGCGGCGATCTTCATGCCGCTCGCGTACTGGCTGCCGGCCGATGCGTTCGCCGCGTGGGGCTGGCGCATTCCGTTCCTGCTCAGCGCGTTCGTGCTGGTGGCCGGCTATGTGATCCGCCGCAATGTTCAGGAGTCGCGAGCTTTTATCGACGTAGGCGCGCAGCATGCGGTTCCCGAGTCGCCGATCCGGGTCGCGTTTCGCGAAAGCTGGCGTGACATCGTGCGTATCGCGGTGATGGCGTCGGCCGCGGTGATCGCGATGGTCGCGACGATTTTCGGCGCGGCGTACGCGGTGCAGCCGGCTTACGGGATCGGCTTTCACCCGAACACGTATCTGGTGATCCCGCTGGTCGGCAACATCGTCGCGGTGATCGTGATTCCGTTCGTTGGCCGCCTGTCCGACCGGATTGGACGGCGGATTCCGGTGGTCGTTGGGTCGCTGGGCGCGGGCTTGCTGTCGTATGTCTATCTGTATGCGATCAGCGCGGGCAACGCCCCGCTCGCGATCGTCACGTCGGTGCTGATGTGGGGCATCGTCTATCAGGGCTTCAACGCGGTGTTTCCGAGCTTTATGCCTGAGCTGTTTCCGACCCGTACCCGCGTGTCGGCGATGTCGATCGGGCAGAACGTCGGGATGGCGTTGACCGCGTTGCTGCCGTCGCTGTTTGCCGCGATCGCGCCGCCGGGTACGCAGAACATTCCGCTGTTGATCGGCACCGTCACGCTGGTGATCACCGCGGTCGCGGCGCTCGCCGCGTGGACCGCGCGGGAGACCTACCGGACGCCGTTGCACGAACTGGGTGAGCGTGGGGCGGGGCGCCGCGCGAGCGCCGGTATTGCGCGTGCCGATGCTGTCGAGGCGCGCTGACGAAGAGACGCTGCGAGTCACGGTGGCCTGATTCGCGTAGGCGGGCGCACGGCGGAGGATCACGGACAACCCGTGACTTCGCGGTGCGCCCGTCGTCGTTTGTTGCACTTTTCACCACACGGTTCAAATAGTTGTTCGTTATCTCAATATTTAATTACAATGAGAACGATTCTCATATGCATTCTCAATAAATCCATCACATCAACCAACAAGAAGACCACACGTTCATGTCTGTCCGCGACCCGCTGCCGGCTTCCTGCCAACCCACCGCCGTTTCCTCCGCCGTCCATCGCCTGCTGATGATTCTCGTCGCGAGCGCCATCACGCAGACGTTCGCGTACGCGCAAACTGCATCGCAGGCCAGCCCGGCTGCGGCTTCGGCCGCCGCGCCCGCCGCAGCCGCCGCGCCCGCGACCACCGGCGAAACCGGCGCTGAATCGGTGCAATCGGCCCAATCGGCCCAACCGTCCGTTCTGCCCACCGTCTCGGTCAAGGCGACCAGCCTGCCCGGCGAATTGCCCGCACCGTACGCGGGCGGCCAGATCGCGACCGGCGGCGGCCTCGGCGTGCTCGGCACCGGCAAGGTGATGGACCAACCGTTCAGCACGACGAACTACACCGAGCAGGCGATCCGCGACGTGCAGGCGCGCACACTCGCCGATATCGTCGTCAACAACGCGTCGGTGCGGACCGAGCAGAGCGGCGGCAGCTTCGGCGACGTGTTCCAGATTCGCGGCTTCGCGGTGCAGGCGACCGACGTCGCGCTCAACGGTCTGTACGGGATGGTGTCGGCGAGCCGGATGCCGGTCAATCTGCTGGAGCGGGTCGAAGTGCTGCAAGGTCCCGGCTCGCTAATGTACGGGATGGGGCCGTCGGGCAGCATCGGCGGGGCGATCAACATCGTCACGAAACGCGCCGATGACGAGCCGCTGACCCGCATCACCGCGCTGTATCAGTCGAAGGCGCAATTCGGCGCGCAGGCCGACGTGGGCCGGCGTTTCGGCGCGGACGGGCAGTGGGGCATCCGTGTCAACGGTCAGTACATGGACGGCCAGACGGGCATCACGCACGGCAACCAGAGCCAGGGCAACGGCGCGGTCGCGCTGGATTACCGCGGCACGAAGCTGCGCTGGTCGTTCGACGCGTACAACATCTCGGAGAACACCGACGAGTTCCGCCCGCAGATCGGTCTGGGCGAATCGACGTCGGTGCCGGCCCCGCCGTCCGGCTACACCAACTTCTATCCGGGCACGAAGCTGAGGCTGCGCGACTCGGCGGTCACGACGCGGCTCGAATACGACATCGACCGGCATTTCACCGTGTACGCGGCGGCGGGCCAGCACTACGGCACCTCCGAGCAGAACTTCCCGTACGCGTTCGGGATGACCCCGGCGGGCGACTTCTCGGTCTACAACGGCTACTACGACGCGTATAACCGCACCAAAACGATCGACGCCGGCATACGTTCGCACTTCGAAACGTTCGGGATCCGTCACACGCTGGTCGCGGGCCTGACCACGTTGAACGAGGAGCAGGGTTATTTCTACGCGCTGTCGGACAGCTACGCGGCGTCCAATCTCTACAATCCGTCGCCGCTGCCGGTGATGACGGTGAGCCGCGACGACCCGCAGCGCTCCAACCATACGCGCCTGAACAGCCAGCAGCTGATCGATACGATGTCGCTGCTGAACGACCGCCTGCTGCTGACCGGCGGTTTTCGCCGCCAGACCATCGGCGTAGACAACTACGATCCGGCCTCCGGCGCGCAGATGAGCTCGTACTCGAAGCAGGCGATCACGCCGGTCGCCGGTATCGTGGTCAAGCCGCTGTCGAACGTGTCGGTGTACGGCAATTTCACCTCCGGCCTGTCGGACGGCGGGACCGCGCCGGAGGGCACCGCCAACGCGGGTCAGGCGTTCGCGCCGTACAAGTCGAACCAGTATGAAGCCGGCGTAAAGGCGGACTGGGGCCGGGTGATGACGACGGTGTCGGTGTTCCAGATCTCGCGGCCGAACGGCGTGACGAACACGGCGACGAACATCTACAGCCTCGACGGCAGCTCGAAAGTGCGCGGCCTCGAACTGGCCGCGTACGGTGAACCGATCCGGCATCTGCGGCTGATGGCGAGCGCGACCTTCTACGATGCGAAGCTCGAAGGCACCGCTGGCGGCGCGACCGACGGCAACGAGCCGGTGGGTATCCCGCACTACGCGTTCAATCTCGGCGCGGACTACGACCTGCCGTGGGTCCAGGGCCTCGCGGTAAACGGCCGGATCATTCACACCGGCGCGCAGTACTACAACACGACCAACACGCTGCGGCTGCCCGCGTGGACGCGCTATGACGTCGGCGTGCGCTACGGCACGAAGGTCCTCGGCAAGGACGTGGTGTTGCGCGCGAACGTCGAGAATCTGTTCGGCAGCCGGTACTGGCTCCAGCAGGAAACCTATCTGACGACCGCCGCGCCGCGCACCGTATTGCTGTCCGCGCAATTCGATTTTTAAGCGTCATTTACGCGGGCGGGCGCTGCCGGTATCATCAGGTATCATCAGTTTTGATACTTCTTATTTGTGATGAAACTCCTTGATACCCCGGCGCCCGACCCGTGGCATTTCGCTCGACCGGAGCTTGCCGAAGCCTATCTGCAGGCTTTCAGCCTGAAGCTGTCGTCGGCGCGCGGGCTGTTCGCGCGGCGGCGCATGGGCAAGACCGAGTTTCTGCGCCGCGACCTGTTGCCGGCGGCGCTCGAGCACGGCTACCTCGTCGCCTACACGAACCTGTGGGACAACCGCTCGTCGCCGGACGTCGCGTTGATCGCCGCACTGACCGACGCGCTCGCGCCGCAAGGCGTGAAGGCGGTGCTGACGAAACTCGGCAAGCCGGTGCGCAAGATCAAGGCGAGCGCCAAGGTGGCGGGCGCGGAGGGTTCGCTGGAGGCGGAACTCGGCGCGGCCGACGCGGACCGCGCGGGCGCGCTGCGAGAAGTGCTGCGCCAGCTCGACCGGCAGAAAAAGCCGCTGCTGCTGGTGATCGACGAGGCGCAGGTGCTGGCGCGCGCGGAGCACGGCGATTTCGCGCATGCGCTGCGGGCCGCGCTCGACATCCGCAAGGAGCGCATCAAGGTGATTTTCGCGGGCAGTTCGGAGACGACGCTGCGCGAGATGTTCGCGCGGGCGTCCGAACCGTTCTACAACTGGGCCGCACTGGAACCGTTCCCGCTGCTCGGCGACGAGTTCGTCGCGTTCACGATCAAGCTGATGAACAGCATGGCGCGTCAGCGGCTGACGCTCGCGCAGGGCCGGCTCGCGTTCGACGAACTGCATCGCACGCCGGAATTTTTCAAGCGTTTTGTCGAGCGTTACATGCTCTACCAGCCGCAGGGCGACGCCGCCGCACTGGCTCATACCAAAGCGTCGGTATTCTCCGACGACCATTTTCTGCGGCAATGGAGTGAGCTGAACCGCGCGGACCAGGCGGTGATCACGATGCTCGCGCGTGGCGAAACGGATCTGCACGGCACCGCGAGCCTCGGCAAGCTGGCCGCGGCAACCGGTAAGTCCGCGACCAAAAACACCGCCGCCCACGCGCTGCGGCGACTGCAAGCGCAGAACTTCGTCACGCGTCTCGGCATGGGCGATTACCGGATCGAAGACGAGGCGTTCGCGGAATGGGTGCGGCGCCGCAAGGAAACGTCTTAGCCGGACGCGTCAATCCTCGAACGGGTTGCCGCTGCTTTTCACTTCGGTACTCAGGTTGTATTCGGCGCGTACGGCTTTCATCACGTCCGCGATGGCGCGGTCGAAGCCGATCGCATTGCCGAAGTTCGTCATATTCCAGTTGCATCCGGTCTTGTCCGGCTCCTGCAATTGCGGCCGCGGCACCCGGATTTTCACGCCATCCTCGACGATTTCCTGCAAGCGATGGATCCGCCGATTGACTTCCTGTTGCAGTTGCGACGCATTGAGCGTTTTGCGGATCATGCGGGCCTCCTTCCATTTGATCGACGCAGTCTAACGCAACGAGGGGGTGCGCAAACCGGCTTGCGGGCGCGTTCCGGGCTGGTATTGGGACCATCCGGAATAAGGGTTTTCAGCAAAAATCAGAAAACCGCCTGTTTTAAGGGCTTATCTTCTTGCATAGCTAAACAACCGTTGCTACGCTACCGGTCAGCTTAAGACGGCGCAGTAACGCGCGGCGTCGTGTGCCGTCTTAAGCGGATCTCTCAACCGCAAAGAGGATTTCGATGGCAACGAAGACCGCAACCGCTGCAGCCAAAAAGGCTGCGACGAAGACCGCAGAGAAGAAACCCGCAGCGAAGAAGGCTGCGCCGGCGAAAAGTGCCGCCGCCAGCGCGACGCTGAAGCCTTTGAAAGAACAGTTCACGAAGGCGTCGCTGGCGACTCATGTCGCCACGCAAGCCGGCGTCGAACCGAAGCAGGCCAAGGCCGTGCTGGCCGCTCTCGAAAGCACGATCCTCGGTGCCGTCCATAAGAAAGGGGCGGGCGAGTTCACGCTGTCGGGTCTGCTGAAGATCGGCGTTCAGCAGGTGCCGGCGAAGAAGAAGCGTTTCGGCAAGGATCCGTTCACCGGCGAAGAACGCTGGTTCGATGCGAAGCCCGCAACGGTCCGTCTGAAGGTTCGTCCGCTAAAGAAACTGAAAGACGCGGCAGCCTGATAAAAGTACTGCGTTCGATAAAAGCCCGCCTTCCGGCGGGCTTTTGTGTATTTGTCCGCGACTAATGCAATTCGGGGTGTTGTATTCGCCGTGCAATGTGGCATAGTGCGGCCCACCATTTTATGCAAAGGAAACATATGGCAACGCTGGCCTCCATTCAGGCGAAGATCGCAAAACTCCAGGCCCAGAAAGCAGCATTGGCGGCGAAAGATTCCGCGCAGGTGATCGGGAAAATACGTAGTCTGATGGAGCAGCATGCGCTGACCATTGCCGATATCGAAGCATCGGTGGGCAAGCGTCGTGGCCGCAAACCGGCTGCGAGTGCGCCGGTGCAAGAGGTCGCGGCGGCGAAGTACGTCGACCCGAAGACGGGCGCGACGTGGTCGGGCCGCGGCCGCGCGCCGGCATGGATTGCCGCCGCGAAGGATCGCAGCAAGTTCCTGGTAGCGGGCGCGACGGAGAAGCCGGCAGCGGTTGCGCCGAAAGCGCCGAAGGCCGCAAAGGCAGCACCGAAAGCGGCGAAGACGGCAAAGGCCGTGCGCGCGCCGCAGCCTGCGATGTATCAGGATCCCAAAACGGGCGCGACGTGGAGCGGTCGTGGCCGCGCACCGGCGTGGATCGCCGGCGCGAAGGATCGCACGAAGTTTCTGATCGGCGCGGCGACGAAGCCGGTAAGTATTCGAAAGGCGAGCGGCGCTAAAGCGGCCGTGGCGAGCCCGGCAGCCGCGAAGAAAGTCGCGGAGAAGAACGCTACGGCGAACAAGCCGGCGGCTAAGAAAGTGTCCGCGAAAAAGGCTGCCGCACCGGTGCGAAACAGCACGCCGAAGACGGTCGACGCCGCCAAATCGCCGGTGGCCCGCAAGCCGCGCGCGGCGAAGGCCGCAGTGAAGTCGACGGCTCCGGTCGAAGCGGTGGCGGCGCAAGCGGCGCCCGAGGTCGTGACTACGGCTGTCGACGCATAAGCATCGAGTAACGAGCAACGAGCAACGGGCTGCGAGAGTTTTTCGCAGCCCGTTTCTGTTTGGTGCTGTCGCGGCCCGATGTTTCAGGCTCGATGTTTCAGGCCCGATGTCTCAGGCCATTTCTCCGAGCGTCCCGAAGAAGCCTGCAACACGTGACAGCAGCCGCGCAAGCGGACGAACGCACCGGCTGACTAGCGACGTCCGCTGCGGCCCCATACATAGCGGACCCACCGCTGCCACCTGCTTTGTGGCACCGCGCGCGAATGGTGGTCGGCTTGCGTCGCGCGATCGCGCTCGACGCTCTTTTGCACCTGCTCGTGAATCTGCCGCAACGTCATGCCGCCGGGACCTTTCAGTTTGTCGGCATCGTCATCGTCATTGGAGTCGGGATGGTCTGTCATGAAAGTCGCTCATTGCGGGTGAGACGGCTCGATCTTGATACGGATAGGCGGTCGCGGCAAGCATGCGGAAAACCGCTGGCACGCTGACTTCGAATCCGCGGGACTGGCACAATCGAGGCGATCTTCTTGCCGCTCAGGAATCCTCATGTCAGATGCCGCTCAGTCCACCCGCCGAATCAGTCCGCTGTTCGCGCTGTCGCCGTTTCTGCGCCCTTACGCCGGACGCTGGGCGCTCGCGTTCCTCGCGCTGGTGACGTCGGCGGGCGCGACTCTCGCGTTGCCGGTCACGTTCCGCTATCTGATCGACCGGGGTTTTGCCGGCGCTAACCGCGAACACATCGACCGCTATTTCCTCGCGCTGCTGGCCGTTTCTCTGATACTGGCCGGGGCCACCGCGCTGCGTTTCTATCTGGTGTCGTGGCTCGGCGAGCGGGTCACCGCCGATTTGCGCAAGGCGGTCTACGACCATGTACTGCGGATGAGTCCGCAATTCTTCGAGACCACGCAAAGCGGCGAGGTACTGTCGCGACTCACCACGGACACCACGTTGATCCAGACCGTGGTGGGCACCAGCCTGTCGTTGGGCTTGCGCAACTTCTTTCTGCTGACCGGCGGCCTCGCGATGCTGGCGATCACGAGCCCCGTGTTGTGCGGCTACATCATGGCCACGCTCGTCGTGGTGGTCGTGCCGATCGTCGTATTCGGGCGGCGCGTGCGGCGCCTTTCGCGCGCGAGTCAGGACAAGGTGGCGAGCGCGAGCGCACTGGCGGGCGAAGTGCTCAATGCGATGCCGACCGTGCAATCGTATACACAGGAGCCGCGCGAGGCGCGGCGCTTCGCCGGCATGGTCGAAGCGGCGTTCGACACGGCGCTCACCCGCATCCGGGCACGCGCGTACCTGACCGCGGCGGTCATCGTGCTGGTGTTCGCGGCGATCGTTTTCGTGCTGTGGCTAGGCGCGCAGGCGGTACTGGCCGGGCGCATGACCGCTGGCCAGCTGTCGCAGTTCATTCTGTATGCGGTGGTCACCGCGGGCGCGGTGGGTGCGGTCGCGGAAGTGTGGGGCGATCTGCAGCGCGCGGCCGGCGCCACCGAACGACTGCTGCAACTACTGGCCGCGCGTTCGCCGGTCGAGCAGGAAGACGCCGCCGTGCAGTTGCCGGCGCGCGGTGACGGGATCCGCTTCGAGAACGTCAGCTTTGCGTATCCGTCGCGCCCGGGCAGCGCCGCGCTCGCCGGCTTTTCGCTCGATGTCCGTCCGGGCGAGCACGTCGCGCTGGTCGGACCTTCAGGCGCCGGCAAGACCACGCTGTTCCAGCTGCTGCTGCGCTTTTACGATCCGCAGGGCGGCAACATCCTGATCAACGGCGTGCCGACCCGGCAGGTGCCGCTCGCGCAATTGCGCCGCGATATCGGCGTGGTGTTGCAGGAGTCGGTGATTTTTTCCGGCAGCGTGCTCGACAATATCCGCTACGGCGTGCCCGATGCGACGCTCGCCGAAGTGCAGCGGGCCGCGGAAATGGCCGCCGCCGCGGGCTTTATCGATGAATTGCCGGAGCGCTACGACACGTTTCTCGGCGAGCGCGGCGTGCGGCTTTCCGGTGGACAGCGTCAGCGCATCGCGATTGCCCGCGCGATCCTGAAGAATCCGCCGATCCTGCTGCTCGACGAGGCCACCAGTGCGCTCGATGCCGCCAGCGAACGACTGGTGCAACTGGCGCTCGATAACGCCGCGCAAAATCGCACCACGCTGGTCATCGCGCACCGGCTCGCCACTGTGCAACAAGCCGATCGTATCGTCGTGCTGGACCACGGCCGCATCGTCGCGCAGGGCCGTCATTCGGAATTGCTGCACAGCTCGCCGCTGTATGCGCAGCTTGCCGCGCTGCAGTTCGGAGAAATGCAGGGGCCCGCGACGCCGCGCGATGCGGTGCGCGATCAGGTCAACCCGGCGTGAGCGCACGCCCGTTCAATATGGCCGCAGTCGTATAGAAGGCATTCGGCTCGCCCATCTTGTTCTCGTGACGGGCTCGTCCTACTCTGAGCTCGAAGGATAGCCGGGCCGTTCGACGCCCGGGCTGTCCGCTCCTTCCGTCGACAATCCGTTGCCGCTGGCGCGCATCGGTGTACTTATCGGAGATCACATGCACGAGCACATGACCGCTACTTTCGTCGTTGGAACGAGAGAAATTGCCCAGGGTTATTCCGCTGTGGAAGTGCGGACATCCGCACGCTCGGCGTTGCCGGCATTCGGCGACGGTGCGTTGGTGGATACGATGCGAACGGGCTCCAACGGCGTGGTCAGGACCTATCCGCTGTGCCGCTCATCGACGCGGAGCGATGTCTACGTAATAGGTATGAGGACCGGCGGCGGGCGGGGCGGCGAGCGGCACTCCATTGAATTCACGCTGAAGGACGGCGACGAGATTCTGGTCGGAAAGCCCCGCATCACGCCGGTGACGCTCGACGCCGGCGCCCGCTATATTCTGCTCGGCGGCGGAATAGGGATCGCGGCTATCGCAGGCGTAGCGCGCAAGCTCGCTGCGAGCGGCATCGCCTTCGAGTTGCACAACTTCGCCCGCACGCCGGAACGAGCGGTATTTCGCGCCGAGCTGGACGGCGTGCGAGAACATGGGCGGGTCTATCACCATGTTGGATTGTCGGCCGAAGAGATCGCGCAAACGGTTGCGCACGCGCTCGCCCCGACGCACGCAAACTCGCAGGTTTACTGCAGCGGTCCGCCCGCGTTCATGGACCTTATCCGTCGACGCGCGATAGAGTGGGTCTACCCGGAAAACGTGCACCAGATCTTGCTGGGCGACAGGGCTCGTGCATCGAGTCCGGACAGTGGTCAGGTTTTCGCTTAAACCGTCATATAGCGCGCCATTCGCATGCATTAACTCGTTCCGTATTCCTCTATACTTCTGCGGCGAAAAGAACCCGGGATACGCCGCCTCCGCGCTTCGTGCATTACCGGTCACCGCCAGCGCATCCGGCCAGCGATCGACAACCTCGAGCCGGTAAGTATTGCTTCCTTTACCGACCATTCTCTCCCGGGGCAAGAAGTGTTGATATTGCTGTATCAGCTGTTGATCGTTGCAACGTTGGGTGGCGTACGACTCATCGCGCCAAAGCAACTCACGACAGCCAGCCTGATCTGGACCGCACTGACGATTTTCAATCTGTTCTGGCCTCCGCTGATCGCGCTGCAACTGATTGTGATCTGGACCGCCTATGCGATTTTCAAACCGGGCGAGTCCGCGTCGAAACAGAAGGTACAGCCGTCGTCGACACCTACCGGTCCTACCACTCCTGCCGCGCCGGTAAAGTCCGCCGCCGCGCAACCGGATAAGCAAGCCAGATCTGCGTCTGCCCCGGCCGCCATGCCGGGCAAGTCCATCTTCACGCCGGAGACAATCGATCCGGCGGTGTCGGTTCGGCCCGCACCGCCGCAGCCGACTGCCGGGCTGGTCGACCAGTTCGCCGAGTTCATCGAAACCGAGGAGGCGGCACAGCGGGCAGCATCGCCGCTGACTCAGGCGTGCGGCATCGAGCAGCTGTATATCAAGTACTCGTTGCAATGTGCTTCACGGCATCTGCAGCTGGAGCGCGAATTAGCGTCGCGCGGCGAGGAATTCAGGCAGCAGTATCGGCAAAACTACGACCGGGTTCTCGGTGTACTGAAAGAGCACAACGGTGAGCGCGAGGTAGAGGAGCCGGCATCGCCGTTTGTTTGCATCAGTCTCGCTCAACGCCCGACCGATCCGAAGCCATCGATCGATGCCGTCATTCAGCGCAAAGTGAATTCGGCTATCGATCAATATGCGCAGTTTCTCGCGGAACTTGTACTCACGCTGAAACAGCCCGGCCTGAAGGCGATCTTCGAAAAGGAAATGATCGACGGCGGGTATCGCGAGATCCTGAAGCGCGTTCAACGCTTCGAGGCCGGAGTTGATTGGCTCGGCCTTGGGACCCCCGACGAGGGCGACGCTTCTGCGCCGCTCACCGTGCCGCCGGTGCCGTCCAGTAGCTTCTGGGCCAGGCAGATGGACGCCGCGTCGGTCGCGCGTGCTGCCAATGCTGTTGCCGATGCCGGCGATCCGGTCGCGCTGGTGGAAAGCGAGCCGCCGCCCGCAGGCGCCGTGGCCGACAGTACTTCGCCTCACACAATCGAAGAACTGGCCGGCGTGCTGAACATCCCGATGCTCGCGCATTTCACGCGTGCTTCTAATTTGGAGTCGATCCTGACGCACGGTTTGTGTTCGGTCGCCAAAGCCGCCGAAATCGGCATTACGCCGAATATCAACGATGAACAGCGCCTGGACGGCCGGCGAGCCGGCGTGTCGCTTTCGATCGGGTTTCCGAACCACAGAATGTTCTTCAAGTACCGGCAAATGAACCCTGAAGAACGCTGGGTCGTGCTCGGTATTAATTCCGCCGTGCTGTGGAAGAAGAACTGCGGGTTCTGTCAACGCAATGCGGCGGACCATCGAATCAGGGCGCTTCCGCTAGCGAGCCTGACGGGCGTCGCTGCATTTCGCCGGATGTTCGATCAGCTCGACGATCTGCCGAGCCGCGCCGAGCAAAACCTGCAAGCTTTCGATCCGACCGATCCGCAAGCGGAAGTACTGGTGTTCGACGTGATCGAGCCGCAATACATTGAGGCGATCGCATTCGACAGCGATGAATTGAAGAATGCATTTTCCGCGTCTCTCGGCGGCCGTTATGCCGAAGTGTTCGGCGCCGAGACCGGACCGTTCGCGTCGCGCGGCTACTACCGTAAAGGACGAAACTGATTTGATCGCGCAGCGACCCGTTTACATACCGATTAGCGAAGGACCGCTACTGGTTCGCACGGTAGAAATCCAGTTCGAATGGTTTGCGGGACTCGCCGTTTCGCAAAAGCAGCGTTCCATCGACGCGCTGCATGCCGCTGCGCAGCCGCGCGTGGGGAGCGGGCAAATACTCGAAATCTCGACTAAATCCCGGCAGGCGGCGGGTATCGCGTCGAGCGCGTTCAACCTGATGCTGCGAATGCCGGTATCCGGGCGCGCGACCAGCGTCGAGAGTGCTTTTCAAGGCAGCAAGGTGTTCGAGAATGGCGGCCCGTATTCGGATATTCTCGCGATGTCGTCGGTCGACGCGAAACGGGATCAGCGAATCAAGAATTCCGGGCGGCTCACCGGCTTCCGCTTCATGAACGAAGACTGGCCGCTGGAACCGCGCACGGCCTTCTACGACTGGCTGTTCATCAGCGCGTTGTTGCAGAACCCGGCCTTGGCCCACCAGTTACGCGGCTATTGCGCGTTCACCGACATCGAATTCAATCCCGCTCGTTCGATCAATTGCCAGGCTTATTCGGCCGCGCTATTCGTCGCGCTCAGCGCGCGCGGAAAACTCGCTTCGTCCGCGCTGGACCAGGCGACGTTTCTCGCTCTGCTCGCGGATTACTCGCAGGTCGACCGTGACGCCGATGCGGGGCAGGCGTCGCTGTTCTGATCAGAGGTCTTCAGCGGGTGGCAAGCCGCTGTCACGAATCCACCGCTTTGAATAGCCGGTTTTTTTCGAGCGTCGCCGCGTCGAGGGTCTTTTCGGCATCGTCGGCAGGCGGCGCGGCGTCTTCCAGCGCGCGCCCGGTATAGCGGCTGCGCGGCCGGATCACCTTGCCGACGCGCAACTGCTCGATGCAATGCGCGAGCAGGCCGACGCTGCGCGCGGTCGCGAACAACGCGAACGACGCTTCGCGCGGCAGTGCCAATTGCGCGGACAACGCCGCTAGCGCAACGTCGATATTCGGCTGCAATCCGGTCAGCTCCACGACCTTGTCGATAAACGCGACGAGTTCCGCAGGGGGATCGAGTACTTCGAGCAACGCGGCCGCGCGCGGATCGCCGTCCGGATACAGATGATGTCCGAACCCCGGAATTGGAATCGCCGACTGCAAATGATGAGCGACGACCTGTTCGACGCCGAGTCGGCCCACATCGTCGAACACGGCCCGCACGCGGCCCGACGCATCGCCATGCAGCGGGCCCGATAGAGTCGCGAGCCCGGTGAGCAGACAGCCCGGCAGCGATGCGCCGGTGGACGCGGTAATTCGCGCGGCGAACGCCGAACTCGTGATCTCGTGGTCGGCGACCAGCACCATCGCCCGGCGGATCAGTTCGGCGCCGGCGCGGTCCTGGCGCCAACCGAGCGCGAGACGTTCATGAGTGGTCGACGCAGTCGCGTCGCGACGCGCGCCGAATGCCTGCGCGATCAGCGCAACGAGCCGGCCGGCTTCGACATGCAGCGCGCTGTCCGTGCGTCCGAGCGTCGAGTGCCCGCTGGCCGCGAGCGCGGCCAGCGACGTGAACGCGCATTGTCTGCCGCGTTCGTCGCCGTGCAGCGGCAGATCGCCGGCGTCGAATGAAATCGGCGCGCGCGCATTCCACAGCAGGGTCGCGACTTCTTCGAGCGTCGCGGTGTCGGCGAGCCGGATACCGTCGCGTCCACGGTAATACGGCCTGCCTTTCGAGAACGTGGTGATGCCGCTATAAATGCACGGCTCGGTGCCGAAGATCATCCCGGCGGCGAGTGCTTCGCGTTTGCGGCCAACCTGTTTTTTGCGGTACAGGCCGGCGACGTCTTCCGCGCGATAAAGACTTTTACGCGGGTCCTGCGGGTCCGGCATCACCGCGATCGCGCCTCGACTCACGTACGCATAGACAGTCTGCGCTTGCACGCCGAGTTGTCGGGCCGCTTCGGTCAGGGTGATCCAGTTTCGCATGGGATGACAGACAGATAAGGCTGCTGCCTGAAGCAGCAGAGAAGTTGTAGTGCGGGTCGCGCGCGAGAGCAAGCGCGACCGGTTCAGCGTCAATAGTGGCGTTTTTTCAGGTAAAAGTCATCTCGGCCGGCCGCCGCTCCAGAATCTCGACGAGGACATCGCCCGGCGAGCGCACGAAGCAGGCTCCGACACCGGCGCGAACCTGCTTGATCGGCTCGACGATTTCCGCGTCACAGCGCAGCAGATGTTCGAACGCCGCGTCGAGATCGTCGACGGTCACGCCGAAATGATCGATACCCTGTCTTTGCTCGCCGGCCGGAAGCCGGCCTGCCGGCGCGTTCGCCCGGTCGGTGATGAAAAGATTGATGCCGCCGATGCGCAGATCGACGCGCCCCGGGCGCCGGACGATTTCGGCATTCAGGCAGCGCGCAAACCATGCGGCGGTCGCTTCGGCATCCGCCGAGCACAGTTGCAGATGATCCCACTTGAATTCAAGCATGCGAGTGTCTCTGGATAGTCGGTAGAAAATGGTCGGTCGAACGCGTCACAGTTCGATGCGGGAAAGTTTTCCCAGCAGCACGGAATAAGAGAGCGCGCCGAGCAGGCAGATTGCGCCCATCAGATTCAGCGCCCAGTAGAAGTGGCCGGTGTGGTGGGTGATATAGCCGATCATCAGCGGCGTGGTGATGCCCGCGAGATTGGCAGCGAGACTGGTCACGCTGCTCGTCAGGCCAACGTATTGGCGCGGCGCGATTTCGGAGACGGCGGCCCACGACATCGAGCCGACACCCTGCGCGAAGAACGCAATGGTCAGAATAGCGATCACCGCCTCGTTCGACTCGACAAAGTTGACCAGCACGATCGACGCGCCGAGCAGCGTGCCGACAATCAGCGGCGCCTTGCGCGCGGTCGAAATCGACACGCCGCGGCGGATAAAGAAATCCGACAGCGATCCCGCCAGCAGAATCCCAACCGTCGCGCCGATAAAAGGCAGTGCCTGGAAGATCCCGACCTTGATCATCGACATATGGCGCGCTTCGATCAGGTAGGTCATGAACCACGTCGTGAAGAACACCAGCAACGTGTTGTTGCAGAACTTGCCGAGACAGATCGCGAGAATCTGCCGGTAGCTGAGCAGCTTCAGCGCCATGCGCCAGTTGAACTTCTCGCGTGGCTTGCGCGCAGCCGTCGTGCCGTCGTTGATGTACTGCAACTCGGCGGCGTTCACGCCAGCGTGCCGATGCGGATCGCGATACACGCGATACCAGACCAGACTGAACAGAATGCCGAAACCGCCGGTCACGAAAAACACCGCGCGCCAGCCGTATGCGGCGGAGATCCACAGCAGCAGGCCGGTAAACAACGGTGTGCCGATGTATTGCCCCATCACGTACACGCTGGTCGCGAAGCCGCGCTCGCGGGCCGGAAACCACAACGTCACCGCGCGCGCATTCGACGGGAAGGCCGGCGCCTCCAGCGCGCCGATCGCGAGCCGCGAGCCGAGCAGCATGTGATAGCCGGTCGCCAGACCCTGCGTGAACGTCGCGAACGACCAGCCGACCAGCGACAGCGCATACGCGATGCGCGAGCCGAGCACGTCGGTCAGCACGCCGCCGGGCACCAGCGCAATCGAGTACGCGAGGCCGAACGCGGCGAACAGTTCGCCCATCTGCATCCGGTCGAGCGACAGTCCTTTCGACAGGCCCGGCGCGACGATGCCGAGCGCCGAGCGGTCCACGTAGTTCAGAATCGTCGCCACCAGCAGCATCGACAGCACCACATACCGCACTCTGGAGCGTTTCGCGGTGTCCGCGTAGGCCGCGCTATGCGGCGGCAACGCTTGTTCCTCTACGACTTTCATCGGTGTCTCCGTAAATTAGCCTGTTGTTTTTTTATTGGCGTAAAAGCAATTTAGCCGCGGCCGACGAACGGCATCGCGCTCGCCATGATCGTCATATTGAGCACGTTCGCTTCGAGCGGCAGACCGGCCATGTGCACGACCGCGTTCGCCACATGCGCGACGTCCATCCGTGCCTCGGGCGCGAGGCGGCCATCCGCTTGCAGCACGCCTTTGTTCATCCGTTCGGTCAGCGAGGTCGCCGCGTTGCCGATATCGATCTGCCCGCACGCGATGTTGAACGCGCGGCCATCGAGCGCGATCGATTTGGTGATGCCGCTGACCGCGTGTTTGGTGGCCGAATAGGCAATCGTATTCGGCCGCGGCGAGTGGGCCGAGATCGAGCCGTTGTTGATGATGCGCCCGCCTTGCGGCGACTGCGCTTTCATCAGCCGATACGCGGCGCGCGCGCACAGGAACACGCCGGTCAGATTGGTCGCGACCACGTCGTTCCAGAACTCGACCTCGTAGTCTTCGAGCGGAACCGCGCCCGCATTGCGGCCCGCGTTGTTGAACAGCACGTCGAGCCGGCCGAAGGTCTCGGCGATGCGCGTGAATGCCTGATCGACCGACGCCGCGTCGGAGACGTCGGCCGGAAACGCTTCGGCCTCGCCGCCGGCGACATTGATCAGTTCTTTGGTTTCCAGCAGCGGTTCGAGCCGGCGGCCGAGCAGCGCGACGGTGAAGCCGGCGTTGGCGAGTGCGACGGCGGCGGCGCGGCCGATACCGGAACCGGCGCCGGTCACAGCGGCAAATTTTTTCGATGCAGGCATTTGACTTCCTCACGACCAGTCAGTTGAACATGGCAAACAGCGTTGCATTCGTGCCGTGCATCGAGCAATCTTGATTGATTGAATCAACATCTGAGAGCCTTGCCGATGGGATTCGCACCAGGGTTTTCCTGAGGCGCACATTGCCGCCCGTGCGATGAATAAAGGGTGTTGAAGGCACGGGGCGCGGCGTGCAGCGTGCGCGCCGGAACGAATCGGGGGCTCATCATGTGCCGGGTGTTGATTGATCGAATCAACATTGACGGTCCGGTTGGCCGTTTCGTAGTCTCTCGACATCCGTTCATTCAAGGAAAAACCATGTCGAGTGAGAACCGTACCAGGCTGCTGATTGCGCGCAAAGTTCCGACCGCGGTCGGGCGGCGCGCCGAGGCCGAATTCAATGCGTTCGTGACCGAGTCCGATATGGACGCCGCGTCGGTCGTCGATTTCTGCAACCGGTACGACGTGCCCGCGGTGCTGATCGGCAAGAAATCCGGCTTGCAGGCCGAGCATATTGCCGCGCTGCCGCCGACCGTGAAGATCGTCGCGAATGCGAGCGCGGGTTTCGATCACATGGACGTCGCTGCCGCCCGTGCGAAGGGCATCGTCGTCACGAACGCGCCGGACGCGTTGACCGAATGCACGGCCGACTTTTCGATGCTGCTGGTGCTGGCGGCCTGCCGCCGTGCGTCGGAGTACGAACGAATCATGCGCAACGGCTGGGGCAAGTCGTTCGGTATGACCGACATGCTGGGCACGCGGGTCAACGGCAAAACGCTCGGTATCGTCGGCTTCGGGCGCATCGGCCGCGCGGTTGCGAAACGCGCGCAGGGTTTCGGCATGCGGGTGATTTACACGGATATCGCGCGGGCGGCCGAGTCGCTGGAAAACGGCGCGACCTATTACCCGAGCCTCGCCGACATGCTGCCGCATTCCCAGGTGCTGACGCTGCACGTGCCGGGCGGCGGCGTGCCGCTCATGACCAAACACGAGTTCGGACTGCTGCCGAAAGGCGCGGTGTTCGTTAATGCCGCGCGTGGCGGGCTGGTGGACGAAGACGCGCTGTACGACGCGCTCACTTCGGGACATCTGTTCAGCGCGGGTCTGGACGTGTACCGGAACGAACCGAAGGTCGACCAGCGTTTTGCGGCGCTCGACAATGTATTTCTGACGCCGCATATGGCGAGCGCGACGATCGAGACGCGCGACCAGATGGGTTTCACCGCGCTGGACAATGTGGCCGCGGTGCTCGATGGGCGTAGTGCGTTGAACCCGGTGTAATGCATGGCTTGTCCGGATCGCACGTTGCCATACGCGTGTGACCCGGACATATTTCGATCACGCGGTCATCTGTCGGAATGAACGCGTACACCGACCGCAATAAAGAACATCGCGCACGGAAACATGTAGCGATAGGGCACTTGCAGCAACGTGACCCAGATGCCGATCAGCGCCAAGGTTTATCGCGCTGTAGCAGCACACCGGCGGGCCCGCCGCCCGCCCTAAGCACCGCCCGGATTGGAGTGGCGATTGACCCAGATCAAATTGAATTGCGGATCGCGGTCGATGATTCAACTACGCGCCTGCCCGCCCATCGCTCACCTTTCCGGAGATTCGCCATGTACCAGAACATCCTCGTCGCGCTCGACGGCAGCAATGCCTCCAGAAGCGCACTGAAAGAAGCCGTGGGGCTTGCCGGCCTGACGCGAGGCGTCGTCCACCCGGTCTATGTGGTCGACAAGTCGCCGCTCTTTTCCTACGCCGGCTATTACGATCCGATCACGCTGATGGAGGTGCTGCGCAAGGACGGGCACTCGGTGCTGGCGGAGGCGGAGCAGGCCTGCATGGTTGCGGACGTGCAATGCCGCGCGGAAATGACCGAGTCGAACAGCCTGTCCGACGACGTCGCCAGCGCGGTGCTGCGCCACGCGCAGCAGGTCGACGCGGATCTGATCGTGATGGGCACACATGGGCGCCGGGGGATCCGGCGTCTGGTGATCGGCAGCGTCGCGGAACAGGTGCTGCGTTTCTCGCGCTGTCCGGTGCTGCTGATCCGCGAAGAGGGCGGCCACGAACCCGGCTTCGACGAGGACGCTAGCGCAACGAGTCGAGCGGAATCCGGATCGACATCCTGAAGCCTTTGCCCGGTGAACTCGAGAACGCGACGTTGCCGTGCAACTGCCTGACGCGCTCGCGAATGCCAAGCAGACCGAACGATTGCCGGGCGGGCGGCTGGTCCAGCTCGGCGCCGCCGCCGTTGTCCTGGATATCGAGCGCAAGGAGCGCGTTCGCGCATCTCAGGTCGACGCGCACGCGCGTGGCATTCGCGTGCCGCGCGACGTTGGTCAACGCTTCCTGAACGATCCGGAACAACGCGGTCGATGCGAATTCGCCGAAGCCCGGCTCGGCCGGTTCGAGATGAACGCTCGCCCGCACGCCGTAGCGTTTGGTGAAGTCTTCGGCGAGCCAGTCGAGCGCGGCGGCGAGCCCGAGGTCGTCGAGCAGCGGCGGCCGCAAATCGGCCGCGATGCGCCGCAGCGACGTCGCCATCCAGTCGATCTGGATTTGCAGTTCATGCGCCTGCGACGCGAGCGGCCGGGTCGCCGGCCCTGCGTTCAGGTCCGCTTCGAGCACCGCGACGCTCATCTTCAGCGCGGTCAGCCGCTGGCCGAGATCGTCGTGCAGTTCCTGGGCGACGCGTTTCTGTTCGCTCTCGCGGGCGATCTGCACCTGGGTGGATACCAGGTCCGCGCGTTCGAGTTCAGCGAGACGCATGCGCTCGGTCAGATCGCGCGTCACCTTCGCGAAACCGAGCAGCGCGCCGGACTCGTCGTGAACCGCGGAAATGACCACGTCGGCCCAGAAGCGCGAGCCGTCGCGCCGCACGCGCCAGCCTTCGTCCTCGAAGCGGCCGTCGGCGGCGGCGCTGGCGAGCGCGCGAGCGGGTTTGCCGGCCGCGATGTCTTCGGGGGTATAGAAGGTGGAGAAATGCCGGCCGATGATTTCGTCGGACGTATAGCCCTTGATGCGCTGCGCGCCGGGATTCCAGCTGGCCACGCGGCCGCCGGCGTCGAGCATGAAGATCGCGTAGTCGTGAACCGCTTCGATCAACAGAAAATAACGGTCCTCGACGGGGACGTCCGAGATCGACGCCGCACCGGCACCGCGTGCAGACCTGCCACCCGAATCACCCATCGCTCCTCCACGCGCTCCGGCGCGGCGCGTATCCGTGTGCTTGAGTTATATCAGGTCGGGCGGGGCGGTTCCACGTGCGGATCGAATCTGGCCGATATCGACGGCCAGCCGCGGCTACAACTGCGCGAGGCCGTCCGGGTCGACGATGCGGATCGTCCTGCCGTTTGTATTCACGAGGTTTTCGCGCTGGAACTTCGAGAACATCCGGCTCACCGTTTCGAGCTTCATCCCCAGATAGCAGCCGATTTCCTCGCGCGTCATGCGCAGATTGAATTCGGCGGACGAGAAGCCGCGCGCCTTCAGGCGCGTCGACAGGTTCAGCAGAAACGTCGCGACGCGCTGTTCGGCGGTCATCGTGCCGAGCAGCATCATCTGGCTCGATTCGCGCACGATCTCGCCGCTCATCAGCCGATGGATGTGCTGCTGCAGCGGCTTCATCTCGCGGCAAACCGCTTCGAGCTGCGCGAACGGGATGATGCACACGACGCTATCCTCGAGCGCGATCGCATCGCAGTTCTGCCTGCCCGCGCAGACGCCGTCGAGACCCAGCGCATCGCCGGCGATCTGGAAACCGGTCACGTGCTCGCGGCCGTCGCGATGCATCAGCACGGTCTTGAACGAACCCGAGCGCACCGCGTAGATGCTCTGGAAGGTGTCGCCGGCGCGATACAGCACGTCGCCGCGTTTGAGCGAGCGCGTCGAGCAGATCACGGCGTCGAGTTTCGCGAGTTGCTGCGCGGTCAGATCGGGCGGCAGGCAGATCGCGCGCAGCGAGCAATCGGAGCAGCGCGGCGTTCGCTGGGGCGCCGGTAGCTCGGCTTCGAGCGCGTGAAGCGGCAGCATGGGGGCCGGGCGAGGCGTTCGGTAGGCGGGTTCGCAGGTTTGTGCAACGTGCATGATCGGCTCCGGTTGGCTACGCGTAATGCGCCCGCCGCGTCGGATGACGCGGCGGCGGTGGTGTCGGTGCCAATCAGTATCGGTGCCTGTATCTCAAAAATATATCGGCCAGGCTTTAAGTGGGACTCGGAATTCGGGTAGCGGCTGTAGGAAAATTCCTAACGCGCGAGGAGAAGAGCCGATTAGAGCTCGTTTTCGTCGTCGAACAGCTTGTGACGGATTGCGTAGCGCAGCAGCCCGTTCTCGTTGGGCATCTGCATTTTTTCGAGGATGCGGGTCTTGTGCGTGCTGATCGTCTTCACGCTGACGCACAATTCGTTGGCGATTTCGGTGATGCTCTGACCGCCGACGATCCGCCGGAACACCTCGAATTCGCGATTGGACAGCCGCTGGTGCGGCAGCGTGTCGGCCGGCTCCTGCAGATTCTGCGCGAAGCGCTCGGCCATCGCGAGGCTCACGTAGACGCCGCCGGCGGCGATCTTCGTGACCGCGCCGACCAGTTCGGCGCTCGCGCTTTCCTTGGTCAGATAGCCGGATGCGCCCGCCTTGAACGCGCGCACCGCGTATTGCTGCTCCGCGTGCATGGTCAGCACGAGAATGCGCAGCGCGGGTTTCTCGTCCTTGATCTGGCGGATCAGTTCGAGACCGTTGCGCCCGGGCATCGACAGATCGAGCACCAGCACCTGCGCGTCGGTCGCGCGGATCAGCGCGATCGTCGAGGCGCTGTCGGCCGCCTCGCCGGCCACCTCGAAGCCGCTGGCTTTCTGCAGGATATGGCGCAGCCCTTCGCGCACGAGCGTGTGGTCGTCAGCCAGCAACACCTTGATCATGGTCGCTCTCTGCCTGTTGCAGCGATTGCAGGGGAAACGTCACGGTGACGGCGAAACCCGCGTTATCGGCCGTATCGATCCGGACCGAACCGCCGAGCGTGTGAGCGCGTTCGCGCACGCCGATCAGGCCGAAGGGTTTGTGCCGGGTGTCGCCCGGCGGCGGGCGACACGCTCCGCGGCCATTATCCGCTATCCGCAGCATGCAATCGGGGCCGCGCGTGTCGAGCGTCAGTTCGACGGCGCTCGCGTCCGCGTGACGCGCGACGTTGTTCAGCGCTTCCTGAACGATGCGAAACAGCGCGGTCGCGCGTTGCCGCGAATACGCGGCGTCGAGCGGTTCGATCCGGCGCGCGACCTCGATGCCGTAGCGGCGGGTGAAGTCGTTGGCGAGCCAGTCGAGCGCGGCGACGAGTCCGAGATCGTCGAGCATGACCGGGCGCAGGTCGGCGGCGATCCGGCGCAGCGACGCGACTGTGGAGTCGATTACGCCGTGCATGCCGCGCAATTGCGCGGCGACGCCGGCGGTGGTTGCGGCAGTCGTTGCGGCCATGCTTCTCGCAGCGCTTCCGGCGCGCGCCGCGCCGCGTTCGCACAGCGTCTGTTCAAGCGTCGCCAGATCCATCTTCAACGCGGCCAGCTGCTGGCCGAGATCGTCGTGCAGTTCGCGCGCGATCCGGCGTTGTTCCGCTTCGCGCACGTTCTGCAGATTCGCCGACAACTGCCGCAACTCCTCGCGCGACTGCTGCAGCGCATGTTCCGCTTCGACCCGCGCGGTGACGTCGCGCAGCATCACCGTGTACAGCTTGCCGGCGTCTTCGCCGGTTTGCGAAATCGATGCCTCGAGCGGGAATTCCTCGCCGTTCGCGCGCAGGCCCGGCAACACGCGCTGGCCGCCCATCCTCGTGTCGGCGATGCCGGTTACGCCGAACTTCGCGACGTGCGCCGCGTGCGCGCTTCTGAAGCGCAGCGGCACGAAGCGCGCGAGCGGCGTGCCGATCGCTTCGGCCGCGCCGACACCGAACATCCGCTCGGCGGCCGGATTGAAGAACACGATGTTCTGCGAGTCGTCGATCGTGATGATCGCTTCCATCGACGAGCGGATGATCGCCATCATCCGCGCCTCGGCGCGCCTGGGGTCGGCTAGCACCCGCGACGCGGCGGCCAGCCACACCAGCGCGGCGAGCAGCGCGGCGGCCGTCATGCCGGCGACGAGCAGCAGCGCGGCAGCGTGCGCGTGCGCCGGATTGCGCGCGACCACGCGGCTGGCGACGAGCGCGACGGCGGTAGCGAGCGCGTAGGTCAGCAGAGCGCGCAGCGCCGCACCGGCCAGCGACGCCCGACGATCTGCGTTACGGGTGAACATCGCGTTCTGCTGACGGGGGCCGTCGGGATGGCTTCGATCCACCGTCAATGCGACAGCAGGACCGGCACCGTCATCGAGCGCAGCATCGTGCGCGTCGCGCCTCCCAGCACGACTTCGTGCAGGCGCGAATGCGCGTACGCGCCCATCACGATCAGGTCGCAACCGAGCTCGGACGCCTGCGACAGCAGCGCGTCGCCGACCGGCGTATCGGTTGCGACGCTCAGCTCCCGTACGTCGGCCTTCACGCCGTGACGGGCGATGCTCTGCGCGATGTCGGCGCCGGCAATGCGATCGGGCGCGGTCCGGTCGCGTGGCGAATGGACGGTCAGCAGCGTGACTTTTGCGGCATCCACCAGCAACGGCAGCGCGTCGGCGATCGCGCGGGTCGCTTCGCGGCTGCCGTCCCAGGCGATCAGCGCGTGCCGGCCCGGCGCCGCGAAGGTTCCCGCCGACGGCACCAGCAGCACCGGACGCCCGGCCGACAACACAATGTGCTCGACGAACTGCTCGGCGACAAAAGACTCGGGATCGGCCGGATTGGACTGCCCGAGCACGATCAGATCGGCCAGACGCGCGTACGGCGGCACCGCGTCGTTCGCATAGCCGTTCGCCGCGATCCACTCGCCGTCGACGTTCGCGCGCGCGAGTTCCGCACGAAACAGCCGCTCCAGCGCGCCGGCCCGTTCGTGGCGCTGGCGCTCGTGCTCGGCGTAATACCCGGCGGTGCCGGCCATCACGAGAAACGCGTGGCGCGGCGGCACGTAGGTCGAGAACAAGCCGGTCAGCCGCGCGTGAAAGCGGTGCGCGAGCTGCAACGCGAACTCCAGACGCGGGTGCGCGCGAGCGCTCGTATCGAGGTGAACGAGGATGCTGTGGTAGCTCATCGCCGGGCTCCGTGCAGAACGTAAGAATCTGAGAACGTCAGAAACGGGCGGGCCGCCCGTGGTGAGATCGAGTCTAGGAGCGGCGGGCGTGCCGAGTTTGACCCAGGTCAAATACTGCGTTGCGCGTCGGCACACGATAAGCCAGTGGCAAACAGCGCTGATAGCGGACTGGCCGGGCAGTGCCCGGGCGATTTTCGGAGCGCGGAGGCAAGCATGGGCATCGGCATGCAGGTCGTCTATCTCGGCTTCGCCGGCGCGGCGCAACTGGAAGCGGAGGCGGGGGCGCAACTGGTGCGTCTCGCGCGGTTCGGCGCGCTGCTGTCGAACTGCCATCTCGCGATCGAGGCGCTCGGCACCCGTTCCGGCAACCCGCTCTATGACGTGCGGCTCGATCTGATCACGGCGGCCCACGAACTCCGGCCGATCGCGCATTGCACGAATGCGAACGCGGAGGAAGCGATTCGCCGCGCGTTCGATCTCGCCGAAAAACAGCTGGAAACAACGGTCGTCGCGTTGTTTAACAGCCGCGCCGATGGGCGGACGTCATGATGCCTGGACGAGCAGCAGCGGCACCGGCGTAAGCCGCGCGACCCGCTCGGCGACGCTGCCCAGCAGCCAGCGGGTCACGCCGCGTCGCCCGTGCGTGCCCATCACGATCATGTCCGCCTGCCAGCGCGCGGCCTCGCGCACGATCGCGTGGGCCACGTCGTCGCCGCTGCGCTCGGTCAGCACGAGTTCGGTGCCCGCTCCGCCGGATGCATCCGTCAACACGGGACGGGCCGCGCCAAGCACGCGCACGCCTTCGTTGGCGAACGCGTCTTCCAGCGTGGTGACCGACAGCGCGCGTGCGCTGAGGCCGCTCAGGCGCTCCGCGCGATCGACTACATAGATTGCTCGCAACGACGTGTCCGGCGTGGCGAAGCGCACGCCATAGCGGAGCGCCGCGCTGGCCTGTTCGCTGCCATCGACCGCGAACAGGATGCGCTGGAGCGAAGGGCGCTCCTGTGCGTCAGCGGCGGCGGGAACGATCAGGATCGGGCACGGAGCGAATCGCGCCAACGGCGCGGAAACGGTGCCTTCGACCCAGCGCAGCAAGCCGTGATGCTGATGCGCGCCGGTGACGATCAGATCCGCCTGCCACGCGCGGGCCGCATCGAGCAGCGCGTGCACGACGTCGCCGCCGGACTTCGCCAGATCGATTGCCGTGGTGTCCACGCTCGCGTCGCAACCCGACAGGGTTTCGACGCCGGCGGCCAGCGCGTCGTGCGCGTCGCGCAGAAGTTCGTCGCGCGCGGCGTCCAGCACGCTGCGTACCAGCGATCCCGCCGGCACCAGCGTGCGCGGGTTCTCCGCAATGCTGACCAGACGGATCGCGCCGCCCGGCGCGACGAGACGGCTCGCGTACGCGAGCGCATGTTGCGATGCGGTGGAACGATCGAGCGCGACCAGTACTTTGGTGGGCAGCGTCGATGTTGGAGAGGCTGAAAGCGGGGAGTTCATGATCCGCTCCTTGCGGGTGGTTGGCGGACTGATGGACGAAATTTTCCGGGCTCATGCGCCGACGTGTTTGACTGAGGTCAAGTTCGCGTCGACGCGGGAGCCGCGGTTGCGCTCGCTTCATTCGCGTCTGCCCGGCGAATTCGACAGCGGCTCACAGGGAGTTCGCGGCTTGCCCGTGCGTCCGGCCGCATTTGATGTGGATCAAAGGCGCGGCACGGCGCACGGCTACGCTGAAGTTTCGGCCCACGGCGCCGGGAAGCCCGGGCGCGCGAGCGGTTTCCGGCGCGCGTGACCGGTCGGCATGCGCGGGCGAAAAACAGAAGGAGTCCCCAATGACGTTATCGGCAAACCTGCAACAGGGAACCTGGTCCGTGAGCGTGCGGACGAACGAGGCGCAAGGCGGCGGCTACCAGTCGACGATCTTCGTCAAGCATTCGTCGCCGGGCGGCGACTTCGAACATGGCTTTCACCACGCGACGACCTTTGCGTCCGAACGCGAAGCGGTGCTCGAAGGGCTGCGCGAAGGGATGACCTGGATCGCGCTGAAGACGACCCGGACCATCGCGGTGTAGAAGCGCGGACGAGCGACTAGCGTCGTCTCGTTGCAAACGCGTCGCCGATCTGCCGCGCCCGGGTGACTTCATCGCTGTGCAGATAGATCGACGTGGTCGACACGGATGCGTGCCGCAGATTGTCCCGCACCGTCGTCAGTTCGGCGCCGCGGCTGAGCGCATGGCTTGCATGCGTGTGGCGCATCCAGTGGGTGCTGGCGTCGCGCAGTTTGGCGGCGAGAGGCGGATGATCCGCTTCGATATCGGCCGCGGCCAGCAGAAAGAAGCGCTTGAGCACACCCCACAACCGCACGCTGCTGATCGCCGCGGCGCTGTCCGTTTCGAGACTGCCGATGACCGGTGTTTGCGGACGCCATTGCACCGCCACAACCGGTAGTCCCCGTTCGGCCAGATAGCGCGCGAGCGCATCCCACGCGAGCGGCGGCAGCGCGACCTGCGCGAGCTTGTTGCCCTTGCCGGTCACGTGCAACCAGTGATCGCCGCGCGCATCCGTTCTGACGTTGCCGAGCGTCGCGCCGACCAGTTCGCTCGCGCGCAAGCCGGTCGCATAGCCGAAATCGAGCAGAAAACGCAGACGCTGCGCGGCCGGCACGCTCCAGCCGGATGAGGGCGATGGCGCCGATCGTGCCGATCTTGCCGATGACGCTGCCGCGTCGTCGCGAAACTCGAGGCCGTCGGCGATCGTGCGCACTAGCGCCCATTCGCCTTCGGTGAACGCATGCGACGTATCGAGCGTCGCCGCGCCGTTGCCGCCGCGCACTTTCACGCCGGAAAACGGATTGGCGAGCACGTAGCGTTGCTCGATCAGCCAGCGCATCAGCGCGCCGAGGATCGACAGCGCGTGCGCGACCGAGCGCTCCGACAGATTGCCGTTGAACGGCCGCCATTCCGGCGACGTACGCGGCCGCACCGGGCCGACCCAGCGTGCGTGCGGCGCAGGACGGCGCAGAAACGCGCGATACGCGATCGCGTCTTCGGTGGTCAGCGACGACAGCGCGCGGTCCCGTTCGACGATCGCCCACAGGATCAGACGCTCGGCTTCCTTGCGATACGTGCGCCGGGTCGCGGGCGACTCCTGCAGCGCGAGCCAGGTCTGCACGGCTTCGTAGTCGTTCGATGCGTCCAGCGTGCAGGTCGCCGCCGGCGCGCGAAACGTGCCGTTGCTGCCGTCGACCTCGTGCGGCAGCTTCAGCGTTTCCCACGGCACGATGTCGCTGCGCTGGCTCGCCACGATCAGCGTGCGGGCCTTTTCGGTGAGCGCGGGCCACGCGGCAAAGAACTGTTCGATCGCGCGCGCACTCGCCGCGCCGAGGCCGGGCACCGCTTTCCACCATTGACGCCGGCGCGGCACCCGCACGGTCAGATCGGCCAGCGTCGCGATGCCGTGTTCGCGCAGCACGCGCACCGCGCGCGGGGCGAGCCATTGTTCGATGTCGTCGGCGATTTGCGGCGCGGCTGGACGCGCGGTGCGCAGGATCTCGATCACGTGCGCGACGGTCTTCGCGTGCTGTTCGCGTTCGTTGGCCGGATGGTCGAGCAGCGCGGCGAGATCGGCGCGATGCAGGGAGCGCGCAACGGCCAGCAGCTGGCGACGGATTTTGCCGAGCACGCCGCGCGCGGATTTGTGCTCGCCCAGTTGCGCGGGCAGGTAGCGTGCTACCGCCTGCCGTACCGGCAGGCCCGCGTACCACGCGCGTAATACCGCGAGTTCGTCGGCGTTGGGCAGCGTGGCGGCGGTGGGGGCGGGGAGTGACGGTGTGGTGGCGGGGCGCGATTTCATGAGCGTGAGTTTAACGCGTAAATCGATGTCTTATGATAAGAAAAGTTATCTTAGCGGCTGCAAGTTCGGGCACGGAATAATGTGGATGCTTGACCTGGGGCGTCGCGTTCGGGCTGTTATCGGCCGGCCGGGCTAGTGGCGGCGCGCGCGCTGGGCTTGAGCTTGCGACTCAACCGGAGGCTGCGCCTGTCCGACCGGCGCTTGCTCACCCGCACCGCCCTCCAGCTGATGCAGCAACGTCGGTGACAGAAAACACCCCATCACAGCGGACAGAATGATAAAAATCGCCGCCGCATCGATGAGAAACCCGAAGCGGACGAAAATATAAAAGCAGCACAGCACGTTCAGCAGATGCAGCGACACGCCGACCACCGCGAGTCCCCTCGGCACCGCCTTCATAAACGACGGCAGCCGCGTGCCCTTGCGTGGCACGTACCAGATGATCAGCAGCCCGAACACCATGATGAAGCCGGTCTCCGCCCATTTCAGCCATGTCGGGCGGCGCAGGAAACGGCCTTCGAAGATCGTCTCGATCACCTGCGCCTGAATCTCGATCCCCGGCACGAGTTCGCCGAGCGGCGTCGTGCGCATGTCGGTCACGCCGGCGCCGGTCAGGCCGACCAGCACGAGTTTGTCGCGAAAGCGTTGCGGGTCGACCGTGCGTTGCAGCACCTCGCGCGCCGACACGTAGCGCGCCAGCGTCGAGTGGATCGACGCGAAATGCAGCCAGATGTCGCCGCCCGGTTGCGTCGGCACCAGCGCATCCGCGACGCCGACTGTTTGCACGCCCGAGCGGTCGGTATAGACATCGATGGCAGGCGACCCGGTCGCGACGCGCAGCATTTCGATCGGCAGACTCGGCACGAGTTTGTCGCCAAGTCCCATCACGAGCGGCAAATGCCGGACCACGCCTTGTTCCAACGCGACGCTCAGCAGCGCCTGTCCATGCGCGGCCGCCTGCAGCATCGGCAGGCTCGCGAGCACATAGTCGAAGCGCGGCACGCGAGCGAGCGTAGCGTTGCCGTGCAGCAGGATCGGCGCGCTGCGCAGTGAGGTGCGGGTCTCGACCGCGGGATGATCGAGCGCGGCCGCGCCGAGGATCGTCGGCGCCGCGTGCAACGACGCGGCGAGAATCCCGTCGTGTGTCGGCAGCGCGCGCAACGCGGCGGCGAGTGCGGTGCTGCCGGGCGGCAGGTTGTCGGCGACGCGCTCGGGAGAGGTCTCGTCCGGCTCTGGCATATAGATGTCGAGTCCGATCGCCAGTGGTTTCTGCGCCGCAATCGCGTCGATCAGACCGGCGAGGCGGTTGCGCGGCCACGGCCACTGGCCGGTGGCCGCGAGCGTCTCCTCGTCGATCTCGACGATGATCACCGGCTGCGCGTCCGGCACGCGCGGATAGTGGCGCTCGTACTGATCGAACAGCAGTTGCCGAGCCGATTTGAACGAGTCGGGCAGGGCTTCGTCGACCGTATCGACAAACGACGGACGCGCAATGTCGCTCGGCCATTCGCTGATCAGGTTCAGCAGACTCAGGCCGACCAGCACGATCAATGCGATCGGTCGCCCCTGCATCGCTTTCAGCAGTCTGCCGATGCGCGCGTGCCGGAGGTCGTGGAAGCGTTTCATCGCAGGCGAGGGCCGTCAGCGGCGCCGGGCAGGAGTGCTCATTGAATCGTGATGACGACCCGCCGGTTCATCCGGTTGGGCACGCCGTCCGGCGTCGGCACGAGCGGCTCGCGTTTGCCGCGCGCGGCGGTCTCGATCTGCTTGGCGGGAATGCCCTGCTTGACGAGGAACGCCGCCGCGCTTTGCGCGCGCCGCATCGACAGCCGGTCGTTGAACTCGTCCGAGCCCGCCAGATCGGTGTGGCCGATCACGACGACCTGCGGCGCGGGCCAGTTCGCCAGCACCGTTTTCATTTTCTCGACGGTGGCCGGCGACTGCGGCGCCAGTTCGGTGGCGGAGTCGAACAGGAAGAACAGCGTGAAGGTCTGCGGTCGCGGTGGGCGCGCCGCGAGCAGATCGCTGTAACGCGTTTGTACGGTCTGCTGACTATCGGCTGTCGCTTCGATCTTGCCGTTCTGTGCGACGTCGACGCCGGCATAAGCCGTGTTGATGGTCTGCTCGCCTTTCGCGCTATGCACGACGATCGTGCCGACCTTGCCGTCGGGATCGGGCAGCAGGATGACCTTGTCCGGCGGCGTACTGCATCCGGCCAGCCAGCTCAGCGCGACGAACAACGCTGCTGTTGCCGGCGGCGCGATGCGCCCGGATCGGAGCAGGGCCTTCAAGGCGCCGTCTCCCGTTGATCGCCGACTTCGATAATGAACTGCGTGCCGCGCACGCCGAGCGTGGTGGTCGGCGTGCTGAAGCGGACCGAGTCGGGATTCGCCTTGGCCAGCTTGCCGGAGATCACCGCGAGCGAACCGTGTTTGACGCTCGCGTGCAGCACGCCGTCATAGGTCTTGCTGTCGAACGCGAACTGCTCGAGTTCGAGCGTGGTGTTGGCGCCGGCGGACAGCTGGGTCGTGTCGCGCAGCGTGATGCCGACCGACGATTCCGGGCCGGTCACGACGCGGTCGTGGCTGTATACGTCGCTGCCGATGCTCGCCGCCGCGCTGCCTGCCGGCCGCTCGATCCGCACCGTGCCCTTGACGGTTTTGACGACGCCGGCGACATCGGCGGCGACGGCGGGTGCGCTTGCCGGTGCGGTAGTAGACGCGGCGTTCGCGTTGGGGTCTGCGGCGAGCGCGTTAGAGGCGATGAAAGTGCAGAACGCGCAACAGGCGCTAACGGAAGTAGCCGCGACGAGGCCACGCGCGACAGTCGGGACACGGGTGATCGAGCGGGCATGCATCGGTGACACCTGCTGGCGAAAACGCTAATTCCACGCGGCGGCGCGGCTTGCCGATGCCGACGTGGGGCTGTGACCGGAAACGACCGACTGCGCGTGCGTTGAGACAGGTGCTGGGCAGGCGCAAACGGAGACCCGGCAAAAAAGCGGGGCGTCGTTTGTGCTGCAACGAAAAGAGTAGGGTGACCGGCGCGCGCCGTTCTGTGCGGTTGCGCGCATTTCGTGAGAGGCGTATGAGGCGGGGGTGTGAGCCGCCAGGCGTTATCGGCCTTGAAATGGCGGCATTGGCGGGTGGCGCCTCGTGATGTCAGCCACGCGTTGCGGATGAGCGGCGACCTCGATTCATACCGAGGCCGCGCCCGCCCGAATTAATGATGCACGGACAAATGCGCGTCGCCCTACGCAAGCATTACGACACCGCAGCCTGCGCGGCGGCCGCTTCGGCGGCAACCACCGCGGGCGACACGATCGCCGGCTGGCCGGTCTGCTGACGCGAACGCCCGGAGCTCAGATAGTCGGCGATCGAATCCTGCGTGACTTCGCCGATATAGCGGCCGTCCGCGTCCAGCACCGGCATCCACGACGAGTTGAACTGATACATCTTCGACAGCACGATGCGCAGATGCTCGTCGGCGCTGGCGGTCGCCTTGAACGGCGTCAGATGATCGCCGCACACGCCTTGGCCCGCGCGCGCCGCGCGGCGCGTCACGTAGCCGAGCGCCTGCTGGTTGTCGTCGACGACCGTCAGATAGCGGTTGTCGCTGTCGTCCATGATCTGGAACGCGCGAGTGAGCGGCAGATCGGCGCGCGCGGTTTCCGGCTGGGTGGCGGCGTCGCCGGCCTTCACCAGCAACAGACGCTTCAACGTGCTGTCCTGACCGACGAACGCGCCGACGAAATCGTCGCGCGGATGCGCGAGCAGCGTATCCGGGTGATCGTATTGCACCAGCTGGCCACGGCGGAACACGGCGACCCGGTCGCCGAGCTTGATCGCTTCGTCGATGTCATGGCTCACCATGATCACCGTCTTGTTCAGCTGACGCTGCATCTGGAAGAACTCGTTCTGGATCGATTCGCGGTTGATCGGATCGACCGCGCCGAACGGCTCGTCCATCAGCAGCACCGGCGGATCGGCGGCCAGTGCGCGAATCACGCCGATACGCTGTTGCTGTCCGCCGGACAACTCGCGCGGATAGCGCTTCAGGTACTGCTTCGGATCGAGCGCGACCATCGACATCAGTTCGGTGGCCCGCTCGCGGCAGCGCTTCTTGTCCCAGCCGAGCAGACGCGGCACGACCGTGATGTTCTCCTCGATCGTCATGTTCGGGAACAGACCGATCTGCTGGATCACGTAGCCGATATGGCGGCGCAACTCGACCTCGTTCAGGCCCGACGTATCTTCGCCATTGATCAGCACGCGGCCCGAGGTCGGTGCGATCAGGCGGTTGATCATCTTCAGCGTGGTGGTCTTGCCGCAGCCCGAAGGCCCGAGAAACACGCAGATTTCGCCTTCGCCGACGGTGAGGCTCACCGAATCGACCGCCTTGATCTGCTGGCCGTCCTTCTGCGTAAAGGTCTTTGTCAGTTTGTCGAGTTCGATCATGTCTTTTGCACTCCCTTCGGTGTCAGCAGGCGTTGCAGCGCTTGCAGCAGCAGGTCGGCGACGATCGCGAGCACGCTCACGAGCACCGCGCCGACCAACAGTTTCATCATGTTGCTTTGGCCGATCGCACGGATGATCAGGTTGCCCAGACCTCCCGCGCCGATCACCGCGGCGATCGTCATCACGCCGATGTTCATCACGACAGCGGTGCGCACACCGCCGAGAATCACCGGCACCGCGAGCGGCAGGTCGACCAGACGCAACCGTTGCCAGACGGTCATGCCGATGCCGAGGCCGGCCTCCTTGATGCCGGCGTCCACGTTGCGCAGCGCGAGGTAGGTGTTGCGCATGATCGGCAGCAGCGAATAGAGGAACACGGCGGTGATCGCCGGCACCGCGCCGACGCCCTGGCCGAAGCGCGAGAACAGCGGAATCATCAGGCCGAACAGCGCGATCGACGGCAAGGTCAGCACCACGGTCGCGATGCTCAGCAACGGCGCGGCCAGCCATTCGTGGCGATTGATCAGGATCCCCAACGGTACGCCGACGACGATCGCGCAGCCCACCGCGATCCCCACCAGCCACACGTGTTGCGCGGTCAGTTGCAGCAGTTCCGGCCAGTTGGCCGACAGATAGTCGAATACAGTCATCAAAAGGTCTCCGCTCAGGGCAACGGGTGGGCGCGCAGGAATTCGGCCGCGACTTCACGCACCGGCTTGCCGTCGATATCGACCTGCTTGTTCATCTCCAGCATCACGTCGTTGTTCAGTACCGCCGACAGCGCGTTCAGTTGCGCGGCGAGCTTCGGGTTCTGGTCGAGCGTGGCCTTACGCACCACCGGCGTCGCGTTGTACGCGGGGAAATGGTGCAGGTCGTCTTCGAGCGGCACGATGTCGAAGCCCTTCACGCGGCCGTCCGTCGTGTAAATCAGACCGATCGGCACCTGCGCGTTATGCAACGCCGTGTACACGAGGCCCGGATCCATCTGGCGCGTTTCGGCGCGGCTGAAGCTCATTCCGTACGCCGCTTCGAGCGGCTTCAGGCCGTCCGGGCGATTGGCAAACTCGGCGTCCATCGCGAACACATGCTTCTTGTCCGGCTCGGCGGCGATCTTCGCGGCGAGCTGCGAGATCGTGCGGATGCCGGTCTCCTCGGCGTACTTTTGCGGCAGGCCGAGCGCGTACGTGTCGTTCAACGGCGACGCATCGAGCCAGACGAGGCCGCGCTTCGCGTCGAGCTCCTTCACGCGTTCGTACATCGCTTTGGCGTCGAGCTTTTCGGTGATCTTGTTGTAGACCAGCGCGGACGTGCCCGTGTATTCCCACACCACGTCGATCTGGCCGTTCTCCTGCGCGCTGCGCATCAGCGTGCTGCCGAGACCGGCACGCGCATCGATCGTGTAGCCCTTCGAGCGTAAATATTGCGCGGTAATTTCGTTGAGCACGTACTGCTCGGTGAAATTTTTACCGCCGACCACCAGTGTCGTCGCGCTCGCGTGCAGGCTTGCGAGCAACAACGCGCCGGCCGCGAGCCAGCGGTTCGGTTTGAGCAGATTGATCATGCGGCCACCCCGCGTCGCGCGAGCATGTAGCGGCTGCCGGCCGCGACGATGCCGTCGAGTACCAGCGCGAGAATCGCGGTCGCCGCCGCGCCGAGCAGAAGCTGCTGCTGATTGTTCAGATAGATGCCCGGGAAGATCAGCGTGCCGAGGCTGTCGGCGCCGATCAGATAGGCGAGCGGCGCGCTGCCGACGTTGATCGCGAGCGCGGTGCGCACACCGCCGATGATGATCGGCAGTGCATTGGGCAACTCGACGCGCACGAGCGACTGCCAGCCGGTCATGCCGATGCCGCGCGCCGCTTCCTTCAACGCGGGCGACACGTTCTTCATCCCTTCGTACGCGTTGCGGGTGATCGGCAGCAGCGACGCGAGGAACAGCGCGACCAGCGCCGGAATATCGCCGATCCCGAAGACGCCGAGCGCGATCGCCAGTACTGCCAACGAAGGCACGGTGTTACCGATGTTGAAGATCTGCATGAAGCGCTCGGCGTGACGCGCGAACGCGGGCCGGCTCAGCATCACGCCGCACGGGATGCCGACCAGCAGCGCGGCCGCCATCGAATAGCCGACCAGCAGCAGATGCCGTTTCGTGTAGTAGGCGAGATCCGGCGCGTATTGATGCAACGCGGCGGGGTCGATGACGTGACCCAGCAATGCAACGACGATGCCGAGAGCCACGAGACTGCCGATCAGTCTGGCAGGACGATGAATCATGAAGATGCGCCTCCGTGTTCGAGCGACGCGCGCAATAGGCCACGCCGCACAGGCGCCATTAAGGCGCTGCGAATGGGAAGTTCGGGACGCGGCAGGTGCCGCGAATTGAACCGAGTGATGCCGGGACTCTGTACGACTTGCCCGACGCGAGGACGCGGCACGATGCGTTGTCCTCGATGGCTTGCCAGTGTGCGGTAGCAATACTGGTGCCAGATCCTTCGATGAGTGGACGGCGGCGTTGAGCCGCTTGTCCGGCAGGGCTTGGCAAGCCCCTTGGGAAACCGGTTTTAGGGCCGGTGCTGGGTCGAATACGGCGTTTCGTATAACTTGTATTCAACCCCTTCTAACGTAGCCTATTTGGCTGCGATTTCGCGGTTAGGGTGCGGCGATTATAGTCGGGGTATGCTGATTCGTCTACCCATGCGGTTAATCCAGAGGCTGCGCGCGTGAGCGCCGTCGTCGTGTGGCGTGCAACGAATACGCTGATCTGGAGTGCGAATTAATCGGTTGCGCGCGAGCACCGGGTCAGTCTGGAGGGGCTCGATAGCGCGACTCGCGTCGCGTCAGATCCGGTCAGGTCAGGTCAGCGCCGCCGTGCGCATATTTCAGCAGTCCGCGCTTGATTGCCTTGTAGAGCGTCGGGCCGAGCGCATCCGCCAGTTCCTGTTCGGTTGCTTCCACCGCGGCGTGGAAATGGTCGAGCCAGTCCCGGCCTTTCGCTGTGAACAGCACGATCTTCGCGCGTCCGTCCGTCGGGTCCGGTTCGCGCATCACGATGCCGAGCGTCTCGAGCTGGGTGACGAGTTCGCCGATCGACTGCTTCGTCATCGACGCGCGGCGTGCCAGCTCGACCGCGCGCGTTCCGTCGAGATCGAGGTTGCGCGTCACCGTGATGTGACTGAGCGTGCATTCGCCGTGACCGCCGCGCGCCATCTTTTCCAGCACGCTTTCCTCGAAGCGGTGAACGGCTTCATTGAGCAGTCTGCCGATATTCGTCGCTCGCCACGCATCGTCGATGCCGGGAATCGTTGCGTTATCGCGCGCCGCGGCGCGCGTTCTGTTTCGTTTGCGGGGCGTATCGGATGCTACTGCCATGGTCGTTGCGGTTCCGGCTGAAAGCGGGCTGGGAGGTGTCTTGACTTCGGTAGCGCGAGTATATCGTCGCCGGGAATCGGGGGGAAACCCTCACTTGTACAGGTAGTCAGGCAGTCTTACTATCTGCAAAAAGTCAGGCAGGCTTACCAGTTTCGGATTCGGGCCGCCTGGACATGCATCAATCAATCCCAATAGCGAAGTGAACATGGAATCGATTCAGGTAGACGTGATGATCTGTGGCGGCGGGCCGTGCGGTCTGATGCTGGCTAACGAGCTTGGCCGTCGCGGAGTCTCGGTGTTTCTGGCTGACGAAAAGGCCACCACCGCATTCAATCCCCAGGCCAACGCGACTCAGGCCCGCACGATGGAGCACTTCCGCCGGCTCGGCTTTGCCGATGAGATCCGCGCGCAAGGTTTGCCGCCGGATTTCCCGACGGATATCGCTTACTTCACCCGCTACGCGCAGCGCGAACTCGCGCGTTTCCGGCTGCCGTCCGCGCAGCAGGCCAAACTCAAGGCGCGCGAATTGAGAGGCTCGTGGAGTGCCGCGGAGCTGCCGCACCGGGTGTCGCAAAAGTACGTGGAAGCGGTGCTCAGACAGCAGGCCGAGCAGTTGCCGGGCGTGACGGTTCGCTATGGGCACCGGGTGACCGGTTTCACCGAAACGGCCGACGGCGTGACGACTACCGTGCAGGCTCAGTCCGGCGGCGCGCCGTTCACCGTCGAAAGCCGCTACCTCGTCGGCGCGGACGGCCCGCGCAGTTTCGTGCGCGAGCGTCTGGGATTTCGCTACACGGGCGAGACGGGAATCAGCCGGGACTTCATGGGCGGGCGGATGTTCGCGGTCTACCTGCGTTGTCCGGAGTTCTACCAGCGCGTGCCGCACGCGCCCGCGTGGATGAACGTGACGTTCAATCGCGAACGCCGGGCCTTCATGGCGGCGGTGGACGGCAAGGGCGAGTTCGCGTTCCACACGCAGCTGCGTCCGCACGAGAAGGAGGAGTCGATCACCGATGCGGACGCCCGCGCCTTGTTTATCGCGGCGACCGGCATCGATCTCGACGTGGAAGTGCTGTCGAAGGGCGGCTGGACAGCGGGGCACTCGCTGGTTGCCGAACACTTTCAGCGCGGACGCGTGTTCCTCGGCGGCGATGCGGTGCATCTGTTCACGCCGACCGGCGGGCTCGGCTACAACACCGCGGTCGAGGATGCCGTCAACCTCGGCTGGAAACTGGCGGCGGTGATGCAAGGCAAAGCGCACGCGAGCCTGCTCGACAGCTACGAGTTGGAGCGTCGTCCGTTGGCAATCAGGAACACCGGCTATGCGCGGGCCTTCGCCGATTCGCTGGGTCTGTACACGCCGGTGGAAGAAATCGAGGAAGACAGCACTCGCGGCGAGGCGGCGCGAAGCGAAGCCGGCGAGTATCTCGGCCAGCACGGCCGCGCGGAATTCAACATCCCCGGCATCACGTTCGGCGGACGGTACGACGGCTCCCCGGCCATCGTGCCGGACGGCTCGCAGCCGCCGGCCGATGCGCCGAACGTCTACACGCCGAGCGCCTGTCCGGGTGGCCGGCCGCCGCACGCGTGGCTGGAAGATGGTTCGTCGCTGTTCGACGCGTTCGGCTTCGACTGGACGTTGCTGGTGTTGGGCTCCGCCGCGATCGATACCACGCCGTTCTCGTCCGCGATGCAACGTTCCAACGTCGATCTGCGAATCGTGCGGGTCACGGATCCTGAAGTCAGCGCGCTTTACGAAGCGCCGCTCGTCCTGATCCGTCCTGACCAGATCGTCGCCTGGCGTGGCGACACCGGCGCGGACGCGGTAGCCATCGTCAACCGGTTACTGGGTGAACACAAGTGACACAGCGTTTTACGTACGACATCAACCCCGGGCGGATTCTGTTCGGCACGGGTACGCTCGATGCGGTCGCCGGTCAGATCGAGCAACTCGGCGCAAAACGCGCATTGATCCTGTCGACGCCGTTCCAGCGCGCGGATGCCGAGAAACTCGCACGCCGGATCGGCCCGCTCGCGGCCGGCGTATTCAGCGAAGCCCGCATGCATACGCCGGTAAGCGTGACGCTCGACGCAATCGCGGCGTTCGACGCACTCGGCGCGGACTGTCTGGTGGCGCTCGGCGGCGGTTCGACGATTGGTCTGGGCAAGGCGATCGCATTGCGCAACGACGCGCCGCAGATCGTGGTCGCGACGACCTACGCGGGCTCCGAGGTCACGCCGGTAGTCGGGCAGACCGAGAACGGCGTGAAGACGACAGTTCGGGATCCGAAGGTTCTGCCCGAAGTGGTGATCTACGATCCGGCGCTGACGCTCGAACTGCCCGTCGCGATGAGCGTCACCAGCGGTCTGAATGCGATCGCGCATGCGATGGAGGGCATGTATGCGCGCGATCGCAATCCGGTGTCGTCGCTGATGGCCGTCGAGGGCGTGCGAGCACTGCGCGATGCGCTGCCGGTGATCGTGAAAGAGCCGGGCGATCTGGCCGCGCGCAGCGATGCGCTGTACGGCTCGTGGCTGTGCGGTTCGGTGCTGGGGACCGTCGGCATGGCGTTGCATCACAAGCTCTGCCACACGCTGGGCGGCAGTTTCGACCTGCCGCATGCGGACACGCACGCGATCATGCTGCCGCACTCGGCGGCGTACAACGCGCAGGCGGCGGCCGCTGAACTGCAGCCGCTGGCCGACCTGTTCGGCGGGTCGATCGGTGGCGGGCTGTACGACTTCGCGCAGTCGCTCGGCGCGCCGCGCGCGTTGCGCGATCTCGGCGTCGATGAAGCGCAGCTCGATCGCGCCGCTGATCTGGCGGTGAAAAATCCGTACTGGAATCCCCGGCCGGTCGAGCGTGACGCGCTCCGCGAACTATTGCAACGCGCGTGGCAAGGCACGCGGCCCGAATGACCCGTAACGAGCGCGACAAGCGCAACAAGCGTTCTTCACCGGAAATAACCATGACCCAGTTTTTTAATGAAGCGAATTCCGTCGAGGCCGTCAATGCACGCATCGGCGCGGACGTCAGCCCCCGTCTGAAGGAGGTGATGAGTTCGCTGGTCGCGCACCTGCATGCGTTCGTCAAAGACGTCCAGCTCACGCAACCGGAATGGGAATTCGCGATCGACTTCCTGACCCGTACGGGCCAGATATGTAGTGAGGAGCGCCAGGAATTCATTCTGCTGAGCGACACGCTCGGCGTGTCGATGCTGGTCGATGCGCTCAACAACCGGCGTCCGCCCGCCGCGACCGAGAACACCGTAATGGGGCCGTTCTTCGTCGCGGGTGCGCCGCAACGCGAGATGGGCGCGACTATCTCGCTCGACGGCAACGGCGAGAGCTGTCGGTTCGAAGGCCGCGTGCTCGATCTCGAAGGCCGGCCGGTGAGCGGGGCGCGCATCAACGTGTGGTCCGACAATGCCGATGGCTTCTACGACGTTCAGCAGCCCGGGGTCCAGCCTAAATGGAACAACCGGGGTGTGTTCTCGACCGGCGCGGACGGACGTTACAGCTTCACCGGGATCAAGCCGGTGTCCTATCCGATTCCACACGATGGCCCGGTCGGCACGATGCTCACGGCCCTCGGTCGCGGACCGTATCGTCCGGCGCATATGCACTTCATCGTGGAAGCCGCGGGTTTTCAGACGATCGTCACGCATACGTTCGTCGGCGACGACGCGTACCTCGGGTGCGATGCGGTGTTCGGCGTCAAGGACAGCCTGGTCGCGCCTTTCGAACCCGCGGGCGACGCGAACACCGCGTGGCGTTCGCGGTTCGACTTCGTGCTGACGCCAGTCTGAGTTCAGTTCGAGTTCAGTTCGACGTCAATGCGGCGCGGACGGATCAAACAGCAATTTCAGAGTAGGCCCGTCAAAGGGCCGGTTAAAGGCGGTGTGGTCGAAGAACAATAAACGAGCGATCGGCCGCCTCGGTAAAACATCAAGAGGAGACATTGAATGGCAGGCTATATAGCTCCGTCCCGTAGCGGCGGAGACGCACGAACCGGACGCCACGACGAGGCGACCAACACCGGCGGCGCAGCGGCAGTCGACATCGGAGCGGTGCTCGACGACGGTCCATTCACGAGGTTTCAGAAACTGATCGTGCTGCTGGCCGCGCTCGCGGTTATTTTCGACGGCGGCGACACGCAGATGATCGGCTTCGCGATTCCCGTGCTGATCAAGGAATGGGGGATCACGCGCAATGCGTTTGCGCCGGTGGTGGCGGCCGGGCTCGCGGGGATGGGCATCGGCAGCGCCTGTGCGGGCCTGCTTGCCGATCGCTTCGGGCGGCGCGGCGCGGTGATCGGCAGCGTACTCGTATTCGGCGCCGCCACCGGTGCGATCGGCTTCGCGCCGAACGTCGCCGCGATCGCGCTGCTGCGCTTCGTGGCCGGGCTCGGCATCGGCGGCGCGGTACCGACCTGCGCGACGCTGACCGCGGAGTACACGCCGGCCCGATTCCGCACCATCGCCATCACGATCACGATCCTGTGCATTCCGCTCGGCGGTATGTTCGCTGGCCTGTTCTCCAGCGCGATCCTCGCGACCCACGGCTGGCGCATGCTGTTCGTCGTGGGCGGCGTGCTTCCGCTGGCGCTCGCGGCCGTGCTGTTGCTGCTGCTGCCGGAGTCGCCGCGCTTTCTGTCGCGCCGGCCGGCTCGCTGGGGCGAACTGAGACGACTGCTCGCGCGGATGGGCCGTCACGTGTCCGCCGATGCGCAATTCGTCGATGTCCGCGAACAGCTTGCCGAGCGGCACCTGGGGTTCACCGCGCTCTTCAAGGACGGGCGCGCGGCCGACACCGTGGCGATCTGGTGCGCGTTCTTCATGTGTCTGCTGGCCGTCTACGCGGCGTTCAGCTGGTTGCCGACCATGTTGGCCAACGAAGGCTTGTCCGTGCGGATCGCCGGCTACGGATTGACGCTCTATAACCTGGGCGGCGCAATTGGCGCGCTGGCGTGCGCGGTGGTCATCGGGCGGTATGGCTCGCGTGTGCCGCTGATCGCCTGTTGCCTCGGGGCGATCGCGAGCGTCGGCCTGATGATGACCATCGACGTCGCGCAGCATGTCACCGCGACGATGGCCGGGTTCTTCGCGCATGGCCTGTTCGTCAACGCGGTCCAGGTGGCGATGGTGGCACTGTGCGCGCATGTCTATCCGACCGGCGTGCGCGCGACCGGTACCGCGTCGGCCTTTTCATTCGGGCGGATCGGCTCGATCGTCAGCGCCTTTGCGGGCGCCGCGGTGATCACCGCGGGCGGCGCGACGTCGTATCTGCTGATGCTCGGCGCGGCGATGGCAATCGTGCTGATCGCGCTCGCGGTGGTGCGGCGTCATATTCCGTCCCGCGCGCAGATGAACCACTGAAACTGGAGCATCGTGCCGGCAGTTGATACGGGGTCCGTAACATAAGCGCCGAGCGCCTCGATCCGGCATCGCGCTTGCTCTCACATCGAGCGACCGCGCAGCGATAAACTGCGCCAGGTCTTCCCAACCGGAGAGCGTGATGAAGCTGGTCGACTGGAACATACAGTGGGGCGGCGGGGTCGACGGCCGTGTCGATCTCGGCCGGATCGTTCGCGAGGCGCGAGCGCTGTGCGATTTCGACGTGCTGTGTTTGCAGGAAGTCACGCGCGGCTTCAACGACGCCCCGGCGCGCGGCGGACTGAAGGGCGCGCCATCGGTCGATCAGTTCGCCGAACTGGCCGCTCTGCTGCCGGACATGAGCGTGTTCGACGCGATCGGCTCCGATCTTCCTTCGCCGGGAGCGAGCCGCAAGCGCCGCCAGTTCGGCAATGCGATCGCGACCCGCTTGCCGGTGCGGCAGGTGCTTCGGCATTCTCTGCCGTGGCCCGCCGATCCGGCCAAACCGTCGATGTTGCGCGTCGCGCTCGAAGTGGTGCTCGAAGCCGATATCGGTCCGCTGCGGGTGATCAGCACGCATCTGGAGTTCTATTCGGAAACGCAGCGTCTCGCGCAGGTGGAGAGACTGCGCGAGTTGCATCGGGAAGCTTGCGAGCACGCACGTTTTCCAGCGAAGGCGGAAAAGCCCGACAGTCCATTTGCCGATACCGCGCGTCCGCTCAGCGCGGTTTTATGCGGCGACTTCAACAGCGCATTCGAAGACAGCGCGTATTGCAGGATGCTCGAACCGATTGCCGACGCGCCGGCGTTCGTCGATGCATGGACCCGCGCGCATCCCGGCGAGCCGCGCGCTGCGACGGTCGGTTTGTACGATCGCGAGCAATGGCCGGACGGACCGTTCGCGTGCGATTTCGTGTTCGTCACGGAAGACTTGCGCGCACGCGTTGCGTCGTGCGATGTCGATCCGCATAGCCGTTCGTCGGATCATCAGCCGCTGTGGATGGAACTGGTTTGATGTGAGTTGGGTGTCGCGGGTGCCGGGCAAAGGCCCGGACACCTGCGCGTGTGGCGTGAATCTAGATTGGAATGAAAGAGGGCAGGCGTGCGCCGTATTGGCCGTTACTGTTTGCCGGCGTCGTCGCGCTGAACGTCTTTCTCGACGATCTCCATGTCGATGGTCCGCCCATCGTCGCCGAACGGACGGGAATCACCAAACGGACGCGCCTCGCCGAACGTGGTGCGCGGCTGTTGGCGAAGCTTGCGCGTCTTCCACCACAGATAGCCGACGACGATCACGCCGACGCCGAACAGCACCGCGAGCAGAACCAGCGACAGCACGGCGGCCGCCACGAACACCACAGCGCTCACGGCGAGGACCAGCAAGCGGCTGAACCATCCGGTGCCGCCGATCCGGATCCCTTTCTCGTAGGTCACCCGCGGTCGCGGGGGCATATCGTTTTGCATCGATCATCTCCAGGCTAACGTCCGGCGAATGCGGACAGACGGTTGCCGGTGGGGCAGTGCGCCAAAAATAAAAACCGGTGACCTGGTTGTGGTCGACCGGTACTTAACTTCGATTATGCGTCACGATGCCAACGAGCGGCTTGCCGCGCGTGATCCGCCGCGGCGCACGGCGTCGTTCCGAACCCGTCTGGCGGCCACCGCGAAGCGCCGCTCGTGGCGACGAAAAGGCCCGCACGGCAGGTACATTCGTTGCCGTCACAGATGCGACAAAATGCGCGTCCACGGCTGAAGTCGAGCACCTATCCTAAAAAAGAGCACCACACCTGGAACTTCAGATCAACGGAGACGATCATGCTCAGCCCCCATGAAATCGCCGCGCTCATGCTGCTCGACACGAACCCGCGTCCGGAGCAACTCGATTTTGGCGACCTCGACGCGCTGTGCGAGCGCCAATTGGTGTCGCTGGAAAAGCTCGCGTCGGGATCGGTTCACGGGCGTCTGACCGCACGAGGCCGCTCGGTACTGAAGTCGGTGGCAAGGCTTCATTAGCCGCTGGCCGGCTATCAGCCCAGGTACTAAGCCAGGTACTAAGCCAGCTAATAAGCCAGGTAACAAGCCTGGTGCTTTGACTTGCAGGAGCAATCACATGAAACCGTCCGTCGCGCGAAGCGCAATCCACACGATTGTCCGGGAGCATCAACAGCTTTCGGCGGTGGTCAACGGCATGACCCGGTTTGTCGAGTCGAACGCTGAAGGCGCGCATCGACCCGACCCGATGGTGATGCGGGCGATGCTTTACTACATCCGCGAATATCCGGAGCAGGTCCATCATCCGAAGGAGGACAAGTACCTGTTCGCGCGGCTGCGATCGCGCAGCGATGAACTGGACGACGTGATCGACGAACTGGAGGCTCAGCACGTGGAAGGCGCGGCGCGGGTACGTGCCATGGACGAGGCGCTGACCCGCTATGAACTGAGCGGCGCTTCAGCAGCGCCGGCCTTGCGAACGCTGGTCAATGAGTACGCGGCGTTTTACGCGCGTCACAGGCGCCTGGAGGAGGAGATCATTCTGCCGGCGGCGCTGCGGTTCTTTTCCGCGCTCGACTGGATGGAACTGGACGAAGCATTCGAAGCCAACCGCGATCCGTTCAACGGCAGCGAACTTCAGGGCGGACTGGACCGCTTGTATGGGCTGATCGTGAATACGGTCGGCACGACGATCGAATAAGACATTGCCGGCACGGCGCGCATGGCGCTCAGGGTTTCCAGGGCCACGTCGGATAGATGCGCTGGCTGGTCTCGATGCTCTCGCGGCCTTTGCCGCTTTGCTCGTCGGCGAGCGGAGCGGCGCCGGCGGCAACGTCCTCCGCCACGGCCGGATCGTCCGCATCGGTTTGGTTCGATGACTCCCGCAGGTCCTCGTTAGCTTCCGGCAACGGCACGCCGACACCGAACCACGACACTTCGCCCTTCAGGCTGGCGACATACGCGCGCCATCCGTCCGGATTGCCGGCGAACAGCTTGCTTTGGACGGTCGCCGCGAGCCCTTCGCGGTTCAACTCGGGCTCCAGCAGTTCGCGCGGCCAGTCGAGCAACGCACCGGTCGCACCCCGCACGAATTCCAGTGAAGTCATCCGCGCCGACACGTGCTCGAGCAGCGGCAAGCGCGCGAGGTCGTGATCCGTTGCGGCCAACTCATGCACGGTCCGATGCTGATCGTCATATTTAACGAGCCGGTTCACCGCCTCCAATACATCCGCGAGGTGCAGCAACAGGGCCCGGCGTTCGTATGCGTCTTTCATCTGCTGATTTCTCTGCTGAAGGTCGATTCGCGATTTTAACGCCCCGTTCGACCGGAGGCCGGCGCTCGCGTTCCGAGACTCAGGCCACCAGCGGAACCGCACTCGTACATTTGATTTCGTCGAGACACACGCTCGATTTGACGCCGCTCACGCCAGGAATGCGCATCAGCGTATCGAGCAGAAATTCCGACAGTGCCTTCAGATCATGCGCGACGACCTTCAGCATGTAATCGATATCACCGGTCACGACGAAGCATTCCTGCACCTGGCTCAGCTCCGAAATCATCCGCTTGAATTTGGACAGGTCGCGCACATGGCCGCGCTCCATCGTCACCTGAATGAACGCGACTACGCCAAAGCCGAGCATCTGCGCGTCGAGCCGGGTTTCGTAGCACTTGACCACGCCCAGTTCTTCGAGCCGGCGATGACGCCTGAGCGTCTGAGCGGGCGACAGGTTGATCGCCTCGGCGAGTTCGAGATTGGAGATGCGCCCTTGCGACTGAAGAATCTCCAGCAAACGCAGGTCGATACGGTCGAATTCGGCGGTCTGCACTTTTCTTTCTCCGTCTATCAATGAAAGGAAATTTTAGTGCGCCAATAAGGGTTTGTCTTTGCCTCTTAGGAAATCATATTGCGGCGGTAAAAAATTACACTGGTTTCCAATGCAGCTGAGAAAGACGCAGTCGAGCACTGCAAATCAGCGGGCGTGCAGGCTGCACGACCGCGTCGCCGCGAAATGAATAGCGAAATTTTCTTTCATCTATCCGACATCAAACTACACAGCCGCATCGACAACACAGATCTTTACCAGACACGGCACCGGCGTCACAAGCGCGGTGCCATGACGCCGCGGTACCTTTCGCCCGCCTGACCAGCGCGGACGAAAAGCGCGGCGTGACGCGCGGAATCCATCGCAGAACCCAGGAGACAGGAGAGAACATGGAGGCTCACCAGCAGCACGGCTCGCTACACCGCGGGCTGAAGAATCGTCATATCCAGTTGATCGCGCTAGGCGGCGCAATCGGCACCGGACTTTTTCTCGGCATTGCACAGACCATCAAAACGGCGGGGCCGTCGGTGCTGCTCGGCTACGCGATCGCGGGCATCGTCGCGTTCTTTATCATGCGGCAGCTCGGCGAAATGGTCGTCGACGAGCCGGTGGCCGGTTCGTTCAGTTACTTCGCCGGCAAATACTGCGGCCAGTTCTCCGGTTTCGTGTCCGGCTGGAATTACTGGGTGCTGTATATCCTGGTGTCGATGGCGGAATTGTCGGCGGTCGGTATTTACATGCAGTACTGGTGGCCGGGTCTACCCACGTGGGTCTCCGCGCTAGTCTGCTTCTGCCTGATCAATGCGGTGAACCTCACCAGCGTGAAGTCGTACGGCGAACTGGAGTTCTGGTTCTCGATCGTCAAGGTCGCGGCGATCGTCGGGATGATCGGCTTCGGCGGCTATCTGCTGGTGTCGGGCCATGCGGGTCCCGAAGCGGGCGTCGCCAATCTCTGGCGACACGGCGGCTTCTTCCCGAACGGCGTATCGGGTCTCGTGATGGCGATGGCCGTGATCATGTTCTCGTTCGGCGGCCTGGAACTCGTCGGCATTACCGCCGCCGAGGCCGACGATCCTTCGCGCACGATTCCGCGCGCGATCAATCAGGTGATCTATCGAATCCTGATCTTCTACGTCGGCGCGCTCGGTGTGCTGCTGTCGCTGTATCCGTGGCAAAAAGTCGTGACGGGCGGCAGTCCGTTCGTGCTGATCTTTCACGCGATGAATAGCAACTTCGTCGCCAATGTACTCAATGCGGTGGTGCTGACGGCCGCGCTGTCGGTGTACAACAGCGGCGTCTATTGCAACAGCCGGATGCTGTACGGTCTCGCCGGCCAGGGTAATGCGCCGCGCGGGCTGTTGAAGGTCAATTCGCGCGGCATTCCGCTCGTCGCGCTGGGCGTTTCCGCACTGGCCACGGCCGTCTGCGTGGTGATCAACTACCTGATGCCGGGCAAGGCGTTCGAACTGTTGATGGGGCTCGTCGTGTCCGCGCTGATCATCAACTGGGCAATGATCAGCGTCATCCATCTGCGCTTTCGCGCCGCCAAAACGCGCGCCGGCGAAACGACCGCGTTCCGCAGCCTCGGCTATCCGCTGACCAACTACCTGTGTCTGGTGTTCCTCGCGGGCATTCTGGTCGTGATGTGGCTGATTCCGGATCTGCGCCTGTCGGTCTACCTGATTCCCGTGTGGCTTGTCGCGCTGGCCGTCGGTTATCGGCTGCGCAATCGACGCGCGGACGAATCGGTCGCGGTCGGCGTGCCGACGCGCTAAGCGCCGCGTGTGTCCAATCTTCTAGCCCAATCCAGGAACCAGCATGTTCGAACACATCGATGCCTATCCGGGCGACCCGATCCTCACGTTGAACGAGAACTTCGCGAAAGACCCGCGCGACAATAAAGTCAATCTGAGCATCGGCATTTACTACGACGACCAGGGCCGCCTGCCGGTGATGCAGGCGGTGCGCGAAGCCGAAGCGCAACTGTTTGCGGAACCCGGGCCGAAACCGTATCTGCCGATGGCCGGCTTCGCGCAGTACCGCAACGCGGTGCAAGCGCTGCTGTTCGGTGACGACTCGCAAGCACGCAGCGAAGGGCGCATCGCGACGGTGCAGACGCTGGGCGGCTCGGGCGCTCTGAAGGTCGGCGCGGATTTTATCAAGCGCTATTTTCCGGGCTCGAAAGTGTGGGTCAGCGATCCGACGTGGGAAAACCACCGCTTTATTTTCGAGCGTGCGGGCTTCGAGGTCGGCGCGTATCCGTACTACGACGAAGCGAGCGGCGGCCTGCAATTTCCGGCGATGCTCGCGGCGATCGACGCGCTGCCGGCCCGCAGCGTCGTGCTGCTGCACGCGTGCTGTCACAACCCGACCGGCGTCGATCTGAACGACGCGCAATGGGTGCAGCTGATCGACGTGATGAAGCGGCGCGAGCTGCTGCCGTTCATCGATATCGCGTATCAGGGCTTCGGCGCGGGCATCGAAGCGGACGCGTTTGCGCTTCGCGAACTCGCGCGCCGGAACATGCCCGCGTTGGTGGCCAATTCGTTTTCAAAGAACTTTTCGCTGTATGGCGAGCGCTGCGGCGGACTGTCGGTGATCTGCGAGTCGCCCGAGATTGCCGTGCGCGTGCTGGGTCAATTGACGAGCGCGGTGCGCGCGAACTACAGCAATCCGCCGACGCACGGCGCGAAGATCGTCGCGCGTGTGCTGGGCACACCGGCACTGCGGCAAGCATGGCAAGAGGAGCTGGCATCGATGTGTGGACGCATCCTGCGGATGCGCGCGCAGATTCATGAATGCCTGCGCGGCAAGGTGCCGGATGCGCTGCTCGCGCGCTATATCGAGCAGCGCGGGATGTTCACCTATGCCGGACTGTCCGCACAGCAGGTCGACACGCTGCGCGACACGCACGGTGTCTACCTGATCCGCTCCGGGCGCATGTGCGTCGCCGCGTTGAACGACAACAACGTCGCGGCGGTCGCCGGCGCGATCGCGAAGGTGGTCGCACAACGCGGCGCCTGGAGCAACGTCTAGAGCAACGCCTGGGTCCGCGGATCGGCCTCGCCGCCGAAATACTTGCGCAGCGCTTCGACAAACACATCGTTGTCAGTCGTCGCGTGCGCGAACAGCGTGATCGACGAACGAAACTTCAGGTCATCCGGATACCCGAAGATGTCCTCGATCGAACGTTCGTTAACCTGATTGACCAGTTGCGTCGTTTCACGCAACCGCGGGCCGAGTAGCGGGTGGCGCAGATAGGCGTCGGCCTCAGCGAGCGACGCAAGCGCGTAGTGCTGGGCCATCGCGCTGGCGCCGAGCCCCCGGATTTGCGGAAACACGAACCACATCCAATGACTGCGCTTGCGGCCTTGCCGCAACTCATCGCAGACCTGGGCGTAAACCGGGTCCTGAGCATCGACGAAACGTTGCAGGTCGTAGGGATCGTCCATTGGGTAGTCCTCCTGATATCGGTCAGGCAAGCAATCCTCGAGCCGGACCTGCTTTGCCTTCGACACATTGCTGTCATCCGGACATGCGATGGTCGATCGTAATCTCAATGAAAGCAATTGGGTGCTCATCACTCTCGTGGATTTCATAACCAACGGATGGCAAGTATGACGAAGAGAATTGCAGTGGTAACCGGCGGTATGGGCGGGCTCGGCGAAGCGATCAGCACGAAGCTGCACGACGCCGGTTATGCGGTGGTGGTCACGCACTCGCCGAACAACACGGGCGCATCCGGGTGGCTGGCCAATATGGAAGCGCAGGGCCGTAACTTTCTCGCGTATCCGGTCGACGTGGCCGACTACGATTCGTGCCAGCGTTGCGCGGCCAGTATTCGAGCGGAAGCGGGGCCGGTCGATATTCTGGTGAACAACGCCGGCATCACCCAGGACATGACGCTGCGCAAGATGGACAAGGTCAACTGGGACGCGGTGATCCGCACCAATCTGGATTCGATCTTCAATATGACCAAGCCGCTGTGCGAAGAGATGGTCGCGCGCGGCTGGGGACGCATCGTCAATATTTCGTCGGTCAACGGATCGAAGGGTTCGGTCGGCCAGACCAATTACGCGGCGGCCAAGGCCGGGATGCACGGCTTTACCAAATCGCTGGCGCTCGAAGTGGCGCGCAAAGGCGTGACCGTCAACACGATTTCGCCGGGTTACCTCGCAACCAAAATGGTCACCGCGATTCCGCAGGACATCCTCGACACCAAGGTGCTGCCGCATATCCCGATGGGGCGTCTGGGCAAACCGGAGGAGGTGGCCGCGCTGGTCGCCTATCTGTGCTCGGAAGACGCCGGCTTCGTGACCGGCGCGAATATCGCGATCAACGGCGGCCAGCACATGCACTGACCGTCTGGCACGAAGAACGCCGCGTTGAGCGCCGGTCCTTGCCGTGACGACGCAAGGACCGGCACGACGCACGAACGCGCCTGAAACGCGGGCGCGTCTACGCCAGCAGCGTTTCGTATTCGTCGCGAAACTGCGCGATCGAACTTTCGACCACCGTCACCGCGCCGTCGATCAGACCGCAGCGCCCGCTGCCCGGCAGAATCCGGCACAGGTTCTCCAGCGCCTCCAGGTCGGCGCGCACGCCGCGGCCGGTGTCGAGGCGATTGAGCAGCCGCATCATCTGGAAGGTCCCGCCCTTGCATGGCGGACATTGCCCGCACGAGCCCTGCGCGAAGAAGCTCACATACTCGGCGACCTTGCGGACGATGCTGGTGCCTTCCGACACGACGATCATCGCGCCGGTGCCCAAACGGGAGTGGCGTTGCCGCACCGAATCGAAGTCGAGCGCCACGTCGAGATCGCGCCTCGTCAGCAGCGTATTGGACGGCCCGCCGGTAAACACCGCCTTGAACTGCTTGCCCTGCAACATGCCGCCGCCATGCTCGAATACGAGCGTTGCGAGGCGGGTGCCCATCGGCAGTTCGTACAGACCGGGCCGCAGTACATCGCCCGATAGCGAGTAGAGCTTGGTTCCGGCCGCGTCGCCCGCGCCGAGTTCGCGATACCACTGCGCGCCGTGACGCAGAATGCCCGGCACGTGCGCGAGGGTCTCGGTGTTGTTGACGACGGTCGGCGCGCCATGCACGCCCTGTTCGGCGGGGAACGGCGGTTTGCGGCGCGGGAACGGAAAGCCCCCTTCGACGCTGGCGATCACCGCGGTTTCCTCGCCGCCGATATACAAGCCGGAGCTGGGCACGACGCGCAGCGACAGCGGCGTGCCGACAGACTGCCCGAGCGCCGCGAAGAGCGGATGCGCTTGCCACTGCCGCACGGCCTCGCGGGTCACCGCGAGCGCTTGCTGCTGATGCGGGTTCACATACAGCACGACGTGATTGGCACCGGTCGCGACGGCGGCGATCAGCGCGCCCTCGATCACCTGGTGCGGCGTATGTTCGAGCAGAAAGCGATCCTTGAAGGTGCCCGGTTCGTCCTCGTTGCCGTTGCAGATGATGTACTTGTCACCGGCGGGCGCGGCCGCCACCGGCACCCATTTGCGATGCGTGGGGAAGCCCGCGCCGCCCATTCCGCGCAAGTCGGCGGCGGCAATTTCCGCCAGCACCGCCGCCGGGTCATCGAGCGCGCGGCTCAGCCCCTCGCCGCCGCCGCGCGCGAGCCACGCGTCGAGGTCGGCGCCGACGCGGATCTCGTTCCGCAACAGAACCTGATTGAGCTTGTCCATTGGCGCTGGCTCCGTGGCTTGCCTCATCGTGTGTCGCCGGCCGCTTGCGGCGGCGCGTCCGGATGCAGGCCGGCAGCGGCTCGCAGATCGAAGTGCGCGTAGTCGGGAAAGAGTTGCGGCGCCTTGAAATCCGGCGACAGCCCCGCCAGCGTCAGTTCGCGCTGCCACGCATGCACGTGGCCGATGCTCGCGCGGCTCGCCATCACGCGGCCCTTTGCTTCTGCCGCGCTGCGCCCGGCGCGTCGTCCCATGCTGAGGATGTCGAGCAGCGCGTTGCCCATCAGCCGGTTGCGGCCGTGAATCCCACCGGTTAGTTCACCTGCGCAATAGAGGCCGGGCACGTTGGTCGCGCCGTGCGTATCGATCGCGACGCCGCCGTTCTGATAATGCAGCGTCGGATAAACCAGAAACGGCTCGCGCGCCGGATCGATCCCGCACTTGTGCGCGAGGTGCCGCAACGTGACGAGGCGTTGCGCGAGAATGCCGGGGTTCGCCAGTTCGAGCGTCGGCGTATCGAGAAACACGCCGGCCTGGCCGTCGCGCACGATCCCGCGGCCTTGCGCGCATTCGCGCAGGATCGCCGACGCAACCACGTCGCGCGGCTGCAGTTCATCGACGAAGCGTTCGCCTTCGCCATTGATCAGCGTCGCGCCGGCGGAGCGCGCCGCTTCGGAGATCAGCCCGCCCGCGAGCCGGGGCGGCCACGCGATGCCGGTCGGGTGGTACTGGAACGAATCGAGTTCGCGCAGCCGCGCGCCGAGCCGGTACGCGAGCACGAGGCCGTCGGCGGTCGCGCCGTAGTGGTTCGAGGTCGGGAACGCGTTCAGATGCAGGCGGCCGGCGCCGCCGGTCGCGAGGATCACCGAGCGCGCGCGGACCAGCACGAAGGTGCGCCATTCGAGGTTGTAGATCACCGCGCCCGCGCAGCCGCCGCGCTCGTCCGACAGCAGTTCGACGGCGGGGCAGCGGTTCCAGACGTCGATGCCCGGTTCCAGATACACCGCCTCGCGCAGCACCCGCATCATCTCCAGGCCGGTGTAATCGCGATACGACAGGATGCGCGCGGCCGATGCGCCGCCCGGTTTCTTGCGCAGCAGGTTGCCGCCGGCCGGCCGTTCGTCTTCGAGGTCGAACGCCATGCCGAGCTGGATCAGCCAGCGAATCACGTCGGGGCCGTCCATCACCATCTGCGCGACGAGTTCGGGGTCGCCGCAAAAATGGCCGGCGCGCAGCGTGTCTTCGAAATGCAGCTGCGGACTGTCGTCGTCGCCGATCGCCGCCTGGATCCCGCCTTCGGCCATCACCGTGTTGCTGTCGCCGAGCCGCAGCTTGCCGGCGACGATCACCCGCGCGCCTTGTTGCGCAGCGGTCAATGCGGCCGCGCAGCCGGCTCCGCCGCCGCCGATGATCAGCACATCGGTGCTGACGAGTTGCGCGCCGGCGAGGTCGACGTCGTCGATCAGCGCGTTCGCCTGCAGATGACGCGCGAGATCGGGCTGGCACGGGTCGCCGCGGTTCACGCCGACCTGTAGCGGGACGCGCGCATTCGCGCCGTGATCGGGGTGATACGCCTTCAGCAGTGCAGCGATGGGAGCGTCGTCGCTGCGCAGCGCGGGCGAGGTGCCCGGCTGATAGCGCCGGCGCGCGATTTCGTAGGGAATGCCAACGGTCATGATCGTGCGGGTCTCCGTCAGCGCGGCGGCCGCGCGCCCGGCGCGTCGAAATCGATCGTCATCTCGCCGCTGTCGATCTGCTGTAGCCGGCGGATCAGATTGGCCGGCCGCAACGATTGCGATGCGCTCATCCGTCTGACGAACAGGCCGAGATGATTGGGCCGGATATGTTCGGGGCAGGCGAGCGAGCACAGGTTGCACATCACGCATTCGTCGAATACGCGGCCCGCTTCGGCGAGCTTGCCGGCCACCGCGAGATTCACGCCTTGCTGAACTTCCAGGCTTTTCGGGCACGCGCGATCGCAGCCGCTGCAGTGACGGCAATGGGCGGCTTCGGGAAAGATGTCGGAGAGGGTGCGCAGCGCGTGCCAGCTATCGCCGAGTTCTTCCATCCGATAGGTGTGGCGCGTCTGGCTGCTGAAGTAATCGATGAACGCGACCTGCATGCCGTCCTCGATCAGCGTCTCGCACGCGAGCAGCGTTTTGACTTCCTGCTCGCCGCCGCGCCGGACCATCACGCGGCACGAGCCGCATACCCCCTGGCCCATGCAGCCGACGCCTTCGACCAGCGTCTGGCCGGCATGCTGAAACGCTTGCAGGATCGAGCAGTTATCCGGCGCTTCGAGTTCGCGCCCATCGATGCTCAGGCGAACCATCCGAGGTCTCCTTGCGAGGCGCTATCGCCACCATGGCGAGGCCGCGAAAAACGCTATGAAACATAGCACAGGAAAACGCGCAGAAGCGGGCTCGCGAGAGGGCGAGCGCGAGGCCCGATGCGGGATGCATGCGCGCGCCGAGCGGCGCTCCGTCTAACCGGCGGCGTGCGCGTAGTCTCGCGCGGCGGCGGGTGTGTTGCCGGTGCAGAGCCAGTGGATGTCGAGGCCGAACGCGGCGGCGAGACGGGTGCACGCGTTCAGCGGCGGCACCGTGATGCCGTGGCGCCAGTACTGCACGTCGTACTCGTTCACGCCCAACCATTTCGCGGCGTGCGCCGAGCTGATGCGGGCCCGTTTGAAGGCCCGGTCGAGGCGCGCGGCCAGTGCGCGCCGGAGGCGGTCATCGTCGACGCTACGTTCGAGATGGCCAATAGTCTGCAAATGCGGGTTCATGCCTCGGATCTCTCAGCTTGCTTTTTGTCGCTCGTCGCCGGCTGGTGGGCGGCGCCGCGTGACGGTCGCGAGACATTACGGGGCGGTGATGACACCGGTGTGAATCGATGCGCGCAATTGCGCGGAAGGCGGGTAAATATTGCGCGTCGCACAAAGTCACGCCACTGTAAAAAAGTCGGAAGAATAGGTATTTTTGAGACTACGGGTTTTCACTTAAATATTGTGTGAATCCTTTTATTGACGGGCGTTTCGGCGCGCGTGAGTGCGCTCCCGAGCGAACTCGGACCGTAATCTCGTTGACATTCTTCGGCAGCGATCTAGAATCGATTTGCTGCATCGCACCAAACGATTTTCCGGATGCGGTGCGCGGCGCGTGTCCCGCATTGCCGCGCACCGGCCCGGCCCGCAGTTCCCGCCCTACGATGGAGTTATCGATGATCAGTACTACCCCGCAACATTTCGTCGCCGCGCAGAAAGCGGGCGTCGACACGACGTTCGAGATCCTGAACAAAACGGCCGGCGCGTTCGAAAAGCTGGCCGCGCTGAACCTGCAAACCGTCCAGGCCGCGCTCGCGGACCAGCAGCAACGCGCGCGCGACGCGTTCGCCGCCAACGCGCCGCAGACGTTCTTTGCGCAGCAGGCGGGCCGCTCGCAACCCGCACTGGAACAAGCCCGATCCTATTGGCGCGAAGTTCACGAAATCGTGGCCGGCACGCGCGCGGATTTTCTGGCGCTCGCGCAAGCGCGGGTGAGCGCGTATCGCAGCGAGGCGCAAGGCTATTTCGACAATCTGGCGAAACAGGCGGCGCCCGCCGAAACCGCCGGGAAGTAAGCACGCAGTCGTGCACGCGCCACCGCCGGCCGGCCCGGCGGTGGCCGTCGACGGTTACGCGGCGGGCCCGCTTGCCGGCCGTTACCGGTACCTCGACGACAGTGCCACCTGTCCAACGCGGAGCTGTCAGGCAGCCCGAAGGAGCAGTGGATGAATACGGCAAAGAGGACCCTGCAGTCGCTGGTCGATAAATGGCTGACCTCGGCGACCCCGGTGCGGCTCACCCGCGTCGGCCGCTCCGGTGCGAACTGCAGGCGTTGCATCCACATCGAGGCGCAGCGCGCGGACGGCCTCGTCGGGCTGTTTTTCTTCCGTCACGACGACGGTTCATGGCAGGTGTTTCCACCCGGGAAAGACGGCTTGCCGTAACACGAATGCGTTGGGGTTGACCGCAACAGACATCTGGCGACGAATGACGGATTCTTGTCTGCGGAAAACATTCATTCGGCGTAAAACTTTATTGCGCCGATCACAATTACCGATACGAATGCCCACCCAAGCGAGTCTTCAACCGATTACCGTCACGGCCCTTCATTCGTCCAAGGGGGCAAGAGCGAACATGCGCACGGCAAGTCCTGCTTTGACCGACCGGCTGAGTCAGTATCGTTTGCTGATACTCGAGATGATCGCGAGAGGCCTGCCGTACGACGAGTGTCTGGACGCGATTGCCGATTGCGTCGCCGAACTCGGCAACGGTTTGCGCGCGTGGTTCGTGCTGGCGGACGAGTCGAGGAGCCGGGTCGAACGCATCCAGGGCAAGCAGGTGCCGCCGTTGCTGCGCGACAAGCTGCCCGGCGCGCCGATCGACGACTCGTGGTTCGGCACCTGCGGCCGCACGATCCACCGGGGCGAGCGCACCATCTGCAGCGACGTGGCGGGCGACCGGCGCTGGGCCGCCCGCTGGCGCGACGTGTGCGTCGCGTCGGATATTCAGGCGTGCTGCTCGACGCCGGTGTTCGTCGGCGGCACGCGGCCGGTGGGCTCGCTGCTGCTGGCGCGCGACGCGCCCGGCGAATTTTCCGTCGAGCAGACCGGCGTCGCCGACATCGCCGCGTATCTGGTGAGCGTGCTGATCCAGCGCACGAGGACCAACGCGTTGGCGCTCGAAGCGCGCGCCAGCATCGAAGAGCGGATCGCCAGCCTGCATCAGCTGATCGGCATTTGCCTCGAACTGAGCGCGATCCGGCAGGAGCGCGACTTCGTGCGGGCCGTGCTGAAGTCAGCCTGCCGGCTCTCCAATGCGCCGTTTGCCAGCGTGCAATTGCCGGCGCCGTGGCAACGGCTCGCCGGCGCGCGGGAGATCAATCCGCGCATCGCGTTGTCGCCCGCGTTCAATGCACAGCTGGCGAAGCAACTGGGCGCGACGCCCGGCGGCGCGAAAAGCCGCTTCGTCGGCGACATCGCGAAAACGAGCCTGCCGGACGCGCTGAGCGGCGCGTTGCGCAAGGAAGGGGTGCGGGCGATGCAGTTCACCACGGTCGGCGCCGGGCAACCGCGCCCTGTCGGCATGCTGTGCATGTACTGGAGCGTCGCGCGCGCGCCGTCCGCGACTCGCGCATGGGCGCTGGAGGCGCTCGCGACGCTGACCGCTTCGCTGGCCACGCGCTTCGAGCCCGCCGGCACGGCTTGAGCGAAACGGCAGGAAGCGCGAATCGGTATGCGCGAACACAACGCGCGATCCGCGCCGTAACGGCCGGAGTACACTGATTTTCGCGGCGTCGTGACCGCGCAAGGAGGTCGAAATGAGATTCGCCGAACTGTTCAGGCGCCCGAAGCGGGGCGTCAAGGTCGCTCACGCATCCGAAGCAGAGCCGCACGAGGATCACGCGAAGGCGCTGCAAAAGGAGGCGAGAAAGCAGTGGGACGTGGTCGGGCGCAATCGCCACAAGAACGCGAAGTGGCAGTAGCGCGAGGACGAGCACCGCGAGCGTTTCCCTACCGATGCCGGGCCGCGGCTTCGCCCGGCAGCTACGATAAAATGGCGGGTTTTCCCCTGACAACACCCGCCCGTGCAATCCGCTCCCTCCGCCACACCCGCTACCGCGCGCGACGCTAGCGCCGACGCCGCCGACTCCAGCCACGATCTCGTCTACGGTCCGAACGACCGCCCCGCGCCGACCATCGCGTTCGTCGCGGCCCTCCAGCATCTGCTCGCGATCCTCGTGCCGATCGTCACGCCGGGCCTTTTGATCTGCCAGGCGCTCGGCGTATCGAGCCGCGACACCACGCTGATCGTGTCGATGTCGCTGGTCGTCTCCGGCATCGCGACCTTCCTGCAATGCAAACGCGTCGGGCCGCTCGGCGCGGGCCTGCTGATCGTGCAGGGCACCAGCTTCAACTTCGTCGGCCCGCTGATCGCGGGCGGCAGCCTGATGGTCAAGCAGGGCACACCGGTCGAAACGGTGATGGCGGCGATCTTCGGCGTCGTGATCGCGGGCTCGTTTGTCGAGATCGGCGTGTCGCGGATCCTGCCGTTCGTCAAGCGGCTGATCACGCCGCTGGTGACCGGCATCGTCGTGCTGTTGATCGGCCTCACGCTGATCAAGGTCGGTCTGATCAGCATGGGCGGCGGCTATGGCGCGATTGCGAAGGGCAACTTCGCGAGCGTCGAAAACCTCACGCTGTCCGGTCTCGTGCTCGGCACGATCATCGTGCTCAATCGCGTGCCGGTGGTGTGGGTGCGCAGCACCGCGCTAGTGATCGCGCTGGCCGTCGGTTATGTCGTGGCGGGCGTGATGGGCCGGCTCGACTTCACCGGCGCGCGCGAAGCGTCGCTGCTGCAGATCCCGACGCCGCTGCACTTCGGCCTCGGTTTCTCGTGGTCGCTGTTCGTGCCGATGCTGATCATTTATCTGGTCACGTCGCTCGAAGCGATCGGCGACGTCACCGCGACCAGCAAGATTTCGAAAGAGCCGGTCGAAGGGCCGGTGTGGATGCGGCGCATCAAGGGCGGCGTGCTGGTGAACGGTGTCAACTCGCTGATCGCAGGTTTCTTCAATACGTTCCCGAGTTCGGTGTTCGCGCAGAACAACGGCGTGATCCAGCTGACCGGTATTGCCAGCCGTCACGTCGGGATGTGGATCGCGGGCATGCTGGTCGTGCTCGGTCTGTTCCCGCCGGTGGCCGGCGTGTTGCAGGCGGTGCCGGAACCGGTGCTCGGCGGCGCGGCGATGGTGATGTTCGGCGCGGTCGCCGCGTCCGGCATCAATATTCTCGCGGGCATTCGACTCGACCGCCGCGCGCTGTTGATCATCGCGGTGTCGCTCGCGCTGGGGCTCGGTGTATCGCAGGTGCCGGAGATTCTCACGAGCTTGCCGCATGCGTTGAAGAACGTGCTCGAATCGGGCGTCGCGACGGGCGGCATCTGCGCGTTGCTGATGAACTGGTTTTTGCCTGAAAAGCGTTGATGCGCGACGCCGGCGGTCACGCCGGCGACGCGGCTCGCGGTGTTGCCGCCGCGGGGGCCGGGGTGCCGAAACGGCGCTTTCCCGGCGGTTTCTCCCTACAAAAGCAGTCGCGCGGTGATGGTACATTAGCAGCCTGACCTCGCAGAACCCGGGCGCGCGCGACGCGTCGCCCGAGGCGTCGGTCCCGGATAAAAGTACGAACGTGTCCGCCGTTTGATGTCGTGGGCACAGGAGACAACGATGGACGTGCGGCAACGCGATCACATCGAAACCGTGGTGCTGACGACCGCCGGCGCAGCGCCGGTGGCCGCCCGGATGCACGATGCAATCATCCAGAGCTCGTGGCAACGCTGCGTGCACCAGTACGGCCTCGATCCGACCCGAATGCAGGAAGCGCGCATCGTGCCGCAAACGCGGCTGCGCGAGCATCAGCAACGCCTCGACGACTTCGCGCGGATCGCCCGCTACGGGCTCGAAACGCTGTACGGCCAGGTGGCCGGCATGGGTTACGTGGTACTGCTGACCGACGCCGACGGCATCACCGTCGATTATCTCGGCGACGCCAACACGGATGCGGGGCTGCGTCGCGCGGGCCTCTATCTGGGCGCCGAATGGAGCGAGGACGGCGCGGGCACCTGCGCGGTCGGCACCGCGCTCGCGACCGGCCAGGCGCTGACCGTGCATCAGGCCGATCACTTCGATGCGACCCATATTCCGCTGACCTGTACCGCTGTGCCGCTGTTCGATTCGTACGGCGGCCTGAACGCGATCCTCGACATTTCCGCCCTCAGTTCGCCGCTCGCGAAAGACAGCCAGATGCTCGCGCTGCATCTGGTGCGCACTTACGCGGGCCGCATCGAGGACGCTTATTTTCTGCGCCGGCACCGGCAGGACTGGATCCTCAAGCTGAGCCCCGGCCCGGAGTTTCTCGACGTCAATCCCGAGTACCTGATCGCGCTCGATGCGAACGGCTGCATCGTCGGCCACAATCGCCGCGCGCAGCAGATGCTGACGGCCGAGCCGCGCATCGCCGCGGGCGGCGGCATCACGCTGCTGGGGATGCGCTTCGATACGCTGTTCGACGCGCGCGCGGAGGAGCTGGGCCGCTTCGTCTATTCGCGGCCGAGCGAGCAGCGCATCGTCCGGCTCAGCGGCAGCGGCACACTGCTTTATCTGAGCGTGATGCCGCCGATGCTGCGGCTGCCCGCCGAGACCCAGGTGCCGATTCCGTCGGCGCTGGCGTCGCTGTGCGGCGGCGATGCGGCGCTGTCGCAGCAATTGCAGCGCGCCGCGAAGCTGCTCGATGCGCCGATCAATCTGCTGATCAATGGCGAGACCGGCAGCGGCAAGGAGTACTTCGCGCGGGCGCTGCATCGGGCGAGCGCGCGGCGCGACGGTCCGTTCATCGCGGTCAATTGCGCGGCGATTCCGGAGACGCTGATCGAAAGCGAGCTGTTCGGGCATCTGCCGCACAGTTTTTCGGGCGCCGGGCCGAAGGCGCGCCGCGGGCTGATTCAGGAGGCCGATGGCGGCACGCTGTTTCTCGACGAAATCGGCGATATGCCGCGCGAACTGCAATCGCGGCTGCTGCGCGTGCTCGCGGAGGGCGAGGTGCTGGCGATCGGCGCATCACGGCCGGTGCCGGTCAACGTGCGGGTGATTTCGGCGACCCATCATCCGCTCGATCAACTGATCAGCGGCGGGGGCTTTCGCGAAGACCTGTATTACCGGCTCAACGGCGCGCGGCTGGTGTTGCCGCCGCTGCGCGAACGCAGCGATCTGGACTGGCTGATCGACAAGTTTCTCGCGGTGCCGCAAGGGGCAGCCGGCTTCACGCTTGCCGAGGCGGCGCGCGCGCAACTGCACCGGCATCGCTGGCCCGGCAATTTGCGCGAGCTGCGTAATGCGCTCGAATATGCGCGCGCGGTGTGCAGTCACCGGCATATCGAGGTCGGCGATCTGCCAGACGGGATCGGCGAGCCGCTTGCTTCGCTTGCGTCGCTTACGCCCGGCGCGGCGGCGCGCGAGACGGCCACCGTGCATCCCCCCGTCACCGATCCGCATACGCTGCCGCCCGAAGCGATGCTGCTGATGCAGTACCTGCGCGCGTCCGGCTGGAACCTGAGCGCGGTCGCGCGGCAGATCGGCATTAGCCGGATGACGCTGTATCGGCGGATGGCGCGCTATGGGATTCAGTCGCCGAATCGCAGCGATACGGTCGCCGGTCATTGACGGTACGCAGCTGCCACCGCGCACCGAGACACCTGTCCACCGCGATACAACCGCCGCTGTGACACCTGTCACAAGCGCGTGCCGCACGCGCGCTTTTCAGCCGCGGTTCTTCAGGGTAACTACGTAATTTCCGCCGCGCTCTCAGCGCATTTCGCCGCGTTTGCGCCGGCCTTCGCATTGGCACGCCTGTTGCAAAAAGCCTGACCGCATCCACCCATCAGGAGACAGGCATGCGCGAAGCGGGCGCGGATCGTTCGCCACTCGTCGGCATCATCGCGAACCCGGTGTCGGCTCGCGACATCCGGCGCGTGGTCGCCAACGCCAATAGTCTGCAACTGGCCGACCGCGTGAACATCGTGCTGCGCGCGATGGCGGCACTCGGCGCGTGCGGCGTAACGCGCGTGCTGATGATGCCGGACCGCGAAGGCCTGAAGCCGATGCTCGAACGCCATCTAGCCCGCGAACGCGCGGCGGCGAGCGCATCGCATGCATGGCCGCAGCTCGAATGGTTAGCGATGCCAACCACCGGGCGGGTCGACGACACCTTCCGGGCCGCGCGCCTGATGCGCGACGCACAGGTCGCGGCGATCGTCGTGCTCGGCGGCGACGGCACCCATCGCGCGGTGGTGCGCGAGTGCGGCCCGGTGCCGATCGCGGGGCTGTCGACCGGCACCAACAACGCGTATCCCGAACTGCGCGAGGCCACGTTGGCCGGCCTCGCGGTGGGCCTCTATGCGACCGGCCGGATTCCGGCGGATGCGGCGCTGACTTTCAACAAACGGCTGGACGTGACGCTGAAGGCGGCGAGCGGGGCGGTGCGCGACGACATCGCGTTGGTGGATGTCGCGATTGCGCGCGAGCATTACATCGGCGCCAAAGCGTTGTGGCGCACCGATTCGCTCGCGGCCGTCTATCTGGCGTTCGCCGATCCGGAAGCGATCGGGCTGTCGTCGATCGGCGGGCTGCTGGAGCCGGTCGGGCGCTACGAGCCGGGGGGCTTGCAGGTGGCGTTGAGTGCAGCGCAGGCGAGCGAGTCAGGCCGGCGCGATGAACCCGACGCGGCTCCCGCCCGCGCGCCGCTATTTCACCTACACGCGCCGATCGCCCCCGGCCTGCTGCAACCGGTGCCGGTCTACGGCTGGCATCGATTGATCGACGGCGAGCCGGTACAAGTGCGCGAACGCAACGGCGTGGTCGCGCTCGACGGCGAACGCGAGATCACCTTCGGCCCCACCGATCACCTGAGCGTCACGCTGCGCGAGCGCGCGTTCCGCTCGATCGCGGTCGCCGCCTGCCTGCGCTATGCGGCGCTGCACGGCTTGCTGCGCGGGCCGCCCGGTCTTGCGCTCGCACCAGGAGTTCCGCCGCCGCACAGCACTCCCGAAGCCGCCGGCGCGGCATCCACTCCCTTTCCTTCGCCGCTGTAAATCAGAACCGTCACAGGAGACACGCATGACTTCGCAATCTGCTTCGCTACCGTTGGGCCAGCGCGAACTGCTCGACTGTTATCGCCGGATGCGCACCATCCGCGAGTTCGAGGAACGCCTGCACGTCGACTTTTCGCGCGGCGACATCCCCGGTTTCGTGCATCTGTATGCCGGCGAGGAAGCCGCCGGCGTCGGCATCCTGCACCATCTGCACGACGGCGACCGGATCGCCAGCACGCACCGCGGGCACGGCCACTGCATCGCCAAGGGCGTCGACGTGACCGGCATGATGAAAGAGATCTACGGCAAGACCGGCGGCTCCTGCAACGGCAAGGGCGGCTCGATGCATATCGCCGACCTGTCGAAGGGGATGATGGGCGCCAACGGCATTCTCGGCGCCGGCGCACCGCTGATCTGCGGCGCCGCGCTGGCCGCCAAATTCCGCGGCAAGGGCGAAGTCGGCATCACCTTCGCGGGCGATGGCGCGTCCAACCAGGGCACCTTCCTCGAAAGCCTGAATCTCGCGGCGGTGTGGAATCTGCCGGTGATCTTCGTGATCGAGAACAACGGCTATGCGGAAGCGACCTCGCGCGATTACGCGACGGCGGTCGATAGCTACGTCGATCGCGCGGCCGGCTTCGGCATTCCCGGCGTCACGGTGGACGGCACCGATTTCTTCGCGGTGCACGAGGCCGCCGGCGAAGTGATTCGCCGCGCGCGCGAAGGCGGCGGCCCGTCGCTGCTCGAATGCAAGATGGTGCGTTTCTACGGCCATTTCGAAGGCGATGCGCAGACCTATCGCGCGTCCGGCGAACTGGACGAGATCCGCGCCAATCGCGACTGCCTGAAGATTTTCGCGGCGCGGGTGATCGAGGCCGAGGTCGTCACGCGGGCCGAGCTGGAGGCGATCGACGAGGAAGTGGCCGCGCTGATCGAGCGCGCGGTGCAGGAAGCGAAAGCCGCGCCGCTGCCCAAACCGGCCGATCTGCTCACCGACGTCTACGTGAAGTACTGACCCGCGAAATCCGACGAATCCAGAGGAATCCGTATCATGGCCCGCAAACTCAGCATGAAGCTGGCGATCAACGAAGCGATCGACCAGGAAATGACCCGCGATCCGAGCGTGATCATGCTCGGCGAAGATATTGTCGGCGGCTCCGGCGCCGATGGCGAGAAGGACGCGTGGGGCGGCGTGCTCGGCGTCACCAAGGGACTCTACGCGAAGCACGGCGACCGCCTGCTCGACACGCCGCTCAGCGAAAGCGCTTACGTGGGCGCCGCGATCGGCGCGGCCGCGTGCGGCATGCGGCCGATCGCCGAACTGATGTTCATCGATTTCATGGGCGTGTGCTTCGACCAGATCTTCAATCAGGCCGCCAAATTCCGCTACATGTTCGGCGGCAAGGCCGAAACGCCGGTGGTGATCCGCTGCATGGTCGGCGCCGGTTTTCGCGCGGCCGCGCAGCATTCGCAAATGCTCACGCCGCTGTTCACGCACATCCCCGGGCTGAAGGTGGTCTGCCCGAGCACGCCGTACGACACCAAGGGACTGCTGATCCAGGCGATCCGCGACAACGACCCGGTGATCTTCTGCGAGCACAAGAACCTGTACGGCTTCGAAGGCGAAGTGCCGGAGAACTCGTACGCGATTCCGTTCGGCGAGGCGAACATCGTGCGCGACGGCAAGCAGGTGTCGATCGTGACTTACGGGCTGATGGTGCATCGCGCACTGGAGGCCGCGACGCAGCTCGCGAAGGACGGCATCGACGCGGAAGTGATCGACTTGCGCACGCTGTCGCCGCTCGATATGGACACGGTGCTCGAATCGGTCGAGAAAACCGGCCATCTGGTGGTGGTCGATGAAGCGAGCCCGCGCTGCAATATCGCCACCGATATTTCCGCGCAGGTCGCGCAACAGATTTTCGGCGCGCTGAAGGGGCCGATCGAAATGGTCGCGCCGCCGCATGTGCCGGTGCCGTTCTCGCCGACACTCGAAGATCTTTACATTCCCAGCGCCGCGCAGATCGTGGACGCGGTCCGTCGCACGCTCGGCACCGGAGGCAAGCACTGATGAGTACGTACATCACCCCGATCGTGATGCCCAAGTGGGGTCTGGAAATGCGCGAGGGCACCGTGCAGGACTGGCTGGTGGCCGAAGGCGAGCGCATCGAAGTCGGCCAGCCGCTGCTCGACGTGGACACCGACAAAATCTCCAACGCCGTCGAGGCGACCGACGCCGGCCTGTTGCGCCGGATCGTCGCGCAAAGCGGCGACACGCTGCCGGTCAAGGCGCTGCTCGGCGTGCTGGCCGATAGCGAGGTCAGCGACGCCGAGATCGAAGCCTATATCGCCGCGTACGAGGTGCCGGCCGCCGGCGACGACGAAGAGGAGAGCGGGCCGGCGTTCGACTATGCGGACGTCGGCGGGATTCGCGTGCGCTATGCGCGACGCGGACCGGACCAGGGCACGCCGGTGCTGTTCATTCACGGTTTTGGAGGAGACCTGAACAACTGGCTGTTCAATCTCGATGCGATCGCGGCCAAACATCCGGTGATCGCGCTCGATCTGCCCGCGCATGGGCAGAGTCAGGCGGCGTTGCCGGGCGCATCGGTCGATGCGTTGGCGGACTTCGTGCGGGGCTTCCTGGAGGCGGCGCACGTGAATGGGCCGGTGCACGTGGTCGGTCATTCGATGGGCGGTGCGATCGCAATGCAGATGGCACTCAGCACGCCCGCGCAGGTCGCGAGTCTCGCGCTGGTCAGCCCGGCTGGTTTCGATAGCGAGATCAACAGCGGCTATACCGATGGCTTCGTGCAGGCGCAATCGCGGCGCGAGCTGAAGCCGGTGCTGGAGCAGCTATTCGCGGACCCGGAACTGGTCAGCCGGCAGATGATCGACGATCTGCTCAAGTTCAAGCGGATGGACGGCATCGAGCCATTGCTGGCGGAGCTGGCCGGCACGCTGTTCAGGGACGGCAGGCAATCGGCGATACTGGCGGACCGGCTCGCCGGCGTGGACAAACCGGTGCTCGTGTTGTGGGGCAAAGACGACCGGGTGATTCCGTCCGCCCAGGCGGCGAAGGCGCCGGCGGGCGCGCAGGTGATCCTGTTCGACGCGACCGGCCATATGGCGATGCTCGAGAAGGCCAGCGAGGTGAACGCGGCGCTGCTGCGGCATCTGGCAGGCGGCTGACGGGCGAGTTCGCGTAAGCTCGGGCGACCGTTGCGCGAGCGGGTCTGGCCGGTGTCGCCGCGGCCGGACCCGCGGTCGCTTTTTTCATGTTCATGCCTATGCCATTCGAGATTGTCGATATCGAGGTTGGCCGCGCCGACCCGCTCGCCGCGGAGATGGAGTTGCTGTCGCTGGCGGCGGCGGGGCGGTGCGTCGCGCATCTTTGGGAGGCGCCGCTGTCGCTGGTGGTGCCGCGCAGTTACCGGCGCTTCGCCGAGTTCGAGCGCGCTCGCGCCGAGTTCGCGGCGCGCGGGTGTCCGGTGTATCTGCGCATGTCCGGCGGCGGGCTGGTGCCGCAGGGGCCGGGCATTCTGAATCTGAGCCTCGCGTATCCGCTGCGGGGTACCGTCGGCGATCGTTCCGAAACGGTCTATCGACATCTGTGCGCGATCCTCGCCGATGCGCTCGGCACGCTGGGGCTGCAAACGCACTGGCAGACGGTGGAGGGCTCGTTTTGCGATGGCCGCTTCAATCTGGCGTGGGGTCCGCCGGACGATGCGCGCAAGATCGCGGGTACTGCGCAGTATTGGCGGCGGGTGGAGGCGGCGTCGGCGGTGATGTCGGCAGCCGGGGCGGTTGCGCCGTTGCACGTCGTGCTGGCTCACGCGGTGTTGCTGGTCAGCGCCGATCCGCAGGAAATCAATCGGCGCGCCAATGAGTTCGAGGACGCGATCGGCAGCGGGCGGCGGTATCTTGCAGAGCGGGTGGTTAGTGTGAAGCAGGCGCTTTCGCCTGGCGGCGATGCCGCGGTGGGGCGGCTCGAGGAGCGGGTCGCGGCGGCGTTGCGGGCGTGTGTGGTGGCGGCGGGGCCGCCGGCGGACGCCGCTCAATCCTGATCCTGCCTCACGCACACTCCGAGTTTGTACCGGGCATTTCATGTTCCTCTTTTATTATCAGGTTGCCTGATAGAAAATCGAACGTTCGAGACGGTATAAACAGGAGACCCAAGCATGCAACCCGTTCTAACGCATATCGCCGACATCAGGATCGAAGTCGGCCAACCGGTAACGGTCGGCGAGACCGGCGACGGATTGCGCCGCATCGTGCCGATTCTCGGCGGCACCATTCGCGGCGAGATTTCCGGTGAAATCTGCGCGGCCGGCGCGGACTATCAACTGATCCGCGCCGACGGCTTCACGACGCTCGACGCCCGTTACGCAGCGCGTCTCGACAACGGCGAGCATCTTTTCATCGTCAACACCGGCGTGCGTTTCGGCCCCATCGACGTGATGGAGCGGATCACCCGCGGCGAACCCGTTCCACCGGAGCAGGTGTACTTTCGCACCACGCCGCGCTTCGAAACAACATCGGCTGAGCACGCATGGCTGACTCGCCATATCTTCGTCGCGTCCGGTATCCGGCATCCCGACTGCGTCGAGTTGCGGGTGTTTCGCGTGGAGTAGTGGGACTGCCGCTTCAAACTGAAATTCGCCGTCGTCCGAATCCGATCACCGGTAACCCGCTAATCCCCCGTTCTCCCGGGGATTTACCCTGGCAATCCCCCCGTCCGGACACCCGCAACCCCACGTGCACGGGGCTTCGCGCGCAGCTATGTCCTGCGTGCATCGCCTCGGCCCACAATGCATTGGCCGATTCGCCGCGCATCTCTTAGTGTCTCTCCATCCTTCTATAAAAAAGCGCCGCGCTCGCGCGGCCGCCCTGGAGACGACACAACGTGAACCAGCTGAACGTATCCGACTACATTGCGAAAAGCGATTTCCGGCGCTTTCATTTCATTCTGCTGATTATTGGCTTCTTTTGCGTCATCTTCGACGGCTACGACACTGCCGTGTTCGGCGCCATCCTGCCGCCGATGATGAAGGAGTGGCACCTGACGCCGGTTGAGGCCGGCGCGTTGGGCAGCTACAGCCTGTTCGGAATGCTGTTCGGCGCGATCACGTTCGGCGTTCTCGCCGACCGCTTCGGCCGCAAGCGGATGGTGGCCGCCACCGTGATCCTGTTCAGCCTGTTCACCGCGCTGGGCGGCGTGGCACCGGGCCCGCAAGTGTTCGGCCTGTTCCGCTTCCTCGCGGGCCTCGGACTGGGCGGCATCCTACCGAACGCGATTGCGCTGCTTACCGACTACTCCCCGCAGAAAAGCCGCACCACGATCACCGCGATCATGATGTGCGGCTATTGTCTCGGCGGGATGCTGTCACCGTTCATCGGGATTCTCGCGATTGGCGAGTACGGCTGGCGCTTCGTGCTGTGGATGGGCGCCGTGCCGTTGATCTTCCTGCCGCTGGCGTACCGCTACCTGCCGGAATCGTGCTTCGTTCTGCTGCGTGAAGGGCGCGACGCGGAGTTGCGCGGCGTGCTCGCGCGCATCGACCCGACCCGCACGATTCCGGCCGACGTTCGACTGGTCGAGTCGCACGAAACCGCCAAACAGACGCCGCTCGCGAGCCTGTTCAACGAAGGCCGCGCGGTGAGCACTGCGATGTTCACCGCGGCGATCTTCTTCCATCTGATCCTCGGCTACGGGCTGATCAACTGGCTGCCGAAGCTGATGCTCGAAGCCGGTTTCACGATGAATTCGAGCCTGATGTTTCTGATCGTCCTGCAATGCGGCGCGATCGTCGGGACCCTGGTGATGGGCTATGCCGGCGATCACTATTCGCTCAAACGGATTCTCGTCGGCCTGTATCTGCTGGGCACGGTCACCATGGTCCTGTTCGCACTGAACCGCAGCCCCACCTGGGCCTATGTGCTGATCGCCGTGGCGGGCGTGCCGGTGGTCGGTGCGCAGAATCTGGTGCAGGTCTACATGTCGCAGTTCTATCCGGTGTTCGTGCGTTCGAGCGCGCTCGGCTTCGCGTCGAGCGTCGGGCGGATCGGCGGCATGCTCGGGCCGTTGCTGGCCGGCTGGCTGGTATCGATGTCGTTCTCGATCCATCACATGTTCCTCGCGTTCGCGATTCCGGGCGTGCTGTCCGCGCTGGCGATTTCGGCGGTCCAGCACCGCTATTCGAGCGACCGCAACCGGCGCGACGAACCGCGGCTCGACATGCAATTTCAGGGAGGAGTGGAGAAGTAAACGGCCGGAATTCGCCGGCCCGAGCGGGAGGCTCGGGTCGACGAAGCCGGTTCGCGTAGCGGATGTAAGACGGCAAAAATCTACACTATTAAATTAGGATCACGAATGATGGCATCTACCGTCGCACGCATGCTTGCAACCATGCGCCTGAAAAAACCGGCTCTCGCGCTGGGGGTTCTGATGTCCACCGCGGGAGCGGCCCATGCGCAAAGCAGCGTGACGCTGTTCGGGATCCTCGACGGCGGCATTCTTTACACCAGCAACACCGGCGGACATTCGTCGTGGCAGACCCTCAGCGGTCCGCTGCTCGCACCGCGCTGGGGGTTGAGGGTGGTCGAAGATCTCGGGGGCGGTGTGAGCACCGTCGCGCATCTGGAAAACGGCTTCAACCAGTTCACCGGTGCGTCGCTGCAGGGCGGCCGTCTGTTCGGCCGGCAGGCATGGGTGGGACTGACCTCCAAACAGTACGGGACGCTGAGCATGGGCCGGCAATATAGTCCGCTGCAGGATTTCATCGCGCCATTGCTGGGCAGCACGACCCTCACCGGTTCTGCGTTACATCCGCTGGATAACGAAGGTTTCCTGACCTATCGGACCGACAATTCGGTCAAATACGTGAGCCCCGTCTACGCCGGTCTGCAGGCCGAAGCGATGTACGCATTCTCGAACTCGACCAATTTCGCCAGCAACCGTTCGTGGAGCGTCGGCGCGACCTACACGAAAGGCAATCTGCAGTTGGCCACCGCTTATGTGCATCTCGACAATCCGGCAGTCAACAAGGACACCAATGGCGCAATTCCGTCGGACTCCTATTTCAGTTATTCGACCACGCCTTTTCTCGCCACCGCATCGGCCGTTCAGGAATGGGCGGTGGGAGGAAGATATACGGTCGGTCGCGCCAATTTCGGCCTGCTCTATACCAACACCCAATTCGATAATCCGGCCACCGGCTCGCTATTTTCCGGGGCGACGGGAAGCGGTGGCGGTAGCGGCTCCGTGCACTTCCAGAACCTCGAAGGCAGCGTGCGCTACGACTTCGCGCCGGACCTGATCGGCTCGTTCTCGCAGGCCTATACGCATGCCACTGAGGGTTCGGCCTCGGGCAACTACTGGCAAACCAACGTTGGCGTGTCGTACTTCCTGTCCAAGCGCACGAATCTCTACGTGGACGCGTTCTATCAGAAGACCTCGAATAATCTGCATCCGTGGATCATGCTGACCGGCGCGCCGTCCAGCACGAGTACGCAGATTGCCGCGGTATTCGGCCTGTGCCACCGGTTCTAAAGAAGACCCGTAAAGATGTAATTAGCGACGCCGGCCAGCAGGCCGGCGCGCTCACGTCGCGCGAATGAAGCAGTGCGCGTTGGCCATGCAAGTCAGTCATGCACCCCATGCATGGCCTCGTCAGAAATAGCATTTCACAGCGGTTGCGGCGGTGGATACCATGAATCCGTAGCTGACCCGGTTGCGGTAATGCGACAAATACGGAGTGGAGACATGTTAGAGACCGTGAGTGAAGCGGATTTCAAGTCCGCGATGAAGAACCTGGCCGCCGGCGTCACGCTGATTACCAGCGTCGCCGATGCACAGCGCGGCGGCATGACCGCCACCGCAGTTTGCTCGCTTTCCGCGGCGCCGGCCCAACTGGTGATTTGCGTGAATCGCCAGAACTCGACCCATCAGATGATCGTCGCAAGCCGCAGGTTCTGCGTGAATGTGCTGTCCGCGCAGCAGAGCGAGGTGGCCCAACGCTTCGCGAATCATCTGGTGCGCGCGGAGCGCTTCGAGTCCGGCCGCTGGTCGACGCTGAAGACCGGCGCGCCGGTGCTGATGGATGCGCTGGTTGCGTTCGATTGCGAGCTGGGCGAAGCGATCGAATCGGGCACGCACTCTATTTTCGTCGGCCGCGTGGTGGACGTGCATGCGGTCGAGCAAAGCGCGCCATTGCTCTACTACCGCAGCGGCTATGCCGGTATTTCGGCGCATAACTGAGTGCGCTAGCGCACCCGTCAATCACGAACCGTTCTTCACCGGGGTATCAAGATGGTCAATCAGCAGGTAATCGAAAACGCTGTGAAGTCGCCGCTGCCGTCCTACCGGATGGTCGACGACAGCTGGATGAACGACGCCGAGCGCAAGCTGTTCGACACCGCACTCGACATGGTCGACGTGCTGAAAGAGCGCGAGGCGGACTGCCTGCGCCAGCGCAACGTCCCGCAGGCAACCGTCGACTGTTTCCGCGCAACCGGACTCTCGCGCATTCTCCAGCCGAAGCGCTACGGCGGGCTGCAAAGCTCCCCATTGCTGCTCTCGCGCGTGGTGGAGGAACTCGCGATGGGCTGTCCGTCGAGCGCATGGGTGCTGTCGGTATTCGGCGAGCACGCGTGGGTCGCCGGCTGTTTTCCCGAGCAGGCGCAGGAAGACCTGTGGGGCTCGAATCCGCTCGCGGTGGTCGCTTCGAGCCTCGCGCCGCGCGCGATCGCGCAACGGGCGAAGGGCGGCTACCGCATCTCCGGCACCTATCCGTTTGCGAGCGGCTGCAAACACGCGGAATGGCTGGTGGTGGGCGCGTGGGTCGAACACGACGGCGGCCGCTCGCTGCAGTACCTGCTGGTGCCGATGTCCGACGTGACGATCCTCGATGACTGGCAGACGCTGGGGCTGCGTGGCACCGGCAGCAACACGGTCTCGCTTGGCGACGTGTTCGTGCCGGAGCATCGGATGGTGAGCGACGCGGATCTGAAAAAAGGCGAGACCCCGGGCAGTGCGGTGCATCCCGACTATCCGCTGTTGAAGGCGCCGCGCGCGGCGTTCGCGATCTTCACGCAGTTGCCGGTGACGCTCGCGCTCGCGCGTCTCGTGCTCGAACACACCGGGCTGACGATGCGCGGGCGGGTCTCGCGCGGCACGACCACGCTGTCCGACTCGCAGATCATTCAGTGCAAGCTCGGCGAGGCCGCCGCGGACATCGACGCGGCGATCTTCGTCGCGCATCGCCGGCACCGGCACGTGGCCGATCTGATCGCTTCCGGCAAGTGCGTGAGCCCGCATGACGCGCAGGCGGCGCATCGCGATTCGGTGTGGGCGAACCGGGTCGCGCGGCGCGGCATCGAAACGCTGGTGTCGACCACCAGCGCGGAGATCGTGCACGACCGCAACCCGTTGCAGTCGTGGTACCGGGATTCCCTGACCACCGGTTCGCACTTCGGCGCGAACTGGGAGGCGGCGATGGTTCCATACGGCCGGATGCTGCTCGGGATGGCGGGCTGAGCGGACAGCGAAACCGATTGGCGGGATTGCACAAACCTAGATGAGGAATACTGAAGATGGTAGAGCAGATGGAAGCTATCAAGGTCGAGGACGTGGTCTATCTGAAGCACGACGACGTGGAGCTGCTGGCGCGCGTCTACACGCCCGACGGTGAAGGCCCGTTCGCGGCCGTGATCGAGCTGCATGGCGGCGCGTGGAGCAAGTTCGACCGGACCCGCGGCAAGGCGGTTCACGAGGCGCTGGCCCGCTCGGGTCTGGTGGTGGTGTCGCTCGATTTCCGCCAGGGCGTGCAGGGCGCCTATCCGAAGTCGCCGTCCGACATCAACTACGGGATCCGCTGGCTGAAGGCGAATGCCGCGCGTTTCAAGGTCGATCCTGAACGCATCGGACTGTCCGGCAATTCGAGCGGCGGCCACCTCGGGATGCTCGTGGCGATGCGCCCGCACGATGCGCAATACGCGGCGATCGCGCTGCCGCAGGGCTCGCCGGAGGTCGACGCGACGGTCAGATGCGTGTCGATGCTGTGGCCAGTGATCAATCCGTACGGCCGCTATCGCTATGCGAAGCGCCTGCTGGCTGAGGGCAATGCGCCGGACTGGGCCGCCGAGGTGATCGGTCTGCACGACGGCTACTGGCAGACCGAAGCCAACATGAAGGAAGGCAGCCCGACGCTGGTCCTCGAACGCGGCGAGCCGGTCTTTCTGCCGCCGGCGCTGTGGGTGCTCGCCACCGACGACGACGTGCACAACTACCACGACATCGAATCCGAAGTGCCGGGAACCGAGGCCGATCGCTTCATGCAGCGCTACCGGGAAGCGGGCGGCGAGATCGAACTGGCGGTCTACGAGGCGCCGATGATGTTCACGACCATGCATCCGACGCTGCCGGCCTCGGTGGCCGCGATGCAGAAGGTGGTGGAGTTCGCGCATCAGCATCTGTCGCGCTGATAGCGGGTGTGTGGCCGGGCCCGCGGGGCAGCCACACCCGCACATCCCGAATCGATCAACTATGGAGACGGCGGCATGAATCGCGAGGAGCGGTACGACGTGGGCGGCGTGATGTTCGCGCAACCCTTCAAGGCAGTACGGTTGGGCCATCTCGGTCTGTGGTGCGCGGACACGCAAGGCGGCGAGCAGCGGCTCGTCGATAGCTTCGGCCTGCGGCAGACCGACCGGCTGGTTGGCAAGGAAGGCCAACTGCTCGGTTGCTTCACGACCTGCAATACCGATCACCATGCGCTGGTGGCGATCAACCCGGACACCGCCGATCCGGTGCGGCGCGCGTACTACGAGGCCGGCGCAACGCTCAATCAGATCTCGTTTCAGGTGAACAGCCTGCGCGAAGTGAACGACGCGCATCGATATTTCCAGAAGCACGGCGTCAAGATTGCCCGCATCGGCCGCGACCTGCCGGGCAGCAACTGGGCGGTCTACGCGTACGATCCGGACGGCCACCGGGTCGAACTGTTCTACGGGATGGAGCAGGTCGGCTGGAACGGCGTGAGCAAGCCGGCGGCGATGTACAACCACTTGCCGTACGAAGAGTTCCCGCTGCCGCAGCAGCCGGAGGTACACGAGGTTCAGCAGGCGCGCGAGAACGGTATCGATCTGCTGTCCGGCTACGGCCGCGAATCGGCTTTGCCCTATACCTACGATGTCGGCGGCGTGCTGTTGCAGCGTCCGTTCAAGGTGGGCGCGGTCGGTCCGGTGCGGATTTTCGTCAATGACCTCGCGGCATCGGAGCGCTTCTATACCGAGATCATCGGCCTGACGAAGTCGGCGGAAGTGACGTATGCGGGCGAGCGCTGCGTGTTTCTGCGCGCGGGCGCCGAGCACCACAGCATTGCGCTGATACCGGTGGCACTGCGCGCGAGCCTCGGGATGCATCCGAAAACACTGCTGATGAGTTTCGGCTTGCGGGTGCAGACCTACCGGCAGTTGAAGGACGCCCGCAAGTTTCTGCTCGACGCGGGACTCAAGGAGATCGGCCTGCCGGCCGCGCTGCATCCGGGCATCGGGCATGCGTTGCACTTCATGCTGGACGAGCTGCATTGCGTGCAGCTTTACTTCGAGATGGACCAGTTCGGCTCCGCAACCGGCGCGCGCGCGGGCGATGCGCCGGCGGCGGAGTGGCCGGAGCAGCTGGACGGCACCGCATCGAGCTACGCGAGCCAGTTGCGGCAGGGTCCGCTCGCCTGAGCGCACTGCTGGCGGATCGCGCCGGGCGGCAGGTAACTAGCGGAGCCTACCGCCCGGAATTCAATCAGGATCACGAAGGAACACGATGAAACTGGCCAGTTATGAAATCGACGGCGTCGCAAGTTATGGCGCGGTGGTCGAGCGCGGCATCGTCGATCTGAAGCAGTTGTGCGACGGACGTTATGCCGATCTGCGCGCGGTCCTCGCCGCCGATGCGGTCGCGGAACTCGCCGCGCTGGCACAGGGGCGCGCGGCCGACTTGCCGCTTGAACGGGTCACGCTGCTGCCGGTGATTCCGGCTCCCGGCAAGATCTGGTGCTGCGGCCTGAACTACCACGAGCACGTCGACGAGTGCGGCGCGCAGCCCGCCAACGCGCCGCTGTTTTTCCTGCGCACGGCCAGCTCGCAGGTCGCGCACGACGCGCCGGTGCTGCGCCCGCGCGAGTCGGAGCAGTTCGATTTCGAGGGCGAAATGGCCGTCGTGATCAGCAGGGCGGGGCGCCGCATCGCAGCCGCTGAGGCGCACCGGCACGTGGCCGGTTACGCCTGCTACAACGACGTCAGCGTGCGCGACTGGCAACTGCGCACGTCGCAATGGGATGTCGGCAAGAACTTCTGGCGCACCGGCAGTTTCGGTCCGTGGCTGGTGACGGCCGACGAAATTCCGTTCGGCAGTGACCTCGCGCTCGTCACGCGGCTGAACGGCGCTGAGGTCCAGCGCTCGTCGACGCGCATGATGATCCACGACATTGCCGCGCAGATCGCCCACCTGTCCACGATTGCGCCGCTCGAAGCCGGTGACGTGATCGTGACCGGCACGCCCGGCGGGATCGGCGCGATGCGCAAGCCGCCGCTGTGGATGCGGGACGGCGATACCGTGGAAGTTGAAATCGAGCGGGTGGGCGTACTGCGCAACACGGTCGCCGCCGATTGAGCGCTGCGCCGCCGCGCGGCGGTTCGCCGTGCAGGGTGGCTCATTAATAAGGATTCCAGAGTGAGCGAGCAAATGACGGAGAGCGTGGTCCTGTACGCGGTGGCCGGCCGGATTGCGACGATCACGCTCGACCGGCCGCAGCGCGGTAATGCGTTATCGATTGCGCTGCTGCACGAGTTGCGCGCGGCGCTGCAGGCCGCGCAGCGCGATCCCGAGGTCGGCGTGATCCTGCTGCGGGCCAATGGCAGGCACTTTTGCACCGGCGCCGACCTCGGCTGGGCCGGCGCGCGGCAACACGGCGACGACGCGCGCTGGCGCGAAGGCAACGACGCGCTGGTCGCGCTGCTGCACGAGCTGTACGGCCTGACCAGGCCGGTGGTGGCGCGGGTGCAGGGGACCGTGCTCGGCGGCGCGGTCGCGCTGCTGAGCCTGTGCGACGACGTGGTCGCGCTGCGCGACGCGAGCTGGCATCTGCCCGAACTGAAGCTCGGCCTCGTACCGTCGGCGATCGTGCCGGTGTTGCGGCAGATCACGACGCCCGCCGCGCTGCGCCGCGTGCTGTACGACGAAACGCCGTGGACCAGCGTGGACGCGCAGGGCTTTGGGATCGTGACGCGGGTCGGCGCGACGGAAACGCTCGACGCGCTCGTGCGCAACCGTCTGGATAGCTGGCTCGACCTGCCGCCGGACGCGCTCGCGGCCACCAAACGCTGGCTGCGCGAACTCGACGCCGACGACTTCTTCCGGGCGCTGCGACTCGGGCGCGAGCACGCGGCGTCCCTGTGAATTCCAACCATGAGAATCGACATGCAAGCACATTCCGTCGTTGAACGGATCGACGCGGTCGCCGCGCAGCGCAGGCAACGCGGCCGCGAAATTCTCGCGGAGCTGGCCGGCAGCGCCGGGCGGACCTACACCAGCCTGCTGCGTGAACGCGCACAGCAGCGCAGCGCACAGCCCGCGGTCGCGTACCGTGGGCGCATGCTGAGCTACGCGCAGTTGCTGGACGCGGTCGACACCGCACGCCAGTTGCTCCACGAGCGCGGCGTGCGCGAGCAGCAGGCGGTGGCGCTGCTGATGAACAACAGCGATCACTACCTGGTCTGGTATCTGGCGGTGCTCGGTCTCGGCGCGGTCGCCGTGCCGTTGAACAATCGCCTGGTGGCGGCTGAACTCGCCTTCATCCTCGAGCATTCGCAGAGCGTGCTGACCGTCTCCGAGCCGGCGTTCGCCGCGCTGCTCGGGCAGGTTCGCGACACGCATCGCGTCGAGGTGGCGCAGTTGCTGGTCGATGTCACGGCCGCGGTGCCGGTGGCAGGCTCGCCGCGCTACCGGCACGAACCGCGCATCGACGCAAATGCGCCGGCCGCTGTCTATTACACGTCGGGTACGACCGGCAAGCCGAAGGGCGTCGTGCATACCCATGCGTCGCTGTTCGCCGACGCGCTGCAATCGCCGGGCGCGTGGGAATACGACCACGACGATGCGCGCCTGCTGGCCGTCACGCCGCTGTTCCATATCGCCGCGCACACCTGCTTTTTCCCGGTGCTGTTCATCGGCGGCACGCTTTATATCGATCAATACGGCACCGAGTCCGCGATCGAACTGGTGCGCCGCGAGCGCATCACCGCGCTGTTCGCGGTGCCGTCGATCCTGCTGCTGATGGTCGACAAGGCGCGCGCACAAGGCGTCGTGCTCGATAGCGTGAAGACCCTCGATTTCGGCGCCGCGCCGATGACGATCGCGCGTCTGGGCGACGTGCAGGCGCTGTTCCCGAATGCGTCGCTGGTGCACGGGATGGGGCAGACCGAGTCGGGCGGCACGCTGGTGACGCTGCCGGGCGCGCTCGCGGTCGAGCGGGCCGGTTCGGTCGGTCTGCCGATGGCGGCCGTCGAAGTGGCGATCTTCGATGCCGACGACCGCGAATTGCCACGCGGTCAGGTGGGCGAACTGGTCGCGCGCGGCCCGAATGTGATGCGCGCGTATCTGCGCGACGAAGCGGCCACTAGCGCGACGTTGCGCAACGGCTGGCTGCATACCGGCGACCTCGGCTTCCAGAGCGACGACGGGCTGATCACGCTGGTCGACCGCAAGAAGGACATGATCATCCGCGGCGGCGAAAACATCTATTCGAGCGAGGTCGAGCAGGTGCTGCTCAGGCATCCGCTCGTCAAGGCGGCGGCGGTCGTCGGTCAACCCGATCCGCTGTTCGGCGAACAGGTCTGCGCATTCGTCGCGATCGATCCCGGGCAGGCGCCGCCAAATGTCGAAGCACTGCTCGCGCATTGCCGCGACAGTCTGGCTGATTACAAGGTGCCGGTGACTTTCCGCTTCGTCGAACAGATGCCGCTGACCTCGACCGGGAAGATCATGAAGGCGCAATTGCGTGCGATGTTGACTGCAATGGAGCAGGAAAATGCTTGAACAACGGACCAAACCCGATTTCGATGCCGTCGTGATCGGCGCCGGCATTACCGGCATGTACCAGACCTGGCTGCTGGAGCGGATGGGGCTGACGGTACGCGGCTACGAGGCGGGCTCGGATGTCGGCGGCACCTGGTACTGGAACCGGTATCCGGGCTGCCGGCTCGACACAGAAAGCTATGCGTACGGCTACTTCGCGCTCAACGGCATCATCCCGGAGTGGCAGTGGAGCGAGCGTTTCGCCGGTCAGGCCGAGTTGCTGCGCTACGCGCAATACGCGGCCGACAAAATGGACGTGCGCCGTCACTATGAATTCGAGGTACAGGTGAGCGCCGCGCATTTCGACGACACGCAACGCTGCTGGCGCCTGACACTCGCGGACGGCCGCGAGGCGACCTGCCGGTTCCTGCTGTCCGCGGTCGGGCCGCTGTCGGCGACGCGGATGCCGGCGATTCCCGGTATCGAAAGCTTCACCGGCCTGTCGTTCCATTCGTCGCGCTGGCCGCGCGATGCGGCGGCCAGCGCCACCGATTTCACCGGCAAGCGGGTCGGCGTGATCGGCACCGGCGCGACCGGCGTGCAGATCATCCCGGTGGTCGCGAAGACCGCGCAGCAACTGCACGTGTTCCAGCGCACGCCGAACTGGTGCGCGCCGCTCGGCAATCACGCGCTCGACCCCGAACTGATCGAGCGCTTGCGCGGCAAACCCGACGCTTTTCTGGACTTCATCAAGACGACCGAGACGGCGTTCCCGTATCAGCGTCACACGAAAAAAGCCCACGAGGCGAGTCACGAGGAGCGCGAGGCGCTGTTCGAATCGCTGTACGACATGCCCGGCTATGGCATCTGGCTTTCGGGCTACCGCGATCTGTTGACCAACCGGACCTCGAACCAGTATCTGGCGGATTTCATCGCCGCCAAGATTCGCTCGCGGGTGGCCGATCCGAGCGTGGCCGAGAAGCTGATTCCGAAAAATCATCCGTTCGGTACGCGCCGGGTGCCACTGGAGACCCGCTATTACGAGGTGTACAACCAGCCCAACGTCGAACTGGTCGATATCGGCGAATCGCCGATCGAGCGCATCACGCCGAACGGCGTGGTGGTCGGCGGCAGGGAAATCGAACTCGACGTGCTGATCTTCGCGACCGGTTTCGACGGCGTGACCGGCGCGCTCGACCGCATCGACATTCGCGGCAAGGACGGCCAACGTCTGAAGGAAGTGTGGGCCGACGGCCCACAGACTTATCTCGGACTCCAGATTACCGGCTTCCCGAACCTGTTCACGCTGGTGGGCGCGCACAACGGCGCGTCGTTCTGCAACATCGGCGTGTGCGGCGCGCTGCAGGTCGAATGGGTCGCGCGGATGATCGAACACATGCATCGCAACGGCCTCGAATACGCGGAAGCCGATCCCGGCTACCAGGCCGCATGGACCGAACAGGTGTATCAGGTCTACGCGAAAACCCTGCTGGCCGACAGCGACGCGTGGTGGGCCCGGGTCACACAGAACCCGGACGGCACGGTGACGAAGCGGGCGCTGATCTACGTCGGCAGCGCGCCCGATTACCGCGCGCAGTGCGAAAAGGCCGCGGAAAGCGGCTATGAAGGGTTCGTGCTGAATTGAGCATTCGGTATTGACCGGATGGCCGGTCCCGGCCGGCCCCGACTAGAATAACGAGATAGAAACTGGAAACGATTATTCCGTGCAGCAGCCCGGGCCGCACCGGATGGCTGAAGCCATCCGGGCAAAGGAGACAGCATGCGGTCGAAACTTTCGCGTTACATGACCAATCTCGAGCATTTCGCCACCGTGGTGGAGTACGGCAACATCAGTGCGGCCTCCACGGTGCTCGGGATTACGCAACCGGCGCTCACGCGCAGCATCATGCGGCTGGAGGAGGTGCTCGGCGCCCAGTTGCTGCATCGTTCGGCGCGCGGCGTGAGCGCCACCGAGTGCGGCAAGGCGATGCTGGACCATATTCAGGCCGCCGAATCGGAGCTGAACAAGGCGCTCGCCGTGGTGCAGGCGATTCGCGGCGACAACGAAAGCAGAATCACCTGCGGGGCGGGTTCGGTGTCGATGAACCATATCCTGCCGACCGCGGTGAGCCGGACCAAACGCAGGCTCGGCAAAATGCAGATCAATCTGATCGAAGGGCGGACGCATGAACTGCTGCACAAGCTGAAGAACTGCGAACTCGATCTGGTGCTGGGCATCGAGCAGCCCGACGGCCTGTTTTCCGATCTGATCAGCGAACGCCTGCTCGAAGAGGAGTTTTATTTCTGTGTGCGCGCCGGCCATCCGCTTGCCAGCGAAGCCGCGCTGAACTTCAGCGAACTGGTCAGCCGTGAACAACTGGTGATGCCGGTGCTCAGTTCGAGTCCGGTCGAACGCGCGCTCAATCTCGAACTGAGCCGCCACGGCTGCGAACTCGGCGACCATCGCGTCGAAACGCTGTCGCATGCGGTGATGCGGCACCTCGTGTACGAGGACGACTATGTCGCGTTCTGTTCGTCGATCTGGTTCCACGACGACGTGCACTCGGGTTCGCTCAAGGTGCTGAAGGGAAACTGGACGCTTCCGCAATTCGGCACGATGCTGTTCCGCCGCAGCGGCGAGGTGACGACGCCGTGGCTGTCCTATTTCATCAACGAAATCCGCAGCGCGGCGGCTGGCTTGCGCAGCGACGCCGCGCATACCGCGCCGCGGGTCGCGGCCGCGGCGTCCTGACCTCGATGGCTGGAGAAGCGCGGCCGCCCAGTTATCCGCTCAATTATCCGGATTACTCGCCACAAAACTCTTGAACGCGTTATACGGCGCGCTGATCGGCGTGCCGTTTATCATGATCCCGTACGTCTGGTCTCCGCTGTCGAGCACGTAGTACATCACCGACTGAACGTTGCTCGTCTTGCGCCCGCCGTAGTACTTGCCCAGCCGGCTCGTGACGAAGCTGGCGCGGTAATCCTCGTTCTTCTCCGGACCGGTATTCCATTCGGTGATGATGAACGGCACCCCATAGCGCGCCTTGCAGTAGGCGGGCAGATCGAAGCCCGGGCCCGCGCCGTCGCTGCCGATGTTGAAGATATCGCCGTACACCTCGTAGTTGTGCCAGGTCGTGATGTCCCAGCGCACCTTCGGATAGCCGCCCGAGCCGTCCGGTTGCATGCCGTCCCACAGCGCATCCGCCGCGCCGATGTCGGCGACGCAGAAGTTGATCCCGCATTTCGCGTCCGACTGCACGGCCTTCACGCCGTCGATCATCCCGCGCATCGCGCCGCGCATGATCGGCCAGTGCTGGTTGTTGAAGTCGACCACCTTGGTGCCGGCGTACGTGAAGTTGAGCACCGTGTCGTTCTGGCGCGTCAGCTCGTTGCCGCATTCGTAGATCGTCACGCCGTATTGCTTCAGCGAATTGGCGATGGTCATCGCCGCCTGCTGCGCGTGGTTGTACGCGGCCGATTCGCTGGTAAACAGATTGCCGACCGAATCGTAGATGCCGTGGTTGATCAGCACCAGCAGCGTCATCCCGTTCGACTGGAATGCCTGCGCGAGTTTGACGACCGCATTGATCTGGTTCGGATCGTCGGTACAGCCGACCCGATAGCTGGTGCACCCCATATCCTTCAGGATCGAGATGAGTTTGGCCGGCGTGTACGTGTAGTCGAAGTGGCCGTTCATCCCGTAGAACGAGCCCGCGGTGGCGGCGACCGCGACGCGCGGATCGCTGCACGGCAGCCACTGGTCGGCGTCGTTGCACACGTAGAACTGTCCGCCGGTGCCGACGTGCCAGATCCTGCCGCCGTACCACAGCAGCAGCGACACGTTGTACGTATTGCCGACGGTGCTGCCGTTGCGATAGATGACGCCGTTATTGACCGTCCACTTGGAGCCGTTCTTGTCGATGATGGTCGAGGCCGACGGAATCGTGGTCCCATCGGCCGAGGTGCTGGACACCTGGCCATAGGCGTTCATCAGATAGCTGCCGCCGACAGCCGTCAGGCAACCGAGAAATTGACGTCGAGTAATCATCGCGAATGCGTTTCCACCGGAATAGTTTTGAAAGAACACCGACAGTTGAATGTCGGAGTTTCAGAAAGACGACGAGCGCGAACCCATTACCCAGTACTACTGACTGGTAACGATGAGGTTCCACCCGCTTGATGCGTGGCAACGGAGCACGACTGCCTTACTGCCGCGTCGCGGCTGGCCGGTTCGTGCCGACTGGCCGCGACGGTTTGAGCCCGGAGCTCGCGACTCATGGCGCCGGTGCCATGACGATCCGCCGGCCCGGCATGCCGGGTCGGGGCGCTTCTCCGTGGAGGGTGACGACTTGCGTCGTCTGACTGATGCGCTGCGCCGACTCGTGAGTCGGAAAAAGTCACTGCGCTAGCCCGTTCGATGGGGGTGAATAATACCGGCTTTGTCGGATTATTTGGATGCTTCTTGCTCGATTAGCGGGAATTTTCCAGAGATCGCTTTTCGCGAAGAAGATCGGCCTTTTTTGTACCGGCCGGTGAATTCGTTCGGAGTCCGGAATCGGCTAATTCGACGGGGTCCGGTAAGAATTAGACATCCGTTCCGGGAACGCCGGTTGCGCCGCGACGCGCGATCAGTCAGGTTCGCGCGAAGGGCGATGAGAGAAGGGCGGGATCAGACACAATTACCGGCGCGCGCCGCTCGGTGACTCTGATGAAAATGCGCGCGGGTCGAGAACATTTTTTCGGAATCGACCCTGGTTATTCCGATCCTCCGCGCGCGCGTCGCGGCGACGGCGAGCGCTCATCCGGATGTGAGCCGCGCGCGCTTCATGCAAATAGGCGGACCGGATCAGTCCGCCGCCGCGCCGCATTGCAGTGTCACGCGGAAGCGGGCTGACCGTTGCCGCGGGTTCTCGCGCGTTGCCGGTCGCGCTTGTTCTCATACATCGCCGCGTCGGCGAGCGCGATCGCCTGATCCGCACTGACGAAGCGCACCGCGACCACGCCGACGCTCAGCGAGATTGGATCGGCCGAGTAGCGGCCCGACAGGCTCGCGCCATTGGCCGCCGCGGCGATGCGCGTGCGAATGTCGTCCGCGCTGCGGTTCGCGTCGGCGGCGTCCAGCGAGCCCGGGCTCACGAACGCGAATTCGTCGCCGCCCAGCCGCGCGACCATATCGCCCTCGCGCGTGACGCTGCGCACGAGGTGCGCGCACGCGGTCAGATGGCTGTCGCCGGCCGCATGGCCGTATTCGTCGTTGATCTTCTTGAAGTCGTCGAGGTCGATCATCCCGACGATCACATACGAGCCGTCTCGCGCGGCGCGCGCGAGCAGGCGGTTCAGTTCGTCGAGGAACGCGCGCCGGTTGGGCAGGCCGGTCAATGCATCGGTCAGCGCGGACTTCGCGAGGTACTCGTTCGACTGTTGCAGTTCTTTCAGCAGGCGCTCGCGCTCCAGATGCTGGGCGATGATCCGCGAGAACAGATTGAGCGCGCTGCGGGCACGCGGGCCGATCGTCTGGCTCTGCTTGCTGGCCGCGCACAGCGTGCCGATCACGAGGCCGTTGCTCGCGCAGATCGGCGCGCTCGCATAGGTCTCGATACCGAGTGCTTTGGCCGCGTCGCTGTCGGGCCACAGCGTGCTGACGCTGGAAGTGAAGCGGTGGCCTTCCTCGATACAGCGCTTGCACAGCGTGTCCGACCACGGCACTTCGAGGCCCTCGGGGATCCGCAGCTCGCCGCTGTTGCGCGCGAAGTCGACGAACTGGATGCCCGCGGCTTCATCGATCGAAGTCAGATACACCGACTCCAGACCGGTGACGATCTGCAGCATTTCGAGCAGCGGCCTCGTCAGCTGCTCCAGGCTTTCCGCCGAAGCCACCGATTCCGAAAGCCGCTCGAGCATTGATTCCATGAATACCTCGTTTGAACTGGAGTGGCTCAATTGAACAGGACTGTAACAGCACAGCCGCCAGTATATTTGACCGGATAGCCTGCTGATCCGGCCGGGCGTCGCGGTCAAAACGCCATGCCGGTTAGTACGGTTATCGGCATCGGCGCGCGGGATCTTTCGCGGACGGGGAAATCTTGCGGTGTCGAGCGCCGCGCAAGGAGCGACAGGCGCCCGCGACGCGCGCGAAAATGGATTACATTCTGTCGTCCAACAGGCCGGATCGACACAGTCGAGCCCGCGACCTTCGCAGCCTCAGTCAATTCTCAACGTAGAGGATCGTGAACCACCATGAGCACTCCAGCGGAAACAGCGAACAAAGACGGTCAGCGCGCGTTGCTGAGCACGCTCGGCATCCACAAGCCGATCATCCAGGCACCGATGGCCGGCGTCACCACGCCGGCGCTGGCCGCCGCGGTATCGAACGCGGGCGCGCTCGGCTCGCTCGGCGTCGCCGCGATGAACGCGGAGAATGCGCGCAAGGCGATTCGCCAGACCCGCGAACTGACGACCAGGCCGTTCAACGTCAACGTGTTCTGCCATCGGCCGGCCACCGCCGATGCGGCCGTCGAGCGTGCATGGCTCGACTGGCTCGAGCCGGTGTTCCGCCAGTACAACGCGACGCCGCCGCAAGCGCTCACGGAGATTTACACGAGCTTCGTCGTCGATGAAGCGATGCAGAAAATGCTGCTCGAAGAAAAGCCGGCGGTCGTGAGTTTTCATTTCGGCTTGCCGCCCGATGCGGTGATCGCCCGTCTCAAGCACGCGGGCATCCGGCTGCTGGCGAGCGCGACCGAGCTCGACGAAGCGGCCGCGGCGGTCGAGGCGGGCGTCGATGCGATCGTCGCGCAGGGGATTGAAGCGGGCGGCCATCGCGGCACGTTTGACAGCACCGCGCGCGACCAGCGCCTCGGCACCTTCGCGCTCACGCGCCTGATTGCGAGCGAGTTCGACGTGCCGGTGATCGCGGCCGGCGGGATCATGGACGGCGCCGGCATCGCCGCCGCGCTCGCGCTCGGCGCGCAGGCCGCGCAACTGGGCACCGCGTTCGTCGCCTGTCCGGAGACCGCGATCGACGACGCGTATCGCGCGGCCCTGCTCGGCGACGCCGCGCGTCAGACCACCTTCACCGCGGCGATCTCGGGGCGTCTCGCGCGCAGCATCGTCAATCGCTTTACCGCGCTCGGCGAGGACCCGCACGCGCCGCGCGTGCCGTCCTATCCGATCACCTACGACGCGGGCAAGGCGCTCAACGCGGCCGCCAAAGCGGCCGGCGAAACGGGTTACGGCGCGCAGTGGGCGGGGCAGGCCGCGCGCCTCGCGCGCTCGTTGCCGGCCGCCGAACTCGTCGCGCAACTGGAACGCGAGACGCGCGAGAGTATCGAGCGGCTCGGCAAAGGTTGGGCGTGAATTGAATGCATACGCGGGCTACGGCGTGCGTACACCCCGTAGCCCGCGTCGTCACGCATTAGCGCAACGCCTTACGCTCAATGCGCGGCGATCGTCACCGACCCGGTCAGCGCATTCGGATCGCGCGATGACGCCCCCGCGATCATCTGATAGACGCCACCGTTGAGCTTCCAAACGTGGTTGGTCGCATCCCATGTCGACAGCAGCTTCGGCGCGACCGACACGCTGACCTGCTGCGACTGCCCCGCCTGCAACGCGACCTTCTGCCAGCCGACCAGCCGCTTCGGCGGCTCGCCCAGACCGCTCGGCAACGCCGCATACACCTGCGCGATCTCCGCGCCCGCGCGCGAGCCGGTGTTTTTCACCGTAAACGTCACCGTCACGTTGCCGCTCGCGTCGACCTGCGCATTGAGCCCCGAGTAGCTGTAGCTGGTGTACGACAGCCCATAGCCGAACGGGAACAGCGGCGCGATCTGCTTGCCGTCGTACCAGCGATACCCCATCAGCAGACCTTCGCCGTAGGTGACGGTGGTGTCGGTCGCGGCGATGGACGGTTGCGGCAGGTCCGCGTCCCGCACCGGGAACGTCAGCGGCAGCTTGCCCGACGGGTTGACGTCGCCGAACAGCAGATCGGCGATCGCCTGGCCGCCCTGCACACCCGGATACCAGCTTTCGAGCACGCCGTGCACGTTGGAAAGCCACGGCATCAGCACCGGGCTGCCGTTTTCGAGGACCACGATCACGCGCTTCGCCTGCGCGGCAACCGCGGTGATCAGCGCATTCTGGTCGTAGCTCTGGTTGTAGCTGTCGGTGCTCTGGTCCGGCAGCGACAGGCTCGACAGGTCCGCGCCCTCGGTCTCCCATTGCGTCGCGAACACGATCGCCACGTCGGCCTTCGCGGCGGCGCTCGCCGCGGCCGCCGCGTCGGTGCCGTCGACGAACGTCACGCTCGCGTTCGGCGCCTTCGCCTTGATCGCATCGAGCGGCGCGGACTTGTACCAGGTCGCGCAGGTGCTCAGCAGCGGCGACGGCGACGCGCAACCGGACACCGCATTGCCGGCCGCCGCGGGCACCGCGCCCGAGCCGCCGCCCGACAGCACACCGGTATCCGCATGACCGCCGATCACGACGATCGACGACACGCTCGCCGCATTCAACGGCAGCACCGTCTGCGTATCGCCGCTCGCGACCGCGTTCTTCAGAAGTACCGACGACTGCTGCGCGACCTGCAACGCGAGCGCATTGCCGGCGCTCTGATCGACGCTGCCGCCGGTCGCCGGCGGATTATCGAACACGCCGTAGCGGATCATCGTGCGCAGCTTGCGCTGCACCATGTCGTTCAGACGCGCGAGCGGCACGCTGCCCGCGTTGACCGCGCTCGCCAGCGCGCTGCTGAAATACGAGTTGATCGTGAAGCCCGGAAACGACGCGCCGCCGCCGATATCGCCGGGTTCTTCCTCGTCCAGCCCGGCAACCGCCGCCGCAACCGTGCTATGGGTCGCGGTCCAGTCGGACTGCACCACGCCCTTGAAGCCCCATTCGTTTTTCAGGACCGTGGTCAGCAGATACGGGTCTTCGCACGCATACACGCCGTTCAGCAGGTTGTACGAGCACATCACGCTGCCGGGCTTGCCTTCGGTCACGCCGATCTCGAACGCGAGCAGCTCGGTCTCGCGCATCGTGCGTTCGTCGACGACCGAATTGCTGGTCATCCGGTTGGTTTCCTGATCGTTCATCGCGTAGTGCTTGATCGTCGCGATCACGTTCTGCGCCTGTGTGCCGGTCGTGCGCGCCGCGCTCAGCGTGCCGCTGAGCACCGGGTCCTCGCCCATGTATTCGAACGTGCGGCCGTTGCGCGGCTCGCGGGTCAGGTTGACGCCGCCGCCCAGACCCTCGCCGTAACCGAGCACGCGCAACTCGGTCGCGATGCGCGCGCCGTATTCGTTGGCCAGCGTCGGATCCCAGCTGGCCGCGAGCGCGAGCGGCGCGGGCAGCGCGGTCGCGTTCGAATTGGCGACGTTGACGCCGCCCGACGAATCGGCCATCGCGAGCCCCGGAATGCCGAGCCGCGCGATGCCGGGGATATAGCCGGCGCCGGCCACGCCGGCCGGGAACGGGCCGCCGATGCCGGCGTTGGGCATCCCCACGCCGTGCACGATCTGGATTTTTTCGGCGGTCGTCATCTGCGCGACCAGCGCGGCCGCGCGTGCGTCGGCGCGCGCATCCGGATCGCTCGGCAACGGCGGGTCACTGATGTTGTTGCCGTTGCCGCAGGCCGCGAGCACCAGCGCGACACCGCAAGCGATCGCGCTCGCGGCAAAGGGAATCGTCAGCTTCCTTCTCATCATCTCGCTCCGTGTTGTCGTTCTCTGTGATGCCTTTGTGGTGTTCCCGGCATCGCGATGCTGATTTATCGACGCGCGCCGGATCGGCACGCTACCGGCCCGTGACGCGCGCTGTTACGCTTGGCGGTCACGGTAAAACGCCGTAAGAAATTCTAGGGACGCGCCCGAAACGCGCTTGACCGTTGGGTGCAACGCTTGACCGGGCAGCGCTCAGGACAAACCCGCACCCGGCCCTGAACTGGAGGAGACAGAGTGGAACTGCGCCAGAAATCCGTTTCGGCCCGCATCTATCGCGGCCTGCTCGACGCGGCCGAACGCCGGGGCTTCGATCGCGCGAAGCTGGCCCGCGAGATCGGCATTCACGAGCCCGATATCGCCGCCGCCGATGCGCGGGTGGCCGGCGACAAACACGTCGCGCTGCTCAAACTCGCGGAACGCCACTTCACGCACCGCCCGCCCGACGGCGACATGCTCGACGGCCTGCTGTATTTCCCGGAACTCGCCGGCGTGCTGTGCAATAGCCCGACGCTGCGCGACGCGCTGCGCAATTACGTCGCCTATCGCGATCTGATCGGCAATGTCGACTGGCTGGTGATGCACGAGCACGACGATGAAATCGCGTTCGATTACGTGGTGGAAGGCGAGGGCCGCGACGCGTCGAGCGCATTGGGCAACTTCGCGCTGCTCGCGCGCGTCGCGCGCTTCTACGATCCGCGGCTGCGGGTCAGCGATGCGGGCATCACCGATGCGCGCTGCGACGCGCTCGTCGCGTTGCGCGACACGCTGGGCGCGCGCGTTCAGCTGGAGCGGACCCGCAACCGGCTGGTGCTGCAATCGACGGCGCTGGACAGCGCGTTCGACCTGTACAACGCGCCGCTGTCGAAGATTCACCTGCACGCGGCGCAGCGCATGCTCGAACGGATTCGCGAGCAGGGGCGTTTCGTGCCGACCGTCGAGCGCTGTCTGCGCGATGTGCTGCGCGAACAGGCCGACGAGAGCGAATCGAAGAGCTTGCAGGCAATCGTTTGCGAGAGGTTGTCGCTGACGCGCTGGACCTTGCAGCGCAAGCTCGCGGCCGAGCGCAAAACCTTCAGCGAAGTGCTGACGCAAACGCGCATCGACGAAGCGCGCGCGCTGCTCGTGCATACGCCGATGTCGATCAGCGAGATCAGCGAGCGGGTCGGGTTCGGCTCGGCGGCGGCGTTTACGCGCTTTTTCACGCGCGCGTGCGGGGCGCCCCCGGCGCGGTATCGCGGGCAGGGGCGGGCGTGAGCGGAGCGTGACACGCCGCGTTCGTTTCGACGTCCTACAATAATCCGGTTGTCTGGACCCGCGTCGCCGCTGCGAATCCGCGCGGCGCGCGCCGGTTGCTGTGCCGTTCCCGTCCCCGTGCGGCGCGTTCACCGATCCCGCACGGTTCCTTCCCTCTCAAGGAGTAAGCGATGCGAAAGATGCAGGCAGTGCAAGTAGCGAAAGCCGGCGGTCCGCTGGAACTCGTCGAACGCGAGGTGCCGGAACCGCCCGAAGGACATGTGCTCGTAAAGGTCCAGGCCTGCGGGATCTGCCATAGCGACTCGCTGACGAAGGAAGGGCACTGGCCGGGGCTGGCGTTTCCGCGCGTGCCCGGTCACGAGATCGCCGGCGTGATCGACAGGCTCGGCGCACGCGTCGACGAGTGGCAGGTCGGCCAGCGCGTCGGGGTGGGCTGGCACGGCGGTCACTGCGGCCATTGCGAACACTGCCGGCATGGCGACTTCGTGCTGTGCAAACGCGGCCAGATTCCCGGCATCAGCTACGACGGCGGCTACGCGGAATACATGGTCGCGCCGCAGGAAGCGCTCGCGCGGATGGCCGAGGACCTGTCCGACGTCGATGCCGCGCCGCTGCTGTGCGCGGGCATCACCACTTTCAATGCGCTGCGCAACAGCGGCGCGCGCGGCGGCGACGTCGTGGCGATTCTCGGCATCGGCGGGCTCGGCCATCTCGGCGTGCAGTACGCGCGCAAGCTCGGCTTCGTGACGGTGGCGATCGCGCGCGGCCAGGACAAGGCGCCGCTCGCGCAGCAGCTTGGTGCGCATCACTACATCGACAGCGCGTCGCAGAACGTCGCCGAAGCATTGCAGGCGCTCGGCGGCGCGCGCGTGATTCTGGCCACCGCGACGAGCGGCAAGGCGATGAGCGCGGCGCTCGGCGGCCTCGGTCTGAACGGCAAGATGATTATGGTCGGCGTGTCCGAGGAACCGGTCGAGGTGCCGATCACGCAGTTCATCATGGGCCGCCATTCGGTGCAGGGCTGGCCGTCGGGGACCGCGGCGGATTCGACCGAAACGCTCGCGTTCAGCGCGCTGGCCGGCGTGAAGCCGATGATCGAGGAGTATCCGCTGTCGCGCGCGGCCGAGGCCTACGAGCGGATGATGAGCGGCAAAGCGCGCTTTCGGGTGGTGTTGAAGCCGGGCGCGTAAAGAGTGAGCGGGGCGGGGCGCGCAGATCCACACTCACGCCCACGCCCCTGAACTCACTGCACGTTCGCCACTTTCCCGACATCCTCGGCCGGCATTTCGCGCACCACCCGGAAGCCGAGATAGCCGCGCCGCACGCTGACCGGCACCGCGGCGCGGCTCGCCGCCCGCACGAAAGACGGCACGTTCGACCACGACCCGCCGCGAATCACGCGCCGGTTGCAACTGGCGGTATCCCATACGCCGCCGTCGCCCGGCGCGCCGGTGTAGTCGTCGTGCCAGCAGTCGGCGGTCCATTGCCAGACGTTGCCGAGCACGTCGTACAGCCCGTACGGATTGGCCGGAAAACTGCCGACCGGCGAGCTGAAGGTCCACTGATCGACGCCTTGCGCATAGCCGCCGCAATTGGTCTGCTGCGCGCACACGTCGGGGCCGTAGTTCGCGTCCGCGCGGCTCAGTCCATCGCCCCACCAGCGCGCGCTGGTGGTCTGCGCGCGGGCCGCGTATTCCCATTCGGCCTCGCTCGGCAGCCGGTAGCGAGCGCCGGTCTTGCCGCTCAGCCAGGTCAGATACGCGCGCGCGTCTTCCCAGCCGACGTTGACGACCGGGAACGCGTCGCGGCCGTGACCGTCGTCGGACGGGCTGTACGCGCGGCAGCCCTGGTCGCGCACGCAGGCGTCCCACTCGGCGAAGGTCACGTCGAAGCGGCCGATCGCAAACGGCGTCGCGATATCGACCACGTGCTGCTGTTCGTTGCCGAAGCGGCCCGTTTCGCTGGCGGGCGAACCCATCACGAAGCGGCCGGGCGGCAGCGGCACCAGTTCCGGGCAGTCGCGGCAATCGCGAAACGGTTTTCCCGCGCTCGCGGTTGCAGTCCCAGTGCCAGTGCCATGCGCGGCGGCGCTATGCGCGAGCGTCGGCACCTGCGCGGACAGGTACAGCGACAGATTGGCGATCTCCGCGTCGGTCAACGCGCGCGCCGCGGTACTCATCAGCGGCTGGTTGCGCGCGCCGCTACGGAACGCGCGCAACTGCGCATCGAGATAGCCGGCGTACTGACCGGCGAGCCGCGGGTAGGCGGGCGTCGCCGAGTCGCCGGCCGGACCGTGGCAGGCCGCGCATGCGGGAACCGCGCGCGCCGGGTCGCCATGCGCGTACAACGCGCTGCCGGCGGACGCGTCGGCAGCCTGCGCGCCGGCCGATGGGCCAGCCTCGCAGGCGAGCGGCGCGGCGTGCACCGTGCCGCCCAGCTGCGTGCAGGTTCCCTTCGGGACCATCGTCCATTCGGTCGGATCGTGATCGTGTTGCGACAGCCCCGAGCACAAATGGAAGCAGGTGGTGTTCGCGCAGTCGTTATGGCCCGCGCTCGCGACGCCATAGCAGACTTCCTGCGCTTGCGCCGCCGGCGCGGCTGCGTGGGCGGCCGGCACCGCCGCGCTCGCGCACACCGCGGTCAGCGCCGCGCGCACCAGCAGTTGGCGGGCTTGCGCCGGCTGGGCCGTCATGCCGGTCACATCCATCACGCCGGTCACGCCGCCGCTCCGAGCATCGCGTCGTGCCGCTGCGGCAATCGCGCGGGCGCGGATGCGGGAGACGCCGAGGACGCCGGCGACAGCAGCCGCAACGGCGCATCGGCGGGACCGGCGTCGGCATCGCGGCCGACGCGCCGCAGATGATCGAGCAGCAACGCGGTATCGCCGGAGAGCGGCTGGCCGCGCGGCACCGCGATCTGCAATTGCAGCACCGCCCACGCATCGTCGAGCGCGACCGCGTGCAGACCGAGCGGCTGGCCGATCGCGCGGAACACCTCGTAGGGCACGAGGCCGACCCCGACGCCGGCCTGCACCATCCGGCACAGCGCGTCGAAACCGGACACATGCACGCGCGCCTTGAACGTGCGGCCGGCCGCGCTCGCCGCGCGCTGGCTTTGCCGGGTGACCCAGCAATTGCCTTGCAGGCCGATGTAATCGGTATCGAGCGTGTCGACGAACGGCACACTCGCGCAGCGCGCGAGCGCGTGATCGCCGCGCGTGACCAGCACCAGCCGGTCGCGGCGGTACGGATGAAGCTCGACGCCGGCATCGGCGAGATCCGGATTGGTGCAGATGCCGAGGTCCGCGTTGCCGTCGCGAATCGTCTGCGGCACGCTGCTGCTCGGCATTTCGTTCAGCTTGATGTGGACGCACGGATGCGCGGCCATGAAGCGGTTCAGATCGTCCGGAAAGAACTGGATGATCGCGGACAGATTGGCCGCGACCCGCACCGGCTGCGGCGCGTGCGCGCCGCATTCGCCCAGTTCGCTATTGAGGCGTTGCGCGCTCAGGATCATGTCGCGCGCATGGCGCAGCAGGATTTCTCCGGTGCGCGTCAGCGTCATTCCGCTTCGCTCCCGCACGAACAGCGCTTCGCCGAGCGCTCGCTCGAGTTCGTGCAGACGCTTGCTGGCGGCGGAAACGGCAATCGCCTCACGGCGCGCGGCCTGGGTCAGCGTGCCGTGCTGATGGATCGACAACAACAATTGCAGCGTCGTCAGATCGAGATGCTTCAATAGCGTTTTGAGTTGCATCGTCTCTGTCTCTCTTCTTATCGTTGATGTGCGAATCTCCGCCGCGTGACCGCGCGGCGGGCGCTGCCCGCGCCTGGGTCAAAGCGCGTTCGACAGCCACGGATAGCGCTGCAAATGCCGCGTTTCGAACTCGCCGATCTCGCTCGCGCGCCGCAGCGTCAGGCCGACGTCGTCATAGCCGTTGAGCAGGCAGTACTTGCGGAACGGATCGATGTCGAAGCGATAGGTGAGCGTGTGATCGAGCGTGCGCACGATCTGCTCTTCCAGATCGACATACAGGCACAGCACTTCGTGCTCGCGCGCCGCGTCGAACAGCGCGTCGATCTGCGCGGGTTCGAGTGTGATCGGCAGCATGCCGTTCTTGAAACAGTTGTGGAAAAAGATGTCGGCGAAGCTCGATGCGATCAGCACGCGGAAGCCGTACTGTTCGAGCGCCCACGGCGCATGTTCGCGCGACGAGCCGCAGCCGAAGTTCGCGCGCGTGAGCAGCACCGACGCGCCGCGCAGGTCGGGGCGGTTCAGCACGAAGTCGGGATTGAGCGGCCGCTGCGAGCAGTCCTGGCCCGGCTCGCCGTGGTCGAGGTAGCGCCACTCGTCGAACAGGTTCTCGCCGAAGCCGGTGCGCCGGATCGACTTGAGGAACTGCTTGGGCATGATCGCGTCGGTATCGACGTTGGCCCGGTCGAGCGGCACGACGATGCCTTCGTGGCTGGTAAACGGAGTCATGGAAATCGTCTCGGGTTGTTTTGTGGGGTTCTGCGCGCGGGCCGTCGCCTGGATGGCCCGCGGGTTTCGCGTTCCTGCGACGTTACAGCGAGCGAATATCGACGAAGCGGCCGGCAATCGCGCTCGCGGCGGCCATCGCCGGACTGACGAGGTGAGTGCGCCCGCCCGGCCCCTGACGTCCTTCGAAATTGCGGTTCGACGTCGATGCGCAGCGCTCGCCCGGTTTGAGTCGATCGTCGTTCATCGCCATGCACATCGAGCAACCCGGCTCGCGCCATTCGAAGCCGGCGTCAACAAAAATCTTGTCGAGTCCCTCGCGTTCGGCCTGCGCCTTCACGAGTCCCGAGCCCGGCACCACCATCGCGAGCGTCACGTTGGCCGCGAGCCGCTTGCCGCGCACAACCGCGGCCGCCGCGCGCAAATCCTCGATACGCGAATTCGTGCAGGAGCCGATAAAGACCTTGTCGATTGCGATCTCGGTGATCGGCGTGCCGGCGGCGAGACCCATATACGCGAGTGCTTTTTCCATGCTGTCGCGGCGCACCGGATCGGCTTCGGCGCGCGGGTCGGGCACGCGCGCGTCGACCGCGACCACCATTTCCGGCGACGTGCCCCAGCTCACGTGCGGCTTCACCGTGCTCGCGTCGATTTCGACGATCGCGTCGAACTGCGCGCCGGAGTCCGAGTGCAGCGTGCGCCAGTAGGCGAGTGCTTCGTCCCACTGTGCGCCGCTCGGCGCGAGCGGCCGGCCGCGCACGTAGTCGAGCGTGGTGTCGTCGAATGCGACCATGCCGGCGCGCGCGCCCGCTTCGATCGTCATATTGCAGATCGTCATGCGGCCTTCCATCGACATCGCGCGAATCGTCGAGCCCGCGTATTCGATCGCGTAACCGGTGCCGCCGGCGGTGCCGATCTTGCCGATCACCGCGAGGATCAGGTCCTTCGCGGTGGAGCCGGGCGGCAGTTCGCCGTCGATCTTGACCAGCATCGATTTCATCTTTTTCGTCAGCAGCGTCTGCGTGATCAGCACGTGCTCGACTTCGGACGTGCCGATGCCGTGCGCGAGACACGCGAACGCGCCGTGCGTCGACGTATGCGAGTCGCCGCATACGAGCGTCATGCCCGGCAGCGTGATCCCTTGTTCCGGTCCGATCACGTGCTCGATCCCCTGGCGCGGATCGAGCATGCCGAAGAACTGGAAGCCGTAGGCTTTCGCGTTGTCGTCGAGCGTGCCGACCTGCAGGCGCGAAATCGGATCGGCGATATGGCCGCCCGCGCGGCTGGTGGTCGGCACGTTGTGATCGGCGACCGCGAAATTCGCGCGGATGCGCCACGGCGCGCGGCCCGCCAGTCGCATCGCCTCGAATGCCTGCGGGCTGGAGACTTCGTTGATCAGATGGCGATCGATATAGAGCAGCGTCGTGCCGTCTTCCTCGGTGGCGATCGCATGCGTGTCCCAAAGCTTGTCGTAGAGCGTCTGCGGCATAGTCCAACCGGTTCGTGTGTAGGTCGGACGATGATAGAGCGCGCCTGCCGCGCCTCGCGTGCCAAGTTGCGATGCCAGCATTCTCGAAACGACAATGCTGCGGCTCAGCGCTTGCCGGTCAGAAAATTCACCAGCGCGGCGGCCGGCGCGGCGAGCCGTTCGTGACTGCGGCACACGATCATCAGCGTGCGCACCGCCCAGTCCTCCGCGATCGGCACCAGTTCGACATTCAGCGTATTGATGTACAACTCGCCGATCTGCTGCGGCACCGCCGCGACGCCGAGCCTCACGTGAACCATCCGGCACAGCGCATCGAGACTGCCGACGCGGATTTTCACGTCGAGCTTCGCGCCGAGCTTGCGCGCCTGCTCCGCGAGCAGTTTGGTCAGCGCGGCGTCGCTGCGCAGTCCGACGAAATGCTCGCCGACGATCTCCTGCAAGCGCACCGTCGTCGCGCCGCACAGCCGGTGACCGGCGGGCACCATCAATACCAGCCGGTCGCTGCGATACGGGCGCAGATCGAGACCCTCGGTGCCTTCGATCGCATTGCAGATGCCGAAGTCGACGTCGCCTTCGCGCACGCTGCGCAGCACGTTGACGCTGGTCTGTTCGTCGATCTGGATATCCACTTCCGGAAAGACCCGTTTGAACGACGAAATGTCTTCGGGCAGAAACTGCACGACCGCCGACAGATTCGCGACGACGCGCACGCTGCCTTTCGCGCCGCTCGCATAGCGCGACAGCTCGGCTTCCATCCGTTCGAGATTGCCGATCACCGCTTCCGCGTAGCGCATCACGGTTTCGCCGACCGGCGTGACCGAAATGCCGCGTGATTCGCGAATCACGACCGGCAGCCCGATCAGCGCTTCGATTTCGGCAATCCGCCGGCTCACGGCGGAAGGGGTGATGCATTCGCGTTCGGCGGCCCGTGCAATGCTGCGCTCCTGGCAGACGGCGACGAACAGGCGCAACGACGTGAGATCGAATTTTTTTAGTAGTTGCGTCATGGCGTGGGGGCTGCGCATTAATGCGCGGCGTGACCTTCAAAAGCCCGAGCGTATCACGCCGATTCGCGCTTCAGACCCAGGGATTTTAGGCACGATAATCGGTCCGCATAAAAACAATCCGCAAAATGGGAAATCGCGCACTCCGTTCGCCAAAAAGAAACTGAGGTTGAAAATTTGCGACTGGCCAATTCCACGCCGAGTAATTAACTTGTGATGAAAATTCATTTAGCGGCGCAACGACAGCACTGGCGCGGCCACGTCACGCTTACTCGTACGGCACCGGTCGATCGGTAATACGAACCGGTGCGGTTTATTCCGATGCATTACTTTCCCAAAGAGCATAACCGGAGCGCTGCAACATGACAGAAAACCCAATTTGTCTCTTATCCTTTATCGAGGATTTTGCAAAGCCTCATATTCTGGGAAATACCTCCGCGCCGCGTTGGCGTGAACACGGGCATACCGCCGCTTATGTTCTCGATATGCCGCTGCGCGAGCGCATTGTGGATGCGTCGCGGCGCCTCGCGCTCGATGCGCGTTGCGACGACACCGAGCGGCTCGACTATCTGCACCGCGTGCTCGGGAAGATTTACGACTATCGCTTCTCGGTGCCGGACGTCGACACCGCCAATATCGACGTGTCGCCGCTGTTCGCGGACGTGACCAGCCTGCTCGAAGCGGCGATGCTCGACGCCGAGATCGACCCGATCGACGAAGACCTGTTCTGGGCGATGCCGACCGACGGCGACGCATTCGTCGAATGGCTCAAGCGCACGATGTCCGATCATCCGGCGGCCGTGCATACGTTCTATCGCGAGTACCTGCGCGATACCGCCGACATCGACAGCCTGAAGGTTTTCCTCGCGCAGGAAACCACGCTCGATCCGCGTTTCGACGACATTCTCGCGCTGATGCAGGTCGGCACCAGCGGCGCCGAGAAGATGGAGATCGCGAAAAACTACTACGACGAGATGGGCTGCGGCGAAGAAACCGGCGTGCACACCTATCTGTTCAGCAAGACGCTCGATGCGCTCGGTATCGACACACAGTATGTAAACGGCGCGCTGCTGCCGGATTCGCGCGTGTCGGGCAATCTGTCCGCGTGTCTGGTGCTGAGCCCGCGGCATCACTACAAGGCGATCGGCTATTTCGGCGTGACCGAATATCTGGCGCCGCGCCGCTTCAAGGATCTGGTGGCGGGCTGGCGCCGGCTCGGCCTGCCCGAAGACGGCATCGCTTATCACGATCTGCATATCCGCATCGACGCGATCCACGGCCGTGCATGGCTCGATAACGTGATCCGGCCGCTGGTCGACCGCGATCCGCGCGTCGCTCGCGAGATCGCGCTGGGCGCGCTGATTCGCCTCAATTCGTCGGCGCGTTATCTCGACAAGCTGCAGACCACGCTCGCACCGCGCGGCGCTAGCGCGTGCGCCGAATCGCTGACCGCCTGAGCCCGTCACTTCGATGAGTTTCGATCGCAACCCCCGGCGAGCCGATAGCGCCCATATTCATCAGGGATCCTATGCACAGCCATGACGATCTCGTGCGGGTCGGCGCGGCGTCGCCGCTCGTGCAGGTGGCGCGCGAGGCCTTCCGGCTCGGCGAGGTGGATTTCCTGTGCTTCGGCGAGAGCGATCATCCGCCGCCCGCAACCGCGACCGCCGCGCTGAAGAGCGCGCTCGACCGCGGCGAGACCCGCTATCCGGACATTCGCGGCTTGCCCGCGTTACGCGTGGCGCTGGCCGCGTATCTGAGCGCGCTGCATCGCCGGCCGGTGAGCGAGACGCGCGTTGCGGTAACCGCGTCGGGGATGGCCGCGCTGAACGTTGCGTTCCTCGCGTTGCTGCGGGCCGGCGATGTCGCGGTGGTGGTGTCGCCGGCGTGGCCGAACCCGGCGAGTCTGGCCCGCACGCGCGGCGCAAGCGTCCGGGAAGTCGTGCTGAGCTACGGCGAGGAGGGCTTCTCGCTCGATCTCGACGCGCTCGAACAGGCGTTGAGCGGCGCGCGGCTGCTGTTCCTGAACTCGCCGAACAACCCGACCGGCTGGTGCGCGAGCGACGCCGAACTGCTCGCGATCCTCGCGCTGTGCCGCAAGCACGGCGTGTGGATCGTCGCGGACGACGTGTACTCGCGGCTGGTGTTCGACGGTCGAGAAGCGGCGCCGTCGCTACTCGATCATGCCGAGCCGTGGGATCGCGTGATCGTTTGCAACAGCTTCAGCAAGGCATGGGCGATGACCGGCTTTCGGGTCGGCTGGCTGGTTACGCCCGCCGGCGTGCGCGACGAGATCGGCGAGCTGATCGAGATCACGCACTCGGGCGTCGCGCCGTTCATCCAGCGGGCAGCCGTCGCCGCGCTGGCGGACGATGCCTTCGTCAGGGACTTCCGCGCGTATTGCCTGCGCGGCCGCGCGCTCGTCGACGACGCGTTCGAGGACATGCCGTGGGTCCGCTATCGCGCGCCGGCCGCGACCTTCTATGCGTTCGTGCAGATCGAAGGGCTGACCGACAGCACCGCGCTCGCGCTGCGGCTGGTGCGCGAGCAGCGTATCGCGGTGGCGCCGGGCGGCGCGTTCGGTGCGGGCGGCGAGGGTTTTATCCGGCTGTGCTTCGCGCAGGACAGTCACCGCCTCGGCCAGGCGGTGGCGCGATTGCAGCGCAGTCTGTTCGAAAACGTGGTGTTTGACCGATTCATTTCCTGAGGAGCACGAATTGCCCTACGTCAATATCAAGATCACCGATGAAGGTGTGACCCGCGAGCAGAAGAAGCAGCTGATCGCCGGCGTGACCGAGGTGCTGCAGAAAACCCTCGGCAAGAACCCTAAAACCACCACCGTGGTGATCGACGAAATCAACGTCGACAACTGGGGAATGGGCGGTCTGCCGGTGCCGGAATTTCGCGAGACGTTGAAACAGCAGTCCTGAATCAAGCAGTTGAAGGTGGATAGAAATGGGTAAAAGCGGGTAGAAGCGCGGCGCCGCTCGCGCATTCGAATTCTTGTGTGGTTCATCCTGAGAGAGGTTGTCATGCTGACTGTTTGGGGTAGAGAGCGTGGTTTGTGCGTGAAGAAGGTGCTTTGGTGTCTCGAAGACCTGGAGCTGAAATTCGACCGCATCGACGCCGGCCGCCAATACGGCCGTACCAACGAGGAAGAGTATCTGAAGATGAACCGCAACGGCCTCGTGCCGACGCTGGTCGACGACGGCTACGTACTGTGGGAATCGAACTCGATCATGCGTTATCTGGCGATCACGTACGGTCCGGCGTCGTTCTATCCGCTCAACAACGCGCGGCAGCACGCGGACGTGAACCGCTGGCTCGACTGGTCGATGGGCGCGCTGTGGCCGGATATCGTGCCGCTGTTCACGTCGCTGATCCGCACCGCGCCGGAAAAGCGCGACATGAATGCGGTGCGCACGCAGAGCGCGCGTCTGGTGAAGAACTGGGCGATCGCCGACGAATACCTCGCGGGCAAGAAGTACATCACCGGCGACGAATTCACGATCGCCGACATCTCGCTGGGCGTGCTCGCGCAGACCTACGACACGTTCGAACTCGACAACAAGCCGGTGCTGCCGAACTTCGAGAAATGGTACGAGCGCATCGCGCAGCGCCCGGGCTTCCAGCGCTATGCGGTGTTGCCGCCGGAACCGGATCCGACCTCGAATCACTGAGCGGCAGGTTAGGTACTGCCGGCGCGGCGGGACGCCCGCGCGCGCCGGCATGAATGGCCATGTACGGAATTGACCAGGGAGTGTCGATGCGATTCAACAGACGTCCGGAAGGATCGAACTGGGGGGACTTCGGAGCCGACGACCAGCTCGGAAGACTCAATTTGCTGACCCCGCAGAAAGTGCGCGAAGGGGCCGCCGAAGTACGCGAGGGCAAGTCGTTCTGCCTGAGCCTGCCGCTCGATCTGCCCGGCGGCAGCAAATGGAATCCGCGCCGCCGTCCGCCGTCGCTGTTTCCGGTGTTGCGCAACAACAAATCGAATATCAGCTACGAGCTGCGCCAGGACGAACCGTATCTGACCGACGTGTTGTGCGATCACCGCGTGACGCTCGATACCCAGTACTCCACACAATGGGATGCGCTCTCGCAGGTCGGCAGCCTGTACGACCTGGACGGCGACGGCAATCCGCGCAGCTGTTTCTACAACGGCTATGCGGCCGAGCGCGACATGTTCGGCCCGCTGGTGCGCGAGCCCGACGCGCACGGCAGCCTGCCGCCGGCGCCGACCCGCGCACTCGGCATCGAGCATATGGCGGCTACCGGCGTGCAGGGGCGCGGCGTGCTGATCGACCTCGAAGCGCATTTCGGGCGCGACAAACGCCGGGTCGGCTATCGCGATCTGATGCACGTGATGGACCGCGACCGGATCGTCGTCGAGCCGGGCGATATCGTGCTGTTCCATACCGGCTTCGCGCAGATGCTGGTCGATATGAACGGCGACCCGGACGTCGAGCGGCTCGAACACGCGGGCGCCGAACTCGATGGCCGCGACGACGCGCTGCTGCGCTGGATCGACGAAGCGCAGATCGCCGCGATCGCCGCCGACAACCACGCGGTCGAAGCCTATCCGGCCGGCAAGCTCGACGCGCCGCGCTATCCGACGCTGCCGCTGCACGAACTCTGCCTGTTCAAGCTCGGCATCCACCTGGGCGAACTGTGGTATCTCACCCCGCTCGCGCGCTGGTTGCGAGACAATGCGCGCAGCCGCTTTCTCCTCACCGCCCCGCCTTTGCGGCTGACGGGCGCGGTCGCGTCGCCGGTCACGCCGGTGGCGACCGTCTAGAGGCCTATTCCTATCGTCGATGAATACCTACACCCTCGGTCCCGGTACTGCGGATAACGCGTGGCAGCGCAATCTGGCGGTCTGCTTCTTCGGCTCTTTCATCAACATCGTCGCGATGACGCTGCTGTTGCCGTTTCTGCCGCTGTACGTCGAACAACTCGGCGTGCACGGCCACGCGGCGATCGTGCAGTGGTCCGGCATCGCCTACGGCGCGACCTTTCTGTCGGCCGCGCTGGTCGCGCCGTTGTGGGGGCGGCTCGCCGACCGCTACGGCTGCAAGCTGAACCTGATCCGTGCGAGCTTCGGGATGGTGGTGGCGATGTCGCTGATCGGGCTGTCGCAGAACATCTGGCAGCTCGTCGCGCTGCGGCTGTTCGTCGGGCTCGCCGGCGGCTATACGTCCGGCTCGTACGTGATCGTCGCCGCGCAGACGCCGAAGGAGCGTTCCGCGTGGGCGCTCGGCATGCTGGCCTCCGGCATCATGGCCGGCAATCTGCTCGGGCCGCTGCTCGGCGGCGTGCTGCCGCAATGGCTCGGCATCCGCATGACGTTCTTCGTCGCGAGCGGCTTCATCATGCTGAACCTGATCGCCACCGCGACGCTGATCCGCGAGGATCGCAACAGCATCGCCGCGAAAAAGAAGGCCAGCGCGGGCGCCGGCGGCGGCACGATTTCGGGCGCGCGCAACCTCGTGCTGTCGATGCTCGCGACCGCGATGCTGCTGATGTTCGCGAACATGTCGATCGAACCGATCATCACGGTCTATATGCAGCAACTGCTCGGCGAGTCGGGCAGCGTGACGCTTTACTCGGGGCTCGCGATGTCGGCGGCGGCGCTCGGCAGCATCACGTCGGCGTCGCGGCTCGGCAAGATCGCCGACCGGATCGGCGCGATGAAGGTCGTGATCGGCTGCCTCGCGGTGTCGGGGCTGCTGCTGATTCCGCAGGCCTTCGTCACGCACGCGTGGCAACTGATCCTGCTGCGGTTTTTGATGGGGCTGTCGTTGGGCGGCTTGCTGCCGTGTCTGACGTCGATCATTCGCCATAACGTGCAGGACGGCTCGGTTGGGCGCGTGCTGGGGTATTCGACGTCGTCGCAGTATGCGGGGCAGGTGCTCGGGCCGGTGGCGGGCGGTTTCGTCGGCGGTCATCTGGGGATGCGCTACGTATTCCTGATGACCTGCGTGTTGCTGCTGGGGAGCGCGTTGAGC
>NZ_MSDV01000023.1 GCF_001931485.1 Burkholderia sp. SRS-W-2-2016 | reverse complement strand
TGCCACACCCCCACCACCGCCAGCACAGCCGACGCCCCAAGCGTCGCCACCACCTCACTGCGATGATCCGGAGCCTGAACCATCACGGCGAACGCCGCCAGAATCAGACCGATGGTCAGCGCCGAAAGATACGGATGGCCCCACATGCGGACCTTTAACGATCCCTGCCGCACCAGTTGCGAGCGCAGCAGAACCTGACTGAGCGCGATGATGAAATAGACCAGCAACGCGATCGCGCCGGTCGTGCTCAGCAACGTATCGAACACATATTTCGGCGCCAGATAGTTCGCGGCACACCCTGCGAATGCGACCAGCGTCGAGCCCACCACCGCGTTCGCGGGCACGCCGGATTTCGTGGTCAGCGTCACGATGCCCGGCGCCTGGCGCCGGGTCCCGAGCGAAAACAGCATGCGCGACGCGGTATACAGCGCGCTATTCAGGCAGCTCGCCACCGCCCGGTCCCACGTTGGACGCGGAAGCCCGTGCCCGCCTCCCTCCGCTCGCTCCCCAAAAACTGCCTGTTCGCTATCTCATAAAAACCGTGTAGAATACTGTATATCCATACAGGTATTTTTTGCCCAAATGACAGCCGTCCCGCTCCTGCCGGAAGCCATTCACCCGTCGCTGTGGCGGGCTTCCCAGCTCGCGCGCGGCCGCGGCCGCAGCGTCGACACCGGCTATCCGGCGCTGTCGGCCGAACTGCCCGGCGGCGGCTGGCCGCTCGGCGCGCTGGTCGATCTGCTGGTGCAGCAGGCCGGCGTCGGCGAACTGCGGCTGTTGCAGCCGGCGCTCAGCGCGGTGGGCCAGCGGCCGATCGCGCTGGTGCAGCCGCCTCACACGCCCGACGGGCTCGGGCTGAATTACATCGGCGTGCCCGTCGCGCAGTTGCTGCGGGTGAACGCGCAGACCACGGCCGACGCGCTGTGGTCCGCCGAACAGATCCTGCGCGCCGGCAGTTGCGGCGCGCTGCTGTTCTGGGCGCAGTACGTGCAGAGCGCGTCGCTGCGGCGGCTGCATCTGGCCGCGCAGGCGTCGGAGACGCTGTTCGTGATGGTGCGGCCGCTCGCGACCGCGCAGGACGCATCGCCGGCGCTGCTGCGTCTGGCGCTCAAACCATCGGCCGACGGTCTGACCGTCGATATCGTGAAGCGACGAGGGCCCTCACGCGCAGAGCCCCTGTCGATTCCCCTTCAACCCACACCGATTCTGCTTTCCCGCCATGCGCGTGTTTCTCGCCGTCCACCTGCCCAAGTTACCGCTCGAGGTCTTCCGACCGAGGTGGTCGCCTGAGCCCGTCAGCGGCAGTGTCGTGCTGGAGAAAGACACGGTCGTGATTACCGACGCCGCCGCCCGGGCGGCCGGCGTGCGTCCCGGTCTGAAGCGCGGCGGCGTGCTGACGCTGTCGCCCGAAACCGAGATGTACGAGCGCGACAGCGGCCGCGAGGAGGCCGCGTATCGCGAGGTCGGCATCGCGTTGATGCGCTTCTCGCCGGAAGTCGCATTACTCGACGAAGCGACGGTCGTGATCGAGATCGGCGCGAGTCTGCGTCTGTTCGGCGGGCTGCGCGCGCTGTGCCGCGAAGCGAAGCTCATCCTCGACGCGCTCGGTTTCACCGCGCGTCTGAGCGCCGCGCCGACCGGCCAGGGCGCGTGGCTGCTCGCGAAATACGGCAATACCCGGGTGCTGAAACTCGCGTCGCTCGAACGCCGACTCGCCGCATTGCCGATGCTCGCGGTGCCCGAAGTGCGGCCGTTTCTCGACTGGTTCACGGGGCTGGGCTGCGCATCGATCGCCGATCTTCGCCGCCTGCCGCGCGCGGGTTTGCAGCGGCGCTGCGGCGAACATCTGCTGGACTCGCTCGACCGCGCGTTCGGCACCGCCCCCGAACTGTTCGACTGGCTCGAGTTGCCGCCTACTTTTACCGCGCGCATCGAACTGCCCGACCGTCTCGAACAGGCGGACGGCGCGGTCTTCGGCGTGCAGCGGCTGATCGTTCAGTTGTGCGGATGGCTTTGCGCGCGGCAACTCGCGATTAGCGGCGTGCGTCTCTTTCTCGAACACGAACGCGGCCGCCAGGCAATCGAACCGACCACGCTCGATATCGCTTTGAGCGAGCCGACCTGGCGCGACGAACATCTGCTGCGGCTCTTCAAGGAGCGTTTGCACCGGATCGAACTGAGCGCGCCGGTCATCGCGTTGCGGCTCGACGCGTCGCAGGTCGAACCGGCCGCGCCCGCCTCCGACACGCTGTTTCCCGAACCCGGCGGCTCGCAGGAAGATCACGAGCGGCTGCTCGAACTACTGGTCGCGCGACTCGGCGAAGAGAACGTATTGCGGCCGGTGCCCGCGCCCGACCATCGGCCGGAAATCGCGAACCGCTGGATGCCGGTGACGCATCGCGCGAAACTCGATGCGCTGCCGCAAGGACTGCCGCGCCCCACGTGGATGCTCGATACGCCGGTTCGCCTGCTGATGCGCCAGCATCGGCCGTTCTATGGTTCGCCGTTGCGGATGGTGTCGCCCGGCGAGCGGATCGAAAGCGGCTGGTTCGACGGCGAACTGGTCACGCGCGACTACTTCGTCGCGCAGGCCGACGATCAAAGCTGCTACTGGATTTACCGCGAGCGCGTCAGCAGCCGCGACGCCGAAGAAGAACAACGCTGGTTTCTGCACGGCCTGTTCGGATGAGCGGCGATGGATACGACCTTCACGACGCTGCCGGCGTATGCCGAACTGTTCTGCTTTTCGAACTTCACGTTTCTGCGCGGCGCGTCGCACGCGGAGGAACTGGCTGAACGCGCGGCGCAACTCGGCTACACCGCGCTCGCGGTCACCGACGAATGTTCGCTGGCCGGCGTGGTGCGCGCGCACGTCGCCGCGAAAGAGGCGCGGTTGCCGTTTATCGTCGGCTCCTATTTCAGGCTCGTGCAGGCCGATGGTTCGCCCGCATTCGGGCTGATCCTGCTGGCCAGAAACCGCGAAGGCTACGGTAACCTGGCCGAACTGATCACGCTCGCGCGCACCCGCGCGCCGAAAGGCGAATACCGGCTGACGCCGCAGGATCTGTCGCGCCCGGAATCCCGGTACCGTCATTTACTCGGGATGCCTGACTGTCTCGCGATTCTGGTGCCGGATTTTCCGGCCAACGAAAGCGCGCTCGACGCGCAGATCGAATGGCTCGACCACACATTCCCCGGCCGCGCATGGGTCGGCCTCGTGCTGCATCAGCGCGCGATGGACGACATTCATCGCGGGGCGGTCGAGTTCGTGGCCCGCAATCGCGAGGTGCCGGTCGTCGCGCTCGGCGAAGTGCTGATGCATGTGCGCTCGCGCAAACCGCTGCAGGACACGATGACCGCGATCCGGGTCGGCAAACCGGTTCACGCATGCGGCTACGATCTCGCGCCGAATGCGGAGCAGCATCTGCGTTCGCGGCTGCGTCTGGCGAATCTCTATCCGAACGATGCGCTTGCCGCAAGCGTCGATATCGCGCATCGCTGCTCGTTCTCGCTCGATGAACTGCGCTACGAATACCCGGACGAACTGGTGCCGGCCGGCTTTACGCCGGCCGCGTATCTGCGCCAGGAGACGTATTTCGGCGCACAGCGACGCTTTCCCGCCGGCATTCCAGCCGAGGCGCAGGAGCAGATCGAGTACGAGCTCGCACTGATCGCCGACCTGCAATACGAGGCGTACTTCCTGACCGTTTACGACATCGTCCGTTACGCGCGCAGTCAGCACATTCTGTGTCAGGGACGCGGTTCGGCCGCGAACTCGGCGGTCTGCTATTGCCTCGGCATTACCGAAGTGGATCCGGTACGCAGCAAAATGCTGTTCGAGCGCTTCATCAGCAAGGAACGCGGCGAGCCGCCGGATATCGACGTCGACTTCGAGCATCAGCGGCGCGAGGAAGTGATTCAGTACATCTACCGCAAATATGGCCGCGACCGGGCGGCGATCGCCGCGGCGGTCTCCACCTATCGGCCGCGCGGAGCGCTCCGCGAAACCGGCAAGGCGCTCGGCGTCGATCCGCAGATCGTCGATGCGGTCGCGAAGTCGCATCAATGGTTCGATAACGGTCATGACCTGCTGAAGCGCTTCGCGGATTCGGGCCTCGATCCGGACAAGCCGTTGATCCAGGCATGGGCGAAGCTCGCGTCGCAACTGCTGAATTTTCCGCGTCATCTGTCGCAGCATTCGGGCGGTTTCGTGATCAGCCGCGGCAAGCTCTCGCGTCTCGTTCCAATCGAGAATGCGGCGATGGCGGATCGCTCGGTGATCGAATGGGACAAGGACGATCTCGAATCATTAGGTTTACTCAAGATCGACGTGCTCGCGCTCGGCATGCTGTCGGCGATCCGCCGCACGCTCGACCTCGTTTCCGAACGACGCGGCGAGCGCTTCGAAATGCAGGACATTCCACCCGAAGACGAGGCCACGTACGACATGATTTCGGCGGCCGATACCATCGGCGTGTTCCAGATCGAATCGCGTGCGCAGATGAGCATGCTGCCGCGGATGAAGCCGCGCGAGTTCTACGACCTCGTGATCGAAGTGGCGATCGTGCGGCCGGGGCCGATTCAGGGCGGCGCCGTGCATCCGTATCTGCAACGCCGGCAGGGATTCGAGCCGGTCACCTTTCCGAAGCCAGACCTCGAAACCGCGCTCGGCCGCACACTCGGCGTGCCGATCTTTCAGGAGCAGGTGATGCAGATCGCGATGATCGCGGCCGGTTTTACCCCCGGCGAGGCCGATCAGCTGCGGCGCGCGATGGCCGCGTGGAAACGCAAAGGCGGCCTCGAAAAATACTACGACCGCATCGTGCTCGGGATGCAGGAGCGTGGCTACGAGCGCTCCTTCGCGGAGGCGATTTTCGAGCAGATCAAAGGCTTCGGCGAATACGGCTTTCCGGAGAGCCACGCGGCGAGTTTCGCGCTGCTCGTCTATGCCAGCAGTTGGCTCAAATGCCACGAGCCCGAGGCGTTTCTCGCGGCGATGCTCAACAGTCAGCCGATGGGTTTCTATTCGCCGTCGCAACTCGTGCAGGACGCGCAGCGCCACGGCGTGCGGGTACTGGCGATCGACGTGACCGTGAGCGGCTGGGACTCGTCGCTAGAAAGCATCCCAGATGCCGGGCGCCCCGCGGTTCGGCTGGGTCTTTCGTTGCTGCGCGGGATGAAGGACGGCACCGCGGAACGCATCGAAAACGCGCGCGCGGTGCGGCCGTTTGCGAACGTCAACGATCTGGCGCGGCGCGCGCAACTCGATCGCCACGATCTGCAGACGCTCGCCGACGCGAACGCCCTCGCGTCGCTGGCCGGCAACCGGCGCGCGGCGCTCTGGCAATCGGTCGCGGCGGTCCCGGAGAAAGACATGCTGGCCGGCGCGGCGGTGCAGGACGACACGCCCGAACTCGGCGCGCCGAGCGAAGCGCAGGACATCGTCGCGGACTACCGGTCATTCGGTCTGACGCTCGGCCGTCATCCGCTTGCGTTGCTGCGTCCGCAATTGCAGAAAAACCGGCTGATGCCGGCCTCGACCTTGCACGGGTATCGCGACGGCAGACTCGCGCGCGCGTGCGGACTCGTCACCGTGCGTCAGCGTCCGGGCACCGCGAAGGGCGTGATGTTCGTGACGATCGAAGACGAGACCGGCAACGTCAATGTGATCGTCTGGCCGAGCCTGCTCGAAAAGCAGCGCAAGGAAGCGCTCGGCGCGGCGCTGCTGGCCGTTTATGGAACGTGGCAGTGCGAAGGAAACGTGCGGCATCTGGTGGCGCAGCGGCTGGTCGACATGACGCATCTGCTGGGCAAGCTGCCGACCGTCAGCCGGGACTTTCATTGACACGCGCGTTTCGATGACCGCGGACCGCGACCGGCCGGATTACCGGCTCCGGTTGGCCGCATAAGGTTGCAGTGTATTAAACCGTCTGAATTCAATTCAGAATTACCCTGCCCTGAACTACTCGTTCATATCACACCGAATAGAACAATTTACTTCTCCGCAGAATTGCCTTTTGAGATTCACATAGATCTTCGGCAATGCCGCAATTACTTTATTCAAACTGTTAAATAACTTTAATTGAAGGCATATCTATGCTCAATGTTGATAGCCTTCAATGCAATACCCAAAGTCAGGGACAACGACTATCGACGCTTTTCAGGAGACTTGACACCCTCGCCCGGCATTTGCGACCTATGAATTGAAAGCAATAGGAAAGCATGTTGTTTTAATAAAGAAAGAATTGTCGGGAATGCATCATGGCCTATCTACACCCTACGAGTCCTGCGGGTTCGAAGCTGAAATCGCCAAGCGTTGCGACGGAACGGAGCCGCTCCCCAAGTCACGACGGTCTTCAGATCGCCGCTCTGCTCCACGCCCTTCAGACCCCCGCATGCTATTTCACCCGCGGCGGCGAGGTCCTCGGCATCAACGACGCATGGCGCGCTTATACCGGTTGGCGCGTCGAGACGTCGGGGCCGCTCCAATGGATCGAACTGATCCATCCGGAGCACCGCTACGATGCGCTGTCGAAACTGTGCGCGACCCACGCCCATTCCGATCACGAATCGTTGAAGTGCCGGCTGGCCGGTCCGCGCGGCACCAGCCGCTGGTTCATCGTCAATCTTCATAGTGTCGACGCCGGCTGGCTGTGCACATGCACGGATATTCATGATCTGAAGGAAAAAGAAAGCGAACTGGCAAGCCGGGCAACGATGCAATCGGACATGCTGAACGTCAGCGTGGACTGCATCAAACTGATCACGCCGCACGGCAATCTGCTGCATATGAACCGCGCCGGTTGCCGTGCATTAGGCGTCGATGAAAACTCGGGGTTCGGCATGCCGTGGCTGCCGCTGCTGCCCGCCGACGTCCAGAGCGATGGCAATGCGGCGCTCGCTTGCGCGCGTAACGGCGCTTTTAGCCGCTTTCCCGGCCGCAGCGTGATTGCCGGAAAAGGTACGCAGTATTGGGACAATATGCTGACGCCGATCCTCGATGCCGACGGCAAGACGACAGCCATTCTGTGTGTGTCGAGAGAGGTGACGCGCGAGCGCGCCGCCGACGATCTGATCCGGCGTAACGAAGAGCGGCTCGCCATTGCGACGCGCGCCGGCGGTCTGGGCATCTGGGACTACGACATCGCAGCGGACGCATTGCAGTGCGACGAGAGCTGGTATCGCATCATGGGCGGCAACTCCGGGAACCCGAGCGGCCCGATCAACTCGATCGGCGAGTTCCTGCGGCTGGTTCATCCGGACGATATCGACAAAGCCACGGAAGTAACCCGTGGAGAGAAGGAAGGCAATGCCGGAGTCGAATATCGGATCGTCGATTCCAGCGGCGAGATTCGATGGATCAAGTCGACCGCTTATTTGCAGTACGAAAATGGCATTGCCAGACGAACGGTGGGCTTCGTGCTCGACATCACCGAGAGTCGCGTCGCGGAGCTTCGCCGCGAGGAGTGGCTGCATTTCATCTCGCACGACATGCGCTCGCCCCAGTCTTCGATCCTCGCATTGATCGATCTTCAGATGGCCGCCGAGCAAAGCATGCCCACACCGGATCTGCTCGGCAGGATTGCCGGGTACGCGCGCCGGACGCTCGCGCTGGCCGACGACTTCGTTCAACTCGCGCGCGCCGAAACGCCGGTCTGGTCCCTTGCGGAAGCGCACCTGGGCGGCGTGGTACACGATGCGGCCGACGAAATGTGGGCGCTCGCCCGCGCGCGCAACATCGTGCTCGACGTGAATATCGGTGACGACGTTCGCGTCGCGCGGGTAGAACCGTTCCTGCTGATGCGCGCGGTCGCCAATCTGTTGAGCAACGCGGTCAAGTTCAGTCCACGCGGCGCCACCGTCACGGTGCGTCTGTACGACGTCGAACACGGGTATGCGATCGCGGTTTCCGATCACGGACCCGGCATTCCGGCCGAAGCACAGCACGAGTTATTCGAGCCGTTCCGGCGTTTGCGCAGCGACCTGCCGCACTGCCCGAGCGGCGCGGGACTCGGACTGGTTTTCGTCAAGACGGTCGCGCAGCGGCATGGCGGCAGTATCGAACTGTATAGCCGCCCCGGCGAAGGCTCCACGTTCATCCTGACGTTGCCGGGCACCGCGCCGCCGGACCTTGCGGCCTGACGCGCAGCGCAATACCCTGCCTATGCGTGCGGCGCGTCGATCGGCCCTTCTGCGCCGTGCACGGCATTGGAATAAAGAAACTGCACCGGAATGCGTTTTTTCTGCGTCGCGCTTTGCACTTCCTTGAATACGAGGCGCAGGTCGCCCGCCTGGCCCGCCCTGAAGATCGGCTGATCGCCGATCTCCTTGCCGTCGCGCGCATTCCAGCCGAGGAAGTCGCTGTTATTCGACGCGATCGCGTCATTGACGTCGGCATCGGTACGGAACTCGTTGATCTCGTGATACAGCGTACAGACGATGTTCTTCCACGACTGGTCGAACACGACAATGCCGTTCTCCCGCCCGTTGGCGCCGATATTCGAATAGACGTTCGCGGAATAGTAGAGCGTGATCCGCTTGCCGTTGCGTTGAATATGCATCGAGCCGTGATAGCCGCCCAATCCGGTCAACGAAGTCGCGTCGTCCAGTTTGAGCACTGTGCCTGGCGGCAGCACGAGATTGAAAATGCAGGAATCGAGATCCGCTTTTTCGATCAGATTCGAATCGAACAGACTCATGACTTTTTCCTGCACCTCGGGTTCGGACAGGCTCGCGGGTTTCGGTTCGTCCAGCATGAACGAGTCGCGCATGCCGCAGTCGATCGACACGTTATGAAAGTACTGACTCAGCACATTGTTCAGCCGCCGGTCGCGCATCGCGAGATTGATCGCCATGTCGATCGACGTCACGTCGCTCTCTTTCCATGATGCCTCGCCGCCGAGATAAACGTTCTGAAACTCCATCTTCGGCACCAGCTTGCCGCCGTGAAAGATCAGATCGTCCAGCGGCGCCGGACTGATGCCTGGCGCGATCGCTTTCGGCATCGGCCACTTGCGACCCGGCAGCGCCGAGTTCCTGTAATAGGCCTGCTCCGCTTTCGATCCCGGCCGCGCCTGGATGCGCATCGGCTGAAACCGGTATTCGTCTCGTTCGCTGGACCGGGGCATGATTGTCTCCTTGAAGATCGTGTCGTTCGGTATCGTCTCGTGCTGAGATGGCCGCGCCGGATGCACGTCGACGTCCGTGGGACAAACGGACGTGACGTGTGCGTCGGCATGCGGCCGTGCTGATGCGGCCATGCTGATGCGGCCATGCTGAGGCGGCCGCGTTACAGTTGCGCCGCGGTAGCGCCGGAAGCGTCGTCGAGCCTGAACGTCATCGCGCCGTCCGTCGTCCAGTGAATCAGGCTATACATGTCGGTAATAGGCACCTTCGGCGCGAAGCCGCTGCGCGCCGCCTCGCTCGCGGGCGTCCAGTTGACGTCCTGATACAGATACGAGCTATGGTCATTCAGCGCGATGCCGACGATAACCTCGGCAACGATCCGCCCGCCCACTACCCCAAGGCAATGGCCGCCTAATGAATCGCGCAGAGGGCCGGGATCATTGATGGTGTTCAACGTCTCCGCTTCCTTGAGGATGTAATACCAAAGCGGTGCGCGGTACGCGAACGGGTTCCTGTTCGGGTCCGCTAAAACGGCGTCCTCGACATCGCCCCAAAGCTTCTCCTCTGTCATTACTTCCGCTTCGAGCGCGCGTGCCACGCTTTGCCCCGATGGCAACTCGAATTGACTCCCGCGCAGCAGATTCCGGTAGGCGAGCACGGGAATTCCATCGGGCGCGTTGCCGCTTTTCGCGACCGACGGCGGCAGCAGCGCGAGAGGATCGACGAGCTTGGTGTCGATGCGATACCCCGGCTGCGTGAAGTGCCCCTCGCCCTGGCCGACCACTTGCAGTTCGTCGCCACCGTCGGCGTGCATCGTCGGAAGCGCCGCTTCGGCGAAGAACATGTTCCAGTCGATTTCCCAGTCATCGGGCAAAGGTCCGAAACCGTGCAAATCGCGAACGTGCTCTGCGCCCGTCTCCGTAGATGTTGCCGCGCTCGTGCCCGCGCTGCCTCCTTCGTTCTTATCCAACCTGAAGAACAGCGGAATGCGATTGAACATCTGGTCGACAAACGCCTTGTCCCTGTCGCCGCCCACGTTCCTGTCGCCCGGGCGCAGCGCATAGCTCGGGCGCACCATCGAATGTCCGAAACGGAATGCCGCGACAGAGAACTCGACGGGCATGTAAGAGCGTCCGTGCTTGGGCAGATAGAACTTCAAATGCGGATGCGGCCGCGCGTTGCCGCTGCCCTGAAACACGGTCCGCCAGGTTTTCTCGCCGACCACCCGTCTCAGGTAGTCGTTCAGCACGATGTACTGATAGTGCCATCGCACGATGCGCTGTGCCTCGAGAAAACACGCGTGATGATCGTTCCTGAATTGCGGCCGCGCACTCTCCAGCGCGTCGATCACCTTGTTGTGAAAGTTGAGGAACACCGCCTGCAACTGGCAGATGATCGCGTTCTCATCGTTGCGTGGATCGCCGATCAGCGCGCGGCCATCCGCGTTGCGCTGAAGCTCGCCCGGCCGGTCCTGATTGCTTGACGTGCGGCCAAGCCGGAAGCGGATACCGCCGCCGTGATCCGGCGCGTCCTGATAGAGATACGGCTGATCGTCCGGCCCGCGTCCGTATAGCGAATCGAGATCGAAACGCGGCGTGCGGAAATCTTCGAGCGCCTCGGGATCGTTCAGCTTCTGCAGCGAACTGTTCGGATCGAAGGTGAGATCGTGATCGATAAACTGGCCGAAATAGGTATAGCCCGCCGGAATGACGGGATTTTCATCCTCGGGCTCGGACTCGCCGAACACGGTGTCGAAGAGTTTTCCCGTATCGGGTTTCGGCCGCGGAAACGGCGCAGCGACATTCGGCCCTTCCGTCGGTGGCTCGTATTCCGCGGATAAGCGGACATCTTCTGGAAAATCCTCGTCCCCTACGAAAACTACGGTTTCCTTCTGAATCATGATTTTGGCAAGCCGTAGCAGATCTTCCTTCTTATACGTCTCGCGCGGCAGCCACCGGAACATCCGGCCAAATCGTCCCTCTTCGAGACTCGAGCGACTGACGTAGGTCAAGCCTCGCACACCACCGTGATTTCCAGCCATATTTCCTCCGGATCATCGAAAGTTGACGCCTTCCTTCGCCCGCGGCGCGCGAGGCCAGCGCGACAAATCGCCCATCCAATTAGCATAAATACGAGAATGCCCTCGGTACTTTTAAAATGCGCGTGTCGATGCACCCGCCAACGTGGCCGTTTTTCACGGCAACGAGCCGGTGTTTTCGCCTCTATCTGTTTTGAATTTAAAGTGGATCGACCCGCTTTTATGTATTCGTTGTTTTACGCGGCGTGTCACTTTCAGTTGATTATCAAGAAAGATGAAAGGCGATAAACAGGCGCAAGTAAACCGCGGTGAACAAGCTCAATGTGCGGAAGCACACATAGACCGCGGAAGTACTTTTCCTGCGCGAGAACAGCCAACCTGACCGGCCGCGAGATCAAAAACCCCGCCGCGGACTAAAATAACCGCCGCCCACCCCCGACAACGTCCTCAAGGAGAACCCCTATGTCGAACAAATACCGGATCGCCGTCATTCCCGGCGACGGCATCGGCGTCGAAGTGATGCCCGAAGCGCTGCGCGTGCTGGACGTCGCGACGCAACGCTTCGGTATCGAGCTCGAGTACCAGCACATCGAATGGGCGAGCTGCGACTACTACGCGAAGCACGGCAAGATGATGCCGGACGACTGGAAAGCGCAACTGCAGTCGGCCGATGCGATCCTGTTCGGCGCGGTCGGCTGGCCCGACACCGTGCCCGATCACGTGTCGCTGTGGGGCTCGCTGCTGAAGTTCCGCCGCGAATTCGACCAGTACGTGAACCTGCGCCCCGCGCGCCTGTTTGCCGGCGTGCCGTCGCCGCTCGCGGGACGCAAGGCCGGCGACATCGATTTCTGGATCGTGCGCGAAAACACCGAGGGCGAGTATTCGTCGGTGGGCGGCGTGATGTTCGAAGGCACCGAGCGCGAATTCGTGTTGCAGGAATCGGTGTTCACGCGGCACGGCAGCGAGCGCGTGCTGAAGTTCGCGTTCGATCTGGCGCAACGGCGCGCGCGCAAGAAAATCACCGTCGCGACGAAGAGCAACGGCATCGCGATCAGCATGCCGTGGTGGGACAAGTGCGCGGCCGGTATCGCCGCGCAGTACCCGGACGTCACGTGGGACAAGCAGCACATCGACATTCTGTGCGCGCGCTTCGTGCTGAACCCGGACCGCTTCGACGTGGTCGTCGCGACCAATCTGTTCGGCGACATCCTGTCGGATCTCGGCCCCGCCTGCACCGGCACGATCGGCCTCGCGCCGTCGGGCAATCTGAATCCGGACCGCAAGTTTCCGTCGCTGTTCGAACCGGTGCACGGCTCGGCGCCCGACATCGCCGGCAAGCACATCGCCAATCCGATCGCGATGATCTGGTCGGCGGCGATGATGCTCGACTTCCTCGGTCACTCGTCCGGCAAGGAGCGCGAAGCGCACGATGCGATTCTCGCGGCGATCGAGGCGACGCTGGTCGCCGGCCCGCATACGGCCGATCTCGGCGGCAGCGCGAGCACGAGTGAAGTCGGCGCCGCGATTGCCGCGAAGCTCGGCTGATTCAACCGCCAGACGCCAAAACAAAGGCGACCGCGCGTATCGGGTCGCCTTGCCTCTCCTCTCTCCACTCTGCGCCGCGTGTCGATCGCGGCGCTCCCGCTTCAGCCTGCGCGTTCGCGCATCGCCCAATACCGGTTGCCGAGAAAGCCCACGATCACATACACCGGAATGCCGCACAGCTGCGCGACATACGGCGCGTGAGTCAGGTGCAACACCGCCAGCATCGTGGCGAGATTGGCCAGATACGCGACCAGCAACACGATCAGAAAACGGATCGCGGTGTAGCGCGATACCGCGGTCTTGAACGTGTACTTGCTATTGAGCGCGTAGCTGATGGCCACGCCGATCGCATAGCCGGTCAGATTGGCGACCACCGGGCGCGCGCCCGCCGCCTGTACCGCGAAAATGATCGCGGCCGAGATCAGCGTATTGAGCCCGCCCACCAGCAGATATTTGATGAACTGCTGAAGCGATTCCGTACGGGATCCTAACGTGCGCAGATCGTTCATCGGCATGCCGCCTTCATGCGCCGCTCGCATAGACGGAGTATTGGGCGCCGAGCGGCACGGCGGTCAGATATTTTTCGAGCGGTCGAAGTTTGGCGAGCATATGGGGAAAGAAAATCCGGAACCGCACCAGCACGTTGGTAAAGCCCGCGTCGAGACAGGCCTGCTTCATGTTGCGCGCGGCGATCAGCCGGGCGTTGACATCGAACTCGCAGGTGTTGACTGCCCTGACGGTCAGCGGGTTGAGCGGATTATGCTCGAACACCGCGACGGTGCCTTGCGGACCCACCACGCGCTTCAATTCGCGCAGCAGATCGACATGCTCCGCGTGATCGATATGGTGGAACACGCACATTGCGTAGGCGAGATTGAATTCACCCGCTTCGAAAGGCAGCGTGCGGCCGTCGAAATGCACGAAGCGCGCGGCACCGGGAAAGCGGCTGCGCGCAACGTCCAGTGAACGATCGGAGACATCCGCGCAGGTGAGCTGCGCAGCGGGCAAATAATGTTTGACCCACGGGATCGACGCGCCCACGCCCGAACCGAAATCGAGCATGCGCGCGGGCAATGCATGGCGCCGCGCCATCTCCTCGGCTATATCGCGAATCTTGTACTCGGCAAAATACTCCGGGCCTTCGCCGGACACGGCGATATTGCGGGCATGCATCGCCTGGTACTCGTCGGCAAAGCTGTCGAATTCGGCCTTATCCATGCTGTTCCTCCTTCCTCGCCGTCTATTGTCCAACGTCGCAATCGCACCTTCAATAGCGCGTTGAAACAAGTATTGCCGCCGCTTGTCAGGCATGTCAGAAGTGGCGCAAAACGATGAATTATCCGCGCTATCCGTTGAATCGAATTGTGCTGATAAAACAATGTTGCGGTTCCAATTCGGCGTTTTCGCCGCTGATTTAGCGGTTTTCGGACAAAGAAAACCTTATTCTTGCATGAAGCGGACCATGCGTACTAATGTCGAAAGACTTGGTGCCCGATCGTGAGTCGAGCCGGCTTCAGAATGGGATGCGCCTATGACGACGCTGAATCTCGTCGTACCCTGCTACAACGAAGAAGAAGTCCTACCGGAGACCAGCGCGCGGCTTCTCGCACTATTGCAGCGCCTGATCGACGCCGGCGAGGTCAGTGACGAAAGCCGCATCACCTTTGTCGACGACGGTTCGCGCGACCAGACCTGGTCGATCATCGCCGCGCTGCACGCGAGCGATGCCCACTGCGGCGGCATCAAACTGTCGCGCAATCGCGGCCATCAGAATGCGCTGCTGGCCGGCCTGATGACCGCGCAAGGCGATGTGCTGGTGAGCCTCGACGCCGATCTTCAGGACGATATCGAGGCGATTCCGCGCATGCTCGAACAATACCGGCTCGGTGCGGAAATCGTCTGCGGTGTGCGCTTCAAGCGCAACACGGATACGTTCTTCAAACGCTTCACCGCGCGCAACTACTACAAGCTGCTGCGCGCGTTCGGCGTCGATATCCTGCCGGGCCACGCGGACTTCCGGCTGATGAGCCGCAAGAGCGTCGAAGCGTTGCGGCAGTTTCCGGAGGTGAATCTGTTCCTGCGCGGCATCATTCCGATGCTCGGCTTCCGGATGACCACCGTCGAATACGAACGGGCCGCGCGCTTTGCCGGCGAGAGCAAATATCCGCTCGGCAAAATGCTCGCGTTCGCGTTCGACGGCATCACGTCGTTCTCCGCGGTACCGCTGCAATGGAGCACCCGTATCGGCGCGTTGCTGGCGTTCGGCTCGTTATGCTTCGGCGCGTGGGCCGCATTCGCGCGTCTTTTCACCGACCTGACGGTGCCCGGCTGGGCCTCGACGGTCATTCCGATGTACTTCCTCGGCGGTGTTCAGCTGCTGTTTCTCGGCGTGATCGGCGGCTACATCTCGAAGACCTACGCCGAGACCAAGCAGCGTCCGCGTTTCATCATCGAGCAAACCTTATGACTTCGTCCGTCGACCCATCCGCGTCGGCGCGCGCAGGCGCCGACGCGCCGTCCGGACCCGCGTCGTTCGCGCGCTCCGGCCGCATTGCCGCGCTCGCGCCGTACGTGCTGTTCATCGTCACCGTGCTGTACGGCGGTGCGCTGTTCTGGATCGCGCCGCGTCCGCCGATGGTCGATCTGCCGCAACACGCGGGCCAGGTCGCATTGCTGCGCGATCTGCTCGAACACACGTCGCGCTGGGAAAACCTCGTACAGATCAATCTACTGACACCCTACCTGGTCGGCTACGGTCTGGCGCTGCCGCTCAGCTGGCTGATGCCGGTCGACGCCGCGCTCAAGTGCGTGCTGACGCTCGCGTACTTCGCGTTCGTCGCGTCGTGCATCGGCTTTCGCCGCTATCTGCGTGGCGACCCGCGGCTCGACTGGCTGTTCATCCCCGGCTTCTTCGGCTTCTCGTTCATGTGGGGCTTCTATACGTTCCTCGTCGCCGCGCCGTTAGGCATCCTGTTCATCTGGCTGTCGCACGCGTATGCGAGCGCAACTTCGTTCAGGAAAGGCGTCGGCATGCTGATTGCCGGCACCGCGCTGTTCTTCTGTCACGGCCTCGTGTTTCTGCTCGCGGCCGCGATCGGCGTCGGTTTCGTACTCGTCAAGCAGCGGCCGCTTGCTCGCGCGGCGCTCGCGCTCGCGCCGTTCGTGCCGCTCGGCGTGCTGTGCATCGTCTATGCATGGTGGAGCCGCTCGACCGATCCGCTGCTCGGCCAGGCGGTGGCGGGCATCGCGGTCTTCAACTGGGGCTTCGATTGGCAGCGTCTGCTGGCGCTGCCCGTCTACGTGTGGGGGATGAACAAAGCGGTGGTCGGCTATTTGCCGCTCGTCGCGCTGATGTTCGCCGCGCCGTGGGTGTGGCGCGACCGGATCAATGCCGATCGCGCGGTCGTCGTGCCGATGTTCGCGGTCGCGCTGGTGTGGTTTTTCGTGCCGGGCACCGCGCTGAAAACCGCCTACCTGTATCACCGTTTCGCGCTGTTTCTGCTGCCCGCGTATGCGCTGATGTTCTGCGCGCCGCCATCGGCCGCGAGCGGCGCGCGCGCCGCGCCGGCCGTGTCGAACTCGCGCAGGATTATCGGCCGCGGCGTGCAGGCGGCGATCATCGCCGGCTGCTGGATCTTTTTCGCGGACCAGACGATCCGCCTGCATCGTTTCGCGGTCGAGATCGCGCCGCTCGACACGCTGCTCGCGCAGACGCAGCCCGAGCAACGCGCGCTGAGTCTGATCTTCGATCGCGCGAGTCCCGCGTACCGCAGCACGGCCGCCTACGCGCACCAGTCCGTCTGGTATCAGGCGGAACAGCACGGTTTCGTCGATCTGAACTTCGCGACCTTCGTCCCGCAGATCGTGCGCTTCAGGCCCGGCATGATGCCGATCTCGCCGCCCGCGCTCGAACACGATCCGGGCAGTTTCGAATGGACCCGCGACCAGGGCCGTCAGTACCGTTACTTCTTCGTTCACAAGGTCGGGCCGTTGCCGGCGAATTTCTTCGCCAACAACGAATGCGAAGTGGCGCTGGTCGTGCACGAGGGCGAATGGTCGCTGTACGAGCGGCGCAAATGCCGGTGACCACACCCTCTATAAAATAATCAAATATTCAGTGCGCTATTTATATAGCGATTCCTCGATTTCCTAATAAAAATCCTCCGTAAAAAGCACGGGGCGCGCCCCAAAACGCGCGCCGTGCTGCCGCTGTCTCATACCTCACCGCCTCAGGCATCTTCCGCGCGCCCTAACCGGCCACATTACATTTACCTTAACAAATCACCACTAAAACACGCGAATTTTCCATTGCGCAAATTCGATATCTGTATTGAATAATTTATTTGAATTTTTATCGCATTTAATGCGCTTTAAGTTTGCCGTCGATAACACCTGCGCATTTAATACCTTGGCGTCGTTCGCGACGCATTTTCAGGGGTTCTCCAACCATCGACTTTGCGAGGTGAATGATGAGAAATGCATTGGTCGGTCGATACGGAATACGGCAAATGAGCAGGCGCGCAACGATCGCGTTGACGTTCGCGACGCTGGGCGCCATCGGCACTCTCGGCAGCAGTGGCGTGAGCCATGCCCAGTCCGGCTCGGATTGGGCGATGAGCGGCCGGGACGTCGGCAACTCGCGCAACCAGCCCGCGCAAACACAACTGAACGTGAACAACGCCGGCAGTCTCGCGTTGAAGTGGTCCCACACCGTGCACGGCGACGTGTCGGCCACGCCCGCGGTCGTCAACGGCGCCGTTTATTTCCCGGACTGGGCCGGCTATCTGACCAAGCTGGACGCGAACACCGGCGCGCTGATCTGGGAGCATCGCATCGATGCGTACGCCGGCGAAGCGTCGGGCGCGATCTCGCGCACCAGCCCGGCGGTCGTCAACGGCGTGATCTATATCGGCGACCAGAACGGCGCGAACCTGCTCGCGATCGATGCGAACACCGGCAACCTGAACTGGCGCACGCTGCTCAGCAACGGACCGTCCGCGATCATCACGCAATCGCCGATTGTCTATAACGGCGTGGTGTACGTCGGGACGTCGTCGACCGAGGAAGGCTCGGCCGCCAACATCGTCACCTATCCGTGCTGCTCGTTCCAGGGCACGTTCTCCGCGGTCGATGCGGCGACCGGCGCGATCAGATGGACCGCGCGCATGCTGCCCGACAATCACGGCCTGTCCTCCGGCTACAGCGGCGCGGCGGTATGGAGCAGCTCCGCCGCGATCGATCCGGCCAGCAACACGATCTACGTGACCACCGGCAACAACTATTCGGTGCCCGCGTCGGTCAAGGCCTGCCAGCTCAACGGCGGCTCGGCGGCCGCGTGCCTGAGCAGCGACGATCACGTCGACTCGATGGTGGCGCTCGATCTGACCAGCGGCGCGATCAAGTGGGCGACCGGCGTGCAAGGCTACGACACGTGGAACGCGTCCTGCATTCTCGAAGTCGGCCTGCTGAATAACTGCCCGCCGCCGCCGGGCGAAGACTACGACTTCGGCTCGGGCCCGAACCTCCTGACGCTCACCAATGCCGACGGCAGTATGCGGCTCGCGGTCGGCGCCGGGCAGAAGAGCGGCTTCTACTGGATCTTCGACGCGCACACCGGCGCGATCCTGTCGAGCACCTCGGTGGTGCCGGGTTCGTCGCTCGGCGGCGGCATCCAGTGGGGCACCGCCACCGACGGCCAGCGCGTGTATATCGCCGGCTCGGACATGGACCTCGTGCCCTACACGATCAACGGCGCGATCGTGATCTCGGGCTCGTTCGCCGCGCTCGATCCGTCCACCGGCAAACTGCTGTGGCAACGCGCCGATCCGACCGGCAGCGCGCTCGACCAGGGCGCCGTATCGGTTTCGAACGGCGTGATGTTCGCCGGCTCGAAGAGCGGCCACATGTACGCGCTCAACGCGGCGACCGGCGCCGTGCTGTGGGACTACCCGGGACAAGGCAGCTCGAACGCGGGCCCCGCGATCGACGGCAACGGCACCGTGTACTGGGGCAACGGCTATTCGCACCTGCTGCTGTACGGCACCGGCAGCAACACGTTCTACGCGTTTTCGGTGAACGGCAAATAACGCTCCCGGCGCGGCTGGGCGCGCCATTCCACGACGCCTGGCCGCGCTTGCGGGTAATCCCTCGTTGACCCACCCCATCTCATTAACTAGAGTGGCGCGCGTTCGCGTGAAGAATCTACGTTCTTTACGCGAACTTTCCACCCCCCGCACCCGGTTCCGGAAAGCCGGCCGGTGCGAGTATGATTCATTGCCGAAGCTCAGCAGATTTGCCCAGGCGCAGCATCGTGCGCCATTGCCAGACGGCGCACGGTCTTGAGAAAAGCAGCTCGTCGCGGCGGGCTTTTTCGCTTCAGGAGACCATCATGAACCGCAGCCCAGCTGTGAACGTTCAAACGTTCATCAACGAACATCCGTTTTCGCCGTTCCAGTGGCTGATCTTCTTTATGTGTTTCATCATCGTCCTGCTGGACGGTTTTGACACGGCCGCAATCGGCTTCATTGCGCCCTCGCTGATCACCGAATGGGGTATCGACAAACCCGCGCTCGCGCCGGTACTGAGCGCCGCGCTGTTCGGCCTCGCGTGCGGCGCGCTCGGCTCGGGTCCGCTGTCGGACCGGCTCGGACGACGCGTGATGCTGGTCGGCTCGGTCGCGCTGTTCGGCGCCGCCTGCCTCGCCTCCGCGTTCTCGGACACGATCGGACACCTGACCGTGCTGCGCTTCATCACCGGCGTCGGCCTGGGCGCCGCCATGCCGAACGCGGTCACGATGATGGGCGAGTACTGCCCGGATAACCGTCGCGCGACCGTGATCAACCTGATGTTCTGCGGCTTCCCGCTCGGCGCCGCGTTCGGCGGCTTCCTCGCCGCATGGATGATTCCGCATTTCGGCTGGCGCAGCGTGCTGATCCTCGGCGGCATCGCGCCGCTGCTGCTGTTGCTGCTGTTGATCGTGAAGATGCCGGAATCGGTCCGCTACATGGTCGCGAATAACAAGCCGGCCGAGCGGATTCGCGCGGCGCTCGCGCGCATTTCCGGCGACGCGGTGCACGCCGCTTCGTTCACGATGACCGAAACCGCGCCGCAAACCGGCGGCAAGGGCCTCGGCGTGGTGCTGTCGCGTTCGTACATCGTCGGCTCGGTGATGCTGTGGCTCGCGTACTTCATGGGCCTCGTGATCTTCTACGCGTCGATCAACTGGATGCCGATCCTGCTGAAGGACGCCGGTCTCACGCCGCAACGCGCTACCTTGATTTCCGCGCTGTTCCCGCTCGGCGGCGTCGGCGCGGTGCTGGCCGGCGTGCTGATGGACCGCTTCAATGCGAATCGCGTGATCGCGGTGTGCTATGCGCTGACCGCGATCAGCGTGTACCTCATCGGCCAGGCGGCCGGCAACGTCGGCATGCTGGTGTTGATCGTGTTCGTCGCCGGCGTGCTGATGAATACCGCGCAATCGTCGATGCCGGCGCTCGCCGCCGCGTTCTACCCGACCGCGGGCCGCGGCACCGGCGTCGCTTGGATGCTCGGCGTGGGCCGCTTCGGCGGGATCGCGGGCTCGTTCCTCGTGGCCGAACTGACGCGCCGCCACTTCTCGTTCGGCGGCATCTTCGCGACGATCGCGGTGGCCGGTCTGGTGTCGTGTATCGCACTGCTGATCAAACAGGCCGCGCGTCCGCAGGTCGCGGAAAGCGGTGCGTCGAAGGCGGAATCGTTCGGGCATTGAGCGAACGTCCGATGCAATAACGCCACCTGAGCGAAGGCTGCCCGGGTGGTAAATCAGAAAAGCCGCTCTGCAGTTTGCAGAGCGGCTTTTTGTTTGGCGCGGCGCGAACCGCTCAGCTCAGTTCAGCTCAGGACTGCGCCTTGTACGCGGGCAGAGACTGCCCAAGCCGTGCGCCCATTTCCGCACCCAGCGCCTGCAAGCCGCTCGCCGGCCGCACCATCACCTCGAATTCGACGATCCGGCCAGCCTCGTCGAAACGGATCATGTCGATCCCCTTCAACTGTTTGTCCTGCACGGTCGCGCTGAATTCGAGCACGACGTTCAGCCCATCCGGACTACTGAATTCCCGGTAATACGTGAAATCGTTGAGGATCGTGATCACCGTGCGCAGCGCCATCAACAGCGCGGGCGCCGGCGCGTAGGCCTTGAACGCCATCGGCGAGCGGAATACCGCGTCCGGATGAACGATCGATTCGAGTTCGCTGAAATCCTTGTTGTCCACCATCGCGTGCCACGCGTCGAGCGAGCGCGCGACCGCGGGTTGAAGGGCCAAACTGGTCTGACTCATGGAAGCTCCGTTCTCGGGAAAGGGACGACGGCCCGCCGGCGGCGGGACCATACTTCATTGCATTTCACAGCGCGGCCGCGAGCGTCGTGCCCTGGTGGATCGCACGTTTGGCGTCGAGCGCGGCCGCGTCGGCGGCGCCGCCGATCAGATGCACGCGGCAACCGGCGGCTTCCAGTTGATCGGCCAGCTCGCGCAGCGGCTCCTGGCCCGCGCAGATCACCACGTTATCGACCGCGAAGCTGCGCGGCTCGCCGTCGATCGTCACGTGCAGGCCGTCGTCGTCGATACGCTGGTAGTCGACCGCGGACAACATCTCGACGCCGCGCGCCTTCAGCGACGTCCGATGAATCCAGCCGGTGGTCTTGCCGAGCCCGTCGCCGACCTTCGACTTCTTACGCTGCAACAGATGCACGGTACGCTCGCCCCGCTCCAGAGCCGGCCGGCGCAAACCGCCGCGTTCGTGGTACGCGGTATCCACGCCCCATTCGGCGAAGAACCTCGCGGCGTTGCGGCTCGCGCTTTCGCCGTGATGCAGCAGATAGTCGGCCACATCGAAACCGATGCCGCCGGCACCGACGATCGCAACTTCGCGGCCGACCGGCTTCGCGTCGCGCAGCACGTCCAGATAGCTGAGAGCCTTCGGATGGTCCGCGCCGTCGATGCGCAATTCGCGCGGCACGACGCCGGTCGCGATCACCACTTCATCGAAGCCTTCGCGCAGCAGCGCTTCGGCATTCGCGCGCGTGTCGAGCCGTAAATCGACGCCGGTCAGTTCGATCTGCCGCAGGAAATAGCGCAGCGTCTCGTAGAACTCTTCCTTGCCCGGCACTTTCTTCGCGAGGTTGAATTGACCGCCGATCCGCGCATCGGCTTCGAATAGCGTGACCGCATGGCCGCGGCGCGCGGCGGTCACCGCGCATGCGAGTCCGGCCGGCCCCGCGCCGACGACCGCGACCCGCTTGCGCTGAGCCGTGGGTTCGATCACGAGTTCGGTCTCATGGCAAGCCTGCGGATTGACGAGACATGACGTGACCTTGCCCGCGAACGTGTGGTCGAGACAGGCCTGGTTGCAGCCGATGCAGGTATTGATTTCGTCCGCGCGTCCTTCGCGTGCTTTGCGCACGAACGCGGGGTCCGCGAGAAACGGCCGCGCCATCGAGACCATGTCGCACGCGCGGTCGGCGAGCAACTGCTCTGCCAGTTCTGGCGTGTTGATCCGGTTGGTGGCGACCAGCGGCACCGACACCTGGTCCATCAGCCGCTGCGTGACCCACGCATACGCGGCGCGCGGCACCTTGGTCGCGATGGTCGGAATGCGCGCCTCGTGCCAGCCGATGCCGGTATTGATGATCGTCGCGCCGGCCGCTTCGACCGCGCGCGCGAGCTGGATCACTTCGTCCAGCGTGGAGCCGCCTTCGACCAGATCGAGCATCGACAGCCGGTAAATGATGATGAAATCGCGGCCCACCCGTTCGCGCACCCGGCGCACGATTTCGACCGGCAAGCGAATACGGTTCTCATAACTGCCGCCCCAGCGATCGCTGCGCTGATTGGTGCGCGCCACGATGAACTCGTTGATCAGGTAGCCCTCGGAACCCATGATCTCGACGCCGTCATAGCCCGCGTGCCGCGCGAGCGCCGCGCAGCGAACGAAATCCTCGATGGTCTGCTCGACCTCGTCGTCGCTCAATTCGTGCGGGACGAACGGATTGATCGGCGCTTTCACCGCACTCGGCGCGACCAGTTGCGGGTGATACGCATAGCGCCCGAAATGCAGGATCTGCATCGCGATCTTGCCGCCCTCCGCGTGCACCGCGCGGGTAATCAGCCGATGCTTCTCGGCCTCCGCCTCCGTGGTCAGCATCGCGCCGCCGTGCATCGGTCGCGCGCGCTCGTTCGGCGCGATGCCGCCAGTCACGATCAGCCCGACTTCGCCGCGCGCGCGCTCCGCGTAGAACGCGGCCATCCGCTCGAAGCCGTTCGGCGCTTCCTCCAGACCGACGTGCATCGAGCCCATGAGTACGCGGTTTTTCAGCGTGGTGAAACCGAGGTCGAGCGGCTTTAGCAGTTTCGGATAGTGGATCAGATCGTGGCTCATGGGGTTTATGCAACTGGTTGCATTAAGGGTTGGCCGATAATGCAACCAGTTGCATAAACAGTCAAGCGGATGCGAGAATTTTGAAAAGTCCCTCTATCCGTGGCCCTTTTCTTCCTTCTCTTCCCGTACGCACGCCGATGTCTCTACCTCATGCCCTGCTCACCGCCCTCGTTGAACGGTCGTGCTCCGGTTCGGAGCTGGCCTCGCGCTTCGACCGTTCGATCGGCTATTTCTGGCACGCATCGCATCAACAGATCTATCGGGAGCTGGCCCGGCTGGAAGAAGCCGGCCTGATCGAATCGTTGCCCGAGGAGACGACCCGCGGGCGCAAGCGCGGCTACCGGATTCTGTCCGCCGGGCGCAGCGAGTTGAAACGATGGATCACGCTGGAGGAAGAACCCGCCGCGCTTCGCGACGAATTCATGGTGCGTCTGCGGGCCGAGGCCGCGGTCGGACCGACCGGGCTGGAGAAAGAGGTCCAGCGCCGCATCGGGCTGCATCAGGCGAAGCTCGCGTTGTATCAGGAGCTCGAGAAGAAGGACTTTCCTCAGGAGCCCGAAGATCGTAAAGCGGCGCTGCAGCTCCTGGTGCTGCGAGTCGGGATCAGCTATGAGAAGAACTGGCTCGACATTCTGGAGGCGGCGCTGGTTGCGCTGGGCAAGCCCGGTGGTAGGTCGCCGCGGGCCGGCGGGTCGGGCGATCATCGATGATCCGCATCTCGCAGCCACGCACGCGCGCGCGGAAACCGACCAGCACGAACCCTGCGGGCGCCCCCACTCCCAGAGCATCCCCCGCCACTTCCCGCTAAACTACGCCCTCATTCACCACGCGCCCGCAGGCCCGCGCCCGGCGACCCTCGCCGCTGCCACGCCGCCGCGCGTCTCTTGTCAGGATTTTCGGTAATGAAACGCGTAGTCGTAACCGCGCTCGTCGCGCTGTGCGTCGCGCAGCCGGCCACTCAGGCCGTCGCGCAGACAGTCAGCGATCAATGCTCCGCGCTCGGCGATATCGCCGGCCAGGTCGTCGGATGGCGCGCGCACAAGAAAACCAAAGCGCAGGCGCTCGAGCAGGCCGCCCGCTACTACAAGGGCCCGGCCGACCGCGCGGCCGTCGATGCGATCATCGAGAAAATCTTCGCCCCCGACGCGCCGCGCATGACGCCCGATCAGGCGAACATGGCGGTCACGGCGGAGTGCCTGGACCGTCAGAAAGGACCGGCATCGTCGACGCAGTGATGCCGGCTCGCGCCGGCCCTCACCGCGCGGCGCGCAGCCACGCAAGCAACCACTCACGTAGCCACACGCTCAGCCACGCAGCCGGCGCGCGGCACCAGCATCACTACCACCGCGAACGTTATCGCCGCCGGAACGCATCCAGCGACGACAACGCGTTGCCGTGGAAATCGAACAACGTGTTGTTGTCCCACTGATCGCCGGCGCCCACTTCCCAGCCGACGTTCGGCGTCGGGATCCATTCCGGCTCCCACCAGAACACGCCCTTGCCGTGACCGTTGGGGATCGCCTTGACGATGTCGGTGACCGCGCCGAGAAACTGCGCCTGTCCGGCCGGCGTCTGCGGATACGGCGACGTGCCCACGTTGGTCATCGAGTTCGGTTCGGAGTCGCCATCGCTGGTGGTCCACGGATACGCGGTTTCGACGACCATCACATCCTTGTCATAACGCGTCGCCAGATCGTTCGCGTTGCCCTGCAGGTCGCTGAACGAACCCTGCCATTGCGGGTAGTACGACAGCCCGATCACATCGAACGTGACGCCGCGCTGCGTCATCGCGTCGAACCACCAGCGGCTCGTCGCGTTGTTGCCGCCGCTGTCGATATGCAGCATCACCTTAGTCCGCGCATCGACGCCTTTGACCGCGTCGTGACCGGCCTTCAGCAGCGCCGCGAGATTGTCGAGCTGATCGTACTTGCCGAGCGGCCACAGCATCCCGCCGGTGATCTCGTTGCCGATCTGCACCCACTCCGGATGCACGCCGTCGCGCTTGAGCATCTGCAACACGTCCGACGTATACGCCGACAGCAGCGCGCAGGTCTCCGTGATGTCCTTGCCGGCCCACGCGTGCGGCGGATACTGCTTGCCCGGATCGGCCCACCAGTCGCTGTAGTGAAAGTCGATCAGCACGCGCAAGCCGAGCGCGGCCGCGCGGCGCGCGAGGATGCGCGCGTGCTCCGCGTTGTTCCAGCCGGCCGCCGGACTCTGATTGGCCGGAAAGAAGTTCGGGTTGCCCGGATCGTTCCACACCTTGATCCGGATCGAGTCGACGCCGTGATCCTTCAGGATCGCCAGGCAATCGCGCGACTTGCCGTGCTCGTAGTACTTCGCGCCGTTCGCTTCGAGTTCGAGCAGCGTCGACACATCCGCGCCCATCGCGAAGCGGTTCGCGAGCGCGGCGGCCGCAGCGGAATCATTGCCCTGACCACCGCGTTGCTGATCGCCGCCCTGATTACCTTGCCCACCTTGACCGCCCTGACCGCCCTGCGCCGCGAAACCCGGCACACTGACTGCCGCGCCGACGCCCGCCGCGGCAGCGCCCGCGAGCCATCCCAGTAGTTCTCTTCGGTTCATCCGTCATCCTCCATGTATTGAATGGCGGCTTTTGACGAGCCGCCTGATCTGGTTTGATGCGTCCGTGCTGCAACCTTCGAGTTTCAGACTGCGTTGCTTCTACTGCGCCGGGCGTGACCGACCGCCCGTCTTTACGACTGCATAACTGCCCACCGGCCAGCGCGACCGCGATCGCGCCGGCCGCCGGATCACGCGTCTTGCCACACGCAAAGCTCGCCGGTTTGCAGACGCGGCTCACCCAGCACGAACGTCGCGTTGCGCGGCGCCGGCGCCTGCACCGCCTGCTCGCCGAAGTTGAATGCGAACGTCAGCCCGCCGCGCCGGCGCAGCCGCAGTCCATCGGCAAGCAACTGCGTTTCGAGACCGGCGTCGCGCGCCGCCTGCTGCAACACCGTGCGATGCAGTTCATGCGACAGCCAGCCGGCGACGTAGCGCACGTTGCCGTGCGTCAGCAGCGCCGGCCACGCATCGTCGAAACGCGCGGCAATGCGCGTCTCGCCGTTCGCGCGCACATGCTCGCGCCAATGCAGCGCGTGGCCCTCGGTGCCGTCGATCGTGAGCGCGGGCGCCAGCGACGCGCGCAGCGTTTCGACTTCCAGCACCTGGATCGGCAGCACGCGCTGCAATGCGCCGGGCGGCAGATTGCCGGGGATCGCGAACTCGCCGGTCTTCGAGCCGCTGCGCGGACCGAACACCCATTGCGCGCGGCTGTGGGCGATCTGCTCGACCAGTGCGTCGTCGATCGTCGCGAGACTCGGCACGACAACCAGTTGGTAGCCCGAAACATCGGCGCGGCTCGACACGATATCGACATCGAGCCCAAGTTCGCGCAGCGCTTCGTAGTAGTCGAATACCAGCGTCTGATAGTCGAAACCCTTGCCGTGGCGCTGGATCTCGAACATCCATTGCGACTCGTAATCGAACAGCAGCGCGACGGCCACGCGCGACGGCGCGGCGAGCTTCGACAGCGCCGCGCTACCGGCAATCTCGCGCGCCGCCTGCTGCACTTCGAGACCACCCGGCGACAACTCGTTATTCGGCAGATTGAGCCCGGAATGCATCTGCTCCTGGGCATACGGGCACTGCCGCCAGCGGAAATACGACACCAGTTCCGCACCGTGCGCGAACGCTTCATACGCCCACAGCCGCACCATCCCGCGCGCGGGCACCGGATTCCACGGCGCCCAGTTCACCGGGCCGGCCTGCTGCTCCATCACCCAGAAACGCCCGGCGCCGACGCCGCGGTAACGGTCGTGATCGAACGCGGACACATCGGGGTGGCCAGTGCGCGCAAACCGCGCCTTCTGTTCTTCGGGCAATGCAATCGATTCGGTGCGCGCGATCGGATAGCTGTCCCATGCGGCGACGTCGATCGCGTTGTCTTCAGTGAAGCGGTAATGATCGAAGGTCGTGAAAAAACCCATGAAGTTGTGCAGCAAATCCGCATTCGGTGCGTGTTCGCGCAGCACGTCGATCTGCTCGCGATGAAAGCTCGCCACTTCGTCGGACATGAAGCGGCGGAAGTCGAGCAGATGGATCGGATTCGCGTCGGTGGGCGTCAGGTTCGGCAGGCCGATCGCGTCGAACGACGGATACTCCATACTCCAGAACACGTTGCCCCACGCTTCGTTCAGCGCGCCGACAGTTTCGTAGCGGCGCTGCAGCCACCCATGAAAACGCGTCAACGCCGCCGGCGAATAACTCGGCACCGTCTCGTGGCAACCGAGTTCGTTATCGGTCTGCCATGCAACGATCGACGGATGTCGTCCATAGCGTTGCGCCATCGCGGTCACGATCCGCACGCATTCGCGCCGGTACATGTCGCTCGAAATATCGTAGTGACGGCGCGAACCGAAATTCCAGCGCGTGCCGTCCGCGCGCACCGGCAGCATGTCCGGATGCGCATCGATCAGCCACTTCGGCGGCGACGCGGTCGGCGTGCCGAGCACCAGTTTCAGGCCGGCCTTCGCGAGCGTGTCGACCGCTTCGTCGAGCCATTGCCAGTCGAATTCGCCGGCGCGCGGCTCCATCCGGCTCCACGCGAATTCGGCGATCCGCACGTGGGTGATGCCGAGTTCGACCATCCGTTGCGCGTCGTCGGCCCACATCTCGCGCGGCCATTGTTCGGGGTAGTAGCAGACACCAAGTTGCATGTGAAAGTCTCGTTGTGAGTTGACGGCCCGGCCCGCGGGCTGGCTCGCGGTTTATCCCTTGCTCGCGCCGAACGTCAGCCCGGCGACGAAATGACGTTGCATCGCGAAGAACATCAGCACCGACGGCAGCGCGGCCAATACCGAGCCCGCCGCGACCAGATTCCACGCGGTGGTCCACTGCCCTTTGAGCGCGGCGACGCCGACCGTGATCGGCGCGGCCTCATCGCCTTGCGTGAGGCACAGCGCCCAGAAGTAGTCGTTCCACACGAACGTGAACACGAGAATGCCGAGCGCCGCGAGCGCGGGCCGGATCAGCGGCAGCACGATGCGCAGGTAGATCATCCATTCGCTCGCGCCTTCCACGCGCGCCGCCTCGATCATCTCGAACGGCAGCTGCTTGATGAAGTTGCGCAGAAACAGCGTGCAAAAGCCGGTCTGAAACGACACGTGAAAGATCACCAGCGCCCACACGGTATTGAACAGTCCGAACTTCAGCGCCATGTCCCGCACCGGAATCATCAGGATCTGGATCGGCACGAAATTGCCGGCGACGAATGCGAACAGCACCGCGGTGTTGCCCGGAAAGCGATAGGTCGCGAGCGCGAAGCCCGCCATCGACGCGAGCACGATCGCACCGATCACCGACGGCACCGTGATCAGCACGCTATTGGCGAAGTAATGCAGCATCGGCGTCTGCGTGAGCGCCGCGCCGTAGTTCTCCAGCAGCGCGAAATGCTTCGGCCACGTCCAGTAATCGCCGTGCATCAGTTCATCTGACGAGCGGATCGACGTGACCAGCACGGCGAGCATCGGCAGCAGCCAGATGAACAGCGCGAGCGGCAGCGACGCTTTATAGAGCGTTCGATTCAGCGGTTTCCAGCGTTCGACGGGAAGTGGATACATGACCTGGTACTCCTGACGTTCAATGAATCAGCGTTCTTCGCGCAGCATGCGGCGCAGATGGAACACGATGTAGACGAGCATGATCGCGAACAGCACGACCGCGATTGCCGCGGAATAGCCTTCGCGGTAGTACTTGATCGCCTGGTCGTACATGTAATAGGCGAGCACGGTGGAGCTATCGAACGGGCCGCCGCCGCTCATCACCGCGATCAGGTCGAAGCTGCGCAGCGCACCGATCACGGTCAATACGACCGCCATGAAAGTGGCGGGCCGCAATTGCGGCAGGATCACGTGCCACAGCAGACGCAGCCCTTTCGCGCCTTCCATCCGCGCGGCTTCGACGACTTCCGGATTGATGCCGGTCAGCCCGGTCAGATACAGCACCATGCAGAACGGCGTCTGCGGCCATAGCGCGGCGAAGATGATCCCGAACGTGACCGTATGCGGGTCGCCGAGTACCGGAATACCGCGTCCGAGAATCAGGCGCAGCAAGCCGAAAGTCGGATCGTAGAACCAGCTGAACACCAGCCCGACCACCACGCCCGACAACACGAACGGCGCGAAAAACAGCGACTTCACGACGCGCATGCCGCGCACGTGCTGGTTCAGATACAGCGCGAACAGCAGACCGAGCGGCGGCGCCAGCAGAAACAGCGCGAGCCAGATCAGGTTGTTCTTCAGCGCCGTATAAAACGTATCGGACTGGAACAGCTCGGTGTAATTGGCCAGACCCGCGAAGGTCTTCGGCGTCATGCCGTCCCAGTTATAAAAGCTCAGCGAAATACTGCTGATGATCGGATAGATCACGCACAGGCAGAACAATGCGCAGCCCGGCAGCAAGAAGAAAAACGCCGCGCGATGCTGGTGACGTCGGGTCGTCGAGACGCGACGGGGCCGCGCCGCGGGCAGGCGGCGCGCTGCGGTATCAGACATGGATCAGGCCTCGGTGGAATGCGCGGGCGACGCGCGCAGCGAAACAACGCACGCGCGGTCGCGGCAATCGCCGGCACACACCGGCCGCCAGAATGCGGCCGGCGCGGCGGGAGTTACTTCTGGTAGATGCGCTTGCGGGTCGCTTCGAGATGCGCGAGCACGCTGTCGAGTTGCGACGGATCGCTATAGAACTGCTGCATGGCCTTCATCCCTTCGTCGGCCATTTCCTTCTGCATATCGCGATCGTAGAACTGCGCAATGCCGCCGCGCGTGTTCGCGAGCGTCTGGAAGCCGACCTTCGAGATCGGATCTTCCGGCTCGGTCGCCTGGCTGTTCGACGGCAACTGGCCCCAGCCCTTCGCGAGTTCCGCATTGATCTTCGGCTGTTCCATGAACGCGAGCAGCTTGCGCGCGTCGGCCTTGTTCTTCGCCTTCGCAGGAATCAGCAGCACGTTGACCGGACCGTCCTCGGCCATCGGCACCTTCGCGTCGATCACCGGGAAGCGGAAGAAGCCGATCTGATCCTTCACCGCCGGCGGGAAGCTCGCCGAGAAGAACGTGCCCATCAGCATCATGCCGGCCTTACCGTTGACGAGGAACGGCGCGATCGAATCGAGATCGTAGGACAGCGCGTTGTCGATATACGCGTGATTGTCGAGCAGCGTCTTCCACGTCGTGTAGACCTTCTTCACGCGCGGATCGGTGTACGGCACTTCGCCGGCCATCAGCTTCTGATGGAACTCGTTGCCGTTGATGCGCAGATCCAGATAGTCGAACCACGCGGCGAGCGTCCAGCTATCGCGCGCGGCCACCGCGATCGGCGCGACGCCGATCGCTTTCAGTTTCTTCGTCGCGTCGAGCAGTTCGTCCCACGTTTTCGGTTCGCCCTTGATGCCGGCCTTCTCGAACAGGTCCTTGCGATAGAAGAAGCCGTACGCGTCATAGCCGAGCGGCGCCGCATACTGCTTGCCCTTATACGTCGATGCTTCCTTGACCGACGCGTATTGCTGCGACCAGCCGTTCTTCGACCAGTCCGGGCTCAGGTCTTCGAGCAGCCCGCGCTGCGCGTAATAGGCCATCCGCTCGCCGTCGTGCCACGACACCACGTCGGGCGGATCCGTCGCGAGCCAGCCGCCCATCTGCACCTTGTACGCTTCCTCGGTGATGTACGTGACTTTCAGATCGATGTCGGGATTGGCTTTCTTGAACTGGTCGAACGCGTCCTGCCAGGTCGAGCGCTGGTTGCCGCGCGCCGATACGTTGACGTTCAGCGTGGCCGCGTCGACCGTGGCGCTGCCGAGCGCGCCGGCCACCATTGCGGCCGCCAGCGACAGCCGTGCAAGACGGCGAAGGCGAAGAGCAATCATCTATGTCTCCTTGTCTACCTTGTTGACCGGCTACGTGGCCGGCGATGTATGCCGCTCTGCGGCGGAATTGAGCATGACGAACCTTTCGCGGGTTCGTCGTTGACGATCGATCAGGCGGCCGCGCCTTCGGGTTCGAACGTGCTACGCCGCAATGCAAGACCCTGTTCGTCGAACAGATGACAGGCCGACGCCGGCACGTGCACGCGAATGTGTTCTCCCGCGCCGAGCGGCGTATCGCCGGGCGCCTTCGCGATCAGCGTGCCGCCCGCGTAGTCCGCGTGGATATAGCTGTGCTCGCCGAGCCGCTCCGACAGCACGGTCGCGCACTGAATGAACTGGTCGTCGCCGTCGAGCCGCAGATGTTCGGGCCGCACGCCGAGCGTCACGCGCTGGCCGCGTTGCAGGCGTTGACCGTCGACGTGCGCGACGAGCTTCACCGCGTCGCCGCCGTGGCTGGCATTAGTTAGCAGTGCGACCGTCACGCGGCCCGGCTCGATCGAGTCGACCGTCGCGTCGATGAAGTTCATCCGCGGCGAGCCGATAAAGCCGGCGACGAAGCGCGACTTCGGATGGTGATACAGCTCGAGCGGCGCGCCGGTCTGCGCGATGCTGCCGAAGCGCTCGGCATCCGCGCCCGCATGCAGCAGCACGATGCGATCGGCGAGCGTCATCGCCTCGACCTGATCGTGCGTCACGTAGACCACGCTCGCATCCGCGAAGCGCTGATGCAGTCGCGCGATCTCCACGCGGGTCTGACCGCGCAGCGCGGCATCGAGATTCGACAGCGGTTCGTCGAACAGAAATACGCCGGGTTCACGCACGATCGCGCGGCCAATCGCAACGCGCTGGCGCTGACCGCCCGACAACGCTTTCGGATGACGCTCGAGCAGACTTTCCAGTTGCAGGATGCGCGCGGCCTCCCGCACCTTGCGCTCGATCACGTCTTTCGGCTGCTTCGCGAGCTTCAGCCCGAACGCCATGTTGTCGAACACGGTCATGTGCGGGAACAGCGCGTAGCTCTGGAACACCATCGCGACGCCGCGCTCGGCGGCGGGCACGTCGTTGACCAGGCGGCCGCCGATATGCAGCTCGCCGTCGCTGAGGTCTTCGAGACCGGCGATCATCCGCAGCAACGTGGACTTGCCGCAGCCCGACGGCCCGAGAAATACGCAGAACTCATGCTGCGCGATCTCCAGATTCACACGCCGGATCACCGGCGGATGGTCGCCGTAGGCCTTCTTTACATCGGTCAAACGAATCGTTGCCATGCTGTCTCCGTCTGCATTTAATCGCTTAAATTTTTTTCGAAAATAAAGCGGCGGCCCTTGTGCGACTGGCATTTAATCGCTTAAATTCGAGTGCGACGAGAAAAGTCATGGTGAGTGTCTCCGCGATGTTTTTCAGGACGTTAGCAATCTCGCGGGCTGCTTGCAACATATGAATCATCTTCCCTACATTTGGGACAACCGAACATGGTCACGCTGTCAGAAGTCGCGAAGCGCGCGCAGGTCACTGCCGCGACCGTCTCCAACGTCCTGCGCAATCGCGACAAGGTACGTCCCGAAACGGCGGAGCGCGTGCTGCGGGCAATCGACGAACTCGGCTACCGGCCGAATCTGAATGCGCGCGCGCTGGCCGAGGGACGTTCGTCGACGCTCGCGTTGATGCTGTCGAACATCTCGAACCCGTTCTACCCCGAGTTCGTGCTCGCCGCCGAGCGCGCGGCGCGCAAGAGCGGCCACTTCCTGATGGTTTGCAATACTGACGATGATGCGGAGATCGGCCGCGCGTATCTGAACCAGATCGCCGGCACGCTCGCGGACGGCGTGCTGGTGATGAACACCGACATCACGATCAACGATCTGTGCGCGTCGGCCACGCATAGCGCGCCGATTCTGCTGGCGATGTGGGAACACCCGGAGTCGCCGCCCGAACTGCCGTGCATCGCGGTCGATTTCGCGCGCGCCGGCGAGCTGGCCGCGCAGCATCTGCTGACACTCGGGCATCGCGACATCGGTCTGTTGATCGGCGACGGTTGCGGCGGTTTGCAGGATGCGCGCTCGAATGGTTTTCGCGCGGCGATGCGCGCGGCCGGTATCGAAGCCGACGCGGCCGCGGTACTGCAGATTCGCGACTCGATCGACGCCGGTTACGCGGCCTGTATGCAGCTGATGGCGAATCGCCCGCAGGTGAGCGCGATCTTCGCGACCAACGACCTGCTCGCGATCGGCGCGGTGCAGGCGCTGATCACGCTCGGCCGCGCGGTGCCGGACGACGTGTCGGTGATCGGCATTACCGACATTCAGCTCGCGCACCAGGTGCATCCTGCGCTGACCACGGTCGCTATTCAGACGGCGGCGGTCGCGGAGTTGTCGATCGAGAGTCTGATCCGGCTGATTCAAAACCCGGCGCAACAGCCGTCGATGGTGCTCGGGCCATCGCCGGAACTGGTGGTGCGGGCGTCGACGGGGCCGTACCGCAAACGCTAACGCCCCCACCACCCCGCCTCAATTCACCCGCTGCTGCGCCATCTTCGTAACGATGTCGAACGCCTTCTGCGTCGCGCCGGCGTCGGCCTCGACCACCGGCGCGATCACGTCGATCTCCTCCCGGGCGGACTCACCGTTGTCGCCGTTGTGCGGATTGAAGCCGCACACCGCGATGCGCGGCTGCGCGAGGCCCGCGCGTTTCAGACCGTCGTGAATCATCTCATCGCAGGTTTCCATACCGCGATCACTGGGGGTTATCGGTAGCGAAGCCACACGAGTTCTGCACGGTATCCTGTCCATTCCCGCAACAGGACTACCGACATGAACCTCAGAGCTCTCCAATGCTTCGTGATTCTCGCGGAGGAACTCAATTTCAGCCGCGCCGCCGAGCGTCTGCATATCGCGCAGCCCGCGCTGAGCCAGCAGATCCGCGCGCTCGAAGAGCGGCTCGGCACGCAACTGGTGGACCGCGCGCGGCGGCCGTTGATGCTGACCGAAGCCGGCCACTATCTATGCACCGAAGCGCGCCAACTGCTCGGCTCGCTAGAACAGATGACCGTAGCCGCGCAGGAAATCGGCGTCGGCCGGCGCGGCTGGCTCAGTGTCGGCTTCACGCGTTCGTCGATGTACAGCGTGCTGCCGCCCGCGCTGAAGAAATTCCACAGAGCCTATCCGCAGGTCGAATTGAAGCTGTACGAAATGCTGACCGAGGAACAGACCGATGCGCTGCGCGATATGCGCATCCATATCGGCATCGGCCGTCAGCCGCTAACTGTAGAAGGCTGCACGTCCTACACGCTGCTGCGCGAGCGCGTGGTCATCGCGCTCGAAGCGGGTCATCCTCTCGCCGCGTGCAAGACACTGCGTATCGCCGATCTCGCCGATACGCCGTTGATTCTTTATCCTAAACACCAGAACGCGCAGTTCAAACGCTCGGTGCTGTCGTTGTATCGCGACGCGGGCGTAACGCCGCTGGTTGCGCACGAAGCTTACGAAATACAAACGGCGATCGCGCTGGTCGGCGCCGGTCTCGGCGTGACGGTGGTCGGCGAATCGGTCGCGCGTCATGGCCGCGCCGACGTGGTGTTCCGGCATCTGGCGGGACCCGGTTCTTCTTACCGCTCGACGCTCGCCGCGACCTTTCGTACCGATGACATGTCCCCGCATCTGCGCGCGTTTCTCGACTGTCTGCCGCCGCCGTTGAACGACGCCACACTATAAGCGCAGTCTTATACAAGCATAAGCAAGCGGTCTTGGACTCCACGCCGCCGCGTTTTTATCATGGATGCTGCGTCGCTCAACCCGGCGCTCCACGATAAAACGCACCGGCGGCTACTTCAGTTAGCGGTCGCACTTACGGTGCATGGGGTCCGCGTCAGTGCCGAAGCACTCGCTCGGACCGACAGGAGACATGCATGACCGCATTCGATGAAACCGCCACGATGCGCAAGGTGTACCGGCGCCTGATGCCGATGCTCTTTGCGATGATGTTCATCAACTATCTGGACCGGATCAATATCGGTTTCGCCGCGCTCGATATGAACAAGCAGCTGGGTTTCAGTCCGGCTGTATTCGGCTTCGCCGGCAGTATTTTCTTCGTCGGCTATATGCTGCTCGAAGTGCCGAGTAATCTCATCTTGCACCGGGTCGGCGCGCGCGTCTGGATCGCGCGGATTCTGCTGACGTGGGGCGCGGTCGCCGCGGCCACCGCGTTCGTGTTCAACGACACCAGCTTTTACGTGCTGCGCTTTCTGCTCGGCGTGATGGAAGCCGGCTTTCTGCCAGGCATCGCGGTCTATCTGACCAAATGGTTTCCGGTGCGCTACCGGGCCCGCGCGGTGGGCGGCTATATCGTCGCCGGCTCGTTTTCGGCGGTGCTCGGCGGCCCGATTTCGACGATGCTGATGACCTACGCGAACGGCATTCTCGGTCTGGCCGGCTGGCAATGGATGTTCATTCTCGAAGGCGTGCCCGCGATGCTGCTGGGTCTGCTCACGCTGCGCATCATGACCGAACGCCCGGCCGACGCGAACTGGCTGACCAGCTCGGAAAAGAACTGGCTCGAAGGAACGCTCGCGGCCGAGCGCGAGGCGGTCGGCGGCAATCGTCACTTTCCGCTGCTGAAGGTCGCCGGCGATATCCGCGTATGGAGCCTCGCGTGTCTGTTCGGCTGCGCGCTGGTCGGCATTTACGGGCTGTTTCTGTGGCTGCCGCAGATCGTCAAGAGCTTCGGCCAACTGAGCAATATCGAGGTCGGTTTCCTGTCAGCCGCGCCGCCGCTGCTCGGCGTGCTCGGCACCTTCCTGATCAGCCGCAGTTCCGACCGCACCGGCGACCGCAAGAAGCACCTCGCATTCGTCTACGGGATGAGCGCGCTCGCGATTGCCGGCAGCGCATATGCGCCGAACCCGGTGATTGCATATCTGTTGCTGTGCGTGACCGGCCTGTTCATCTATGCGGGCAATCCGCTGTTCTGGAGTCTCGCGTCGTCGTTTCGCACCGGCGCGGCGGGTGCCGCAACGATCGCGCTGATCAACACGATCGCGCAATTCGGCGGCCTCGTCGGCCCGTGGAGTATCGGGCTGGTACGCAACGCGACCGGCAACTTCAAACTCGCGCTGCTGACGATCTCCGCGTTCCTGGTCGTCTCGACGATCATCGCGCTGGTCATGCGCGTGACGCCTCCCGAAGACGAAACCGCCACGCTCGCAACCGGCAAGGCCCCACGCCGCGCGTAACCACTCGCACGGCAGCGCGCCCTCCCTCTCGCTTCGCGCTGAAGCGAGCCCGAACGAACGCAACCGACCCAACCGCAGAAGGTACTTGCACGCATGATTATCGATTGCCACGGTCATTACACGACTTCCCCACCGCAACACGAAGCATGGCGCAAACAGCAGATCGCCGCGCTGCAAGACGGTCTCGCGCCGCCGCCGCTGCCATTTATCGGCGACGACGAAATCCGCGCCAGCATCGAAACCGGCCAACTGCGCGTGCAACGCGAACGCGGCACCGATCTGACGATCTTCTCGCCGCGCGCGGCCGGCATGGGCCATCACCTTGCGGGCGCCGACGCGAACGCGCAATGGTCGAGCGCCTGCAACGATCTCGTGCATCGCGTCTGCGAAATGTTCCCGCGCAATTTCATCGGCGTGTGTCAATTGCCGCAAGCGCCGGATGTCGCGCCGGCGAACTGCATCGGCGAATTGCGGCGATGCGTTGAAGAACTCGGCTTTATCGGCTGCAATCTGAATCCGGATCCGTCCGGCGGCCACTGGAGCGGGTTGCCGCTGACCGATCGCAGCTGGTATCCGCTCTATGAAGCGCTGGTCGAACTCGACGTGCCGGCGATGATTCACGTGTCGTCGTCGTGCAATCCGAACTTTCACGCGACCGGCGCGCACTATCTGAACGGCGACACGTCCGCGTTCATGCAACTATTGCAGGGCGATCTGTTCGCGGACTTTCCGACGCTGCGCTTCATCATTCCGCACGGCGGCGGCGCGGTTCCTTATCACTGGGGCCGTTATCGCGGTCTCGCGCAGGACATGCAGCGGCCGCTGCTCGAAGAACATCTGCTGAACAACGTGTTCTTCGATACCTGCGTATATCACCAGCCCGGCGCCGAACTGCTCGCGAAAGTCATTCCGGTCGAGAACATTCTGTTCGCGTCGGAAACGATTGGCGCGGTGCAAGGAATCGACCCGCGCACCGGCCACTACTACGACGATACGCGCCGCTATATCGACGCGATCGAATGGCTCAGCGACGCCGAACGTCAACGCATTTACGAGGGCAACGCGCGCCGTGTGTACCCGCGGCTCACGCGTCAACTCGATCGCCAAACCGATCGACAACTCGCAACCCGAGGAACAACCGCATGAATCCAGTGGGATGGCGCGAATATCCGTGCGCGCCGCAAATCAGTCCGGCCACTCTTAACGCATTGCGTGAGCTCGCGGTCTCGCTGCTCAGCGACAACATGGCCCGCGCGAGCGGCGCGCTCGGTTTGCGGCCGTATCACCGGCCCAAGCCGCTGGCGGGCACCGCGTTGACGATCCATACCCGCCCCGGCGACAATCTCGCGATTCATCGCGCGTTCGAATATTGCCGGCCCGGCGACGTGCTGGTGATCGACGGTGCCGGCGACGTCAGCCAGGCGTTGATGGGCGAGATCATGGCCACCTATGCGGAAAGTCTCGGCGTGCAGGGTCTGGTGATCGACGGCGCGATTCGCGACTCGGGCGCGTTGAGCCAGCGCGACTTTCCGGTGTACGCGCGCGGCGTCACGCATCGCGGCCCGTACAAGAACGGCCCCGGCGAAATCAACGTGCCGGTTACGGTTGGTGGCATGGTCGTGCATCCAGGCGATATCATCGTCGGCGATGAAGACGGTCTGCTCGCGATTTCCCCGGCCGACGTCGACGCGGTGATCGAAGGCGCGCGACGGCAGCAGGCGAAAGAAGCGGCGGCGCTCGCGTCGATTGCGAACCGCACGTTCGACAACGCGTGGGTCGCCGTGCAGCGCGACCGGATGATGAACGGCTCCTGAACCCCTTTCAATCCGCTCCATGGCGCAACATCTGAACGCTGCAACCCTGCTCGAACTGGCGCGCGCCGCGCAACAGCGCACCGCCGCATCATGCGAATGCACGCGCACGCCGCTCGACGGCTGGCAATCGCAGCCGCTGTCGGTCGACGAAACGCTGCTAGTCGAAATCGGCACGCTGATGCCGGAAGACGATCCCGAACCGACATATAGCGAATATCTGCCGGACAAGACCACGTACTGGTCGACCGATGCGCCGATCGCGCCGCGCTATTTCCCGTATAACCGCTGCGGCGTGTGGCAGTGCTCCAATTGCGCGCGCGTTTATCTGCGCTACGTCGAAGGCGGCGGCTACTTCGTCGACCGGCGGATTCGCGCGCTCAATGCGGATCTGATCGAGGACATCCCGCTGCCCGGGTAATCACGCGGTACCATGACGGCCTTTCGCAACCGTCGAACTCGATACCAATGAAGTCCACACGCTGGGCCGGAGTACTTTTTCTACTGATTACCGCAACCGGTTGGGCGCTGAACTGGCCGGCCATGAAAATCCTGCTGCGCGAATGGCCGCCGCTATTCGCGCGCGGCGTCGCCGGCATCGTCGCATCGTTATTGCTGATCGTGATTGCACGCTGTTCGGGCGAGCGCATCGCGATTGCCCGCGAGTTGTGGCCGCGCCTGCTGCTCGCGGCCAGCACCAACGTATTCGCATGGATGGGCTTCTCGACGCTGTCGATGAAATGGCTGAGCGTCAGCGAAGGGGCGCTGCTCGTCTATACGATGCCGATCTGGGCGATGCTGCTCGCGTGGCCGATCCTCGCGCGCCGCCCTTCCGCCGAAGGCTTCGTCTCGCTCGTGCTCGGCCTTGCCGGCGTGGTCGTGCTGCTCGGCGGCCAGGGGTTCGCGTTCGACGCGGGCAAACTCGCCGGCATCGGCTTCGCGCTCGCCGCGGCTGTGCTATTTGCGCTCGGTACCGTGATGACGCGCACGCCGATTCCGGTGCCGCCGATCACGCTGGTCGCGTGGCAGGTCGGCATCGGCTGCGTGCCGATGCTGATCATCGGACTACTGATCGAACGGCCGGACTTCGGCGCGCTCGATCATGCCGGCTGGGCGGTGATGATCTATATGACGCTGGTGCCGATGGCCGTCTGCTATCTCGCGTGGTTCGCGACGCTGCGGCATCTGCCGCCTGAAGTCGCATCGATCGGCATGCTGCTCGTGCCGATCATGGGGATCGTCGCGGCCGCGCTGTCGCTCGGCGAACCGCTCGGCCTCAGACAGATCGCCGCGATGGCGTTGACGCTCGGCGGCGTGGCGCTGGCACTCAGACGCAAGGCCCCCGCCGCGCGCCGTGCCGCGAGTTGAGACAAACCGCCGGCGCGGTATAACTCACTCGTCGTCCCTGTCGCCGTGGGCGACGCCGACCATCTCTTTCACGCGCCGCGCGAAAGTGGACAGCACGCCGCCGCGATGTCCGTCGGGCTGCGCGGCGAATTGCCGATGCGCCATCCGTTGCAGATCTTCGTGATCTTCGTCGAGCGCGCGCGCGTGACTGGCCGCGCTATACGGCCAGCACACCGCGCTCGCGTGCACATGCGGCGCACGCGGATCCTGTTCGGCGCCGTCGAGATAGGCATTGATCGCCGACGCCTCGCGCCGCGCGGCCTGCTCCGACTCGACGGCAATAAAGTCGTCCGGGCCTTCTATATGGACGCACCACAACTGTTCGCTCACGTCGTGTCTCCCGCGTACCTCAAGCCTCATTGGCCGTCAAACTGCTGTGCCGTGAAACTCGTTTGCCTCTGAATAATATGTAGCGAAAATTCAGCGTGCCGCCTTCAACCGTTCCCATCTGAGATCCGAAAAGCACGGCCCCTGGGTGGCCTCGCTGAATTTCACGTCGTTGTGCTCGCCGTTCCATTCCATCACCTGCACCCGCTCGTCGGCATCGACGGTCAGGTCCCAGCCCACGCAACGCGCAAACGGAATCTTGCTGTGCAGGCGCAGCACCGTCGCTACGCATTGCTCGAACTGTGGAATCTTCAAACCAGCAAATCGCACGCCTGAGTCCGGATGCGCGTCGAGCGCCCCCCAGTCGGTCGTAAAACCTTCGGCGGCCAACTCGCCGGTGGCGAGATTCACCGGTACGCAGATCTCGCGATCGGTCAGGATATGCGTGTCGTCCGCGCGCCCCAGACGCAGAAAACACGCACGCATCGAGATATAACCGTTGTCGTCGACCACGGTCGTGAAGCGCAGCGTGGCCACCGGCTTCGACGCGAATGCGTCGAACATCGGGTGTTGAATGATGAATTTCTGGATCACGCCATTACCCAGCGAGCGGATCATCGCGGGATTGAAATTCGCCCGGTCGAATACGTACACGCCATTACCCTGCATCGAGCCGTCGAGTTTGAACACGACGCGCTCCGCATGCTCGAATACCACCTCGCGCAACTCACGCTCGGGCACCACGACACTTCTGTCGGTAAAGAACAGACCATTGGCGTAATACGCGACGTCCGGCAATGCATCGCCGTCGAAGATCAGCCGAGAGATCGGCTTCAGGCTGGAAATCTTGCCATACCAGCCTTTCATATGCGGGACCACCACGCTGCCGTAGTAGTTATCCGGAATCCAGCCTTCCTTGAACGTGCCGCAAAACGCCGTATAAACGCGCAACCACGGCGCGTACACCGGATCGCCGAATACGTCCCGCGCGTAATTGTCCGCGAGCCGCAGATTCGCCGGATCGGCCTTGCCGTACTTGCTCTCGATCGTCAGCAATACTTTTCTCGCCTCCGCGCCGTGACCAAGGTGAAAGCAGTATTGCCCGACCCGCTTCGCGGATCGTCGTACTACGTTCTCGACGTCTATTTTCATTATTTTTTAATAAGCGTTCGGATGATGAAGACCCTTGAAAATCGTGGCCAGAATAATTTTTACATCGAGCCAGAACGACCAGTTCTGCAGGTAATACAAATCGTGCGCGACCCGCCCTTCCATCTTCTCGATCCGGTCCGTTTCACCGCGGAAGCCGTTGATCTGCGCCCAGCCGGTGATGCCCGGTTTGATCCTGTAACGATGGATATAGCCGTTCACGATGTTCTGATACAGGTCGTCGTGTTCGATCGCATGCGGACGCGGCCCCACCACCGACATCTCGCCGCGCAGCACGTTGATGAACTGCGGCAACTCGTCGAGGCTCGTGCGGCGCAAAAACGCGCCGACCCGGGTAATGCGCGGATCGCCGCGGGTGGCCTGCTGAAGCACGCCGGCCTTCTGCTCATGCACCCGCATCGTGCGGAACTTGTAGATCGTGAAGACGCGGCCGTCCGCGCCCTTGCGCCGCTGTTTGAAGAACACCGGTCCATGCGAACTCAGTTTCACCGCGATCGCGCAGCCCAGCAGGATCGGCGAGATCGCGATCAACGCGCCGAGTGCGAACACGCGATCGAACAGATCTTTCTGTACCAAAGCTCCCGGCGGCAACGGCGACGCGGCCAGGTTGATGGTCGGCACGCCGAGCAATTCCGTCATGCTGCCTTCGAATAGCGCGAGCGTGCGCACGTCCGGCATGAAGCGGATATTGATCAGATCATTGCGAAACTCCGAGACCAGTTTGAGAATCGCGCGCTCCTCGCTAAGCGGCAGTGCGAGCCAGACTTCGCCGATGTGCTGCTCACGAACGTGGCGCGCAAACGCGTCATGTTCTTCGAACACCTGTACCGGCGAGCGCGTTTTCACCCGGTCGTCCGGATGCAGGTTGTACAACGCATTGGCGCGAAAGCCGGCCGCGGGCGACGCCTCCATCTTGCGAATGATCTCGTCGCAATGTTCTCCGCACGCGGCCACCGCGACTCGCTGCAGGTTGATCCCCGCATGACGCATGCGCCCGAGCAGCGCATGGGTCACGAACCGGCCGGCCATCATCGCGGCGCCCGAGATGCCGGTCCAGTACACGAACCACAGCCGCGACACGAAGTCGATCCGATGCAACGAGAACATCAGCGCCATCGCGCAAGCCTGCACGACCAGCCAACCCAGCGCGACGTGACTCACGAGTGCGCGTTTCGAGCGCCCGCGCCACGATTCGTACACGCCGAGCGCCGGAAACACCGCCAGCGAGAACGCCGCCGCGAACGCAACGAACGCGAAATAGAAACTCCGTTGCGAGCCGCCGTCGAAGCGGATCTGCGACGCCGCGAAGCCGCCCGCCACGATCATCGCGACGTCGAACAATCTTGCCAATAGACCAGTCAGCAATCGCATCGCCGCCCCCTCATAGCAAATAGTCGCTCGATTCCCGCGCATTAGCCGCAACGTCCGTACTTGTCGTCGTAACGAACGATGTCGTCCTCGCCGAGGTAAGTACCGGATTGCACCTCGATGATCTGCAACGGCACGCGGCCAGGATTTTCGAGCCGGTGACGAACGCCGAGCGGAATATAGGTCGATTCGTTTTCGCCGAGCAGGAATTGCTCTTCGCCGCGTGTGACCAGCGCGGTGCCGCTGACCACCACCCAATGTTCGGCGCGATGGTGATGCATCTGCAGCGACAGCCGCGCGCCCGGCATCACGACGATGCGCTTCACCTGAAAGCGCTCGCCGTGATCGATCGAATCGTAAAAGCCCCACGGACGACGGACTTTTCGATGGTTGTCGGCTTCGGGCGCCTTCTCGCTGCGAATCCGCGATACCAGCCCCTTGATGTCCTGCACGTGCGAGCGATCGGCGACCAGCACCGCGTCGTCGGTTTCGATCACGACCAGGTTGTCGGTGCCGACACACGCGACCAGCCGGCCGCCTTGCGAACGAGCGTACGTCGCGGTCGCGCCTTCGAACAGCACGCGGCCGTTCGCGGCATTGCCGCACTCGTCCTTCTCCATGGCCTGCCAGACCGCGTCCCACGAGCCCAGATCAGACCAGCCCGCGGAAAGCGGCACGACCACGCCGGAGAACTTCGAGTCCGCTTTGCCGAGCTGTTCCATCACTGCATAGTCGATCGAATCGGACGGCGAATTAAGAAACTGTTCGGCATCCGGCATGATGCATTCGTCGGTCGTTTTCGCGGCACGGCACGCGCTCACGCAGGCCGCGTGCATACCGGGCTGGAATTGCTCGATGATCGACAGCCACACCGATGCACGCACCACGAAAATGCCGCTATTCCACCAGTAATTGCCGGACTCCACGTATTGCGCGGCCAGCTCGGCCGCGGGCTTTTCGACGAAGCGCTCGATGCGATGCGCGCCATCGGGCAGCGCGTCGCCGAGACGGATATAACCGAAGCCGGTATCGGCGCGTTCGGGCGGCACGCCCAGCGTGACGATCGTGCCGCTGCGCGCATGGCTGGCGGCCAGATCGATCGCGCGATGCAGCGCGTCGAGATCGGCGATCGAATGATCCGCGGGCATCGCGACCAGAATCGCGTCTTCGCCTTCCGCACACGCGTTCAATGCGGCCAGCGTCAGCGCCGGCGCGGTATCGCGACGGCCCGGCTCGACCACGATGCGCGCGTTCACGCCGATTTCGCGAGCCTGTTCGTAAGTGGCGAAATAGTGTTCGCTACCGCACACGATCACCGGATCGGCGGCCACGTCCCACGCGCCCTCGAAGCCGGCCATGCGCCCCATTGTTGCCTGCAGCAAGGTCTGATCGCCGACCACGTCGATCAGCTGCTTCGGAAACTGTTCCCGCGACACCGGCCACAGCCGCGTGCCGGAACCGCCGGCGAGAATCACCTGCACGAGCGGCAGATAGCCGGTGCTGGTCGAATTGCGCTGGATCGTTTCGATATCCGTTGCGGCTGCTGCCGCGCTTGCCTTACCCATTTGTTTGACTCCTTCGCATTGAAACCGGCTTGGGAATGCTTCCCCCGTGGCGGCAACGCCCATTGCGTTGCGCCGCGTTCCACGCTATGACCGACTCATGTGATGTTTTTGACAGGACGCTCGTGTCGAACGGACCACGCCAACAGTTCGGCTTGCAGCGACACTGCAGGTACCGGCTAGACCCCGGCACGAACTGAAAATCCTGGAACTGCCTGGCTGGATCGCTGCGGTCTGCCCGGCAACGACGCCCAGATAACGAAAAAACGAAAGAACGTATGACACGTCGGCTTGATTCACATCGAAAGACGCCGTGTCTCGATGTGATCAATCATAGTGAGTGACAGGTGCAACGCGCCGCTTGTGGCGCGAACAGCGGAGCTTTTGGCAGCGCGCGTCAGCTGTTTTTAGCAGGCCTGCGAACGAGCTTGCATTGCACTTGCAGACAAAAGTTGCAAGATGGCAAGAAGTGTATCGACGTGCTACCGTGCGGATGAACATTCCCGCACTTTCATGTCAAACTCAGGACAACGACGTTATCCGTGAGAGGGTCAGTCACGGATCCGCAGTGCACGTTTCCTGCTTTCCAATCCGAGCCATTATCCAGCGCATGGGTATCACCCCAACCGGCGCGTCACCTTCATTCCTGGAGTCGCAATGGCCTATATTTCGCTCGTCGCACTGTTTCTGACAGTCACCAATCTGGTGCCTCTCAGCGCGATCGGCTTTATTCCGCTCATTCTTTGCGCGTGGCGGTTTTACGGCCGCAGCTACCCGGACTTCATCATGCCGCTCACCGGCTTCACGGTGCTCGCGATCCTGTCCACCCTGTTGTACAACCCCGCGTCGTTTCTGGAGTTCGATTTTTACCGGCGCGACGGTAATTTCTTCATTTCGTACGCGCCCATTTTTGCCGGCTGTTTATATGCGCATCGCTGGGATCTGAACAAGGTACTGCGTACCTTCTTCATTTTCGCGGTCCTGATCAATCTGCCGATCTACGCGTACTACATCGCGACCAACGGCCTGCTCAGCATCTTCCTGAATCCGAACGACAGCTTCGGCAGTTATTTCATTGCCCGTAACGCGGCCGGCGGTTTCTTCGCGATGCTGTTCTGCCTCGGCGTGGCCTGCTATCTGCAACAGCGCAGCCGGCTGGTGCTCGCGCTGCTCGCCTGCAATGCGCTGATGCTGTTCTCCACCTACAGCCGCGGTTCGCTGCTCGGCGCGCTGGCGATCCTGCCGTACCTGTACCTCGGCCGCAAGCGCTGGGTGCTCGCGTCGCTGCTCGCGGGGCTGCTGGTCGCGTCGTTCGCGGTCGCGATCTACCACACCGACCCGACTGTCGACTACATGGGCTATACGTTCTCGATCCAGAATCAGGACGCGAAGCTTGCGAATCTGAACATCCGTTATGAATGGCTGTGGCCGCGCGCGCTCGCCTATTTCCGGCAGAGCCCGCTGGTGGGAATGGGCTTCGGCTCGTTCGACGACCACATCGGTACGCTCGCGTCGTATTTCCATCTGATCTCGGTGCCGTCCGACATCACGGTCGAGCACAGCGACTCGCACGCTCACAACTCGTACCTGAATATCCTCGCCGAAATGGGCGTGGTCGGCCTTGCGCTGATGCTGACCTTCTACTGGAAGCTGGTCGACTGGTGCAAACAGGGCGCGGCATTCGCCGCGCTGGCCGACGGCGGGCGCAATTTCGCCGCGTACCGCTTCGTCGAGATCGCGTCGGTGTGCCTGCTGGTGATGTCGGCCACCGAGCACCGGCTGGTCACGCCGTCGAACGTGCTGATCCTGTCGCTGGTGATCTCGCTGCTGCTCGCCGCCCGGCCGCTACGGGCCGCCGCGCCGACCTTCGACCCGCGCGTCGCGCGCAAGGCGAAGGTCGCGAATGAGCGGCCCGCGCAGCACGTCGTGCCGAGCCGATAAGATCAGACGAGTGATTGCGATCGATCCCGCTTCCAGCCGGGAGCGGATCGAAACGGATTAAAGCGGATTGAGGCGAATTGAGGCGGATTAAAACGAACTAGAGCGAAGCAACGGCCAGCGGTATCGACCGCGCCGGCGGATCAGCAGAGATTGGGACAGAGAGGCCGCGAATTCGCGGCTTTCTTTTTTGGAGGGACTCGTACAAGCCGCGGCATGCCGATCAAGGCCGCCGCGCTCACGTCCGGCCGCGCATCGCACCCAGCGCATGCAGCGCACGCAACACGAACGTGGTGAAACAGCGCCCGCTCAGGGCGTCACATCGGCCAGATGACGCTCGTCGGCCGCGGCCGGAGCATGATCCACGTACGGCAGATACTGTTCGACGCCGGCATACGGCAGGCGCGCGTCGACAAAGCTCATCAACGCCTTCTTGAAGTTCTCCGTCGAGAAGCGCTCGGCATTCTTGCGGCACTGGCGCGGATCGAATAGCCCCGCGTTCGCTTCGAAGCGGCCAACCGCCTCGAGCAGCGATTCGGCGGTCTGCTCGCCGAAGAACACGCCGGTCGGCCGTTCGAGCGGCAAACCGATCACCGATTCGAGCGCGCCGCCGCGTCCGAATGCGATCACCGGCGTGCCGCACGCCTGCGCTTCGACCACCGAAATGCCGAAATCTTCTTCCGCCGCGAACACGAACGCGCGTGCGCGCCGCAAATGATCGACCAGTACGTCGGACGGTTGATGGCCGAGGATCTCGACGTTCGGGCCCGCCACCGATTTGATCCGTTTCATTTCCGGGCCGTCGCCGATCACCACCAGCTTGCGCTCGGGCGTCTTCGAAAAGGCCTGCACGATCAGATCGATACGCTTGTACGGCACCATCCGCGACGCGGTCACATAGAAGTCGTCTTTCTGCGTGCCGACCGTCATTTTTGCCAGATCGACCGGCGGATAAATCACCGTCGCGTCGCGCTGATACGCCTTCTTGATCCGCCGCGCGATGAACTGCGAATTGGCGACCAGATGATCGACGCCATTCGCGGAGCGCGAATCCCAGCCGCGAATGTAATGCAGCAGCACCCGCGCCATCGCCGAGCGCAGCCCGGTATTCAGATTCGATTCGCGCAGGTACTGATGCTGCAAATCCCACGCATAGCGGATCGGCGAATGCACATAGCTGATATGCACCTGGTTCGGCCCGGTCAGCACGCCTTTGGCCACCGCATGCGAGCTCGAGATCACGAGGTCGTAGCTGCTCAGATCGAGCTGCTCGATCGCAATCGGCATCAACGGCAGATAGGCGCGATATTTCCTGCGCGCGAACGGCAGGCGCTGGATAAACGACGTGTTGACGGACTTTCCCTTCACGCATTCGCGATCTTCGAGAAAATCGACAATCGAGAAGATGTCCGCATTCGGGAAGCACTCGATGATGTTTTTCAACACCTTCTCGGCGCCCGCCGAGACCACCAGCCAATCATGAACAATAGCGACTTTCACTTCGCCCTCCCGTGACATTTCACATCGACTTCGACACCACCCGCGAGTGGTGGCATCAATCGTCTTTCGCACCGCCCGTCTGCGGACGCAGCCCACACACGACGCGCACCCGCTGCAACGCGCGTTCGGCACCCGGCAGCAGGTGCACCAGTTCGAGGCGGATCATCACCCCGAGCAGGATCACCGCCAGCGTCGCTTCGCCGATCACCCGCGCGGACGCCATGCCGAGCGCGCCGAAATGCGGCGCGAGCGCCAGAGCCGAGACCAGATTGAACACACCCGACGCCACACCCGCGATCGCGAGCAGCCGGTCCTTCTTGCGCGGTACGAATACATAAAACGCGACGAACTCGTTGAACGCCGCAAACGGAAACATCCACGCGAACACCTGCAATACATGCGCGCTGGGCTCGAACGCGGGGCCGAGAATCAGCGGCAGCACGAACGGCGACAAGGTCAGCGCGCCGCAGAAAACCAGCATCCCATAGCCGATCAATAGCGTTGCGCCGCGACGCGTCGTGACATGCGCGCCTTCCTTGTCGCCCTCGGCGAGCTGCCGCGAGATGGTCGGAATGAACACCTGCGAGGCCGGTCCCATCAGACTCAGGCCAATCGTCGCGAAGCGCTCGGCCGCGCCGAAATAGCCGACCTGTTGGGGTGTCGACAGCAGCGTCAGCAGATACGTCGACGACGCGGTCAGTACGACCGAGCCGGACGAATAGCAGAACAGCATCGTCGAATTGCGCACCAGCGGCACGACACCGGTCAGCCGCAGACGCGGCCAACCGAGTTGCCACGTCGTCATTCCGTAAGAAATGATCGACGACGCAATCCCGGCGATCAGCAGCGCGGCCAGTACCCACACCGCGTCGCCCGGACCCTTCACGAACGTGAGCACCAATACGAGGCTCAGCGCGAAGCCGAATACCTCGATCATGATCGGCGTGCGAAAGTGCTGGCGGCCCTGGAATAGCCAACCGAGATTGAGTGCCGACACGATCCCGAGCGCGGTCGCGAGAAAGCCGATCAATGGCCGCTCGGACAACACCGGCGAACACATCGTCGCGACCACGCCGATCACCGCGCCGAGCAGACCCAGCAATAGCCGCGCACTGACATGCAGCGAATAGATCTCGTTGCACTCCTGCGCCGACTTCGCTTTCGACACCTCGCGCATCCCGACGAACGTGAAGCCGTAACTGACCAGCATCCAGATCACGTTCATCAGCGACATCGACGCCAGCACGCGACCGTACTCGGCCACGCCGAGTACCCGCCCATAGAACGGCACGACGATGATGAGGTACACGTACCTCATCAGATAGCCGCCGTACACGAAGGCAATTACATTCGCGCTCGCGCGTCGATTCATCCCTTCCTCCTTCGCGCTCATCGGCCGACCGCGCGGCGACGCGCGAGCGGGTTGGCGATGTAACGCACCGCGAAATCGGACAACGGCGAGTAAGGCACCAGACACAGACCGGAAAGCACCAGCGTGCCGAGCTTTTTCTTCGGCCCCCAGAACGGATTCGCGACGATCGTATGCAGATAGCTGCGCGAATCGCGCAGCATCCAGCGCCACCGCGAAAATAGCCGCGCGTGATAGACGTTCGAGCAGAACGTCGCTTTCTCGAGCGAAAAGTCGAGAAAGCTCGCCGGCAATTCGATGTCGAGCCGGTCCCGCGCGAGATTGCGCAGAATTGCCCAGCGCATGCTGAATGCGCGCGGCGCTTTCGTCAGTTGCTCGGAATTGGCGAACGACACCGTCTCGCTGCCCGCGTTGTGCACGCGGTAACCGCCGAGTGCTTTCGGCACGGTCGCGATCGGGCCCGTTAGCGCGACGCCATAGATCGCGTAAAAGTCCGCGCCATAGCGATTAACGCCCTCTTCCGGGACCGGAAAGATCTGCCTGAGCGCGCTCACCCGGTAAGCGTTGCCCGATGCGGGCGGCGACGGATACAGCCAGCCGGCGCGCAGCAGCTTGCCGCAGTCGGGCGGCGGCTCGCTATTGGGCACCGACGCACCGGTGCGCGTGCCTTCGCTATCCATCACGTCGAGGCGGAATTGCACCTTGGCCCATGCGCCCGCTTCGAACAGTCGCATCACCTCGGACACCGCGCTCGGATACAGCACGTCGTCCGAATCGAGAAAGATCACGTATTCGCTGTCGAGCAGTTCAATCGCATGGTTGTACGCGGACACCTGCCCGCCATTACTCTTGAAGGCCGTTTGCACACGCTCGCCATAGCGTTCGATGATCGCGCGCGAGCCGTCGGTCGAGCCGTCGTCGACGACCATCACTTTGGTCGCCGGATAATCCTGCGCGAGCGCGGAGTCGATCGCCGCGGCCAGATAGCGTTCGTAGTTGTAATTACAGATCGCAATGGTGACGTTTTTCATGATGCCTCGACGCTATCGGTCAAATTCGATCCGCCGGTTCCCAGCGGTCGTAAAACACACGATGTAGGGTGATGCGACGCGCTACGCTGCATTGCGCACCACCAGATAAGCCAGATGTTTCGGTGGGTTGTTGCGTGCGCCGTTGACCCGGTCGGGTACTCTGAAACGCAGTTTCATCAGATCGTTGTCCCAACTGATTGCCAGCTGGTTCGACGCGCTGGTCTCGCCGGTGAGCGCATCGATAAAAGCGGTCTTTACCGAGCCTTCGCGCAACGCCTGCAAGCCGCCGATGCCAAGTTCCTGCCAGCCCGCATTCGCGCTGACCTGCAGCACCAGATCGCGGCCGGACAATAGAGCTTTCGCAGCAACCCCCGGGCCCGCCTGCACGGGTTTCGCGAAACTCGCGAGCTCGCCGCCGGCGGTCTGACGCAGCACGACGAGACTGCGGCCGGACACGTTGTACGTTCGCGCCGGCGGCCCGCGATGAGTCAGACGGAACGGTTCGAAACCGTCCCAGTGATAGATCATCGACACGTACTTGTTCGGATCGTCCCACTGCCTGTCGAGCGCCCACACCGCGAAATCGAAGAAATAACGCGGCAGATAATGCGGGTCCTTCATGTACTCGTCGCCGATCTCGGTTTGCCAGATACCGCGCGCCGGACCGTTCTTCACGTACTGCTGATAAAGCGACTCCATGTCGGCCACCGGCAGATAATGCGTGTCGATGTAATCGACCCAGTCGAGCATCCGTTCCTTCGATGCCGGGCTGCGGTATTCGAGCCAGCGCTGGAAGTTATCCAGACCGCCCTGATCCGGCCAGCCGCCGTACACGATGTACGCGTGATACTTGCGAATGATCCGCGCGGCCGGCAGATGAATCTTCTCGACGTAGTCCTGCATTGCGCGCTCGTAAGGCTTCGCGCGCTTCTGGTCCTTGTCGAAATGCGGTCCGTGCCAGAACGTCGCCTGCGGCAGTCCGCCGGACAGCTTGCCGGCCGCCTCGTTCCAGATCTGGAAATAGCGCAGGTTATACGGGGGCGCCGAGTACTTGCGGACCACCGCCTCGACGTATTGCTCCCACGGGCCGACATCGACCGGCGCGGAATTGCCGTCGCCCGGCACGCTCGCATTCCATCCCGGCGTATAGCCGAGCAGCAGCAGCGAACCGATGTCGTTGCGGTCGTTGCTAATCAGTACCGACGGTAGATCGCTATCGAATGCGGAACCGGTCTTGTCGATCCGCATGTTCTCGCCGCGCCGGTCGGGTTGCCCCGGCCCCACCGAGCCGCGCCCCCAGCTGATGCCCATTGCGCGCCACATCTCGAGGTCGGCCGGCGAGCCGGCCCAGCCGTTGGTGCCAATCAGATCGGTCATCATGCGCGCGCCGGCAGCGGCGCGCGGCGGCTGGGCATTCTGCGCCAATGCATACGCGGGTGTGCTACGCGCCAACGGCAACACGCCGCCTGCGGCGAGCGCGGCAAGCGCGCGCAATGCACGTCTTCGACCTGCACGGGTTTTCACGTGATTCATGTTCGTGTCCGCCCATTGCTAGCTCGCCGACGCACGCGGCGCCAGATTGGCCAGCCGGTTGCCGGTCTGACCGTGAAGAATGTCCAGTACCTTTTGCGCGGAACGCTCCCAGCGATACTCGCGCGCATGCGCGAGGCCGGCGCTTCGGTAGCGCTGGCGCAATTCCGGGTCGCTCATCATCTGGGTGATTTTCGCGGCGATGTCGTCGGCCGAGGTGGCCTCGCAATACATCGCGGCATCCCCGCACGCTTCCGGAATCGACGTACGCGCCGACGCGATCACCGGGCAGCCGCAGTACATCGCTTCGAGCGGCGGCAAACCGAATCCTTCGTACAGCGATGGAAACACGAGACAGCCGGCATTCTCGTAGAGCGACTTCAATTCGCCGTCCGATACGAATCCCGCCCACACGATGCGCCGCGAGCGAGCGGGCGGTTCCGCGCCGTCGCCGCTGAAAATGCGCGAGTTCTTGCCGCCGACGATCACGAATTTGACGCCGGCCAGATGGTCGAGCCGCTCGATCGCATCGAGCACGCCTTGCAGGTTCTTGCGCGGATCGAGACTGCCGACGATCACGCAATAGGCGTCCTTATTCAATTCGAGGCGCTGAATTACCGCGGGGTCCGCGACGATCCGGTCGAGATGATCGGCGCCCGGCGTTACGACTTTCACGCGCGATTCGTCGATCTTCAGATGGTGACAGATGCGCATCTTCGAGAACGTCGAGACGGTCAGAACCGTCGGCTGGGTACGCGGCAGCAACGAAAAGCACAGCCGGTACCAGAGCCGGAATTCTCTCGAGAAGCCATTGGGCACGTCGTACACGGCCATGTCGTGCACCATCACGACCTGGCCGCGCTTGAACAACGGATTGGTGTTGCACAGACTGAGCAGCGTGGTCCCGCGCGCCGCGAGCGGCAGCGTGATCTGCTCCCACAGCGTGCCGCGCAGCCCCGGCACCCGCCGCTGCGGCTGCAGCAACGCGCCCGGCGCCACCGCGTTCTGCGGCACCAACAGCTCCGGCTCGTCGCCGGGGCCGGAGTTCATCTGCATCGCCCGCGTCAGTTCATACGCAACGCGCTGAACCCCCGTGACGGACTGCGAAGTAAACTTTCCGTTGATTGCAAAGGCCATCTGCTGATTCTCCGTTTTACGCCGTCGCAAGCCGCTCAATTGCCCTTTCCTTCCTGTTTGTTATGTTCAATTGCAAGCTGCTCACGCACCGTGCGGCGCCTGGTGCGTGACGTCGTCCTCGCCGAAGTCGCTGGCGTAATTGGTTTCGTAGTCGTAGTTTTTGGTGCTCCGGCGCAACGGAATGCCGTTGAACACCGCGCCCGCGATCCGGCCTTCCGCGCGATCGACCTTCTTGACCGTGTCGGCGATTTCCTCTTCGCTCTGCATGCCCGAGCGCAGCACCAGCAGCGACGAGCCCGCATCGCTCGCAATAATCGACGCATCGGTGACCGCGAGGAACGGCGGCGTATCGATGATCACCAGATCGAACTGGGTCGACAGCCGCTCCAGCAATTCCTTGAAGCGCGGCTTCATCAGCAGTGCCGCCGGGTTCTCCGGGCGCACGCCGCACGACAGGAACGTCAGGCCGTCGATACCGGTCGCGCGCAGCGCGCTACGCAGCGGCATCCGCTCGGACAGCACTTCGGACAGACCGCCGCGATTGGCCTCATTAAATAGCGAAGCCAGATGACCGCGCCGCATGTCGGCATCGATCAGTACGACACGCGAGCCGACTTCCGCCTGCAGGATCGCCAGATTCGCGGCGACGAAGCTCTTGCCGGCCGAAGGCGTCGGCCCGATGATCATCATGATGTTGTTGCGCGCCCGCGCGAGATCGCGCGTCATCGCGGTACGCACGCTGCGCAGCGCTTCGACCGAACTGTCGTGCGGGAAACGCGCGGCCAGAATCCGGTTGTTCTCGCCGGCATTGAATTGGATGTCGTGCAGCCCCTTGTGCATCGGCGGGCCGCCATGCGCGGCCGCCGCCGGCAGCGATTTGCGCAAAGTACTCGTCGCGTTGCGATCGAGCAGCGACTGCTGCTGGCTGAACAGGATTTCACCGAATACAGGCACGCTCATCTGACGTTCGATAAAACGCGGATCCGTCACGCCGATCATCACGTGGCGACGCATGAACACCATCACGACACCGGACAGCACACCGAGTACCAGCCCGCCGCCCAGCACCAGCAGCGGCTGCGGCATCACCGGACGATGCGGGGTCAGCGCCTGATCGAGAATATGCGCGCCGCCGGTCGTGCTCGCGCGCCGCACCTGCAATTGCTGAGCCTTCTGCACCATGCCGAGATAAACCGTTTCGGCGACCTTCTGCGCGCGCAGCAGATCGACGCTCGCGCGCTCGGAGGCGGGCATGCCGCTGAAATGCGTGTCGAACTTCCCTTTCGCGGCCTTCAGTTGCGCCAGCTGCTGGTCGATGTTTTGCACCCAGCGGCTCTGCTCGGTATAGCGTTCGAGCATTTGCGTGCGCTGCAATTGCAGACTCGCGATCTGCTTGTCGAGCTCGAGGCCGCCTTGCAGATACGCTTGCGCTTCGTTGGTCGGCTGCATCGATTGCGCATTCGAGCGGTAGTTCTTCAGCGCCTCTTCCGATTTACGCAGATCGCCGAGCAGTCGCGGCAATTCGCCGTTGATGAACTGCAGAGTCTGGGTATCGTTCAACTGGCGGCTGGCAATCGCCGAATTCAGATATTGCTGGCCCAATGCATTGGCGACGGCCGCGGCCTTATCCGGATCCTTGTCGCGATACTGGATTTGCAGCAGTCCCGAATCCTTGACCTTGTCGCCGACTTTCACCGCGTTCTGAAAATTCTTGACCGCGTCCAGTTCATTCCAGCGAATCACTTCGAACTTCGTACCGGGACGCGCGGCGAGTTCTTTCAGCAGCATCGATACGCCATTCTGTTTGACGGGCGTGCCCACCGTGCCGCTCACTAGCAGCTCGCCGGACGGATTGAGCAATTCGAAAGCGCCGTGCTCGCCGGCCACCAGCGTGAGCTTCTCTTCTTCGAGATCGCGCGGCACGTCCAGCGAGCCGATCTGTACGCGCTCGCCACCCCACGCGTAGGATTTCAATCCCAGCCACGGCGCCGACGGATGCCCCGGCGTCGAGAACTTTTCGGCGATCGCGCCGAGCACCGGAACCTGATGCGGTTTCACCGACACGTCAAAGCGGAATTGATCGATGACCGGCTGCAATACCGCGCGGCTCTGCATCACCGCGGCTTCCGTAACGGGAGACGGCGCGGGCGGCGGCAGCGCTTCCTGGGTCTGCAAAGCAAGTCCCAGCGCATTGGGTTCGGGCGGATCGACGCGCACGACCACGTCGCTGGAATAGATCGGCGTGGCGATCAACAGATAGGCGACGGCCAGCGTGAGCACGACGACCGTCGTTACGACGATCTCCCACACGTGGTCGCGCATCAATGTGAGCATCCCACTGGCTGTGAGTTGCCTGCGCTCGCTGTCGACAGCGGGATAGAGCGAATTTTGCGGGTAGTAATCCACCGGTCTGATCCTTGCAGGTTAATAGGCAAAGCAATCGACGATCGCTTTACGTCGCCACATCGTCATGAGCACCACCGCTCCAGAAACGAGCTGAATTGGCGGGTAGCACGGCGAAGCGACGTGCTGTGTCGGGTTAGGTCGGGGAACCGGGTTCGGGACCTCTCGAACGCCGGCAGGCTGCACACCTATGGCTATCCACCACGGCGTGGCCGAATGCGCTCCTCGCGAGTTCGTAGACACACAGGTCCATAGCCCCATTCGCGAGAGGCACTTCTTCTTTGGATGTTGCGCTGAAGCATAGGTGGGGAAAGCGCCGGACTTTCGGCAGGGGCGCAAAGTCGGGTGCTATTGGCCGATTCTGTGGAGCAATTTACGGCGCGAGACGTTGACAGAAAGCGTTGTTGCGATGTGCAATTGGTGTAACAGAGTTATACGGTGAAACCCGTACAACGCGCCAGAACCCCAGCGCCCTCTTCAGTTCCGAAGAATTCCGCTCAACCCGTCTCGTTCGGCCGCAATCCATTGCCAGATGGCGCATTCGGCATGATTTTCGCAGCGTTTTTCGACCCCACTGCGTGAAATTGGCAAAAGAAAATCTTCCCTAGTGTGTTAAGTATTAGAACCAATTTAAAGAAATCGCAAGTAAGAATTTCTTCGCCCCTGTCGATTACGCCAAAACACCACGCGACCCGGCCAGACTCGTCTGTCACACTTCGATGCGCTAATCTCAAGCGTAGATTTTCCCGTCTGGAGAACCTCGCGTGATGAAGCACATTGGTCTATTCGTCTTTCAAGACTGCTCGATGGCAAGTACCGGAGCGATCGGCGACGCCTTTCGCCTTGCCAACGAATTCAAAAAGGCGGGCGGTGAAGAGCCGCCCTATAAGTTCACCGTCGTGTCCGACGGCGGCGGTCTCGTCACGAGTTCGTCCGGTATTTCGATCTGGACACAAGGGCTCGAACGCTACTGCCTCGCCGATTTCCATGCGTTCTTCGTCGCCTGTCGCGACGTGAGCGAAGTGGCGGAATCAAACGATCGCTTCCTGTCATGGATCTCTTTACAGGGATCGATCGCTTCGTTCGGCATGCAGCAAGGAGCAAACCTTGCAGTGATCTGCAACGATCCACTGCAATCGACGGTACCGATATTTCTGTTCGATGACAGCGGCGATGCCGCGCGCTCGCAAAGCAGCGTCACGCCCACCGATCTCGCGCTCGCGCAGATCGAGCGCGATATCAATACCGACACCGCCCGCAAGATCGGCCGTATTCTGCAGGCGGGCTACGTCGAAAAGAGCCGCACCGAATACGACGATGCGAATATCACCACCACCACCGAGAAGATTCGCGAGTCGGCACGGTGGATCAAGGAGAACTACAGCAAGGCGATTTCGGTCGCGCAGGCGGCCGAGTCGGTCGCAATGAGCAAACGCAATTTCCAGCGCCGCTTCAAGTGCGAATTCGGCATGACGCCGCTCGAATATCTGTTGCGTACCCGTTTCGAGATTGTCTGCTCGATGCTGAAGAACACCGATCTGCCAGTCGACAAGATTGCGCGCCGCTGCGGGATGGGCGACGGTAACCGGCTCGGCCGTCTGTTCAAGGAGCGCTACGGAATGGCGCCCACCCAATTCCGCGCGCAGCAGCACGTGGAGTCCGAAGAACGCTGGCTCACGCCTGAACAGAGCTGGAGCGCCGCGACCGAGATGTTGCGACAGGTCCCCGCCACGGTCTGACCTCAAACCTTTGTCTTTCCGGGTGCGATGACTCGTTGCAATGTTTTGTTGCGATGAATCGCCTCGACCACCCAAAGGGAAATAACAATATGACAATCCTTAAATCCGCCGAGCTCGACGAGGAGGATGCGGCAGTCGCGCCGAAACTCAACGTTTTCGGACAGATCGACGACCATGCGGGCGCCGCCGTTCTGGCGGAGCGGCCGCCGGTACAGGCCGAGCACGCGCATGAGGGCACAGCTCAAACGCCGTCGCGAACGAAGAAACTGAAGGAAGTCGCGAAGACATTGCTGCCGGACTCGCTATTCGTGAGTCTGTTGCATCACAAGTGCATTGGCCGTTACCCGAATCTGCTGCATCCGACGACGTTCAACGAAAAGATTCTCCAACGCAATCTGCACCCCGATCCTCGTTATATTCCGCTGACGGATAAGTTGCTGGTACGGGAATATATTGCCGACAAGATCGGCGAGCAGCATTTAATACCGCTTCTGTGCGCGCCGGATGCGTTCACGCGCGAAGTATTCGACGCGCTGCCCGATGCTTTCGTGATGAAGGCCAATCATGGCAGTACCTTTGTCGAAATCGTCAGAAACAGATCGGACACCTCGTTCGAAGAATTGAAAGCGCTTGCCGATAAGTGGCTGCAGACCGAGTTCTACTACGTCGCGCGCGAACGCCACTACCGGACCATCGAGCCGCGCATCTTCTTCGAACAGTTGCTGCTCGACCAGCGCGGCCAGATTCCGGCGGATTTCAAGCTGCACTGCTTCAACGGGTGTCCGGGCCAGCGGCCCACCATGTATCTGCTGGTGATTTCGGATCGCTTCGGCAATGCGACGCATGGCGACGTGTACGACGTCGACTGGAATCGCCTCGACATTCAAATCGGCCCCTATACGCGCAGCCCGGTGCCGGCGCCGCGCCCCCCGCATCTGGACAAGGTACTGGAGGTCGCCGGGCGGCTGTGCGAAGACTTCGACTATGTGCGTGTCGATCTGTACGCGCCGGACGACAAGGTCTATTTCGGCGAATTGACCTTCACACCCGGCGCGGGCGTGCTGCCGTTCAAACCGGACAGCATCGATTACGAGTGGGGCAAGCTGCTGACCTGAGCGTGCGCTGCCTGAGCTGCCTGCGCCGCCTGCACTGGCGTGCATTCGCAGGCAGCGCGGCGTGGTCATTCGTAGTGCTTTGAATCGGCCATCGATTCCGGCGTACCAATCTCGCGCGACTCAGGCCTGCGCGTTCACCAATGCCGCCGACTTGCGCGCGATATGTGGTTGCAGCATCGCAAAGCTCAACGCGCTGATCACCATCGCGACGATCATGAACAGGAAGCCGTCGTTGAACGAGCCGCTCGCCTTCACCAGATAGCCGACCACCAGCGGCGACGCCATCCCGCCGATCTGACCGCCGGTGTTGATCAGCCCCGCGAAACCGCCGCGCGCCTGCTCGGGCGAGAAGTGCGACACGAGACTCGCATACGGCGACAACATTCCGTACAGCAGAAACGCCGCAGCCGACAAACCGGCGAGACAGGTCATCACATCGTTGCAGGTGAAGGTCAGATATAGCGCGCACGCGGCGCCGACGCCGCCCGCCGCAACCAGCAGCGGACGCCGGCGATGCAGCGCGCCGCTGCCGAGCGTGCCGAACACCATCAGACCGAGAAAGCCGAACAGATACGGCACGGAAGCCGCGTAGCCCAGCGTCTTCAGATCGATATGCCGCTGGATCGCCAGATAGGTCGGCATCCAGCCGACGAAACCCCAGTAGCCGATATTGAACGTCAGATACGCGACGAACAGCAGCCACGTGGTCTTCTTCTGCAGAATCTCGCCCCATTGCCGGCGACGCTCCGCGCGCTCGACCCGCTCCGTCACGGCCGCGGCTTTTCTGCCCGGAATCAGCAACAGGATCAGCAGCGACACGAGCACGCCCGGCACCGAGAAGAAATAGAACACATGGCGCCACGTGCTGACGGTCAGCAGCATCACGACGACCGGCGCGACGAACGCGGGACCGAGTGCGAGCGCGCTCAACCATACGCTGTGCGCGCGGGCCGCCTCCTTGGTGCTGAAATTGTCCGACACCACTTTGTAGACGGCGGCGTTGCTCGAGCCTTCGGCAAGACCGAAACAGAAGCGCACCAGAATCAGCACGCCGACCGTCGACGCGAGGCCGGTCAGGCCGGTAAAGATCGAGAACAGTAGCGGCGCGCCGACCAGCATCGTCTTCGCGCCGAAGCGATCCGACAGCATCCCGCCGGGCAATTGCATCACCGCGTAGCCGACCGCGAACGCGCCGAAAATCAGGCCGATCTGACTCGCGTCGAGTTGCAGCGTTTTCATCATCGACGGCGCGGCGACCGAAATGCTGACCCGGTCGAGGTAGTTGACGAACTGCAGCAGCCAGGTCAATCCCAACAGTCTGTATCTGAGGCTCATTGTCTTCTCCATGCTGGGCCCGCTCTTTGCATCAGTAGCCGGGCCAGTCATTGTTATGTGATTACGCGTTGCGTTACGGCAGCGGGAATGCGTTCGTGTGTCTCCTCCGGATTCTTTTCATTCAGATTGCAATGGCGGCGGATCGGCGCACACGTTTGCGCGAGTTGCGACAGACGCACTCTGTGCCGCATGCGATTGCCGTGTCGCGACATATTCGTACTCCTCATATCGCCGCTCACTGTTTGCCCGTGCTGCAAACGCAGCCGGACCGCGCTCAGGCCGCCGACATCCGCACACCCTCCTGGGGCATGCCGGGTAAAGACAGAATCAGGTTCGCCGAATGCCACAGATGGCGTTTCATCGCGTCATAAGCGGCATCGCCATTGCCGGCCAGAATCGCCGCCGCGATGTCCTCATGCTCGGCGAGCGAATTGCGGATCAGCTGGTCGCTGCCGATGTTCTGGCGCAACTGGATCATGAAAACCGGTAACTGATATTTATCGATCAATTCGCCCAGCAGCGGATTACCGGAGATCCTGACGATCTCCTGATGAAACGCGCGGTTGTCGATAACGAATTGCTGAAACACCGGGCGCTCTTCGTGGCGGCGCCCTGCTTCGAGTACTTCGGTCAGAAGGCGGCGATTGTCGGCCTCGCCGATGTTTTGTGCGGCGAGTCGCGCGGCCTGCCCTTCGAGTGCTTCGCGAATCTGGAACACGTGGCGCACTTCCGCATGCGAGAGCTTGCGGACCACCGCGCCGCGATTGGGCACCACCTCGATCAGGCCGTCCGCTTCGAGGCGGCGAAACGCTTCGCGCAGCGAACCGCGGCTGATACCGAGTTCTTCGACCACGTCGCGCGAAATCAGGCGCTGGCCGGGCGCGAAACGTCCTTCGAGAATGCGGGTCTTGAGTTCTTCCGCAATGCGCTCGACGGTCTCGCCCGAGCGGCCAACGGTATCTGCGGGAAGAAAAGCGCGGGTATCGATTTGGGTTCTCCGGAAAGGCCACAGACACAGCGCCGCTTAAGGTCGGCAAAAGGCCATGAGCCAACCGCCAACCGCTCGCCGTCAGCGATAAGACCGCTGACTGGCCGCCGATACTACAGGACATTCCGGCAAAAGTGTATGACACTTTTCCCTGGCAAATCGCGTACGGCCCTTACAAAAACCCTACATCGACGACGCAAATGAATGGCTTTAATAGCCGAAGAAAAGAGAATGCGGCGCTCGACATCGCGGTGAATCGCGATGTCGAGGCATATATATGCGGGGAACTTGGACCGCGAGAAAGGAAGGCCCGAATGGCCCAAGCTGCAACCTGCTGACGGCTGTCAGGCCGGCGTCATCCCATTGGCCAGCTTCGCGCCGGAGGCCTCCGGCGAAACCAGAAAGGCCAGCAACGCCTGCGCCGCTTCGCGCTGACGCGCGAGCGTGCAGATCGCGGCGGTGAACACCGTGGTGGCTTGCACATCGGGCGGCAATTCGCCGAGTACCGCAATACCCGGCACGTGAATCAGTTCGCTCAACTGCTGAAAACCCAACGCAACGTCGCCACGCGCGACGAGCCCACCGACCGGCACACCCGGCGGCGCCTTCACGAGCCGCGGCGCAATCTGTTCGGCAATCCCCCAGCGCTCGAACAGCTTGAGCAGATGCGTGCCGCTCGGCCCGGTCGAATAACCGATGCTGCGCGCGCCGACCACCGCGTTGCGCAGCGCCGCTTCGCTGCCGATGTCCGGGCGCGCGCTACCGGCCGCCACCGCGACCGCGATGCCCGAACGCGCGACACCGACCCGGCTTGCCGGCTCGACACAGCCGGACACCACCAGCCGCTCGATCGCATCCGCCGCGAGCACGACGATGTCGAATACTTCGTCATCCTCAACGCGGCGCGCCGCATCGACGCCGCCGACCGATTCGATCGTCACCGCCTGACCGCTGCGCCGCTCGTACGCGGCAACGAGTTCGGCCAGCACCTGGCGGGTCGCCATCGACGAAATGCCGGTGATCGGCAGCGCCACGTGCTGCCCGTTCGTCAGCGCGACCACGGCCGTCAGTCCTTGTAACGCAGGCCGGCCTGCTCGAGCGTGCCGCGCATGTCGTACATGTCGAGACCGAGCACGCCGGAGGCGAGCTTCGCGCGCTTTGCCGCTTCGTTGGCTTCGCGCGCGGCCGCCTTTTCCAGCACTGCCGACGCCGCCGCGGCCGGCACCACGACCACGCCGTCGTCATCCGCGACGACCACGTCGCCCGGCGTGACCAGCGCGCCCGCGCAGACCACCGGAATATTCACCGAGCCGAGCGTCGCCTTGACCGTGCCCTTCGCGGAAATCGCCTTGCTCCACACCGGGAAATTCATCTCGGTCAGCACGCTGACGTCGCGCACGCCGGCGTCGATGATCAGCGCGTGCGCGCCGCGCGCCTTGAAGCTGGTCGCGAGCAGATCGCCGAAATAACCATCGGTGCAATCCGCGGTGACGCCCGCGACGACCACGTCGCCCGGGCGGATCTGTTCGGCCGCGACGTGCAGCATCCAGTTATCGCCCGGCTGCAGCAGCACGGTGACCGCGGTGCCGCTCGCGCGCGCGCCGACATAAATGGGCCGCATATACGGCTTCAGCAGGCCGGTGCGGCCCATCGCTTCGTGCACGGTGGCCGAACCGAGCGCGCCGAGTTTGGCGGCCACGTCCGCATCCGCGCGCTGGATGTTGCGATAAACGACTCCGAGTTCATACATGATTACAGCCCCTTCGCTTTGAGCATTGCATCGAGACGCGGATAAACGCGCCGCGCGTTGCCTTCATAAATCTTCTGACGATCTTCGGCCGCGACATGCGCCGCTTCGACATAGCGTTTCGTGTCGTCGAAATAGTGGCCCGTCTCCGGATCGATCCCGCGCACCGCGCCGATCATTTCGCTCGCGAACAGGATGTTGTCGACCGGAATCACCTTCGTCAGCAGATCGATACCCGGCTGATGATAGACACAGGTATCAAAGAACACGTTATTCAGCAAATGGTCTTTCAGCAGCGGCTTTTTCAGTTCCTGCGCAAGTCCGCGGAAACGGCCCCAGTGATACGGCACCGCGCCGCCGCCGTGCGGAATGATGAAACGCAGCGTCGGAAAATCGCGGAACAGGTCCGAGGTCAGGCATTGCATGAACGCGGTCGTATCCGCATTCAGATAATGCGAGCCGGTGGTGTGGAAGCACGCATTGCAACTCGTGCTCACGTGAATCATCGCCGGAATGTCGTACTCGACCATCTTCTCGTAGATCGGATACCACGAACGGTCGGACAGCGGCGGGCTGGTCCAGTGACCGCCGGACGGATCGGGATTCAGATTGATCGCGACATTGCCGTACTGCTCGACGCATTTGACGAGTTCGGGAATGCAGGTGGCCGGATCGACACCCGGACTTTGCGGCAGCATCGCGGCCGGCACGAAACGATCGGGGAACAGCTGGTTCACGCGATAGCACAGCTCGTTGCAGATCGCCGCCCACGTGCTCGAGACTTCGAAGTCGCCGATGTGATGCGCCATGAAGCTCGCGCGCGGGCTGAAGATCGTCAGATCGAGACCGCGTTCGCGCATCAGTTTCAGCTGGTTGCTTTCGATCGACTCGCGCAGCTCGTCGTCGCTGATCTGCAACTCCGAGACCTTCGGCATTTCGGACGGATTCCTGATGCCCGCGATCTGGCGGTTGCGCCACGTTTCCAGCGCTTTTGGCGCGGTCGTGTAGTGGCCGTGAATGTCGATGATCACCGTGATTCCTCAATAAATGATTTGCCCTGACGGCGCGCGCGGATTGCGCGCGCGCCGGATTTCTTATTGCGAGTTCGTTATTACGCGTGCATCAGTGCGCGGTATTCGGCTGCGCCGCCGACGCCACGTTGCTCACGCGCTGGCTCACCAGGATCGCGATCGCGGCGAGCGCGGCCGGAATCGCCAGCATCGCCAGAATCGCGCCGAATTGCCAGCCCAGACCGAGCAGCGCGCCGCCGATCGCCGAGCCGAAGATGCTGCCGAAACGGCCCATGCCGAGCATCCAGCTGACGCCGGTGGCCCGCGCGACGGTCGGATAACGGCCCGGCGCATACGCGTTCAGACCGGTCTGCGCGCCGCTCATGCAGAAGCCCGCGGCGAATACCAGCAGCGTAAGCGAAGACGACAGCGCGCCGATATAGCCGAGTGCGAGCACGCACAGCGCGCCGCCGACATACGCAGTACTGATCACCGGCGCCGGACGCGCCTTGTCCATGATCCAGCCGACCAGCACCGCGCCGATCGTGCCGCCGATCTGGAACATCGCGGTGACGTTCGCCGCGGTCGTGACCGTCAGACCCGCGTCCTTCATCAGCGTCGGCAGCCAGCCGGTCAGCAGGTAGATCACCAGCAGACCCATGAAATACGTGACCCACAGCGCAATCGTCATCGTGCTGTAGCCGTGCGAGAACAGCACGCCGATCGGCTTGCGGGTCGGCAGCGGCGGTTCGTTCGACACGAATACTTCGTCGCCGTTGAAACGCGCGCCGCACACGCGGCCGAGCACCGCGCCGACGCGTTGCGAAGACGCGCCGCGCACCGCCAGCAGACGGGCCGATTCAGGCAGCAGCCAGATCTGGAACGGAATCAGCACGAGCGGCAACGCGCCGCCGAAGATCAGCACCGAGCGCCAGCCATGCACCGGGATCAGCCAGCCAGCCACGAAACCGATCAATGCCGAGCCGAGATTGAAGCCGGTGAACATCACCGTGATCAGCAATGCACGCTTGCGCTGCGGCGCGTACTCGGACAGCAGCGTGGTCGAGTTCGGCATCGCGGCGCCGAGACCGATACCGGTCAGCAGACGCAGCACGGCCATTTGCAGCGGCGATTGCGTGAATGCGGTCGCGATCGTGAACACACCGAACAGAAACACCGACGTAATCAGCACCCACTTGCGGCCGATGCGGTCCGATGCCGGACCCGCGGTCAATGCGCCGATCACCAGACCGATCGGCGCCGCGCTCATCACGAGGCCGAATGCGGGACGCGAAATGGCCCAGTCGTGAATGATCGACGGCGCGACGAAACCCATGATCGCGACGTCCATCCCGTCGGCGGTCACGACCAGAAAGCACAGCGCCACCAGCAACCATTGGTACGCCGAAATAGGCCGTTCGTCGATGAACGCCTTGATATCAATTCTTTTACCGCTCGTGGTTCCACTCATTTGAATCTCCTGCCTCCATCACTGGTCTTATCGCGCGCTCGGAGCACGTAATTGCGCACTGCGTTCGTACTGCATCGATTCCGTAACCGTCGTGGCGACGGTCGCTCAGTTGCCTTCTTCAAGTAACTGGCGTGAAGGTACGTTTGCCGATTCGACTGCCAAAGCGCGGGTTAACCATAGGGCTGATGCGAGTATCCGCGTTTTTATGATTCCGCATAGCGTTCCCGCGCCCCGGCCAAACCACCGGGAGTCCCGCCCGACAAGCGTTTTAGCCCATCTATAAGGGGCCGAAAGCGGGCTTTACGACCGCTCGTTCGCACACCCTTCGATAAATAGAACTGATGACGCGGGAACGAAGTCGCATAGAACGGCCGCGCGGGTCATGCGGGAATAGAAAAAGCGGAATGACCGGGACAACGGTCATTCCGCTTTGGAGAAGAACCGGCCGCTGAAGGCCGGCTATTCGATCGGTTACAGCCGCCTGTTAACGCTTACGGCGCGGCCACGCCACGCGTGCTCGGCGTGTAGGTCGTGTAGAAGCTCGAGCCGGCCCACGTGCGCGACGCCGCGCTGTACAGCGGCGAGCCCTGCGTGTAATTCGCGCCGTCGTGCCAGTCGCCCGAACCGGTGTACTTCGCGACCGCCGGGAACGGATAGACCGGACGCGAAGCCGTCACGTTGTTCGATGCATCGGTTTGATACGTCATCACCGAATTCGGCGCCTTCGCCTGCTCGACCCAGTTGGTGACCGACGTCACGAGGTCGATGTTCGGGAAGCCTTCGCCGCCGCCGCAATGCGCGACGCCCGGCACCAGATAAAGACGCGCGAACTGATCGACGTTCGAATCGCCCATCGTCTTCTGCATTGCTTCGTAGTACTGGATCGTGAACAGCGGCGAAATGTGCTGGTCGGCCCAGCCGTGCCACAGAATCAGCTTGCCGCCGGCCGCCTGGAACGCGGACAGGTCCGGGCTCGTCGCATCGATGAACGGATGATTCGCCTTCAGATAGGTCGGGTAGAAGCTTGCATCCGTATAGCCGAAAGTGTCGATGGTCGGCATCGTCGGCGAACCGGTGAAGATCAGGTTGTAGGCGCCGGTCACGATCGAATAGCTGAACAGCTTCGTGACGGGCACCGGCGCGTCGGTCGAGTTCGTCGTCGGCACTTCGACGCCAACCCAGTTCGCTTCCGAACCGTATTGCGGCGAACCGGCCAGCATGTACTCGCCAGTGGTCGCATCGGTCGGACCGCTATAAATAGCCTTCGCGGTCGTCACTTCGGCAGCGGTCAGACAGCTGCTCGTGTCGGTCGCGTTGTTCGCGCACTGGATCGTGGCCGGATCGAAATGACAGGTACGCGGATCGGCGAGCAGACCATCGGCCGCGCCGCTGCCGCCGCCGCAAGCTGCCGCGACCGCCTTGTGCAGCAGCGTGGCTTTATCGGCGTACAGGATCGCATTGCCCGCGCTGGTGCCGGTCGTGCTTTGCGACTTCACGCTCCAGCCGTGATACAGCGAGTTCTGGATCTGGAAGTGCGCGGCCGGTGCGCCGGCGACGATACCGTTGTAGTCGGTCGGGTAACGTTGCGCGGCCATCAGCGCTTCACGGCCGCCGTCCGAACAGCCGATGAAGTACGAGTACTTCTGCTGCTGTCCGTAATAAGCCTTGATCAGCTTCTTCGCGGTGAGCGTCGTGATGTGCTGGCCGCGATACGCGAAGTCGGCCTGCTTCTGCGTGTCCGAACTCCACGTCTGATCGGAGCCGGTGTGGCCCATGTCGGTCGCCGCCGTCACGAAACCGCCCTTCTGCACCAGCGGGCATTGATACGTGAAGCTGAACGAGCTTTGCTGGGTCGGATCGCTCAGATTGCCGCACAGGCCGCCGCAACCGAGTTCCGCGAAACGCTGCGTCCACGTGCTGACCGGCAACGCGACTTCGAACGTATTCGACGGTGCGAGCGTGCCCTTCACGGTACAGAACGCAACGGTCGCGCCATTGATCGTCGCATTGGTCACGGTCGCGGACGTGATCGTGCTGCCCGCGCCGCCGATATCGGTGATATCGACCGCAGCGAGCTTCGCGCAATCGACGACCGGTTGCACGACCGACAGCGTCGGATAGGTAAGCGTGCCGCCACCGCCGCCACCACCGCATGCGGCGACGATCGCAGCGGTCGCGCACACGCCCGCCAGCGTCAGCAGCGAAACGGTACGGGTCCGGATGCGTGAGAGCAGATGGCGAGCATTCATGGTTCTCATGCCTGACCTCCTCTGTGCGTTGTTCCAGGCTGAGTGACAGCCGTGTTCTTCACCTTCATGGATTTACCTCTCCTCTTTGATATTTCGGCTCTTGGAAACGTCGTGGATCTCTTGATGGCGGCCATAGGGTTCGCGGTTTCGCGACGGCTCGTCTCGTTTTGCCGCGACGTTAACCATTCGGTGAACAGCGTGAAATCGCGGGTTAACCACAGGGAGCGACAGCGGAAACCAGGCGTGTGCGATGCCATGCGCATCTCGTAATTGCGCAAAGCGGTGTGCGCCACGCTTTGCTACAAGGACTTACGCGCGCCCGCCACAATCGATACCGGCGCGGCACGCAATCGCATATCACCGCGAGCGATAAATTTTTTAGATATGAAAAGTAAGAAAATGAAATGCGCTGCGCGGCGCTTATCGCGCCGGCCATTCCGGCAACGTCTTGACGTGTCGGACGCACACCCCGCGAAGTTGTGGCGTACACCCAACGCCACGCGAAATCGCGTTGCGAAGTAATGCACGAAGCTTTCTCTTTTATTTATCGCGACGCGTGTCGGAGAACTTCGATTTTTACAGAATTGCCGTTTAACTTTTACGAAAAACGCACAGCATCAAAACGTGACATAAAAATAAAACACTGGGTTTTCAACGCACTACAACGCATTCTCCGCGATCGCGCAGCATGCCGCCGCATTCGCTACTGCGCGTAAACCCCGCATTTTCGTCACCGCGTTCGCACACTCGATTGCCTTTTTCGCACGCTCCGCACCACTTCCTTACGAACATCGGGCTCGACTATATTGAGCCCCGTTCTGCAACCGGCCGCCTTTTTCCTGGCGATGGCCACGGCTACGCATGATCCGCGACCGGCATGGCTATGACACGCCGCCGCACTTCGCAGGACTAAATACAAAAGGAGATCATTACGATGAAGAAGACGCAAATCGCGCTCGCCATTCTCGCGAGTACCCTGATGGCAAGCGCGGCACATGCGCAAAGCAGCGTCACGCTGTTCGGCCTGATCGACACGGGCGTCACCTATGTGAGCAACCAGTCGGGCAAGAGCAACGTGAAGATGGACGACGGCGTCAACGGTCCGAATCTGTGGGGCATGAGAGGCGCCGAAGATCTCGGCGGCGGCACCAAGGCCATCTTCGAACTCGTCAACCAGTTTCAGGTGAACAATGGCTCGTTCATGCCGAATGCAAGCCTGTTCAGCCGCACCGCGCTCGTCGGTCTCACCAACGAACGCGCCGGTAAGATCACGCTCGGCAACCAGTACGACTTCATGACGGACGCGCTCTATTTCGGCGGCAACGACCCCGCCGAAATTTCGGGCCACTTCTATGCGTTCCGTGCCGGTCCGTTCAAGAAGCTCGCGCTGCCGAGCAATGCGACCGGCTCATTCGACTGGGACCGCATGGCAGGCGAGCGGATCTCCAACTCGGTCAAATACGTGACGCCGATCTTCAACGGCTTCAGCGCGGGTGCGATGTACGGCTTCGGCAACGTGGCGGGCTCGATCGGCGCCGGCAATTCGACCAGCTTCGCGCTCAATTACGCGGCGAATTCGTTCGGCGCGAACGCGGCCTACACGAACATCAAGTACTACACCGCGGGTTCGCCGCAGGTCAGCGTACGCAACTGGGGCGTCGGCGCGCATTACAAGTTCGGCGGGTGGTTCACCAATGCGCTGTTCACGACCGTGCACAACTCAGCAAACGGCGCTTCGGTCTACGAAGGTTCGGTCGGCGCGCAGTACCGGGTCACGCCGGCATTGGCAGCCGGTGCATCGTATATGTATATGAAGGGCAATTCGGTCGTCGACAACAATCACGCGCACCAGGCCGCGGCGATCCTCGACTACTCGCTGTCCAAGCGTACCGACGTCTATGTGCTCGGCGTGTATCAGCGCGCGAGCTCGGGCGGGCTCGCGCAGCTCAACGGGATGAACAGCGCGGACGGCGCATCGAGCGGTCAGACCCAGGCGGTCGCGCGCGTCGGCTTGCATACGCGGTTCTGAGTCGCGCATCGGCGCGAATCATCGCAGTACGCCGCGCGCCTCGCGCGGAACCACGCATGGCCTGAAGGGCGAGCCCGCCCCTCGGGCCATTTTTTATTTGCTCGCCGCGATCCATTCGTCTGCGGATTCGAGCCCCGGCCGGCGCCCTCGGCCAGGGAAATCACCGAGCGTCTCTTTCACAACTTTGCATACAATGTATTGGTCATCCTGCCGATACGCATCTTCCTGATCGTGAAAGACAACGTTTTGCATACAATGCAGCCTGCACCGGCCCGATCGCCGGACGACGTCTATCTCGCGATCAAACAGTCGCTCGCCGAGAACCGTTATGGCGCGGGCCAGTATCTGCGCGAAGAGCAACTGGCGAAAAGCCTCGGAGTCAGCCGCACGCCGGTGCGTGAAGCGCTGCGCCGGCTCGGCGCCGAAGGCTGGGTCGAGATCCGGCCGAACTATGGCGTGCGGGTCAAGGCGTGGTCGCTGCAGGACGCGCGCGAGATCTTCGAGGCGCGCCTGCTGATCGAGCCGTTTCTCGCCGGGCGCGCCGCGTTGAAGATCGGCAGCGCCGACATCGAGCGGCTCGGCGCGCTCGCCGCGCAGATGTCGGCGATCACGCTGCAGCCGTCCACCGCCGAAACCACCGAAGCGTGGTTCACCGCCAACGGCGAATTCCATTCGATCATCACGGCCGCCGCCGGCAACGCGCGGCTCGACCGCTCGTTGAAGTCGATGAAGGAAACCCCGCTGATCAAGTGGACGTTCGATTCCTACAACGACGAACACCGCGCGAGCAGCGCCCGCCAGCATGTCGAAATCGTGCAGGCGCTCGCGAACCGCAATGCCGCATGGGCCGAAGCGATTACCCGCTGCCATATCCTCGCCGCCGAAAAGGCCGTGCTCGACCGCTATCAACGCGAGCACCCGGAACCGTAGCCAGCGCTCGCGCGCGCCACGCTTTCAGCCATTACCGCAAGACCTCTCGTAGAACCCGCCACAGAACCAATCGTTGAACCACCCGCAGAATCTTTCGTAGAACTCATCGCAGCACACATCGAAGCACCACGAAATAGCCGTCCTATAACGACGCAGGAGACGTGAAATGCCGAGCACCGTGAACGCTGGTCCAAGACTGGACAGACTACCCATCTCCGGTTTTCACCGGCGCATCCTCTGGCTGATCGGCGGGGGCATGTTCCTCGATTCGTTCGATATCTATCTGGCCGGCGGCGTGCTCGGCGCGCTCGCGAAGACCGGCTGGTCGACGATGCAACTGAATGCGGCGTTCCTGTCGTCGACCTTCGTGGGTATGCTGCTGGGCGCGTTCACCGCCGGTCTGCTCGGCGATGCGAAAGGTCGTAAGTTCACCTATCAGTTCAATCTGGCGATCTTCGGCCTCGCATCGATCGCCGGCGCGCTCGCGCCGAACATGACGTGGCTGATCGTCTGCCGCTTTTTCATGGGCCTCGGACTAGGCGCGGAAATCGTCGTCGGTTATGGCTCGGTCGGCGAATTCATTCCGCCCGCGGTGCGCGGCAAGTGGTCCGCGTATCTGTCGCTGATCACGAATTCGGCGCTGTTCTTCTCGACCTTCCTCGGCTACCTGATCATTCCGACGATCGGCTGGCGCGCGATGTTCGCGATCGTCGGCGCCGGCGCGCTGATCATGTGGGTGATCCGCAAGAAGATGCCCGAATCGCCGCGCTGGCTCGAATCGAAAGGACGCTATGCGGAAGCGGATGCGATTCTGCACGCGGCCGAAGCCGAATCGGCTAAAGCTCAACCATTGCCGCCGTTCACGCCGGTGTCCGAGTCGGCGGCGGGCGTACGCGCAACCACGCTGCTCGACCTGTTCAAAGGCTCGCAGATTCGCCGCATGCTGCTCGCGGTCACCGTGCAGATCGGCGTGAACGTGGTGATCTACGGCTTCATCGTCTGGGTGCCGACCTTCCTGATGAAGCAGGGCTTCGGGATGGCGTCGTCGCTCGGTTATACGACGCTGATGTCGCTCGGCGGCCCGGCCGGCGCATTTGCCGGCGTGCTGATCGCCGACAGGATCGGCCGCAAGAACGGCCTGATCGCGGTCGCCGCGCTCGCCGCGGTGGTCGGCTGGCTGTACGGACATTCGACCACTGTCGCGATGGCCACCGCGCTCGGTTTCATGCTGTTCACGCTGACCTATCTGATGGTCGCGCTCGGCATCGCCACCTATATCCCCGAGCTGTTCGCCACCGAAAACCGCATGCGCGCGAACGGCATTGCCGGTTGCGCGGGACGCATCGCCGGCATTCTCGCGCCGCAACTGGTGGTCGTGATGTATGCGACCGGCGGCGTGCGCGACGTGCTGTCGGTGATCGTAGGCGTACTCGCCGTGATGGCCGCGGTGCTCGCGATCTTCGGCATCGAAACCAATCAACGCTCGCTCGAAGCGATCGCGCCGCCGGACACGCTCGACCCCGCTGCCGACCTCGCCCGCGCGGGCGCCGCGCCGGAGTCGCGTCATTGAAACTTCGTTTAAAACATCATTGAAGCCGCATCGTCTCGAGCCGTCTTCTCCATTCAACCCGATTCACCGACATCAAACGGAACCAGCATGAACGCACAGAACAAACGCCAGCAACTGAAGGCCCGTCTCGCGCAGAAAGAGATCGTCACCGCGCCCGGCATCTTCGATCAGATCTCCGCGAAGATGGCCGATTCGATGAACTTCGAATGTTTGTATATGACCGGCTTCGGCACGGTCGCGTCGTATCTCGGCCTGCCCGATGCGGGACTCGCTACGTACACCGATATGGTCGACCGGGTCGGCGCATTCTGCGGCGCGACTAATACGCCGATGATCTGCGACGGCGACACCGGCTACGGCGGCCTGCTCAACGTCGCGCACACGGTGCGCGGTTATGAACGCGCGGGCGCCGCCGGCATTCAGCTCGAAGACCAGGAGTTTCCGAAGAAATGCGGGCACACGCCGGGCCGCAAGGTGATCGCGCTCGACGACATGGTGAAGAAGATCAAGGTCGCGGCAGAAACGCGCGACGACCCGAATTTCCAGATCGTCGCCCGCACCGACGCTCGCACTTCGCTGGGACTCGACGAAGCATTGCGGCGCGGCGAAGCGTTCGCGAAAGCCGGCGCCGACGTGCTGTTCATCGAATCGCCGGAGACCGTCGAGGAACTGGAAACGATCGCACGCACGTTCGATACGCCGCTGCTCGTCAATATCGTCGAAGGCGGCCGCACACCGCAACTGACGCCGGCCGAACTGCAGAAACTCGGCTTTTCGATTGCGATTTATCCGGCCTCGGGCTTTCTCGCGGTGGCCAAAGCACTGCAGCAGATCTACGGCGAAATCAAGGCGCAGCGCGGCACCACGGGTGCTGAGCAAGCCATGTACCCGTTCGCCGAAATGTGCAAGCTGATGGGCTTCCCCGCAGTGTGGCAGTTCGACCGTGAGCACGCCGAATGAACCGGCGCTAACAAAATTTCACGTTATTCACCCCACCAGATCGCGTAGCATAGCGGGGCATTTTGCTGCGAGCGCATGCGCTCGCATTCAACCTATCTGCGGAGGATCTGAAGATGAGTATTTTCGGCGACATCGTTCACAAGCTGTTCGGCAAAGCCAAGCCGGACCAACCTGCCCCCGCTGCTGAACCGACTCCCGACCCGGCCGCCGCGCAAGCCGCCGCACCGGCAGCCGCGCCGCTCGCCGACGTCGACGTCGCCGCGGTGATGGATCAGCTCGTCAGCGAAAGCGGTCAGACGCTGAACTGGCGCACCTCGATCGTCGACACGATGAAGGCGCTCGGCGTGGACAGCAGCCTCGAGCATCGCAAGCAGCTTGCGAAGGAACTGAAGTACAGCGGGGATATGAACGACTCCGCCAGCATGAACATCTGGCTGCACAAGCAGGTGATGCAGGCACTCGCGGCAAACGGCGGCAAGCTGCCGGCGGATCTGGCCAGCTAAGCTCGCTAACCGGGGCGGCTAACTACTCTGATTACTCCGATTAGTTAGCTAACCTGGTAAAGCCGCGCGCGGCGAAGCAATTCGCCGTTCACGCGCGGTTGCCCGCGGCAAAGGCGGCGCAACCGCAAAGACGACCGCTGGCAATCATTACTCACTTTTATGTTTCATTTGAGTAATGATTGCCAGCGGTCGTGCGTTTACCGTCGCCCCGCGTGATCTACGAGAGCGACGATGGCGACAGTCGAACTAATTCCAGTAACCGGCACCCGGGCTATTGCGCCGCAGTGAGCTTGAGTCCCGGCCGCAATGGCTGAGGCGCTTCCTGTGGACCTTTGCGTTCGTCCGAGACCTGTTCGATGCCCTTTCTTGTGACTTCTTCGAGAAAGGTCAGGCGGGCCCGATAGTAGTCGGCGCGTAGCTGGGCGTCGAGCACCAGCTGTTCGGCCTGAAACAGTTCCATGCGCAGGTTGTTCAGCGCGCGCTCGGCCTGTTTCTCGGGAGTAGGAGCATGTTGTGAAGCCCAGTTAGCCAGCCACCTCATCATGGTGAAGCCCTCCTTGAGTTCGATGCTCAACTAGCAGACAGGCTATCAAATTCCGCAACGGGCGTGTGTTAATTCGTTTCAGCCGTTGCTTATTGTGCAAGTCATGGTGGGGCAACGCACAATCGCGTGTTAGCGGCGCCACAGCCGCGCCGCCGCGCGAGCAGAAAAAAGCCCGCGCAAAGGCGGGCGAATTCCACTCTCGGTCGACACGTGTCATCACGATGACACGCGCAAAGCTTAGCGTTCCTACAGGGTCGGCGTCAGTGGGCTGACGATCAGTTCGGCGCGATTCGACCCGTGCGATTCAAACTGGATGACACAATCGGCGACGTTGTTCCAGTTCTGAGTTCAGCTCTGAGTTCAGCTTTGACCCAGATGCAATGCGCCGACATTGTTCGCAATCGCCCGCGAAAATTGCGCGACCTGGCGGCCCTGTTCGATCAGATCCATCGCCAGCCGGAACGTCACCACGTCCGTCTTGTCCGTCAGTTGCAGCTTGGCCAGCACGACCTGGCGCGCGGTGGCCGCCAGCTTGTCGATGCTGGCCTTCGCGTCGACCACTTTCGCGACTTCTTCCGGGTCCGGTTGCTCGATCGTGCGGATCGCCTGCTCGAGGTTGCGCAGCACCGCGTCGGTGAACGCGGTGGTCGCCGGTTCGCGCAGGCGCAGCAGATCGACCGGCTGGTTCATCCGCTGCTGGCCGACCGACATCAGCGTGACGCCGACAATGCCGCTAATGCTTTCGAGGTTGCTCGCCACCTGCGTATAGCCGACCATCTGCTGGCCCTCTTCCTCCGAGTGCTGCACCTGCGAAAGCTGACCGATGTAGTGGAAGATTTCGAACGCGAGCCGGTCGGTTTCCTTGTCCTGATCGAGCATCCGGTTGATCTCTTCCATCGTGCCGTTCGACACCATCTGCGAGCCGCGCTGCACGATGTCGAACACCTGTTCGCCGAGCCGGGTCAATTCCATCCGCACGCGCTGCAAGCCGAGCGCGGGCACCGTCAACGACGAGTCGTCGAGATACTGCGGATCGCCCGGGCGTTTGGCGGCCTGCGCGCGCTTTGGCACCACCCATTGCGCGAAACGCGCGATCGGGTCGGTGAACCAGATCATCAGGAGCGTGCCCGCCACGCTGAACAGCGTATGCACATTGGCGACCTGACGCGGCGCTTCGGCCGCGAGACGCGCGACGCCTTGCAGTTCCGGATACGACGGCGAGACCCAGCGCACGAACTCCGCCATTTGCGGAATCAGGAACAGCGCGATCACGACGCCGACCACGTTGAACACCAGATGCACGATGCCGACCTGCACCGCCTCCGCGGTCTTGCCGATCGATGCGAGCAACGCGGTGCCGCAAGTGCCGACATTCGCGCCGAGAATCAGCGTAATGGCGGCTTCGAGCGGCATCAGGCCCTGCCCGCTCAACGCGATCACGACCGCCAGCGTCGCCGCCGAGCTTTGCACGATCGCGGTGAAGATCGCCCCGGCGATCACGCCGAACAGCGGATTGCGCATGTCCTGCATCGCGTCGATAAACGGCTGGTACGTGCGCAGCGGATGGGTGGACTCGCCCATCAGCTGGATGCCGAGGAACAGCAGCCCGAGCCCCAACACGACGCGGCCGATCTCGCGCAACAGTTCGCGCCCGCCGAACGCATGCAGCACGAAGCCGATCGCGAGCATGTACGGGGTGAGCCGCGACACGTCGAACGCGATGATCTGCGCGGTGATGGTCGAGCCGATGTTCGCGCCCATGATCATCGGCACCGACTGCGTCAGCGTCATCAGGCCGGCGGATACGAAGCCGACCATCAGCACCGTGGTAATCGTCGACGAGTTCAGCAACGCGGTCACGGCGGCGCCCGCCAATACGCCGCGAAAGCGGTTCGCGGTCAGCACGCCGATCAGCGACTGCAGTCTCGATCCCGCGATTGCCTTCAGCCCGCCGGTCAAAAACTCCAGACCGAGCAGGAACAGCGCGAGGCCGCCGATCAACAGCCCGAAGATGCCGAGCAGGTTCATGCCGACCGGGTCGATGTCTGCCAGATATTCAGTCATCCTGTTTTGCCTTTGTTCTGATGACGCGAATCCACCAACGAACGCTGGGCGGCGCGAGGCCGGTTCCGACGTCCACGCAATGTGTTCTTTCGTGCTTCCTGTCGTGCCGCTGTGCTTCTCTTGTGTTTGAGGCAGCTACTTAACGCCGGAGTGAGGCGTTGGTGGATGATTGTACTCAGGCGAGGAATAAGGCGGCAGAAGCCCGAGAGCCACAGAACATGCGGCGCGCATCGTAATACGCAATCAGCGAGCGGTAAGCTCGCCCCATCTCGCCGCTTCGCAGTTAACCCCTAGGTAAAAATGCCCATCGTCCCACCCGCTGACGGCTGCCAATAATAGCTCCATCCTCCAGACAAACTTGCTCTACTCACCCCAAAAAGAAGGAGGAATTATGGCAAATCGCATTGCCTACGTAACCGGCGGCATGGGCGGTATCGGTACCGCTATCTGCCAGCGCCTGCACAAGGAAAACTACACGGTCGTCGCGGGCTGCGGTCCGAACTCGGCGCGCAAAGCCCGATGGCTGGAAGAACAGAAAGCGCTCGGCTATAACTTCATCGCCTCGGAAGGCAACGTCGCGGATTGGGAATCCACCGTGAAAGCCTTCGACAAGGTCAAGAAAGAAGTCGGCGAAATCGACGTGCTGGTCAATAACGCGGGTATCACGCGCGACGGTGTATTCCGCAAGATGACCCGCGAAGACTGGCAAGCGGTGATCGACACCAACCTCACGAGCCTGTTCAACGTGACCAAGCAGGTCATCGACGGCATGGTCGAGCGAGGCTTCGGGCGCATCGTCAACATCTCGTCGGTGAACGGTCAGAAAGGCCAGTTCGGCCAGACCAACTACTCGACCGCGAAGGCCGGCCTTCACGGCTTCACGATGGCGCTCGCGCAGGAAGTGGCGACCAAGAACGTGACGGTCAATACCGTGTCGCCGGGCTATATCGGCACCGATATGGTCAAGGCGATCCGCCCGGAAGTACTGGAGAAAATCGTCGCGACGATTCCGGTTCGCCGCCTCGGCACGCCGGACGAAATTGCGTCGATCGTTGCGTGGATCTCGTCGGATCAGGCAGGCTTCGCAACGGGAGCGGACTTCTCGCTCAACGGCGGTCTGCATATGGGCTAACGGTAACGGCGCCGCGCAACGCGCGGCGCACACGTTCACCGTGATGGCGTTTCAGGTTCCGTGATGGTGCCGCGGTCCGGCGCGAGCCGGCCGCGTCAGTAAGCTTATGGCCAGAAAAGCAAGCCCTCCTCGCGACACTCGCGCGAAGTCGCCGCGGCCCCGCTCGAAAGCGATGCTGCGGCCTATCGTGCCCGCCAAAGCAGGCGAAATCTCGCTCGACTATCACATGACGCTCGAAGCATTGCGCAGCGGCGTCGGCAGTCAATATCACGTCGGCAGCATGGCGCAGGCCATTTATATGGCAATGCTGCTCAATCAGCGCGGCTATGGCACGGCCGTCCCCGAACTCTTTCGCGACGCGGAGAGCGTGATTCTGCGCTGCCGGCAAAGCGGTCTCGACACCGGTATCTGCGTGGTCGACAACGATGCATACGCGCTACTCGGCGAAGTACTCACGCTATTCGATCAGCAACTCGCGGCGGCGCCGGTGCAGGAACTGATCGCGATCAACGCGAAGCTGAAAACGATTTTCAATGCGGCTAATGCGCAGCGAGAAGGCAAGGAGAACAGCGCTTCGTAGCGCGCGCCGCTAATGCCGGTTACTTATGCAATGCGCTGCGCACACTCGTTACGTCGTTGCGTGTAACGGGGCCGGCTGTATTTCCCCAGGTATTCCGAACGAAAGTCAGGACACGCGCCATTTCGGTGTCGGTCAGCTTGCCGGCGAACGACGGCATCTTGCGCGACTCCGGTCCCGTCTGCGTATGCGCACTGCCTCCTCCTTCCACCAGCAGCCGCACCAGCGACTCGCTCGACGCGGACAACACCGCCGGATTGCCCGCGAGCCGCGGATATTTATTCGGCACGCCGCCGCCATCCATCTGATGACAACGCGCGCAAAACGATGCGTAGATGCCGGCGCCGGGCCGTTCCACATCGCCGGTCTTTAATGCTTGCGCGGTTTGCCGCGCGGCCTCCGAGCGCGCATTGAAATAGCCGCTCGGCGCGCGCGGCGGCAGACTCTTCAGATAGCCGGCAATCGCGTCGAGGTCGGCGTCGCTCAGGTACTGCGTGCTGTCTTCGACGACCTGCACCATGCTGCCGAACGCGACCAGGCCGCCGCCGTGACCCTGTTTCAGGAATGCGGCGATCTCGGCGGCGGAAATGCGGTTCAGTCCCGAGCCGGGATCGCCGGTCAGGTTCGGTGCGAACCAGTGATCGTTGGTGCCGCCGGTTAAATAGGTCGAGCTTGTTTCGTTGTATCCGCGCTCTTCGTACGCGGGTCCGCGCGGCGTGTGGCACGCGCCGCAATGGCCGAGCGATTGCACGAGATAGGCGCCGCGATTCCATTGCGCGTCGCGTTTGTCGTCGGGTTGGTACACGCCTTTCGGCGCGAAGGCCCAGGCCCAGAACGTCAGCACCCAGCGTTGGTTGAACGGGAACGGCAGCTGCGTTTGCGGCGCGGGCTCGGCGACCGGCTTTACGCCGTGCATGAAGTACGCGTAGAGCGCGTGCATGTCGTCGTCGTTGATCTTCGCGAACGATGGGAACGGCATCGCCGGATAGAGCCGTTTGCCGTCTGCGGCGATGCCGTCGCGTAGCGCTCGCGCGAACTCGTCGTAGGTGTAGCGGCCGATCCCGTAGCGCGCATCGGGCGTGATGTTCGACGTGTAGATCGTGCCTAATGGCGAGCCCATGCCGAGTCCGCCTGCGAATGGCGGTGTGGCGAGCGGCTTCGCACCCGGATACGGTACGCGCGGCGCGGCGGTGTGGCAGCCGGCGCAATCGGCGGCTTTCGCGAGGTAGGCGCCGCGGGCGATCTGGGCGGTGTCGGGGGTGGCGGTGGTGGCCGGTACGCTGGACGTGCTGGACGTGCTGGAAATGCTGGAAGTGACTGACGCGGCTGAAGCACCGTCCAGCGCGGCATTCGCCTCGCTTATCCACGCCCATGTGCACGCAGCCATCACCGCGAGTGCCAACGCCACCACCGCGCCGCCCCACCCGTTGCAGCGCGCCAGAATCGCATCAAACACCCTCTCTTTCACCTTAGCCTTCATCACCACCACCTACACGGCGACACAATCGCAACCGCGATATCCGTCGCGATCAGCGCGAACAGAAACAACCCGCTGCTCATCGCCGCGACATGCACGATGAACCAGTCGAGTTCCGCGCGCGTGCGCCGCTCGCCGCCCAGCGCGCCCCACTTCAGCGGCGCGATCCGGCGCAGATTGCGCACCGCGACCCACGTACCGAACGCGCCCGCCAGCAGACACAACACGCTGACGGCGATCAGCAGCGGATGCATCCACCACACGATCGGCGCGCCGAGCGGATGGTTGTACGGATAACAGGTTTGCGCGGCCACCGCCTCTGTGATCATCATCTGCACCAGCCACGCGAACGGCGCGGCCAGCAGCGCGATCAGTACATAGCGCAGCGCGACGCGCGTGCCCGACTGCGTCGTCATGACAGCGCCCGAAACAGATAAGGCGTCAGATACAGCGTGCTGAAAATAAACAGCCAGACGATATCGACGAAGTGCCAGTAAAGCCCGCCGATCGACAACGCCGCGCAGCGTTTATCGTCGAAATAGCCGAGCGCGGTCCAGATCAGCAGCAGCGTCAGCACGACGATCCCAACCGCGACGTGCGCGATGTGAAAGCCGGTAATCGTGAAGTACAGCGAACCGTACAGATGGGACGTGAGGTTGTACGGATGGTTGTGCCATTCGCGCAGCTGGATACCCATAAAGATGCAGCCGAGCACAATGCCGACCGCCATCGACGCAACAGCCCAGCGCAATCTCTTGCGCCGCACGCATTGTTCGCAGCCCCACACGAACACGCTGCTGCTGAGCAGAATCACCGTATTCACGCTGCCCAGGCCAAGCTTCGGCAATCCTTCCGGCGGCCAATGCTGCTGGCTTTGCGACGCCAGATACAGATACGAGAAGATCAGATAGCCGAACAACGCCCCTTCGGTCGCGATCAGCGTGAAGCAGCCCCACCAGCCGCTCGAACGCTCGCCCGCGCTGCCCACCGGCAACGGCCGCGGGGCGTAGATCGGCTCCGGCGCGGGTGAATCGAAATCGACTGCGTCGCTCATCTCAGCCTCCCGCGTCTTCGACCGTGACCGGCTCGCGCTGGATCAACGCGCGCTCGGGCCACAGCCACGCGATGATCGACACCGCGCAACCGGCCAGCATCGCGCCGGCGAAAACCCACGCGGTCAGCGCCAGTGCCGCGAACAGCAGTGCCGCGAACAGCGCGAGCCAGAACGGCGCGTAGGAATCCTCAGGCATCTTGAGGATGATGTCGGGGCTCGCTTCGAGCGGCGTGGTGCCCATCGCTTCACGCCCTTGCGCGAGCAGATAGCCGTCGCGCAGTTGCGAACGGGTGTGCACGCTCACATCCGGCTCTTCGATGCGGCCCTCCCACAACGGATGGCGGCTCGCGACCGTCGGCACGACCGCGAAGTTATACGGCGGCGGCGGTGAGCTGACCGACCACTCGAGCGTCGGCGCATCCCACGGATTGTCGCCGGCGATCTTGCCGCGTTTCAGGCTCACCGCGATATCGATCAGAAACAGCAGCACGCCGGCCGCGAACAGAAACGAGCCGAGCGACGTGATCAGGTTGACCGAATTCCAGCCCATGTCGGCCGGATAGGTGTACATGCGGCGCGGCATGCCGAGCAGTCCGGCGATATGCATCGGAAAGAACGCGATATTGAAGCCCACGAACAGCACCCAGAACGCGAGCTTGCCGAGCCGCTCGTTGGTCATCCGGCCGGAAAACTTAGGAAACCAGAAGTAAATACCGCCGATCACCGGAAACACGTTGATGCCGAGCAGCACGTAATGCAGATGCGCGACGACGAAGTACGTGTCGGTCAGTTGCCAGTCGAACGGCACCGCGGCGGTCATCACGCCGGACACGCCGCCGATCACGAACAGCAGCACGAAGCCCGCGAAAAACAGGAACGGCACGCGATACACCGGCCGCCCGGTCCAGATCGTCGCGATCCACGCGAACGTCGCGACCGCGCTCGGCACCGCGATCACCATGCTGGCCGCGCCGAAGAACGACAACGCGAGCGCGGGAATGCCAGTCGCGAACATATGGTGAATCCACACCGCGAAGCCGACCACCATTGTCGCGACCGTCGACAGCGCGACCGGCCCATAGCCGACCAACGGCCGCCGGCAGAACACCGGCAAAGCATCGGAGACGATCCCCATCGCCGGCAGCACCACCACGTAGACCCACGGGTGCGCGAAGATCCAGAACAGGTGCTGCCATAGCAGCGGCCGGCCGCTATTCAGGACGTCGAAGAAGTGCGTGCCGATGCGGCGATCCATCCACAGCATCAAAAACGCGAGGCTCACCGACGGCACCGCGAACAGATTGCCGGCCGACGCGGTCAGCGTGCCCCACACCAGCACCGGCACGCGGTCGAGCGACATGCCCGGCGCGCGCATGCGCAGCAACGTGACGACGAAGTTCATCGCGCCGACCGTCGTCGAAATGCCGAGCAGCACCATGCCGAGCGCGTACACGTCGATGTTCGGCCCGGTGCTGTATTGCAGACCCGACAACGGCACGTAGTTGAACCAGCCGGCGTCCGGCGCCTGCCCGCCCGGGAAACTCGCGTACAGAAAGATGCCGGCGAACAGAAACACCCAGTACGACAGCGCGTTCAGACGCGGAAACGCCATGTCGCGCGCACCGAGCACGAGCGGCCACAAATAGTTCGAGAAGCCCGACAGCACCGGCGACGCGTACAGGAAGATCATCGTCACGCCGTGCATCGTGAACAGCTGGTTGTACTGCTCCGGCGTCAGCACGGTCGCGTTCGGGCGCGCCAACTGAATCCGCATGAGCAGCGCTTCGACGCCGCCCATCAGCAGGAATACGAACGCGGTCACCAGATAGCGCAGGCCGATCGCCTTGTGATCGACCGTCGAGAACCAGCCGCGCCAGCCCGGCGCCGTCTCCCAGATTTCGCGCAAACGCTTTTCCTGCTCGCTGCCGGGTTCGACGCGGCCGCGCTCCGGGATGCGTTGCAGTGCGGGCGGAGAAACAGGTGGCGAAGCGGGCAGCGGATGATCGGACATCGAACGGGACTCCATACGTGCGGTGCGGTGTGCGTCAATGCAGCGTCGCGAGATACGCCGACAACGCGGCAGCCTCGTTCGCGCTGAGCGCGATACTGGGCATCAATCCATCGGGTTTGATCTGCTGCGCGTGCTGGATCCAGTCGAGCAGATGGTCGGGCGAGTTCGCGAGCATGCCGGCCGCGATCGTGCGGCGCGAACCGAGATGGGTCAGATCGGGGGCCTGCTGGCCGTTGGCGTCGCTGCCGCGAATCGCGTGACAGCCGGCGCAGCGCTCGCCGAACAGATGCTTGCCGGCGGCGACCGCGGCGTCGCCGGTCGGCACGCTGGCCGCGCGGCCCTGCGCGTCGCGCCACGCGGAGAATGCGGCCGGATCCTGCGCGACGACTTCGAACGCCATATGCGCGTGCTGCGCGCCGCAGAACTGCGAGCATTGCCCGCGATAGATGCCCGGACGATCGGCCTGAATCCACTGCTCGTTGGTCTGGCCGGGAATCGCCTGGGTTTTGCCGGCGAGTTGCGGCACCCAGAACGTGTGGATCACGTCCGCGCTTTTCAGCTGGATTTTGACCGGTTCGCCGACCGGGATATGAATTTCGTTCGCGGTACTGAAGTTACGCGCCGGATTCGGATCGCCGCCGTAGTCGGCTTTCCACCACCAGTCGTACGCGGTTACGGTGATCGTCAGTTGCGGATAGCTTGCGGGCGACGCGACCGATTCGAGCGTGACCAGCAGATAGACCAGCATCGCCAGCAGGACGACCGACGATATGCCTGTGCCGATGTAGATCCAGCGCATTCCGCCCGCTTCCGCGTGCAGATCGTCCGCTGACGCGGCCGGGCGCTTGCGCAGCAGCGCGCCGATCAGCAGGCCCGCAATCAGCAGCGTGACCAGCGTCGAGATCGCCGCGAACACCCAGCCGAGATACATCGTCGGCGTGGCCGCTGGGCCCGCCGCGTGCAGGAAGTAGTTGAGCGGAGCCGCGGGAGCCGCGGGACTCGCGTGGGCGGAAGCGGCCGCTAACGCCAGTAACAACGTCGACGCAAACGTGCGAGCGCCGCGCGATCCATGCCGGGCTGACGTTGCGGACGTTTCCGTTGCTGACACTGGCGGCTCCTCGGGACCTGACGGTGTGACCTCGCACACCGGCGCCTGCGCTCGATGCGACGCCCGAGAAGTTGAGCAAAAAGCAGACCGCTTACCGTGCAGTCAGGAAGTTGAAAGTTACCCGGCGAGTTTCAGGCCCGCGGCGCCTCGCTCTCGCGCGACCACGCGACACAGCCCGCGTAACCTGCCGGCACCTGCAGCCATACCGCGTCGAGTTGCAGCAGCGCGGCGCCGCTGCGCACGCGCTGATCGTTGACCGCGACGCGCGGTTCGCGAGCGTCGTCGTTGTGGTTACCGTTGTCGTTGCCGCTCAGCACCGAAAACCACGTCATACCCTCGCCGATGCCAATGCCCAGCGCTTTCAATAGTGCTTCTTTCGCAGTCCAGACTGCGTAGAACGCGTCGGCTCGCTGTTGCTCCGGCAAAGCCGCTACCCATGCCTCGTCGCGCGGCGCGAACACAGCCGGCGTCAGCCCTTGCCACTTCTTGTCACGACGCGCGACCTCGATATCGACGCCCACTTTTCGCCGTGCGGCGAGCGCGATCAGCGCGTGCTGGCCGGAATGCGATACGTTGAAATCGGGCCACGCGTGAGAGGCCTCCTGCGCCGAATCAGCGCTCGCGGCAAGCCGCGGCCGTCCCGCCGCGTCCTGCTCGAAACGCAAAGCCGCGGGCGCTACGCCGGTTCGTTCGGCGAGCAGCTCGCGCAACGCGACGCGGGTTGCCGCGTGACGCACCGAGTCTTCGTGGCGCAGATAGCGGGCGGCTTTCGCGCGCTCCGCGTCGGACAGCACTGCGAACGCGGAATGGTCGAGCGTCGCGGTGAAATCGAACGTCACGCAGAAAACCTCGACACCGGCGGCGGCTGCGCGTGGTATCGCGAGCGGCTGGAGGTCGAAATCCGGGGCGGCGGCGGCAAGCGTCGAATTCATTCGAGCGGGTAGTGGTGGACAGGAGGCCGTACCATTTACCTGAAATCGACTCGCGCGGCAAGTGCGGCGGTAACTGCCGCGCCAGTTTTCAGCCCGAAGCGAGCGGCCGGCGAAGATCGGCCGGCGAAGCTTTCCGCGCAACACGCGCATTTAGCGGCTAAGCTCGCGATTGCGCGAGGCCAGTCGACGCTCAGCGCGACCGCTCAACGTCAGCGTGAAAAACAGGCCATGCGTTCGAACATCTCTCTTCGCCGCCGCGTCGCGGCCTTGGTGATCGCGCTACCGGTCGCCGCCGCTATGCTGCAAAGCTGCGCGAACGCCGATGCCGGCACGCATTCGCACGCCGGCCCCTATCAGGCCGAAATCCGCCGTACCGCGCTCGGCATTCCGCATATCAAAGCCGCCGATTGGGGCAGCCTCGGCTACGGATACGGCTACGCGCAGGCGCAAGACAATCTGTGCACGATGGCCGAGAGCTTCGTCACCTATCGCGGCGAGCGCTCGCGATATTTCGGCGCGGATGCGCAGCCCAGGTCCGAAGCGTCGTTCGGTCAACCGAATAATCTCGACGCGGATTTCTTCTTTCGCTTCATCGTCGACGATGCGGCCGTCGCGCGTTACCGGCGCAGTCAGAGCGACGACATGCGCGCGTTGATCGATGGCTTCGCTGCCGGCTACAACCGCTACGTTGCCGATCTCACGCGCGGCGACTTTCCGGGCGCGCATGCGGCTTGCCGCGCAGCGCCATGGCTCGGCAAGATCAGTCACGCGGACTTGTACCGGCGTCTGTACGCGGCGAATCTGGCCGGTGGCGCCACACGTTTCATTGGTTCGATCGCCAACGCTCACCCGCCGGTTGCCGGATCGTTGCCGCCGCAAGGCGCGCTGCGCGAGACCTTGGGAAACAACGCGCGACTCACTCTCACCGCGCCGCTCGCCGAATTCGGCGGCCACGCCGGCCTCGGCAGCAACGCGCTGGCGTTCGGCGCGGACGCGACCCATACCGGCATTGCACTGCTGCTCGGCAATCCGCACTGGTTCTGGGACGGCCCCGACCGCTTCTACCAGGCTCAACTGACTATTCCCGGCAAGCTCAACGTCGCCGGCGCGTCGTTTCTCGGCGTGCCGCTGATCATGATTGGCTTCAACGACGACATCGCATGGACGCATACGGTGTCCGCCGCGAAGCGCTTCGGTCTGTTCCAGCTCGCGCTGGTGCCGGGTGCGCCGACCCGCTATCGGGTGGACGGCAAAGCCGAAGCGATGACGCCGACGCGCGTCGACGTCGAAGTGCGCGCCGCCGACGGTTCGCTGCATACCGTGTCGCGCACGCTGTACCGCTCGCGCTTCGGCCCGCTCGTCAATCTGTCGATGCTCTCGCCCGCGCTCGCATGGAATACCGAGCAGGCGTTCGCGCTGCGCGACATCAATGCGGACAATTTCCGCGCGTTCGACAACTTCCTCGAATGGAACCGCACTGATTCGCTGGACGCTTTCATTCGGATTCAGAAGCAATACGCCGCGATGCCGTGGGTCAACACGCTGGCAATCGGCCGCGACGACCCGCGCGTCTGGTATGCGGATATCGGCGCGATCCCGAACGTGCCCGACGAACTCGCGCGACGTTGCACGCCGCCGGCCGGTCGGGCCTTCGCGCAGAAAGTGCCGGGTGTGCCGTTTCTCGACGGCTCGCGCGGCGAGTGCGACTGGCGCGACACGCCGGACGCGGTGCAACGCGGTGCGCTGCCGGTCGCGCAGATGCCGGCGCTACTGCGGCGCGACTATGTCGGTAATTTCAATGGCAGCTACTGGCTCAGCAATCCGGCCGCGCCGCTGAGCGGTTTTCCGCAAATCGCCGGCGCGACCGGCACGCCGCAATCGCTGCGCACGCGCCTCGGCCACACGATCGCCGCGCAATTGCAGCGCGATCCGCACGGCGTTTCCGCCGATGCGCTCGGCACGGCGGCGCTCGACAGCCGTTCGATGTCGGCATTGCTGTTCAAGCAGGCGGCGCTCGATCGCGCATGCAATGGCGAGGCGCTCGCGGCGATGCCGACCGATCCGTCTGATGGAGAGTTGCGCGCGGCCTGCAAGGTACTCGCCGCATGGGACGACACTGGGGCGGCCGATGCCAGAGGCGCAACACTATGGGATGAATGGTGGCGGCGTTTGCAAACCATTGCGCCGGCACAACTGTATGCGGTGCCGTTCGACGCCGCGCAGCCGCTGACCACGCCCGCCGGTATCGCCGCAGACCCCACGAAACTCGCCGCGACGCTGCATGAAGCGATCGCGGCACTGAAGCACGCGGGCCTCGCGCTCGATGCACCGCGCAGCGCGGCGCTCTACGTGCAACGCAACGCCGAACGTATTCCGTTGTTCGGCGGTTGCGACGCGGGCGGCTATTTCACCGCCGCGTGCGCCGCGCATCCGTTCGACGCGAGCGGCTATTCGATGAACGTGAATCCGATGGGAGATACGTATCTGCAAATCGTGCGATTCGCGGAAAACGGAGTCGTCGCGCGCACGTTACTCGCGCCATCCGAATCCGACGACCCGGCCTCGCCGCATTACGCCGACGCCACACGCGATTACGCCGCGCAACGTTGGCTGACGATGCCGTTCACGGAGGAAGCGATCCAGCGCGATCCGGCGTTGAGCATTCAACTGCTGAGTTCGCCGGACACGCCGAGGCCGAAGCAATAGCCCGCGTGGGACCATCAGCCCGCGCGACCGCCTGAATCAAAGATCGAGTACCAGCACCTGCGACTTCGCACGCGAACAACACGGCAGGAACTGATCGTTCGCCGCGCGTTCCTCATCGGTCAGATAGGAATCCAGATGGTCGGGCTCGCCTTCGAGCACCCGCGTCAGGCAGGTACCGCACACGCCCTGCTCGCACGACGTAATGACCTCGATGCCATTGGCGGCGAGAGCCTGCACGACCGTGCATTCCGGCGGCACGTCGATCATCGCACCGCTGCTCGCGATACGTACCTGGAAGCTGCCGCCCGTTGCCGGCTGTTGCGCGGGCGCCGCGAAGAACTCATAGTGCAGCCGGTCTTCCGGCCAGCCTTTCGCGCGCGCGGTGGCGAGCACGAAATCCATGAAGCCGGTCGGGCCGCACACGTACAGATGCGTACCGGCCGGCACGCCGTTCAGCACCTGTTCGAGCGCGAAAGTCGAGCCGCCCGGATGATCGTCGTGATGCAACTGGACCGAGTTTGCGAAACCGGCCTGCGCGATCCGCTCGACAAACGCGGTGCGTTCCTGCGAACGGGTGCAGTAATGCATGTCGAACGACGCGCCGTTCGCCGCGAGTTGTTCAGCCATGCAAAGAATCGGCGTCACGCCAATCCCGCCCGCGAGCAGCAGATGATGCGGCGCCTGCGGCGCGAGTGCGAAAAGATTGCGCGGCGCGCTGATCTGCAGGCGGTCGCCCTCGCGCACCATCTCGTGCACCGCTTTCGACCCGCCGCGTCCCGCTTCGTCGCGCAGCACCGCGATCAGATAGCGATGCGTTTCGCGCGGATCGTTGCACAGCGAGTACTGACGCACCAGACCATTGGGCAGATGCACGTCGACGTGCGAACCCGCTTCGAACGCGGGCAACGGCTCGCCCGTTGCGCTCGCCAGTTCGAAGCTGGCGATCCCCAATGCTTCGTCGCGCCGCTGCGCGACCACCACATTCAACACCGGATGACTCATGTTGCCGCCCGCACCGGAATTACCTTCGTCACTTCCGCGGCCGGCTTGCCGGCGTCCGCCGCCGCGCGCTCCTGCGCAACCAGCCGGTCGATCACGCGACGCGACATCACCCCGCCCGCATCGATATTGAGCTTCAGCAGATTGCGTTCGGGCCAGCGCAGCAGGTTCTGCTGCTGGCGTTCGAGCATGTCCAGATCTTCGCTGAAGATCTTGCCCTGCCCTTCGCGAATACTCGCGGTCAATTCCGCGTCGTTCGGACGGAAATTGCGCGCCATTCCCCAGAAATACCAGATCGACGTTTCGGTTTCCGGCGTGATGAAATCCACCACGATCGACGACGCTTTCTTGTCCGCCGGCGCGTCATAACCGCCATGCCCCGCATGCGCAACGCCGACTTCGATCAGCACATGGCTCGGCGGCGTGAAGTGGCAGATCTGCCAGCGGTCGACCGGCACGTCGTCCGCGAGACCATTGCCGCGCAACGCCATCTTCCAGAACGGCGGCGCGCCGACGTTCTCCATGAAACGGCTGGTGCGCACAGTGTCGTCTTCGGCAACCGTCTTCGGCGCGGCTTCGTCGATTTCCTTCTGGCCGATGCTGTTCGCGTGCACGTAGGTTTCGTGCGTCAGATCCATCAGGTTATCGATCATCAGCCGGTAATCGCAGTTGATGTGATACAGCCCGCCGCCATACGCCCATTCCGAACTTTCGGCCCATTCCAGATGATGCAGCTTGGCCGGATCGGCCTGCGCCGCATCGCCGGGCCACACCCACACGAAACCGTAGCGCTCGATCACCGGGAAGTTGCGAATCGCCGGAAAGCCATTGACGCGCTGACCGGGCATCCCGGTCGCCTTGCCCTGACAGCCCATTTCGAGGCCGTGATAGCCGCACACCAGCGTACCGTCGCGCACGAAACCGAGCGACAGCGGCGCGCCGCGATGCGGACAGAAATCTTCCAGCGCGGTCACCGCGCCTTCGGCGTTCCGATAGAAAACCATCTGCTCGCCGCAGATCTGGCGGCCCAGCGGCTTGTCCGTAATTTCATCGGGCATACATGCGACGTACCACGCGTTCCGAGGGAACATGTCAGTCTCACTCCTGTTTGAGGGGCGCACGCAGCCACGATTAGCTACGCGATCGGATACGGTTCATTCCGTACACTCATTGTCATTCAGTGTACTCAATGAAGCTTTGATGATTAAATAAGGTTTTCCCCTAGATAAAACTTTCATTTAGATAACACGGTTATCATTTGCGCCCCGAGTAGTACGCAACACGACAAGCTTTCAGAATTCTTATGGCCACCTCAACCGAAACCAGTCCTTCCGCGATCAGCATCGACCTGTACAACCAGCCCGGCCATCTGATCCGACGCGCGCATCAGATTTCCGTATCCATGTTCCATGATCTGGTGGGCCGCGAAGTGACGCCCGTGCAATACGCGGTACTCAGAATGCTGCAGGAGTTGCCGGGACTCGATCAGGTCACGCTCGCGCAACGCGTCGGCCTCGATACGTCGACCACCGCCGATATCGCGGTGCGGCTCGAAGCGAAGGGCTGGATCGTGCGTGAACTGTTGCCGCGCCGGCAGCGTCGTCTACTGCTGACGCCGGCGGGACAGGAACTGCTCGATCAGTTGATTCCCGGCGTCAGCGCGCTCAATCACGAGCTGCTCGACGGGATGGGAGAAGAGGATGCACAGGATCTCTTGCGATTGCTGAGAAAGTTCGTGCATCTGAATAACGATCAGAGCCGCGCGCCGCTGCGCAGCGCCAGCGACGAAGCGAAAGCGCAGTGAAGGCTTAGTGAAGGCGTGGTGAAGGTGCACGCTGAATAAGACGAAGCCCGGCCATTACGCCGGGCTTCGTTCATTCGCGATAGCTCGAATCCATCCGGTCGAGCATCCGCAGTAATGCGGGCCATTCCATTACACCATACGGCCGGCGCGTCTGCGGCTGGTAGTTCATATAGGTGTCTTCGAGTACTTTCGCCGGCACCGCATTCAGTTCGACCCCGCAGGCCAGCGCCGCCAGTTGCGACTTGCTCGACAGTTCGAGCCGGTGCATCGCATTGAACGCCTCGGCAATCGTGTGGCCGACGGTCAGCAAGCCGTGATTGCGCAGAATCAGCGCATTGTTGTCGCCGAGATCGTTGATCAGCGAATCGCGTTCGGCCATATCGAGCACGACGCCCATATAGTCGTGATAGCCGATATGAACGAAGCGCATCGCGGTTTGCGTAATCGGCAGCAAGCCGCATTTCAGCGTCGATAGCGCCATGCCGGCCCAGCTATGCGTATGGATCACACACGCGAGTTCCGGCTTCGCATCGTGGATCGCGCCATGAATCACGAACCCCGCGCGATTGATCCCGTAGTCCGCGCCGGCGAACGCCGGCTTCGCGAGAATCCGCCCTTCGTTGTCGATCTTGATCAGACTCGACGCGGTCACTTCCTCGTACATCATCCCGTACGCGTTGATCAGAAAGCTGCCGTGCTCGCCCGGCACACGCGCCGAAATATGATTGGCGGCCATATCCGACATGCCGTAATGCGCGATCAGTCGATAACACGCGGCCAGATCGACGCGGGTGCGCCACTCTTCTTCGGAACAATGTTCGCGCATCGACGGAATGGAAAATTCGGGGAATGTGGTCACAGCGGCCTCCTGCCAGCCAGAGATGTCGAAAGATGTGAGGTGTCGGATTTGCGCATGCACAGCGCCGCGATCAGCGTGCAGGCAATGCACGCGGACGCATACAGATAAAAGCCGGTTTCGTGGCCGATGCTCTTGAACCAGAGCCCGACGTAACCCGCGGTGCCGCCGAACAGCGCGGTCGCAATCGCATACGGCACGCCGACGCCGAACGCACGCAGTTGCGCGGGAAAAAGTTCTGCTTTCACGATCGAGCACACCGACGTGTAGCCGGTCACGATCAACAGTGCGAGCGACAGCAGCACGAACGCCATGCCGACGCTATGCGTGTGCGACAGCGCGGCAAGCAGCGGCCACGTGCCGAACGTGCCGCCAATGCCGAATGCGATCAGCAGCGGACGCCGGCCGATCCGGTCGGAGAGCGCGCCGAACACCGGTTGCGCAAGCATGAACAGCGTCAGCGTCGACAGTGACACCCAGCCGCTTTGCTGCGCACTCAGGCCGACCGTGTTGATCAGATAGTTGTGCATATAGACGGTGTAGGTGAAAAACGCGAGCGTGCCGCCGGTCGTCAGACCGAATACGAGAAGCGCCGCGCGCGGGTGCTTCAGCAATTCGCGAAAGCCCGAGCGTTTCCGCGCTTCGTCGGTGAGCTGGGTGAATTCGCTGGTCTCGTCGATGTTACGGCGTACGTAATAGGCGACCAGCGCCAACGCGGCGCCGATCAGGAACGGCACGCGCCATGCCCATGCACTCAGTTGTTCGCTGCTGAACACCAGCCCCTGCAACGTCACCTGCACCGCGGTTGCGAGCAACTGGCCGAGAATCAGCGTCACGTAATGGAAGCTGCTGAAAAAGCCGCGTCGTCCGGGCGGTGCGATTTCGCTCAGGTACACCGAACTCGCGCCGTATTCGCCGCCGAGCGAAAAGCCCTGCACGAGGCGCGACAGCAGCAGCACCAGCGGCGCGGCCAGACCGATCTGCGGATAGGTCGGACACAGGCCGATCGCGAGCGAGCCGCCGCACATCAGCGCGACCGATAAAGTCAGCCCCGCGCGCCGCCCTTTCAGGTCCGCATAGCGGCCGATCAGCCAGCTGCCGACCGGCCGCAGCAGGAAGCCGAGCGCGAACACGGCGGCTGCGCTGAGCAGCTGGATCGTGCGGTTTTCGCGCGGGAAAAACGACGCTGCGAAGTACACCGAAAAAGTCGTGTACACATGAAAGTCATACCACTCGATCAGATTACCGATCGAGCCGCCGACAATCGAACGCGCCTCGCCGCGCGCACGGGTTGCCGGCGTTGCGCGCGCCGCCGTGCTGTCGTAACTGCCGCGCGCTCCTGTGCCTGAGGTATCCGCCATTTTTGTCTCCGGTTTTTTTATTGAACGACTGGGATGAGATGCGCCGCTAAGCCGCCGCCGCGGCCAGCGCGGCAGCGTGCGTGATCTCATTGCATAAAGGCTCGCCGCGCTGCCAGTGCGCGAGGTTGTCGAGTCACATTCGATCGACCACCGCCGCATTGCCGCTCGAATGGCCGGCGCTATGCGGCGACACGATCACATTCGGCAGGTCCCACAGCGGCGACGCGGCAACCAGCGGCTCCTGTTCGAACACGTCGAGATACGCGCCCGCGAGCTTGCATTGCGCAAGCGCGTCGATCAGATCCGCTTGCACCAGTACTTCGCCGCGCGCCACGTTGATCACGTGCGCGCCGTCGGCGAGCAGGCCGAGCCGGCGCGCGTCGATCAACCGATCGGTCTGCGGCGTCAGCGGACACGCGAGAATCAGCCAGTCGGCGTCGTGCAGTGCGAGATCGACGTCGTCGAACGAAAAGGAGTTCGCGGTACTCGCCGAGCGCCGCACGATGCGCACGTTCAGTTCAAACGCTTCGAGCAGCTTCGCGATGCGTTGGCCGATCGGCCCGAAGCCGACCACCACCGCCGTTTGTCCGGCCAGCGGAGGCGGCGCATCGGTGAGCAGCTGACGCCATGCGCGGTCGCGTTGCGCGGCGGCGAGGCGCGGAAAACGCCGCGCCAGTGCAAGCACTGCGCCCACTGCCGTTTGCGCGACGATCGGCGCATTCGCCCCCGACGAAGTGGTCACGCGCACGCCGCGTTGCAGCAGTTCCGGAAAAATCGGCCGATCGGCGCCGGCCGAATGCGTATGCACCCACGTGAGTCGCGACGCCGCTCGCAATGGCACATAGAAGTCGAGCAGCGAGCGTTCGAGCTGCGTCTTCGATGAACCGCCGGTTACGTCGCGGCTGATGAAGGCGATATCGATCGCGGCGCCGCGCGCTTCGTCCGGTGTGATCAAACGATGCGGCCGCTGCGCGAGCACACCCGCAATTTCGTGCCGCAACCGCTCGCGCGTGGCGGCGGATAAAAGTATCTCGATCAAGCCTGTCTCCTTGCCTCGTAATTGCCGAGGTCTGGAGATCGATTGTCGTCGTTCGTCACCGGCGTGCCAGGCCATTTGGTGAACGCAGCTTTTCTTTTCGTTCAACGCACGCACGGCGTTATATTGACGGCCGACGTCTTCTAATCAGAACTCCCCATGAAAATAGACCTCCCCGGCCTGCAGATGCTGGTCGCGGCCATCGAGCTGAAAAGCCTGTCGAAAGCGGCCGAACACGAGAATCTCGTGACTTCGGCGGCGAGCAAGCGGATCGCCGAACTCGAACGGCAGCTCGGCGCGGTGCTGCTCACCCGTCATGGTCGCGGCGTCGAGCCGACGCCGGCCGGCATCGCGCTGTACCATCGCGCGAAATCGATTCTGCGCAGCGTCGAACTCGCGCAAAGCGCGGTCGCGGAGTTTGGCCCTGGCGGCATGCCGCGCATCCGGCTCGCGGTCAATCGTTCGGCGATCATCCAGTATCTGGCGCCCGCGTTGAGCCGCTATTTCGGGCTCAAACCCGATGCGCAGGTCGATTTGCAGGAGCGCTACAGCTACGATATTCCGCGTCTCGTGCACGAAGGCGAGGCCGATATGGGTATCTATCACGCGCTCGCGCCGGCGCCTGGTGTGGAGTCCGTACCGTATCGACGCGATCGGGTCGGCCTCGTCGTGCCGCTCGATCATCCGCTCGCGACGCACACGGAGATTCTGCTGGAACAGGCGGTCGAATATCCGTTCGTCGGGTACTTCCCGCGCCATTCGTTCGCGGCGTTTCTGTCGCTCGCCGAGCGCAGTCTTTCACACCCGTTGAAGGTGCGAATCGAAGTGTCGAATTACGAAGCGCGCTGCCGGATGATTCGCGAAGGGATCGGCATCGGCATCATGCCGGAGCAGATCGCCGCTTCCTATGTCGCCGCGCATGGACTGAAGACGATTCATTTGCGCGATCCGTGGGCGTATCGGCAGTTCTATCTGTGTACGCGTTCTCGCGAAGAACTGGTGCCGTCGGTCGTCGATTTTCTCGAACATATGCTCGCGCAGTAGTGAGCGTGCTGCAGTACGCGTGCAGTACCGCGAATGCAAAAGCGGCGATGCCATTACAGCATCGCCGCCTCGATCTTCCCGCAACGGGCAAACCGCCTAGCCGAGTTCCGCCTGCAATTGCGCGGCGCCGCCGCGCCGATACAGCGCCAACGTCGCCGAAAATCCGCACACCGCCGCGAAGATCAGCCAGTACGCCGGCGCGGCTTTATCGCCGGTTACCTGAATCAGGAACGTCGACACCGCCGGCGTAAAGCCGCCGAATAGCGCGGTCGCGAGACTGAATGCGAGCGAGAAGCCCGCTACCCGCACATTGACCGGCATTATTTCGGTCAACGCAGCAACCATCGCGCCGTTATACGCGCCGAAGAAGAACGAGAAATACAGCAGCACCACCAGCATGCGCAGAAAACCGGGGGCCGCGGTGAGCCATTCGAGCGCCGGATACGCGGTCACGATCGCCAGCGCCGACACGAACAGCAGCAGCGGCTTGCGGCCGATCCGGTCGGACAGCGCGCCGCCGATCGGCAGCCAGATGAAGTTCGACACGCCGACCAGCAACGTGACGATCAGGCTGTCCGAGGTACTCAGATGCAGCACGGTCTTGCCGAACGTCGGCGTATAGACGGTGATCAGATAGAACGTCGTGGTGGTCATCGCGACCATCAGCATCCCGGCGATCACGGTCTTCCAGTTCGCCAGCATCGAGCGGAACACCTCGCCGCTCGCGGGCCGATGCGCGCGCGCTTCGAATTCGGCGGTCTCCTGCAACGAGCGGCGCAGCACATAAAGAAACGGCACGATCGCGCAGCCGATAAAGAACGGCACGCGCCAGCCCCATGCACCGATCTGCTCGTGACTCAACCACAGATTGAGCGCATAGCCGAGCGCCGCGGCAACGACGATCGCCACCTGCTGACTCGCCGATTGCCACGCGGTATAGAAGCCCTTCTTGCCGGGCGTCGCCATTTCCGCCAGATACACGGACACGCCGCCCAGTTCCGCGCCCGCGGAAAAGCCCTGCAGCAGGCGGCCGACCAGCACCAGCGCCGGCGCCAGCAAACCGATGCTCGCGTAGCCGGGCACGCACGCAATCAGGATCGTGCCGCTCGCCATGATCGACAGCGTGACGATCAGACCGCGCCGCCGTCCGACCCGGTCGATATACGCGCCGAGCACGATCGCGCCGAGCGGGCGCATCAGAAAACCCGCGCCGAATACCGCGAAGGTCTGCATCAGCGAAGCGAATTCGCTGGCGGCCGGAAAAAAGGTCTTCGCGATGAAAGTCGCGTAGAAGCCGAACAGAAAGAAATCGAACTGCTCGAGGAAATTGCCGCTGGTAACGCGCAGCACCGCGCCGACTTTCGAAGCAGTAGGCGTGCGCGTGCTCGCGTTGTGTATGTGGGGAGTGGGTGTCATGAAGTCTCCTGGCGGACGGCTTGACCGTGCCGTGCCGCCTCTTTTATCTATGTTCCGCGTGCGCGTCGCGCCCGCTCAATCTTCGACCAGCAAGCTGCTCGGCTTTCTCTTCTCGATCGACCATTTCAGCAGCGCCGCGCTGCGATAGATGCCATGCGCGAACTTGCCGTACGGCAGCGTCAGAAAGAGTGCCATCACGATGCCCAGGTGAATCGCCAGCAATACGCCCATCAGCGACGTATCGCGCAACAGCATCAAGCCCAGGCCGCTCGCGCTGGTCAGCAGCAGCAACGCGATAAAGCCGCGGTCCATCGGCCGCTGCGCGGCATCGCCGGCGAGCGGATGACGCTTCAGGTTCAGCCACAGCAGTCCGGCCGGACCAATCAGCAAACCGAGGCCGCCCAGCGTGCCGAGCACCACCGGCAGACTCGTCAACGCATACGGCGCTTCGAGCGCGAATACGTAGTGGTAGAGCGTCGCGACGCAGGTCGCCGCGAAGCACAGCATGAAGCCGTAGAAGGTCAGGTGATGAAAGCGGCGGCGCGCGAGCGAGAACGCGTCGTTATCCGTATTGCAGCCGGAGCCGTGGCCGCCGCCCAGATAGCGCAAGCTCAACACGTCGTGCACGGTTTCGCCGAGCGCGGCACCGGACATCGCGCCGGGGTCCTCGTTGCGCCAGAAGCGTCGCACGCCGACGCCGAGCGCGCCAATCGCGAACACGAATACCGCGCCGAACAGCAACGCGAGCGTGTTGTGCGGAAACACCGCGTAGAAATTGCCGGCCACCGGCGTGAACAGCGACGCGCCCTTGAACAGCATCGCCAGAATCAGGAATAGCGCGAGGCCGCCGGCCAGCGCCAGGGCGAGCGTCACGCCATTGCGCTTGTACAGCTTGCCGAAGCCGGCCGGCCACGCGTAATCGGTGTAGGTCTGCAAGCGCACCTGGGCCATCGCTTGCGGCACGTTGACCGCGAATTCGTGCGGCGGCGCGTACTGGCACGCATGCAGACAGGCGCTGCAGTTGTGGCACAGATTGGCGAGAAAATGCGCGTCGCCGCGGCCGAATTCGAGGCGCCGCGTCATCGCCGGAAACACCGCGCAAAAGCCTTCGCAATAGCGGCACGCGTTGCAGATCTGCATGATGCGGCTTACTTCCGATTCGGCCGCGCTCATCGCGCGCGTCAGCGGCATTTCGTTCGACGCGAGCGCACTCGCCTCACGGGTCAGCGCTTCAAGCGACTGCATGATCGGTTTCCTTGGTTTTCTGCTTGATGTTCTGTTTAGCCAGCAGCGCCGCGCGCGCGGCCTCGGTGCCCGCAATGCGGCCGAACGCGGTGCCGATCGACATCCCGACACCGGCCGTATAGCCTTTGCCGAGCACGTTGCCGGCCATCATTTCGCCGGCCACGTACAGGTTCGAACTGGGCTTGCCGCCGAAATGCACGGCCGAACGTTCGTTGACCTTAAGGCCCAGATAGGTGAACGTGATGCCGGGGCGCAGCGCGTACGCGTAGAACGGCGGTTTGTCGATCGGTTGCGCCCAGTGGGTTTTGGCGGGCTGAATGCCTTCGGTATGGCAATCGTCGAGTACCGCGTGATCGAAGCTGCCGACGCGGCACGCGCGGTTATATGTCTCGATCGTGTTGACGAATGCCGTTTCGTCGAGGCCGGTCGCGCGCGCGAGCTCGGCCAGCGTATTCGCCTTGGTGCCCGGAAAAACCGGCGGCATGAAGCGGCCGATCGCTTTCGAATCGATGATCGAATAGCCGATCTGCCCCGGCTGCTGCGCGACGAGCCGGCCCCAGATCGCGTAGCGTTTCGGCCAGAAGTCCTCGCCTTCGTCGTAGAAGCGCTGCGCGTGCTGGTTGACCACCACGCCGAGCGACACGCAATCCACTCGCGTGCAGATCCCGCCGTCGTAGAGCGGCGCGCGCGCATCGATCGCGACGCAATGCGATTGCGACGGATCGCCGATCGCATCCGCGCCCGCGTCGATCATGTATTTGAGCAGCACGCCCATATTGAAACGGGTGCCGCGAATCAGGAAGTTCTCGGCGACCCATTCGCCGTTGACCTGCCCCCACGCTTCGCGCAGCCACTCGCGATTCGATTCGAAACCGCCCGCGGCCAGCACGCATGCGCGCGCTTCGATCCGCTCATCGCCGATCCGCGCGGCGACGAAGCGGTCGCCGTCGAGTTCGATCGCATCGACCGGCGCGTTGTAGCGGATCTGCACGCCGAGCGCCTCGGCGCTGCGGTAATACGCGTTGACGAGCGCCTTGCCGCCGCCCATGAAAAACGCGTTGGTGCGCGCGACGTGCAGCGCGCCCGACAGCGGCGGCTGGAAATGCACGCCGTGCTGGCGCATCCAGCCGCGGCAGGTCGACGACGCGCGAATCGCGATACGTGCGAGCTTTTCGTCGGTCAGCCCGCCGGTGACCTTGAGCAGGTCTTGCCAGTACTCTTCTTCCGGGTAGGCATCGACCAGCACGTCTTGCGGCGCGTCGTGCATGCAACGCAGATTGCGCGTGTGCATCGAATTGCCGCCGCGCCATTCGCGCGGCGCCGCTTCGAGCAGCAGCACCGACGCGCCCGCCTCGCGCGCCATCAGCGCGGCGCACAACGCGGCGTTGCCGCCGCCAATGACCAGTACGTCCACCATGTTCGAGCGTCTCCTCCAGTTGCCCGGAGTGTAGGACGCGCTCGACCTGATCCGCCAGCAGGCAGCCGGCAATGGGTGTTCACGAATCGTGAAGGCTACCCCGCTTACGCCGCTTACGCCGCCTCCATCTCCTACCCCGCGAGCGTCGCGCCGGCCCAGCGCCCTTCGGTCACCAGCGAACGCGCAACGTCCGCGAGCACCACGCGCGCCGCGAGGCCGGCCGGCGACAGTTCGTCGTCGGCGAGGCTGACCAGTTGATTGGGGCGCACCATCTGCCGGTCCGCGAGCGGCAACGCGCGAAACGCGGCCGGATCGCGCCGCGCGAGCGCGGCGCCGGGCTGGATCGTCACGCCGATGCCGCCGCCCACCGCATCCATCAGCATCGCCAGGCCATCGATTTCGGCGACCACGTTCGGCGTGCATTTCGCGCTCGCGAACGCCGAAGTCAGCAGCGCGCGCAAACCGTGCGGACTGCTCGGCAGGATCAGCGGCAACGGCGCGACCTGCGCGAGCTTGACCTTCTTCGTGTCCGGCAGCGCGCCGAAATCGGCCGACGCGATCGCGAACAGTCGCTCGTCGATCAACGGCGTCGCGCTGAAACGTTGCTGGCTGTCGGTACTCTGGAACAGGATCGCCAGATCGATCTGGCGCGCGTTGAGCATCACCGCGAGATGCCCGGACAGGCTCTCGACCATCCGCAGCCGCACCGCCGGGTAGCGCTCGCGCATCGCCCGCATGAACGGCAGACCGAGCACGCCGGTCGTGCTCGGCGCCATGCCGACGCTGACGTGGCCGGACAAACGCGCGTGCTGGGCCGCATGCGCGGCATCGTCGACGTGGCGCAGCGCCAGTTGCGCCTGGCGCCAGAACGCGAGGCCCGCATCGGTCGGCAGTACGCCACTGGACGTGCGTTGCAGCAAGCGCGTCGACAGTTCGCTTTCGAGCCGGCTGATCTGCTGGCTCAGCGCGGACGTGACCACGCCGAGTTCGGCCGCCGCGCGGCCCATGCTGCCGTGTTCGACGACAGAGACGAAATAGCGAAGCTGGCGCAGTTCCAAGTGGTCCCCTTTTCCGCGGCGTGTTTTGACATGGAAGTCTTATACACGAATGCGCGGCAAAGGATCAGTCGGGCGTGCGCGGAACCGGCAATCACTGGGTCGAATTACCGGCGCGGCTTATCGTGGCCTATCGTGGCCTCCCGCGGCTATTGCGCGACCTCCACGACGAGCTTGCCGCGCACATGGCCTTTGGCAAGCCGTTCGAGCGCCTTCGCAAGCGCGTCGAACGCAAAGCGCTCGGCGACCGCGACCCGCACGCTGCCGTGGTTGATCAACGCCGCGATTTCGGCCAATTGCCTGCCGTCGGGTCGCGCGGTATAACGCGCGGCTCTCGCGCCATGCTTCGACGCCTCGGTCTGCGACGGTTCGGTGAGCGTAGAAATCAGCGCGCCGCCGGAGGCGACCGCCGCCCACGAGCGGCGCTGCGTATCGCCGCCGATCAGATCGAATACGAGGTCCATGTCGCGCGCGACGTCTTCGAAACGTTGCGCGTGATAGTCGATCACCCGGTCCGCGCCGAGCGAGCGCACGAATTCGATGCCGTCGCCCGACGCCGTCGCGAACACTTGCGCGCCATGCTGCTTCGCGAACTGCACCGCGAAATGGCCGACCCCGCCCGCGCCGGCATGAATCAACACGCGGCCGCCCGCTTCGAGCTTGCCGTGATCGAACAGTCCCTGCCACGCGGTCAGCGCGGCAAGCGGCACCGCGCCCGCGGTGACCGCGTCGACGTGTCGGGGCCGCCGCGCCAGCGCAGCCGCGGCAACCACGACGAATTGCGCATACGCGCCCTGCCCCTGGCCGACGAAGCCGTACACGCCGTCGCCCGCGTGCCACTGCGTGACGCCGCCGCCGGCGCGTTCGACGACGCCCGAGAAATCGCGGCCCAGCGTATAGGGCAGTTTGTCCTCGCGAATCAGCGGGTACTGACCCGCGCGGGTCTTCAGGTCGACCGGATTCGCGCTCGCCGCGCCCACCCGCACCAGTACTTCGCCGGCGCCCGGCTCGGGAATCTCGATGTCTTCTGCCTTCAATACTTCGGGACCGCCGAAACCGTGAATGCGGTAAGCGCGCATCGTGCTCATGATTGCCTCCTTGAACGATCCGCGCCTGAAGCGACGCGCGAGCGGAATTGGTCGACGCTGCGCAAGCGGCGTTCCCAGTTGGGTTGGACGCGTGGTGCGTCTGGATTTGGGCTGGGTGCGAGCCTGCATGCGTGCTGCTCGAACGCAACGGACCGCCGCCATTTCGATGATCGCGGTACGAGATAGGCGAATGCGCGTTTCGACGCGCAGTGCTTGATGAAACAACCCGGTTTGCAGACAGCGCCCGCGACTGCAACGACCTGATTACTTGCCTTTGCGCGCGAGTGCAAGTGCGAGTTTCTGCGCGGTTTGCAGCGCGGCCACGATCTTCTCGTATGCATTGCGACGCGTATCGGGATCCGGCGCGCGCAGTGCGAACGACGGATGATAGGTCGCGACGATACGCTGTTCGCCGCGCTCGATCGTCTTGTCGAACGCATCCTGCAAGCGCGCGTGCGAATCGTCGAGTATCGCTTTCAAAGCGGTCGCGCCCAGTGCAACGACTACTCGCACATCCGGTTTTACCAGTTCCTGCTCGAGCCAATAACTGCACGCATCCACTTCCCGTTGCGCCGGCGTCTTATGCAGCCGGCGCTTGCCGCGCGCAATCCATTTGAAATGCTTGACCGCATTCGTCACGTAGACGTCGTCGCGTTTCAGGCCCGCTTCTGCGAGCGCTTTATCGAGCAACGCACCGGCCGGACCGACGAACGGCTTGCCCTGCAAATCTTCCATATCGCCGGGCTGTTCGCCGACCAGCACGATCGATGCGTGTCGCTGGCCTTCGCCGGGCACCGCCTGGGTCGCATTGCGCCACAGCGCGCAGCGGCGGCAGTCGTCGAGCTTCGCGGGCTGCTGATCGGGGTCGACGTCCGCCTGTTCCGCTTGCTGCGGTCGAGCACTGCCCCGCGCGCGCTTTTTCCGCTGTCCGTCGGTCATGGGCGTAATGCGTGGCTTAATGTAACGCGTAATGCGACGCGTAATGCGACGCGTATTGCGCGTTATTTATCGTGCTTTTTCGGAATCTTCGCGCCGGACTTGCGCGCCTGATTCAGCGCAATCGCGACCGCCTGTTTGTGCGGCTTGCCCTGTTTCGTTTCGGTCTTGATGTTGTGCGACACCGTCTCTTTCGACGTCCCTCGTTTCAGCGGCATGATCTTCTCCTGTTGCGTGGTGAACCGGAAATGACAAACCACCTGGTGCGGCGGTTGCCGTGCTGAAAACGCGCAGCATACGGCGTGCCGCGTCGACGCACACACATACCACCGCGTTTCGCGAATTCAGCCGGCAAGCCGGCCGGCGCGTGCCGTTTTGCTCTTCGCGCCGCCGCGCTTCCCACCGCGTTTCCCGGCGAGCGACGGCGAACGCTCGGTCAGTGCCGGCACGCTTTCGTCCTCCGCCTGCCGTGTGCCGGTGAATTGCTGCCGGTACTCGGCCGGCGTCATCGCCTTCGAGAGCCTGAATTGGCGGTTGAAATTCGCGACGTTCGCGAATCCCGAACGCGCGGCGATTACCGAAACCGGCAGGCCGGTCCCGGTCAGCAGGCGGCACGCATGGCCGATCCGCACCCGCGCGATATAGCGCCCGACACTCTCGCCGAGATGCTGTGTGAAGTGCCGCGTCAGCGAGCGCTCGGACAATCCGGACGCTTTCGCGAGCGTCGCGAGCCGCAACGGATGCGCGAATTGCGTGTCGATCAGCGCGAGAACCCGGTTCAACTGATCGGGCTGATAACCGGACGGCGTACCGGTATGCGCGCCGCCATGCGCATCGAACGCGCTCGGCGACGCGAGCGGCGTGCCCGGTGCCTCGGCCAGCCAGTCGAGTACATCGAGTACCGCTTTCAGCCGTTCGCGCGGGTCGGCTGATAGCAGCCGGTCGAGTTCGCCGCGCAAATGCGCGCCCGCGCCCGGCTCGAACGCGAGCCCGCAGGCCGCGCGCCGCAGCAGATTGCACAGACCGTTGTACTCGGGACAGACGTCGGCGAGCCGCCGCACCCACGCGCCGTCGAACCAGACGACGATCGCGACCTGCGCGGCGGACGAATCGATCGAGCGATTCGACGCCCATGTATGCGGCAGATTCGGCGGCACCAGCACGAGATCGTCGTCGCCATAGACCGTCACCGAATCGCCGATAAAGCGCTTGCCCTGACTGTTCATCGTCAGCGTCAGTTCGTATTCGGGGTGGTGATGCCACTCGAACGGAATTCTCGGCAGCCGCCGATGGTAAACCCGCACTGAACAACTCGCACCGATATCGACGTGCTCGTAGGTCGCCTTCATGACCAGATACGCAAAGAGATTGGCCCGATCATATCACTCGAATTTGCGCCGCCGCAGTACGCTCTTTACATCGCCCCATCACTCATCACCCATCGAAATATGGAGACGACACCATGGCCCTGCAAATCGACGACCTGCCGGCAAGCATCAGAAATGCCAAACGAGAACTGCGCGCAATGCTGCCCAATTACCGGGAAGTCTTCGGCGAAGTCGAAGCGGCGATGACGCGCGAAGCGCAGCAGATCGCCGCGCTGCGCGAGCGCGGCGAAGCGGTAATCCCCGAAATCCGTTTCGCCGACATCGCGAACAATCGCGTCACCGCCGGGCAGATCGCGCTCGTCAAAGCGCGCGGCGCCTGCGTGATTCGCGAGGTGTTCGAGCGTTCGCGCGTCGAGCAATGGGATCGCGATATCGCCGACTACGTCGAGCGAAATGATCTGGATACCAAACTGCTCAATCGCGCCGAAGACAAGTACTTCGGCCAGCTCGCGTCGAGCAAGCCGCAAATTTACGGCGTGTACTGGTCGAAACCGCAAGTGCTCGCGCGCCAGTCGGCCGAACTCACGCAGGCGCGCGTATTCCTGAACCGGCTGTGGCGCAGCGAAAGCGAAGGCCGCGTGCACTTCGATCCCGATCATGTACCGGTCTACGCGGACCGCCTGCGTCGCCGCCCGCCCGGCTCCGAATCGCTGGGGCTGTCCGCGCATTGCGATGGCGGCTCGGTCGAACGCTGGATCGAAGCGAATTTCCGCAAAGTCTATCGGCACGTGTTCGCCGGCAACTGGCGCGACTACGATCCGTTCGATGCCGCGTGGCGAACCGACGTCGAGGAAATTCCGTCGCCGGCGGTCTGCTCGATGTTCCGCACGTTTCAGGGCTGGACCGCATTGACGCCGCAGGGCCCCGGCGACGGCACGCTGCAACTGGTGCCGATTGCGAACGCGATGGCGTATATCCTGCTGCGCGCGTTGCAGGACGATGTCGCCGACGACGATCTGTGCGGCGCAATGCCGGGCCGCGCGCTGTCGATCAACGCGAAATATCACGCGCCGCTATTCGACGCGCTGTCGTCGATTCCGTTGATGCAGGCGGGCGACACGGTGTTCTGGCACAGCGACGTGATTCACGCGGTCGAGGACGCGCATCGCGGCAAAGGCTATAGCAACGTGATGTATATCGCGTCCGCGCCGGCATGCGCGAAGAACGACGCGTATCTGAAGCGGCAACGGGCGAGTTTCGTCGAGGGCATGAGTCCGCCGGATTTCCCGGCCGATCATTTCGAAGTGGATTTCACCGGGCGCGCGACGACCGAAGATCTGTCCACATTGGGCAAGCAGCAGATGGGGATCGGCCTTTCCTGATGAAGTACCGCAATGCCGGCTACGCGACATGCAGTTCGTAGCCGGCATTCAATAGCAGCGATACCCCGCCCACCAGAATCAGGCTCAGCGCCCACACCGCATCGAGATTGAACCAGCTGCGCGACACGAATTTGAGTCCCAGATAGCGATAGACGAGCCACGCGAGCAGACCGCCGGCCGCGATCATCGCGGCCGCGTGAACCGCGGCGACCGCCAGCGCGGTGCGCAATCCGCTTTCGACCAGCGTCTGCGCGGCCCGGTGCGCGTCGTCCAGTTGATCGGCGCGGCACAAGCCCAGATAGATCGGCACCAGCATCAAGCCCGCGCCATGCGCGATCGCAACCGCGAACGACCACAACGCGAGCCGCGCCGGCGGAATTCTCGCGAGTATGCGCGGATGCCGGCGGCGTATCAGCAGCAGCAGACCGAAGCCGATCACCAGCACACTGGCCGCGATCTGAATCTCGCGCTGCCACGCGAGCACGCCCGCGAGCAGCGCGAACGGCAGCATCATCAGAAGAATCGCGAGCGCGTGCCCCGCCGCCAGATACAGCAGCGCGGTAAGGAGTGCCTGCGTGCGCCGCTGCATCAAACCGTTCGATACCGCGAGCGGCCAACCCATCGCCGGATTGAGGCCGTGATACAAACCGCTCGCGAGCACCGCCAGCCACAGGCCGCCTTGCGGCGACACCGCGCCGCTCAAACGCCCACCGACGGATAGCAGAACGAATCGGTCGAGCAGTCGCCGCCTTCGAGGCGGATCTGATGCGCGCGATAACCTTCCGGAAATTCGACGAAGTAATCGTCGGCGAGCGTCAGGCCGCCGTTCGGATCCGCGTACGCCATCACCTGCGCGCCGGGCACGCCGTCCGGGTAGAACTGGTTGTCCCACGTCGAGTACAGCGAATTGGTCCAGTACACGCGCTTGCCGTCGCGACTGATTTCGACCATCTGCGGGCCGCCCGCGAAGCGCTTGCCGTTCGGATGCGGGGTGCAGCGCTGGATTCCGCCGATCCGCACCGAGCCGGTCAGGTTCGGCTTGCGCGGCTCCGTCACGTCGTACTGACGCATTTCGCCGGTGCCCCAGCACGCGACGTAGAGGAATTTATCGTCGATCGACAGATCGATATCGGTCACGAGCGGCGGCACCGCGCCGAAACCTTTCAACAGCGGCGGCAATTCGTCGGCATGCGCGGGTTCGGGCGGAATCGTCGCGGTCTTCTCGATGTGGAACTGGCCGTCCTCGCGCCACCACGTCCAGATCGAGCCCTCCAGATTGGTGGTATCGACGACCACGCCGATAAAACCGTATTCGCGGCTCGGATCGTGCGCGGGCCGCACTTCGAGCGCCATCTGATGATTGGCGCCCAGATCCAGCGTCTGCACGTTGCGGCGCGCGCGCAGATCCCAGAAGTGCACGCGATGTCCGTAGCGGTTAGCGAGCAGATCTTCGGGCACGATGCCGTTTTCGAATTGCGGCGGCAATGCCCATTCGGTCGACACCATATAGTCGCGCGGCAGATTCCACCAGAAGTCGTAATGCTTTTCCTGCGCGCCGCGCTCGATTTCCCAGCGGCCGAGTACCTCGAAGGTTTGGCAATCCATAATGAAAATGCCGGGCGGCCCGTCGGTGCCGTCCTCGCCCGCGCCGCCGAGCGTGCTCACATAAATGCCTTCCGGTCCGCAATGCACGGTGTGCGGGCGCGAATAGCCGGTTTTGCGAAAGATCTCTTCGGGCTCGATGATCTTGTGAATCTTCGCCTGAGTCGGATGCGGCTTCGTATCGACGATATAGATGCGCGACGAGCGCATCCCGGGAATGATCAGATAACGCCGTTCGAGAAACGCATGGCCGGTCAGCGGCGACAATGACGACGAACACGCATTCCAGCCGAAATGGTGGAATTCGTCGCCTTTATTGGGCACCGGCACCGTATGCACGACCTGGCTATAGGTCGGCGAGCCGGGCTTCACGTCGATCACCGCGAGTGCGTCGGGCTGCGAGAAGTCCGGACTGAGCAGCACCGTATACGCATAGTCTTCCGCCGGCGCGTCCATCGCGAGTTTCGGCGACGCATGAAAAGTGGGATCGGGGCGCATTCCCATGACAGCACTCTCCTTGGGGTTCTGACTGAAAGCCCGCAATGGTCCGGCGCTCCGGTTGGCGGGCGAACGCAATCGACTGCGTACTGCGGCGCAACACCGTTTTTCCGGCATTTCCGGCGCCGAGGGCCAGCCCAGCGAAATTCGGGCCACTGCATAGCCTTAAATTTGTAGTTCACAGCGGCGCGGTAAGCAACCGGAAAATCGCCGACCGCCCGCTTAGACGCTCACTGCTGCAAACCCCAGCGCCGCACGGTCACGCGTTCGAGCGTATCGAACACGAGGTGCTCGACCAGCAGACCGATCACGATCACCGCCGCGAGCCCCGCGAATACGCGATCCGTATACAACTCGTTGCGATTCTGGAAGATGTACCAGCCGAGCCCGCCGCTGCCCGAACTCGCGCCGAACACCAGTTCCGCGGCGATCAGCGTGCGCCACGCGAATGCCCAACCTACCCGCAAACCGGCGAGGATCGACGGCAGCGCAGCCGGCACGAGAATCAGCAACACATGACGCAAGCCGGTCAGCCCGTAATTGCGGCCGGTCATCTTCAGCGTCGCCGGCACCGACTGAAAACCCGAATAGGTATTGAGCGCGAGCGGCCACAGCACGGCGTGGACCAGCACGAACAACAGGCTGCCGGTGCCGAGGCCGAACCACAGCAACGCGAGCGGCAGCAATGCGATCGACGGCAACGGATTGAACATCGCGGTCAGCATCGACAGCAGATCGCGGCCGACCCGCGTCGACACCGCGAGCGAGGTCAGCACGAATGCGCCCGCCGCGCCGAGCAGATAGCCGCGCAGCAGAACCGACATCGACACCGCGGTTTTCGCCAGCAATTCACCGGACCACACGCCCTGCACGAACGCGCTGAAAGTCGCGCCGAACGTCGGCAGCAACAGGTCGTTATTGATTGCGCGCGCGGCGATTTCCCAGCCGGCGATCAGCACCAGCGCGATCAATGTCTTACGCAGCCACGCGTGCGCGAATAAACGTTTAGCGGCCGGCAGCGGCGCTTCGAATGCGAGTTCGCCGGGCGCTTCGAGCGGGCGTTCGTATTCGTCGCGCACCGGCGGCAGCAACGTAACGGGAGTACTCATTGCACGGCCTCCGCCGGGTCGAACAACAGATGATGAATGCGCGCGACGCTGCGCTGAAAATCCGCGCGGCCGAAACTGTCCTGCGAATACTGGTGACTGTTCAGTTCCGCGCGCACGCGGCCCGGATGCGGCGACAACAGCAAAATCCGGTTGCCGACCACCAGCGCCTCTTCGATCGAATGCGTGACGAACAGCAGCGTGAAGCGGACCTCTTCCCACAGCCGCAGCAGTTCTTCCTGCATCTTGCGGCGCGTCAGTGCATCGAGCGCGGCAAACGGTTCGTCCATCAGCAGCACGCGCGGCTGCATCGCGAGCGCCCGCGCAATCGCGACACGCTGCTTCATCCCGCCCGACAGCGTGTGCGGATACGCATTCGCGAATGCGGCGAGTCCGACCTTGTCGAGGTAATGCAGCGCGCGTTCGTGCGCTTCCGCCTTCGACAGCTTCTTCGCGACCCGCAACGGAAACGCGATGTTCTGCACGACCGTTTTCCACGGCGGCAACTGGTCGAATTCCTGAAACACGACGATCCGGTCGGCGCCCGGTCCGCGCACTCGCTGACCGTCGAGCGAGATACTGCCGGCGCTCGGTTCGATGAAGCCCGCAACCGCTTTCAACAACGTCGACTTGCCGCAGCCGGACGGACCGAGCAATACGAAACGGTCGCCGCCGTAGACGTCGAAACTGACGTCGTGGGTCGCGCGCACGATGCGCTCGCGGGTCCGGTATTCGAGGCTCAGGTTCTCGACCGTCAGCAGTTTGCCGCTGGTTGCGGGTGTGGTTGCGGCTGTGGTTGCCACGGTAGTTGCCGCATTGGTTTGCGCCGCGTCGTGCGGAAATAGAAACTTAGGATTGGCCACCATCAGAGCGCCTCCCGCGAGTGATTCGAATTCAAAACCGGCGGATTCATCCTCAGCTCCCCGCCGCGGTCGCCGGATCGTCGAAGAAGTAGTCCTGCCACGACTTCGGTTCGTTCCTGATCACGCCGACGCGATGCATGAACTGCGCGAGCCCGACGGTGTTCTGCGGGACGATCTTGAACTGCACCTGCGGGTTAGTGATGATCTTCACCAGCAGATCGCGATCGATCTTCGACTGATTGGCGCGGATATAGATATCGGCCGCGCCTTGCGGATTCGCGTTGACGTACTTCGCCGCATCGGCCAGCCCATCGACGAACGCGCGATAGGTCTTCGGATTGTCGCGGCGGAATTTCTCGGTCGCGTACAGCACGGTGGCCGAACTCGGGCCGCCGAGCACGTCGTAAGAACTGAGCACGATATGCGCTTTCGGATTGCCGGCCAGCTCCTGCTCCTGGAACGGCGGATTGCCGAAGTGGCCGGTAATTTCAGTGCGGCCCGCGATGATCGCCGCCGCCGCGTCCGGATGCGGCAATGCCTGGGTGTACTTGTCGAGCCGGTCGTATTCCTTGTCGCCCCAGCGTTTGGCCGCCGCGTATTGCAGCACGCGCGACTGCACCGACACGTTCACCGCCGGCAACGCGATCCGGTCCTTCGGCGAGAAGTCGGCGATCGTCTTCACGTTCGGATCGTTGCTGATCAGGTAGTACGGCAGATTGCCGAGCGACGCGACGCCCTTCACGTTCTGTTTGCCGTGCGTGCGGTCCCAGATCGTCAGCAGCGGACCGACGCCGGCACCGGCGATATCGATCGCGCCCGACAGCAACGCGTCGTTGACCGCCGCGCCGCCCGACAGCTTGACCCAATCGACCTTGATATCGAGGCCCTGCTTGCGGCCTTCGGTCTCGATGAAATGCTGATCGCGCGCGACGTTCAGCAGCAGGTAGACGATGCCGAACTGTTCGGCCACGCGGATCTGGCCTTCGGCGTGCGCGGGCGCGGTGACGGCGAGACTCGCCGCGCCGGTCGTGAGGCTCAGCAATAGCGCGGTTAAACGGCGGAAATGGCGGAAATGGCCGCTATGGCGGCTACGGCGAGTAAACGACGGCCGTGCGGCGGTCGGACGAATCAGGCTCGGCATTGCGACTCCAGTCGGCGGGCGGTGTGTATCGGTGTGCTTGTAATAGAAGCGCGCTGCTCAGAACGGCACGTCGCCTTCGATCGTCGTGCGATACAGCTTGCGGCGCAGATGATCGGGCGTGCCGGCGGCCAGATGCATCAGCGAGCGGTTGTCCCAGAACACCATGTCGTGCGCGGTCCAGCGATGCCGGTACAGATGCTCGGGCCGCACGCTGTGCGCGAACAGTTCGGCGAGCAATGCGCGGCTCTCGTCTTCCGGCACGCCGATCACGCGAGTCGTGAAATGCTCGCTGACGAACAGCGCCTTGCGGCCCGTTTCCGGGTGCGTGCGCACGATCGGATGCACGACCGGTTTCACCTGGGCGATCTGCTCGGCCGACAGATTCGGCCGCCACGGGCTGCGCTTTTGCAGTTCCGCGTATTTCGCCAGGTACGTGTGCTCGGCGCTGCGCCCTTGCACCGCGCTGCGCAGATGCGCGGGCAACGTGTCCCACGCGAGGTGCATGTTCGCGAACAGCGTATCACCGCCTTCCGCCGGCAACTCCTGCGCGTGCAGCAGCGAACCCAGGCTCGGCTTCTCCTTGTATGAAAGGTCCGAGTGCCAGTAATGACCGGCATCGCCGAGACCGATCGGCTGGCCGTTCTCGATGATGTTCGACACCACCAGCACCTCCGGATAACCTGGCAACCCGAACTGATGCAGCACATGAATCTGCAGCGGGCCGAAGCGGCGGCTGAACGCGATCTGCTGTTGCGGCGTGATGCGCTGATCGCGAAACACCAGCACGTGATGATTCAGATGCGCGAGGTGCAGGCGCGCGAAATCGTGCGCATCGAGCGGTTGGCTCAGATCGAGACCGATTACTTCGGCGCCGAGCGGCGCGTCGAACGGGCGGATCTCGAAGGATTGGGCGGACACCGCGCGGTCCGCGGCGGGCGTGGTGGATGCGATAGACGCGGTGGGCGTAGCAACAGAGGCAGCAGCGGTAGTCGTCGTCACGGGAGGCTCTTCGTCGGATCGGTTCAGCGGGCGCTTAACGGCGCGGATAGTCCGACGAATGTACCGGCCGGCGCGCGCAAAGCCAACGAAGCAAATCCGATACGGTTATCTGCTGAAGTGATAAACCCGCCGCTGCAACGTGTCGCGGCCTACGGCGCGCCGCCTTTCATCCTTCTTTCAGCGCGTCAGAACTTCGGCAGTCCCGGCGGATTGCTCTCTGAACGCGGCAACGCTTCCGACTCGATGCCCCATAGCGCGAGCGAGCGCCGGTAGGTGCCGTCGGCGATCAGACCGTTGGTCGCGACCGTCAACGCATCCATCAGGCCGCCGCCCTTGCGGGTCGCGATCGCGACATCCGAGCGGGCCGGCCAGCCGGCGTTCAGCGTGCCGACTTCGCGGATCGCGCCGGTGGTGGCCGCGTCGTACGCGAGCGGCGCGTTCGGATTGAATTCGACATCGGCGCGGCCCGACAGCAGCGCGATGCGGCTCGCGGCATCGTCGTCGAAGTACTGGAACTCGACCGGCTTCAGTCCGTTCGCGATGTTGCGCCGGTTCCATTCGAGGATGATCTTCTCCTGATTGGTCCCCGACGACGTAATCAGCCGCAGTCCGGCCACGTCCTGCGGCTGCGCGATCTTTCTGATCGGACTCGCGGTTCTCACATAGAAACCGTGCAGCCCCTGCCGGTAAGTCGTGAAGTCGAACTTCTCCTTGCGCTGCTCGGTCACGCCGACGTTCGAGATCACCGCGTCGTATTTGCCGGAACCCAGACCGAGCGGCCAGTCGGCCCATGCGATCGGCACGAGGTTCAGCTTCAGGCCGAGCGAATCGGCAATCAATTGCGCGTAATCGGGATCGGCGCCGACGACGGTACGCGCATCGGTTGCATAGGTCGCGGTCGGCGGCACGTGCGGCGTGATGCCGACCGTGAAATAGCCGTCTTTCGCGAAGCGGTGCTGATTGCCGAGCGCCGTGAGTGCAGCCGGATTCTTTTGCACGCGGATCCGGTTCGGCTGCTGCGGACTCAGGTCGACCGTGTCGCGCGGCGTGGGTGCCGCGTGGGCAAGTTCGAACGAGTTGCGCAGCAGCAGAGCGCCGAGCGCACTGCCGGTGAGAATGAATTGACGTCGATTGGGCATGGCCAGGTTCGTAATGCGTTCACAGAACACGCGACAGGAATTCGCGCGTGCGCGGATGGCTCGGCTGATTCAGTACCTGCGCGGGCGGGCCCGCTTCGACCACGCGACCGCGATCCATGAAGACGATGTTGTCCGCGACTTCGCGCGCAAAGCCGATTTCATGCGTGACGATCACCATCGTCGTGCCGGAGCGCGCGAGTGCCTTGATCACGTCGAGTACTTCGTTGACGAGTTCCGGGTCGAGCGCCGACGTCGGTTCGTCGAATAGCAGCACCTTCGGCTTCAGCGCCAGCGCACGCGCAATCGCGACCCGCTGCTGCTGGCCGCCGGACAGCTGACGCGGCCACGCATGCGCCTTCGCTTCGAGACCGACCCGCGCGAGCAGACTCAACGCGAGGCTTTCCGCTTCCGCGCGCGACAGGCGCCCCAATGCGACCGGCGCCTCGACGATGTTTTCGAGCACGGTCAGATGCGGAAACAGATTGAAGTTCTGGAACACCATGCCGACTTCGACGCGGCGGCGCAGAATCTCTTTCTCTTTCAGTTCGTATAACGTGGCGCCGTCGCGGCGATAACCGATCAGCTCGCCGTCGATATCGATCAGGCCGGAGTCGACGCGTTCGAGATGATTGATCGTGCGTAGCAACGTCGATTTGCCGGAACCGGACTGGCCGAGAATCACGGTGACGCTGCCGGGATGCATCGTCAGCGACACGTTGTCGAGTACTTTCAGCGTGCCGAAGCTCTTCGATACCTGCTGGATCACGATGCGCGCGCCATCGCGCTGATCGGCCCAGCGTTGCGGCGAAGCGGTGGCAGTGGCGGCGGCTTTGGCATTAGCGGCGGCGCTAACCGCTTGCGCGTCCGCCTTCGTCACAACTCGTGCGGCGACGCGCGCTTCGTTGCCGCCGCGCGCGAGACCCACGTATTTCAGCAACCCGGCGAAAACAGACGGCGCAGTATTGCGCTTCACGCCGCGCGAGAAATGCCGCTCCACATACACCTGCAGCGCGGACAGCACGGTCAGAATGATCAGATACCAGACCGTCGCGACCATCAGCAGCGGAATCACTTCGAGATTGCGCCGGTAAATGATCTGCACCGTATAGAACAACTCCGGCATCGCGAGCACGTACACCATCGACGAACCTTTCGCGAGCGCGATCAGATCGTTGAACGCGGTCGGCACGATCGCGCGCATCGCCTGCGGCAGCACGATGCGCCACGCCTGCCGTTCGCGCGGCAAGCCGAGCGCGGCGGCCGCTTCGAGCTGGCCGTGATCGACCGACTGAATCCCGCCGCGTATCACTTCCGCCGAAAACGCCGCGTGATTCAGCGTCAGGCCGAGCACCGCGGCGAGGAATGGACTGATCAACTCGGTAGTCGGCACGTCGAGCAGTACTACGCTCGTGAACGGTACGCCGAGCCGCACGGTTTCGTACAGATAGCCGAGATTGTTCAGGATCAGCAGCAGCACGATCAGCGGAATCGAGCGGAACAGCCACACGAATGCCCACGCGCAACCGGCCAGCAACGGCGACCGCGAAACGCGCGCGAGCGCGAGCGGAATGCCGAGCGCGAAGCCGAGCACCGCGCCGAGCGCGGTCAATAGCAAGGTGCGGCCGAGCCCGGACAGTACCGGCTCGGACAGAAACCACTCGGCGAATACCGGCCAGCCCCAACGCGGATTGACGAGTACCGAATGCAGCACGAGGCCGATCAGCGCCGCCGCCGCAACGGTGCCGAGCGTGCGCGCGCGGTGCCTCGCCGGCACGATCCGGTAGTGGTCGCGCTCGCGTGGGGAGTCGGCGTGCGCGGCGGCGAGTGGCGGGTTGGCGAGTTTTGCGGTGTCGTTCATCGTGGTCTACTCCGCTCGCTCAGGCCGCTGCGGCCACGGCCGCCAGTTCCGGTGCCGGTGCCGGTGCCGGTGCCGCCGTCGCGTAACGGCTCGCCTTGCGCGGCAAACCAAGGTGATCGCGCAACGTCGCGCCCGTCAGCGTGCGCTCGTAGCGGCCGCGCTGTTCGAGTTCGGGCACCACATAGCGCACGAAATCGTCGAGACCTTGCGCCTGCACCGCGAAGCCGAGAATAAAACCGTCTGCGGCGCCCGCGTCGAGCCAGCGGATCAGTTCGTCGGCAATCTGCGCGGGCGTGCCGAGAAAATGCGTGCGTGGCGTCGCGACTTCGAGTGCGACTTCGCGCAGCGTCGAGCCCTTCTTGAGGGCGTCAGCCTTGATGCGGTCGGTGGTCGAACGAAAACTGTTGCGGCCTATCTCGCCCAACTCGGGGAACGGTTCGTCGAGCGGATATTGGGTGAAGTCGTGGTGATCGAAATAGCGGCCCAGGTACGCGAGCGCTTCGTCTATCGTCAACAGTTCGCGAATTGCGCGGTACTTCTCTTCCGCTTCTTCGGGCGTCGCGCCGACGATCGGGCTGATACCCGGGAAAATTTTCACATCATCGCGGCTGCGACCGTGTTCGACCGCGCTGTCTTTCACGCGCTGTGCAAACGCGCGGGTTTCTTCGAGCGACACCGAATGCGTAAACACCGCGTCAGCGTATTTGCCGGCCAGCCCGATGCCCGCATCCGACGATCCGGCCTGGAAGATCACCGGCTGCCCCTGCGCCGAGCGCTGGATATTGAGCGGCCCCGCGACCTGAAAGAACTGGCCTTCGTGATTCAGCGTATGCAGCTTGTCGCGCTCGAAAAACACCCCGCTCTCGCGTTCGCGCACGAATGCATCGTCGTCCCAACTATCCCACAGCCCTTGCGCGACGTTCAGGTATTCGTCGGCGATTTCGTAGCGCAATGCATGTTCCGGATGCGAGCCGCCGTAGTTTTTAGCGGTGCCTTCGAGCGGCGTCGTCACCACGTTCCAGCCCGCCCGGCCGCCGCTGATCAGATCGAGCGACGCGAACTGACGCGCGACCGTAAACGGATCGCTATACGACGTCGACACGGTGCCCGCGAGCCCGATCTTCGACGTGACCGTCGCGAGTGCCGACAGGATCGAGATCGGTTCGAAGCGGTTCAGAAAATGCGGGATCGACTTCTCGTTGATATACAGCCCGTCCGCGACGAACGCGAACGAAATTCCGAACGCCTCGGCCTTGCGTACCGTATCGACGAAGAACTTCAGGTTCACGCTCGCGTCGGCGGGACCGGCCGGATGCTTCCACGAATTCATATGGCTGCCGGCGCCTTGCAGCATGATGCCGAGATTGAGTTTGCGAGTACTCATGGGATCGTCCGCGAATCGATGAAGGGTCGTTGGGAAAGGTCACGCATACGCGGGCTCGATCGTGCCGCCGAGCAGCTCGACCGAGCGCAGGCGCGCCGGATAGTGTTGCAGCGGCGAATCGATCACGAATTCGTCGATGCCGTAGCGATGGCTCAGCGTGTCCAGCTGCTCGCGCACGTCTTCGGCCGTGCCTTTGACCACGTGCGGACGACGCTCTTCGAGCGTGTAGTCGCTCACGCCCGCTTGCCGCGCGTACTCCTGCGCGGCTTCGACGCTCGGCAAATTCACGCTCTGGCCGCCGGCCAGTTGCAGACGGAAAACCCGCAGCGGACCGCTGAGCCGCTCCGCTTCGTCGCGCGTCGCGGCGGCGAGCGCGTACAGCGCGAGCAACGGCGCGCGGCCACTCGCGTCGCGATACGTCTGCACCGTGCGTTCGATATTCGCTTCGTCGCCATTGAAATGGCCGGCGTAGCAGAACTGCCAGCCCTGGCGCGCCGCGAGTGCTGCGCTGTCGGGACTGCCGCCCAGCACGATGCGTTCGACTGGAGCGGGCGCCACCGGAAAAGCGAGCGCGCCCGCTAACGGATGGTCCGCGTCGACGCCGTCGCCGAGAAACGCATCGAGTTGCGCGAGCTGCGTGTCGAAGCCCGGCTTGTTGTGCCGGTCGTGCAGCCATTGCAGTGCCCGGGTGGTTTGCGGCAGTCCGCCGGGCGCCTTGCCGACGCCGAGATCGACGCGGCCCGGCGCGAGCGCCGCCAGCAGCTTGAACGATTCGGCGACCTTGAACGGGCTGTAGTGCTGCAACATCACGCCGCCCGAGCCGACCCGGATCCGCGACGTGTGCGCGAGCAGATGCGCGACCACCAGTTCCGGCGCGGAACTCGCAAGACCCGGCGCGCCGTGATGTTCGGCGACCCAGAAGCGTTTGAAGCCGAGTACTTCGGCGCGTTTCGCGAGCGCGACCGTGAAGCGCAGCGCGTCGGCCGCGCTCGCGCCGGCGGCGATCGGGCTTTTATCCAGTAACGAAAGCGAATAAGTCATGGGATAGCGAATAGGCAAAGAAGAGAGACGAGACGCGCTGGCGGGTTCAGGATTTCGGCAGGCCGGGCGGATTGGTCGCGGCTTTCTCGATCGCTTCCGAGCCGAGATTCCAGCGCTCGAGCACCGAGCGGTACTGGCCATTGCCGATCAGATCGTTCAGCGCGATCGTCACCGGCGCCGCGAGTCCGCTGCCTTTGCGCGTGGTCACCGCGACTTCGGCGGTGCGCGGCCAGCCGCCGCTGACGGTGCCGACCTGACGCGTCTTGCCGCGCGCGGCCGAGTCGTACGACAGCGCCGCGTTCACGCTGAAGATCGCGTCGGCGCGGCCCGATTGCAGCGCGACCGATTTGACCGCATCGTCGTCGTAGTACTGCACCTGGATCGGCTTCAGTCCGTGCGCGACGTTTTCCTTGTCCCATTCCAGCAGGATCTTTTCCTGATTCGTGCCGGCGTCGGTAATCACCCGCAGGCCCGCCACGTCCTTAGGTTCCCTGATCGATTTGATCGGACTGTCGGTCTTCACGAAGAAGCCGACTTCGTCGCGCCGGTAGGTCGAGAAATCGAATTTCGCCTTACGCTCTTCGGTCACCGTGGCGTTCGAAATCACCGCGTCGACCTTGCCGGAGGCGAGCGCGAGCGGCCAGTCCGGCCACGAGAGAATCACCACGTTCAGCTTGCGGCCGAGACTGTCGGCCACCAGTTGCGCGAGATCGGGATCGAAGCCGACCACGGTTTTCGCATCGGTTGCGTAGGTGCTGATCGGCGGATGCGCGACGACGATGCCGATCGTCAGCGCGTCTTTCGCGACGAACGGGTAGTTCGCGGGCAACGCTTTCGTCGCGGCCGCGTCCGCTTCGGCGCGAATGCGGCCGTGCTGTTCGGGACTCAGATCGAACGCGGTCGCGGCGAATGCGCTACCGCCCGTATACAACAGCGCGGCCACCACGAGCGACGACAGTTGCAAAGCTGCTTTCATGTTTTGTCCGTTGTAGTGTGGGAAGAGAGGAATGAATCTCTAGCGCGCCGTCAGCGCCGCGTCTTGCGCGCGCAGATCGTCGAGCGTGTCGATCCGCTGCGGCGCGAGCAGATCCTTGCCGTAACGCAGATGCACGTGTACTTCCGGCGGCAACGCGGGATCGAATAGCGTCGCGTAACCGGTGCGCTCGTAAAGCGCCCACGCTTCAGGCTGTTTGAAGCCGGTAGTCAGATAGATGCGGGTGTAGCCCTGCGCGAGCGCGCGCGCTTCGAGCGCCTCCACGACCTGGCGGGCGAGACCCTGGCGACGCAGATCGTCGCGCGTCCAGATGCGTTTGAGTTCGGCCGTGCGCGCGTCGTAGCGCTTGAACGCGCCGCCGCCGACCGTCTCGCCGTCGCGGATCAGCAGCACGAACGCGCCATGCGGCGGCGCGAACAGCTCGGCCGGATAGCGCGCCATTTCCTGCGCGGCGGCCGCGCCGCCATCCTTGCGGTACGCCTCGTAGCGGCTCGCGTATTCGAACAGCAGCGCATCGAGTAGCGGTTTCGCGCGCGGATCGTGCGGCGTGGTGTCAACGACGATAGTGCTCATGAACGATCGACTCGAAGTCGGCGGATATTCAGGAGCTCATACGATAGCGTGCGGCCTCGTTGCGGCTAACGAACCAATTTCGCTATGTTTATCTGGTATCGAGATCGGCTGCGATCGCCGTGAAAAGCGCTGTAATAGCGGCTTCGAATGGCGATGTGATGCCGTGATGGATGCCGTAACGAACGGCTGCGCGCAGTGCCTGCTCGATGCGCGATGCGCGCCGCATTGCACTCTTTAGCCGGTCACTTCTTCGGCGAGGTGGAATAGACAGTCGCCGCGTCTGACTAGCGCGGGCACGCGCTTGCAGACTACTTCGCCCGCGCTCTGGAATACACAGGTCACCGGTTCCTTTAACGGCGTGTCGGGAAAATGAATGCGCGCGGCCGGCTGTCCTTCGACGACCCGTTCGCCGAGTTCGACCAGCGGCTCGAACAGGCCATTGTCGTATGCATACACGTAGTGACGCGCGCCGGCCACACGCAGAAAACGCGTCTGGGCCGGCGGCGCAGCCGGCACGAGCGGACCGTGCAATAGCTCGATCGCGCCGAGAAAATGCAGCAGGCCGTGGCGTGCCTCGCGCAGCAGCATTGCATCGACGGTGCCGGCGCCGCCCAATTCGGCCGTGATCGACAACGCTCCTTGCCGGCGCGCGGCGCTCGCCGCGTGCACCGGATTCTCCGCGTGCAGAAATGCGTTCGGCAAGCCGAATGCACGCAATGCGTATTGCAGTCGCCGCTTCTCTTCGTCGTCGCGCGGCTCGATTGCAAGCATATTGTTGCCGCGATAGAGCAGCGAACTGCCGCCCGAATGCAGATCGAGCAGATAGTCCGCGCGCGCCAGTAGCCGGTGCTCGATGTAATCGGCAATCACCTGGGTCGGCGTGCCTTGCGGGTCGCCGGGAAACTCGCGATTGAGATTGCCGCCGTCGAGCGGCGACGTGCGCAAACCGGCCTCGGCGGCCGGCGCATTGGCCATCGGCAAAAGAATCAGCTGGCCGGACACAGTGGCCGGATCGATTTCGCGGATCAATTGCGACACGAGGATCTGGCCTTCGTATTCGTCGCCGTGATTGCCGGCCATCACCAGCACGACCGGCCCCGCGCCGTTGCGGATCGACGCGATCGGGATCGGCAGCCAGCCATATGCGGAACGATGCACCGAGTGCGGCAGGCGCAGATAGCCGGCATGTTTACCGGGCGCGTCGAGGTCGATTTCGCAGCGGATGGGGTTGGGGTGGATTGAAGTGGCGGTTCGGTTCATTAGGTGGTCCACGGAAATTGACGGCCCTGTCTGCCGACCGGGTGCGCCGTACTCCCCCACTACTACCCGCTCGCGGCCCGAACCGCAAAGCGCCAAAACTGCTTTGATTCTGAACTTTAATTGGTTAGCCGGCGGGCGAATTTCCGCTACGCTCAAGTCACCGGCTCACATCTCGCGAATGTCGTCCGTTATTGCCCGCTCTCGTCTTTCAGCCAGTTTTCGAGCTTAATGCCGGGATAGGCAGCGAAGTCGCGTTCGTTGTTGGTGACGAGTATGACGCCCAACGAAATCGCGTGTGCGGCGATGAGCTTGTCGAGCGCATCCTTCTTGCGCTCCCGCGTCGCTTCGCGCACCGGACCATGGGCACGCGCGGCGGCCGTATCGAACGGCACGACGGGTATGTCCTCGATCAAGGCCGCCAGATTGCGGCGTTCGCGCGCCTTGTGCTCACACACCGCAACGCCGTATTCGAGTTCTGCATAGGTCACAGCCGAAATGACCACGTCCCCGACATAGCACTGTGCGAATCGTTGCGCTACCTGCTCCGGCTGGTTTTTCATCAGATAGATGCAGATGTTGGTATCGAGCATGAAGCGCGGCATCACAGGCCCTCGCGCTCGGCCTGATCCTGGTCACCGCGCCCTTCCTGCATGAAGTCCGGCCCGAATTTCGCGAACTTCTTCAGCACGCCCGCGAGCGGACGGCGCACCGGACGAATGCGGATTTCATCCCCTATACGCTCGATTTCGAGTTCGACGTCGCTGCGCTCATAAGCCAGATCGGCAGGAATGCGGACGGCCTGACTGTTGCCGTTCCTGAATACGCGGGTGGTTTGCATAGCGCCCCCAAATGTGTGTACGCTGGATGTACTATAGATCAATCCGTGCGCAAAGTAAATCCGGCGTGTGTACAAAGATCCGCTCGCGGCCCGAACCGCAAAGCGCCAAAACTGCTTTGATTCTGAACTTTAATTGGTTAGCCGGTGCGCAAGCATCCGCTACATTCGGAGTCCGATCACACGCAACCATAAGGACAACCGATGTCACTCGCCCGGGGCCTGGCATTCTTCACTCGGCGTCGTCTGCTGAAAGCGGCAGCGGCGGCATCAGCGGCCGCATTCGCATTCTGCCTGGCCGGCAATGCGCACGCCGCGCCGCTCGGCGAACTGAAACTCGACTACGCGTACTACTCGCCGGAAAGCCTGGTGATCAAACGCAACGGCTGGCTCGAACAGGAGTTCGCCGCCGACCACACCCAGGTCAAATGGATACTGAGTCTCGGCAGCAATCGCGCGCTCGAATACCTGAATAGCGGCGCGATCGACATCGGTTCGACCGCGGGACTCGCGGCAGTACTCGGCAAGGCGAACGGCAATCCGATTCGCGCTGTATATATCTTCTCGCGCCCGGAATGGACCGCGCTGGTCGTGCGCAAGGATTCACCGTTCAAAAGTCTCGCCGATCTGAAAGGCAAGAAGATCGCCGCGACCAAGGGCACCGATCCGTTCCTGTTCACGCTGCGCGCGTTGCACACGGCAGGCCTGTCGCGCGACGACGTCGAGATCGTCAATCTGCAACACCCGGATGGCCGCGTCGCGCTCGCCAATGGCCAGGTCGACGCATGGGCCGGTCTCGATCCGCATATGGCAGCCGCGCAGATCGACGACGGCGCGCGCCTTCTATACCGCAATGTCGACTTCAATACCTGGGGCTTTCTGAACGCGCGCGAAGACTTTATTCGCGAGCATCCGGAAGCGCTCACGCGCGTGCTGAAGGTTTACGAAAAAGCCCGCGTGTGGATCGCCGCGCACCCGGACGACACCGCGAAGATCGTCGCGGAAGAATCGAAGGTATCGCTGCCGGTCGCGAAGCTGCAATTGAGCCGCAACGATTTCAGCCAGCCGCAGCCGGGCCCACGGCAGATCGCCGCGCTGAAGGCCGCCGCGCCGATTCTGGTCGACGAGCAACTGGTGAAGAGCGGCACCAATCTGAACCAGATCATCGATGCGCTGATCGACCCGCGCATTGCCGGCGCGGCACTCGCGACGGCTAGCGCGAATAACACCGGCAGCGCGCAATAACGCATTGAATCGAATACCCGCGTGCTGTTGCCACGCGGGTTTCCGTCAAATCATGACAGTCGCAAAAGAAGCCCTCGCCCGCCTCGGCCACGCCGACGAATGCACCGCGTGCAATGCAAGTGCACGTGCCCAACTCACGCGCGATCCATTGCGACGCTGGCGCTATGCGGGCCTCGCGCTGCCGTTCGTGTTTCTCGCGGCAATCGAAGCACTGGTGCGCGCGTCAGTGCTGCCCGCGCATCTGGTGCCCGCCCCCAGTTCGATCGCGCAAACGCTGTGGGACCTCGGCGCCGCGCGCCTCGCCCGTCATATCGGCGCGAGCGTGCTGCGCGTGTATGCCGGCTTCGCGCTCGGCGCGGTGTTTGCGGTGCTGATCGGCGCGGCAATGGGTTTGAGCCGGCGCATCGATGCATTGCTCGACCCCGCATTTCAGGCCTTGCGCGCAATTCCGTCGCTCGCGTGGGTGCCGATTCTGCTGCTGTGGATGGGCATCGACGAAGCGCCGAAAATCACGCTGATTGCGATCGGCGCGTTCTTTCCGGTGCAACTCGCGGTGGTCGCCGGCATCCGTGGCGTCGATCGCAAGCTGATCGAATTCGGCCAATTGAATCGCTTGAGCCGGCGCGTGCTGTTCACCCGCATTCTGCTGCCGGCATCGATGCCGCAGATTTTCACAGGCTTACGTACCGGCTTGAGCCTCGCATGGATGTTCATGGTGGCCGCCGAACTGATCGCGGCGACCCGCGGACTCGGCTATCTGCTCAGCGACGGCCGCGAAACCGGCCGCCCCGATCTGGTGTTCGGTGCGATTCTGCTGCTCGCGCTGCTCGGCAAACTGAGCGACGGTATGCTGAAAGCACTGGAAATACGCGTGTTGTCGTGGCGCGATGCGCACGAAGCACCGGGAGGCGCGCGATGAATCAGGCACTCGCCCCGCTACTCGAAGTGCGCGCACTATCGCGACGCTTCGCAGGCCGCAAGATTTTCGATCAGGTCTCCTTCACGCTCGCACGCGGCGAGATCGTCAGCCTCGTCGGTCCGAGCGGATGCGGCAAGAGCACATTGCTACGCGCGCTGGCCGGTCTCGATCACGACGCGCAAGGCAGCGTACTGTTCGAGCGCGAGCCGCTGCGCGAACCGTCGCCGCGCGTCGGCATGATTTTTCAGGAACCGCGCCTGCTGCCGTGGCTCAGCGTCGCCGATAACATCGCATTCGCCGCCGGCCCGCGCGCGGGTAATGATCCGCGCGTCGCCGCGCTGCTCGCCGAAGTCGGTCTCGCGGGCGTGCACGATGCGCTGCCGAAGCAGCTGTCCGGCGGCATGGCGCAGCGCGTCGCGCTGGCCCGCGGCTTATTCACCGAACCCGATCTGCTGCTACTCGACGAACCGTTCAGCGCGGTCGACGCGCTCACGCGCGCGCGCCTGCAGCAGTTGCTACTCACGCTGAAGCAGGCACGCGGCACGACAGTACTGCTGGTCACGCACGATCTGGACGAAGCGCTTGCGCTGTCCGATCGCGTTCTGCTGCTATCGCCGGCGGGCACGGACGGGCCCAGCCGGATTGCGCGAGAACTGCCGATCACATTGCAGCGGCCGAGAAATCCGCGCGACGTATCGCTGGATGCACTGCGCGACGTGCTGCTCGAAATGCAATAGGTGTAGCGCGCACGCTACTGCACGAACGCGATGCTGGTGGGATCGGCAAGCTCGGCGGCCTGGCCGGTATCGGACAGCGTGCCCGACTCGGTATCGATACCGAATACGGTCACCTTGCCGCTGCGCTGATTGGCGACCAGCAGCCATTTGCCCGTCGCATCGATGCCGAAACCCCACGGCTTCTCGCCGCCCGACGACACCCGCTGCAACAACGAGAGTTCGCCGGTGTGCGGATTCACCCGATACACGACCAGCGAATTTTCGCCGCGATTCTCGACATACACGAAACGCCCGTCGTGACTGAGCGCGATTTCGGCGCCGCTTTTCACGCCTGCGAATCCATCGCTGCTGATCGGCAGCGACTGCACCTGCGTGAGCGTGCCTTGCGCGGCATCCCAACGAAACACGATCACTTCCGCGCTCAACTCGGTCAGCAGATAAACGAACTGGCCGTTCGCGCCGAACTCGAGATGACGCGGCCCGCTGCCCGGCGGCGCCACGTAGCTGTGCGCGCGCGTGGTGTCGTCCTGCGCTAGCGCATGCGTCGCGCGATCGAAGCGATAGACGAACACGCGGTCCGCGCCCAGATCGGGGACGAGCGCATAGCGGCCGGACGGATCGATCGCCACAGCGTGCGCATGCGCGCTCGCCTGGCGGCGATTCGGGCCCGAGCCGGTTTCTTCGATTGTCGATACGAGCGCACCGACACTGCCGTCCGGATTGATCGCGACACTCGATACCGACCCGCTGTTGTAGTTCGCGCCGAACACGGTCGCCGAGCGCGGATCGACTCGCAGAAAAGTAGTCCCGCGCCCGCCGGTAAGAACCGAATTGATTTTGCCGAGCGAGCCGTTATCGCGATCGACCGCATATGCGGTGATGCTGCCTTCTTTCGTGCTGTCGTCGTCGACCGCATAGAGGACCGGCAGTGTCGGCGATGCGCTGACCCACGTCGATTTCGGCCCGCTGGCAACGGGGCCGATTGCAGTCAGAGCGCCGCTCGACGTATCGAGGCGCAGCGCGCCGATCTGCTTTTGCAGCGTGCCGACGTAGACCAGTTCTGTATGCGGAGCCGGCGCCAAAGCGGCGGCCATCAATGGCGCGGCGAAGCTGCCGACCGACAACGTCAATGCGGCACCCGCCGCCGTCAGCGCACGACGCGCGACGCGATTTTTCTGGAACAACCGGGTCATATTCGATGAACGTAAAGACGCAGGCAAGGTGAGCGATCCGGCCAAGCGTAGCCGAATCGCCAGCCGGCGTCCTTGCACAAAAAAACGCTTCGCCTGGATTTATTGCTGACGCGCGGCGACGCGAAACTGGCTCGGCGCCTGGCCGACTTCGCGGCGGAAAAAGCGCGTGAAATAAGCGGCATCCGCGAAGCCGAGTCCGAACGCGATCTGCTCGACCGACATATCGCCGAAAATCAGATTGCGCTTCGCCTCGGTGATGATGCGCGCGTGAATCATCTTGGTCGGACTCTGCTCGGCCGCCGACGCGCACGCCGCGCGCAATTGCACCAGCGACACGGCCATCATCGACGCGTAATCCTGCAGCGTCAGATTTTCGCGGTAGTGCTCGTCGATCAGCTTGCGAAAGCGATCCACCTGGCGCATATCGTTGCGCGTGGTGTTTTCGCTCGCCGGCTGTTCGAGCGGCGTTTCGCGCGCGAGCTTCAGCAGCAGCATGGTCAGCAGCGCTTCGGTGCCGACCACGTGGCCGATCGCATCGGATTCGGCCTCCTGCTTCAGGCTATTGATCAGGCTGTAGAACTCCATGCCCGCCGCCGGCGAATCCGCCAGCGGAATCACCCGAGGCGCTTCCCACAGCGCGATGAACTCGCGCAGCTTCGCGTTCACCTGGGTCAGATACGCAACTTCGATCGTCACGACCCAGCGGTCGACGTCGACTTCGTAGTCGAGCCCATGCACGCATTCGGTCGGCAGCAGCAACGCGCACGGCCCTTCGAACGGCACGCTGCTGCCTTCCAGATTCATCACACCGCGCCCGCTGCGCACGAAAATCCCCTGACCGTAGGCCGGATGCGCGTGCGGCTCGGTGCGCCAGCGGCCGCGATCGGTCACGTGGCCGACGTTCACGAACCAGTGCTTTTCTTCCGGCCGCTCCACGTATAAACGAACCTTCGGCACGGTGGTCCGCTTCTCTTTCCGGGCGGCTCTGGGCTGCTGCTTTGCCGCGGCGCTGAGTGTCATACAGTCTCCTTACGGCCGTTCGTTTCCGCTCGCGACGCTGCTGGCCAGCACGCGCCGCCGCGGAACATCGACGGCTGCCGGGCCGCGGCCTACTCGCGGCGATGCCCGGCATTCAGTACTTTTGATGGTTGGAGCCGGGGCAGGTAATTACCCTGATCATCGCGTAAGCCGCCCCGGCTTCGGCGCATCATCCTAGCACCGTCGAAGCGCTCACGGAAACCGGGAATTTTTCCGATCATTTCGGCGCGTGGGCCGAATTCTCTTTATACATACGTAGGCCTAAATTTAATGCGCGAATAGGCCCGCTTATTTTTCGCATTGCAACTGCGCACCCGCGGATTAAAAAAATGCCAGCGAATCTAACTTTTGTGTAAAGGCGCCCGCGCGACCATCCCATACCATCTGTCTCACACAAATAAATTACCGACGGAGACAGCCCACCCCAGTCAATCCGGCGCACCACGCCACGCATCCGCATTTCCCCTGGCCTTCTACAGAAAACGTACGCCGACCGGTTCAAGCCGGCATCGCGTATCAGGCCCCCGCTCGTCCTCGAGAAACGTCTAACGGCAACGGGGCTGAAAAAAACCATATGGACGGAGACATGAAGAAGATTCCCCCTGCTTTGCGCAAGTCGCTGCTCGGCGCGGCCCTGTTCTGCTGCTTGAGCGAATTCAGTCATGCCGAAGTATTCAGCCCGCCGAACGCGTCGCCGGCCTCGCCCACGCAGCAGCCTCTCGTCACGCAACCGAACGCCAACGCGCCGCTCGAAGCCCCCGATCTGAAATCGGCCGAGCAACTGGGCGCGCCGCCGGTGTCGTGGAACGACACCTATATCGGCTATCGCTATGGCAGCAACTTCCACTACCCCGGCGTCCCGGAGAAGGTCGCGCAGAACATCGGCTATCTGACCACGATCGGCGGTTTCCGCTTCGGCAGCTACGCGTTCAATGTCGACTATCTGGTGTCGAACTCGGCCAACCCGGAAGCCGGCGGTCCGTCCAACGGCGGCGCGCAGGAGGTCTACAGCGTCGGCCGGGTCACGCTGAGCGCCGGCAAGATTCTCGGCCGGCCGGTGGGGATCGGTGTGATTCGCGACGTCGGCATGACCGTCGGCTATGAATTCGGCGTGAAGAACGACTCTTTCGCGCAACGCGCGCGGATGCTCGTGCTGGGGCCGACGGTCGAGTTCAAATTGCCGCGCGGCTTCCTGAACTTCACCGCCGGGGTGCGCACCGAAAGCAATCACAACGGCATTGTCGGCGCCGACGTGCATTTCAATCCCGCATGGCACCTCGAAAGCTCGTGGCTGTTCCCGTTCCGCGCGGGTCCGGTGCCGTTGATGTTCCGCGGCTTCGCGAGCGTGACCGGACCGAAGGGCAAGGACGGCTTCGGCGTCGAAACCACCACGGAATTTCTCACGCGCATGTCGCTGCTCGCCGATCTCGGCTCGTTCATCGGCCATCCGCGCGCGTTTTACGCGGGGCTCGGCTACGAGTACTGGTATCACATGTACGGCACGCCGACTCACGCGGCGGTCAGCACGATCACGTCGGCACCGATGGTGATGGCGGAAATTCATTTCTGAGCGCGAGTGCCAGTGAAATAAACCGGTTGAATAGGACCGGTTGAATGAAACCAGACTTCGGCGGCCCGCCATAGCGGGCCGCCGAAGTTCGTTTAACGGCCCCGCCACGACACGGAAGTCGCCACGATGAAACTCGCACTCCGCCCCGACTCACGCACCGAGAACCCGTGGGCGATCCTCGTGCTGCTCGCACTCGGCCTGATGATCTCGTTCGTCGATCGCACGAGCCTGTCCGCCGCGCTCGCGGACCGGCATTTCGTGCGCGAATTCGCGTTGACCAGCGTCGAGCGCGGCTGGCTCAATTCGGCGGTGTTCTGGTCGTATGGTGTCGTGCAGATGCCGATGGGCTGGATCGTCGATCGTTACGGCGTCAAATGGCCGTACGCGCTGTGCTTCGTGCTGTGGTGTCTCGCCGCCGCGGCGACCGGGATGGTAACGACGCTGGCCGCGTTGATCGCGATGCGTCTCATGATCGGCGTCGCCGAGTCGGTCGTCGTGCCGGCCACTTATCGCTATCTGGCCGACCACTTCGCGGAAACGCAGAAAGGCACCGCGCTCGGCATTTTTTCGATCGGCGGCAAGATGGGTCCGGCGCTCGGCGCACCGATCGCCGCGTGGATCATCGTCAATCATTCGTGGCGGGCGATGTTCGTCGCGACCGGCCTGATCGGTTTGCTGTGGCTGCTGCCGTGGCTCGTGATGGTCCGCAACGACTATCCGTCGCGCGAAGCACTCGCGGTCGCGAAGCGGCGCGCCGCGTCGGTCCCGCTGAAAAATCTTCTGGTCAGTCCAGTCGTGTGGGGCGGGCTCGTCAATAACTTCTGCTACAGCTATTTCGCGTTCTATTGCATGACGTGGATGCCCGCCTATCTGGTCGAGCAACGCGGTCTTTCGCTGGAAAAATCCGGACTCTATACGTTCTTCAGTTTTGCCGGCATCGCGATCGTCGCGGCGCTCGCCGGTTGGAGCGCGGACCGGCTGATCGCGCGCGGCCACGATGCGGTGCTCGTGCGTAAATGCTTTATCGTCGCCGGCTTTATCGGCGGCACCACGGTACTGCTCGGCGCGTATGCGCCGACGCTGCGCATCGCGTTGTTCTGGAATGTAGTGTCGTTGTCGCTGCTCGGCCTGGTCACCGCCAATACGCTCGCGCTATGCAAGCTCACGTTGATTCCGAAACAGGCGGTCGGTCTGAATACCGGTTTGCAACAGGTGGCCGCGAGTCTCGCCGGCGGCGTCTCCGCGAGTCTGTCCGGCTGGCTGCTGCATATCGGCGGCAGCTACGAATGGCCGATGCGGGCGATCTTCGTTTTTCTGCTGACCGGCGCGACGAGTACGGTTGTGCTGCTGCGGCGCGAATGGGCGCCGAAAGTCAACGATATGAACAATGAAGCGCAGCTCACGCAAGCCGATGCCTCCGCCGGCGGGCGCCGCGAAATCCGCGAATAAAGGAACCGCGAAGCCGGCTTCGACGATCATCTGGTCAAGCCGGTCGAGCAGGCGGCGTTGCAGCGGAGTCTGGGACACGCGCGGGGCGGCTGAAGCTCACCCCGCGCGCGATGCTTCGGAGGCCTTACTGCTTCGGGATATACAACGGCATCGAATCTTCCCAGACCGTATCGGTGATCGCATGCCGGTCGCTGCCGTCCGCGTTCATCACCCAGTTCTGACCATCCGGCTGGAACGTATCGTCGTACAGCGAAAGCTCGTCGCGGAACCCGTACTCGCCGGAGCTGTACGCGATGCGGTTATCCCACGTCCATGTCGCGTGCGCCTGGTTCGAGCCCTGCGGCGTCAGGCGCCGCACGTCCGTGCCGTCCGGGTTGATCGTGTACACGTCGTAGTGGAACTTGTTAGTATCGCCAGGATTGATCTCCTTGCGCGTGAACACGATCTTCGTGCCGTCCGGCGACCAGCCCGGCAAGTTATCCGGCTCGGTGGTCAGCACCGTGCTCTGGTGCGTGGCCAGATCGAGAATCCGCAGCCCCTTGTCCTGCTCGCTCCACACCCGGTACACAATCCGCGTGCCGTCCGGCGAATAGCTCGGAAAACCCGCGTTTTCCTTGCCGTCGGTCAGAATCTCCGGCTTGCCGTCCATGCTGCCGTCGGCCTTGATGCGCATGATGCGGCCCGGCATGTGGTCGCGCATGAAGAACCAGCCGCCCACGCCGAACGCGACCCATTGCTTGTCCGGCGACCATGTCGGCTGGAACGCGCCCGCCAACCCCATCTTGATCAATTTCGGTTCGAGGCCACTGGTGAGCGGATCGTAGATATGACGCGCGTCGCTGAAGTCGGTATTGGCGACCACGATCGACGAGCCGACCGCCTTCTCCGTGTACACGAGCGATTTACCGTCGCGCGAGAGCTGCGGGAACACGTCGACGAAACGGTAGTTCCACTGCGGATCGAAACTGAACAGCTTCGTACCGTTCGGATGGAACGGCTTGCCGTACACGACCTTTTCGTAGACGACCTGCTTGCCGTCCGCCGAATAATGCGGCGAGCGGATGCCGCTGCCCGCGGTCGCGCGCGCGTGGCCGTCCGTCGTAAATAGCCCTTCCTGCGCGCCGTTCTTGATGTGATACGCGACGTTGCTCGCGCCGACGAATTGCGGAAACACCTTGAATCCCGGCGTATTCGTCAGTTCGGTGCGCGCGCCCGACGCGACGTCCACCTGCACGAGTTGCGTGCTGACCTTGCCGATTGCCTCGGGACGATGCGCGCCCCACGTCGATTCGACCGGCGTCTCGTAGAACACCACCCGCTTGCCGTCCGCCGACCACGCGGGCGAGCCCTGTGCATAACCGGCGCGCGCGCTGATCTGCTTAAAACCCGAGCCGTCCGGATGAATCTCGTAGATCGCGCTTTCCTGCGTGCGCTCCCAACCGACCGGCAAATTATGGCCGCGCCAGTCGGTGCCGAGATCCGACGACAACGCAATCCATTTGCCATCCGGCGACCACGACGGCCGGAAGAAACTGTGCGGCTTATCGGCGTCGAACTTGAGGTCGCCGGTCACGTTATGCAGCGCGCCGGTCTTCAGATTCAGCGTCCAGATATTCGTGGTGCCCCACGTATCGCGCTCGCGCCGCGACGACACGAACGCAATCAGATTCGGATCGGCCGGATTGAAGACTGCCGCATCGCTGATGCCGATCGAGTCGGTCAGCCGTTGCAGTCCCGTGCCGTCCGCGCGCACGCGATACAGGCTCGCGTGACCGAGGCCGTCGCGCTCCGACGTGAACACGATCCATTTGCCGTCCGGCGAAAACGAGCCGTGATAGTCGAAGCCGTCGGACGGCAGCAGCCGGTGTTCGTTGCTGCCGTCGGCATTGGCGATATATAGCTCGGAAGTGGTCGGGCCGATCCGGTAGATCAGCAGGTCGCCTTTGGTGGCCGTTACGGTTGCAGTCGCCGTCGCGGCGCCCGCCGCCGGCACGAATGCGGCGGCAATAGCCGCGGCAATCGCGAGGCCGGACAGAACTTTCGTTTTTATCTGCAGTGAAGCACGCACAGTACTAGTCTCCATTTTTAGTCTTCATCGGCGCCGGACCGGCAGCGCGGCCGGCGCTTATCACTCGTGGCCTCACGCTCAGCCGAGGCTGCCGGTCACGTCGTCGAACAGCTCGTCGACCGACAGACGATGCGGCAGGATCTTCTGATCCAATGCCCAATCGATCGCCAGTTGCAGGCCCTTGCGGTTCTGCTCCAGACCGATCGGCGGAAACACCGCCGGCGTGCCGCCTTCGGTTTGCGCGCGGCTCTCCACGATCATCCGGTACAGCTCACGCACGATATCCGGGCGCGCTTTCGACAGTTCTTCATGAACGACGAACATATGATTGACCGGCACCACGCCTTCACGCGCGAACCACGCTTTGGCCGCGTTCTGCGCATCGGGCACCAGCGTGCGCACGCGCGCATCCTTCGGCATGTCCTCGCCGAGCAATGCCGCGGCGAGTTCTCCGTTCATCATCATCTGCGGAATCGACGAACCGGCCGGCAGGCGCACGCAGTTGTTCGGATCGCGGTACTCGGAAAGGTGGCCGTCGCCGAGCGTCATCCACGTGACCTTGTCGAGATCGACGCCGTATTCGTGGCGCAGAATGCCGCGAATCCACAGCGCGGTGGTCTGCGTGTAGGTGCGCACGCCAACCTTTTTCCCTTCGATATCCTTAGGGTCGAGATGGCCGAAGTCGATATTGAAGCCCGCGCAATGATGCTGGAAACGCCCCGAGATCGGTGCCGGCAGCAGCACGTACGGCTTGCCGTACGCCTTCGCCTGCAGGAACGTGACGATCGCGAGTTCGCCCGCGTCGAACGCGTTCTCGCGCACCATCGCCTTGAAGCCGTTATGCGCGGGCGTCGGTCCGCAGAAGTCGAGTTTCGCGAGGTCGGTACTCACGCGGCCGTCGCGCAGCGCTTTGGTCACCGGATATTCGGCCAGATTGACGCGCAGCGTCGGCGCCGTGGTTTGCGTCGTGGTCATGGATATCGATCCTTATGCTTGAATGAAATTACAGTCTCACCTCGATGAGACACGGGCCGGCCGCGTGCACCGAATCGCTCATCGCCTTGTGGAAAGCGTCCGCGCTGTCGACCGCGACCGCCGGCACGCCCATGCTCTTCGCCATCGCGAGCCAGTCGATCCGTGGACGGTCGATATCGATCATCGCGAGCGCGCGTTCGCCCGGCGCGCCGGCGCCCATGTTCGCGTACTCGGCCTTCAGGATTGCGTAGCTGTTGTTGGCGAAAATGATCGTCGTGATGTTCAGACCTTCGCGCGCCTGGGTCCACAGCGACTGGATCGTGTACATCGCGCTGCCGTCGCCGACCATGCAGAACACCCGCCGCTCCGGACATGCGAGCGCGGCGCCTGTCGCGACAGGGGTGCCATAACCGATCGAGCCGCCCATGTTGTTGATCAGATCGTGGCGCGCGGCGCCGACGGTCAGACCCATCGTCTCGCGCCCGGTGGTCAGCGACTCGTCGACGAGGATGCAGTCCTCGGGCAACGCGGCGGCCAGTGCCTGCGCGATGCTCGCCGGCGTCAATGCGCCACTCGGCGCGACCGCGTCCGCGCGCTGCTGCAACACGGCCGGCGTATGCGCTGCGTTCAAAGCGTCGACCAGCATTTCGAGCGCGGCGGTGCCGTCCTCGCCGGTTTCGGCGAGCGCGTGCACCGTGGTGCCGGGCGCTTTCAGCAGACTCGGTTTGTCCGGATAACTGAAGAATGCGACCGGCTCGGTGGTCTCGACCGTGATGATGTGGCGAAAGCCTTTCAGATAATCGACCGCCGCATTGACCGCGTACGGAATCCGTTCGAGCGTCACGCGTCCCGCGCCGCGTTCGATCCGCGCGCTGAAGAACTGCGTCGCGAGACGGCAGCCGCTGGCCGCCTTCAGCTTGCCCGCCAGTTCGAGCGCGCGGCCGCGGGTGGCGCGGCCGGCCAGCACGATCAGCGCGGGCTCGCCCGAGCGCAATACCTGGGCGATATGCTCGACGCGGGCGGCGTCGGGCTTGCGTGGCTGAATAACCGCCGGCTCCGGCACCGAGACCTTCTCGCCGGCCTCCTGCCACGACGCATCGCCGGGCAGGATCAGCGTGGCGATTTGCCCCGGATACTCGCTGGCTTTATCGACCGCGGCGGCGACGTCCCACGCGACCGCGCGCGACGACTCGACCCGCCGTACCCAATGACTGAGCGGGCGCGCGAGCCCTTCGATATCCGACATCAACGGCGGATCGTATTTCAGATGCGCAGCCGAATGCTCGCCGACGATATTGACCATGCCCGACGACGCGCGCCGCGCATTGTGAATATTCGCGAGCCCGTTCGCGAGTCCGGGCCCGAGATGCAGCAGCGTCGACGCGGGCGTGTCCTTCATCCGGTAGTAGCCGTCGGCGGCGCCGGTGCACACGCCTTCGAACAGACACAGCACGCTGCGCATGCGCGGGTTTTCGAGCGCCTTCAGAAAATGCATTTCCGACGTACCCGGATTCGCGAAGCAGATATCGACGCCGCGTTCGGTCAGCGTGTCGACGAGGCTTTCGGCTCCATTCATTTAGTACCCCGCCATCTCGCGCGCCATGCCGACCACGCCATAGCTGCGCAGCGGCGCCGACATCAGGAAGCGGTAACCCTCTTCGATCAGCCGCTTGTGATTCTTCGCGTTCACGTGCGGATTGCCGACCACCACGTTGTGCTTGTGGCAGGTAGCCACGATCTGGCGCATCGCGTCGACCACTTCCGGATGTTCATAGTCGCGCGGATGGCCGAGCTGCTGGCTCAAGTCGCCTTCGCCGATCAGAATGAAACCGATGCCCGGCACGTTCGAGAGAATGTCGTCGAGGTTCTCGATCGCCTCGGTGCTTTCGCACATCAGGCCGACGAGAATCTCCCCTTCCGGCGCGAGCGGCCACACGTCGGCCTTGCGGTAGTAGTCTGCCATGCTGAGGCCCCAGTAGCGCGATGCGGTTGCCGGGCCGTCGCCGCGCACACCCTTCGGCTCGTACAGCGGCGCGTTTTTGGGCCGCGCATAGCGGCACGACGCGACCGCGTTATATGCCTGCTCGACGGTCGAAATATGCGGCCACACCACGCCATACACGCCGCGATCGAGTACCTGCTTCGCGAATGCCTGATTCATTTCCGCGCCGTTGGCCGGAATCCGCGCGATCGGCGTCACGCGCGGCGCAACCGAACCCGCTTCGACGATCGCCTTGCGATTGAGCATGTACTGCAATGCGTCACCGAGGGCGCTCACGTCGTACGGGTTGTGCTCCATTTCGAACACGATGCCGTCGTACGGCGCGTCGCTCATGTCGATCGCGGTCTGCTTGTCGAGCTTCGAAAATGCGGTGAATGCGGGCTTGCCGGATTCGAACGCGCGAATGATCCCATTGAGGCGGTTATCGCTCATGATGTGTTTCTCTCGTGAATAGCGGATAAAGCTGGACTTGCCTGCTCAGTCGGCGGCTTTCCAGTACATGAAGCCCATTCCTTCGCCGGTGCCGGCCGGCGTGCGCCAGCACGGCACGTAATCGACCAGCGTCATTTCCGCGCCGGTTTCCTGCACCGCTTTCATCACGCTGACGTACAGCTTGATTTCGGAAGTACCCGACTGGTACGAACGGTTGTCGACCGCCGCGAGACCGTCGTAGTCGTACTCGGCCAGCATCTTCATGATGCGGTGATCGAACTCTTCGTCATTGACGAAATGCGACAGCCCGCCCGACGCGAAAATGCCGACCCGCACATCGTCCGGCCACGCATTGAGCGCGTCGCGCAGTACCCGGCCGAATTCGATGCATCGCGACATCGAAGGCTGGGTCGGCGGATAGAAGCAGTTCATGATCACCGGCACGTGCGGCGGCGGGTTGTCGCCCATGATCTGGTGATAGACGAAGCTGTACGCGTGCGGCACCACCGGGTACTCGGGCAACGGTTTCATCCACACGTTGTCGGGCCACGCGAACAGATCGGTCAGATCGAAGTTCTCTTTCTGGAAGTACTCGATCAGGTAAGTCGCCAACTTCGGATGACAGTCGTGCGTGACGTGATGATCGGGCGCGTACACCGACCGTTGCGGCGGACCGTTGTGCACTTGCGCGCCGCTATAGATCGCGATCGACGGCGAGAAGTCGGTGAAGATCTCCTTCTGGTCCTTGCCGAGAATGATCGCGACGTCGATCTTCGCTTCGCGGTACGCGGCGGCCATCGTGTCGAGCGCGCTGCGGCAGCGCGCGGCGCGCGCGGTGCGTTCTTCGAGGGTCAGGTACGGCTCGAACGCCGCTTCGCGATGCGCTTCCAGTTCCGGGTAGGTCCACGTGCGATTGCGGAACCACAACTGCGGATTATTGCGGTCGCGCTCGCCGTTCTTGAGCCAGTCTTCCGGTGCCTGACCCAGCATGCCGCTGTGCGGCACCGCCATCCCGAATACGATTTTCGCCATGTGTGTTTCTCAGTGAATTGATGTGTGCGCAGGCCGTTCAGGCCTGCCGTAGCGTGTTCGGTGCGTCGGTCACCTTCGGCGACCATTCGGGGCGATACAGAAAAATCGTGGCCAGCGCGCCGACGATCAGGAATCCCAGGATCACCATCATCGGCATCGTGTAGCTGCCGCTCACGTGCAGCAGCCAGCCGGACAAACTCGCGGCCACCCCGCCCGCGAGACTGGTCGCGAGTTGCTGCACGCCGGTGACGAGGCCGATTGCCTGACGCGGAATCAACGTCAGCCGCGACAGCACGAGGTTGTTCGCGGTGACGAAGCCCAGCAGCGACAGCGACAGCACATTCCAGAACAGCGCCATCTGCAAAGTCGGTGCATACGCGCCGAGCAGCACGCTGCAGCCGCCGATGAAGCCGGTCACCGTGAACGCCTTGCGCACCAGGATCGGATCCTTGCCGCGCGCGATGATCAGGTCGGCCGCCGAGCCCGCCAGCGCCGCGACGATCGCGATACCGGCGAAGCTGAAGAACGTGAACAGCCCCGAACGCGTGATCGACAGACCGCGTTGCTCGACCAGATAAGCCGGCATCCACGTCATGCAGTAGAACGTGAAGTAGCCGTAGCAGAAGTTCGTGATCATTCCGCCCCACACCACCGGACTCGACAGGATGTTCGCGAGCGTCACCGTGCGGGCGCTGCGGCTCGCCTGCGAGAGCTGCTCTTTCGACGGCAGATCGTTGCGCACCATCAGCAGCCACGGCGCGAGCCACAGCAGGCCGATCAGACCGGTCGCGATGAACATCAGCTTCCACGAGTACGTGACGATGATCCACGCGGCGATCGGCGCGCCCAGCGCGGGGCCGAACTTGTTGCCCATCGCCAGCAGGCCGACCGCGAGACCGTTCTGCCGCTCGTCGAAGTTGTTGCGGATCCAGCGGTAGCTGGCCGGAATCACGATCGCCTCGGCCACGCCGACGATCAGCCGCATCAGCACCAGCGCGCCGAGCGTCGTCACGAGGCCCATCAACGCGGTCGCGATGCACCACAGCGCGAAGCTGATCGCATACGGCCATTTGACGCCGTAGCGGTCGGCGACCCAGCCCATCGGCACCTGAAACAGCCCATACGACCAGAAGAACGCCGCGTTGATCCAGCCGCGATCGATGTCGCTCAGCGCGAAGTGCCGCACGAAAGCCGGATCGGCCAGCGTCGACGAAATGCTGGTGCGATCGACAAACGAAATCAGCACGCCGAGCGCCAGCAGCGCGAGCACCGCCCAGCGGTTCACGCTGCCGCGCGGTTCGGATTTGCCTGTCTCCATCTGTTTGTTCTCTTCGGTTGGTTTGATTGCCGCGAGGCGGCCGCCGCTGAATTTTGCTCAGTCGCGCCCGGCCGCCTTCGCCCGCTATCAGGCGAGCGCCGGATACAACTGCCGCGCGGTCTTGCCAAAAATCCATTCGCGGTCCGTATCATTCAGGCACGCGAGCCCCGCTTGCGCGGTCGCGAGAATTTCCGCGAGCGTACCCGGCGAAGTCGGATAGTTCGAACCCCACGCGAGCCGCTGCGCGCCGAATGCTTCGACCACGCGCGGGAAAAACGTCTCCGCGCTCGCCTTCTCTTTCTTCACGTCGCCGAAAATGCGCGGCGTCAGCTTCATGTAAAGATTCGGCAGATCGGCCAGCTCGAACAGGCTCGCCGCGTTCGCGTACGGCGGCCCGTCGAGCACGTCGGGACGGCCGAGGTGATCGAGGATGATGTTCACGCGCGGAAACTTCTCCGCCAGCATACGCACTTGCGGCAGCCCGATCGGGCCGGTCTGGATGCACATCGGCAGCGCCAGTTCGGCGAGCGCTTCCCACGCGCGGAACGACTTCGGATTGTCGAGTTCGCTCGGATCGAAATCCTTGGTCGAGCCGCCGGTGAAAATCCGCAGACCCGCGAGGCCCTTGCCGGCCCAGCCTTTAATCACCGCGGGAACATCGTCGGCCAGCATATCGACCGAACCGACCGCCACCAGCCGGTCCTTGTACTGATTGCAGCCGTCCACCACGTAGCTATTGTCGAAACCATAGGTCGTCGACGAATGAACCACGGCAGCCTTCGCGACGCCGGCCGCGTCCATCGACGCGATCAGCGTCTCGACCGTGGTCGGCCGTTCCTGCGACCAGTCCGAGCGCTTGCCGAACAACGGCGCGGGCGGATAGCGCTTTTCGTCGTCGGAGATGATGTGCGGGTGAATATCAACGATTGAGGAAGTCATGAATGCCTCGGTAGCTTGCTCATGGCGAGCGGCTGCGCGCCGCCCGCGTTTGCGCGGTCAATGTTCGCGCGCTTATTTTCCGCGCGCCTTCAGCCGTGCATCGAGGCGCGGATAGACTCGCCGTGCATTACCTTCGAAGATCTTGTAACGGTCTTCGCCGCTCAACGCCGCGCAGCTGTCCAGATAGCGCTTGGTGTCGTCGAAGTAATGACCGGTGGCCGGATCCTTGCCGCGCACCGCGCCGATCATCTCCGAGCCGAACAGCACGTTATCGGCCGGAATCACCTTGGTCAGCAGTTCGACGCCCGGCTGGTGATACACGCACGAGTCGAAGAAGATATTGTTTAGCAATCCTTCCAGCGGACGCTCGCGCATTTCCAGCGACATCCCGCGATAACGGCCCCAGTGATACGGCACCGCGCCGCCGCCGTGCGGAATCACCAGCCGCAGCGTCGGGAAATCCTTGAACAGGTCCGATTGCAGAATCTGCATGAACACCGAAGTATCCGCATTCAGATAATGCGCGCCGGTGCCGTGAAAACACGGGTTGCACGATGCGGCGACGTGAATCATCGCGGGCACATCGAGATCGACCAGCGCTTCGTACAGCGGATACCACTCGCGGTCGGTCACCGGCTTGCCGGTCCAGTAGCCGCCGCTCGGGTCCGGATTCAGGTTACAGCCCACAAAACCGAGCTGTTCGACACAGCGGCGCAACTCGGCAATCGAATTGGCCGGCGCGGCGCCCGGCGATTGCGGCAACTGACAGACCGGCGCGAAATTGTCCGGATACAGTTCGGTCACGCGGTACACGAGGTCGTTCGACACTTCGGCCCATTCGAGGCTCGTGCGTTCGTTGCCGAGGTGATGGCTCATCAGGCCGGCGATCGGCGAGAACAGCGTCAGGTCGCTGCCGCGCTCGCGCTGCAGTTTCAGCTGACCGTTGCCGATCGCTTCGCGAATCTCGTCGTCGCTGACATAAGCGCCGTCACGCGACGGCGCGTTGGCCGGGTCGTTCGCGAATTCGACCTGTTTCGCGCGCCATGCGCGAAAGGATGCGGGCACGGTCGTGAAGTGACCGTGGCAATCGATAATCATGGTGTCTCCGTTCGAATCGTCGAGGTTCGGCGTGTGGCGCTCACTGAGCGAGCGGATCGACGAACAGCTCGTCGATCGACATGCGGCGCGGCGTGAGCCCTTGCTTGAACGCGGTGGCTTCGAGCGTTTCGATCGTCTTCAGGTTTTCCTTCAGACCGTACGGCAGCGGATCGTGGCCGACGATCTTGCGCAATTCCAGATACTTCTTGTCGCTCGCGGCCTTCGCTTCGCCCGCGTCGAGGCGTGCGAGCCATTCGTTTTTCGCCTGCGAGAAAGCATCGAACAGCGACTTCGCGATCCACGGATGCTCGGCCAGCACCGAGTCCTTCACGACGATCGTGCCGTGCATCGGATAGACGCCGGTGCGCGCGTAGTACTCGGTTTCGAGTTCGGTCGCATTCGGCAGCAGGTCCGGATAATCGGTTTCGAGTTCCTGCCAGCCGCCGGTCGGCGCGCCGGTGCGGCCAATCCCCGCCGCCGCGGCAAAACCCGCGACCAGTTCGCCCGACGCCATCATCTGATTGAGCGAGCTGTCCTTCGGCGCGTGCACGACGTTCTCCGGCAGCTTCAGTTGCGTCACGTGCTCTTCGTCGTCGACGACCCACGTGACCTTCGACGAATCGAGGCCGAATTCGTCGATCAGCACCTGGCGCGTCCACACGCCGGTCGTCACCGAATACGCGCGCACGCCGACCTTCTTGCCTTCGAGATCCTTCGGCGTATTGATGCCGGCATCCGGGCGCACCAGCAGACCGCCGTGATGGAAACGCCGCGTGACGAAAATCGGCAGACCGACGAACGGCGCGCCATACGCGCGGGCGATGATGTAAGTGGTCGGCGCCAGTTCGCAAACGTCGAACTCGACGTCGCGCACCATCCGGCGGAACGCGCCGATTTGCGGTTTGACGTCGACGAATTCGGCGTCGACGCCTTCGATCGGAATCGAACCATTGCGGACGGCCAGCGTATGCGGAAGCTCAGCGATCGCGATCTTGAGCGGGACTTTCTTGGTCAACATCCTCTCCTGTGGATTAATCGCCGGGCGCCGCGGGGATTGGGGTTGCGGCACCGGACGTGTCGTCTCGATGGCGTAAGAATATGGGAGGACGGGACGGGCGTCCCTACACAAAAAGTAGATTCAATGGCACTTTTTTTGAGTGCGTGCGAAGCGCGGCGGGAGGCTCTGGGCGAGCCCTGGACGGGAAATGGAGGGGTGCGGCGGGTGGATCCGCCGGGGTGGTGACGCGTGGTTCGGAGAGGCCGCCGCGATTACACGCGAAACGGCAGCGTCCATTTGCGCTTTGCCGCGCGAGCCGCCGGCGCGCTTCCGGCTTGTGCGCGGCGACTCAACAAACGCGTCGCGCCGTATTGAAGCAGAGAACACAACAGCAGATAAACGACGCCGACGAATAGAAAGATCTGCACCGGGTAGATCATTAGCCGGTTATTGACCTGGTTCGCGAGAAACGTAAACTCGGGCACGCCGACGATATAAGCGAGCGACGTATCTTTCACCAGCGACACCCACTGATTGACGAACGACGGCGTCATGATCCGGACCGCCTGCGGCAACTGCACGTAGCGCAACGCCTGCCAGCGCGTCATGCCGAGCGAAACCGCCGCCTGCGCCTGACCCGCGCCGACCGCCGCAATGCCCGCCTGCACCGAATGCGACAGATACGCGCCGCCGATCAGCGCGAGCGCGCAGACCACGGTCGCGAGGCCGGGCACGTCGACGTGCAACAGCATCGGCATCAGGAAGAAAGTCCAGAAGATCAGCATCAGCACCGGAATCGCGCGAAAGAAACCGATAATTGCGGTCAGCGCGAGATGCGCGACGCCGCGTGTAAGCGACAACGCAATGCCGCCGGCCAGACCGAGCGCGGCCGACAGCAGCGCCGACACGAGCGCCAGCGCGACCGTCAACGCGAGGCCGCCGAGCGGCCCGTCGGGGAACGTGCCGAGCAACAGATAGCGCAGCGTCGGCAACCAGTCGAGCGCGCTCATCATCGCCCCGCCTGCCACGCGCGTGCACTGCCGCGCTGCCAAACCAGGAGCGCCGCCTCGATCACCGCGATGATCGCGATATACAGCACGGTCGCCGCGCCGAACGCCTGAAAAGTTTTGAACGTCTCGGTATCGACCTGGCGCGACACGTACGACAATTCCGCGAGACCAATGGTCATTGCCAGCGACGAGTTCTTCACGAGATTCATGTACTGCCCGGCGAGCGGCGGCGTCGCGATCCGGATCGCCTGCGGCAGGATCACGTAGCGGAATGCGGCGAACGGTGTGAGCCCCAGCGCGGCGGCCGCCTGATGCTGCGTGTCCTTCACGCCGCGCAGGCCGGCGCGAAATTCCTCGCCGACGAACGCGGTCGTATAGCAGGTCAGTCCGACCCAACCGGCGACGAACTCAAACGGCGGCCACGCGAGATTCCAGCCCCACAGTGTCAGCGTGTGAGACGCATTGAGCCATTCCATCCAGCTTTGCGGCAACAATGTCGCCGCGCCGAAATACCAGAACAGCAATTGCACGAGTAACGGCGAATTGCGAAACGCCAGTACATAAAGCGCCGCGCCTCGCGCGAGCGCGGCATGGCGAGCATCACGCGCGAGCGCGAGCACGAAACCGGCGAATGTCGCCGCGATGCCCGCGCATGCCGACAACAGCAGCGTCAATAGAAAGCCGTGGGCGATCCAGCCAAGGTACTTCGGTTCCAGCCAGCCGTTCATGCTGTTCTTCTGCTCGGATATTTACGTTGCCAAATGAAATGCGGCCCACCGTGTCGATACGGCAGGCCGCCTGCAAAAGTTCTGATTCGCTGACTCAGCTTTTCTGCGGATCGCCGATCTTGAACAGACGCGGCAGCGGCGCGCGGCTCTCCGGCCCGAACCAGTGGTCGTAAATCTTCGCGGCGCTGCCGTCCGCTTCGAGGCTCTTCAGCGTATCGTCGACCGCGCTCAGCAGACGCGCTTCGCCTTTCGGCACGCCGACGCCTTCGTAGTCGTTCGAGATCGTGAAAGCGGGAATCTCGTAGTTCGTCTTGTCGGGTATGTTCGCGAGCAGCGCGACCAGCTTCGGGCCGTCCTGGGTGATCGCCTGCACATTGCCGGCGCGCAGCGCGGCGAACGCGAACGGCGTGTCGTCGTACGCGACGATCGTCGCGCCCGGGAATTGCGCGCGCACCTGCTGTTCGTTGGTGGTGCCCTTGTCGGCGCCGACGCGCAGCGTATTGAGTTGCTGCGGCGACTTCAGCACACCCTTCTTCGCGATGAACTGCGTGCCTGACGAGAAATACGGGGTGCTGAAATCGACTTCCTTTTTACGCTCGTCGGTGATCGTGAAGTTCGCGAACACGAGGTCGACCTTGCCCGACTTCAGAAACGCGATCCGGTTGGCCGGATTGGTCGGCTGGATTTCGAGCTTCACGCCGAGCTTGTTCGCGACCGCGCGCGCATAGTCGACGTCGAGGCCGACGATCTGGTTGCTCTTCGCGTCGACGAAACCGAACGGCGCATTGCTGTCGAAAGTGGCCACGCGCAGTACGCCGGCTTTCTTGATGTCGTCGAGACGGTCGGCGTGGGCGACGCCGGAAAGTGCGAGCAGCAACCCCATGACTGCTGCGCCAGCGATTCTGATCTTCATGATTAGGCCTTGTTTTTGAGTGTGGGCGCGGCGCGATGCATTGAATCGTGCGTTCCGCCGGCGTCATTCAGGACTGCGAGACGCGACTGTAGCAACGCGTCGCGCGGCGGCGAACCAATCAATCGTCAGGAGCTAAGCGATGTAACTGATATGCGGCAGCCGGCACTCAGTGCTTGCCCTTCCAGGGCACCAGCCGGCGCTCGAGCGCGCGCATCCCAAGATCGAACAGCCACGCGATCAGACCGATCAGCACGATGCCCATCACGACGACGTCGGTGCGCAGAAAGCTCGACGCGTTCAGCACCATCTGCCCGAGGCCGGCGGTGGCTGCAACCATTTCGGCGGCCACCAACGTGGTCCAGCCGAAGCCGATCGCGATCCGCAAGCCGGTGAGAATCTCCGGCAGCGCCGCGGGCAACACCACGTGCAGCACCACCTGGCGGAAATTCGCGCCGAGCGACCACGCGGCGTTGACCTGCTCGACGCTCGCGCTGCGCACCCCGGCGCGCGCGGCCATCGCGATCGGCGCGAAACACGCGAGCCAGATCACTACGATCTTCGCGGCCTCGTCGATGCCGAACCAGATCACAACGAGCGGCAGATACGCGAGCGGCGGCAGCGGCCGATAGAACTCCAGAGGCGGATCGAGCAGCCCGCGCGCAACGCGGCTCACCCCCATCAGAATGCCGAGCGGAATCGCGGTCACGGCAGCGAGCAGGAATGCGCCGAATACGCGCAGCGCGCTCCACAGCAAATGCTCGGACAACGGCAGGCCACCTTGCAGACGGCCGTTCCACGCATCGACGAATGCGCGCCAAACCGCTTCCGGCGCGGGCAGAAACAGCGGCGCAAGCCAGTGGAAATGCGTGGCGGTCCACCACAAGATCGCGAACGCGATGACGCAGCCCACGCTGAGCGCCGCGGTCGGGCCTTCGCCGGGCATCCCGCGAAAGGTTTTACCGGTTCGTACAGCGAAGCGCTTGCCGCGTTGTTGTTTCGCACTGCCACCTGATTCACGGGCGACGCGCGACGATTCGAGCACACTCATCAGGCGACCTCCCGCAAGGTTTCATGCAACCGCCGCGTGAGCCGCTCGCGCCAGCCGATGAAATCCGCCGACGACTTCACCGCGCGCGCATCACGCGTGGCCAGATACTCGCGGGCGAACGGCAGGTCGTGAACTTCGGCGATACGGCCGGGGCCCGGCGTCATCAACACGAGGCGCGTGGCGAGAAACAGCGCCTCCTCGACGCTGTGCGTGATGAAAAACACCGTCTTGTGCGTGCAGTCCCACACGTCGAGCACGAGTTCCTGGATCGTCTCGCGGGTCAACGCATCGAGCGCGCCCATCGGTTCGTCCATCAGCAGGATTTCGGGATCGCTCGCGAGCGCGCGGGCAATCCCGACCCGCTGCTGCATGCCGCCGGACAGCGCATAGATTTTCGCGTGCGCATGACGTTCGAGCCCGACCAGCGCGAGCGTACGGCGCGCGATCTCCTCACGCTCGGCGCGCGCGACACCGCGAAAGCGCAGACCGAGCGCGACGTTATCGAGCACGTCGAGCCACGGCATCAACGCATGCTTCTGGAACACGACGCCGCGCTCGGCGCCCGGCCCGACGATCGGCTCGCCGTTCAGACGCACCTGCCCTTCGCTCGGATCGACGAAGCCGGCGATGCAGTTCAGCAGCGTGGTCTTGCCGCAACCGGACGCGCCGAGCGCAACCACGAATTCGCCGCGTTCGATGCGCAGATCGACACCCGCGAGCGCGGGCTCGGCCGCGCCGTCGTAGGTCACGCGCAGTCCGCGGATGTCGAGCATGCTCATCGCGCGGCCTGCTGCGCGAAGCGTGGATTGACGGCCGCCGAGTAGTCGGGCAGCACGTTCTGGATCGTGCCCTGGGTCTTCAGAAACGCGGCGGTGGCCGCCAGCGATTGCGCGGCGCCCGATTGCTTGCCGCCGCCGAGCCACGTCGCCGATGCCTGCTCGGCCGCGCTCGGGAATGCGTACAGCGCGAGACTCGCGGGCACGTCGGCGGCGGTTGCACCGGACTCCTGAGCAACTGCCTCCGCCTGCTTCGAGGTCGCGGTCCAGTCGGCCTTGTGATCGCGATACTGCGCGTCGGTGTCGGCCAGCACCTTGACGAGACCGGCCATAAAGGCCGCGTTGTCGCGCTCGAACTGACGCGCCGCGACGAAGCCGTCGAAAGTCGCCTTGCCCGATTGCTTCGCGACGTCGCCGGACGTGATCAGCACCTTGCCGTTCTGTTTGACCTTCGCGAGCACCGGGTCCCAGATATAGGTCGCGTCGATGTTGCCGCGCTGCCACGCGGCCGCGACTTCGGGCGGACGCAGATTGAGGATCTTCACGGTCGCGGGATCGACGCCCGCCTGCTGCAACGCGACCAGCGTGTGGAAATGCGAAGTCGACACATACGGCACACCGATCGTCTTGCCCTTCAGGTCGGCGAGCCGGGTCACGCCCGAGCCGTCGCGCGCAACCAGCGCCTCGGCGTCGTTGATGTTGTCGAGAATCCAGAACAGCGATAAGTCGACGCCTTGCGATAGACCGGCCGCAATCGGGCTCGAACCCGCCTCGCCCAGCTGGATCGAGCCGGACGCGAGCGCGCGCACGACGTCGGCGCCGCTACCGAGCTTGCGGTAGGTGACCTTGTAGCCGGTGGCTTTTTCGACCGCGCCGGTGGCCTGCGCGTAGCGCCACGGCACTACCATGTCCTGATAGCCGATTACGACCTCATGAGTCTGCGCGTGCGCGGACGAAATGAACGGCGTGAACGCGGTGACAGCCGCCGGGACCGCGACGAATGCGACGGCACGCAGCGCGCGGCGGGCGCGCAGCAAAGAGGAATTGAGCGGGAGCATGCGGATGGAATGAGGTTCGGTGAAGGCTCCGACTATAGGGAGTTTTCACCGGCTTCGTTCCAACGAATCGTGCATTGCTAATGACGGCGCGGCGCAATTGCTTTGCGTTGTTTTGCTTTACCGCTGGGACGCGCTGGGTCGTGCCGAATTGCTTATCCGCCCGCGCGCCGCGACGCCATAAAAGCTTCGACGTAACGCAGCGCCTGTTCGCATTGTTCCGGAGATAATGCGTGAATGCTGCCCGGCAGCGGTTCGAAACCGAGTTCGGTCGCGACCCAGCGGATCGCTTTGGCGCGCGCCTCGAACGCATTGACGCCGTCGCGGCGCACCTTGCCGGCGACCAGCGGTTCGAGCAAGTCGTGCAGATTGCTCTTCGCTTCGCGCAACGTCGCGTCGGCGAGACGGCCGAGCGGCACGTTGTGTTTGCTGCGCGCATACACGCCGATCCACGCCTGACACGCGGTGCAGATCCACAGCGGTCCCTGATCGCCGCGATACGGATAGCTGTCGTCGCCATAACGGACGAGCAGCGCGCGGCTGCCGCAATAGTCGCAGGACGGTTGCGGCAGCGCCTTGACGGGTTTGCCTACGCGCATCGGGATGCCTCCCGCGCGAACTCGGAGCGCTTCATCTGTTGAACCTGACTTACGTAAAACTTGGGTAAGCCAGCAGTTTAATGGAAACGACCTGTGGAACCCGGCGGGATGTGAAGTCAATCCCCGCGTTGCGCGATCTCCATCACGATTCGACGCCGCTCGGCAAAGCCTGCTGCCGAACGCTGCGTGACAAGTTCGACCACTTCGCGCGGCGCGGTCCGTGGATCTCCGGCGGCAAACGGCGGCGCCGGCGCGTATTCGAGTTCGAGCTGGATCGCCTGCGCCTCGTGCTGCCCCGCCAGTTCAGCGGCCACGGTCAAGCCGAAATCGATGCCGGCCGTCACGCCGCCGCCGGTAATCAGATTGCCGTCGCGCACGACGCGCGCCTGCGTCGGAATCGCGCCGAGCGGTTCGAGCAGCGAGTGAAACGCCCAGTGCGTCGTCGCGCGACGGCCGCGCAGTAGACCCGCCGCGCCGAGCAGCAAGGCGCCGGTGCACACCGACGTTACATAGCGCGCGCTCGCCGCCTGGCGGCGCACGAACTCGACCGTCTGCTGATCCTGCAATAGCGCGGTCACGCCGCTGCCGCCGGGCACGCAGATCACGTCGAGCGGCGGACAGCTTTCGTAAGTTGCGTTCGGCGTCAGTACGAGCCCGTTACTCGACACCACCGGCTCGAGCGTTTTACCGATCAGATGCGTGACCGCGCCGGGCACCGATGCGAGCACGTCGTGCGGGCCGGTCAAATCGAGTTGCTGGACTTGCGGAAACACCAGAAAGCCGATGTGCAGTGTCATAGGGATACCTTATTGAATGGATGAATCGGATCGCAACCGGGAGCGCTGTTGCAAGTGGACGAATCGATTCTATGCGCGTAGTCTCTGGCGAGATTGCCAATCATCCCTTGGTTTCTGCCACGCCGGCCGGTGGCGTAATCCAACCCTGCCATGTCTGACGAACCTCGCTCCGTCGTCCTGCTCACTTTCCCGAACGTGCAATTGCTCGACGTGAGTGGCCCGCTACAGGTCTTCGCGTCCGCCAACGAACTCGCCGCGCAGCGCGGCCTCGCTCCGCTGTATGCGCCGCGCGCGGTGGCGGCCGAGGCCGGGCCGGTTACGTCGTCGTCGGGGCTGGCGTTGGTCGCCGGTTCGATTCGTTCGGTGAAAGCCCCGCTCGATACGCTGATCGTTCCCGGTGGCTTCGGGGTGAACGCCGCGTTGACGGATAGCCGACTGATCCGTTGGACCCAGCGCCAGGCGCCGCGCGCGCGGCGCGTCGCGTCGGTCTGTTCCGGCGCGTTCCTGCTCGCCGAGGCGGGGCTGCTCGACGGCCGGCGCGTCGTCACGCATTGGGCGCGCTGTGATGAGCTGACGCAACGCTATCCGCAACTGCGGGTGGAAACCGATCCGATCTTTATTCGCGATGGTGCGATCTGGACTTCGGCGGGCGTGACCGCCGGCATCGATCTCGCACTGGCGCTACTCGAAGAAGATCACGGCCGCGCGCTCGCGCTCGATGTCGCGCGTGAGCTCGTGGTGTTTCTGAAGCGGCCCGGTGGGCAGTCACAGTTCAGCGCGACGCTGTCGCTGCAAAATGCCGACGATCGTTTTGCGGACTTGCATGCGTGGATGGCCGCGCATCTCGCGGCGGATTTATCGGTGCCCGCGCTCGCGCGGCGCCTGCATATGAGCGAGCGCAGTTTCATGCGTCACTACAAGGCGCAAACCGGGCGCACGCCGGCACGAGCGGTCGAGCAATTGCGTATTGAGACTGCACAGCGGTTGCTGGGTGAAACTTCGTGGTCGATTAAACGGATTGCCGCACGATGTGGATTCGGTAGTGAGGAAACGATGCGGTGCAGTTTCGTGCGGATTTTGAAGGTCGCGCCGCAGGTTTATCGGGAGCGGTTTTCGGTTGGATGAGGTGCGTGCCGTTGAATATCGGGATATTGGGAAATGGGTAATTCGAATATTTGATTTTTCTGCGTGCGGTCTGGAGAACTGGACCCGGCGAGCTATAACGGCCGCCCTGCGGCGATCCGCCGTATTTCCGGGCATTATTCAGGGGACGCGCAAAGCTATTTCCGAGACGAAATGCGGGCTGCGGGAATTTTGATTCCAGATAAATACTACTTTTATCTCTCTATTTTTCCTCCTCATTTAAATCCATTCAAGATCCTGTGAGTCAACAGGATTAGTCCTATTTACAAATTTCTCCTGTCTTTCCGGATTGTTTTTGCATTTATTAAATCTTTCGTTTTGCTTTCTACGTTATTTTTCAGGAGGATTAACGTTAGGCATTACTGAAGATGAATACGAAGATGTTCCGGCTGGTCTACAGCCGGTGCCGGAGAATGCTCGTTGCAGTGGCTGAGACTGCGAGCGCGGCCGGCAAGACCCATGCGGGTGAAAGCGTCTCGGGTGCGCGAATCGCCGCCCGTTCCGCCACACGTGTATCGCTGTTCGCGATGCGGTTCGCGGCGTTTGGCGCGCTGCTCGCGTTTGGTGTGGTGCCTTCGCTGGTCGTCGCGCAGGTGGTCGGTGGCGGTGCGCACACGCCCGATGTGATCCAGACGCAGAACGGTCTGCCGCAGGTCAATATCAATACGCCGAGCGGCGCCGGTGTGTCGGTCAATACCTATTCGCAGTTCGACGTGCAGAAACCCGGCGTCATCCTGAACAATTCGCCGACTATCGTTCAGACCCAGCTGGCGGAACTGATCAACGGCAATGCGAATCTCGCGCCGGGACAGTCCGCGCGGATCATTCTCAATCAGGTCAACAGCAATTCGCCGAGCCAGTTGCGCGGGGCGCTCGAGGTCGCGGGTAACCGGGCGGAAGTGATCGTCGCGAATGGCTCGGGGATCGTGGTCGATGGCGGCGGGTTTATCAATACCACGCGCGGGATTCTGACTACCGGTGCGCCGGTGCTCGATGCGACTGGCGGCCTGAGCGGTTTTAACGTGACCGGCGGCACGATTGCCGTGCAGGGAGACGGGCTCAATGCGAAGAATGTCGATCAGGTCGATCTGATTGCGCGGGCTGTTGAAGCGAATGCGGCTATCTACGCGAATGCGCTCAATGTCGTTAGCGGTGCGAATCAGGTTGGGCATGATTCGCTGGCGGCGACTGCGATTAGCGGCAACGGTTCCGCGCCGGGTGTGTCCATCGATGTCAGCCAGCTCGGCGGGATGTACGCGAACCGGATCGTGCTGGTGGGGACGGAGAATGGCGTCGGTGTTTCCAATGCGGGGGTCATCGAGGCGCAGGCCGGTGAGCTGACGCTGACCACGCAGGGCAAGCTTGTGCTCACCGGGCGGACGAGCGCGAGTGGCGATCTGACGGTGTCGGCTGCGGGTGGGGTCGAGAACAGTGGCGTGACCTATGGGCAGCAGTCGGTTGCGGTTCAGACGGCTGGTGTGCTGGGCAATAGCGGCACGCTGGCGGCGCAGCGGGATCTGAACGTTGCCGCGGGCAGTATTGCGTCAGACGGCGTGCTCGGTGCCGGGATCAATGACGATGGATCGCTTGCGCAGTCGGGTGACCTGACGCTCAGTGCGAGTGGTGTACTGACGGCGACCGGCACCAATGCCGCCGGTGGTGACGCCATGCTGCAAGGGGCGGTGGTTGATCTCGCGGGAAGTACTACGGCGGCGAACGGCGATCTTGTATTGACCGCGACGGGTGGCGATCTGGATGCGTCGGGTGCGCAAGTTGGTGCTGGTGGCGCGCTGACGGTTACCGCAGCCGGCACGCTCGACACCAGTGCGGCGACGCTTGGTGCGGCGCAGCTGGACATTCAGGCTGCGAACCTCATCAATCGTGGTGGTGCGATTACTCAGACCGGTACGGCCCTAACCAGCATTAGCGTAACCGGCACGCTGGATAACACCGGCGGCTCGCTTCACACCAATAGCGCCAATCTCGCGCTCGGCCCGGCTGCCCTGCTCAACGACCAAGGGACGATCACCAGTTCCGGTGATGGCACGCTGTCCGTCAATACAGGCACGCTGTCGAATAACGGCGGCACGCTGGCGACAAACGGCGCGCTAGATATTCATGCGGGAGCGGTGGCGAATCAGGGCGGTACGCTGGCGGGGCAGTCCGCGGCTACGTTCCTGGTTGCGTCGCTTGATAACAGTGCCGGTGGGTATATCGGCGCGCAGAACGTATCGATCGATAGCGCCGGCTCGCTGGATAACACAGACGGTACGGTGCAGGCGAGCGGCGTGCTCGATGTATCGGCGCAGACCGTATCGAACGACGGCGGCCGGATCGCAAATGGCGGCTCCGGCGCGACGTCCGTGAGCGCGGACGGCGTGCTGACTAATACCGGCAATGGACTGATTGGCGGCAACGGCGATGTATCGGCGGTGGGTGGCAGCATTAATAACGCCGGCGGCACCATCACTGCGGGCGGCGCGGCAACCGTGCTGTCGGACAGCACACTGGATAACCGGTCCGGTCTGATCCAGGGCAACGACGCGGTCACGGCATCCGCACAGGGCGCGATCGATAACACCAGCGGCCAGATCGAAGCAGACGGCGCGACAGCAAAGCTTGCGCTCACGGGTGCGTCGATCGACAACACGAACGGACGCGTCGCCAACATCGGCACCGGGGCGACGACCATCAACGCGGCAACGGTCACGAACGCCAATTCCGGTGGTGCGGTCGGCGCAGGCACGATTGGCGGCAACGGCGATGTGACGGTCAACGCGCAGACGCTGTCGAATACGGCGGGTGCGCTGGTTCTGTCGGGACGCGATCTCGCGCTGAATGTGGCGCAGTCGGTCGATAACGGCGGGGGCTCGCTGTCCGCTGCGAACCATCTCACGCTGAGCGGGCTCGGCGGTGAGCGGACCGGCGGCACCGGACCAACCCTGAGCAACCAGGACGGCTCCATCCACGCCAGCGGTGAACTGGCACTGAACGTCGCCGCACTCGACAACACCTCCGGCCGCATCGGCAATGATGCCGGCAGCGGCGGCAGCGTAGCGATTACCGCAGGCACGCTCGCGAACCAGGACGGCGCGATCGGTAGCGACCAGAACCTGAGCCTCACGACGAACCAGCTAGACGGCGACGGCAGCATCATCGCGGGCCACGACGGTGCAATCACGATCAACGGCGATTACACGCAAAGCGCGGCGAACCTGATCCAGGCAAATCACGACCTGACGTTCAGCGCCAGCGGCAACCTCGTCAATCTGGGCGCGCTGGCTGCGGTCAACGCGCTGACGCTCAACGCCGCGAACCTCGACAACCAGGCCGGTGCCACGCTCAACTCCACCAGCACCACGGTGAACGCCGCGAATGCAATCGCAAACGAAGGCCGCATCGAAGGCGACAACGTCACGACGAACAGCGCGACGCTGACCAACACCGCAACGGTCATCGGCCACAACGTCACGCTGAACGCCAGTTCCTCCATTGCGAACACCGGCCCCGCCGCGATCATCGCCGCCGCCTCGGAACTGAACCTCTACTCCCCCGGCGACATCTCGAACACAGCGGGCGCGAACCTCTTCAGCCTCGGCGACATCCACATCGCGGCCAACGCATCGCGCGACGCGAACGGATTACTGGCCAACCGCAGTACCTCGGTCACCAACGACCAGTCCACGATCGAAGCGCAAGGCACCATCGAAATCGCCACCCAGACGCTGACCAACACGCGCCCGGCCCCCACAGTCGAAACGGTCACCACCGACGTCGACACGGTCCACCAGACCAAGCGCGCCCGCTACATGGCCTGCGCAACCGGCAACAGCGTGGGGGACCGCTGCACGCAGGCGATGTGGAACAACGGCTACCGCACGCCGCTCGACGCGACCTTCAACGCATCGCAGATCGTCTCGCAGTCCTCAGGACCGAACGCGACCGACAACGTGCTGATCGTCGACATCGACGGCCAGCAGCAGACCCTCTGGTACAACACGCTGACGCCGAACGGCGACGGCTCGGTGACCGTCAACTACTGGGACGACTACGACCCGAACGTCAACTACCTGCCCTCGACCGAGTACGCGACCCGCAGCGACGGCCACAACGGTTACCAGCGCGTCGAGATCGCACGCGACACGACGACCACCACGCAGCAGGACCAGGTAACAGGTCCCGAGGCGAAGCAGGCCCAACTGCTCGCAGGCGGCAACCTGGTGCTGGCCAACGTCGGCACCCTGAACAACCACCACAGCGCAATCGCGGCCGGCGGCTCGATCCAGATCGGTTCGAGCGAACAGAACGGCGACATCGCCAACGGCACTGGCAATTACGGTGGCACCACCGTCAACAACATCGGCCAGACGCTGTACCAGTACCAGCGCCAGGACATCGTGTCGACCTACGCGTGGAACGAGAACATCACGCAGGACGTGGGCACGGTCGTGCAGCCATCGGTGGTGCTCACGCCGGTGGCGATCGGCGGCACGGGCGGCACGATCATCGCGAACAACGCAGTGCAGATCAGCGCCACTGACATCAGCAACACCAACGTCGCGGCGGCCGACTCCGCGACCGGCGCGACCGGTGCCACGCTCGGCGCGAACCATCTGCTCGCGGGCACGCAGGTGAATGCGCCGCAGACCGTCGCGACTAGCACGGGCACACTGGACATCACGCTGCCCACCAGCGGCCTGTACACGATCCACAGCACGCCGGATGCGTCATACCTGATCGTCACCGACCCGCGTCTGACCAGCTACACGAACTTCATCTCCAGCGACTACATGCTGCAGCAGCTCGGCCTCAATCCGCAGACGATCGAAAAGCGCCTGGGCGACGGCATGTACGAACAGCAACTGGTGCGCGAGCAGATCACGCAGCTGACCGGTCGCGTCTATCTGGACGGCTATACGGACAACCTTGAGCAGTACCAGGCGCTGATGACGAGCGGCGCGAACGTCGCCGAACAGTTCGGCCTCGTGCCCGGCATCGCGCTCACAGCCGCGCAGATGGATGCGCTGACGAGCGATATCGTGTGGCTCGTCAGCCAGACCGTCACGCTGCCGGACGGCACGACGCAGCAGGTGCTGGCACCGGTCGTCTATCTCGCGCAGACCCATGCGAACGACCTGCAACCGACCGGCGCGCTGATTGCGGCCGATGACGTGCAGATTCACGCGACCGGCAGCGCGGTCAACTCGGGCGTCATCAAGGGCGGCACGCAGACCGTGATCAGCGCGACCGATATCCTGAACCGGGGCGGCGCGATCGGCAGCAGCGATGCGGACGGCACGACGATTCTCGCGGCGAGCAACGACGTGGTGAACGCATCGGGGATGATCAGCGGCAATCGCGTGGCGGTGCTGGCGGGCAATGACATCGTCAACACGACGCTGGTCGACGTGAATGGCATCAGTTCGGCGGCCGGCAATAGCAACGTCAGCCAGACGCTGCTCGGCGCGCAGGGCACGATTGCATCGACCGGCGACATGGTGATTGCAGCCGGAAATGACCTGACGGTGCGCGGTGCCAACATCAGCGCGGGCGGCGCTGCGCAGATCACCGCCGGCAACGACATCACCGTCGATGCGGTGCAGTCCAGCACATCGCAATCGCTTGCGCTGAACGACCAGCATCACTGGGAAGAGAACACCGTCATCAACCAGACCAGCGCGATCACGGCTGGCGGCGACCTCGCGATACAGAGCGGCAACGACGCAACGTTCAGGGGCGCGACGGTAACAGCCGGAGGCGACATGGCGGTCGTTGCAGGTGGCGACCTGACGGCAACGACGGTTACGAACACGGCCACCCGCGACAACGTCGCCGCCGACAGCGACACGCGCAAGGAAATCAGTCATACGTACGACGAACAATCGGTGGGCACGACGTTCACCGCGGGCGGCAACGCGACGCTCGCGGCGATCAGTACCGATGCGGACAAAGGCAACGTGACACTCACCGGCTCGGGCCTGACTGCGGGCATGACCGACGGCGTGGACAACGGCGCAGGCACGGCAACGATCGCGGCCACCGGCAACGTCACCCTCAATGAAGCACGCGAACAGCACGATAGTTATCTGGAGACCGAATCAAAACGCGGCAGCGCATTCGCGGGCTCGACCACCAACACGATGGAGAGCATGCAAACGAACCTCGGCATGGGAAGCATCGTATCGGGCGATACCGTCAGCATCACCGCGGGCAAAGACCTGACAGTGCAGGGTTCGACGGTCGCGGGGACCCATGACGTCGCCCTCGCCGCCGCTGGCAATGTGACCATCACGACGTCGCAGGATACGCAGAGCACTTCCAGCTATTACCGCAAGCATGAATCGGGCTTCGGCACCGCCGGCGGCCTCGGCATTTCGTTCGGCACTAAAACCCAGACCGACACCGCCAATACGTCACAGGTCGTCAATACGGGGAGCGTCGTCGGCTCGCTGAACGGCAATCTGGATATCACCGCGGGCAACGATCTGCACGTGACGGGCAGCGACCTGATCGCAGCCGGCAACATCACCGGCACGGGCGCCAACGTGACCATCGATGCCGCGACGAACAGCGCGCACGCCGACGAAACGCACGAACTCAAACAGAGCGGCTTCACGCTGGCCTTGAAGGCGCCGGTCATCGATGCGATTTCCAACGCAGTCGGCCAGACCCAGGCCGCGAGCAACAGCAAGGACGGCCGCGCCGCCGCCCTGCACGGAATCGCGGCGGCTAGCGCGATGTGGGACGCGGACCAGGCAGCGGGCGGTCTTGTCCGTAGCCTGGCGAACGGCGAGATGCCGCAAATGAAGCTCGAACTGAGTTTCGGCTCCAGCAGTTCGAAGAGTACTTTTAGTGAGGACTCCACTACGAGTGTCGGTTCGAGCGTGACGGCGGGCGGCACGGCGGCATTCCTCGCGACAGGAAACACGACGCCCGGCAGCGGCAACGTGACGATCGTCGGATCGGACGTGAATGCCGGCGAAGTGATTCTCGCCGCGCAGAACCAGGTCAATCTGCTCAATTCGACCGATACCGACTCGACCCGCAGCACCGACGAGTCGCGTAGCGGCAGCATCGGCGTTTCCATCGGCAGCGGCGGGATCGGATTGAGCGCGGCGATGTCGAAGGCAAACGGCGACGGCAATAGCGATGCAACCATTCAGAACAACACGCACGTAAACGCATCGGGAACCGCAACGATCATTTCCGGAGGCGACACGAACATCATCGGTTCGAACGTGAGCGGGCAGCAGGTCAATGCGAGCATCGGCGGCGACCTGAATATTGCGAGCGTGCAGGACACGATGACGAGTGCCGCGCACCGGGAGAGTATCGGCGGCGGATTCAGCATCAGCCAGAGCGGCGGCAGCGCGAGCTTCAGCCAGACCAACGCGAACGCGAGCGGCAGCTATGCGGGCGTGAACGAACAGGCCGGCATTCAGGCCGGCGACGGCGGCTTCAATATCAACGTACAGGGCAACACGGATCTGAAAGGTGCGCTGATTTCGAGTGAGGCGGATGCGTCGCAGAACACGCTGGCCACCGGTACGCTGACGTTCTCGGACATTCAGAATTCGTCGAATTACGAAGCGCATTCGGGAGGATTCGGCGCGGGCGTAACCGCGGGCGATGGCGGCGCGAACTACAGCACGCACGGCAGCACCTCGGGCATCAACGGCGGCGGCATTGCGCCTATGCTGAGCCAGAACGACAGTGGCAGCGACAGCGCGACGACGAAAACGGCCGTCAGCGAAGGGACGATCGTCATCAACGATCAGTCGAACCAGACGCAGGACGTCGCGGATCTGAACCGCGACACGTCGGACACGAATGGCACGGTCGCGAAGCTGCCGGATGTGAACGATCTGCTGGACCGTCAGGCCGACATGATGGCGGCGGCGAGCGCCGCGGCCGAAGCGGTGTCCCGGCGTATCGGCGACTACGCGAAGATGAAGTACGACGAGGCCGCCGCCGCGGGCGATCGGGCCGGGATGGACGCGTGGAAGGAAGGCGGCACGGACCGCGCGATGATGCAGGCGGCGGGTGCGGCACTCGTAACGGGGCTGGCTGGGGGGAATGCGCTCGGTGGCGCGGCGGGGGCGGCGATTGCATCGATTGCGGCGGGACAGTTGAATAGTCTTAGCGAGGAGATTGCAGGATCGGATCCGACTGGTAATGCTTCGATGAATCTGGCGCTTGGGAATATTGTCGCGAATGTGCTCGCGACGGGGGCTGGTGCAGTTGTGGGTGGTGAGGCAGGGGCGTTCGCGGGGTATAACGTTGATCGGTTTAATCGGCAGTTGCATCCGGAAGAGAAGGCGAAAGCACAACAGATCGCGGCGGACGCAGCGGCACAGGGCATCACGAATCCGGACAGTTCGCCGATAACGGCGGCGCAGATCGAAGATGCGATGCGCGCGGCGGACAACAGCCAGTATGAGGAATACACTTCGACGGGCATTGTGGTTCCACTGAACGCGGATACACCAACAAATGCGGTTTATGACACGACGAGCATGAACCTGGTGACGGACAGCACGGGACATTACCTGATGCAAGACGCGTCGATATTGGCAACGCCATCGAAGGCAGTGCAAGACCTTATTACGCAGAGCACGGGCGACGCAAGCTCGCCATACAGCTGGGGCACGTCGAGTGCGCAGGCAGCGACGCCGAAGGTCGATCCGTATGGGCCGTTTTCGCCCGGGTTTAACACGGGGGATTATTCTGCAGGGTTTGGTGAATATGGACGTGGACTAGCACCTGATTACGCCACAATTGGCTCTGGATCGCTGTCAGCAAGTGCAGATCTAAGCGTCAATCTGCATGACGGAACTACGTACGCAGCCGGAGGCATCACACAGAGTAACCCCGGATCAATCTCGGTAAAACCCGGTGGCGTAGCTTCTCTTGGTTGGATATTCGGAGATAGAACCGGCGCCGGAACAAATTCATTTATGAATGGCGATGGGGTGCAGGGATTTATCTCAGTACCCACGCCGTTCAATGTGAATGCATTCCTTGCAATTACTCATGCATATGGAGGAAATACCGCTCTTGAAGTTGGCGTTGCGACCCCTGGATCAACTTCGTTCGGTGTCTCCCCTTTCAGTCATTCAATTCCAATTTCAGGATCCAAGGAGAATTGACATGGTTGCACCAGGTGGGCCCGACGATAAGACGTGGGCAAAGATGAGCAAAAAATCAAAAATAATTTACATTTTTTCCATAATCGCTTTCTGGACTGCTTTTCTCTGCATTTTGGTTAGAAAGTTTTTTTTCAATTGAAAAAACGAACTTAATATCAAGCATGTTTTTTTATGATCCATTGTTCAAGCAGGCATGCAGCTATATAACGGGCAACCGTTTGATTGGGCGAGAATGGGCATGGCCGGAGTAACTGGCGGTGTCGTTACCGGCATGGGGTTTGTGCCTGCCTTGCTTATCAATACAGGCGGGGCGCTGTATGGGGCAGGCATCGTCGCTGGCGCACCTGTTGCGGCGGCCATAGGTGGGATTGCTTATTCGGTCATCGGGGGCGGTGCGAGCGCAGGGATGGACGCTGCTGGACAGTATCAACAGTCAGGAACGATACGGCCAGCGCAATCTGCTTTCGCTGCGTCAATAGGCGCAATCGTTGGATCTCTCGGTGTGAATGCTAGCTTTATGAGCAATGCACTCCTGGGAGGTGCCGGGAACGTCGCTACAACTATGTTTAACAATGCGTACTACGGCGAAACGGCCAGCCCATATTACACGGGTGCGATTGGGACATTGGCTGGGGCTGCGGGCTACGGTACGGGCTTGGTCGTGACACCTGCGATTGCGAAAATTGCGAGCCCATGGGTCTTCCCCAATTTGAATCCTGAAATTCCCGTGATTCTCCAGGCAATTCGGAACCCTTTGCCTGGATTCGCAGGTGCCACCGCAGGCTCAGTGGTAGGCGGTGTCGGATCGCTTGTGCCAAGCAAGGAACTTAAGAAATGAAGGAAGACAAAGTTGGCTTGTTGCTCCGCGCGCCGGGCTGGAAGGGAGCATTGGCGCGCGAGGTTTTGCTTACCGCTATTTACATTACTGCTGTCTACTTGCCTTCAGTACTCCCTTGGATTTCAACATATTATCAAGCGGTAGCAATGTCTGATGCTCAAAAAGCTCAGCATCACGGAATTGTCTTGTTTTTTCGTGCATTTTTAATATTTGTTGTCGCAATGGAAATGATTTCCGCTGTCTTGCGATTTATCGGGAATAAGAGGGAGCAGTAACAAATTTTATGAAAAAAATGAAAAAACGCATATTTATTTACACGGCGTTCGGCGGCATGTTCGCAATCTCAATGTTTCACGGATTTTTTTATGGGATTTTCGACTATTCAAACGGTTTCAATCCATGGAGCATGTTCGAGGCGTTGCTGGTTGGCGCTCTCGGTTGGGGCATTTCGAATCGCATTGCACGGAAGCTTAACGTAGTAGCCAATGTGCCAAACGATTGACAGCTTGACACTAGATATTGGTTGATGCCATTCCTTTTGGCTGCGATCGCCCCGGCTTTATTAGGTGCCCTTGTTGGCGTTCTGTTGCGTAGTAGTCAAATGCTCGGCGTTGCAATGATCGTGACGAACGTTGTTGTCACTCCGGTCGTGTACTTCAACATTGCTACGCGGGTAACCAGAGAACCACTAGCACACGTTTGCTTCTCGTCGTTACTCGTCTGGTTGATCGCTTTTCCGTTGTTTTGCTTCGTTGGGCAACCTATTCAACTCTGGTTTGCTGCGTTTCCCCTTTCAGCACTCCTCGCATTGATAGGATATTTAACAGCACAGGGTGTGAAGGCGATCCGCTGTCGATCGGTCGATCTGTAGATTGTTTCGACAACAAACATCAATGACGTGCGTCACGTGGGAGGCACGAGATGAACTCGCGCAGACTCTACGCGACGTGCAGGTTTGGTGCGCAATCGCACTGTTTGCATTCACATGTCCAGAAGCTTCGTCCTTCGTTATCGCAGGGCTGTGCCGTCTGGCATTCGACTTGCGTGAAAGCGTAGCCATGTCCCTAATCGGACTATTCAAGCGGCTGGAAGCAAATAAGGGGATCTATATGGCTGTAGGTGGAGCACCTAATCCAGAGCAGTGGGCGAAAATGACGCGCACCCAAAAAATTGGGTATTGGGTTTGCGTTGGTGCAGTGGCTGCGTTTATCGGAACCCTCCTGGTAATCAAGTTCGTTTCTTAATGCAACAAATCCAGCCTTGCGCCGGGTTTGTTGTTTGTGGGGTTGAATTCGTGGAAGGAAGGCGGCACGGATCGCGCGTTGATGCAGGCGGCGGGTGCGGCGCTCGTGACCGGGCTGGCTGGGGGCAATGCTCTCGGCGGCGCGGCGGGGGCGGCGATTGCATCGATTGCGGCGGGACAGTTGAATAGTCTGAGCGACGCGATCGCGGGATCGGACCCGACGGGGAATGCTGCGATGAATCTGGCGCTTGGGAATATTGTGGCTAATGTGCTCGCGACGGGGGCTGGTGCGGTTGTGGGTGGTGAGGCTGGGGCGTTCGCGGGGTATAACGTTGATCGGTTTAATCGGCAGCTTCACCCTGATGAATATGCGATGGCAAAAAAGGACGCCAAGATCGTTGCGAAAGAACTTGGTATCAGCGAACAGGAAGCCGAAGGCCGAATTGTTGCCGAGATTCTTCGTAACTCCGACCAGCAGACAGCGGACGGTTCCGGTGGCGTTCACGACTACGAGGTTCGCGCGATCATCGGCTGTCAGAACCTGAACTGTGACGGCTACAAGAACGATCCACAGTATGCAAACCACAACTACAACAGCCAGTACATCCCGAGCAATCAGCAGGCTTACGACGCTGGACAGAGCCAGATCAGCAAGGGCCTGACGTACAACGACCTTGTGAAGAACAACGTCAAGAACAACCCAGCTAGTACGGCTATCGCTGGTGTCGCCATGATCGCTACTGGCAGTGTAGTTGCAGGAGGTATGCCCGCTGTTGCCGGGATGTTTGCAGGAGGGAGCTTGGGCTCTGTAGTCCATGCTGGGGCACAGTACGTATTCAATAATGGACAAATCGATCTGGTAGATACAGCAGTTGCTGGTGCAACAGGTGCTCTTACCTTTGGTACTGGCCTGTTGCCTAGCCTGCTAATCAATACGGGCGGTGCTCTGGCTGGCTCCGCGATGAAGGGCGACAACCCAAACATGAACATGGCAGGCGCCGCAGCGGGCACGTTAGCGGGCTATAAGGTGGGCAGTTTGACAGAAAGCGGCTTGAACTCATGGTTGAATCCCTGGTATCGCTCTGAATGGGTCGATTTGGGAATGGGCGTTTCCAAGTACGTACCACCTAATGCATTGCCGTCACTTGGCGGTACGTTTATGGGCTCCGCTGGATCAGAGGCAACAAGCGGCGGCATTCTCGGTCTTATCGCTAATCCTCCTGAAAACACATCAAAGAAATGAGCAATATCAAAAACGAACTTAAGCTCTACATTTACTTTCTCATCTTCTTTCTGGTGATCGTAGGTGCGGGTGCAACGTTCTTCGAATTTATTTTCTGGCCCGCACTTGCATGGCTACAAGGTGACTCTTACTTTCCGCAGATTGACCGGTTGTACAGATGGCTAAAGTTCGCGATGCTGGTTGTTCCCGTATGTTCACTTATAACGTGGATTTACCAAAGATCGCGCCGCTAAATGTGAATGCGTTCCTTGCAATTACTCATGCATATGGAGGAAATACCGCTCTTGAAGTTGGCGTTGCGCCCCCTGGATCAACTTCGTTCGGTGTCGCCCCTTTCAGTCATTCAATTCCAATTTCAGGATCCAAGGAGAATTGACATGGTTGCACCAGGTGGGCCCGACGATAAGACGTGGGCAACGATGAGCAAAAAATCAAAAATAATTTACATTTTTTCCATAATCGCGTTCTGGACTGCTTTTCTATGCATTTTGGTTAGCAAGTTTTTTTCCAATTTAAAACACGAACTTAATATCAAGCATGTTTTTTATGATCCATTGTTCAAGCAGGCATGCAGCTATATAACGGGCAACCGTTTGACTGGGCGGGAATGGGCATGGCCGGAGTAACTGGCGAAGGAAAGCAAATAAAGCTTATAGACGATGGCAACCTGACCTGGTGGATGTGCACGGCACTCATTGTGGCCGGCATTGGAATATCGTATGCCACATTAAATATGCACCCCCTTCTATTTTCAGCGTATTCCTCGCATTATTTGGATTCCTGCTTATGGCAAGCGACGGCATAAGTAGTCGTGTTCGACTACTAAAAATAAGGCCTTTTGATGATGGATACGTGAAAGCACGCAAAAGCTACGAGACTACCCCCGATGCATGTGCACCCGACAAAGACAGCTCCGAGGACAAAAAATGATAGATCGATAGCTTCAACAAACACAGCCCGCGACTCCACCCGTCGTTCGCACGACTGCCCAAGCCGAGCGCAGGAAGAAATCGCAAGCGCTTAACGGTGCCGCCCACAGCCACTGAACGCAGCCAAGAACACAAAAATTACCACGCCCTCAATACTTCTTCTTAACAATCAAAGTCGCCCCCGTATCATGCGAGCGCAACAGCGCAACCCTAGCCGTCCCAGTGAACACCCAATCATCGACGGTCAGCGACAACCGCCGTTGCGGCGAAGCGCCGATCGACAAGGTTGAACTGTTCATCTGAACGATCGAGATTTGCGGCCCGGTCCCCGAAGTGAAATGAACCGACCTGGCAGCCTGCTTCGAAACAGGCCCGGAGACAGTTCCAGAAGCCGCCCCACCCTCTCCATCGGAACCAGCAACAGACCCAGCACCAGACCCAGAACCAGAAACAGACCCAGGCGCCATCCCCGCCTCGAACGCAGGATCGAAACCCACCCCACTCACCGGCAGGAACTGCACCGTCGACGACACCAGCGGCTTACTCTCACTGAGCCGCACGTCATGCGTCACGTCCGCGCTATAAAAATTCTCGATTTGCGCATAGAACGGCTTGTCCTGCTTCGACTGATATTCCATCGCGTAGCGCTGCTGCTGAAAGTAGCGCTGAGGCTCCGGTATCGGCGGCACCACTTCGACGGGCACCGCGGCGATGTTCGCGACTATCATCGGCTGGGGCGCGTCGAACGCCGGGCCGTCCGCGAACGCGGAACCGCTCAGCACAACGAATATCGCTCCCACAATCCTCTCGTTCGGGCACGTCATCCATGCCTCCAGTAAAGGAGTGCAACCTCATTTGCCTATCCGTCCTGGCTGAACAGGCCTCCCCGCCGCTGCACCGGCATTCACTCATTGTAGTCAGCGATTTGCGCAACGGTAGGTCAAAGTGTGAGGTATCGCGCGCGCTCGCGAGTACAGCGGAGCGGCCTCATCCACCGGAAGCGCTTTCAGGGAATAAATGACCGGCGGACGGCGAGCCCGATACCCTCGAGCGGCTCACGCCCGGCAAGTCTTGCAGCGTAGTCGCGTCGCATCGTTGCAACAGTCCATGGTTGCAGAGTCAACCTTTGCTGGAGAAACGTTTCATTCGACGCGCGGCCGCCCGTTCGACATCCGCGGCACACGCCAAACTGCCGTTCGAATCCGTCGCGGCCATGCGCTCAACCACTGCCAGGCCACATCGGGTACGAAGCGCGCGACCAGCAACAGCAACGCGAGCAACGCCGGCGCCCAGCGCAAATCGGTCGGCACCGGTTCGCGACGAACGAAGCGCGCATCGAGCAGCGCGTCGCCGAGCGTCGTCGCGGCCCACAAGCGCCGATAGTCGAAGCCCGTTTGCGACGCCACCGACGCCAGATACTGCCCGCGCAACTGCGACAGCTCCTCGTGCGAGTCCTCCTGCACCGCGGCGCCCGGCACGGTCGGCACCTGGATCACGTCGCCGGCCTGCCAGTAGCCGATCCGCCTGCCGTCCGCGTCGCTCTTCGGAATCGCGGCCGGCTGGTCGCCGCCCACGCCGATCAGCCAGCCCTTGATGCGCGCGGCATTGATGTCCGGCATCAGCGCGCGCGATGCCGCGACCGGCGGCGCCTCCTGCCCATCGGTGACGAACACGATCGCCGCGCCGTCGCCGACGCCCTGCGCGACCCGCACCGCCGAGTAAAGACCGCCCTCGGCAATCCGGCTCCAGTTGGTCCAGCGCATCCGTCCGTCGATGCCGTCGAGCGACCCGAGCAGCGCATCGTAGTTGTCGCACACCTCCACCGGCGGCAGCAGCAGCAGGGTCTGCTGCCCGGTGAACACGCTCCAGCCGACCTTCGAGCCGCACGGCAAGCGGCCGAGCGCATCGTGCATCGCGGCCTGCGCGAACCTCAGCCGGCTCAGCGGCGCGCCGTTGAGCAGCACGTCCTCGACATCCATGCTCTGGGTGATGTCGAACGACACGATGTAGTCGTACGTGTCGCGCGGCAGCGTCACGTCCGGCATCGCGACCGCCGCGATCAGCGCGGCCAGCGCGAGCGGCGTCGACCATTGCCGCCATCTGGCGATGCCGCCGCTACCGCTATCGCCGCCGCCACGCCGCGGGCTCCTCATGGCAGATCCTGGCTCTGCGCGCCGCGCAGCTTGACGCCGTGCTGCTCCTTCACGTCCGGGCGTTCGAGCGCGGCGCCGGTTTCCGGCGCGAGCCACAGCGCGCGTTCGAGGTTGTAGCGCGCGTCCCAGTCGTCGGGCGCCGCGCGCAGCACGAGCCGGTAGCGCGCCTTCGCCTCGCCGATCATCGCGAGCGACTTCAGCGCCTGCGCGCTGCCGTCGCTGCTGCCCTCGCGCAAATACAGGTTGCCGAGATCGAACAGCGCCGCGCGGCCGACCTCGTCGAGCCGCCCGCCCTCGCGAACCAGACCGTTATAAAGCCGCGCCGCCTGCTCGTAAGAGCCCGCTTTCGACAACGCAATTGCACGCGCCAGTTGCACCTGGCTGGCGTCATCGGCGGCGCGATCGTTGCGCGGGTCCGCATGCGGCGTGCTCGCCGCGACAACGGCCGCGTTGATCCGCTCGGCCCGTTGCAGACGCGCCCAGCCATACGCGGCCCACACCGCGCAAGCCACGGCGACGCCGCCGAACATCGCGTGTATCAGCGCGCGCTTCATGCCCAACTCCTTACCTGGAACGTGTGCAGCAGCACCAGCAGCGCCGAGCACAGCAGCGCGAGCGCGAAGCAATACGGGCTCAGATCCTGGCGCGGCAGATGCTCGATGAACGTGGTGGTCGCGTTCTGCTGGCGGTTGATCTCGGCGATCGCCGCCATCATCCCCTTCGCGTCCTCGGCCTGGAACAGCCGGTAAGGGGTGCGAAGCGTCAGAAAGAAGCGATGCAACTCGGCTTCGGCCGAACTTTCGCTGGCCGGCAGCCGCGCGTTCAGATCGGGGCTGTAGACGCTGCTACGCAAATAGATGAAGTAGAGCGAAATATTCTGCCGTTGCAGCGCGGTCTGAATGCGCCGCTGCACGTCCGGTTCGAGCCGCGCGCCGCCGTCCGACACCAGCACGATCGCGCGACGCCCCGAGCTCGGCTGATCGTCGAACTGTTCGAGCGCGGCCAGCATCCCGCGATCGAGTTCGGTGTCGGGCATCCCGCGGCCGATCGCCGTCGCCGCGATCGCCGCATCGATCACCCGATGGTTGTACGTGAACGGCATCGCCAGCACCGGGCTGGTGCCGAACATCATCAGCGCGAGCCGGTCGTTGGGCCGCAACTCGACGAAGCGCGTCAGCGCGGCGCGCGCGACCTTGTTCTTCGAATCGCCGCGCGGCGACTCGACGCCCTTGCTGCCCATCGGCTCGTCCATGCTCGCGCTGCGGTCCATCAGCACGAGGATCTGCGCGCCGCTGCCGGTGCGGACCACCTGCAGTTGCGAACGTCCGGGTCCGGCGAGCCCGACCACGATCGCCGCGATCGACAGCACCGCGCAGCCGCGTTCGAGCCAGCTGGCCCAGCGTCCGAGATGATCGGTCGGCAGCCACGCGACGCTCGCGAACACCAGCGTATCGCTGCGCCTGCGCAGCAGCGGCAGCAGCGCGAGCGGCAGCAGAAGCAGCAGCCACGGAAACACGAAATCGAAGGGCCGGCTCATTGCTGGTGACGCCGTTCGGCCCGGTACAGCGCGCGGCTGAGCGCCTGCAACGGAAACTCGGCGGCGCCCGGCGCGGGCGCGAAAAAGCGCTCGGACGACACCCGATAGAAATGTTCGAGTTGCGCGCGCAACGGTTGCAGATACGGCGCGCGCGTCAGCAACGCGGCCAGCGATCCCGCATGCACGACCTGGCCGGCCGCTTCGTTCAGCGCGCGATGCACGCACAACCAGGCATCGCTCGATGCCGCCGCCTGCGGGTCCGGCACGCGCTGCATCTGCCGCCACGCGCGCGCGAACGGCAGCCGCGCCGACTCGCGCCGGTTGCGCCACCCCCACCAGCCGGCCCACGCGAGCACGCTGACGAGCAGCAGCCCGAGCGACCACGCGATCTGCCGGCGCCAGCCGGCGGTTTGCAGCGGCGGCGCCGCGCGATCCGGGCGCAACGGCAGCAGATCGCCGCTCGCGAACGCGCTCGGCGGCGTCAGCGGGCCGATGCTGGCCGGCCATTCGGCGACCTGCAATTGCGTGCCGCTCGCCGAGCTCAGCGTCAACGCGGGCAACGCGATCTGCGTGAGCGTCTGCGGCGCATTGACGACCTGATACGCGATCACCATCCACGTGCGGCCGTCCGCATCGGTTTCGAGCGACACCGGCCGGCGTTCGAGCCACAGGCCAGTGCGGCCGACCGACGGCGGCGCGACCGCGTCGAGGTTCTGGCCGTTCGCCTGCAGCAGCACGCGCTGGATCAACACATCGCCGAGCGTGTAGCCGAACGCGCGCGGCTCCTGCACGGTCGCGGGCAGCGGGGCCGCCGCGACGGCGGTGGGCATAAAGGCAAACGCACAGGCGATGGCAAAGACAACCGCAAGCGCGCCCGCGGCCGCCGCGCCGGAACCCACGAAGCGCCCCCACCGCCGCCGCGCACTCATACCGTCATCTCCAGGAAGTACCGCGACATCGCTTCCGGATCGAACTCGCCTTCCAGATAGAACGGCCGCATCCCGCGCGCACCGAACAGCGCACCGAGTTCGTCGCGCCGCTTCGCGACGCCGTCGCGCCAGCGCTCGCGCATCGCGCGGCTCAGCCACACGCGGCGCTCCTCGCCGGACTCCGCATCGTTGACCGCCAGCAGTTGCGCGCGGCGCGGCGGCGCGGTCTCCGCTTCGTCCCACACAACCACCGGCACCACGCACGCATGCACCAGCATGTCGAGCACCGGCGCCAGTTGCGCGAGCGGCCAATGGAAATCGGAGACGACGAACACCAGCGCCTGGCGGCCGGCGAGCCGCACCGCGCAGCGCCGCAAGCCTTCCACCGCGCCGCTGCCGGCAGGCCGGCTCTCGCAACCGCGCAGCATCGTCGCGAGCAGATGGCCGGTGCCGCGGCCGGTGCGCGGCGGCATGAACAGGTCGTCGCGTTCGCGGGTGTCGAAGGCCATCATGCCGAGCCGGTCGCCGACCCGGAACGCGCTATGGCCGAGCGCTTCGATAAAGTCCGCGGCGACTTGCAGCTTCGCGCGGCGCCGGCCGAACTGCATCGACGCCGACACATCGACGATCGGGACCACCTGCACCGCGACCCGTTGCAGATGCACCCGCACCAGCCACTCGGAGCGCGCCGCGCGCAGGCTCGCGCGCAGATCGAGCCGGCGCGGATCGGGGTAGTCGAACAGGCGGCCGTGCATCGCGAACTGCTGGCCCGAGCCGAAGCTCGCGCCCGGATGCGAGCCGGGCCGCGCGCCGGCCGCGCGCATCGGCAGACGGTAGTGGAATTCGGCGGTGCCGTTCATGATCGTTCAGTTATCCCGACATTCAGCGCGGCACCGCGACCGTGGCCTTGATCTGCGCGATCAGCGCTTCGGCCAGCTCGTGACGGCGCAGCTCGTAGATCGGCGTGAAGAACACCCGGTGACCGAGCGCCGGCAGCAGCACTTCGTGAATGTCCTCGGGCAGCAGATGGGTTCTGCCCGCGAGCCACGCGACTACACGCGCGGCCCGCAGCAACGCGCTCATTCCGCGCGGACTTGCGCCGGCGAGAATCAGCTGCTCCATATCGACGCCGTCGAGCGCAATGCCGAAGCGCGCCGGCGTTTCGGTCGCCTGCCAGATATCGAGCACGTAGCGCTCGATCGTCTCGCTCGCCTGCACGCCCTGCTGGATCGCCGCGCCGATCCGGTTCAGCTGTTCCCACGGCACGATCGACGGGGTCAGCTGCGCGAGCAGTCCGTCGACGTCGTGAAAGCGCGTATCGAACACCAGCGCGCGGCGCGCGTCGGCTTCGTCCGGGGTCGGCATGTTCAGCTCGAACAGGAAGCGGTCGCGCGCCGCCGACGCCAGCTCGAAAGTCTCTTCCTTCTCGACCTTGTTGCGGTCGGCGAACACGGTCATGTGCGGAAAGCGATGCTCGCGGCCGAACGCCCACACCGAGCGCTCGGCCATCGCGCGCAACAGCAGCGACTGCACCTGCGGACGCGCGCGATTGATCTCGTTGAAGAAGAACGTGGTCAGCTGCTCGCCGTGACGCAGCAGCGGGCCGGGCTCGATGCGCGGCTTGCCGTCGACGTCGACATAGGTGTGATAGACGAGGTCGCCCGGCATCAGATCGATCGTGCCTTCAACCCGCTCGAAGTCGCCGCCGACCACCCGCGCGAACGCGCGCAACACGGTGGTCTTGCCGACCCCGACGCCGCCTTCGAGCAACACGTGACCGCGCGCGAACAGCGCGACGTTGATGAGCCGCAGCGTGTGCTGCTGACCGACCACGACCCGCGCGACTTCGGTTTCGATCTGCTCGGCGTGAGCACGCCAGTCCTGAAGCTGTTCGGCGGAAACCATCGTTGCGCTCCCCTTCGCTGGTAGTGGGCGTTGTGGTGCGCGTCGCGCGAATGTCGACGCGCCTCTGATTCGCCAGCGTTGTGCTAAAGCATGCTTTGTGCCGATGATGCGAACGTACGTGCGGGGCTTGATCAAAGGCGTTGCGTTGGCAGGCTGTCACGGACGTTGGAGACAGACTGTGCCATCGGCGACGAGAAAGCCGACGTGGTGGTGCGTGTACCGATTCGCGCCGGCCACGCGTCGCGACGCTCAGTGCGTGGCGACGCCCGTCAGCAAGGCCACCAACGCACTCGCCCCGCGCTGCCACGACAGATCCGTATTGCCGCGAATATCGACCGAGCGCTGAAACAACGTCTTGCCGCTCGCGACGTCTTCGACGCGCAGGTTCAGATTCAGGATCAGGTTGCTGACTTTCTGCACCCAGCAGAGCCCGACCTGTTCGACGCCGAGCGCGCGACCGACTTGCCGTGCGCAGCCGTCGCAAGTGGTGAGATCCTGGCCCGCGCCGAGCTTCGCGATCAGTTCGGCCGCACGGCTGTTGTCGGCAACGCGATAACGCTGGCTCGCATCGAGTTGCGCGCGCACCGCGTGGCTGACCATCTCGATGCGCGCGGCCTGCTGGCGATTGATCTCGGCATCGTTATAGGCGGCGTTATCGTCGATCAGAGCGCAGTTCAGCACCGCGATGGAAACCGCTTCGGCTTGCGCCGGCGCTGCGTACAACGCGAACATTGCCGCCACGCTCACGCAAAGCATCGCAACCCCACGCGCCGCCCGGCGCGCAACCGCCGCCACGCAAAACCAACACGAAAACCAAAACGAAAGCCCGCCCGGCATCGCGCTACCGCTCCGCGCCGACCGGCGCCTTCGCAAAACCACCGGTAAACGCCGCATATTCCTGCTCCAGATGCAGCGCCGCGTGATCGAGCAGAAACTGCCGGAACATCATGCTGGTCGGCGACAACTGCTTCGAGCGCAGATGCACGATCTGCCACGTGCGCTCGATCGGCGTGCCGTTCACGTCGAGCACCGCGATCTCGCCGGTGCGCAATTCCAGTTGCAGCGTATGCAGCGAAATCAGACTCACGCCCATCCCCGCCATCACCGCCTGCTTGATCGTCTCGTTGCTGCCGAGCGTGACGGTTTTAGCGGGCGTGAACAGATGCTGGCGGAACATCGCCTCGGCGGCGATCCGCGTGCCGGAGCCCGGTTCGCGCAACAGAAACGTATCGCCGCGCAGCTCCTGAAGATCGAAGCGGCGCGCACCGCGCAACGGGTGACTCAATGGCGCGATCAGCACCTGCGGATGGCTCGCGAGCGGCTCGGCGTTGGTGTCGAGTTCCGGCGGCGGCCGGCCCATGATCGCCAGATCGATCGCGTTGTCCTGCAATAGCCGCAGCAGCGCGTCGCGATTGCCGACCGAGAAATGGATATCGACCTTCGGATAAAGATGCGAATACATCGCCAGCAGCTTCGGCGCGAAATAGGTCGCGGAACTGACGATGCCGACATTGATCGAGCCGCTGTCCGCCTGCTTCAGCGACATCATCGCGTCCTCGGCATCCTTGATCTCGCCGAGAATACGGCTCGCGTGATGAGTCAGCATCTCGCCGGCCTCGGTCAGCGTGAGCTTGCGCGCGACGCGCTCGAACAGCCGCAGGCCGACCGCGTCTTCGAGTTGATGAATCTGCATCGATACCGCCGGCTGCGTCAGATGCAGCTCCTCCGCCGCGCGCGCGAAACTCGTATAGCGGCTCGCGACCACGAAGATCTGCAACTGCCGCAGCGTCAGCGTGCGGACGAAATTCAGCTTGATCCGGCTCGCCGCCGCACGCGCGCTTTGCATCGGGACTAGCCGCTTTGCTGACCGAACGCGTCGAGCGCGCGCGCCGAATAGACCAGGGCCGCGCCCGCATTCAATGCGATCGCCACCGACAACGCCTCCGCCACCTCGTCGCGGCTCGCGCCCGCCTTCACCGCGGCCGCGCTATGCACGGCGATGCAGCCGTCGCAACGGGTCGTCACCGCGACCGCCAGCGCGATCAGCTCGCGCGTTTTCGCGTCGAGATGGCCGCCTTTGGCGGCGGCGCCGTCCAGCGCCTTGTAGCCCGCAAGCGTGGCCGGCGCGGCCTCGCCGAGCTGGCCGACGGCTTCGAGAAGTTTCGGTGTGTAGTCCCTGGTGTCGATCAACATGCATGCGCTCCATGCGAAGGAAAACGGTGTGCTTAGCGACTCGCCCGCGGCGCGTTCGCCGCCGGCTTCGCCGGCATTTCGTCGGACGGCAGCTTGCGCAGCGCCGACTGGAAACTCAGCGTCTCGCTATGGGCCGGATGCGCGAAGTCGTTGTTCGGCCCCGGCACGTCGGTGCGAATCTGCACGATCTGGCCGGGCACGTCGTCGGCGAGCACGAACGTATAGCGCTTGCCGGTCAACTGCTCGAAGCGCGCCGCGTTCGGATCGTGCAGATACGGCTGCACGACGATCCGCCGCGTGTTCACCTGCTTGCCGCCGAACTGGCCCGGCACGCTCTCGATCTTCGGCCCGGCGGCGAGCGCCAGACGCAAACGCTGCTGGAAATAGCGGCGCTGCCCGCCGGTCGCGCCCTGCATCTCCGCGATGTCGTGCTCGAGAAAATAGATGATCGCCGGATTGCATTGCAGCCCGCCGATCGGCAGGTTCACGTTGCCGCTATGGTCCGACACCTTAGCGTCGCCCTTCGCGTTGTCCGGGCTCACCACCAGCACCTTGACGACGTCGGCCGCGTGCGACGGCTGCGCGGAATCGAGAAACGCGTAGTCGAGTTCGGTTTGCGCGGCGACGCCATGCAGGTGATCGGTCAGGAAGATCAGCCGCTCGGCCGGCGTGATGTCGCCGGTGCCGGGCTCGCTCGCCGCGCGCGCCGCGCCCGGCAACGCGCCCAGCACGCACAGCGTCGAAGTAAAGGCGGCGGCGGCCGCCGCGCGCAGCCACGCGCGTCGCGCCGCCGTCATTGCGACGCGGCGCCGGAACCGGGCGCCGGCGCGTCGATCGGCTTGAGCATCGGCACCTGGTAGGTCGCAAGGATGCTGTCGATCTTGTCGTGATTCGCGCCGATCCATTGATCCACCTTGTCCTTCCAGTCTTTTTCGCCGTAGCGCACGCCCATCGAGATCGTGTAGTCGAAGCGGATGCCCGGTTGCGGCGCGAACGGCACCAGCCGCACCGAATCGCCGGCGCGCTTCGCGAAGTAGCCGGCAATCGGCCCCCACAGGAACACCACGTCGACGTTGCCCGCGCTCAGATCGTGTTCGATCATCTGCCCGGGGTACTCGCCCGGATCGCCGCTTTGCACGCGGTACGACACCGCCTGCTCGATCAGGTTGTGGCCGAGCAGCCAGTCCACCGCGGGTGTTTGCGAAAAGATCCCGAAGCGCAGCTTGCGCAGCTGTTCCGGCGGCAGCTTGAGCAGATCGTCAGGCGTCCTGATGCTGGCGAACTCGGGCTTGTTCGGCACCACCATCGCGTAGGTGGAGTGCAGATACGGCTGGGTCGTCGACGTCATGTCGTAACCCTTCGGCACGCCGATGATCAGGTCGCAGCGGTAGCGCTCGCTGCCCTGCTCCTTCTCGCGCAGCGTATGGCGCACGAAGCCCATCCGCTGCGGGAAATACGTGTATTCGAGCTTGTAGCCGAAGTCGCTGGCCATCTGCGCGGCGATCCGGTTCTCGTAGCCCTCGCCCTTGTCGTTCGACAACGGCATGTTGTTCGGGTCAGCACACACTCTGAGCACACCGTCGGCGCCGTCGTTGTTCGGCAGCGCCGGGCCGTCGGCCCGGACCGCGGCGCTCGCGAGCGCCGCGCAGAACAGCGCGGCCGCGACGACGGTGACATGCACGGACATGCTTCTCTTATCATGCATCGTGAGCCTCCGGGGAAGTGGCATACAGCGTTATTGCGAGTCGATCGCGTGCAGGTCGCCCGGCTTGATCTGCCCTTCGGAGCGCCCTTTCAGATACGCGTAGAGGTTTTCCCAGTTCTTCTGCATCATCTGGCTCGAGCTGAAATCGGGCATGCCCTTGGCGACCCGTCCGCCGAACACCGTGCGATGGAACTCGTCCTTGTCGAGCGTCTTGAACGCGTCGATCAGCGACGGCCCGACCATCCCCTGTTGCTGCGCGCCGTGGCAGCGTTCGCAAGCGAGCGCGCGCCAGGTCTTCCATCCCTGCAGCGTATTGCTGTCGACCTTGTTGCCGTCGACCACCTTGAACGCGACCTGCGCAATCGAGGGATTGTTCTGCGCGTAGACCACGGGCAACAGAACGAGCGTCGCGGGCAATGCCGCGAGCAACAGGATTGATCGGCCTTTCATGCAAATGTCTCCTTCATCCTTCGGTATGAAACCGCGCGTCGCTACGCTGCGAGAGCGTCTCCCTGCGGGCGCGAATGGCGTAATACGTCGTCTGTGAGGTATTGCGGGCTATTGCGGGGTAATTCGGTGGTCATGCGTCACCCATCCGCGTCACCCATCCGGCGAGCGGCCGGGACGGCCGGCCGGTGCGCCCGCTTGCTGCCTGGACGCGCCGGTCCCGCCGTTTCGAAGCTAGCCGTTCATCGAGCCGTTTGCGTCAGCTCTTTTCGTTAGGAATCGCGAACACGAACAGCGTGCCGCCGAGCGCGGTGTACTTGGACAGCTCGCGATAGCCGCCGACCGCGCCGAGACCTTCGGTCGACTTCTCGAGACCCGCGGCCATGCCGATGCCGGCCCAGCCGCCGATACCCGAGTAGACGCCGACATACTGCTTGCCGCCGTGCTCATAGGTGAAGACGTTGCCGATGATCCCGGACGGCGTCTTGAAGCGCCACAGTTCCTTGCCGTCCTTGATCCGAACCGCCTTCAGGTAGCCTTCGAGCGTGCCGTAGAACGCGATGCCGCCGCCGGTCGCGAGCACACCCGACCACACCGAGAACTTCTCCGGCTTCGAGTACAGGATCTTGCCCTTGCTCGCATCCCACGCGATGAAGTTGCCCATCGCGTTGTTCTCGTTCGGGCCCGGATACATCGACAGCGTCGCGCCGACATACGGCTGGCCGGACACGTAATCGACATCGAACGGTTCGTAGTCCATACACACGTGGTTGGTCGGCACGAGGAACATGCTGGTGTTCGGATCGAACGCGGCCGGTTGCTGGTCCTTCGAGCCGAGCGCCGCCGGGCAGATGCCCTTCACGTTGTGATCCGACCCGGCTGCCTGAGTCGAATACGCCGCGTTGCGAACCGGCAGACCGCTTTGCAGATCGACGCGATCGGCCCAGTTCACCGCCGGGTCGTACTTCTGCGCGACCAGCAGCTGGCCGGTTTCACGATTGAGCGTATAGCCGAAGCCGTTACGGTCGAAGTGAACGATCGCCGGCACTTTCTTGCCGTTGATGTTCAGGTCCGACAGGATCATTTCGTTGACGCCGTCATAGTCCCATTCGTCGTGCGGCGTCATCTGGTAGACCCAGCGCGCCGTGCCGGTATTCAGGTCGCGCGCGAAGATCGACATCGACCATTTGTTGTCGCCCGGACGTTGCGTCGGGTTCCATGTGCCCGGATTGCCGGTACCGTAGTAGACAAGGTTGAGCTTTGGATCCCACGCATACCAGCCCCACGTGGTGCCGCCGCCGAGCTTCCACTGATCGCCCTTCCACGACTTCAGCGACGAATCCGCGCCGACCGGCACCATCTGGCCGTTCGCGTACGTCATGGTCTTTTGCGGATCGAGCAGCATCTCGTTGTCCGGGCCGGTGCTGTACGCGGTCCAGACCGGTTTGCCGGTCTTGATGTCGTACGCGATCAGCCGGCCGCGCACGCCGAACTCGCCGCCCGAAATGCCGGTCAGCACCTTGTCGCCGAATACGTGCGGCGCGTTGGTGTTGGTTTCACCCGCTTTCGGATTGCCGTTCTGCGCGGTCCACACCACCTCGCCGGTCTTCGCGTTCAGCGCGACCAGCTTGGTGTCGGCCTGTTGCAGGAAGATCTTGCCGTCGCCGTATGCGAGACCGCGATTAACGGTGTCGCAACACATCACGGAGACGACCTGGTCGTCCTGTTTCGGCTGGTACTGCCACAGGAAGGTCTGATCTTTCAGGCTGACGGCGATGACCTTGTTCGGAAACGGCGAATGGATATACATCGTGTCGCCGATCACGAGCGGCGAGCCTTCGTGACCGCGCAGCACGCCCGTCGACATGGTCCAGGCGACCTGTAGCTTGCCGACGTTGTTCTCGTTGATCTGCTTGAGTGGGCTATAGCGGTGATTCGCATAGTCGCCCGCCTGGGCAGCCCAGTTCGATGAGTTCTTCATCATAGTGTCGAGCTGCGAATCGGCCTGCGCAGCGAACGAACTAAAGGCTGCGGATGCGAGGATCGCGAGCCCAAGAACCACAGTGCGTAAGTTCATGTCTCCTCCAGAATTGTCCTGCGTTCAACTCACGAATGACCCACGCTACCTCGTCGCATCGTTCGCGCCTTCTCGAGTACAGGTAACGATTAACGCGCTATCCCGATTCGATGTCGGGCTTCGCGGCGCATGGACGGCCAATGCAGGTTCCATGCCGGAATCTCGCGAGCCTTGCGCACGCGGGGCTCGCGCGGGCGGCAACGCAAGATGCGCGTCGCGTGGCGGGCGATTTGCGCCGTTCGTGTGGCGCACGCGAGAGGCCGCGATGTGGCAACCTTGAACCGGTTGCGTCACCGCGGGCGACACATACTGTGTCACTTCGCGATACGAAACGTGTCCTTTGCGAATCGTGCGCCGCAGCACGGTTGCGCCGCCTGTCGCGGTGCAGCGTGCGGGCCGCGATCGCCCGACCTTAAGGAGTCCACGTCATGGCCAACACCGAGCAGGTTTATTCCGACGACGAAATCCAGCAGCGCCTCGTCGGTCCGCTGCAGCACTGGTATATGGAAGACGGCTGGCTGCGCCGCAAGTACCGCACCGAAGGCTGGAAAGGCACGCTGATGGTGGTCAACGCGGTCGGCCATCTGGCGGAAGCCGCGTGGCATCACCCGGATCTGACGGTGTCCTACGCATTCGTCACGGTCAAACTCAAAACCCACAGCGCGAAGGGCATCACCGACAAGGACTTCGCGCTCGCCAGCAAGATCGAGTCGGTGATCCACTGGCAGCCGGGTCTCGAAGGCGGCCCGCTCGAAGGCACCCCGGCCGACGATCAGCGCTTCCGCTATATCAAGTACGACGCGCCGAAATCCGCGTAGCGCGATGGGTTGCACAACTTGGTCGCGCGACCGGGTTGTGCAACTGGCTCGCGCGCCCGGGGCGCGTGGCTGACCCAAGCCCCCGCGCCAATGAAACAGCGCGTTACACAGTGCACCTTCCGCGTCACATAGCGTCCGCGCGCCGCCCCGCCTTTCCGCCCGAGCCCCGCGACGGCGGCCCTTGCGCGCGCACTGGTACGGCTTCTGCTTGAAGTCGCCGGACGTCCCGCCGCGCGCCCCTCGCGTTGCTCCGCCAGCACACGCCGCCGCGCCCGCGCGCCGACCGCCCGGAGCGGTCGCGCACACCGGCAGGACCCCGAACCAAAACCGAGCCCACCCAAGGACACTCGAGATGCCGCTTCAGCTTCATCGCCTGCAGCAGCGCGGGCCCATCACGGTCGATGCCCCCGCGCGCCTGCATCTGGGCTTTCTCGACCCGAACGCGTCGCTCGGCCGCGCGTTCGGCAGCCTCGGCCTCGTGATCGACGGTTACGGCACGCGCATCGACGCGCGTCTGGCCGAACGCGAACGGATCGACGGCGCGCTCAGCGACGCCGAGCGCGAACGCATCGCGCTGTGTCTCGAACGCCTGCAAGCCGCGTACGGTCCGGCGTCGCTCGCAATCGACGTGGTCCATGCGCCGCGCCCGCATACAGGCCTCGGCTCCGGCACCCAGCTCGCGCTGGCGGTCGGCACCGCGTTCGCGCGGCTCGTCGGCCAGCCGGCCAGCAGCGCCGAAATCGCCGCGCTGCTCGGGCGCGGCGCGCGTTCCGGAATCGGCATTCTCGGCTTCGATTGCGGCGGTCTGCTGCTCGACGGCGGCCCGCCCGGCGACCTGCGCCAGAGCGCGCCGCCGCTGCTCGCGCGTCAGCCGTTTCCCGAGCAGTGGCGCGTGCTGCTGGTCAGCGACAACCGCATCGAAGGCCTGCACGGCGCCGACGAGCGGCGCGCGCTGGCCTCGCTCGCGCCGTTCCCGCAGCGGCTCGCCGCGCATCTGTGCCATCTGGTGCTGATGCAGATCCTGCCGGGCGCGGCCGAGCACAACTTCGCGCCGTTCGCGCGCGGCCTCACCGAGTTGCAGCAGACCATCGGCGAATACTTCGCGAGCGCGCAAGGCGGCGTGTTCGCGAGCCCGGACGTCGAGCGGGTGCTGCGCGCGGTCGCCGCCGAGCGCACCGCCGGGATCGGCCAGACCTCGTGGGGGCCGACCGGCTTCGCGGTGCTGGCAAGCGAGCGCGAAGCCGAACGCGCGCTCGCCACCGCGCGCGCGGCGGCGCAGACGCTGCCGCATCTCGAATGCTGCGTGGTCGCCGGCCGCAACAGCGGCGCGACGATCCGCAACGCCGAGGCGCGCGCGCCGCGCAGCGACGCCGCATGACGCGCGGCCGCTCAACCCCCGGCGACCCGCCGGCCGGTCGCCGCGCCGGCGGCGGCGCGATCTTCAGGATTGCCACTCAATCGAGCCCCAGCCATGTCCGAAACCATTGAAAGGCCCTACATCCTGCACATGTTCACGGCCACCCCGCAGATGAGCCCGTTCGACGTGAACATGGCCGCCGACGCGGGCTACCAGGTGATCGTCCCGTACTGCAACGTCGACCCCGGCATGGTCACGAACCTGACCCAGGACGCGATCTTTTCGCGCGGCCCGAAAGGCGTGTCGCGCACCGGCATCTTTATCGGCGGACGCGACGTGATGCAGGCCGCCGACATGCTCGACACCGCGCGCCGCGCGATGGTGCCGCCGTTCGAGGTGTCGGTGTTCGCCGACCCGAGCGGCTCGTACACGACCGCCGCCGCGCTGGTCGCGCTGGTCGAGCGGCATCTGGGCAAGCAGCATGGCGTCGAACTCGGCGGCAAGCGCGTGCTGATTCCGGGCGGCACCGGCGCGGTCGGCCGCATCGCGGCGGCGATCGCCGCGTCGCGCGGCGCCGACGTGACGATCGCGAGCCATCACGACGAAGCCCGCGCGCGCCGCGCGGCGAGCGAGCTGAACGAGCGCTTCGGGATCGTCGTCAACGGGATCGGCATCGCGACGCCGGACGCGCTGCGCGGCGCGCTGGCCGACGCCGAAATCGTGCTGGCCACCGCGATCGCCGGCGTGCAGGTAATCGGCAGCGCCGACCTCGCGGTCGCGAAACGCCTGCTGGTCGCCGCCGATGTCAACGCGGTGCCGCCCGAAGGAATCGCCGGCGTCAACGTGATGAACGACGGCAAGCCGATCGACGGCGTGCCGAGCACCGGCGCGATCGGCATCGGCGCGCTGGCGATCGGCAACGTCAAGTATCAGGTCGAGCACCGGCTGTTCATGCGCATGCGCACCGGCGGCAAGCCGGTCTACCTCGGCTTCCGGGAAGCGTACGACGAGGCCCGCGCGGTCGCGGCCGGACTCGGCTGAGCGCACGGCGATGAAAACCTCCCGCTCGTGTGCGCCGTTCGTCGCGGTGGCCGGGCTGTCCGCGCGGCTGCTCGCGCAGTCGGCCGCGCGCGCCGGGCTGCGGGTCGCCGCGCTCGACACGTTCGGCGACCGCGACACCCGCGAGGCCGCCGAGCTGTGGTTCGACATCGGCAGCGGCGCGCTGGAGATCGAGCGCGCGCGGCTCGTCGATGCGCTCGCGCGGGTCGCGCGGCTGCCGGGGCTGATCGGCTGGATCGGCGGCAGCGGGCTCGAACCGCTGATCGGCGAGCTGTGCGACGAACCGGGCCTGCCGCGCCTGCTCGGCAACGACGCGCGGGCGCTGGCCGCGGTGCGCGAGCCGCGGCGTTTCTTCGGACTGCTCGACGAACTGGGGATCGCGCATCCGGCGGTGTCGTTCGACTGGCCCGCCGATCCGCCCGGCTGGCTGTTCAAGCTCGCCGACGGCTGCGGCGGCACCCATATCCGAGCGGCCGAACTGCTCGACTTCGCGTCGCTCACCCGGCAAGGCTATTTCCAGCGGCTCGGCCAGGGCCGTTCGCTATCCACACTCTTTATCGCCGCGCGCGGCCGCGCGTATCTGCTGGGCTTCGCCGAGCAACTGACCTGCACGGTCGGCACGCTGCGCTTCGTGCATGCCGGCTCGCTCGGCCCGATCGATGTATCGGCCGCGCTCGCCGCCCGCGTGCAGCAGGCGCTCGACGCGCTGTGCGAGCGCAGCGGCCTCGTCGGCCTGAACAGTTGCGATTTCCTGTCCGACGGCAGCACGTTCGACGTGCTCGAAATCAACGCGCGCCCATCGGCGACGCTGGCGCTGTACGAAGCCGCGTCGCCCGATGCGTGGCCGGCCGGCCTGCTCGCCTGTCATCTCGACGCGTGCCGCCACGGCCACCCGCCGCCGGCCGCGAGTCTCGCGCTCGCGCGGCGCCCGCGCGGGCGCGCCGGCCAGCGCGTGCTGTTCGCGCCCGCGCCGTTCACCGTCACGAACGCGTTCTCCGACGCCTGTCTGCGCGACCCGCAATGCCGCGACGTGCCGATGCCCGGCACCCGCGTCGACGCCGGCCAGCCGGTCTGCACGCTGCTGGTCCGCGCGGCGTCGCTCGCCGCGGTGAGCGCCGAACTCGACGCACAGCATGCGCGCGTGCTGCAACGAATCGAAACCCGCGAAGAAGAAACCGACCATGCCTGCCTCCACACCCACTCCTGAACCCGCCGCCTCTGACGCCGCCGATGCCGCCGAAGCCGCGCCGCCGAGCGTCAACGCGCTGAGCGAGCGCCTCGTCGCGCGCCTGCTGGATCAGGCCGCGCGCCTGGGCGTCGCGCTCACCCGCACCGAAGCCGGCACCGTGATCGCCGACGCCGGCGTTAAGGCGCGCGGCGGTATCGAAGCGGGGCTGCTGATCGCGCGCATCTGCATGGGCGGACTCGGCCGCGTCGCGTTGCGCGCGAACCTCGACGCCGCGCCGCTGTGGCCGACGATGCTCGAAGTCAGCACCTCGGCGCCGGTGCTCGCGTGCCTGGGCAGCCAGTACGCGGGCTGGAGTCTGTCGGCGACCAAGGAGCAGACCGGCGGCAAGAAGTTTTTCTCGCTCGGCTCCGGGCCGGCGCGCGCGCTCGCGGTCAAGGAGCCGCTGTTTGCCGAACTCGGCTATCGCGACCGCCACGCGCGCGGCGCGCTGGTGCTGGAGGTGGACCGGCTGCCGCCGCAGGTCGTGATCGACAAGGTGCTGCACGACTGCGGCCTCGCGCCTGAGCAACTGACGCTGATCGTCACGCCGACACAGTCTGTCGCGGGAACGGTACAGGTGGTCGCGCGGGTCGTCGAAGTGGCGCTGCACAAGGTCCACGTGCTCGGTGTGCCGCTCGACGAAGTGCTCGAAGCGAGCGGCTCGGCGCCGCTGCCGCCGCCCGCGCCGGACGGCATCCAGGCGATGGGCCGCACCAACGACGCGATCCTGTACGGCGGCCGCGTGCATCTGACCGTGCAGCACGACGAAGTCGCGCGGCGGCTCGCGGACGAGTTGCCGTCGGCCACCTCGCGCGACTACGGGCGGCCGTTCGCGGAGATTTTCACGTCGTTCAATTTCGACTTCTATCAGATCGATCCGGCGCTGTTCGCGCCCGCCGAGGTGTGGGTCAGCAGCCTCGAAAGCGGCGCGACCTATCACGGCGGCCAGCTCGACGGCGCGCTGCTGCATCACCAGTGGGGCGGCCCGGCCGGCGCGCGATGATGCTCACGCCCGCCGCCGCGACGCCGCCCGGCCTGCGCGTCGCGATCATGACCGACGAGACCGGCTGGCACACCGGCCGCCTGAAAAAAGCGCTGCGCGCGCGCGGCGCCGACGGCCGCTGCGTCGACCTCGCCGATTGCCGGATCGACACCACGCAGCCGCATGGGCTCGTGGTGCCCGGCTTCGGCCACGCGCTGCCGGACGCGGTGTTCGTGCGCGGGATCGCGGGCGGCAGTCTGGAGCAGGTCACGCTGCGGCTCGGCATCCTGCACGCGCTGCGCGAATCGGGCGTGCCGGTCTATAACGACGCGCGCGCGATCGAGCGCAGCGTCGACAAATCGATGACGAGTTTCCTGCTGCATCGCGCGGGCGTGCCGACGCCGGCCACGTGGGCGGTCGAATCGGCGGCGTTCGCGCAACGCGTACTGATGCGCGAGGCGGCGGCTGGCCGGCAGGTCGTGCTCAAGCCGCTGTTCGGCTCGCAGGGGCATGGGCTGAAGCGGCTCGGCGCGCGCGGCGGAGCGCTCGCGCCGTTGCCGTCGCTGCGGCCGTACCGGCAGGTCGCTTATTTGCAGCGCTTCGTGCCCGCCGAGCGGGCTGGAAACGCGCCGGGCTTCGACTGGCGCGTGCTGGTGATCGGCGGCAACGCGGTCGCCGCGATGCGGCGCAGCGGCGGCAAGGGCTGGATTCACAACGTCGCGCAGGGCGCGCGCTGCGAGGCCGCCGAACTGACGCTGCCGCTCGCGCAGACCGCCGTGCAGGCGAGCGCCGCGCTCGGGCTCGACTATGCAGGGGTCGATTTAATTCCGAATCCTGACGATCCCGCGCGGCCTTTGGTGCTCGAAGTGAACGGCGTGGCCGCGTGGCGCGGTTTGCAGTCGGTGACGTCGCTCGATATCGCGGCGGCGCTGGTTGCCGATCTGCTCGATCGCAAGCTGGCTGCCGTGCTCAATGCGGTGCGAAACGCGGACGAGCCGGGCGTTTTGGGCAACGAGGCGGCGGTGGCCGGGTTGTCCGGGCACGGCAGCGCGTGAGCGGTTTCGGACACCGAACCTTAGCGAAATGCGTCAGCGCCGTGGCCCACCCCGGCCCTGGCGTCGCACATCAGTACCGACCCAGCGGAGCCACCGCGTGACCTTTGAGCCACCCGCCGTTCCACTCGACGCCGCCCGCGCGGCTTTCCTCGAAGCCTGCGCGCTCGACGTATCGACGCCGAAACCCGGCAACGTCAGCGCGCAAAGCCCCGGTCACGGAATGGACGCCGCGCAGTTCCTCGCCAGCGCCGACGCATCGCTCGAGGCGCTGTTCGCGCCCGGCGCGCGCGTCGGCCAGCGGATTCTCGACGCGGTCACGCGCACGCGCGCGGCGGCCGGCTGCAATACCAATCTCGGCATCGTGCTGCTGGTCGCGCCGCTCGCCGCCGCGCTCGACCAGATCGGCACGATGGACGCCAAGAGCGCTACTGCCCTCACCGCTCCGCGATGGCGCACAGCCGTCGCGCAAGTGCTGGCAAAGCTCGACGTCGAAGACGCCCGCCTCGCGTACCGCGCAATCGCGCTCGCCAATCCGGGCGGCCTCGGCGACGCGCCCGAGCAATCGGTCCACGCGGCGCCGACCATCGGCCTGCGCGACGCGATGCACCTTGCCGCCGAACGCGACAGCATCGCGCGGCAATACGCGAACGGCTTCGCGGACCTGTTCGACACCGGCCTCGCCGCGTTCGCGCAAGCGCCGGCCGACGCGCCGCAAGCCGCGATGCTCAACGTGTTTCTCGCGTTCCTCGCCGGCTGGCCCGACTCTCACATTGTGCGCAAGCACGGGCTGGCGCTGGCGCAGAGTGTCACGCTTGCGGCACGCGAACAGCACGCGCGCTGGCGCGCCACAGCGCTCGAAGAAGCACGCCGCGCGGCCACCGATCCGCGGCTCGACGCCTGGGATGTCGAACTAAAATCCCGCGCGATCAACCCCGGCACCAGCGCCGATCTGGCGGTGGCCACGCTGTTCGTCGCGCGCGTGCTCGAAAACGCCGGCCGGTCGCACGCAGCAATTCAGCACGGATAGCGTCACACCGAAACTGGCACGGAACCTGTTAGTTAGTACCGCCGTGCATCCCCGCGCCGCCGCGCGATGTCCCCAAGCAAGGCAAGCGCACGCGGCGCCTCGTCAGCAAGTCCATACCTACTCATCGGAGGAACAGAATGGCCAAGATCAACCGCGTCATGATCGGCGAGTCGCTAGTCGGCGACGGCAACGAGGTCGCGCACATCGACTTGCTGATCGGACCGCGAGGTTCCGCTGCGGAAACCGCGTTCTGCAACGCGCTCACCAACAATAAGGATGGCTTTACATCGCTGCTGGCCGTCGTCGCCCCCAATCTGCTCACCAAGCCGAACACGATCCTGTTCAACAAGGTCACGATCAAGGGCGCCAAGCAGGCGGTGCAGATGTTCGGTCCGGCGCAGCACGCGGTCGCGCTAGCGGTCGCCGACAGCGTCGAAGACGGCACGATCCCGCGGGACGAAGCCGACGATCTGTTCCTGTGCGTCGGCGTGTTCATTCACTGGCAGGCGGAGGACGACAAGAAGATCCAGCAGTTCAACTATCAGGCCACGCGCGAGGCGATCAAGCGCGCGGTCAACGGCGAACCGAGCGCAGCCGAAGTGGTGTCGAAGAAGAGCACCGTCGCGCACCCGTTCGCGCCGAACTGAGCGCCCCCGGACGGGGCTGAGGAGACGCGGCGCCGCCAGCCGGCCCCGCCTCCTCGCGCAGCCGCCCGCCGGGCGGTTCGTGACGCAGACTCAATGCACTCGCAGAGGCATCACATGATCAGCAGATGTCGCGCGCTTCTCGCCTTTACCTGTCTCGCGCTGGCCGCGCCGCTCGCCGCCGCGCAAAACGATGCGCCTCCGAAGGCCGCGCCGGCCGGCGGCTACAACTATCCGACCGAGGGCCGGGTCGAGTACGTGCTCAGTTGCATGGACGACAACGGCCACGATTTCGCCAACGTCTACAAGTGCTCGTGCGTGATCGACAAGATGGCCGCGTCGCTTTCCTATGACGACTTCGTCGATCAATCGACGTTCTCGAAGTACGCGACGCTCGGCGGCGAAGGCGGCGCGGAATTTCGCGTCGACCACGCGAAGGCGCAGACCAAACGTTTCCGCACGCTGCAGAGCGCCGCATATCAGGCCTGCGGACTCGGGCCGCAGAAAACCTCGACCGTCGCGAAATGAACGGCAGTTGACGCATTGCCCGGAAGGCGGCGCGCCCGCCTCCGGTCGTGCCGCGCGCGTCAGCTCGGCACCAGCCCCTCGCCCAGCGACGCATACCGTGCAAGCCCCACTTGCGCCGCCGACGCATCGCCGCGGCGCCGCTCGATCTGCACGCCAACGGCGGCGACGTCGTCGAACTTCGCCGGCTTCGCGAGCGACACCCTCACCCAGTGCGCGCCAAAATCGGCGATCAGCAGCTGCGCAATCGTTTCCGCGAGCGCTTCGAGCAGTTGCAGCCGGTGCGACTCGAACAGCGCGAGCAGCGCGTCGCGCACCGCCGCGTAGTTGACCGTGTCCTCGATCCGGTCGGTCGTGCATGCGCGGATCGCCGGCACGCCGATGGTCAGATTCACGCGCACCGGTTGCGGCACGTGCAACTCGCTGCTGTCGATACCGATAACCGTATGGCCTACGAAGTTTTCGATGAAGACGAGGTCCAGCCGCTCGGCCGGCGCGCCGGCATCGGCGCCGCGGTTCGAGAAAGCGGCAAGGCGAACGGTGTCGATACGATCCATGATGGTCTCCGCCGCGGCGCGGCCAGGGAATTAAACAGCGTGTCGATCCAACCCAGGGTAATCCGGTAATAACGAACTAGCGCGCGACGCCAGCGGCTGCCAACGGGTAACTGTGACACCCGCAGTGACATCCGCGGTGACACGCCGCAGCACACTGTGTGTCGAGGTCGCGACAGACTCACGCTATGCACCCGGTATCGCGGGGCTTCGTCAGGAAAAGCAAAATCCGGGCACGCTGCGGTAAACATGGGGTGACTTCCAGTTGAACGAAACTGACATCGGGCGTATTGTTTTCAGTACCCGCTTGAAATGCCGGGCGGTCGCGAGGGCGCATGCGAACACCAGATTGTGCAGCGCCGAGGGCAATACAAGACTTGATAAAGCGGCATTTCGCGGCGCGCGAAGCAGGCGCCGTTTCCGGAATGACGCAACGGAGACAGATCCCATGTCGTTGCTCGCTGACAGCAGTACCCACGTCCGTGAAGTGCTGAACGTCGTCAACCATCAACTGACCACCCGCCCGACCAGCGACTCCGTCGCCCAATCGTGGGCGCGCTGCATCAATGAATTCCGGCTCGATCCGGGCCGCTTCGTGCCGCCGCCGGTGCTCACCGAATACGAACTGACCGCGCGGCGCGAGGCGGTCGGCGATCTGATCGCGTGTTCGAAGCTGGAAATGACGACGCTTTATCAGCAGCTCGCCGACCCCGAACTCGCGGTCGTGCTGGTCGACTCGGGCGGCGTGATCGTCCATCAGGTGTCGTCGGTGCCGTTTGCCGAGGCGGTCGCCGGCGACGGCTTCCGGGTCGGCGCGCTATGGACCGAGCGCGAAGCCGGCACCAACGGCATGGGGACCTGTCTCGCGGAGCGCGACTGCATCGCGGTCTGCCAGCACGAACATTTCTATCCGCGCTATACGTCGCTGACCTGCTCGGCCGCGCCGATCTTCGACGACAGCGGCGAGATTGCCGGCGTGCTCGACGTGACGAGCCGCTCGAAGCTGCTGCAGCAGCACTCGCTGGTGCTGGTCGGGATGTCGCGGCAGATGATCGAAAACCGCCTGCTCGACGCGCGCTACCGGCACGCGAACATGATCCACTTCCACAGCCGCCCGGAATTCGTCGGCACGCTGCACGGCGGCAAGCTCGCGGTCGCCGACGACAGCACCGTGCTCGCCGCGAATCGCAGCGCGCTGTTCCAGCTCGGCTTCCGCTCGCTCAGCGAGTTGCGCGGCCGGCGGATCGAGGAGGCGTTCAACGCGTCGCTCGAAGACATGATCGCGCGCAGTATCCGCGGCTCGTTCCATCCGGTCACCGTGTACAGCGCGAACGCGACCAACCGCTTTTTCCTCGTCGCGCAGACGCCGCAAAACAGCGCGGGCCGCGCGTCGCGGGTGTTGCTGCCGGATGCGTCCACCACGACGCCCGCGAGCCGCGCCAGCAGCTCGAGCGCGGCCGAGCGGCACCCCACGTCGCCGAAGCTCGACGAGATCGCCCACCTGGAATTCGGCGACCCGCGCATGGCCTCGCAGATCCAGCTCGCCGCGCGGGTGATTCAACGCAAGATTCCTATCGTGCTGCGCGGCCAGACCGGCACCGGCAAGGAAGTGTTCGCGCAGGCGCTGCACAGCATCAGCCCGCACTCCGACGGCCCGTTCGTGCCGGTCAATTGCGCGTCGCTGCCGGAGAACCTGATCGAGAGCGAGCTGTTCGGTTATCGCGCCGGCGCGTTCACCGGCGCGCAGCGCGAAGGCCGGCGCGGCAAGATCGTGCAGGCGAACGGCGGCACGCTGTTCCTCGACGAAATCGGCGACATGCCGCTGGTGTTGCAGGCGCGGCTGCTGCGCGTGATCGAGGAACACGAGGTCACGCCGCTCGGCGCGGAAACCACCGTCAAGGTCAATTTCCAGCTGATCAGCGCGAGCCACCGCAATCTGCTCGAACTGGTGCAAAGCGGCCAGTTCCGCGAGGACCTGTATTACCGGCTCAAAGGCGTCGAGCTGAATCTGCCGGCGCTGCGCGATCGGGTCGACAAACTGCCGCTGATCCATCATCTGCTCGCCAACGAAACCGACGATCCGCCCGAGCTGAGCCCGGAAGCCGAACACGCGCTGCTGAGCTACGCGTGGCCGGGCAACATCCGTCAGCTGCGCCACGTTTTGCAGATGGCGATCGCGCTGTCCGACGGTCTGCCGATCCGCTGCGAGCACCTGCCGCCCGAAGTCACGCAGCGCGCCCCGTCGCTCGACATGCCGGCCGCGTTGCGGCTCGCGAGCGCGGAGCTGGACCCGCATCTGAGCGACGACGCCGATATCTCGTCGCTGAACGCGATCCAGCTGAACGAGCGCGAGACCGTGCTGTCGCTGCTCGACGAGCATCGCTGGAACGTCAGTAACGTCGCTAAAGCGCTCGGCATCAGCCGCAACACGCTGTATCGCAAGATGCGCAGGCTGCATATCCGGCTCTCGCACGAAGGCTCGTCGCCGGACGGCATGCCGCTCGATCTCGACGCATGACGCGCGCGCCGGGGCAGGACTCCAGCCGCGATCCCACGCGCGACCTCGCCGACTTCAAGGCCGATGCGCGCTTCGCATGGTGCGTGACCGGCTCCGGTCACATGCTCGAAGAATCGATCGCGCTCGCGCGGCGGCTGCCGCGCGTCGATCTGTTTCTGTCGGCCGCCGCCGAGGAAGTGCTGCCGCTGTACGGCTGGACGCTCGACAAACTGCGCGAGCAGTTCCGTGTGCTGCGCGACAACAGCGCGAGCGGCGTGCCGGTCGGCATGCTGTATCACGGCATCTATCACACGGTCGTGATCGCGCCCGCGACCAGCAACACGGTCGCCAAATGCGCGTACGGCATCTCCGATACGCTGCCCACCAATATGTACGCGCAGGCCGGCAAGCAATGCATTCCCGGCATCGTCTATGCATGCGATACCGAACCGAGCGTCGTCACGCATAGCCCGGACGAATGGGTCGAACTGCGGCCGCGCAGGATCGAACTGGAGAACGTCGAACGGCTCGCGCGCTTCGAATACACGACGCTCGTGCGCTCGCTCGACGAACTCGAAGCAGCGCTCGCCCAACGCCTCGCGACTCTCGATCTCGCATGGACCACCTCCTCTTCCTGACCGGCCGGCTCGCCGAACCGAGCCTGCGGCGCGTGCTCGACGGCATGGCGCCGGCGCCGTTCAGTTGGGAGGTGCGCGAAATCGGCGTACAGGTCGCCGCGTTGATGACCGCCGATCTGATCCAGCGCCGGCTGGCCGCGCCGCTCGCCGCGCAACGGGTGATCGTGCCGGGCCGCTGCCGGGGCGACCTCGATGCGCTGAGCGCGCATTACGGCGTGCCGTTCGAGCGCGGGCCCGAAGAGGTGAAAGACCTGCCGCAGTTTTTCGGCCACAAGGCCAAGCCGTTCGACCTGAGCCGCTACGACACCGAGATCTTCGCGGAGATCGTCGATGCGCCGCGGCTCGATCTCGACGGCATTTCCGCACGCGCGCGCGAATATAAAGCGCAAGGCGCGGACGTGATCGATATCGGCTGTCTGCCGGATACGCCGTTTGCGCATCTGGAAGACGCGGTGCGGCGCCTCAAAAGCGAAGGCTACCGGGTCAGCGTCGATTCGATGCGCACCGACGAGTTGCTGCGCGGCGGCCGCGCGGGCGCCGACTATCTGATGAGCCTGAACCTCGACACGCTCTGGATCGCCGACGAAGTGCCGGCCACGCCGATCCTCGTGGCGCGCGAACCGGGCGACCCGGCCTCGCTCGACGCGGCGATCGACGCGCTGTCCGCGCGCGGCCGCGCGTTTCTCGCCGATCCGATTCTCGATCCGATTCCGTTCGGGCTGGCGACGTCGATTGCGCGTTATGTGCGGCTGCGCGAACGCTATCCGGACATCGCGATCATGATGGGCATCGGCAACGTGACCGAGCTGACCGAGGCCGACACCAGCGGCATTAACGCAGTACTCCTTGGGATGGCCGCCGAGCTGCGGATCGGCGCGGTGCTGACCACCTCGGTGAGTCTGCACGCGCGCCGCGCGCTGCGCGAAGCCGATGTCGCGCGGCGCGTGATGCATGCGGCGCGCGACGCGCAGGTGCTGCCCAAGGGAATCAGCCCGGACCTCGCGCAAGTGCACGCGAAGCGGCCGTTTCCGTATAGCGCCGACGAGATCGACGAACTCGCGCGCGGCGTGCGCGATCCGAATTTCCGCGTGCAGGTCAGCAGCGACGGCATCCACGTGTACAACCGCGACGGCCACCGGCGCGGCGACGATCCGTTCGTGCTGTACCCGCAGCTGAATCTGGAACACGACGGCGGCCACGCGTTCTATATGGGCGTGCAGCTCGCGCGCGCGGAGATCGCGTGGCGCCTGGGCAAGCGCTTCGATCAGGATCAGCCGCTCGACTGGGGCTGTGCGCTCGAGCGGCCCGAACAGGATCTGCTCGCGTGGTGCGCGCCGGGCGAGACGATGAAAAAGCGTTGAGACGCGCAGGGAACCGAAACGCCCGCCTCATTTCGACGCCGCGAGACTCAGCGGGTCGTGCACGCTCGCCAGCTCGTCGCGCATCCCGCTAATCGCCCGAGCGCGGTCGCTCGCGCCGAACACCGCCGAGCCGGCGACGAACACATCGGCGCCCGCCTCCGCGATCGCCGCGATATTCGACGCCTTCACGCCGCCGTCCACTTCGATCTGCAACGGCCGCCCGGTGCGCTGCATCGTTGCGTCGACCCGCACGCGCAGACGCCGCAGTTTGTCGAGCGTGTGCGGGATGAACGCCTGACCGCCGAAGCCGGGATTGACCGACATCACCAGCACGACGTCGAGCATGTCCAGTACGTGATCGAGCGCGGCGAGCGGGGTCGCCGGATTCAATGCGAGCCCGACGCGCGCGTCGTGCGAACGGATCAGCTCGATGGTCCGGTGCACGTGCTGGGTCGCCTCCGGATGAAAGCTGATCAGGTTCGCGCCGGCCTCCGCGAACGCCGACACCAGCGGATCGACCGGCGCGGTCATCAGATGCACGTCGAACGGCAACGCGCTGTACGGGCGGATCGCCGAGCACACCAGCGGCCCGAACGTCAGGTTCGGCACATAGTGGTTGTCCATCACGTCGAGATGGATCCAGTCCGCGCCGGCCGCGGTCACGTCGCGAATCTCGTCGGCGAGCCGCGCAAAATCCGCCGACAGCAGCGACGGAGCAATCAGGAATTCGCGCATCGCGTTCTCCGTGCAAGTGAGCTAATTATTCAGGCTCCCGAACCATTTCCGGTTCGCGGCCGCTAGTGATAGCGGCGCGCCATCGTCTCGAGCGGCAGCGGTTTGATGCGAGCCGCCTGCCCCGCGCAGCCGAACGCCTCGAAACGCTCGACGCAGATCGCGCTGGCCGCCGCGGTCGCGGCCTTCAACGCGGCGCGCGGATCGAATTCGGAACGCGCGTTGGCGAGCGACTTGCGCATCGCGCCGCTCATCGCGAGACGGATGTCGGTGTCGATATTGACCTTGCGCACGCCGTGCGCGATGCCGCGGCGAATTTCCTCGACCGGCACGCCGTAGGTGGTCGGAATCTCGCCGCCGTATTCGCGGATCACCGCGAGCCATTCCTGCGGCACCGACGACGAACCGTGCATCACCAGATGTGTGTTCGGAATCCGCGCGTGAATATCGGCGATGCGGTCGATCGCGAGAATGTCGCCGGTCGGCTCGCGGCTGAATTTATACGCGCCGTGCGAGGTGCCGATCGCGATCGCCAAAGCATCGACGCCGGTCGCTTCGACGAACTGCGCCGCTTCGTCCGGGTCGGTCAGCAGGTGTTCGAGCGACAGCGTTCCCGCCGCGCCGACGCCGTCCTCTTCGCCGGCGGTGCCGGTTTCGAGCGAGCCGAGACAGCCTAGCTCGCCCTCCACCGACACGCCGACCGCGTGCGCGGCATCCACCACGCGCCGGCTCACGTCGACGTTGTAGTCGTATGCGGCCGGGGTTTTCTGATCGGGCAGCAGCGAGCCGTCCATCATCACCGACGTGAAGCCGGAGCGGATCGCCTGCTGACAGACCGCCGGGCTCGCGCCGTGATCCTGATGCAGCACCAGCGGAATGTCCGGATGCGCTTCGAGCGCGGCGAGCACCAGGTGCCGCAGATACGGCTCGCCCGCGTACTTGCGCGCGCCCGCCGACGCCTGCAGGATCACCGGGCTCGCGGTCGCCTCGGCGGCCTGCATGATCGCGTGAATCTGCTCCATGTTGTTGACGTTGAATGCGGGCACGCCGTAGTCGTGTTCGGCCGCGTGATCCAGTAGTTGGCGCAGGGTGATGAAGGCCATTGCGTGCTCCTCGTTTAGCTCGTGATTGGATTCGGTTCGGGCGCCGCCCTGAGTAGGTTCAGCGCGCGGGTTGCGCGACGCGGCGGGCCGTGTCGACCAGCGTCTGCGTGTTCAGGTTGAAATGCGCGAACAGCGCGGCGGCCGGCGCGGATTCGCCGAACGTGTCGATGCCGACCACGCCGCCTTCGAGTCCGACGTATTGCCGCCAGAACGCGCTGACGCCCGCTTCGATTGCGACACGCGGCACGCCCGGCGGCAGCACCGCATCGCGCCACTCGCGCGGCTGGTGGTCGAACGCGCTGGTCGACGGCATCGACACGACGCGCGCGGCGATGCCGGCGGCCGCGAGTGGTTCGATTGCGTCGACCGCGAGCGCGACTTCGGAGCCGGTCGCGATCAGCACGACGCGGGTTGCTTGCGGCGTGGCCGGCCAGTCGCGCAACACGTAGCCGCCGCGCGCGATCGCGCCGAGCTGTTCGGCCGAGCGCGTGACGAACGGCAGGTTCTGCCGGCTCAGCAGCAAACACGTCGGCCCGTCGCGTTCGACCGCGCTGACCCATGCCTGCGCGGTCTCGACGGTGTCGCATGGGCGCCAGACGTCGAGGCCCGGAATCAGCCGCAGACTCGCCGCATGTTCGACCGCCTGGTGAGTCGGGCCGTCTTCGCCGAGGCCGATCGAGTCGTGCGTGAACACGAAGATCGAACGGGTCTTCATCAACGCGGCCATCCGCAGCGCGTTGCGCGAATAGTCGGAGAAGGTCAGGAAGGTGCCGCCGAACGGCAGGTAGCCGCGATGCAGCGCGATCCCGTTCAACATCGCGCTCATGCCGAATTCACGCACGCCGTAGTGGATGTAGTTGCCGGCGCGCAGGCTGCTGGCGTGGCTGGCGTGGCTGGCGGTGCGCGGGCCGTCGGCTAGGTTGCCGGCATGGCCACTACCGCTGCCACTACCGCTGCCGCCTTCGCTGCCGTTGCCGTCGTGGCCGTCGGCGCGCACGTCGATCGCGCCGGGCCAGTCGGTCAGATTCGAGCCGGTCAGATCGGCCGAGCCGCCGAGCATTTCCGGCAGGCTGCGCGCGAGCGCCGCAATCGCCTTTTGCGATGCCTTGCGCGTGGCCAGTGTTTCGGCGGCGGCGTTGGTGTCGCGCAGCAGCGCGCGCACCGCGTCGTGCCACAGCGCCGGCAGCTTGCCCTGCACGCGCCGCTCGAACTCGGCCGCTTCCGCCGGATAGCGCTTGCGATATGCGTCAAACTGCTCGCGCCAATCGGCTTCGGCGGCCGCGCCGCGCGCGCTCGCATCGAAGTTCTCGCGCACCTCGTCCGGAATCTCGAACGGCGGGTACGGCCAGTTCAGCGCGACCCGCGTGCGGGCGATCTCGTCCGCGCCGAGCGGCGCGCCGTGCACGTCTTGAGTGCCGGCCTTCGACGGCGCGCCCTGGCCGATCACCGTGCGGCAGCAGATCAGCGTCGGCCGGCCGACCGCGCGCGCCGCGTGCAACGCGCGATCGACCGCGTCGATATCGTGGCCGTCCACGTCGCGCACCACGTGCCAGCCGTACGCGGCGAAACGCGACGGCGTGTCGTCGGCGAACCACTGCGACACGTGGCCGTCGATCGAAATGCCGTTGTCGTCGTACAGCACCGTCAGCTTGTCGAGCTTCAGCGTGCCCGCGAGCGACGCCGCTTCGTGCGAGATCCCTTCCATCAGACAGCCGTCGCCGGCGAACACATAGGTGCGGTGATCGACGATCCGGTGCCCCGGCCGGTTGAATTCGCGCGCGAGCAGCGCCTCGGCGAGCGCCATCCCGACGCCGTTCGCGAGCCCCTGGCCGAGCGGCCCGGTGGTCGTCTCGACGCCGGGCGTCACGCCAACTTCAGGATGCCCAGGCGTTTTGCTGTGCAACTGGCGAAAGCGCTTCAGCTCGTCGATCGGCAGGTCGTAGCCGGTCAAATGCAGCAGTCCGTACAACAGCATCGAACCGTGACCGTTCGACAGAATGAAGCGGTCCCGGTCGGGCCACGCCGGGTTGCGCGGGTTGTGCTTCAGATGCCGGTCCCACAACGCGACCGCGATGTCGGCCATGCCGAGCGGCATGCCGGGATGTCCGGACTTCGCCGCTTCGACCGCGTCGATCGCGAGCATGCGCAGCGCGTCGGCCATCTGACGGGTGGCGGGAGCGGCAAGCGGTTGCGCGACTGCACTCATCGGAATTCTCCTTGCGAAATGGACCGCGCGGTCCGTCCTGATCCTTCCTGATCCGTCCGGGCCCCCTCAGGCGCGCGAGCGGCGGTCGATCAATTGCAGAATCATCGGCGTGAAAATCAGCTGCATCGCGAGCCCCATCTTGCCGCCCGGCACCACGATCACATTCGGGCGCGACATGAACGAGTCGTGCAGCATCGTCAGCAGATACTGGAAGTCGATTCCTTTCGGCCGCGCGAAGCGGATCACCACGAAGCTCTCGTCGGGCGCCGGAATCTCGCGCGCGGTGAACGGGTTCGACGTGTCCACGGTCGGCACGCGCTGGAAATTCACATGAGTGCGCGAGAACTGCGGACAGATGTAGTTCACGTAGTCGGGCATGCGCCGCAGGATCGTGTCGAGCACCGCTTCGTGCGTATAGCCGCGCATCGTCTGGTCGCGATGCAGCTTCTGGATCCATTCGAGGTTGATGATCGGCACCACGCCGATCAGCAGATCGGTATGCCGCGCGATATCGACCTTGTCGGTGACCGCCGCGCCGTGCAGGCCTTCGTAGAACATCAGGTCGGTGTCGGCCGCGACGTCCTCCCACGGCGTGAAGGTGCCGCCGTCCTGCTTGTAGAACTGCGCCTCGGCCGCGTCGTGCACGTAGTGGCGCAACTGGCCGGTGCCGTTCTCGCCGTAGCGGGTAAACAGCGTCTCCAGCTCTTCGAGCAGATTCGCCTCGGGGCCGAAGTGGCTGAAGTTCGGCACGCCGTCGCGCTCGCGCTCCTTCATCGCCGCGCGCATGCCGAGCCGGTCGTAGCGATGAAACGCGTCGCCCTCGACGATCTGCGCATTGATGTGCTCGCGCCTGAAGATGTGCATGAAGCTCTTCATGACGGTGGTGGTGCCCGCGCCGCTCGAGCCGGTCACCGCGATGATCGGGTGTTTGACTGACATGCGTTTGTCTCCGGATGACTTGTGTTCTGTGCGCTGCCGTGGCGCGTAGTGCGCGCACTCGCGGCCCGCAGCGGCTTGTTATGCGTAGTCCGCCACGGCTCAGACCGAGAAATCCGGCAGGAACAGCGAGCGCGTGCCGAACAGCGGCGAGCTGAACGGCTTGTCCTCGCCGCGGTCGTATTCGCCGTGATAGCGCGCGATCCGCTCGACCTCGTTCTTCGAGCCGAGAATCACCGGCACCCGGCCATGCAGGCTCTGCGGCTGCACGTCGAGAATCCGCTCGCGCCCGGTGCTCGACAGACCGCCCGCCTGTTCGATCAGGAAGCTCATCGGATTCGCTTCGTACAGCAGCCGCAGGCGCCCTTCCATCGCCGGGGTTTTCGAGTCGCGCGGATACATGAACACGCCGCCGCGCATCAGGATCCGGTGCACTTCCGCGACCATCGACGCGATCCAGCGCGTATTGAAGTCGCGCCCGCGACAACCGCTGCGGCCGTCCTTGCATTCCTGCACGTAGCGCCGCACCGGCGGCTCCCAGAAGCGCTCGTTCGACGCATTGATCGCGAACTCGCTGGTTTCCTCAGGAATCCGGATGTTCGAATGGGTCAGCACGAAGTTGCCGATCTCGCGCTCGAGCGTGAAACCATGGGTGCCGTTGCCGACCGACAGCACCAGCATCGTCGACGGTCCGTAGACCGCGTAGCCGGCCGCGACCTGCTCGCAGCCTGGACGCAGAAAGGCCGCTTCGCTGCCGGCTTCGTCGATGGGATCGCGCACCCGCAGCACCGAGAAAATCGAGCCGACCACCCCGTTGATGTCGATATTCGACGAACCGTCGAGCGGGTCGAACGCGAGCAGATAGTCGCCGCGCGGATAGCCGTCCGGAATCGCGTAGACCTGTTCCATTTCCTCCGACACCATCGCCGCCAGCAGCCCGTCCCATTCGCATTGCTGCAAAAAGACCTCGTTGGTCGCGACGTCGAGCTTCTTCTGTTCCTCGCCGTGCGTGTTGACGGTTTGCGCGGAGCCGTAATTGCCGCCGAGCGCGCCCTTGGTCAGCATCGCCGAGATCGACTTGATCGCGGCCGCGACGTCGATCAGCAGCGCGGAGAGTCCCGCCGTTTCCTGCGAGTTCGCCGCGCACGGCTGGCGGTCGAGGGTGTCGATCAGGAATTTCGAAAGTGTCGTGCGTCCGTCTTGCATGGCGATCTCCGTGGAATAGGTCTTGACGTCTTCACTCGCCGCGGCGAGTCAGCCCGGCGGCGCCGCGGGCGGATGTTCGGTGGCGCTCAACGCTTCGTCGAATACGCGGCTCGCGCGCACGTCGGTCGCGTCGATCAGCGTCAGCGTCGCCGCGTCGATCGGCTTGCCGCCATGCAGCGCGCCCGCGAACAGCCGGTTCGCCTGGCGCAGCCGCGCGCGGTCGAGCGCATTGCGCACCGAGCGCGCATTGGCGAAATTCGGCTGACGGATGCGGCGCGCCAGATAGTCGGCGAACGCGCGGCGCGACGCGGCATCGAAGCGGTAATGCATGGTGCCGAGCATGCGTTCGGCGATTTCCAGCAGTTCGGTTTCCTGATAATCGGGAAACGTGATGTGATGCGCGATGCGCGAGCGGAAGCCCGGATTGCTCTCGAAGAACACTTCCATCCGCGACGCGTAGCCGGCGAGGATCACCACCAGATCGCTGCGCTGGTTCTCCATCGTCTGCAACAGGATTTCAATTGCTTCCTGGCCGTAGTCGCGCTCGTTTTCCGGGCGATACAGGTAATACGCTTCGTCGATGAACAGCACGCCGCCCATCGCGCGCTTCAGTACATCGCGGGTTTTCGGCGCGGTGTGGCCGATGTACTGGCCGACCAGGTCGTCGCGCGTGACCGACACCAGATGATTGCGACGGATATAGCCGAGCCGGTGCAGCACCTCGGCCATGCGCAGCGCGACCGTGGTCTTGCCGGTGCCGGGGTTGCCGGAGAAGCACATATGCAGGGTCGGCGCGCCGCCGGCGAGGCCGAGCGATGCGCGCGCGCGTTCCACCAGTAAATGCGCGGCGACTTCGCGAATGCGGGTCTTCACCGGCGCGAGCCCGACCAGATCGCGATCGAGTTCGCCGAGCACGTCGCCGATCCCGGAGTCGCGATACAGCGCGGCGAGATCGACCTGCGACGCGGGTTCAGTGGCGCCCGGGGCTTGCGTGGCGGACGGCGGCAGCGCGTCCACGATGGCGGCATCGACTGTCATTGTTCCTCCTTGCGATTCGGGCGCGCCGCGCGGCCACAGCTCGCGCGGCGCGGCGCGAATCGCCTGATAGCGGCTTCGTGGCGACGCCCGGTTGGCGACGCTTAATTGGCGGACCCGTAGCGCTCGCCCGCCGGCCGGTCGACCGCATAGCCGGCGATGCTGTAGCGCTGCGTGCGGCCCGGCGCGTCCTGGCGTTCGAGCCGGAAGCCCGGTTCCACCTCCGGCCGGTGCACGATGAACGACAGCCGCATCGTCTCGAAGGTGCGCACCGAATCGAACGCATTGACCTTGATGTAGTGACCCGGGCGCGCTTCGCGGCAGGCCTTGACCTCCTGCATCACGCCGGCCGGGTCGCGCAGGTCGAACATCGGCAGTCCCCACATTTCCCAGTAGGTGTTGCGCGGATGCGGGTCGTCGGTGAATTCGACCGAACAGGCCCAGCCCTGGCGCAACGCGTAGTCGATCTGCAGGCTGATTTCCTCGTCGGTCAGCTCGGGCAGAAAGGAGAACGTTCCCTGTGTAATTCGCATGACTAACCTCGTTGATGAATGTCGCGGTAATAACGGCGTCAACAGTTCCTCGCGCGGTGCGGCGCACCGCTTGGCGGATTCGCTCGTTGCGGGTATTGCGGCGGTTGGTGACGTTCTCGGCGATCAGGCCGCGCTTAAATGGCGCTTAGGCCGCTGTCGGCGTGGTCGCGAAATCGGGCGTGTCGGTCGACGCGTAATTGAACGTCACGTCGCGCCACGTATCGAGCGCCTGCTTCAGCGGCGTGCACCAGCGCGCGGCGGCTTCGAGCACGTCGGGCCCCTCGTTCGCGATGTCGCGGCCCTCGTTGCGCGCCTTCACCATCGCTTCGAGCGCGACGCGGTTCGCGGTCGCCCCCGCCTGAATGCCGCCCGGATGGCCGATCGTGCCGCCGCCGAACTGCAGGATCGCGTCGTCGCCGAACAGATCGAGCAACTGATGCATCTGCCCCGCGTGAATCCCGCCCGAGGCCACCGGCATCACCTTGCGCAAGCCGGCCCACGGCTGATCGAAGAACAGACCGCGCGACAGATCGACCTCGTTGCGCGCGTCGCGGCACACGTTGTAGTAGCCCTGCACCGACAACGGATCGCCTTCGAGCTTGCCGACCGCGGTGCCCGCATGCGCATGATCGACGCCCGCCATCCGCAGCCATTTGGCGATCACGCGAAACGAGATGCCGTGATTGCGTTGACGTGTGTAGGTGCCGTGACCGGCGCGATGCAGATGCAGGATCATGTCGTTCTTGCGGGCCCAGCGCGACATCGACTGGATCGCGGTCCAACCGATCACGAGGTCGATCATCACGATGCACGAGCCCAGTTCCTTCGCGAATTCGGCGCGCTCGTACATGTCTTCCATCGTCGCGGCCGTCACGTTCATGTAGTGGCCTTTGACCTCGCCCGTTTCAGCCTGCGCGCGGCTCACCGCGTCCATCGCGAACAGGAAGCGGTCGCGCCAGTGCATGAACGCCTGCGAGTTGATGTTTTCGTCATCCTTAAGAAAATCGAGCCCGCCGCGCAGACCTTCGTACACCACCCGTCCATAGTTCTTGCCCGACAGACCGAGCTTCGGCTTGACGGTCGCGCCGAGCAGCGGCCGGCCATACTTGTCGAGCCGTTCGCGCTCGACCACGATGCCGGTCGGCGGGCCCTGGAAGGTCTTCAGATAGGCAATCGGAATGCGCATGTCTTCGAGCCGCAACGCTTTCAGCGGTTTGAAGCCGAACACGTTGCCGATGATCGACGCGGTCAGGTTCGCGACCGATCCCTCTTCGAACAGATCGAGCTCGTAAGCGATATACGCGAAGTACTGCGGTTCGCCGGCGTTCGACACCGGCACCGGTTCGACCCGATACGCTTTCGCGCGGTACATGTCGCAAGCGGTCAGGCGATCGGTCCACACCACGGTCCACGTCGCGGTCGACGATTCGCCGGCCACCGCGGCCGCCGCTTCCTCGGGCTCGACGCCGGGTTGCGGCGTGATCCGGAACAGCGCAATCACGTCGGTTTCCTTCGGCTCGTAGTCCGGTTGCCAGTAACCCATCTCGCGGTACTTCATCACACCCGCCGCATACCGCTCGCGCGGATTGCCCGCATCACGCTGCTTGTGTTCCGGCTGGATCACCGGTTGACTGAAATCGTTCATGACGTGTCCTCGAAGGTGGCAAGCGCACTGCCGGAAGAACGAAGCGCTTGAGTTGCACTGTAGGCACGGACGTCACGAAGCGGAATTCACGATTTTATTTGGCAGACTTAACCGATCGGTTATCGCTTGCACATCGTGATGCGCTTTTTCGGCACTTGCGAATGAAATCGGAGCAGAATGTGCCGGTGAGCGATGCGAGCAATGCGTGACGACGCAACCGGCTGCGCCGGCGAGCCGATGACACACTTTGCTTCGTTTCCGCCACACCGCGCGGCGGCGGCCGCACTGCAAGCCCTGTGTTTTTTCACGGCGGCCTAATTCGGCGGGTGCTGTATTGCCTGCCGATGCGATGCAACTGCGCGGGCGCGGTCGGCTGGCACACGTGGGCATGGAGCTTGCGTGTAGCGGCCTGCCGTCGATGTCGGCCTTTTGCCGGCGCGGCGGCGCAACGCTGTTTCAACTCATGGAGGAAGCACGTATGCAATGGTCCACTCCGAGCTACACCGACGTACGCCTCGGTTTTGAAATCGTGATGTATGTCGCTACGCGTTAAGCCCGTAGGCGGGCCGCACGCCGCGGCCCCTCTACGGATCCTGTTTGACCCTAGCTGAACGGCCGGCCTTGCCGTGCTGTCGGGACACGCGTTCCCCGCCATGATCCACGAAACGATCGTTACCACGGCAGCGTGCGATGGCCGTCCTCATATCGCGCCGATGGGCGCGCGCTCCGAGGGTGAGCGCATCATCCTTGCCCCTTTCCGTCCGTCCACGACACTCGAGAACATCCTCGCGTCGCGGGCGGCGGTGCTTAATTTCACGACCGATGTGCGGGTATTCGCGGGCTGCGTCACGCACTGCGCGACCGACTGGCCGACCGTGCGCGCGAGCCGCGTCGCGAGCGTGCGGCTCGCCGAATCGCTCGCGCATGCCGAACTCGAACTCGATGAGATTCGCGAGGACCCGCAGCGTCCGGTGCTGGTGATGAAATACGTGCACCGCGAAAATCACGCGCCGTTCGCGGGCTTTAACCGCGCGCAGTCGGCGGTCGTGGAAGGCGCGATTCTGGTGAGCCGGCTCTTCATGCTGCCTCCCGACAAGATCGATCGCGAAGTCGCTTATCTGCAGATTGCCATCGATAAAACCGCCGGCGAGCGCGAACGCATCGCGTGGGACTGGCTGCTTGGCGCAATCGCGCGCCATCGCGCGAGTCTCGCGACGGCCGGCGGCGAGGTTGCCGCTCCCGTGCACCACGAGTAGTTTTCTTTTCTTCCGGAGAGTTTCGATGACCGCATTGCTCGCGAGCGTCCGCTCGGCTGAGGAAGCATTCGACGCGGCTCGCGCCGGCGCCGAACTGATCGACCTGAAGGAACCGAACGAAGGCGCGCTCGGCGGACTGCCGAGCGTCGCGATCGCGGACATCGCGCGACAGTTGCGCGCGCGTTATCCGGTCAAGCCGATCAGCGCGACGATCGGCGACGTGCCCACCGATGCGATAGATGAGATCGCCGCGCGCGTGATCGATGTCAGCGATGCGGGAGTCGACTATGTGAAGGTCGGCGTGACGCGCGGGCCGAGTGCGCGGCGCTGCATCGAACAGCTCGCGAATCTGCCGGCCACCGTGGTGCCGGTGTTGTTGTGCGACGGCGGGATGGACGACGAACTGGTCAGTCATACCGCCGCGCTCGGCTTCGCCGGGATGATGTTCGATACCGCCGGCAAGGACGGTAATACGCTGTTCGATCATGTCGATGTCGACTCGTTGGCGCGCTGGTTGCGGCTTGCTCGTTCGCGCGGTGCGATGGTGGGAATTGCCGGCGCGCTCGGCTGGGCTCAACTGGAACAGATTCGTGCGCTGGCGCCGGACGTGGCGGGTTTCCGCACTGCGTTGTGCGCGGATGGGCGGCGTTCGAGGCTGGATCCGGAGCGGGTCGCGCAGTGGGTTAGCGCGTTGCATCGGACGGGGGGTGGTGCTGGGGCGGGGGGGAGTGCGTTAATGCCTGGAATGGTTGGCAGTGCGCGGGTGTAGGTTGCGTGGCAGCCTGCTGGAATCGCGCGAGCATTGAGCGGACGTATTCAATCAGCTCGCGCCATCACCGCCAGCCCAATCACCGCCGCACCGGCAAACAGAGCCGGCAATAGATAAACACTCGGCAACCCCAACCACGCAACACCGAGCCCACCCGCAACGCCGCCGAGCGCCGAGGCCAACGCGCTAGAACTCATAAAGATCGCCGAAGCGGTAGCCACCGCATGCGGCAGCAGCCGCTGCGCGACGATAATACCCAGCACCATGAACACGCCCCACACGCCGCCCATCAGAATCTGTCCGGCGAACACTCCCATCGCGGACGGCCAGAACGCGAAGCACAGATTGGCCAGCACGCCCAACGCCGCCGCCATGCACATCAACCACACATTGCCGAACCGCCGACCGAGGCCAATGCTGAACGGCATGATGAGCAGTTCGATGAACGGCTGGATCCCGATGACCGCTCCCCGCACGGCCGGACTGAGCTTCAGATGTTCTTCCATATAGATCAGCAGGAATCCGTACTTTATCGGCTCCCCCGCATAGACCAGCACGAATAGAGCGGTGAACGTCAGCAGCGGCAGCATCGCCCTCAGGCTCGAGTGATGCGTGGGTTCCCCCGCTGACTGCGCGTGGGGCACGGCGATCGGATTCAGCGTTCCCAGCGGGACGATCTGCAAAAGCGTGCAGATAGCCGTGAGCCAAAGCATCGGCCGCAAACCATAGGCGGCCGCGACCCACGCACCGAGCACCGGTCCGACGATCCAACCGCCCGTCAGCGCCATACGGATCATCGCAACGACGCTCTCGTTCGAATCGTCGGGCCGGCGGCTCAGTTCATCATGAACCGCCGCGAAAATCTGCGAAGCAGTCGCGCCGGAAACCGCCAGCAACGCGACGGCGATAACGAATGGCATCCAGACCGACGTGGCGAGCGCCACTCCCGCCCAACCGACGAAACCCGCCACCGCGCAAACACGAAACAGCCCCAGCCGATTACCGCTGCGATCCGAATAGCGGCCGACCAGATAACCGGCGACCGGCGCGGCAAGACTCGTCAGGTAATAAAGCCCCGCTAACGGCAGCGAGGCACCGAGTTCTTTCACCAGAAACAGCACGATCTGCGGCGCGGCCGCCGATGTGCCGAGGCCCGACAGGAACATCGCGATCGTCGAGCCGAGAAAGAGCCTCGAAGCCGCGACCTGACGCAACGCGGATCGCCGCGCGCGGGTATCGGCTCTCGTGACGGCTTCGCTACTGGTTTGATCGGACATCGCGAAACGGGCTCCGTAACGAAAGATTCGATGCAACGCGACGGCCCTGCCGGCGCGCACGCGCAAGAGTATCGCGACGGTGTCGCGAACGCCATGGTCATATCGATGTGGTCACTTCCGTGCGAATCAAACTCTTTTGCTTCTCGCCATTCGTCGCGTCCCAACTATTGCGCAACGAACCATCGCGCTGTACCGATACGACAAACCCATCACGAAAATGCAACACAAGCCCGCTATGGTCGCGAACTCACAATAAACTTTCAACTTCTTACCAAACCGTGAAAAAAGAACTTTTAATTTCTGCGATTCTCGCAGCCGGTCTGAGCGCATGTGGCGGGGGCGACAATGGCGTCAATGCTGCCGGCAATACCGGCGGCAATAACGGCGGCAATGCTGCGCCGGTAGTAGACAGCAAAATTCCAGCGCTCGCATTCAGCGATCCGCAAAGTACCTACGATCTGAATAGCTATACGCAGACGGCGATGTTTCCTCTGCAGTACGCAACGTCCGGCACCAATCTGCTGAATGCGGAAGCATCCGGTGTCACCTATGACAAGGACACCGATTCGTTGTTTGTGATCGGCGACGGCGCGACCGCGGTCGTGCAGGTTGCGAAGAGCGACGGTCACGTGATCGATTCGATGACGCTGAACGCCGGCGACTTCGAGGACACCGAAGGCATCACCTATGTCGGCGGCGGCAAGTTCGCATTGGTGGAAGAGCGTCTGCGTCAGGTCGATCTGTTCACCTACGTGGCGGGCGGCACACTGCGCCGCGCGGACGTGCAGTCGGTCAAACTGGGGACCACGGTTTCCAACGTCGGTATCGAAGGTATTACTTTCGATCCCAAAACCGGCGGCTATATCGCGGTGCGCCAGTCGCAGCCCACCAGCATCTTCCAGGCCGCGATCGATTTCGCAGCCGGTTCGGCGACCGCCTCGAACGGCACCGCTATTCTGCCGACGACCGATAATCCGCCCGCGCTATTCGACGCGGCGACGACCGGTCTGTCCGCATTCAACGACGTGTTCGCGCTGTCGAATATCGCGCCGGCCAATGCGCCCGATTACGGCAACGTGATCATCATCGGCGCGCCGGACGGCAGGATCGTCCAGATGGACCGTACCGGCAAACTGCTGAGCAGCCTGTATATGAGCGCCACCGCGCAGAACGAAGGCGTGACGATGGACTCGGACGGCACCATTTACGCGGTCGGCGAACAGGCCGCGGGGCCGAGCCTGCCGGGCCTGACCGTGTTCAAGCCGAGCACCGGCGCGAACAGTGTCGGTATCGGCAGCAACCTCTACCTGACGTTCGATCAGGCGGTCAAAGCGGGTGCGGGCAATATCGTGCTCAGCAACGGCGCGGACGATACGCGCACGATCGCCGTGACCGACACGTCGCAAGTGACGTTCAGCGGCAGCGTGATGAAGATCCATCCGAAGTTCTACATGGTGGCCGGCACCAGCTACCACATCACCTATCCGGCCGGCGCGATCAAGACGGGCTCGGGCGGCAATGCCGCCGCGGTGTCCGACGCATCGACGCTCTCGTTCAAGGCGGTCGGCACCGTCGATCACACGGCTCCGACACTGACCAGCACCGCGCCGGTCGATGGCGCGACCGGCATCATCGGCAACCACATGACGCTGTCGTTCGACGAAGTCGTGCAGGCGGGCGCGGGCAACATCGTGATCAGCAACGGTTCCGATACGCGCAACGTGTCGATCGACGACACGAGCCAGGTCAAATTCAACGGCGGCCGCGTGACCATCACGTTGACGCAGGCGTTGCAGGACAGCTCGCGCTATACCGTCCAGCTGGCCAGCGGCGTGATCACCGACCTGTACGGCAACCCGTATGCGGGCACCACGCGCAGCTTCACGACCGCGGCGGCAGGCGCGCCAGCGCCGACCGTGCTGATCTCGGAGGTCAACTCGAACGCCGACGGCGGTCAGGATTTCTTCGAGCTCTATAACTACGGCGGCACCGCGATCGATCTGACCGGCTGGAAGTGGGGCGACAGCCATGCCGACGTCAACGACGCGAACAACAGCGCGGCCTTCGTCGCCGGTACGATGCTGGCCCCGGGCGAGCATCTGGTGGTGGTTCCGGGTGTGCCCGGCACGGACGAAAACACGTTCCGGACAACCTGGGGTCTCGCCGGCACCGTTCCGGTCGTCGCGATGCTGAACGTCAATAACGATGCCGCGAACCCGATCGGTTTGGGTAAGGGCGATGCGGTGATCGTCTATGACGCGAACGGCAATGTGGCCGCCGCGATGAACTACGGCACGCCGATCAGCGCCGCGCAGGGAGACGGCACGACCCGGGCGATTCCGACGGCCACGGGTGCGGACACCGCCCTCGCCGCCGCCGGCAATCATGCGGGTGCCGTGTTCGTCGGCGGCAATGCGAAGGTGTCCGCGGTGTGGGATACCGTGTCGACCACGGCGCCGAACTATGTCGAGGCGGTAGTCGGCGTGCACGGCGGGATTTCCGAGCCGCTGAAAGCAGCGTCGATCGGGTCGCCGGGACAGTAAGCGCTCGCCGCTTTGCGGCACGTGGATGACGAGAAACCGTCCGGCTCTGTCGGACGGTTTTTTTATGGCCTTTAGCCGGTCGATTAATATGACCGAACAGCACTTTGACGATAATTAATGGCCCCGGTAAGATAAATAAAAAATAATAACGACAAGAATAAATACCTTAAACAAAATAACGGGGTAATGAATGCTCGAGCGCAAGCATGTCGACGGACCAGGCCGCGTAACCACAGTCGCACCATTGGCAGGCGAAGAGTTACCAATCGGGGAGCCCCTGCCGTGGGGCGTGGTGGACCAGGACGGCAGCATACTGCTGCGCGCGGGCACGGTGCTGTGCCGCGAAGCACAGCGCACTTTTCTCGTGTCGCATTTCCAGCCCCGGCGCGGCGACGCCACCGGGTTCCAGCAGAACACCCGCGACACCGGCGCGAACCCGGTCACGCTCGAAGACATGCAACTGACGATCGGCGCATTGCTCGGCATGCGCGGTCAGATCGGCATGGGCCGCGCGATGCATGCGAGCCGCGTGATCGGTTTCAGTCAGAGCCAGACGCTGTTCGTCACGCCGCCGGTCATCGACGGTCAGCCTTTCACGCCGACGCCCGGCCAGAACGTCGAGATCGTCGCGGTGACCACCAAGGCGGTGTTCTGGTTCGTGTGCACTGTCGAGGCGGTTTGCACGTACCCGTTCGACTATCTGGTGCTGTCCGCGCCGGGCAATATCCGGCAGTTGCGCGAACGTAAAGCGGTGCGGGTGCGAACCCGGCTTGCCGTGCGTCATGGCCAGGATTTGACCGGAATCACGCTGGACGGGATGGGCATCGGCTGCGATCTGAGCGTGTTCGGCATGTCGCTCGCGGCGACCGCGCCGATCGGGCGGGTCGGCGAGCGCGTGTGCGTGGCGCTGCAACTGACCACCCGCAGTGTCGATACGGAGTTTCAGGCGGTCGCGGTAATCCGCAATGTGCAGGCAGGGACTGCTCCGGCAGCGCTGTGCACACATGGACTCGAATTCGAAGGTTTGACTTCGGAGCAACAACTCGCGCTGAAAGCCTTCGTGTTCGACAAGCAGGATGCGATCTCGTACTGGGCCGCCCAGGCAGCTTAGCTGCGTTAATGCCAACGCGGTCGGCTGTTCTATTCAGTCCGAAATACGCTTGAAGCTGACGTAGTAATCCTCGGTGTAATAACAGTCGCCGATCTGTTTGCGAGGTCCCCCGCAAACGATCCGGCGCAACCCGCGATCCGTCGCACCGGGCGTGCGAACCGTGTAGGTGCGGTAGTAGCCGCGCGGATGCTGCGCCAGCAGACCCGCGCTGTTACGGAACATCACGCCATCCTCGCTGAACGGGAACGGGCCGCCCGCCTTGATCAGCCGCAGTGTTTCGGCCGCTTCCGCCGGCAGCTGCGCCTTCGCGATGGAACCGAGCATGCCCGCCGGCTGCGGGCCCGACGCGGCGACCGGACCGCTGACACCCGACGCGGCCGAACCCGGCGCGTCGGCCGCGGACGCGCCCGAGGCCTCCGTGCCGCCCCCTGACCCTTGCTTGCCGCATCCGCCGGCGATCACGCTCACCGCGACGATGCAGGAGAAAACCCATGCTCTCTTCACGAAACGGTTCTCCCTTCGTTGATCAGCATTCGACGCCAGGATGGATGTAAAGGTATCGCTAATGGCGGGGCTAATCAACGTCCGTCTGCAATGGGAGTCTGTTGCACTGCAAGCAAATCCGTCTACCTGTTTTGCGAACCAGCGACCTTTGATCGCTTTGTCGCGGGATAGAAAACGGGGCGCAGCAATTCGCAGGCCGCGCCCCCTCCTGGTGCTCTCGTGCCGCGTTCGAATAGCGGCTCAGGAAAACAGTCCCTGCTGCGCGAGGAAGTGGTTGACGAACATCCCGCCCGGATCGAGCCGGCTGCGCAGTGAATTGAACCCGGCAAGATTCTGCTGCGGATAAAGCGCCTTCACGTCGACATGCGGCGTGATGTATTGCCAGTTCTTCGCCCAGTGCGGCCGCGCATGCCGCGTGCCGATCCAGTCCGCCATCACCGCATTGATCATCGCCAGATGCGACGCCATCGCCTGCGCCCGCTTGTTCGCATCGGGCTCCGACTTCGGATAGGCGCTGAGAATTTCCATCCAGCACACCCGGTCGTCGGCCGCCGTCGAAAATGCCGGCGACAGCAGCGACTCGCTGGTACGCGTAAAGCGCGCATGCAGACAGGTGGTCAATGGAAAGTCGCCCTGGAACTTGTACGCGTAGTTCAACGCGGCGTACCACGCGCGCACTACATTGCCGACGTCCCACGTACCCGGCCCTGTCGCGGGAATCGGCAGCGCAACCTCCAGATCGAGAATCGGGAACGCCTGGTCCGCGTAGAAGAACACCCGCGGCGCGGGCGCGACGAAACCGCCCTTCGCTTCGATCGCTTTGGCGCGGTCGTTGATCGTGTTCCACGTCATCGACAGGATCGGCGGCCACAGCAGCGGATGCGTGGCCGTCCAGCCCATTACCGCCGTGGCCATCTTGTCGATCCAGCCGTCCGGACGCAACGGAATGTCGCGCGGTTCCTCAGTTGTGCGATTGAACTTCTTGATCCAGATCTGGCCGTTGTTGTAGCCGCTGCCCGGAAACCAGAACAACTCGACATATTCGTTTTCGGTCACCAGCTTGTGCAGGTTCTGCGGCCTGATCTCGCCACCGGTGCCCTGCGGATTCGGGCCCATCACGCTTTCGGTCGCGGTGACGATCTCTTCGTCATGCAGATTAAACAGCGGCTCGACCCGCAGCGTCAGCTTCGTGATCACGCCGAGCGTGCCCAGGCTCACGCGCGCGGCCGCCATCTCGTTGGGCGTGGTGTCGTCCGAAAACACATGGAGCTGGCCATCGGCGGCGACGAATTCGATCGCGTGGACAAAGTCCGAAACCGTCCGCTGATGCCAGCCCGTGCCGTGACAACCGGCGGCGACGAAGCCGGTCGCATTGATCGACGCCAGCGCGCCGGTCGACGACAGGTACATCGGCGGCAATGCCGGATCGGGCGCGGTGAGCGCGTCGCGCACCTCCGCCCAGCTCGCGGAAGGCAAGAAGCTCACGAGGTTGAGCCCCTTGTCCTGCCAGCGCCATGCCTTTCGCTGCCCCTTCGCGAAGTTCGACATGTCGACCAGCGTCTCCGCGTTGTTGACGACCAGCGGGCTGAACGAATGCCCGGTGCCGATCATGCGCAGCGTGCTGCCGCGCGAGCGCGCCACCAGCGCCTGGACGTCAGCCACGCTGCCGGGACGCTCGATCGCGTCCGGCACCGACGTGAGGTTCCCGGCCCAATTGGTCCAACGGTTCTCGTTGCTGTCGCCGCTATCATCCGGAATATTCATGATTGATCTCTTTGGCGGCCGCGAAGGTCCGCGCGGTGGATTGTGCTTCATGCATTGGCCAGAGGCAGGCGCCGGAGCCTCGCTCCGGCGAGCAAGATGAAGCGGGTCACTCCACCGAAATGAGGCCCAGCGTATTGCCCAAGGTCGTGCCGGTGATCGTGTAATTGGCGGTGACCGGCGATCCGCTCTGGTAAATGAAGGATTGCCGGGCTTCGTTGTCGGTGCCCCACACGACGAACACGTAGAGCGAGATGATGCTGCCGTCCGGCACGTTGAGCTTGCCCGGATCGACGTCCTTGGTCTGGCCCAGCAGGATGTCGCCCGCGTTGCCCGACAGATGTTTTTCTCCGTTGTCGTCGAGGTAGGCGACCTCGCCCCTCGCCACAAAGCCCCCACCATTGTGCAAAGTGAATTTGCCGATTTTTGTCATGGCCATGACATCTGCTCCTTAATGGATTTGAAGTGGACGTGCGACTGCGATTTCCCGGGCAAATCAACACCCGGAAAATTTAATTTCCTTTCAATCGATTCGATAAATATTTAATTTTTCTTATTCAAAGCCACCGCCGTCATCCTCAACAGCCGGGATGAACATGAGTGCTCTCGTGAAAGTCGACGATGCGTTGCGTCGCTGCAAAGGCCGGCGCAGAGCATCGAAAAGAATGCTCGGGCGGGCGGATCAGACGGATTAATTTACGGAAATCAGGCTCAGCGTATTGATTTTCGTCGTGCCGTTGATTCTGTAATGGGCGACGACGCGGGACTCTTTCTGGAATGTGAAGGACTGCGTGGCTTCATTGTCGGTGCCGGCGACGACAACCACGTACATCAGGATCAGGCTTCCGTCCGGCACGCCTAGCTGTGCCGGGTCGACCATCGCGTGTTGACCGAGGAGGATGTCGCCCGTCGTCGCGGATAGATGGCGGGTGCCATTTTGCTCTATGTACGCGACCGCGCCTCTGGCCACGAAAGCCCCACCATTATCCAGAATAAATTTACCAATCGCTTGAATAGCCATTACATTCACCCCGTCATTGGCTTTAAGTAAATATTCGTGTAAATCTTCTATCGGGAAAGCGAGGCTGCGGCAGAACTGGAACCACTCGTTGCGCATTGCCGTGTTGGTTTTTCTTTTACTTTTTTATACGGTCGTTTAAAGCGACTTCATGTTGATAAGAATGTTATGCCACCGGGAAACTTTTGCGCATGCAAAATTCTGGCGCGACGTGGCACCCTGCTCACCTGGATAGGTCGGCGCAATTACGGCATGGAGTCTGCTATGGGGCATCCGTGGCTGACTCGTCATCGTCTAATTGGTCCGTTGCCATGATCGGAAGACGGCCACAGCAAGATGGCCCTCTGACGCGACCCAATTTCGGATTGCTCAGAACTGCGCAGTCAACTGGAAGCCGACCGTCACGCGTGCAGTGGGAAAACCTGTCGGCTTGTAGATAGGGGTCCAATAGACGTCAAGATCAATCAATTCCAGATTCTCAACCGCGTCCACTCCGCCTAAGAGAAGAGGACGCTTATAACCAACGCATTGAGAATTCGACGGACCAGGTCCGCCCCTTCGAATCCACTCCCCAAAGAAGGCTTCCGCAAGTGCGGCATCCTCATAGTCAACGAGTTCTTGGTCGTGAAACGACTCGATATCGCAAGACACCTCAAGTGCTTCTCCGGTGCCTGCCCAGTTACTTCGTCAGGCGAACCACGTACAGCCCACCTGGTTCGGAGAGCCGGCGACGCTGTAATTCGGGCCGGCGGCCATAAGCGGTCCCGCAACTGTCGGAGAGTAGGTCACGCCCGCAGCCGTAACGGTCGCCAGTTCGAGCGCGGGCGTACCCGTCACAGGCTGTGTCGTCGAGAAATTGAACGTCAACATCCGGCTGTCCATCTGCGTGATATCGCCGGCGCCACCTTCCGTGATTTCGTAGGCGTAGGGCGTCGTCACGCCAGCGGGCACCGGATCGGGTTTGACGTGCGCGCCTGAATGCACGATCTGCTCATTCGAGAAAGCGGGAGCGAATCCGGCGAGAATCAGCGCAGCGAATGCTGCGTGACGCATCGCGAACAGCGTGATTGGGTGCCGCGAGGGTGATGGATGGGTTTCGCCCTGAATTGCCCTGCCGTGGGCAATGGCGGTTTCAGCAACAGCAACGAGCACACCCCGGCACCAGCTGAAAACCAGCCTGAACATCTTGTTATTCATTCTGCGTAGCGTATTTATTAATGCGCCGAAAAATACCTCAAACTACCGTTCGGAATAAGTTAACAGTTGTAAATTTGATGCAAATCGAATATATAAAAATGACAATGCGACCCGTGCCTGATTAGTTTGAAATTCTGATAAACGCGGATGCTATATACAAACGAGTGAACGTCCGCTCCTCCGGCAGCATTCGACTGGAGGCTCAAAAAGGCTCTTCGCGGATTTTCGCGGTGGGACTGTGTTCGACCCACTACGGTCAGACAACTTTCTCCACACCGGTCAGTCAGCCAAATTCAGATTTTGCGAACTGGAGGGCGACTAAGCGGCCGTTGGCGACCTCACCCAATCGGCCACAACCGGACAGTCGCCCACGTGGCCTAAATCGTTGACAATGAGTGCCCGCGGACTAGCGTCGACTCCCTCTGTTCGTGCCGTTCAGTATAGGCGACGGACCGCTTCGCGCCGCTTTGTAGGGGCGAAAGCCGATCGACAGGGTCGACGCAGGTGTCGGGGACACTAGCACCACACTTATCGCCATTCAACACGCGGGCGGGCCGCCCGGGTCCTGATTCAAGAACGCGCGTGTATCCCGGTCTTCGAACCGGAATCGCTCGCCAGGATGGAACTCCCTATACCCATCCACTTCGCGTCGCAGGACGAGCTCGTAGGGCGTTCCGCGGTCCGCAAACCTGCAATAGAGGTGAGGCTCGGGGTAATACTCGTCTCCCTCTTCATCAACCTCAAAAATGTTCCGAAACGGGATGCGGCCAATGGTGAACGCCTTCACCACATCGTATCGTGTGTTCGAAAGTGCTTCTTTCAGGTCTCTGCTCCCTTCAATCCCGTTGGCGCCGTATCGCACCTCGGCCCATGCGCCGTCGACCCGATCGACGATGATGTGCTCGATGTCGAGGTACACCTCGATGCCAGCGTGGTAGTGGCCCGCAAATTCAACCCGAAACCACGGGCTGATGCCGCGGCTTCCGGTTGTGTCGCTTTCAGGATACAGGTCGTCGTCGATTGAATGAATGACGACTTTTGGCTTGTAGTCGCGCGGGAAAATGCGCGTCATCTTGCGCTTCATGGCGAGTCTCCGACGTAGGTCGTCCTCGCGCTTACGCTCCTGTCGCGCAAGCGACACCCCAAAATAGCTAAAAAGCAGATCCGTGTGCTCGGCGTACAGCATTGCCTCCAGTTTGGACGCCGTCCACATGATCGCTGTCTGGATTCCCGCGTCGGCGGCGGCCTTCTCATACGCCGTGCGCGTGGCCAGAGAGACGTCGCATCCGACTATGAGGAGCATCACCTCTGGCGGCACGGTAGTTTTGCCGACGGCCTCGTGGATGGCCGCTTTTGCGTGTGCAGCCGTAAACGTAGCGTAGCGCTTGCACTGGACATACCAGTCGCGCAGCGAATTGTCCAATGCCGCCTCGATAGCCCGGATATCGACGCCACCGTCCGCTCCGGTGCGGCCGTCGTGGTGGATGTCCTGCCATTGGCGAAGGCGATAGACGAGCGCGAGCGAAAGATCCTCAAAGCGGCCAGCGCTGAGGTCTTCGAAATGAAGCTTGTTGATCGTTCTGGTCGGTCTGGTCATTCAATCACCGTGTTTGCTGTTTCCGCCTGCAATTGGAACCACGATATTGCAACTCGCTCTCCTGCTCTCATTGAAATACTAGCCAGACCTATCTACCATTCCTCGCGAATTTTCGTCCTGTGAGTGTATTTCACTACCCAAGGTTTCAAACCGGCACCCGGGTAACACGACGAGCAACACCGTCAGACTACAAGTCGGCGCCGGGTTGCGCACGCAACGGCAATTGTAGTGATACGGGATTGTCCCAACGGAGGGTTTCAGTTTGATCAACTATTTTTCCTTTTGTTGGTGTTCGCCGACGCATTACGTGAGATCCCTCACTACGGCGAGGGCCGCAGGCTGACTCGGAGCAAAAAAGTGAAAAAACACACGGCGGCAGGAGAGAGCCGCGATCAGGCTCGGCTGACTGCACTTGCGACGTGTGTCGGTGCCCTCAGTCTGGCGGGTTGCTCGTCGACGATTCTCCCAACGTCGAACACGGTCGACGTAGCGCAAGTCTCGAAGGTGCAGGCTGAGGTAAAGCGACAGGTCGGGGACTATCTCCTGTACACCCACAAGAAGCGGCTCGAAACTGCGGCCGCAGCGAAGCAGGTTGCGCGTGCGGAAACGCAGGACGCAGGCGACGAGTGTGTGAAAGGCATGATCGACTTTCATATCGACAGTCTTAAGCTTGAGCTCAAAACGACGCTCAAAAACGATACTACAACAACACTACATCTTCCGATAGCGGCGAGCGTGGCAACGTTTGGACCGTCGTTTGACGGTACGAAAAAGAGGGAGAACGCCCAGACTATTTCGTTCTACGAATACCCGGTCCCAGACGGCTACTATCCCAGCCTGTTCACAAAGGAGCCATTCGAGAACCGTGAAGCTGGCGCGGCTATATCGACGTTGCTCATTGCCCTTCATGAGGGGCTTGTCAGCGCGCGAAGATCGACGCCGTGCCTGTCCGGCCTCGATTACACGACGAACGAGCAGAAGAACGAGAATACCTACGTCATCGGGCTAACTATTACCGACTCGATCAAACTTGGCTTTACGGTGGGTGTCGGGCCCGTCACTTTTGTCGACGCGTCGCACGATCGCACTGTAATGAACGACAACACGCTCACGGTTACCTTCAGGCAGATCGATCTCGATACGCTCCCAAGAGTTTCTTCAAAGGCCGTTCCCCATCAGTTCCCCGTGGTCGTGTATTCGGCTCACCACGCCTTGGCAGTCAAGCCGGGCAACGCGTTCCTCGACGCGCTGGAAATCAGCGATTCAAGTCCGGCGACGCCCTCGCGTGGCAGGAAAGTAGCGCCTCAGGCAGCACAGGAAAAGCAAGTTTTCACCCTCTGTCGGGACGATAACTACTTCACCTACTGGTGTGTAAACAAGAACGAAAAGGTTGGATTCTGACAGGCGCGATTGCGGCACGATCCATCTGAACACGGCGTGCGGCGGATAGGGGCGCAGAAACGTCCGGCGAGCAAGGCAGCAGGAGTGCGTAAAGGGAATGACGATGTCTACGAGAATCTTGTGGTTGCGCAAGTTTGTAATTGCACTTTGTGCGGTCTTGATCGCTGGATGCTCGATGAATCAGGTCGACGCCGGTCCGCCGGTAAAGGTTTCAAAGGTATATGTGCCGGCCGTCAGGCGCGGCGCTGACACGGACGACGCAGCGACCCAATCGCTGGTGGCCGCGTTCAAGGGGGCTGGCTTTTCCGCTGTATCGTTCGCGGATCCCAAAGCTCCTCCACCTAACACAGATCCCGCAATCTATGTCTGGGCCACTTCGGGTAGTGATGGTGATGATGAGTGCCTACAGGCGTTCGTAGAGGTCAAGCGTCTTCCTCAAGACCCTAACGAAATCCATTTTGAGTGGCATCAGGTTGCGAAAGTGCCAGGTTTCTCTCCGTACACACGCGACGGCTGCTCGGCCGCGTTTGTGAAAGGTCTTAAAGGTGAGCTCGCAAAGCGGAAACTGTAAAAACGGATCGCCTGCCGGGGGCGAGGAAGTGGCGGTCGGGGTAATCCTTGAGCAATGCTCCGGTAAGCCTTCGACATCTTGAGTGACCGTTATCGGCACGATCCAGCGGCTGCTTCGGGTCGGGTTGCGTCAATCCGCTCTTCAAATTCATCGCCGGAAACCGGCCAGTGGAATTTCGCTTCCCGGAAGCGGCCAGTCGCGAGTGCGAACTCCCGACCCACAGCGGTCGGATGCATTTATCGAGAGCAGACGTTCAATGCCTGCTTCGTCGTATTTGGAAGATTAAATCTTTCACTGCTATTGAAACACCACGGCGTGCCAGTAGGCCCGCGGATCCCGGAACCAGGGCGCGAATTCCTGTCGGTCAAAGACGCGAAGCTGCTCCATCTCCACCGCAAAACGCCGGAACAGAGCAAGCAAATCGCGCAAAGCATTCTCGTCGACTTTGGTCTCATCGACATAGATACTTAATACGTCGAGCTCGCCTTCATAGCGCTTCACGCAAGACAGCTTGTCGAGCCACTCAAAAAATGCAGTTTCGTCGCACTCCGAGTAGTACCGAACACGCTTTGCAGAGAGAGCTATTTCATTTGTCATGATGTCTGCCTCCGGAGTTGCTGTGTGTTGCCAGACGAGATTGTCGACCAGCTGGTTCCAACAGTCGAGCGACGGCATTTGGCCGGCTAGTGCCCGACGACCAACCTCGGCAATCGTGTCGGGCTCGCCTTCTATGCGAAAGGCATAATCCGACCCGAAGCTGTCCATCGCACTTCTCCGAAACGGACGTTCATGCGCACCGTTGCTATCTGGCGAGCTTCTGCGCGGATCGCGCGGGCGGATTTCAACGCACGCGGCGAGCTGCATCCCATAGGTCGAGAGCGCCCAAGTTCGAATGCCATGTTTCGAACTGAGAACGCCATTGCTCAAAGGGCTCGCCAAGAGGATGGCGAGGGTCACCACTCAACGAGTACGCCATACCTTCAATCAGCCACTTTGGCTTCGTTGCAACGGCCAGATTTCCCAACGATTCCGCTTGCCGATAATGGATCAACTCATGCGCGAGATAAAACGGCTTCCAGCCTCGAGGAGCGACAACCAGGCCAAAATCTCCTACCGTTTCTGCTGCGCGTCGTCCAAGTCCAAATGAATCGGCGCACGCCGAAGTCGTGCAAAACACAACCCGAGGCACCTGCTGGAATGGACCCACAGCGGCCACCGCCGTGGAAAGTCCCTTTTCATAAAGTTGTTGTGCGTCCCGAAAGCGTGCAACGCTGTCGGTGCAAATATTCGGGAGCGGGCACGCTATCCCGGGTACGAGCGATGGCACGACAACTCGAAGAGGTTTCACGATAGCCAGAGCAGCGATCGGCAACATCAACACCGCGATGAGCGATATCGGAAGTATGCGTTTCAGATTCATCTCGTTTGCTGAGTAATTGGCAACTTGGATTGTCGCCGATTCAGGACATCCGGCTCAACGACCGGTTGTGGCCGACTGCTGCCCGCCGCGGTCGACCGAACCCGACTCACAAACGAGCTTCACCGCCCCCCAGAGCAGCCATTCAGTCGCGATGATTCGCACGGACCGAATCTACTACAGAGCCCACGGCATGAATGACTACATCGGGCCGCTCGAATTGGATGTCATGGTCTGAGTCAACATATTCATGGCGGCTATTTGACGACCATGAAGCCTCATCATCCTGCAACCGCTTCCAGATACCTCGCACCTGTTCGCCTTGGGCGCTCGTTATCTTCATGGATTGAAGAGCGGCCGGCGAGAACGGCGCCATCGCCGTCAAGACGTAAAGAGGGCGTTGACCGAGTTGACGAAATGTTCCGGCCTCTGCAAGTGTGTCATTCAAGGCGTCGTTTTCCCGCAGCATCGGCCCTATGGAGGTAGGCGCGTAAGCCCTGATCGCCTGAACGTCGTTGAGGCTTTGATTCGGTGCCTGTGGGACCAAAGCCGGAGTCAACGCCCGCACCAGTCCGCTCCAGGCCAGCGACGCACCGACGTCCGCCAGCTTCGTATCCGACGGCGGCATCACCTTATCGAGCTCCTTCACCTGATCTGGGTGCGATGCATCTACAAATACCAGGCCCGCCACGTCCGCGCCGTAATATTTTGTGTAGGTCGTGATGTACGGGCCTCCTAAGGACTGCCCAACCAGTACGAACGGGCCACGCTCACCGGCTCCATTCAACGCACGGTGCAAATCTTCCGCAATAGCTTTTGCACTAGGTGAGCCACTCCGCGAACCACTCCACATAATTCCTGCGCGGCTATAGGCGCACGCACGGGTTTTCTCGGCCACTGAAGGCAGAACTGCCGACCAACTCAATGCACCACTTATATCTAGACCTGATTCAAAAACTACCGTTGGCGAACCAGTGCCGACGCAATAGAGCTGGATTTTTCGATCACCGATATCGACAAGTTCTCCTGGCGGAGGAAAGCGCTTCCTGATCACGTGCCGTTCATAAGCTTCGTAGGCACTACCCAATGCGGTGACAAGAACAATCAATGCGAGCACCGCTAATGCAATCCGAATAATCCAGTACTTCACCGTGTTTCCTCGCTGAGCAGGTCACGAGGATTATGCACGTGTTTAATAGTAACTACCGGTTCGAGGCCCTTGACCTCGCTTGTCGACAATGCAGATGCAGGTATCAGGCGTCTCAATATGGCCGGTCACCGCCTCACGCAATTGGCATACACAGCCTGATCCTGGAGACCTCCGGCAATCGCCGGCACACGCCCCCAAGCGGATTTACAGCATGACCGAAAGCGGCCAGTCAAACTGATTGCCCCCCTGAAATTCGTTCATTAAACTGAGAACCCTTTTGTGTTACCAACAAAAGGAGACCTCATGCTCAGCCTCACTACGCTCGGACTCTTCTCGGGTGCCAGTCTCGCCCTTACCATGGCGCCCGGTCCGGACATGCTGCTAATAGCGTCCCGAAGCGTTAGTCAGGGACGATCTGCCGGCTTTGCATCGCTTGCCGGAATTCTCGTGGGAACGTACTGCCACGCGATGGCGGCAGCGTTTGGCCTGTCCCAGTTGTTTCTCGCTGTTCCCATTGCTTACGATGTGGTTCGATTCGCTGGCGCGACCTACCTGCTCTATCTTGCGTGGAAGACCTTTCGAGCCTCCTCGATCCCGATTGCACGGGCTGGAAGCGAAGTTAGTTTTCCCGTTGGAAAGATTTTCAGGCAAGGGCTGCCAACCAATCTGCTCAATCCGAAGATGGCGTTGTTCGTCCTTGCGCTGTTCCCCCAATTTGTGCGTCCGCAAGATGGGGCTGTGGCCTTTCAGATCTTGACGCTCGCGACAGTGCTCAACTTCATCGGCCTGATCGTGAACGGCGTCGTCATACTTTCCGCAAGTCAACCTAGCCGGCAGTGGGCTAGCCGACGCCGTCAGTCGCGCGTCCCTCAATATCTGCTTGCGTCAGTTTTCGCAGGATTGGCAGCCAGGCTTGCTATCGCCAGCCGTAATTGAACACAGGAAGGGAACGCGGAACCAGGAAAAAGTTGTTGACGATCTAGGCGGCTCGATTAAATTTCCCAAATTGGCTGCCGGTTACAACCTTTCCACAATCACTCCCCGCGGAAATCCACAAAGAGTCTATTTTTTGGGGATATACAAACCCGAACTCGCCGCCCCCTCAAGTCACCGGAATATTCAACAACCGATCCCGCATCAACGCCACGCTATTCTTATCGAGCAGCTCGACCACATAATTAGCATCACTGACATACCCGACAAACCGCCGATCGACCACGCCCGCCGCAGCCAGCGCCTCCAGCGGTTCATCCGCGGCGATCGCGCACGACTTCACCACAACCAGCCGCTCCGCGTTGAGCATCGTCGACAGCCAGGCCGCGAGGCTGTCCGAGGTCGTGTCCCAGTTGCTCATCGCATCGGGCGTGTCGCGCATCAGCGCGGTCGGCACCCACACGGCAACGTGGCCGTCGCGCAACGTGCGGCGAATCTTCGCCTCGCTCGATGCCAGCACCAGTTCCGGCGATACCCCCTGCATCAGCAGCGCGTATTGCGTCATCGCGAGCAGACACATGTTGTGCGCGGCGAGGTCGTCGAAACGCCACTCGCCCTGGTACTGACGGACCTTGTCCGCGAAGTCGCCGCCGCCCGGCACGATGACCACGCGTCCTCCGCCGACTTCGCACAATTCGCCGAGCCAATCGCGCAGCGTCGGGTCGTGACTCAGACTGCCTCCGATCTTGACCACCCACATGACTGTTGTCCTCGCGTCCAGTTGTATGCCCAGCTGGGTTCCGTCATGTTCATCCCGCGTTCGTCACCGAACCTGCCCCCGCGCGGACCGCCCCGCTGCCGCCCGCGCGTCGAATCGCTCACCACTTTGCTCACCTGCCACCGCTTCTCTCACGCGGTGCCCTACGCATCTCACAGCTCCGAACTCATATCGCAGACCTCAAGCCGCCCGCGTGAGCGCTCCCGCATCCAGACCGCCCCGCGTCAACCACGCCGACGACGCCTCCCGCGCCGCCAACAACGCAACCGCCACGCTCGGCGCACAAGTCGCCGCCCACCCGGCGCACGCTTCCGGCACTCCCGCCAACGCGCCGAAGTCGAGATAACCACGCGCGTCGTCGCGCGCCAACGCGGCGACCAAGAAACGCCCGCAGCCGGCCCCCACCAGCGGCGCCGTCGCAAGCGCCGGATGCGCGTCCACAACCTTCGCCAGATTCACGCCGATCTCGCGCAACTGCATTTCGCGCCAGCGCTGCGCGAAATGCAGCCAGTCCGCGTCCGATGCTTCGTGCGCGTCGCGGCCGATCATCCGCGCGATACGCGCACGACTCCCCGCCGCTGTCTTCGGCCCCTGGTCGGCGCTCGGATATACGTCGTGCAGCGGCTCGAGTTCGCCGGTCAGCCGGTAGACGTCGGCGGTCGTCGCGAACCATTCGTTCATCACGTTGACCGTCGCGCCGTCGAATTCGATGCGATGCGCGACGCCGCACAACGGCGTGCGCACCACGCCGTGATAGACGAGCTCGCCGGTCGCGAGCCGGCCGGCATCGGTCGATGCGCGCGCGGCAACCTGTCCGGCGACGATCGGAATGATGTCGGTGGTGGTGCTGCCGATGTCGATCAACACCGCGTCCGCGACGCGCGTCGCGACCCAGTTCGCGGTCGCCAGCCAGTTCGCCGACGCGACGTGACGCCAGCCGTCCGCGCACGCATCGGCGGCGAGCCAGCCGGCGTCGCCCGCATAGAAGCGCAACGACGCATCCGACCCGGAATCGGGCCGCGCGCCGAGCCGTCGCGCGAGCGTCGCGACGATCGCGCGCACGCCTTCGGCGCGGTCGGCGAACAGGTCGACCATCTCGCCGGTCATCGTCACCGCGTGGCGCGCGTCCGCGGTATTGGCCTGCGGCCAGCGCTCGAACACGAGGTCGATCGTGCGTTCCAGGTGATCGAGTCCCTGCCACAGCGGACACGCCCATTGCGCGACGTCACGCACCACGCCGTGCGCATCGGCCAGCGACACCTTCACATGCGCGCCGCCGACGTCCCAGCCGAATAGCGCTGGGGCGTTAGTCGAAGAGGATTGCGCGGAACTCAAGACCGCACCTCGGCGAGCGACGGCATGGGCCGTGAATGCGACTGCGATTGCGACTGCGATTGCTCCCGCGTCACAGCGGAGGGCTCAACAAACACGCCATGCGCGGCCAGCAACGCGCGCGTAAGATCGCCGCCGCGCGCGGCACTAAGCCCCGCATACGCGACGGTCACGCGCGGGTTCACTTCGATCACGACCGGCCCGCGCTGCGGATGCCACACCACATCGATACCGACGAACCCGCGCAGCCCCGGAATCGCGCGGGCAACCTGTTGCGCGAGCGCATCGAGCGTGCGGCCGCGCTCGCTGCGAAGCTCGATCTGATCGACCAGCACACCGTCGAATTCGACGATCTGGGGTGCATCCCGCGTTGCCACGGCGTCGCTGTCGCTGTCGTCACCCAAGCCGCTCAAACCGATCTGCTGCCGGTTGATGCTGATGAGTTCGCAAGCGCCGCCGTCGCCACAGATCAGCGACAAACTCAACGGCTCACCCTCAACCCATGCCTGCAACACCGGATTACGCGCCGCCGCCGCGCGCGCATGGTATTCGGCGCAGGCATCGGCATAGCGGTCGAACACGACGGTGTCGAGGCCTCCGGCGCCGTCGTCGGGTTTGACGACCCAGCGGCCTTTTTGCAGTGCGAATGAATCCCCCGCGCCGACCACGCCGCCGCTCTCAACCGGATCACCCCCCTCCAACGCCGGCGTCACCGCAATCCCACAACCAGCCAACCGCGCCGCCGTCGCGCTCTTACTGGACGTGACCCGAATCGCCTCCTTCCCACAACCAAGCCAGCGGCCCGCGCCGACCGCATCGTAAAAGCGCAGCAGCAAGCCATCGCATTCCGGCGCGACGATCCACGCGTAGTCGTGCTCACGCGCGACGCGCGCCACAAAAGCCGTCATCGATTCGCCGGCCGCCGCCATACAATGAGCGTCGCCCGCGGCGGGCGTCTCGAAGCGCGAGCTCGCGTAGGTGACCTGCACGCCATCGACCGCACGCAGGCCGCTCACCAGCGCGTCGCGCATCACCCGTCCTTCGACGATCAGCGCGCTCAGATCGGCGAGACTGCCCGGCCCGGCGAGGTCGGGGTCGATGCCGCCGCCGGTGAGATACTCGTACACAAAGATCTTGGTCAAAGGACGCGCCCCTATGCAGGTGATACCGGTTCTCGATCTTCTCGACGGCCACGTCGTGCGCGCGGTGCGCGGCGAACGGAACGCGTACCGTCCGATCCAGTCCCGCCTTACCGCGGCCAGCGAGCCGCTCACCATCGCCCGCGCGCTGCTCGAAGCGAGCGGCGCGCGCACCCTCTATATCGCCGACCTCGGCGCGATCCTGCGACGCGGCGCGCATCTGGCGACCCTCGCCGAGTTGCGTACCGCGCTGCCCGGCGTCGAACTCTGGCTCGACGCAGGCTTCACCGACTACGCATCGATGCATACGCTGCTCGCGCAACTCGACGCGCCTGCGCCCCCCTCCTCCCACCTCGCACCGCTGGTGCCGGTGTTCGGCACCGAATCGCTGCACGACATCAACGCACTGCACGCGGCGCAAACCGCCGGCCTCGCGCCGATCCTGTCGCTCGACCAGCGCGCCGGCCAACTGCTGGCCGCCGCCGCACTCGACCGCTCGCCGGCGTGGTGGCCGTCGCGCGTGATCGCGATGACGCTCGATCAGGTCGGCAGCTACGCCGGTCCCGATCTCGCCAGCGTCGAGCGCATCCGCGCGCAGGCGCCGGCGCGCACCACCGTGATCGGCGCGGGCGGCATCCGCGATCGCGACGATCTGGCCGCCGCGGCAAGCAGCGGCGCGAGCGCGTGGCTGGTCGCATCGGCGCTGCACGACCTGCAGATCGACTTCGCGCAGCGGGCTTCGGCGTAGCCTTCCATACAATTTCCATGCCACGCGATCGGCACTCGGGGTATGTCAGGAAACAACAGGCTGGTGCTCTTTCTCGTGACACTCTGCTCCAGAACGACACACAAGCTGTGCGGCGCAGCGGGCCAACGGGCGATCGGCCGCGCCGCGATTCCGGCGCAAGGCGAGCAAGTCCGCAGCTGTCGCGAACTGCGCAATGCAATGCCGCACGACCGTGCGCAGAGATTCGCGGCGACCGGTGCCGGCGCGCGCTTAGGGATTCGAAACAAATCGGCATGGACCTTGCTAAAAGTGCGCCATGCACCTCTCGCCCAACGATCCGTCGACCGCCAGCACGAACGCCCCGGACAGCCCCGGCGCGCGCGCCGCAACGATCACACGCGACTGGATCTGCCCGTTCTGCCCGCTGCTATGCGATGACCTGAGCGCCGCCGTGTCCGGCGACGGCTCGCTGGCTGTGCAGGACACCGAATGTTCGCGGCTTGCGCAGGCGCTCGCGCATTACGGCGCGGCGGATACGCAATGCGACAGCCTGATCGACGGCAGCGAAGCATCGCTCGATAACGCGCTGGAGCACGCCGCGCAGCTACTCGCGAACGCGCGCCGGCCGCTGTTCGGCGGGCTCGCGACCGATGTCGGCGGAACCCGCGCGCTTTATCCGCTGGCCGCCGCGTGCGGCGCGATCCTCGATCACCAGCACGGCGATGCGCTGACGCCCGCGACGCTCGCATTGCAGGACCGCGGCGCGTTTTTTACGACGCTCTCGGAAGTGCGTTCGCGTGCGGATCTGCTGGTGTTTTTCGGCTGTCAGCCGGCGCAGCGCTATCCGCGCTTTTTCGCCCGGACGCTGGCGGGCGGCGAGATCGCGCGCGAGCTGGTGTTCGTCGGCGGCGCGGCGGACCCGGCGGCCGATGGCTTCGCGCAGACGCGGATCGAAACGCTGCTGCCGGATGCCGATCCGTATGACTTGCTGGCGCTGTGGTCGGCGCTGGCCGAAGGACGCGACGCCGCCGCACTGCACGGCCATGGCAGCGACAACGCCGGAAGCGACGCAAACAGCGTGGCCGAAGCTCTCGCGTCGCTGCACACCCGCATCCTGTCCGCCCGCTACACGGTCGTGGTCTACGAACCCGCCGCGCTACCCGCCCCGCACGCGGCACTGCTGATCGAAGCGCTGCACCGCATCGTCAAGGCCGCGAACCGCACGACGCGCGCGGCCTGTCTCGCGCTCGGCGGCGACGACGGCGCGTTGTCGGTCAATCAAACCGTGACCTGGCTCGCCGGCCTGCCGCTGCGCACGCGCGTCGCGACGCCCGCGCGGCTAGCCGGCACGCCGCCGCTCGATCACGACCCGTACCGCTACCGCACCGCGCGGCTGCTCGCCGAACGCGAAGTCGACGCGCTGCTGTGGATCGCGAGCTTCGCGCCGCACGCTTGGCCCGACGCGCTCGACCCGGCGCTGCCGCTGATCGTGCTCGGCCACCCGGCGCTCGCGCCGGCCGCGCAGGCGCGCGGCGCGAACACCGTGTTCATCCCCGCCGCGACGCCGGGCATCGACAGTGACGGCCATCTGTTCCGCGTCGACAGTTCGGTGGTGCTGCCGCTGACCGCCGCGCGCGGCGCGCCGCTGGAATCCGTCGCGTCGCTGGCGGCGAAGCTGACCACGCAGCTGAACGCCAAGCTCACCGCAAGCCTGACCGCGCAGCCCACCACCCGCGAGGCCCCGCGATGAGCATCGTCCGACTCAAAGGCGGCACGCTGTTCGACCCGGTGCACAACGTGAACGGCGAGCGCCGCGACCTCGTGTTCCGCGACGGCCGCATCGTCGATGCCGACGCGAACACGCCGGTCGATCGCGAATACGACGCGAGCGGGATGATCGTAATGGCGGGCGGCATCGATATGCACTCGCATATCGGCGGCGGCAAGACCAATCTGTCGCGTCTGCTGCTGCCCGAAGACCATCGCGCCGACCCGGTGCGCGACCCCGCGTACGAAGCGGTGCAGGACGACGCCGGCCGCTATCTGCGCCTGCCGTCATGCGGCGTGTGCACGCCCGGCACGCTCGCGACCGGCTACCGCTACGCGGAAATGGGCTACACGGCCGCGTTCGAACCGGCGATGATGCCGTCCAACGCGCGCCACACCCACCTCGAAATGGGCGACACGCCGATCATCGATCACGGCGCCTACGTGATGCTCGGCAATGACGAGCTGTTCCTGCAGATGCTGGCCGCGCGCGACGACTTCGAACGTCTGCGCGACTACGTCGGCTGGACGATCAATGCGAGCAAGGCGCTCGGCGTGAAGGTGGTGAACCCGGGCGGGATCTCCGCGTTCAAGTTCAACCAGCGCTCGCTGGACGTGGACGAAGCGCACGAGCACTACGGAATCACCCCGCGCGACGTGGTGCGCACGCTGACCCGCGCGCTGACCGAGCTGCGCGTGCCGCATCCGCTGCACGTGCACGCGAGTAACCTGGGGGTGCCAGGCAATATCGCATCGACGCTCGCGACAATGGACGCCGCCGACGGCCTGCCGATCCACCTGACTCACATCCAGTTTCACAGCTACGGCGTCGAGGGGCCGCGCAAGTTCTCGTCGGGCGCGCGGCAGATCGCCGAGGCGGTCAACGCGCGGCCGAACGTGTCGATCGACGTCGGCCAGATCATCTTTGGACAGACCGTCACGGCCTCGGGTGACACGATGATGCAGTTCCGCAACACCCCGCTCGCGCGGCCGCATAAGTGGGTGGTCGGCGATATCGAATGCGACGCGGGCTGCGGCGTGGTGCCGTTCCGATATCGTGAGCAGAGCTATGTGAATGCGCTGCAATGGATCATCGGGCTGGAAATTTTCCTGCTGGTCGACGACCCGTGGCGCGTTGCGATGACCACCGATCATCCGAACGGCGGCCCGTTCACCAGCTACCCGCATCTGATCCGCCTGCTGATGGACAAATCGTTTCGCGACGAACAGCTCGCGAAGCTGCACCCGGAAGCGCCGGTCGCGAGCGCGCTGCCCGAACTGAAGCGCGAATTCTCGCTGTACGAGATCGCGATCATCACGCGCGCCGGCCCCGCGCGGCTGCTCGGTCTGCGCGACCGCGGCCACCTCGGCGCGGGCGCGGCGGCCGACATCGCCGTGTATCGCGACGAGCCGGACCGCGAGCGAATGTTCACGTCGCCCGCGTATGTGTTCAAGGACGGCGAGCTGGTCGCGCGCGACGGCACCCTCGTCGCGACGCCGACCGGCGGCATTCATTTCGTCACGCCGGAATTCGATCGCGGCATCGAAAAAACGGTGCGCGCGTACACCGACGCGAAGCTCGCGAACAACTTCGCGCACGCCGCGATCAGCGACGACGAAGCGTGCCGCTGTTGCCGCGGCGGCCGGCTGCTGCCGGTCGAATGTCTGGCCCACGGCTGAGCGGCTGACCACTTATGCCACCGACGAACCCAACGAACCCAACGCCCCCCACCCACGCACGCCCACGATGAACGCCCCGGCCCCGCTCGAGATCAACGGCACCACGATCGACGCGACCTTCGCGGAAGCCTTCCCGATGAAGGCGACCCGGCTCGTGATCACCGCGCATTCGCCGGCCTGGGCGATGCACGCGGCGAACTCGCTGACAGGCTTCGCGACGTCGGTGATCGGCTGCGGCTGCGAGGCCGGGATCGAACGCCAGTTGAGCGGCGACGAAACCCCGGACGGACGGCCCGGCGTCGCGGTGCTGCTGTTCGCGGTGTCGTCGAAGGAACTCGCGAAGCAGATCGGCCGCCGGGTCGGCCAGTGCGTGCTGACCTGCCCGAGCACCGCGGTGTTCGGCGGTATCGATCCGGCCACGAGCCGCGCGCCGCTGTCGGACGCGGCGCCGCTCGGCAGCGGGCTGCGTTTTTTCGGCGACGGCTACCAGATCGCGAAGATGATCGGCACCACGCGCTACTGGCGGGTGCCGGTGATGGACGGCGAATTCGTCTGCGAGGACACCGCGCAGACGGTCAAGGCGGTCGGCGGCGGCAACCTGCTGCTGCTCGCGCGCGACCTCGACGCCGCGCTCGCCGCGACCGAAGCGGCGGTCGCCGCGATGCGCCGGCTGCCGAACGTGATCATGCCGTTTCCGGGCGGCATCGTTCGTTCGGGGTCCAAAGTGGGTTCGAAGTACGCGGGCGCGACCGCGTCGACCAACGACGCGTTCTGTCCGAGCCTGATCGGTCTGTCGCCGCGCAGCGAATTGAGCGCGGAGGTGGGCTGCGTGCTGGAGATCGTGATCGACGGGCTGACCGACGCGGACGTCGGCGCGGCGATGACGGCCGGCATTGCAGCGGCCTGCGAATTCGGCCGCGCGGCCGGGATGCTGCGCATTTCGGCCGGCAATTACGGCGGCAAGCTCGGGCCGTATCACTTCCATTTGCACGGGCTGGCGGCGGGGCTCGGCGGGAGGCGCGCATGAGCACGGAGATGGGCGCGGGTGCTGGCACGAATGGGGGCACTGGCGTGAGCGCGGGTACGGGCGCGGGTACGGGTATGAGCGCGGCGATCGGCGCGAGCGCGGGCGCCCCGGCCGACACGACAGTCTTGCGCGTGAAAAACGCGCCCGGCTTTCGCGTCGATGCCGCCGCGCTGCGGCCGGCCGCGCTGGCGGCGCTGAGTGTCGCCGAGATCGAACGCGTCGTGCTGCCGGGCGGCAACGAGCGCTGCGTGGTCGGTGACGTGTTCGAGGTGCTGCGCGGGGAGGCGGCGGCGAAATTTGCTTCGGCGGCTTCGGCGGCTTCGGCGGCTTCGGCGGCTTCGGCGGCTTCGGCGGCTTCAGCAGCTTCAGCGGCTTCAGCAGCTTCAGCAGGCGCCGCGGATTCGCCCGCTTCCGCGACGCATTCAGCGTCCGCGGCATCCACGACCGCCCCCGATCTCGCCACGCTAATCATCGACGGCGCCGGCCGCTGGCTCGACCGCGTCGGCGCCGAAATGGACGGCGGCCGGCTGGTCATCCGCGGTTCGGCCGGCGACTACAGCGGTTTCCGCATGAGCGGCGGCGTGCTGCAGATCGACGGCGACGCCGGCCACTTCACCGGCTGCGAAATGCGCGGCGGCCGCCTGACGGTGCGCGGCGACAGCGGCGATTTCGTCGCCGGCGCGCTCCCCGGCGACATGGAAGGAATGACCGGCGGCACGCTGACGATCCACGGCAACGCGGGCGCGCGCCTCGCCGACCGGATGCGGCGCGGCCTCGTGCTGGTCGGCGGCAATGCGGGCGAGTTCGCGGCGGCCCGGCTGGTGGCGGGCACGGTCGGCGTGGCCGGCCAGTTGGGCGCGCATTATGCGTACGGGATGAGGCGCGGCACGCTGTTGCTCGCGCAACGGCCGGCGCCGCTGCCGCCGACATTCACCGGCGGCGGTCACGGATTCGACGTATTCTGGTCGTTGCTCGTGCGCAGTCTGGCCGCTGAAATCGCGCCGTTTTCGCAGTGGCGCGCGGACCGGCTGCCGGCCCGCTACACGGGCGACCTCGCGGTCGGCGGCTGCGGCGAAATCCTGCTCGCCGGATAGCGCCGCATGTCCAGCCCATCAGAGGCAAGCGGCAGCAACAGGAGTTCGAAGCAGGACACCCGGACCACGAAGGAGACAGGCATGACGACAGCGAACTCTCCGGATACGCAGCGCAAACTCGACGCGAACGCCGCCGCGAATCCGCGCGCGACGTCGAACGCGGGCGAGCAGCGCTATGCCGGCCCGCTGATCGCGCTGCACTGGCTGATCGCGCTCGGCATCATCGGGCTGCTCGCGCTCGGGCTCTATATGGTTGGCCTGCCGAAGGGTCTGCCGGTCAAAGCGACGCTGATCAATCTGCACAAGTCGCTCGGCCTCACGGTTTTCCTGCTGGTGCTTCTGCGCATCGTCGCGAGGGGGGTCCTTCACAGGCCGCCGCTCCCGCCGATGCCACCGTGGCAACGCGCCGCCGCGCGCATCACGCAGGTTCTTTTATACGTCAGCATGGTGGCGATGCCGCTCGCCGGCTATCTGGGTTCGTCGTTCAATCGCTACGGCACGCGCTTCTGGGGCATCCTGCTGCCGAAGTGGGGCTGGGACGATCCGCAGCTGCGCGAACTGTTCTTCGGAATCCATACGTTTTTCGCGTGGCTGCTGATCGCGCTGATCGTGTTGCACGTGGCCGGCGCGCTCAAGCATCAGTTGATCGATCGCGACAACCTGCTCGCGAGGATGCTGCCATGACGCTCCCGCGCTCCCGCCCTGCCGCCGCCGCGTCGCTCGCGTTCGACACGCTGCGCACGCGCGACGGGCATCGCGTGAGCTACGCGGTGGCCGGCGCGCGCGACGGCATGCCGGTCGCGGTGCTGCACGGCGGCCCCGGCAGCGGCAGTCAGCCGGGCGTGCTGCGACTGTTCGATCTGAACCGCTTTCGCGTAGTGCTGATTGATCAGCGCGGCACCGGCGCATCAATGCCGCGCGGCACGCTGCGCCACAACAGCACCGGCTATCTGCTCGCCGACATCGAAGCGCTTCGCTCACATCTGGGGATCGCGCGTTGGGGCGTGCTCGGCGGCTCGTGGGGCGCGGCGCTCGCGCTCGCGTATGCGGGGCAATATCCGCAAGCGGTCAGCGGCGTGGTGTTGCGCGGGCTCTTTCTGACTTCGGCGCGCGAAGTGCGCGGCCTGTTCATCGGCTCGCGACGCCGCGCGCCGCAGGCGTGGTCGAAGCTGTGCGCGGCCGCGCGCTGCGAGCAGCCCGCGAAACTGGCCGCGCGTTGCGCGGCGACGCTGCGCGAAGGCGTCAGCGACGCACGGCAACGCGCGCTCGCCATTGCCTGGCATGACTATGAAAACGCGGTGCTGGCGAGCGCGACGGCGCATCGGCGGGCAGCGCGCGGTATGCGCGTGTCGCAACGCGATGCGCGCAAGCTGGTCGGCAAATACCGGATTCAGGCGCACTATCTCGCGCACCGCTGCTGGCTCGGCGAAACCCGTTTGCTGGCGCTCGCGCGGCGCGCGGCGGCAGCCGGCGTGCCGTTCGCCGCGGTGCACGGATCGCGCGATCCGGTTTGCCCGCCGGCGAATCTGCGGCGTCTCTCGCGCGCGGTGCCTGCGGCGCGAGTCGAAACCGTGCGCGCCGGTCATCTGACCAGCGACCCGGCGCTGCATGCGCGCGTCGCGCACGCACTCGCCACCCTATTGCTTCCGGCCATCGAGGAGGGACGCGGCATGCGTCGCGCGGCATGAAGATCAAGGTACTCGGCTCATCGGCGGGCGGCGGCTTTCCGCAGTGGAACTGCAACTGCCGCAATTGCGACGGCGTGCGGCGCGGCACGCTGAAGGCGACACGGCGCACGCAATCGTCGATCGCGGTCAGCGCGAACGGCGAGGACTGGCTGCTCGTCAATGCATCGCCCGACCTGCTCGCGCAGATCGCCGCGAACCCCGAGTTGCAGCCCGCGCGGCGCGTGCGCGACAGCGGGATCGCCGCGGTCCTCGTGATGGACGCGCAGATCGATCACGTGACTGGCCTGCTGATGCTGCGCGAGCGCGACACGCCGCTGCCGCTGTATGCAACCGATGCGGTCTGGCAGGACCTGCGCACCGGCTTTCCGGTCGCGCCGATCCTGTCGCACTACTGCGGGGTCGAGCATCGCCGCATCGCGCTCGACGGCGCGCCGCTCACCGTCGACGCATTGCAAGGAATCCGTATCGATGCGCTGCCGCTGTCGAGCAAGGCGCCGCCGTACTCGCCGCATCGCGAGGCGCCCGAGCGCGGCGACAACATCGGCCTGCTGCTGACCGACCTGCGCTCCGGCAAGCGCGCGTTCTACGCGCCGGGACTCGGCGCGCTCGAGGATCACGTGCTCGCGGCGATGCGCGACGCCGATCTGCTGCTGGTCGACGGCACGCTGTGGACCGGCGACGAAATGATCCGGCTCGGTCTGTCGAAGAAGACCGGCGCCGATATGGGGCATCTCGCGCAAAGCGGTCCGGGCGGAATGATCGAAACGCTCGATGCGCTGAACGCGCAGCGCAAGGTACTCATTCACATCAACAACAGCAACCCGATCCTGGTCGAGGACGGCCCCGAGCGCCGCATTCTCGCCGAGCATGGCATCGAAGTCGCTTATGACGGGATGAGTTTCGAACTCTGAAGCATGGTGGCAAAGGAAGCACGCAATAGACAGTCGCAGTAACGAGGCGCGGCAGTGAACGACGAGACGAAAATAACGGAGACAGCATGAACGCGAAAGACACCTTCGACACGATGCCGATGCGCGCCGCGAGCGCGTCCGCCAGCGGGTCGGGCGCGGACCGGCCAGCATGGAGCCGCGAGGAATTCGAAGCGCAATTGCGCGCGAAAGGCACCGCGTATCACATCCATCATCCGTTCAACGTGAAGATGAATAGCGGCGGTTGCTCGCGCGAGCAGATTCGCGGCTGGGTCGCGAACCGCTTCTACTATCAGATCAATATCCCGCTGAAGGATGCGGCGGTTCTGTCCAATTGCCCGGACCGCGAAACGCGCCGCCGCTGGGTGCTGCGCATTCTCGATCACGACGGTTACGACGGCGCGGAAGGCGGCATCGAAACCTGGGCGCGTTTGGGCGACGCGGTCGGCCTGTCGCGCGACGAACTGTGGTCGCTCGAACACGTGACGCCGGGGGTGCGCTTCGCGGTCGATGCGTACGTGAATTTCGCGCGCCGTGCGCCGTGGCAGGAGTCGGTGTGCTCGTCGCTGACCGAGATGTTCGCGCCGCAGGTGCATCGCGACCGGCTCGCGAGCTGGCCCGAGCATTACCCGTGGATCGAAGCGGAAGGTCTCGCCTATTTCCGCTCGCGCATCTCGCTCGCGCAGCGCGATGTCGAACACGGGCTCGAAGTGACGCTCGAACATTTCCGCCGCCGCGAGCAGCAGGAACGCGCGCTCGACATCCTGCAATTCAAGCTCGACATTCTGTGGACGATGCTCGACTCGATCGAAAAGGCGTTCCCGCAATGACCGACCTCGCACATGAAGGCGCTCACTCGAACGCCGCCGCACCCGCCACGCCGCTGACGATCAGGAAACCGTTCCGGCTGCAATGGGAAGCCGCGCAGAACGCGCACGTGCTGCTGTATCCGGAGGGGATGGTGAAGCTCAATCAGAGCGCCGGCGAAATCCTCAAGCGCTGCGACGGTACCCGCGATGTCGATACGCTGGTCGCCGAACTGGAACAGGCGTTCAACGCGACTGGGATCGGCGGCGAAGTGCGGGCTTTTCTTGCCGACGCGCACCAGCGCGGCTGGCTGGAGTAGCGCGATGACCGATCTTTCTCAACCCGGCGCAGTACCAGGCGCGCAGACCGAGACCGGCGTGCCGCCGCCGCTCTGGCTGCTCGCGGAACTCACCTACCGCTGTCCGCTGCACTGCGCGTTCTGCTACAACCCGCTCGACTACACCGACCACCATCGCGAACTGAGCACCGCGCAATGGCTCGACGTGCTGCGCGACGCGCGCGCGCTCGGCGCGGTGCAGCTCGGCTTTTCGGGCGGCGAGCCGCTGCTGCGCGACGACCTCGAAGTACTCGTCGAAGAAGCGCACAAGCTCGGCTTCTACACCAACCTGATCACGTCGGGCGTCGGCCTCACCGATCAACGCTTAGGGAACCTGAAGGACGCCGGCCTCGACCATATCCAGTTGTCGTTCCAGGATTCGACCCAGCAGCTGAACGATTTTCTGAGCAGCACCCGCACGTTCGAGCTGAAGCAACGCGTCGCGGTCGCGCTGAAAAAGCACGGCTTTCCGATGGTGATGAACTGCGTGCTGCATCGCTATAACCTGCCGCACGTCGAGAAGATCATCGACATGGCGCTCGCGCTCGGCGCCGAATATCTGGAACTCGCGAACACGCAGTACTACGGCTGGGCGCGCGAAAACCAGGCGCAACTGATGCCGACCCGCGAGCAACTCGTGGAAGCGGAAGCGGTGGTCGCGCGCTATCGCGCGACGCACGGCGAGCGCTGCAAGATCTTTTTCGTCGTGCCCGACTACTTTGAGAACCGTCCGAAGCGCTGCATGAACGGCTGGGGCGCGGTGTTTCTCGGCGTCGCGCCGGACGGCGCCGCGCTGCCGTGTCACGCGGCCCGCGGACTGCCCGGCCTGACACTGCCGAACGTGAAAGACACGCCGCTGCGCGAGATCTGGTACGACAGCGACGCATTCAACCGCTTTCGCGGTCTGCAGTGGATGAAGGAGCCGTGCCGCAGTTGCGAGGAAAAAGAACGCGACCTTGGCGGCTGCCGCTGCCAGGCGTTTCTGCTGACCGGCGACGCGGCGAATGCCGATCCCGTTTGCGACAAGTCGCCGCTTCACGAGCAGGTGGTCAAGGTCGTGCAACGCGCGGCCGACGCATCGACTTCGGCGGCCGCGGCGGCGGCCCGCGAACAGCCGATCGTGTTTCGCAACGACGCCAACTCGCGCAGGTTCGCGGCCGCGAGTGGCGATGCCAACGGCCGCGGCGATCACGGAGGCCAATCATGAGTGCCGACATCATCTCCGTTCTGCTGGTCGACGACCATGCGGTCGTGCGCGAAGGCTACCGGCGTCTGCTCGAACTGAATCCCGACGTCGAAGTGTGCGGCGAGGCCGCCGACGCCGCCCAGGCCTATCAGCGCTTTTGCGCGCTGCGGCCCGACGTCGTTGTGATGGACGTATCGCTGCCCGGCGCGAGCGGAATCGAAGCGATGCGCCGGATGCTCGCGCGCGAGCCGGCCGCGCGCGTGCTGATCTTCAGCGCGCATGAAGAGTCGATTTTCGTGCGCCGCGCGCTCGACGCCGGCGCGCTCGGCTATGTGACCAAGGCCAGCGCGCCCGACGTGCTGGTCGAAGCGGTGCGCTCGATCGCGCGCCGCGCCGGCTATCTGAGCCCGGATATTTCGCAGACCATGGCAATGCGCACCGCGTTCAACGAAGGACCGCCGGGACGGCAATTGTCGGCGCGCGAATTCGAAGTGCTGCGGCTGCTGGTGCAGGGCTATACGCTGCCGAGCATCGCCGAAAAACTCGGGCTCAGCCAGAAGACCGTCGCCAATCATCAGTCGGTGATCCGCCAGAAGTTCGGCGCCGACAACGGCGTGCAGCTCGCGCAGATGGCAAGCCGGCTCGGCCTTCAGTTCACCGGCTCGGTGAGTCCGGCCTGAGCGGGTACGCGCGCGCAGAACAGAAAACCGCCTTGCGGCTGGCTCGCGACGTGAAACTCGCCGCCGAGCGCCTCGACGCGCTCGCGCATCCCGATCAGTCCGAGCCCTTTGCGCGGCTCGCTCAGATCGGTGCCGGGACCGTCGTCGGCCATCGTCACGACGATTTCGTCGATCGGCGTTGCGCTCGCGACGCCGTTCGCGGTGGCCTGCTCATCCGCGCGCTGCACTGCACGCGGCGCGCGCACCATAAACAACTCCACGCGTGAATTGCGCGCGTACTTCGACACGTTCGTCAGCCCTTCCTGCACGAGCCGGTACAGCGTGATCGTCAGCACATCGCTCAAGCCGCTGAAATCCCCTTCGATCGTCACCGCGAACGACGCATGCGGCAGCCGCTCGCGCCAGCCGTCGACGCAATGTTCGAGCGCGCTCGGCAAACCGAATTCGTCGAGACCGATCGGCCGCAGACGGCGAATCATTCCGCCGATTTCGCGGTACACGTGACTCGCGCTTTGAATCACGCCGAGCGAAATGCGGTGAATCTCCGGCTCGCGACCGTTCGACAGATCGCGGATACGCGCGGCATCGAGTGAGATCGCATTCAGGTATTGGCCGAGTTCGTCGTGCAGTTCGCGCGCCATGTGGCGGCGTTCCAGTTCCTGCGCCTGCAACGCCTGACTCGCCAGCCGCCGGTTGTCGGCGAGCAGCCGTTCGGCCTGCTCTTCCAGCTTGCGGCGATGGCGCGCCTCGCGATGCGCGTCGCGGTAGCGGCGCCAGCCGAACCACGCGAGCGCGAGGGACAGCACGAACAGCGTGCCCGGCAATTCGTCGAGCTGGAAGCGCTCCATCCCGCGCGTGAAGTGGTAGAGCTTTTCGCTGAGATCGAACGCGGCGCCGAGCGCGGCCGCGAGCACGGTCAGCGCGACGACCCATGCGAGATCGCGCCATACCGTCGAGCGCGGCGGCGAGCTTTCTGACGAGGATGAGCGGAGCGGTTCGCTGGACATGGCGTTTGCATTCTAACCAGCGCGGGCGCGCGCGGCGGACTTTTGCGCGGCTTTTGGGAACGCTTCCCGCGCAGATCGGGAAAAGCTCCCGCGACGCTTGACGGATGCGTATGCGAAGCTTTACAGCAACGTCACAACAACACGCGCAACGCGCGAACAAGCCGGCAGGAGACAACAACGATGAGCATGCGCACACAAGCACGCCGCCAACGACGCCTGCAACGGCGGGCCGGCATCACCTTCTGTATCGGCGGCGCTTTGGCGGGTTTGAGCGCCGGCGCGTGGGCCCAGGCGGCGGCGCCGGTCGCGGCATCGGCGGCGCTCGACGCTAACGCCACGGCAAACTCCGCCGCTAACGCCACCGCAAGTCCCGACGCCGCCGATGCGACGCCAGCAACACCCGCGGCCTCCGCCGAAACGCCGACCACTACAACCACGCCAACCACCATGCTCGCGCCGATCGTCGTGGTCGGCACCACGCCGCTGCTCGGCATCGGCACGCCGCTCAACCAGGTGCCGGCCAACGTGCAGACGGTCCACGCGGCCGATATCCAGGCGCAGCAGCGCCAGACGCTGACCGACTACCTCGCGAAGAATCTGCCGAGCGTCGACATCGCCGATGCGCAGGGCAACCCGTATCAGATGAACCTGACCTATCGCGGCTTCACCGCGTCGCCGCTGCTCGGCACGCCGCAGGGGCTGTCGGTGTTCGTCGACGGCGTGCGCGTGAACGAACCGTTCGGCGACGTGGTGAACTGGGACCTGCTGCCGCAACAGGCAATCGACACGATCCAGCTGATCCCCGGCTCGAATCCGACCTTCGGCTTCAACACGCTCGGCGGCGCGCTGTCGATCACGACCAAGAACGGCAAGGACGACCCGGGCGGCGAAGCGGAAATCAGCGGCGGCTCGTGGGGCCGCAAGGCCGCGCAGATCGAACAGGGCGGCACGATCGGCCACAACCTCGACTACTACTTCACCGCGAACGCCGCGAACGACAACGGCTGGGCCGAGCAGAACGAAAGCCGCATCCGCCAGGCGTTCGGCAAGCTGCGCTACACCGACGCCAATACCACGCTGTCGTTATCGGCGGGCGGCGCGGACAACGACCTGCACGGCACGCAGACCATTCCGCGCTCGTTCCTCAGCAACCCGAAACAACCGTACACGTACCCGGACCGCAACGAGAACACGGTCGGCTACCTGACGCTGTCGGGCGACCACTATTTCAACGACAACGTCGAACTGAGCGGCAACGCGTACTTCCGGCACTTTCGCAACACCAACACCAGCAGCAACGTCAACGACGACTACGGCACGCTGGAGGACGACGGCGACGTCAACACGCTGCAGGCGACCAACGAAAAGTCGGTGGTCAGCACCGACAGCTACGGCGCGAGCCTGCAACTGACGCTGCTCGGCAAGCTCGGCGGGATGAAGAACCAGTTCATCGCGGGGATGGCCGTCGATGCCGCCAACTCGCGCTTCACGCAGTCGTCGCAAGATGCGGCGTTCACCGATTCGCGCGCGACGATCGGCATCGGCGACTTCGAACAGCAGACGTACGCGAAGACCCACAACACCAACTACGGCATCTATCTGTCGGACATCCTGTCGCTGACGCCGCAGTGGACGCTGACGCTGTCGGGCCGCTACAACTGGGCCTCCGCGACGATCGGCGACGAGAGCGGCATACAGCCGGAGCTGGACGGCCACCACACGTTCTCGCGCTTCAATCCGGCGGTGGGCATCAACTGGAATCCGACGCCGGGTTTCACCGCCTACGCGACCTACAACGAAGGGATGCGCTCGCCGACCGCGATCGAGCTGGCCTGCGCGGACCCGAACGCGCCCTGCTCGCTGCCGAACGAGTTCATCTCCGATCCGCCGCTGGCGCCGGTTATTTCGAAGACCTATGAAATCGGCGCGCGCGGCAAGGTCGGCGCGAACACCTCGTGGAGCGCGGCCGCGTACCGGACCACGCTCGATAACGACATCGAGTTCGTCAGCAGCAACGGCGCCGGCAGCTCGCTCGGCTTTTTCCAGAACGTCGGCCGCACGCGCCGGCAAGGTTTCGAACTGTCCGGCCAGACGAAGTACGGTCCGCTGACGGTGACCGGCAGCTATAGCTATGTCGACGCGACCTATCAATCGACATGGAGCGAAAGCAGTCCGAGCAATTCGAGCGCCGATGCGGACGGCAACATCACCGTGAAGCCGGGCAATCACATTCCGGGGATTCCGGCGAGCACCGTCAAGCTGCGGCTCGACTATCAGGCGCTGCCGAAATGGCGGATCGGCACCAACCTGACGTGGCGCGGCAGCGTCTATGCGCAGGGCGACGAGAACAACCAGGATGCGAACGGCAAGATTTCCGGCTATCTGCTGATCGATCTGGACACCAGCTATCAGGTGACCAAACAGTTGCAGGTGTTCGCGTCGGTGTCGAACCTGCTCGACAAGCGCTATGCGAGCTTCGGCGCGCTCGGGCAGAACTTCTTTACCGGGCCGAACAATACCTTCAACGGCGCGAATCCGGTCAACGAGCAGTTCGTCGGACCGGGGGCGCCGCGCGGGTTCTGGGTGGGCATGCGGTACGCGTGGAAGTAAGCGCGGCGGGTTGAATAGAAAAGGCGTAGAAAAAGCGTAGAAAAAGCGCGGCGCCCCTAAGGACGCCGCGCTTTGCCTTTCTGGACCTCGGGCGGGTGTTGCTCAGTGCGATTCGATCGAACCGTCGCTATGCGGATAGGTGACGATGCCCCACGCGAGCGGCAAGTCGCCGATCTGCTTGAGCGGCTGATAGCTCTTCGCGTCGAGCACGTAGACCGCGTCGGAGCGGCCGCACGCGACCATCAGCTTCGAGCCATCCGGCGTGAAGCTGAAGTGCCAGCAGCGCTGGCCGACCGGCACGTCGGCGACGTGCTCGTAGGTATGGCCGTCGAATACCTGCACGGTCTTGTCGCGCGCCGCCGCGACGAACAGCCGGTTGCCGTCCGGGCCGAACGCGACGCCGTACGGTCCGAGCTTGGTATCGAGGGTTTTCACCACGTCGAATGTTTTCGCGTCGATCACGACGAACTTGCTCAGCGATTCGAGCGTCACCACGTAGTACTTACCATCGGGCGATAGCCGGATCCCGCGCGGCCGGCCGCCGGGCGCGAGCTTGATCGTGCGGATCGGCGCGCCGGTGCGTGCGTGATAGACCGACACCGTATCGTCGCCTTCGTTGGTGACCAGCATTTCCTGGCCGCCGCGCGAAAACTCGATGCCCTCGGTCTCGTGGCCGCTCGTCACCGAGCGCACCACCTTCCAGTCCTTCATATCGACGATCGCGATTTCCGCGGGCAGCTTGTTGTCGTCGTCATCGTCGGCGCCGCCCTTGCCGCCGCCCTTCGCATTCGCGTGCGCTTCCGCGTGCGCTTCCGGCTTGCCGTCGGGCTTGCCGGCCGATTTCGCGCCGGCTTTGGCTCCCGGCGGGCCGCCGTCTTCGCCGGGCTCATAGGTGACGTACGCATAGCCGTTATGTACGCGCACGTACTCGGGGTTCTTGCCGATCTTCACGCGCTTGACGACCTTGCCGGTGGCCGTGTCGATCACCGCGAGGTCATTGGTGTTCTTGTTGGCGACCAGCAGACGGGTGCCGTCCGCGTTCAGGCTCAGCCCGCGCGGACCGTCCGCGCCGACCGGGAAGGTCTGCGCGAGCGTCATCTTGTCGATATCGATCACGCCGACGCCGGCTTTCTCGCTCGTCACATAGGCGAGCGGCGCGGCCGCCGCGCACGCGGCGCTCGCGGCCAGCGCCAGCGCCAGCGCGCCGGCCAGCGCGAGCGAACGGCGGGGTCTCCAACTGGGCATCCGGGTCTCCTGCATCGTGTTCTCCGTGGTAAATGCGTGACGCCGCGATCGTTCGCGTCATTTATCGAAGGTAGCCCACCGGGCGATTGTTTGACAACGCGCAGCGCCGGGAGAATTTCCCGAATTGCGCGACGCCGGCCGCCGTGAGTTTGAAATGCCCAGGCAGCGGAGGACAATGAACGCGGAGGTGGCGATGATGCTCCAGGTTGCCGTGGCAGGTCCCGCAAAGCCGATCAATTCCGCGCCCAGTTATCGGCGCGCGGCGCTGGTGCTCGGCGCGGTGATCGGCGCGCACCTGGTGCTGCTGGCGATTGCGCTGAGCGCGCGCGACCGGATTGTCGAGCGGCCGGTCGAGCCGCGCACGATAACGGCGATGTTGCTCAGTCCGGAGCCGGAGCTGGTGAAGCCGGCGCGTGAAGTTGCCCCTGAGGTTGCCCCTGAAGTTGCGCCTGAGATTGCGCGGCCCGCGCCGGCCGTTCCCGCTGCTGCCGCCGTTGCCGTTCCGCCGCCGGCGGCTCATCCTGCCGCGCACGTGAAACCGGCGCCGCAGCCGCGCCCGTCCGTGCCGCGCAGTGCGGCGGCCCCTGCGCCCACGGTTGCGCCACCGCCGACGACAACGCCATCCGCAAGCGCAGCACCGTCCACCATGCCGCAAGCGGCCCAACAGCAGCCCGCATCGCCTGCTGCACCGGCCACGCCAGCCACACCGACCGCCACCGCCGCCGCGCCCGCCGCCAACCCGGCCCCCGCCGCCTCGAGCGAACCCCGCAACGTCTCGCACATCGACTGCTCAATTCCGAAGCCCGACTACCCGGACGTCTCGCAGCGCCGCGGCGAACACGGCACGGCCGTGGTGCGCTTCGTCGTCGGCCTGAGCGGCAAGATCGAAACCGCGCAGCTGCAACGGAGCAGCGGTTCGACGCGCCTGGACGACGCCGCGCTCGCGGCCGTCCATGCCGGCTCGTGCCAGCCGTACCGCGACAACGGCACGCCGGTGCGCGCCGCGTACGCGCAGTCGTTCGTATTCGGACTGACCGAATAGCGAGTAACGAGTAGCGCGCATCGCCAACGATTAGACAGGACCACGTACGAAGGAAAGCGCCATGCAACATTACGGAATCGCAAACGTCTGGCAATCCGGCGACCTCGTCACCCGCTGCATCCTCAGCGTGCTGGTGATCATGTCGGTGATGTCGTGGACCGTGATCGTCGTCAAGCTGTGGCAGGTGCTGCGGCTGCGGCGCGCAACCGCGCAGAACGACACACGCTTCTGGAGCGCCGACCGCTTCGACGACGGTCTGCGCAGTCTCGGCGACCCCGACGCCGACGCGCACGACAATCCGCTACTCGCGCTCGCGCTGGCCGGGCATGAGGCGGCCACGCATCATCGGCAGACGCAGCAGCATCTGCACGACCGCATCGACGTGTCCGACTGGATCACGCGTCGCCTGCAGGACACGATGGACGAAACCATCGCGCGGCTGCAAAGCGGACTCGCGGTGCTCGCGTCGATCGGCAGCACCGCGCCGTTCGTCGGACTGTTCGGCACCGTGTGGGGCATCTATCACGCGCTGATCGTGATCGGCGAGACCGGCCAGACCTCGATCGATCACGTCGCCGGGCCGGTCGGCGAATCGCTGATCATGACCGCGTTCGGCCTGTTCGTCGCGATTCCGGCGGTGCTCGGCTACAACGGGCTGACGCGCGCGAACCGGGCGATCGTCGCGCGCCTGAAGCGCTTCGCGCACGGGCTGCACGCGTACTTCGTGACCGGCTCGCAACTGCCGTCGAGCGCGGGCCCGCAGATGCGCGTGGTGACGCGCCACGACAACGCGGACACGAACCGCGACGGAGACCTCGGATGGCAATGACCCCGTTCTCCGACGACGACGATCAGGCGCTGATGAACGAGATCAACATGACGCCGCTGGTCGACGTGATGTTGGTTCTGCTGATCATTTTCCTCGTCACGATTCCGGCGATGCAGCATGCGGTCAGGATCGATCTGCCGCGCGCGAGCAGCCAGCCGCAAACGCTCAAGCCCGCGCACGTCGATGTCGCGGTGCAGGCGGACGGCGCGGTGCTGTGGGACGGCCAGCCGGTCAGCGACGACGGCTTGCGCGCGCGCATCGCACAGGCCGCGCTCGCTCAGCCGCAACCGGAACTGCATCTGCGCGCGGACCGCAAGGTGCCGTATGAACGGGTCGCGCTGGTGATGTCGGCCGCGCAAGGCGGCGGGCTCACGAAGATCGGCTTCGTGACCGATCCGCAGCCGCGCCGGTGAGGTAGCGCGGCGCGCACATAAAGACCGCCTTATCGGAGGCGAAAGAATCTCTGAGTTTGCTTCGCCTGGCGGCTCGGCTATCGTGGTCCGTATCTGACGGCATGGCGCCGCGCAAGGACCCCACGATGCAGGCCCTGATCTTCGACGTCGACGGCACGCTCGCCGATACCGAATCCGCCCATCTGCACGCGTTCAACGCCGCGTTCGCGGAAGCCGGCCTCGACTGGTGCTGGGATCAGCCGCTCTACACCCGTCTGCTGAAAGTGGCGGGCGGCAAGGAGCGGCTGCTGCATTACTGGCGCACGCTCGAAGATTCGGAAGCCGGCGGCCCGCGCGCGCATGAGGTGGTCGACGCGCTGCACGCGCTGAAAACGCGTCACTACACCGAGCGGATGCGCGACGGCGGCTTGCCGCTGCGCCCCGGTATCGCGCGTCTGATCGACGAGGCGAACGCGGCCGGCGTGCGCGTGGCGATCGCGACCACCACCACGCCGGCCAATCTCGACGCGTTGCTGCAAGCGCATTTCGGCGCGGACTGGCGCAGCCGTTTCGCGGCAATCGGCGACGCCGCCACCACGCCGGAGAAAAAACCCGCGCCGCACGTCTATCGCTACGTGCTGCAACAACTCGGTCTGCCGGCCGCCGCCTGCGTCGCGTTCGAAGATTCGGCCAACGGCCTGCAGGCCGCGCGCGGCGCGCAGGTGCCGGCGATCGTCACGCCGAGCGCGTTTACCGCGCACGACAACTTCGACGGCGCGCTCGCGGTCCTGCCGCATCTCGGCGATCCACACCAGCCGCTGCCCGCGGCGGTGCACGGCGAAACGCCGCCGTGGGTCGATCTGGCGACGCTGCGCCGCTGGCATGGCGACGCCGGACGGCACGCGGCCGCCGCCGCGCAAAGCGCGCCGTCCGGCGCGGGTGCGAGTGCGGATGCGGGTGCGAGTGCAAGTGCGAACACGCACGGCGGCGCCACAGGAAACGGGAGCGCGTCATGGCACTGAAGCGTCTTTACGATGCAGTCCTGATCGACCTCGACGGCACGATGGTCGACACCGCGCCGGACATCGCCGCCGCGGCCAACCGGATGCTGAAGGAGTTCGACGCCGCGCCGCTGCCGTTCGACACGGTGACCGGTTTCATCGGCAATGGCGTGCGCAATCTGGTGCGCCGCTCTCTTCACGCGACCGGGCTCGACGCGCGGCTCGACCTCGAACACGCGCACGCGGTGTTCGAACGGCACTACGCTCAGACCAACGGCAAGTTGGGGCGCGTGTTTCCGGGCGTCGCCAGCGGACTGCACGCGTTGCGGCAGCACGGCTACCGCTGCGCGTGTGTGACCAACAAACCGGGCGGGCTGGCGGCCGCGCTGCTGGAGAACAGCGGGCTCGCCGCGTTTCTGGACGTGCTGGTGGCCGGCGACACGCTAGCCAGCATGAAACCGTCGCCCGAGCCGTTGTGGCACGCGTGTCGCCTGCTCGGCGCGGAGCCCGCGCGGGGCGTGCTGGTCGGCGATTCGCCGGTCGATGTCGCGGCGGCGCGCGCGGCGGGGCTGCCGGTGGTGATCGCCAGTTACGGCTATGCGCATGGCGAGGCCGGCGCGTTGCAAAGCGATGCGCTGATCGATTCGTTCGACGAACTACCGGCGCTGCTCGCGCGGATGGTGCCGGCCGCGCAGCAGATCGACGTCGACGCGAGCGTCAAATAGCGTGGGCGCTTAAGCGGCCTGTGCGGCCCGCGCCCCGCGCTACCCCGCTGCCAACAACCCCGCCACCCGCGCCGAGTTCATCTGCATCGCGATATCCTTCGCGGTCATCCCGCGCTTGTCCTGCAGCGCGCGGTCTGCGCCGCGCGCGAGCAGCAGCTGCGCGGTCTCCGCGCGATCGTAGTTGGCCGCGCGCATCAGCGCGGTCAGATCGTGCTTGTACGCATGGTTCACATCGATACCGGTATCGAGCAGCCGCGCGACGACTTGCGTCTGCCCCTGCCCCACCGCGTATTCCACCGCGGTCTTGCCGACCCGGTCAGTCGCGAGCGGATCGGCGCCGTGCGCGAGCAGCAACGCGACGATGTCATCGAAGCCGCCGTAGGCCGCGGCCATCAGCGGCGTGACGCCCGGCTCGCTCGCATGCCGCACGCTCGCGTCGTGCTCGAGCAGCGTGCGCGCCATCGCGCTATTGCCGTTCTTGCACGCGGTAATCAGCGGCGTGTCGCCGATCCGGCTCAGCGCGTCGACCGATGCGCCGCTCCGCAACGCGGCCAGCAGCGCCTGCGAATCGTCGTCCTTCGCGGCCGCGAGCAATTGCCGGTTGAGTTCGCCCCGGTTCTGCGCGGCCGCCGGCACGCCTGTACCGAACGCTCCGGTCAACACGACCGCCAGCGCGACCGAGCGCACGAGCAACTGTTTCATGGTATTCCCCCGTCACTGCAAATTATTGATGTAGGCGGCCAGCTGGTGGATCGCAGCGTTAACGGCCAAAGCCGCCGGTCTCCTCGCGAAGAACCGGCGGCCACATTCAACGGTATTGAACCGACACACCGCGAATCGTCGACTCCACCGCAAAGCGATCGATCACGTCCTTGACCTCAGGATCGATAAACTCCGCGCGTCGATAATCGACCACCAGTCTGGTGTTGTCCGGCACATGCGCGAGCCGCTCTTTCAGTCCGACCGCCACCGCGAACAGCGCGTCCTTGCGGAACGACAGCAGCATGTGATCGTCGTGCTCGACCATCGTGAACGGCCGGCGGATATTGATCAGCAGAACGAACACCAGACTGCAGATCACACCGAGACAGATCCCGATCAGCAGGTCGAACACCAGTACGCCGCCGAGCGTGAACAGGAACGGCACGAACGACACCTTGCCCTCGCGCGCGACGTGCACGAACAGCGACGGCTTCGCGAGCTTGATACCGGTGGCGATCAGAATCGCCGCGAGGCTTGCCAGCGGAATCAGGTTGATCAGCCCGGTAAGCAGAAACACGCTCGCCAGCAGCAGGATGCCGTGCACGATCGCCGCCATCCGCGTCTGCCCGCCCGCGCTCACGTTCACCGAACTGCGCACGATCACCGAGGTAATCGGCAGCCCGCCGAAAATGCCGGCCACCATATTGCCGACGCCCTGCGCCTTCAGCTCCTGATCGGCCGGCACCTTGCGTTTGGCGGGATCGATCTGATACAGCGCTTCGACACTGAGCAGCGTTTCCAGACTCGCGACGATCGCCAGCGTGACCGCGAGCTTCCACACGTCGAAGCTGAACAGCTGCTCGACGCGCGGCAGCGAGAAGCCCGCGAACAGATCGCCGACCGACGACAGCGACGGCAACATCACCCGATGCTCGGCCGGCGGCGCGAATTGCGGCGCGCTCGAATTGAGCAGCAGCACGGTGACGATGCCGAGCGCGACCACCACCAGCGGCGACGGAATCAGCCGCAGAATGCGCACGCGTTTGATGGCCGGCTTGTCCCACACCATGATCAGCGCGACCGACACGACCGCGATCACGCACGCGACGATCGACACCTGGCCGAGCGGCGTATCGATCATCCCGCCAGGCAGCGCATTGACCGGCGTGTCCGAAATACCCAATGCAACCGGCAGCTGCTTGATGACGAGCAGCACACCGATCGCGGCGAGCATCCCCTTCGTGACCGACGCCGGCACGTAGCCGGCGAAACGGCCGGTTCTCAGCATCCCGAAGCCGACCTGCAGCAGACCGGCCAGCAGCACGGCGACCATCAAGCCCTGGAAGCCGCCGACCCGCTCCATCCCGGTCACGACGATCACGATCAGGCCCGCGGCCGGACCGCTGACGCTCAGTTGCGAACCGCTGAGCAACGCCACCACCAGTCCGCCGATGATCCCGGCCAGCAAGCCGGCGAGCGGATCGACGCCCGACGCATTGGCAATGCCGAGACACAGCGGCAACGCGACAAGAAACACCACCACTCCCGCAAAGCCATCCTGCGGCAGCGTCGTCAGATACTTTTTGAAACTCAATTCATTCTCCCAACATGTTCTCGGTATAACGCGCAAACAAAAAAAGGCACACCCGCGATGCGGGTGGCCATGGGTGCGCGGACTTCATTCGTCGGTGGGGTCGAGCACCTTGATCAGGCCGCTACGGGTATCGAAGATCCAGCCGTGTATCTTCGGCGGCTGCGGCGCGTCGCGGATGACCTCCATCTCGTGCAGCGAGCGCACCTGTTCGAGCACGTTCAGCTCGGCGAGGCGGTTGGTCTTCGCATCGACGTCGGCCAGCCGGTCGAGCTCGCCGCCGCAGCGACAGGCTAGTGTCCGCAACGGCCCGATGCGTCTGCCGACATGCGGCAGTTCGTCCGGCGCCGGCAGCAGCGACGCGCGCACGCCGCCGCAGCCGTAGTGGCCGCATACGACGATCTCCTCCACCTGCAGCGCGACGACCGCGTATTCGATTACGCTCATCGCGCTCGGATCGTCGGGCGACACGATATTGGCTATGTTTCGATGTACGAATAGATCGCCGAGACCGGAGCCGGTCACGGATTCCGCCGGCACCCGGCTATCCGAGCAACCAAACCACAGCACCCGCGGCGACTGCCCGCGCGAGATCCGGCCAAACAGCGTAGAGTCGGCGAGCGCGGCTTCGTACGCCCATACCTTGTTCTGCGCCAGCATTTGCGTTGAATATTCCATCGCGTGATTTCCTGTGTGTACAGCGGGTAGACAAACCATCCGCACGCGGTGCGAGCGCGCGCGGATGAACCCGAAAAAAAATCCAGCGGCGGGCGTCGAGCGGACCCGCCTGAGTGAACCGACGATCCGTCAGTAGCGGGCCTCACGATCGAACCTCGCGGCCGCCGGCAAATCAGGAACCGAAGTAGACGTTGCAGTAGCTGACCGGTCCGACGCAATCGTCGGTACGGATCTGCGAGCGGCCCGACTTCGGCATCACGGCCTTCGGCGCACCGGACTGACTGGTGCCGTGCGCTTCAGGTCCTTCGCCGCTGGTCGCGGCGGTGGCCGCGGCCGCGGTCTTCTCGCTCGTCTTCTGCTGGTACTGATGCTCGTAAATGCGTGCGATATCCGGGTACGATGCATCCGAGACAGCCACCGTCCAACCATTTTTCTGTGCTTCGACCAACTCCTGATAAACCTCTGCTCGAGTCTTCGCGAAACTCGGGTCCGCGAATGCGGTTTGGATGGAAGCACCGGCCAGAACAATCGCAATTACCAGTTTGGCATTCATATGTTTCTCCACTGAATGAGGCACCGGGGCGGTACCACTTGGGACTATTCTGCCGAGCACTCTCCGCGTCGTTCTGACATGAACATGACTTTTACGTCATCAAGCGAAAGTCCTTTATCTCAAAATTAATCGACTCACGTGCGACCCAATATCTCGAAATAACCGCGTTTTTCAACAGTGCGTTTCATATGGAACTATTCTCATAATCACGCGGTCCCTTTAAGCTGAGTCCTATACGGAGGCGCTTATTTGCGCATACCGTCGCGATGCAACCCGAGTTGTAGTCACCGGCGGTTCCCCTCCGTTCCATTCATCCCGCTGTAATTGCAGGTGCCTGCGTGCTGGTTATCGGCCGCGCAACAACCTGTTCTCTGTTCGACAACAATATGAAAATTCTGATCGTGGAAGATGAAGCCAAGACCGGCGCTTATCTGAAAATGGGGCTGACCGAAGCCGGATTCGTGTGCGACTGGGCCGAAGACGGCATTACCGGTTTGCATCTATTGAAAACAGAGGAATACGACCTCGCGGTACTCGACGTGATGTTGCCCGGTATCGACGGCTGGACCGTTCTCGCCGAATTACGCAAAACACATCGCACGCCGGTACTCGTGCTGACCGCGCGCGACGAAGTCAGCGACCGCGTGAAGGGCTTCGATATCGGCTGCGACGATTACCTCGCCAAGCCCTTCGATTTCGCCGAGTTGCTCGCGAGAATCCGTTCGCTTCTGCGCCGCGGCAATCAGCACGGCCTCGAAACTTCGGTGCTGCGCGTCGCCGATCTCGAACTCGATCTCGTGCAAAGAAAAGCGCGCCGCCAGGGCGCGCCGATTCTTTTGACCGCGAAAGAGTTTTCGACGCTGTGGCTGCTGATGCGCCGCCAGAATGAAGTACTGCCGCGCTCGCTGATCGCATCGCAGGTGTGGGATATCAACTTCAACTGCAATACCAATATCGTCGATGCGACGATCAAGCGGGTGCGCGCGAAGATCGATAAAGACTACGAACCGAAGCTGATTCACACCGTGCGCGGGATGGGCTATGTGCTCGAAGACCGGAGCGAAGTATGCGTGTGACGGGCCGTTTCGTTCCGCGCACGCTGCGCGCGCGGCTGGCCATTCTGTTCGCGCTGACCACCTCGGCGATTTTCGCGTTGAGCGGCCTCGTGCTGTACAAGGTGCTGGACCGTTCGATCACGGTGTCGTCGGAACAGGCGGTGATCAACAATCTGAACAGCGTGATCGTGCGCCTCGAACACGACGTGCCGGCCGAAGCGATCGCCGAAAAGGACCACTCGATCTACATCCCGTCCGGCAATGAAGAACACACGGAACTCGCGATCTATGACCACAAGGGCAACCTGCTCGCGTCGAGCGCGGGCTACCTGCCGTACGCGCCCGCACTCGCGGCGAAAGCGCGAGGCACCTCCGAAGTCATCGCGGACAGCGCGGGCGCGCGGCGCTATGGGGTGGCTGAAACCCAGGTGCCGGCGGACCGTCAGGACGCGCTGCGGATCGTCGTCCAGCACGACGTGACGCAGGAATGCGAATTCCTGCGGCGCTCGGCGTTGTTCATTCTGGCGGTCGTGCTCGCGGCGTCGGCGGCAGCGGCGGTGATCGCGTGGCAGGTCGCGTCCGTCGCGTTGCGGCCGTTGCGCAATTTCGCCAGACAGGCCGACGAAATCTCGTGGAACCGGCTGGCGTGCGCGTTGCCGAAGGACGACATGGCCGGCGAATTGAGCGAACTGGCCGAGTCGTTCAACCGGATGCTCGCGCGTCTCGATCACTCGTTCACGCAGCTCGCGCAGTTCTCATCGGATCTCGCGCACGACATCCGCACGCCGCTCACGAATCTGCTCGCGTCCGCGCAGATCGCGCTCGCGCGGCCGCGCTCGGCCGAGCAGTACCGCGAAGTGATCGAGTCGGGCGTCGAGGAGTATCAGCGGCTCTCGAATATGGTCAACGACATGCTGTTTCTCGCGCGGGCCGACAGCAAGCAGCAGCGGCTCGACCTGAGCCGCGTCGATGCGGGCGCGCAGATCGACGCGATCGCGCGGCTCTATGAACCGATGGCCAACGACGCCGGCGTCGCGATCGAGGCGCACGGCGCCGCGGATTTCGCCGGCGACGAGCGGCTGGTGACGCGGGCGATTCACAACCTGCTGTCGAATGCGATCACGCACGCGCCGGCCGGCTCGGTCGTCACGATCAGCGGCGAGAATCGCGGCGAGCATGCGGTGCTGTCGGTCGCCGACACCGGTCCGGGGATCGGCGCCGAACATCTGCCGCGCATTTTCGACCGCTTCTATCGGGTCGATCCGGCGCGCCACAATCCGGGACTCGGCAGCGGTCTCGGCCTCGCGATCGTCAAGTCGATCATGGAAAAGCACGGCGGCAGTTGCCACGTGAACAGCGAGCCCGGCGTCAGGACCGTGTTCACGCTGTGCTTTCCGCGCGAGCAGCAGCTCGCGCTGAGCTGATTTCCCGCACGAGTCGCACGAGTCGCACGTGTCGCCCGAGTCGCGCGCGGTTCACGCGTTACGCGTGCCGGCTTTCCCGTTCGATGCTCAGGCGGAACTGGCGGCAGCCGAACCACAGCAGCACGGTCGCGAGCAGCGCGGCGATAAGGCTGACCACCGACATCGACTGACCGACCGCGAGCGGCGAGCCGAACACCTTGTCGGTCAACAACGCGACCAGCGTCGTGCCGGCGCCGAGACCGATCAGGTTCGAGATCAGCAGAAACACCGCTGAAATCTGCGCGCGCATCTGGTTCGGCGCGAGCGTCTGCATCGCGGCGGTCGAGGTCGGCATCGGGAACGACGCGAAGAACATCGCGATCACCAGCAGCGTCAGCGACGCACCGAGGCTATTAACCTGCGTGAACGCGGCGGCCGGCAGCGCCATCGCCGCCGCGCCGATGCAACCGGCGAGCATCGGGCCGTCGCTGCGGCCGCGGCGCAGCAGCCAGTCGTTCAGCCAGCCGCCGCAGAACACGCCGGCGGTGTTGGCCACCAGCAGGATCGTGCCGAGCGTATAGCCCGCTTCCACCGGCGACATCCCGAAGCGGCGGATATAGAACGCCGGCGTCCAGCTCATCAGGCAGAACAGCGTCATCGCGTAGAACGAAAAGCCGAGGTAGTGGCAGAAAAACGTTTTGCCGTGCGAACGGATAAAGCGCGCGGAGTCGGCCAGCGACACGCGCCGCGCGTTGCCGCTCGCGTCCTGCACGAGCCCTTTGCGCTGCGGATCGCGCACCGTCAGGATGAACAGCAGCGCGACCAGCAGACCCGGCAAGCCGACGATAAAGAACGTCACCTGCCAGCCGTGCACGTCACCGACGATCGGCAGCGTCACCATCGACGCCTGCTTCAGCAGCGCAATCACATACCCGCCGATCAGAAACGCGATCCCGCCGCCGATAAACGAGCCGAGCGAATAGACGCCCGCCGCGCGGCCGAGCTTCTCCTTCGGGAAGTAGTCGGCGAGCATCGAATACGTGCCCGGCGACAGCGACGCTTCGCCGACGCCGACGCTCATCCGCGCGATAAACATATGCACGAAGTTCTGGCTGATCCCGCACGCGGCGGTCGCGACGCTCCACAACGCGATGCCGGTCGCGATGATGCGCGGCCGCGCGAAGCGGTCGGCGAGATACGCGAGCGGAATGCCCATTACCGCGTAGAACAGCGAGAACGCGAAGCCGTGCACGAGACTGAACTGCGTATCGGTCAGATGCAGATCGCGCTTGATCGGCTCGATCATCAGCGCGAGCACCTGGCGATCGACGAACGAAAAGATGTACGCAAGCATGCAGATCAGCACGACGTACCACTCGTACGCGTAACCGCGCGTGCGGGCCGGGCTGGTTGCAGTGGGTGCGCTCGCTGCACTCGTTGCACTCGCTGCACTGATTGCGCGCGGCGCGCTACTCGCGCTGGCGGGTGGGCTGGCGGTGGGGTTCGTCATCGCAGGTTCTCCGGTGTATCGATCTTTTGTTGTGACTGCGAACCAGCGTACGCAAACAAATTTCCGCAACAAAGGTGGCTGTGCCCTTGTTCATACAGGGGCAATTACCGAGCCGGCTAAAGGTTTTACCAGGCGCCCGCGCGGCAAGCCACGGCTACACGGGCTTTCACGGCTTATATGCATGTCGCGATCACGCGTATCAATCGCATCTATAAGTGATATGCGCCCGCTTTGATCGACGGCCGATATTGGCGTTTCTAGACTCGCCCCGGTTTTATCTGGCAAACCCTCATGCACCACGCGGGCTTTGCCGGCTGTTCGACAAAAACACGCGCTTCGCGGCTTTTTGTGTGCGAGGCGACGATCAACGATTCTCGCCGGGACGACAGAATGACCAACTGGAAGTGGTGTATTTCGCTGGTGGGCATGGCCGCGGCCATGCCGGCGCTCGCGCAATCGAGCCTCACGCTTTATGGCCGGATCGATACGTCGATCGAATTCGTGAACTTCGGGCCCAATCACGTTGCGCGCATCGGCGGCGGCAATCTGTTCGCGAATCAATGGGGCTTGAAAGGCATCGAGGATCTGGGCGGCGGCTATGCGACGATCTTCAAGCTCGAAAACGGCTTCAATTCGGCGAATGGCGCAATTAGCGGCAACGGCGCGCTATTCGGCCGCGAGGCATGGGTCGGACTGACCGGGCCGTTCGGCGGCTTGCAGGCCGGCGAGACCTATACGGTGCTCCACACTTCCCTGGTCACCTACAGCCTGCCCGGCTATGGCGCCGGTCTCGCGTGGGGCAATGCGGCGAACAACTTCGTGCTACCGACTTTTCTGCGCACCAGCAATACGCTGCGCTATACGTCGCCGCGGCTCGCCGGCTTTCTGCTGCGCGCGACCGCGTCGCGCGGCGCGAATGGTGCGACCAATGTGCCGTCGACGCTCGGCGACAGCTATGGCGCGGGCATCAACTACGGGAACGGGCCGCTGTCGATCGATATCGATTACATGCAGCAGAAGTTCAGCACCGCGTCGGCGGCCGCGTTGTCGCCGACGAGTCCAACCGGCACCGGCAACTACGTGCTCGGCGCGATCTCGTACGACTTCGGCTTCGTGAAGCCGGCGTTCGTCTATCTGCGCCATCGCGGCGGCCCGGACGTGACGACCGCGGTGACCAGCGCGTTCTCGAACCCGCACAACGACTTCTTCGAAGTGAATGCGACAGTGCCGATCGGGCACGCGTCGCTGCTCGTGAGCTACGGCCACTATCACAAGATCGCCGACAGCGAAGGCAATGCCGATTCGTACGGACTGCGGCTCGACTATCCGTTGTCGAAGCGCACCGTTCTTTATACCGGCGCGGCGATGGTTCATAACGGCGAGCACGCGGCATTCACGATCAATGGCGCGGGCGGTGGCGGTGTGGCCGTGGGCAAGCCGGGGGCCACTGCCAGCTCGATAGTGGCCGGCGTGCTGACGTCGTTTTAAAGCCGCGGGTTAAGCCTTCGACGCCGGCGGCCGCAAATTAGGCGGAATCGCGAGCCAACTGTCGTACGGCTCGCGTGCGCCGATCCGGAACAGCTCCATCAGCAGCGCGCGCAGCCAGCGGTGCCCCGGGTCCGCGTCGAAGCGCCGATGCCAGTACGCGCTGACCGGCCATGTCGATGCATTGGCGATCTCGAACGCGGCCATTTCGCCGAGCGGCGCGAACGCGCGCGCAACCGTGCGCGGCAGGATCAGCGCGTAATCGCAGCGATAAAGAATCGCCGGCACCACCATGAAGTTCGGCACCGCGACCCGCACCCGCGACGTCAGCCCGTGTTCGTCGAGCAGCGCGCTCGCCTGCGGATGCGAGCTGACCGAGATGAACTGCAACGCGGGCGGCACCGTCGCGTCGAGCACGAACCGGTCGGTCAGCTCGTAACGCTCGGCGACGCGGCGCGGCATCATCAGCACGTAGCGCTCCCGCAGCAGTTCGCAGCTATGAAAGTGGCTGAACGCCTGCGGAAAATTGCCGAGCGCGAAGTCGATCCGGCCCGATTCGATCGCGCCGTTGAACTGGCTGTCGTCGATCTGCAGCGTTTCGATCACGACGCCGGGCGCGCGCTCGTCGAGTTCGCGCAGCAGCGTCGGTAAAAACGCGCTCTCCGCAAAATCGCTCATATACAGGCGGAACGTGCGCCGCGAGCTGGCCGGGAAAAACTGCGCGCCTTCGTCGAGCACCGCCTGCAAAATCGACAGCGAGCGCTCGATCGACGCCGCCAGCCGCTGCGCGCGCGGCGTCGGTTCGACCCCGCCGCCGGTACGCACGAACAGCGCGTCGCGAAACAGCAGCCGCAGCCGGCCGAGCGCATGACTGACCGACGGCTGCGTGATGCCCAGGCGCAGCGCCGCGCGCCCCACGTGCTTCTCCGCGTACACCGCGTTGAAGGTCTTCAGCAGGTTCAGGTCGAGGTCCTGTACGCGTAACGCGCCGTCGGGTTCGTCGCCCGGGCGCGGCAGCGAGTCGCCGGCATTGCTCATGACGACGCTCGCGACGACGACGCGCCGCGCTTCGCGGTCGCCGAAGGAGGCTGGCCGTAACGGCGCGCATACGCTTTCGCGAAGTGGCCGAAGCTGTGCACGCCATGTTCGAGCAGCACGTCGGTGACGCTGCGCTGCGGGTTCTGTTGCAACACCCGGTGCACGGCTTCGATCCGCCGCTCGCGGATGTACTCGGCCGGCGACACGTCGAGAAACTGGCTGAAGCCGTTTTGCAGCGTGCGCGGCGATACGCCCACCGACTGCGCGAGCGTCGCGACCGACAGCGGCTCGCCGAGATGCGCGTCGATATAGTCGCGCGCGCGTTTGACGTGCGCGGGCAGCGGCGGCTTCGCGCCGCGCGCGAGCGCGTCGCTGTACGAATGCGGCAATTGCAGCAGCAACAGCGTAGCGAGCCACTGCGTGAGTTCGGGGCCGAGCAGGCTGTCGCGCGCGCTCGCGTCGATCTGCTCGCACAGGTTGCACAGATAGCGCAGCGTCGAATGAAACGCGGCGGCGCCGCTGTGCGCGCGGCCCACTTCGAGATCGAACACGAGCGGCTGGCGCAGCGAGCTTTGCAGCATGTCGGCGAGGCGCAGTTCGAGCGCGGCGCGATCGACCCGCAGCAGCAGGCTGCGGCAGTCGGTGTCCGTGCTGATGCGGCTCGCGCGCGACGGCGACGACACGCTCAGGCTGCCCGCCGACAGCGACACGCGCTGGTTGCCCGATTGCAGCTCGCAATGACCGGCGAGCGTGCTGCGAAACAGGAAGTGATCGTCGAGTTCGCCGGCATCGATCCGGGTCGCGCGGCCGTAGCACAGCTCCAGCAGACTTGCGCGATGCAGCGGCACCCCATACAGCTCGGCATGCAGCGGCTCGTGGCCCGCCACTTCCATCCGGTGCTCGCAAAGCAGCTTCGCGACTTCGCGTTGGACGTCCTCGCGCGCGCGGGTCGCGCCGAGCCGGTTGCTGTGTTTGCGCGGAATCGAAATTTCCATCGTTCAATGGCCAGAAGAAAAACGGCGAAATGCCTCACGCATATCATCGGTTGACCAAAATGTCCGCGCAAGAACGGATTGACCCGCATAGCGCGGTTCGCCCGGGCGGCACTCGCGGATCGCGCCGCTTGCGGCCCCCGCGATTGCGTTGCCGCTGTTGAACAACGTTTGCGCGTGTTGAAGTGCGCGCGCCGCGCCGCCCGCTTAATCTCGACGCTACCACTGGATAAGGAGCGAACGATGAAGGTAAGCGTACTGGGCGGCGGACACGGCTGTTTCGCGGCGGCCATCGACATGCTGGAAAAGGGTCATGACGTCACGTGGTGGCGGCGCGATACGGACGCATCCGCGCGGCTGCGCGAACTCGGCGAGCTGAACGTGAAGGACTGGCGCGGCACGCGGCGCGTGCCGGTCGGCGATGCGCGCGGCGCGATCCATCTCGCCGACGACCTCGGCAGCGCGGTACGCGACGCGCGCCTGATCGTGATTCCGCTGCCGTCCACCACGCACGAAGCGCTCGCGCAACAGCTCGCGCCGCTGCTCGCCGATGGCCAGGTCGTGTATCTGCCGCCGGGCACGTTCGGCAGCTATGTGTTCGCGAAAGCGCTGGCCGACGCGGGCAATCGCGCGAACGTCGCGTTCGCGGAAACCGGCACGCTGCCGTATCTGGTGCGCCGTCACGGCGACAACCAGGTGGTGATCAGCGCGTACGCGACCCGTTTGCCGACCGGCGTCTTGCCGGCAGCGGCGGCCGAGTGGGCGTTTCCGGTCCTGAAGGAAGGCTACCCGAGCGTCGAGCCGATCGAAGACGCACTGAGCGGCGCGCTGATGAATGCCGGTCCGGTGATCCATCCGCCGCTGATCATGATGAACGCGGGACCGCTCGAACATTTCGAAGCGTGGGACATCCACAACGAAGGCACCCAGGCATCGATCCGCCGCGTGACCAATGCGCTCGACGCCGAACGCATCGCGGTGCGCGAAGCGCTCGGCTACGCGGCGCCGCATTTTCCACTCGCCGATCACTACGCGAGCGACGGCGACGAATGGATGTACGGCCGCGGCGCGCACGGCAAGCTGACCGACAGCGGCGACTGGCGCGAGAAGATCGACCTGAAGGCGCATCGCTACATGCTCGAAGACACCCGGCTGGGTCTGTCGCTGATCGTGTCGGTCGGCCGCTGGGCCGGCGTGCCGACGCCGGTCGCGCAAGGACTCCTGAGTATCGCGAGCGCGGTCGCGGAGCGCGATCTGTATCGCGAGGGGCGCACGCTCGAAAACCTCGGGCTCGCGTCGTTGTCGCGCGATGCGATGCGCGAGCTGCTGAAGCGGGGGCTCGCATGACGACGCGCGCCGTTCAGCCCAACCATGTGCATGTGCTCGGCGCGGGTCGCATGGGCCAGGGGATCGCGCTCGCGTTTGCGTTCGCCGGCCTGCGGGTCACGCTGATCGATTTCAAGCCACGCGACGACGCCGCGCGCGCGGCGTTCGCGAAGAACGCGCTCGGCGAGATCGAGCGGCAATTGCGCTCGCTGGTCGAATTCGGACGGCTCGACGCGGCGCAGGCCGCCGACACGCTCGCGCGTGTCGAGGTGGTCGATCGTGCCGGCGCCGAAGCGGGTCTCGTGAACTGCGAGGTCGTGTTCGAAGCGGTGCCCGAAGTGATGGACGCCAAGCGTGAAGCGTTCGCATGGCTGTGCGCGCGGGTCGGTAGCACGGCGACGATCGCGTCGACCACGTCGACGTTTCTCGTCACCGATCTGCATGAACTCGTCACGCAGCCGCAGCGCTTCATCAACGCGCACTGGCTCAATCCCGCGCATCTGATGCCGCTGGTCGAGATCAGCCGCAGCGAGATCACCGACCCCGCCGTGGTCGCGCGACTCAAGGAACTGTTGCGGCGCGCGGGCAAGGCGCCCGTGGAGTGCGCGCCGGCGGCCGGTTATATCGTGCCGCGTCTGCAGGCGCTGGTGATGAACGAAGCCGCGCGGATGGTCGAGGAAGGCGTGGCCAGCGCCGAGGATATCGACACGGCGGTGCGCACCGGCTTCGGCTTGCGCTTCTCGGTGCTAGGCCTGCTCGAATTCATCGATTGGGGCGGTTGCGACATTCTCTTTTACGCGTCGCGCTATCTGGCCGGCGAGATCGGACCGCGCTTCGAACCCGCGGCGATCGTGTCGCAAAACATGGAACAGGGCCGCGATGGAATCCGCACCGGCGAGGGCTTCTACGATTACGCGGGGGTCGATGTGCCGGCTTACGTGAAGCGCCGGCTCGGCGAATTCGGCGGCCTGCTCGATCATCTCGAACTCGCGCCGCGCTATCAGTCGGCGCTGGCTCACGGCGACGCGACACCCTGCTGCTCCGCGGCCTCGGCCACGAACGCATCCAGCAGCCGCTGAGCCGGCACCGTCAGCGGCGCATCCGCGCGATACAGCGCGTGGATCGTCGTGCTCGGCAACGCGTCGGCGATCGGCAGCTCGATCAGATCCATCGCCGGCCCGTGCCGATCGAAGAAGCCCTTCGGCATGATGCCGACCACGTCCATGCGCGGCATCAGCGCGAGCAGCGTCGCGAACGACTCGCATTCGAGCCGCACCTTCGGCGTGCCCGCGAACTCCGTCTCGTAGCGCAGATTGCGCGGATCGCCGGGACCGCCGGCGGGGCCGCTCAATACCCAGTCGGCGTCGGCGAGCGCCGCCAGCGACGTCACGTGCGCAAGCGGATGACTGCGCCGCGCGGCGATGATGATGCGGCTATCGAATAGCGGGTGCACCAGCAGATCGCGCCCGAACCCCTCCATCGGCAACGGCCCGAGCGCGATATCCAGTTCGCCGGCGCGCACCTGTTCGAGCGCGCGCGGATAGAGCGTGTCGCGCACCCGCAGTCCCACTTGCGGCCAGCGCACGCTGAAACGCGCGAGCGCGCCGGGCGCGAGCAGAATCGCCGCGACCGGCGACACGCCGATCGTCACCTGCGCGTGCGCGTGCCGCAAATGCCAGTCCACTTCCTCGCGCGCGCGTTCGATCTCGCGCAGCGCGGTGCTTGCGCGCGCGGCCAGCATTTCCCCCGGCGCCGTCAGCCGCACGCCCTTCGGTGAGCGCAGCACCAGCGCCGCGCCGAACTCTTCTTCGAGCTGACGCAGCGCCTTGGTCAGCGCCGGCTGCGTGACGTTGAGCAGGTCCGCCGACGCGCGCAGGCTGCCGGTCTGCGCAATCGCGAGCAGTAAATGAAGGTGTTGCAGACGCACCAGGGTATCTCCGAGGGGGTGATAACCCATGGTAATCGAGTTGATTTAATGTGAAGCGATTTTTCTCGCGGCCGCCGCTACGATGGGTTCACCACCACGCCGCGCCCTTTTCTTCATACGTAGTAGCAGACCCGCGCGGCGCTTTCCCCAATACCCTCACCCCGGGAGCGTCAAGTGCGGAAACGCGTGAGGAATGTCCTCTTCATCATGTGCGATCAATTGCGGGCGGATCATCTGTCCTGCTTCGGCCATCCGACGCTGCACACGCCGAATCTCGATCGCCTCGCCGCGCGCGGCGTGATTTTCGATCGCGCGTATGTGCAGTCGCCGGTGTGCGGTCCGTCGCGGATGAGCTACTACACCGGCCGCTACGTGCACGCGCACGGCGCGAGCTGGAATTTCGTGCCGCTCAAAGTCGGCGAAATGACGATCGGCGATCATCTGCGCCCGCTCGGCGTGCGCTCGGTGCTGGTCGGCAAGACTCATATGCGCGCCGATCTCGCCGGCATGTCGCGGCTCGGCATCGACCCGGCTTCGCAGATCGGCGTGCGGATCGCCGAATGCGGCTTCGATCCGTACGAACGCGACGACGGCATCCATCCTTTTTCCGGCCACGATCCCGATCCCGCGTATAGCGACTACCTGCGCGAGCAGGGTTTCGGCGGTGATAACCCGTGGGAAAGCTGGGCCAATTCGACCGTCGACGAAGACGGTTCGATCCGTTCTGGCTGGTTCCTCAAATATTCGAACCGGCCGGCGCGCGTGCCCGACGAGCACTCCGAAACGCCGTACATCACGCGCCGCGCGATGGACTTCATTCGCGACGCGGGCGAGCAGCCGTGGTGCCTGCATCTGTCGTACATCAAACCGCACTGGCCGTACATCGTGCCCGAGCCGTATGCAAGTATGTACGGCCCGGAAGACGCGCTGCCGGTCGTGCGCTCGGACGACGAGCGGACCGACCCGCATCCGGTCTACGCGGCGATGATGGAGCATCGCGTGTCGCGCACGTTCTCGCAGGACGGCGTGCGCGACGCGGTGATGCCCGGCTACATGGGTCTGATCAAACAGATCGACGACCAGTTAGGGATCCTGTTCGACTTCCTCGAGGAACGCGGGCTGATGGATTCGACGATGATCGTCTTCACCAGCGATCACGGCGACTACCTCGGCGATCACTGGATGGGCGAAAAAGACCTGTTTCACGAGCCGGTGATCCGCGCGCCGCTGATCGTCTACGACCCGGACGAGCGCGCCGACGTCACGCGCGGCACGCGTTGCGACGCACTGGTCGAAGCGGTCGATCTCGCGCCGACCTTCCTCGACGTGTACGGCGGCCAGCCGGTGCCGCACATCATCGACGGCCGGTCGCTGCGGCCGCTGCTGTTCGGCGAGCGCCCGGCCGACTGGCGCGAGCACGTGATCTGCGAATACGACTTCGCGTTCCAGGACTCGCGCATCGCGCTCGCCACCAAGCCGCGCAACGCATGGATGCGGATGATCTTCGACGGCCGCTGGAAATACGTGCTGTTCGAAGACTTCCGGCCGATGCTGTTCGATCTCGCGAGCGACCCGCACGAATTCAACGATCTCGGCGCCAGCGACGCGCCCGAACACGCGGCGGCCCGCGCGCGACTGCACGCGGCGCTCTTTAGCTGGGCGCGCCAACCGCGCCAGCGCGTGACGATCGCCGACGCCACCATCGAGTCGATCGAAGTCCAGCCGCGCATTTCCGAAGGCGGGATCCTGATCGGCTACTGGGACGAAGACGATCTCGCCGCGGCGCGCCAGAGTTTCAAACCCCGCTTCGCGTCATCCAACCCGCTGGTCAAAGCGACGCTCGACCGGCTCAGCCATCCTTCCGGAGTCGAACATGACAATTGAAACGCCCGCCATCACCCGCAAACAGGCCGGCCTCGACGGGGTGTCGTGGAATATCCTCGGCCAGGTGTACGTGCCCAAGCAGGTCAGCGAAGACAGCATCGCGTGGCACGCGACCTTTCCGGAGGAGACCTTCGTGCCGCCGCACACGCATCCGCATCAGGACGAGTACATCTACGTGCTCGACGGCCAGATCGATCTGCTGCTGGGCGGCAAGCAGACCACCGCGTCGACCGGCGACCTCGTGCGGATGCCGCGCGGCATCGAGCATGCGTTTTTCAACAACACCGGCAAACCGGTCACCGCGCTGTTCTGGGCCGCGCCGGCGGGCAAGCTGCTGGAGCTGTATCGACGGATTCACAACATGTCGAGCCCGGCCGAAGTGATGCGCGTCGCGCTCGAATACGACGTGGTGTTCGCGCCGCCGGTATCGGCGGCGGCCTGAGGTATGCTGCGGAGCGGCCCGCGCACGGGCCGCTCACCCCACAGACGCAATCAACCTGAGAGTTCGATGCGATGGAGACAATGGCAAATCAGGGAGACGCGGCCGGCAGCGCGGCGGCTACGGTCATCAGCACGACCGTGGGCACCGCCGCGACCACCGCCGTGACCACGGCCACCCGCCGCAAGGCGTGGGGCATCACCGCGATGCTGATGCTGTTCATGGTCCTGAACTTCGCCGACAAGGCGCTGCTCGGCCTGGTCGCGCGGCCCGCGATGGCCGAGCTGGGACTCACGCCGATGCAGTTCGGCTTTATCGGCAGCAGCTTCTTTTTTCTGTTCAGCCTGAGCGCGATCCTGGTCGGCCTTGTCGCCGACCGGCTGCCGAGCCGATGGCTGGTGCTCGCATTGACCGCGATCTGGGCCGCCGTGCAGTTCCCGATCCTCGCGGGCGGCGGCGCGACGGTGCTGCTCGTGTGCCGGATCATTCTCGGCGCCGGCGAAGGGCCCGCGCTGCCGGTCGCGCTGCACGCGACGCACGGCTGGTTTGCCGCCGAAGACCGCGCGTTGCCGAGCAGCCTGATCGCGGTCGGGCCGACGCTCGGCGCCGCGCTGGCCGCGCCGGCGCTGTCGTGGGTGATCGCGTCGCCCGCGCTCGGCTGGCGCTGGGCGTTCGGCGTGCTCGGCATCGCCGGCCTCGTGTGGGGGCTCGCGTGGGCGTGGGTCGGCAAGGACGGCCCCTATCGACAGGCAAGCGGGACGCGCGGCGCGAGCGAACGGACTCCGCTCGCGCGCTCCGCGACCGAAACGCTGCCGAGCGTGCCGCTGCGCCGCGTGTTCGGCTCGCCGATGTGGCTGGCCGCGACGCTCGCCGGGTTCGCGTGCTTCTGGGCGCAAGGCGCGATGACGACGTGGGTGCCGCAATACATCGGCGGCGTGCTCGGCGTGCCGGCCGCGCGCATCGGCGTGGTGTACGCGCTGCCGTGGGCATTCGGCACGCTGCTGCTGATCGCGCTGGGTTTCGCGGGACGCCGCATCATGCGCCGCGGCGGCTCCGCGCGGGTCGCGGTGGCGAGCCTGTTCGGCGCGTCGCTGGTAGCGTCGGGCGTGTGTCTCGTCGCGCTGCCGCACGCGTCCGGCGGCTGGGCGCTCGCGCTGACCACGGTCGGCTGGGGCGCGTTCCTCGTGTTTCCGATGGCGCCGACCGCGGTCGCCTATGCGGTCAATCCGGGCCAGCGCGCCGCGGTGATTTCGACACTGGTCGGGATTGCGTCGCTCGGCGGCGTGGTGTCGCCCGCGGTGTTCGGCATGCTCGTGCAGAAGGCCGGCTATCTGCCCGGCGCGCACGGCGGCGGCCATTCCTTGCTGCTCGCGCAGGGGCTCGGCGATGCGTTCACGCTGACCGGACTGCTGTTGCTGGTCACGGGCGCCGCCGCGGTGCTCTGGGTTCGTCCCGAGCAGACGGCCGCGCAGTTGCGCCGCTACACTCGCACCTCCCCTTCCACGACCCCGCTCGCACCATGACCGCTACCGCTTCTATTCAGGACGCCGAATATCAATACGTGACGGGCCAGGGACGGCCGAGCTTCGGCGCACTGCTTGCGTCGTTCGAAGCACGCAGCGCGGCGGCGCTCGCGGCGCCCGGCTGCCGGCCCGATCTGCGCTACGGCCCGGGCCCGCGTGAAGTGTTCGACTTCTTTCCGGCAAGCGGCACGGCGCGCGGCACGCTGATCTATTTCCACGCCGGTTACTGGCAATCGCGCGACAAGTCCACGTTCCGCTTCATCGCGCCCGCGTTCACGCCGCTCGGCCTGAACGTCGCGCTGGTCAACTACCCGTTGTGTCCGAGCGTATCGCTCGATGAACTGCTCGCCGCGGTACGCGCGTCGATCGAACCGGTCGCGCGCGCCGCCGGCGATGAATCGCTGCCGCTGATCTTCGCCGGGCATTCGGCCGGCGGCCATCTCGCGGTGGAACTCGCGCTCGCGCCGCCCGTGACGACGCCGCCGGTTGCCGGCGTGATCGCGCTCAGCGGCATTTACGATCTCGCGCCGCTGGTCGACACGACACTCAATCGCAACCTCAGGCTCGATGCCGCGGCGGCCGCTCGACACTCGCCGCTGCCGCGCGCCCACGCCGATTGCGCGAATGCGTTGTTCGCTGTCGGCGGCGCCGAGACGCCCGCCTTCATCGAACAGAGCCGGCAGATGTGCGATGCATGGCAACGCGCCGGCAATCGCGCCGCGCTCGAAGTCACAGCGCAAGCGGATCATTTCACGCTGCTCGAAGCGTTCACCGCGCCGGCGGAAGATCTGCATCGACAGGCCGCGGCGTTTCTCGACGACGTACTGAACGCAATCGATTCGACACGCTGAAACGCGTCGCGCATACCGAGCGACTGAGCACACAATGCGCATCGAAAAGCGGCGGCCACTTTATATCTTTATTTAGGCGAACAGACTTTAATACTAGTTCTATTGCGCCGCCTGACTCGCTTGATAAATTCCAATGCTGCCAATTCACTGAACGGAGGCATTTGAGATGATCAAGCGACGTCATATTGCGACCATGGTGACGACAGTCGGCGTATTGGGAAAACTCGGCATTGCGAGCGCGGTGGCGAGCGAGACTGTCCGCCCGCCGGTATCGCCGGCTGTCAGTCCGGCGATCGCTGAGCAAGGCGTGCCCAACATGAACGGTTTCCGGATGGCGGCCGCGACGCGTCATGGCGACGACGACGGCCACGATGGAGACGACGGTCACGACGGCGACGGTGACGATGGCGGCCACGTCAAAGCGCCCGCCAAAGCCCCTGCTACCCCTCACGCGAAATCGCGCGCCAAGGGCCACGGCGACGACGGTGGCGATGATGGCGGCGACGACGGCGATGACGGCGGCGACGATTAAGCATCGTCTTGTACGCCACCACTCCATCACCGTCCTCTTTCCGGAGTTCCGCCTTGTCTGCCAAAAGTGTTGAACGTGTTGATCCGCAGCAGCCATTTTTCGAGTGCTATGACGAAGTACTCGATATCGTGGATCAGCACGCTATTTATTCATTCCTCGATGCGCCCGGCTGGGACTTCGGTTGGAAGTCCCAGTCGAAAAAGGATATCTATTCGTTCTGGCATAAGCATTTTGCCGGCTATAGAAAATCCGCTTCGTATAGCTACTCGTCGGGCAAATGGCCGCCGCCGGATTGCTCGGAAGAGTTGAAGCAAGAGGCCGAACCGATCCACCGGTTCTGGACGCTTCTGCAAAGCACGTTGCTCACCGGTCATACGCTCGTGCGCTGCTATGCGAACGGGATGCCGTTCGGCACCGAGGGAACGATTCACACCGACTCGGATTCGCCGAACAGCTATACCTGCATCTACTATCCGCAGCCCGTGTGGAATCCGAATTGGGCCGGCGAAACCGTGCTGCTCGATCAGGCGCAAACGGATATCGTCGCGTCGATTTATCCGAAGCCCAACCGGCTGTTGTTCTTCAAAGGCGACATCCCGCATGTGGCTCGCGGCGTCTCGCGCACCTGCCCCGAGTTGCGCGTGACGCTGATGTTCAAGACCGAGAAAGTGCCGGCGAACTGACGCGTTCGAAACGCGTCAGCAGCCGGTCACCTCATGTGGCCTCATGTGGTCTTACGCGGCCTCACGTGGCTCGACACCTCACTGCGCCGCCGGCGGGTTGATCCCGACCGGCGGCGCAGTCATTTCGCCGGTCGCTTTGCCGTCACGTTCGGCGCCCGTTGCGGCGCCGCGTTCTTCACCGCCTCTACCGCCGCCGGACGGCTCGAACACCACCCGCGCGGCGTTCGCATCGTAACGGCACAGCACCTTGCTCCCCTCGCTGACCCGCCCCGCCAGAATCTCCTTGGCCAACTCGTTTTCGATCATCTGCCGAATCTGCCGGCGCAACTCGCGCGCGCCGTACTCGGGTCGATAACCTTCGGCCGCGAGATGCTCGATCATCGACGGGTCGAACGTAATCTCGATGTCCTGACTATGCGCGATACGCCGCACCTGTTCGAGTTGCAGCAGCACAATGCGGCGCGTCTCTTCGCGGTCGAGCGATTTGAACACGATGATGTCGTCGATCCGGTTCAGAAACTCCGGGCGGAAATGCTGGCGCAGCGTCGCCATCACGCCGCTCGATACCGACACCGCGCCGCTGTTCAGAAAGCCCGGACCGACCCGGCTCTGACCGCTGATCACATCGGCGGCGAGATTGCTGGTCGCGATGATCAGCGTGTTGCTGAAATCGACGACGCGGCCCTTGCCGTCGGTCAGGCGGCCGTCGTCGAACACCTGCAGCAGCACGTTGTAGACGTCAGGGTGAGCCTTCTCGATCTCGTCGAGCAGGATCACGCTGTACGGGCGGCGGCGCACCCGCTCGGTCAGCTGGCCGCCTTCGTCGTGGCCGATATAGCCGGGGGGCGAGCCGATCAGCCGCGCGACCGCGTGGCGCTCCATGTACTCGCTCATGTCGACGCGCAGCATCGCGTTTTCGTCGCCGAACACGACTTCGGCCAGCGCCTTCGCGAGTTCGGTCTTGCCGACCCCGGTCGGCCCCAGGAACAGAAACACCGCGGTCGGCCGGTGCTTGCCCTGCAAGCCGGTGCGCGAGCGCCGCACCGCGTCGCTGACCGCGGTGACCGCCTCGTCCTGGCCGATCACCCGCTGATGCAGACGCGCTTCCATGTTCAGCAGCCGCTCGCGCTCCTCGGCGGTCAGCTGCGCGACCGGAATGCCGGTGAGTTTCGCGACGATCTCCGCGATCTGCTTGATCGTCACCTCCGAGGTATCCGAGCCGACGCGCTTTTTCCACGCGTCGGTCGCGTCGCTCAGCTGGCGCTCCTTGTCCTTCATTTCGTCGCCGAGCGTATGCGCGCGGTCGTACTGTTTGCGCGACGCCGCATAGTCCTGCTCGCGCCGCAACTGCGCGAGTTCCGCTTCGTACTCCAGAATGGCCGCCGGGCGCGAGGTCGCCGACAGATTCACGCGCGCGGCCGCCTGGTCGACCAGATCGATCGCCTTGTCGGGTAAAAAGCGCCCGCTGATATAGCGGTCCGACAACTCGGCCGCGGCGACGATCGCGTCGTCCTGGATCGTCACCTTGTGATGCGCTTCGAGCCGGTCGCGCAGACCGCGCAGGATATTGATGGTCTGCACCACGCTCGGCTCCGGGATCAGCACCGGCTGAAAGCGCCGCTCCAGCGCGGAGTCCTTTTCGATGTGCTTCTGATATTCGGCGAGCGTGGTCGCGCCGATCAGGTTCAACTCGCCGCGCGCCATCGCCGGCTTGAACGAGTTGGCGATGTCGAGACCGCCCTCGCCGCCGCCCTGGCCCGCGCCGACGATCGTGTGGACTTCGTCGACGAACAGCACGAGGGTGTCGCGCTGCGCGGTGATTTCGTCGAGCACCTGCTTCACGCGCTCCTCGAACTCGCCGCGATACTTGGCGCCCGCGACGATCGAGTTCACGTTCAGTTCGACCAGCCGCTTGTTGCGCAACGATTCGGGCACGTCGCCGCTGATCATCCGCTGCGCCAGCCCCTCGACGACCGCCGTCTTGCCGACGCCCGGCTCGCCGATCAGCACCGGATTGTTCTTGCGCCGCCGCGCCAGGACTTCGACGACGGTTTCGATCTCGCCCGAGCGGCCGATCACCGGATCGAGCCGGCCGTCGCGCGCGAGCGCGGTGAGGTCGCGGCTGAATTTGTCGAGATGCGGAGTGCGCGACGGCTCGCTCGCCTTGCGCGGCTCGCTGCCCGGACCCACCGCGCGGTGCGTCTGCTGCAGCAGCGGTTGCGACGTCGCGCCCAGGCGCGCGAGCAGATCGCCGGCGAAGCTGTCCGGCACCTGCGCGAGGCCGATCAGCAGATGCTCGGGGCCCACGTAGCTGTGGCCGAGCTGGCGCGACGCGGCCAACGCGCGATCCAGCGCGCTCTTCAGGCGCGGCGACACGCCCATCGGGCCGCTGTGCGCGGCGTCGAGCGGCTCGCGGCGCTGCGCGTTCGCATCGATGAACGCGTGCACCTCGTCGGCCGAGATGCCCAGGCTCTTCAGGATCGAAATCACCACCGCGTGATCGGCGAGCTCGTACAGCAGATGCTCGGTGTCGACCTCGCGCCGCCCGAATTGCGCGGCGCGCTCCACCGAGCGCTGCAATAGCTCGCGGGTCAGGTCGCTGAAATACTGCTCGATCGCGACGCCTTCGACGCCCGCCACCTGCTGGCGCGGCGCGCTGCCCGGAATGGCCGCGCCGGGTTCACCGGGTTCGCCTTCCTGCTCGCCGCCGTCCAGCGCGCCGGCGCGGAACAGCGCTTCGAGCGGCGACAGCGAGCGTTGATGCCGGGTCAGTTGTCCATAATGAAAATCGCATACATCGACGATTCTGCGCTGGCCGTTCTGAAGCAACGCAAGGCGAACGGTGGCGGGTCGCACGCCGCAGATATCGCAAAGCAGTTGAGGCATTTGAGTTATCCCTATGTCGGAGGCGCGGCGGGCGCGGGCTCGCCGTGGTCTGGGTTTTCGACAGGCTTTTCTACGACGGTTTACGACAAACAGCAACGACTATTCCTCGGAGAAGCCGCGGTGTTTCGCCGGCCCGCGGGCGGGCGCGGCGCTCCGTGCCTACGGCGTCATCCAGCCAGGCCGGGCCTGTACCTTGCTAAAGCTATGCGCAATGATGCGCGAAGCCGCCGCACGACGCGGTGCGGCTGTTCGACGGCCGTTAGGAAGCCTATATTCAAGAGCGGGAACCGACAAGCATGAAACAGCGAGCAACCATCGTGTGCTGGCAGCGCGGCAGGGTTCTGCTGGTCCAACGCGAGCGATCGAGATGGTCGTTGCCCGGCGGCACGATCCGGCGCGACGAATCGCCGGCCGACGCCGGCATACGCGAACTGAGCGAAGAAGCCACGCTCACCGCGCACGATCTGCACTATCTGTTTCAGTTCGGCGGCCTGAACAAACGCCATCACGTGTTCTACGCAATCCTCGCCGACGACGCGCGGCCGGCGCCGAGCAACGAGATTCTCAGATGCCGGTGGTTTCGGCCCGCGAAGGTGTTCACGCTCGTCACCAGCGTGCCGACGCGGGAGATCGTCAGTCTGCTGTTCGATGCCGCGAGTGCCGCCGGCGGTGGCGCGCTGCAGCGTCGCTCGGGACTCCATACGACCGCGCACGCGAAAATCCGCGGCGAGCGGCAAATGAGCGGAGCGCGTTGACCGACGGGAGAACGCAGATCGACCGGAGTCGTCATGGACATTGAACTCGAGCTGAAAGCACTCGCGAAGGCAGAGGAAGACCTCCGGCATGCCGACGAGCGGATTTTGCGGCAGGACCAGCTGACGGAAGAAATGCGCCGCGACGGCCACGACATTTCGATCGCGCTGGACCTGCTCGCGGTACTGCGGGAAACCCGCGAGGCGATGCTGGATCACCGCGAGCTGATCGTCGCGAATCTCAACCGGATGATGGGTGAGCGGCGCCAGCCGTAAAGGACCGACCAAATGCGCAGTATATTTTGGCGGGCACGGAAAGCGACCCGAAGTCCACTATACTCGGCACGGCCAGATTCGCTGGCGGGCGTTACCGGTGGCCGTGCCCCCACTCTCTGTCTAATTTCCCATGTCGATCGACACTGACGAACTCGCGAAGCGCTTGCCGAGGACGCCCGATTACGCGCGCGAAAACCTCGCGCTGGTCCGTCTTGCGCGCGCGCAAATGGGTTCGCGCGCGGACCTGCTGAACGCGATCGCGAACGAAGCGTTAGCACTGTGCAATGCCGGCAGCGCCGGCATCAGCCTCGTCGAAGAAACGCCGGACGGCCGCTGTTTCCGCTGGCTCTCGGTGGCCGGCCAATGCGCGGGCCTCCAGGGCCGCACCACCGCCTGGAACGAATGCCCATGCGGTATCACGCTCGACGCCGGCCTGCCGCGCCTGTTCGTCGCGCCGCAGCAGCAGTTCGCCTGTTTGCGCGCGTTGGAGATCGACATTCCCGAGGGGATCGTCGTGCCGATTCCGTCGGACAGCGGTCATCTCGGCGCGGTCTGGGTGATGGCGCACTGCGCCGAACGCCGCTTCGACCAGGAAGACCTGCGGCTGCTGTCGAATCTCGCGGCGGTCGCCGGGGCTGCTGTCACGATGGTCAACGTGCGCGACGCCGGTGCGGAGAGCGATCGTCGGCATAACGAATTTATCGCGATGCTCGCGCACGAGCTGAGAAATCCGATGGCGTCGATCGACGGCGCGCTCGCCGTCGCGAAGCGCATGCCGTCCAGCGATGCGAGGATCGACAAAGTGCTGACCATCGCCGAACGGCAATGCGGCTATTTGCGCACGCTGCTCGACGAACTGCTCGACGCGGCACGGCTCAAGCACGGAAAGCTGGTGCTCAAGCCGCGCGACGGCTGGTTGAACGAGATCGTCGACGATGCGCTCGCGCTGGTGAGCCACGACCTCGCGGCGCGCGGCCATACGCTGATCCGGACCGGGATGGACGCGCCGCTCGCCGTCCACGCGGACCCGGTCAGACTCAGTCAGATCCTGGGCAATCTGCTGTCGAACGCGGCGAAATACACGCCGGCCGGCGGCGTGATCGAACTGGCGGTCGAGCCGCTCGCGGGCGACGATGCCGGCATCGTCGCGATCGACGTGAAGGACAACGGCATCGGTATCGATCCGCTGATTCAACCGAGAATCTTCGATCTGTTCGCGCAATCGTCCGGCGATGCAAGACGCTCGGAAGGCGGCCTCGGGATCGGGCTCGCGGTGGCGAAGCGGCTGGTGGAACTGCACGGCGGCTCGATCGGCGTTCATAGCGAAGGAGCCGGCAAAGGCAGCCGGTTTGCGTTGCGGCTACCGATCCTGCGCGCGCGGCAGGACGAAGCGCCCGCCGAACCGGCGGTTGCGCAGGCGCCGCCGCGGCCGGCCCGTCTGCTGCTGGTCGATGACAATACCGATGCGCTGAACGTGCTGACCGTGCTGCTCGAACTCGACGGCCATGCGGTGACCATCAGCGATAGCGGGCGCGGCGCGCTCGCGCTGATCGCGAAGACGCGGCCCGAGGTCGCGATCATCGATGTCGGCATGCCGGATATGGACGGCTTCCAAGTGGCGCGCGCGATCCGCGCGAACCCGGAGCTCGATGCGGTGACGCTGGTCGCGTTGACCGGCTATGGAGCGCCGGCGGATAAGGCCCGGGCGCTGGCCGCCGGCTTCGATCATCATCTGACCAAGCCGTTGTCGCTGGACCTGTTGCGGGGGATTCTGGCGGAGGCCGCCGACGCGCGCTGACCGGCAAGCACGCCTGAGCCTGCGCGCGGCGCTCGCGCGAATTACTTCGCGAACAACTGGCTCATATCCTTGAAGGCCTTGAATTCCAGCGCATTGCCGCATGGATCGAGCAGGAACATCGTCGCCTGTTCGCCGACTTCGCCCTTGAAGCGGATATACGGATCGATCACGAACTCGGTGCCGAACGACTTCAGGCGCTCCGCGAGCGCTTCCCACTCTTCCCACTTCAGCACGATGCCGAAATGCGGCACCGGCACGTCGTGGCCGTCCACCGGATTGCTGCTGAGCTTTTCCTGCGCCGGCGTTTTCGGCTGCTCGTGAATGACCAGTTGATGTCCGTAGAAATCGAAGTCCACCCACTGCGCGCTGGAACGACCTTCCGCGAGACCGAACACCTGGCCGTAAAAATTACGCGCGGCGGCGAGGTCGTACACCGGGATGGCGAGGTGAAACGGAGAAAGACTCATGGTTGTGCAAGGCCAGGTTGTGACGTCTTTGCCGTGGACCGATCCAGGCGGACGTAATTGGGGGAAGCGGCCAGGCGGAACCCGCCTCGCCCGGTCGACGCGGTGCGACCGGCAAGCCGGAACCGCTAGCGCAACCGCCACCATACTAGATTGCCGGTCGAAAAAACAAAAGGTCCGCGCCGCAAGCACGCGTCAGCGAACTGTAATAACGGCAAAAACGCTTTTACCGGTTATCTCCCAATATATCGTCGATTAGATTTTCTTTAATCGAAATTGTTAAAAAAGCCTCACCAAAACTTACTAATTCTTACCGCAGATAAGACAGCTTTCATTTGCTAATTTTTTGAACATTTTGCAATTATAAAAAGCCGTGGATATCGCGCGCTTGGTGCGCCGGCATACATAAGTGCCGGAATTGGCTCTTTAACATTCGACAACACTGACCGGCTTAAAAGCTATTGCCCGACAATTCGGGCTAACGCGCTATCAATCAGGGTTCGACATGGAGCGTTGCAGAGTACTGGTAATAAACGATTATGCAAAGATGGGCGGCGCGGAGGTTGTTTATCAGCAATCGGCCGAACTGCTCGGCACGCTGCCGGACGTCGACGTGAGATGCTTCGACGACAGCCATTTCCCGGTCGGCACCACGATGTGGGCGAGGTCGTGGAATGTCCCCGCCGCCCGCGCGCTGGAAGAAACGATCCTTGCTTTCAGGCCTCATCGGCTGATGGTGCACAACTACCACAATGCGTTGTCGAACTCGATCCTGAACGTGATCGCGCGGCTCAAACGCGAACTCGGCTATCGCGTCTATCACACGAGCCACGACTACCATCTGGTGTACTACAACCCCGCGCTGCAGTACTTCGACAAGCGGCGCGCGGTCGTCTTTCCATTGGAGGCATTGGGCACCCGCGCCGTGCTCACACGCCGGCCCACGCCGAAAGGCACGGTGCACGATCTGATGACCATGCTGTACTGGCATGCGGTTCGTGGCGCATTCAATCCGACTCGTATCTTCGAAACCATTCTGTGCCCCAGCGATTTCATGGAGAAAGCACTGCACCGGGTTGGGGTAATGAATACGAAAGTGGTGCGTAATCCGTCTTCAGTGCCGGAAGCGCTGCAGCCATTGGTGACCAATGGCACGTCGAGTCTGAATATCGCGTTCGTGGGCAGAATTTCGCAGGAAAAAGGACTCGGGGAATTCGTCGAACTCGCGCAGAAAATCGATTTCCATCGCATTGGCGTAATCGGCGTGTTCGGCGACGGGCCGGAGCGCGCGGCGTTGGAGCAGCGCTTTGCGGCGTTGATCGCGCAACGCAAGCTGATCTTTTTCGGCCGCTTGCCGCAGCAGGAGCTGTTCGCGCAGATGCGGCGCTTCGCCGACGCGGTCGTGGTCCCGTCGCTCGGCGCCGAGAACGCGCCGCTCGTCATTATCGAGGCGGCGATGCTCGGCATGCCGGCGCTGGTGCACGACAGCGGCAGCATGGCGACGACCGGCGACGAAGTCGGCAACAAGATCAAATTCCTGTCCCAGCCCGACAGCCTGAAGCTCGCACTCGATCGGCTGGCCGCCCATCTCGAAGACCACGGCAGAACGTATTCGCTCGGCGAATACCTGCCTGAGCGCTATCTGCAGCGCCTCGTGGAGACGATGGAGATCGACGAGCATTTCAGGCGCGCAGTGCCGGCGCAGGGCGACGATACGACGGCCGGAAAGCGGCGCGGGTCGGCGTGCGAGTGTGAGTCTGGCGCTAACGATGTTGCGACGTAGCCGACGGCCGGACGCGGCGCGCCCGGCGCCGCGATTTCGACCGCCGCTTAGTTGCAGCCTGTTTGCCGCTTATTTCGCGTCCGGCGCCTTGTCCTGCTCGGCAACCGGCTGCGATGCGCCGATCGGCGGGATCGCATCGTTGATCGACGGCAGTGCTTGAGACTCCTGCGCTGCCCGCGCCTGGGTCGCGGCCGCGGTCGTCGCCACGGTGTCCGTGCGAACCGCGCGGACCTTCAGATAATGGTCGACCAGCGCGAAATAACGCTGATAGAACACGCCGGCCGGAATCGTCTCGCTTGCGACCTTGACCATCGAGTCGTCGCTCGAACCGATCGGCAGCGACAACGAGCCGAACACGCTCAAACCGACGCTCGCCGACGTATTGCTTTTCTTCAGAGCATAACGATCCTGCACCGCGTTCACGTACGCGGTGCTGTGATTGCTGCTGGGGTCGTCCGCAGTACAGACGACGTGGACTTCGATCACCGCGTGCGAATCGGCAGTCGGCTGGAAATTTTTCGAGCCGTCGACCGAATCGGACCTCGCCGAGCTGGCGATATAGCCCTGGCTGAGCAACGCGCGGCGGGCAGCTTCACAAGCGACGTCCGCCTTCGCGTCGAACTTGTGTACATAGGGGCTATCGGCTGAGTCGAACTGTTCTTGCTGATAAAGCGGCTTCGGCGTCGAGCACGCGGACAGTGCGCTCGCAAGCGCAAGAACGACAGCCGCTGAAAAAACGCGGGACTGAGTGTGCATGGCTGAGAGTGTGGATCGGCGCGGGCGAAGCGGGGTCCGGCACTAAAACGTTCAGGACACCCAAGGCTCTTGCGCTGCATGAGAGGGACACATCATGCGCCGATCCGAAAGTGAATAGGCGGCGCCATTATAGTTTGGTTTCCCTACAGGAAGCTTCGACGCGGGTTGTCTCCTTCCTCAGCGCATTTGGCGCACGGCGGAAAACAGGCCTTCGCTGCCGAACGCGAAACTGGCGAACCGTTCGCCGATTCGACGGTGCGCCGGTCCATCCGGGTGCAGTTGATCGGGAAGCGGCAGCTCGTCGAAATCCTGTTGGCCGTAAAGCTCGAGTCCGTCGAGATAAAGCAGCTGCGGGTCGTTCGTCGCCCTCTGCCGCACAATGCGCTGCAACTCCTTCCGAATGACGGTCAGCGTCAATTTTCCAGCCTTGCACTCAGCTGGATCACCGGTTGCCCGAAACGAAATCTTCCCTGCGGCCAGTGCGTCCATATCGAACGCCCCAGGGCCGGGCGTATGTTCGTGAATCGGGCAATAGATGGGTGAAATGACCAGCAGCGGTGTGGTCGGATGGCCTTCCCGGATGGTGTCGAGAAAACCGTGCATTGCGGGTGTAAATGCACGCAGCCGCATTAGATCGGTGTTGACGAGATTGATGCCGATTTTCACGCTGATCATATCGGCGGCCGTGTCGCGCATCGTTCGTGCGGTGAACGGATCGAGTAACGCGCTTCCGCCGAAACCAAGATTGATTAGCTCTACCTCACCGACAGAAGCGGCGAGCGCGGGCCAGATCGACGTGGGGCTGTCTCCATTGGAGCCGTGGCTGATCGAGCTGCCATGATGCAGCCAGATCTTTCGACCGTCGTTCACCACGGCTTCGACGCGGGCATTAGAGCGCAGCGCGACGAGTTCCGTGGTTTCGTTGTACGGCAGCCAGATCTCGACTCTTTTGTCATGGCCGGGCAAGCCGGTGAAGCGGAGCGTATCGAACGGACCCGACTGTTTTGACGCCGTGCCGGTCGCCATGTCGATTGTCACGGTGTCGCCGCCGGACGCGCGACTCTGGCGAACCAGAAGGCCGTCGATCAGCAGGTCGTACACACCGGCCGGCCGCGGAGGGATACCCGCATACACGTAACGCGTGGGCACGACATCGAGTTCGATATCCGTCGCCTGGGTGCGAAACACCACGCGCACGCCAGAAGGTTGCGACTCGGCCATCGCCAACTGAAAATCCGCGCACTGGGCACGCGCGCGAGCAGGCAGGCGGTGCGGGATGACCCCTCGCTCGGTCCGCTCGAGTTCGAGAGCGCCGCGCAACAGGTCGTGGCTAATCAGCGTAGTAATCACAAGGCGCTCCCGTCGTGCATGGTGTGATTGAGGGCGTAGCAAGAGCGCGTGAGCATATCAGCCGATGGTGCCGGGAATCATTAAGCGATCCCGGCACGACGGCTCTATTCGATTACTAGGAGCCGACCTTCACGCTCATTCCGCCGTCCGCCATCACGACTGACCCAACCATGAAGCTGGCTCGCGCGGACGCGAGAAACAGCACGATTTCCGCTATTTCCTTCGGATCGGCCGCGCGCCCGATCGGTGCGCTCTGCCCGTGAGCGGCCAGCGCGGCGACGCCGTCGCCATCGGCAGCCACGGTGTTGAGGATGTTCGTGAGTACATCGCCGGAGCCCACCGCGTTGACCCGGATGCCGTACTCGATGGCCTCCAGCGCAAGCGTTCGCGTCAGCTGCGCAAGCGCGCCTTTGGACGCGGTATAAGCCGCGATCGTGGGGAACGCAAAGTACGACGCGTATGACGCCACATTGACGATAGCGCCTGAACGCCGCGGCATCATTGCCTTCATCGCTTCGCGCGAGTGCAGGAAAGCACCGGTCAGGTTGACGTCGATGATTCGCTCCCAATCGGCGCGCGACATATCCACCACGAGCTTGTTGATGATGATCCCCGCGTTGTTCACGAGCAGATCCACTTGCCCAAATCGCTCAATCGCGAGTGAGACGGCTCGCTCGGCACTGCCATCGGCGGAAATATCCGCAACGAGCGGCGCGATGCTGGCACTGGCGAGCGCCTCGACCGCGGGATCGATGTCCTCCGCGACCACTCGCGCGCCACGCGCAACGAGCAGTTCCGTAATCGCGCGCCCAATCCCGCTTGCCGCGCCGGTGACGATCGCAACCTTGCCGTCCACTTCTTTTTCGATACCGTACATGTCCATTTCCTCAAAGCTGATGGTCGGTCGAACTGATGCCCAGTTCGAAATCGTGGGAAGAAATGTACGTGTGCCGGCCCTGCGGAACCATAGCTGCCGTTCTCGCATCCTTGCCTAAAAGTATCAGCAGAACGAAGCGGCTCCGCGATTCGTCTATAGTGGGTATCACCATGTAACGACATCACAGGAAGACACATGCTTGCGCGGCAAAAGCGAATCATCGGGCTAATCAAGCGGCTCGCGCCGAACGAGGGATACACGGCCTCGCTGCTGCCGGGAGTCAGCTTCATGCGCTCGAATCGCTCTCTTGGTCGCACGCTGGTGTTATACGAACCGAGCATCGTCCTCGTTTGCCAGGGACGCAAACGCGGCTTTCTCGGCGACGATGTTTTTCTCTACGATGCGAACCACTATCTGGTGCTTTCAGTGCCGTTGCCGTTTTCCACCGAGACTGAAGCGACACCTGAGGAACCGCTGCTAGCGGTCACCCTCCGTCTCGATCCGGGCATCACCACCGACCTGATGCTTGCTGTCGATACTACGGGCACCGAACTACCGGTGGCGCCGCGCGGCATCTATTCCACGCCGATCAACCAGCGGCTTGCGGGCGCCCTGCTGCGTCTCGTGGAGGCGCTCGCGTCGCCGCTGGAAGCGAAGGTCGTCGCGCCGCTCGTGGTACGCGAGATATGTTTCCTCGTGCTGAGTGGCGAGCAAGGCGATGCGATGCGCGCGTCGCTCGCCACCACCGGACACTTCTCGCAGATCGCGCGGGCATTGCGCCGCATCCATGCCGATTACGCACAACCTATCGATGTCGATACGTTGTGCGGCGAATCCAGCATGAGTGTCCCGACGTTTCACCGCCATTTCAAAGCGGTGACCCATACCACGCCGATTCAATATCTGAAGTCGACGCGGTTGCACCAGGCCCGTCTGCTGATGATCCGCACCGGCTTGACGGCGTCCGCCGCTTCGGCACGAGTCGGCTATGAGAGTCCGTCGCAATTTAGCCGCGAATTCAAGCGTTTGTTCGGCCGCGCGCCGACGCAAGAAGTCGTGCAGATGAAGGCTGCGTTCGCATGGTCCGAACCCATGTAAACGCCTGAGCGCATCGGTCATTTGCCCGATGCCGCCGAATCGCACGCAATGGGATGCTGGTTGTTATCGAAGAACCCCGAGGACAAGCCGTATGAAACCGGATGAAAGTGGCGAACAGCACAAACAGGACAAACAGGGCGAACCGACGCCGACAGCCGAACTGCTGCAGGACGCGGCGCAACGCGCGCTCGCCTATGTTCAGTCCGTGCATGACAGGCCTGTGATCGCTTCTATCGAGGCACTGAAAAATCTGGATCAATTCCGGCACTCGCTGCCGGACAGCGGACTGGATGCGCGTGAAGTCTTGCGCCGCCTCGACGAGGCCGGCTCGCCGGCCACCGTTGCAACGACGGGCGGACGATACTTCGGCCTCGTGATCGGCAGTGCGCTGCCCGCGGCCATCGCGGCGAACTGGCTCGCGACTGCCTGGGATCAGAACGCGTGTTTCCGCTGGACTTCGCCGATCGCAGCCACGCTCGAAGACGTTTCGCTGCGCTGGATCGGCGCTCTGTTCGGCTTGCCGGACGACATCGGCGGCGCCTTCGTTACCGGTGCCTCGATGGCGAACTTCGCGGCGCTGGCGGCAGCGCGTCATGCGCTGCTCTCCCGCGCGGGTTGGGACGTGGAGGCGAAAGGGCTGTACGGTGCGCCGGAACTGCGAGTCGTCGTGAGCAAGGAGACGCACGTGACCATCTCCAAGGCATTGTCGATGCTGGGGCTCGGACGCGAGCGGGTCACCATCGTGCCGACCGATCACCGGGGCCGGATGCAGGTCGGCGACCTTCCGGAACTCGATGAGCGGACCATCGTGTGCATCCAGGCGGGCAACGTGAACACCGGCGATTTCGATCCGGCGCGCGAGATCTGCGAGCGCGCCAAAAAAGCCGGGGCCTGGGTCCATGTCGATGGCGCATTCGGTCTGTGGGCGCTGGCAAGCCGCGATTTCGACCTGCTCACGGATGGCGTGGCCGACGCCGACTCGTGGGCGACGGATGGCCATAAATGGCTCAACGTGCCCTATGACAACGGCATCGTTCTCGTGCGCAAACCTGCCGCTCTGCGCGCGGCAATGTCGTTGAATGCCGCGTACCTGGCAGAAGGCGACGGGATCGACCGGGAGCCTTCGCACTACACCCCCGAATCGTCGAGACGAGCGCGTGGCGTCGATATCTGGGCCGCGCTTCTTCACCTGGGCAGGGATGGCGTTGCGGCGCTGGTCGAACGCACTTGCCGCTATGCCGGGATTTTTGCCCGAGGTCTGGAGGCTAACGGCTTTGAAGTGCTGAATCGTGTCGTGCTCAATCAGGTGCTGGTCTCGTTCGGCACGCCGGAAAAAACCCGGGCTGTCATCAACCATCTTCAGGCCGAAGGAATTTGCTGGTGCGGCGGCACGGTTTGGCAGGGCCGGGTCGCGATGCGAATCAGCGTCTCGAGCTGGGCCACCACCGACGCCGATGTGCAGATGAGTCTCCAGGCGATGATCCGGGCCGCGAACGCAAGTAAGGCGTGAGATTTTCCGCGCGCGTTGACAATTATGAACCAAATGGTTTATAAATCAACAATGCCGAACATGACCATCCCCGCCGACCGCCAGCGCGGCCGCCCCCGCGAGTTCGACCCCGACCGGATTATCGAGCGGGCAATGCAGATCTTCTGGACGCGCGGCTATCAAGGCACCTCCTTGCCGGACCTGCTGGAAGCGACCAGGCTCTCCCGAGGCAGTTTGTACGCGGCTTTCGGCGACAAACACGGGCTGTTCCTGCTCGCTCTCGATCGCTACATCGTCCAGGCGCTCAAGCGTCTGGACGATGAGCTTGCGTCGGGCCAGACAGCGCTCGCGGGATTGCAGACGTGTCTGGACGGCTATGTCGCGCGTACCGATGGCGCGGCCGGCACGCGCGGCTGCCTGGTGGTGGCGACAGCAATGGAATTGGCAGCGCACGATCAGGAAGTGTCGCAACGGATCGCTCATTTCTTTGCGGCAATGGAGGCCCGGCTAGCCAGGGCCTTGCAGCATGCGCAGAAAGAAGGCGCTGTGCTCAAGAACGTGAGCCCCGTCGCGGCGGCTCACCTGCTCGTCTGCTTTCTGGAAGGTCTTCGTGTCGTTCGCAAGACAGGCTCCGAACCCGGCAAGGCAAAGGACGCCGTGCAAGCGCTTATCAGCAGCCTGACCGCTTAACTCCCGACAATGCGGTGCGCCGCGTTATGTCGCGCCAATTTTTAGACCAAACAGTCCACAATCAATGAAAGCCATCCATATAGCAGCAGCCCTGCTTGTCCCTTTACTGTGGGGCTTGCAGTACGCGGTCATCAAAGCGGGGCTCACGGTACTGCCGCCATTATTTTTTGCCGGCCTGCGATTCGCGGTGATTGCCGCAATTCTCATCCCCTTTGTCGGCCGAATTCGAGGCCCGGAGATCAGGCCAATCCTCATCATTTCGTGTTTCATGGGCGGAGTGAATTTCGCGTGCGCTTTTGTCGGCTTGACCCAGGCGCCGGCGGGCGTTGCCGGGATTGCCAATCAGCTCTGGACGCCGTTCACGCTGCTGCTTGCGTGGCCCATGCTCGGCGAGAAACCCTCTAGCCGCATGGTGCTCGGCGTCGGTATCGCACTGGTTGGTGTTGCGCTTTCAATTGCGGATCCGAGGCTAAAGGTGCCGGCTATTCCAACGCTCTTTGTAATCGGCTCCGCGCTCGGATTGGCAATGGGCAATGTACTGGCCAAGAAATTCGGCCCTTTCGACCCAGTGAAGCTGTTTGCGTGGATGTCGTTCTTCACCGCAATCCAGCTTCTTGGTCTTTCCCTGATCGTGGAAAGCGGTCAGGTTCAAGCGCTTCAGAGAGCGTCGAGTTCTGAATGGCTGGCTTTCGCTTTTACCGTGATGCTCGGCGGTATCGCGGCATTCATCACGTGGTTCTGGCTTATTGCGCGATTTTCGATGGCGCGAGTTGCCCCCTACGCATTGCTGCAATCCTTTTTCGCAATTAGCGCGGGCGTTGTGTTCAGACATGAACCCGTTACGCCGGCGCTGATCTGGGGCGCCGTTATCTGTGTTATCGGAGTCGCGCTCAGCCAGTGGCCTGTCCCCGCCCGGCTGCGCACGGCAGGCGACACGCAATAAAGCATTCGCAAAACCGCCACGCTTTTTTCACTACAAACCAAAGGAACACATAATCATGGCGACATTCGTTCTGGTTCACGGCGCTTTTCAGGGCGGCTGGGTTTACGCACAAGTCGCCCGCCAGCTTCGCGAGGCCGGACATGAGGTCTACACGCCCACGCTGACCGGCCTCGGAGAACGCTCGCACCTGGCCGACCGGGCGATCAATCTCGACACGCACATTCAGGACATCGTCAACGTCTTCAAGTACGAAGACATCAGCGATGCAATATTGTGTGGGCACTCGTATGGCGGTCTGGTCATCACTGGCGTCGCGCATGAAATCAGCCATCGCATTCGCACGCTTTTCTATCTCGACGCGTATGCGCCAGCCGATGGGCAGTCGCTCGTCGACATTACAGGCGCCGACACCGCGCTGGCGTTCCTGTCGCAGGCACGCGAACACGACGGAATGATTCCGCCTATTCCAGCCTCCGTGTTCAACGTGAATGATGCGGACGCCGAGTGGGTCGACCGGATGTCGGGGCCGCAGCCGCTGGCCACGTTCGTTCAGGGCGTTCGAGCGGGAGTGGATGCGGCACCGGTGGCCAATCGCACCTATGTGTTCGCGAGTAAAAACGGCGGCGACTGGTTCGTGGACACGCATGCCCGCCTGAAGGACACCCCGGGATGGAAAGTCCACGAGATCCCGTGTGGACACTCGATCATGCTGGACCGCCCAGCGGAGTTGGCCGCGCTACTGCTGGCGGAAGCGCCGCATTGAGGTTTCGCTGTCCTCTTTAATACCGTCGCCAACGGTACGAACGTGGTTCCAACGTACCGCTCGCGCGGACAAACACTCACAAACCCGGCGACAGACCGCCATCGATTCGCAGATTCGCACCGGTGATATATCCCGCGAGCGGACTGACGAGAAACGCAACCGCATCCGCAATTTCGTCCAGCCGCCCGACGCGGCCAACCGGAACCTGAGCGAACATCGGTAGAACCGCGCGCTCGATAACTGGCCACGGCGCGTGCTTATCGGCCACGCCGCGCTCCGCCGCTACTTCGCGGAAACGGCTATCGAGTGCCGCACTGTGAATCGTGCCGGGAGAAACCGCGTTGACGGTGATCCCGTCCGCGGCGACTGCCTTTGCCATCGACGCGGTCATCGCGTTTATCGCGGCCTTGCAGGCGGAATAGTCGGGTGCGGCCGGTGGCGGCATCGTCGCCGCGATGCTCGAAATATTGACGATACGTCCCCAGCCGGCCTGCTTCATCCCGGGCAACAGCCGGTTAGTGATGCGAAGTGCAGCCAGCACGTTGCGATCGTAAGCGGACGCCCAGGAAGACGGTTGTGTATTTGCCCAACCCTCTTTTGAGCCGCCCGACCCGCCGGCGTTGTTGACCAGGATATCGATAGGACCGGCAAGCTTTACCGCATTCTCGACCAGTCGTTGCACATCGTCGTCGCGTGTCAGATCGCCGACGACCACATACGCGTGACCGCCCTGCGCGATGATTTCATTGGCCACCTGCTCTGCCTGCCGTTCGTCGCGACCGTGAACGATGGCAGTCGCCTTCTCCTGCGCGAGTTTCCTCGCGATTGCTTCGCCAATTCCTTTGCTGCTGCCGGTGACGAGAGCCTTCTTTCCGTGCAATTGCAGATCCATCGTAGGTACTCCATTTTGAAGTTGCAGTTTTCAGCGCAGAAGGAGACGGGAATGTAGCGCAACCTCGCGGTGGCCAGGATCCGTCATTCGACCGATACCGATAAGCCGCCCGCGCTGCGATCCTGCTGTCCATACCGATCGCCGCAGTGGCGGCAGGCACGAGTCACTCGCCAACGACGGAGGTCTCTTTGAAGCATTCGACGGTACACCCCGCGTGGGTCCGCATTTTCCATTGGGTCAACGCCACGGCCGCTATCGCCATGTGTCTGAGCGGCTTGCTCGTGTATGACGCATCCCCGATTTTTCCGGCAGTCACGTTTCCGGTATCGATCACGCTCGGCGGCTGGCTGGGCGGCGCGCTGCTCTGGCACTTCGCGGTCATGTGGATTCTGGTCGCCAACTTTCTCGCCTACCTGGTGCTGGGCATCGCGACAGGACGACTGCGCAAGACGCTGTTTCCGGTCGGCGCGCGGGCCATCGTTTCCGACTTCGTCGCGGCGCTGCGTGGCAAGCTCAGCCACAGCGAGCCCGGCCACTACAACGCGGTGCAAAAGCTCGCCTATCTCGTCGTGATCGCCGATATCGCGCTTCTGGTCGCGTCGGGTCTGGCTATCTGGAAACCGGTTCAGTTCGGGGTCCTTCGAACCTTGATGGGCGGATTCGATAACGCACGCGTCGTCCATTTCGCCGCGATGAGCGTGCTTGTCGGCTTTACCGCGATTCACGTCGCGATGGTCGCGCTCGTTCCGCGCTCGCTGCTCACGATGATTCGAGGCCGATAGTCATGAATAGTCCGAAACATGTTCGCAAGCCAGGCGCGGCATGGCATTCCGATGCGGAAACCATCATCAGGGACGCGCGAAACGAACTGCAATCGCCGCAGCGCCGCCTGCTCGGCAAGCGTATCCTGACGCTGGGCGGCCTGATGCTGCTGTCGGGCTGCGACCTCACGAACGACAAGTCGGTCAATACCATGCTGCGCCGGGTGTCGTCGTTCAACGACGACGCGCAGGCGCTGCTGTTCGACCCGCGCAAGCTCGCGCCGACTTACCCTGAATCGACGATCACGCGGCCATTCCCCTTCAACGCGTACTACGACATCGATCAGGTGCCGGACGTGGACGCGCATAGCTATCGTCTCGAACTTGGCGGACTCGTGAACGGCAAACGCATCTGGACACTCGACGAACTGCATGCGTTGCCGCAGGAAAGCCAGGTGACGCGGCACATCTGCATCGAGGGATGGAGCGCGATCGGCAAATGGGGCGGCGTGCGATTCGCCGACTTCCTGCTGCGAGCCGGCGCCGATACCACCGCGAAATACGTGGCTTTGCACTGCGCGGACAACTACTGGACCAGCATCGACATGCCGACCGCGCTGCATCCGCAAACTCTGCTGACGCTGACATACGACGGCAGTACCCTGCCCGCGAAGTACGGCTTTCCGATGAAGCTGCGCATCCCCACCAAGCTCGGCTACAAGAACCCGAAACACATCGTCGCGATCACGGTCACCAACACGTTCCCTGGCGGCTATTGGGAAAACCAGGGATACAACTGGTTCGGCGGTAGCTGAGCGTTAAGCCCGGCGTCGCTGAATCTTCTAACCGCAACCCACCCAACGGAGTACCCATGTCCATTCGACTCAAACTCGCCGCTTCCCTTGTCGCGCTGACGCTCTCCGGCGCTGCCCTCGCACAATCTCCCGCGGGCAAGCCCGAACGGATTCGTGGCGAGATCGTCTCGCTTTCCGGCGACACCCTGCAGATCCATCGCCGCAGCGGCGACACCGTGACCATCGAGGTCGATCAGAAGGCCGGCGTGAACGCGGTGAAGAAAATCGAGCTTGCCGATATCAAACCCGGCTCGTATGTGGGCTCGGCCGCGGTGCCGGGCCCGGACGGCAAGCTGACCGCGAAGGAAGTGCTGGTCTTTCCCGAAGCCGCGCGCGGCACGGGCGAAGGTCACTATGCGTGGGATCTCGGCGCCAACAGCACGATGACGAACGCGAACGTGGACACGGTCGTGCAAGGCACCAGCGGGCGCGACCTCAAGCTTTCGTACAAGGGTGGCAGCAACACCATCAATGTGCCGGTCAATGTGCCGGTCGTGACGCTCGTCCCGGCGACGCGCGCCGATTTGACGGCCGGCAAAAAGGTCTTCGTCGTGGCCACCCCGGCAAAGAACGGCGCCTATGACGGACACGTGATCGTCGTCGAGAAGGACGGTGTCGCGCCGCCGATGTAAATCGCTTCTACAACAAACCCAACGTCGAAGCCTTCAACGTCGCGGCGGCACGCGTCGAGCACTCGAGCTTGCGAAACACGCTTTCGACGTGCGTGCGCACGGTGCTCGGGCTCAGGTCGAGTTCGCGGGCCGCTTCCTTGTTGCTGGCGCCGCGGCTGATCGAGCGCAGCACGTCGATCTCGCGCGCGGAAAGCCGGATGGTTGGCTGGTGCGCACGCGTCGCGCGCGTACCGCGCGGCGGCGCGCCTCCCGCACCTCTCGCGTCGATCAGCGTCGCGACGACTTCGCCGTCGAAGCGGCCTTCGTTCGCTTCGCTGCGCAACCGTTGGGCGACTTCGCCGGAAGGCAACGCGTCGCGCCACGGCCGCTTCTGGCCCAGCGCGACAAACGCGACCGCCGCACTCAGCACGCGCGCTTCGAACGACAACGCCGGCCCGCTTACGCCGCGGAAATAGCCGGAGCCGTCGAGCCGTTCATACGCATGTGAAGCCAGTTCCGCGGCCTGCGCGAGCGAGCCGGTCTGTTTGCCGGCGCGCGCGGTCCAGTACGGTACGAGCCGCACCTTTTCCCACTCGGCGGCGGACAGGCGCGCCGGCGAATTCCAGATCGCGTTCGGCACCGCGGCGCGTCCCATGCCGTGAATCAGGGCCGCCGTGTAAAGACGCGCCTGACACGCATCGTCGGCGCCGAGCTGCCTGCCGCAAGCAGCCGCGGCGCGTGCCACCGCGCGCGAGTAGCCGGTCATCCACGGCAGCTTGAGGTCGATCACATCACCGATCAGTTCGGCCGAAGTGGTTTCCTGCATCGACTGTGTCTGGATCGACGCGTCGAATCCGGCGGCCTCTGTATTCGCCAGTGCCTCCAGCCAGCCGGCCGCCTGTTCGGTGACGAGCGCGACGAGTTCTGCCGGATAACGCGTCCCCTGCTGAGCGGCGATCAAGGCGAGCGCGCGCGGCAAGCCATAGACGCGGCTAAGAACTTCCAGATCGCCTGCCAGCGACACCACGTACACCGCGCGCGGCACCGCCGCGCCTGCGAGGCCGTCCGGCATACCGGCGCCGTCCCACGTTTCGAAGATATGGCGCAGCGTCGCTTCGGTGTCGGCTCCAAGGCACAGGATTCGTGCGACTTCACCCGAGACCTCGCAGTGAATCTGCGCGAGCGATTGGAGCGCGCCTTTGAAGGCCTGCGGTTCGAGTGTCGTCGTCCAGTCGTGCCGCTGTGTCAGCATCGAGTCGCGGCCGGCCACGTCATCGCCGAGCACCTCGGCGAATCCCGACGCGTTGGCCGTGCACCCCGACCACCTCAGCAGCGCCGCTTGTACGGCGGTGGCCGCGAGCGCGTCGCCCTCGCCGGTTGCGTGGGCCAACCGGGCGGCGAGCCACGCCGTTCGTGGCGAATGGTCGGTCGGCTGCCCCATGCTGAGGTCGCCGACGAAGGCGAGCGCTCTGACGGCGTCGTATGAGCGAAGCTCGGTGTGTACGCGTGATGCGATTTCGTTTCCCTTCACAGATCCACCGATTACATGGGTGAGCGTCGTTTACCGCTCACGACGATAGAGCAGCGAGCCAGGCGCCAGATTTTGCGGCGCTGCCGGTGGCCAGTGCATGGCCGACCGGTGGCTCGACGACATAAGGAAAAGTTGGCGCGCAAACAGAGGCGCCTGAACGAATTATGGAAGAACCATAACTTGGCGGAAGGCAGATGGAGTCGAACCATCCTGAGAGCGTCTGACGCCCCCAACCGGGTTTGAAGCCCGGCCGCACCACCGGATACGAATGCCTTCCTACGGTGATTGCGATTGCTGAAACAACGAGTCGATCGATGCGTTGAACAATGCGTTGATCGACTACTTTGCCGCGAAGCTCAAGCCAGATCGAGCCAGCGGCTATCCGTGCGCATCAGGTGCAGGCCACGGTGGAAGCGAGTATAACCAACGCGGTCGAAGAATTCCAAAAGCTGGATTGCGCGCTTTCTGCCGAGTCCGGTCGCGTCGCGAAACGGCGCGGCCGCCACCGTACCCGCATTCTTCTGCGCCTCGCTCGCCGCAATCGCCGCGAGTTCGCGAATCACCTGCTGGTGATAGAACAGGTCGTGCACGACCTGGAACAATTCGCCCTGGCGCGCGAGCTTGCGCAGCAACTGACGCATCCGCTCTTCGGGCACGTTGTGCGCGCTCGCCAGATCGCGCACCCACGGCGGATCGAAACGGCCGGCCTCGATCTGCGGCAGCAGCGCCGCCGCGAGCGCCTGGTCGGCGGCGTCGAGCGTCACGGTGTGACCGGGCAGATGCAGCCACGGCCCGCGTTTGACGAGTTCGCCGCGCGCCGCCGCGTCATCGACCAACGCGCGCCATAGCGCGTCGTCGACCAATGGCGCCGCGATGCGCCGCAAGCGCGAGCCATCGGGCCCGAGTTCGTCGGGTGAGCGTTCGTGATATTGCGCAAGCGCACTCGCCAGCCGTTCCGCGAGCGCGTGCCAGGCAGCGCCCGCAACCAGCAGCGCATCGTGTCCCGGCCGTTCGACCACCCGCGTATCCGCCGGCAGTGCCAGCGCCGCCGCCGGCATCCCCGTCAAACGCTCGAGCAACGCGCGCGACAAACCATGCGGCGCGCGCGCGAACAGCGCGTCGAGCGTGCCGGTGTCGAGCCACGTTTGCATCGCATCGAGCCACGCGAGCCGTTCCGGCGAGCGACGCTTGCGCGCGGGCGCGAACGGATCGAGCACGTGGCCGCCGCCGATCGTGCGACTGGCCTGCGCATTACGCACAACGAAACGATCGCCGGGCACCGCGCACAGCGGCCGCTCGAACACCAGTTGCACGCGCGCGCTTTGACCCTGGCCGAGCGTATCGCGTTCGAGCAGCGCGACATGCGCCACCTGATGCTGGGTGCCCAGATGCACGTGTACCGGTGTCCATTGTTCGAGCGCTTGCGGCGCGTCGGCGAGCAGCGTCAACGCGACATCGATCCGCTCGCTCGCCTGCGACAGACGCGGATCGACGATCCAGTCGCCGCGTTCGATCGCGTTCTTCTCGATACCCGCGAGATTCAGCGCGCAGCGCTGCCCCGCACGTCCGCTCTCTGCGGCGCGATTTTGCGCATGGATGCTGCGCACGCGCACCGGCTGATTCTTCGGCGCGAGCAGCATCGTATCGCCGACACTCACGCTGCCCGCGACCACGGTCCCGGTGACGATCGTGCCCTGCCCGGCCAACGTGAACACGCGATCGACAGCCAGGCGGAACAGCCCATCGTCCCGCCTCATCCGCCACGCGGCGGCTTCCATGCGCAGATGCGCGTTCAATGCCGCGACGCCCGGATCGCCGGCCTGCGTCGCGCAGGTGTCGAACAGCGGCGCATCGCGCAGCACGCTGCCGGCGACGAACGCGCTCACTTCCTGTTGAACTTCCTGAAGACGCTGTGCATCGACGCGATCGACCTTGGTGATCGCGATCGCGCCGCGGCGGATGCCGAGCAATTCGACGATCGCCAGATGCTCGCGCGTTTGCGGCATCACGCCGTCGTCGGCGGCGATCACCAGCAGCGCGAAATCGATCCCGCTCGCGCCCGCGGCCATCGTATGCACGAGCTTTTCGTGGCCCGGCACGTCGATCAGCCCGAGCACCTCGCCGTCGTCGAGCGGCACGTATGCGTAGCCGAGTTCGATCGAAATGCCGCGGGCTTTTTCTTCCTTGAGCCGGTCGGTGTCGACGCCGGTCAGCGCCTTCACCAGACTCGTTTTGCCGTGGTCGATATGCCCGGCTGTACCGACGATCATGCGTATTCGCCCTTCGATTTCACATCAATTGCCATGGGTCGGCGTGCCCGGCTGCGCGCCCGGCTGTGAGCCTGGTTGCGCGCCTAGCTGCGCGATCAGCTGCGCCTCGTCGGCCGCTTCGAGACAACGCAGGTCGAGCCGCAACGCGTCGTCCGCGATCCGTCCGATCACCGGCCGCGCCAGCTCGCGCAACTGCTTTTCCAGCGCCAGCAGGTGCCGGCCGCCGCGCTTACCGTCAGTCATCCTGACGACCAGCCCGTAACTCGGCAGCACATCGACCGGCAACGCGCCGCTGCCGATCTGGCTGAACATCGGCTCCGCGGCCACCGTGTAGCGCGCGCCGATCGCCTGCTGCAACGCCGGCTGCACGCGCAGCGCGGCGCCATGAATTTCGTCGGTGGCGCGCGTGAGCAGACGCAGCGTGGTCAGGCGCTCGCGCAGCTTCTCCGGCGCGCGATACAGCTGCAACACCGGCTCCAGCGCCGCGAGCGTCAGCTTGCCAACCCGCAGCGCGCGCTTTAACGGATGCTTCTTGATCTTCGCGATCAGATCGCGCCGCCCGACGATCAGCCCCGCCTGCGGGCCGCCGAGCAGCTTGTCGCCGCTGAACGTGACGACATCGGCGCCGGCCTCGACGGTGTCGCGCACGGTCGGCTCGCGCGGCAAACCCCATTCGCTCAGATCGACCAGCGTGCCGCTGCCGAGATCGACGGCAACCGGCAGCCCGCGCGAATGCGCGAGCGGCGCGATTTCGTCGATGCCGACTTCTTTCGTGAAACCGCTGATCGCGTAATTGCTCGCGTGCACCTTCATCAACAGCCCGGTGGCCGGATTGATCGCTTCGTCGTAGTCCTTCAGATGCGTGCGGTTGGTCGTGCCGACCTCGCGCAGCTTCGCGCCCGCGCGGCTCATGATGTCGGGAATCCGGAACGCGCCGCCGATCTCGACCAGCTCGCCGCGCGACACCACCACTTCCTTCTTCGCCGCGAGCGCGGACAGCGTCAGCAGCACGGCGGCCGCATTGTTGTTGACCACGGTCGCCGCCTCGGCGCCGGTCAGCTCGCAGATCAGTTCGTCGATGAGGTCGTCGCGGTCGCCGCGTTTGCCGGTGGCCAGATCGAATTCGAGGTTGGCGGGCTGCGTGAGCGCGCCCATCACCGCGCGCACCGCCTCGTCCGGCAGCAGCGCGCGGCCCAGGTTCGTATGCAGCACGGTGCCCGTCAGATTGAACACGCTGCGCAGTTGCGACCGGTTGCGCTGGCGCAGCGCGGCTGCGACGCTCGCGTGCAGGCCCGCGGTATCGAGCGCGCTGAGCGGCGGGCTGGCCGCGGCTTCGCCCGCTTTCGCGCTGATCCGCCATGCGTCGAGCGCATCGCGCAGCGCGTTCAGCACCTGGCTGCGCCCGTATTCATCGACGAGCGTCGCGAATTGCGCCGACGCCATCACCTTTTCCACCGACGGCACGCGCGCCATCAGCGCGCGCAATTCCGAGCCGCTCACATCGCTCACGAAGCCCTCCCCCTCAGGCAATCCCTCTCGGGCCAATCCCGGTCATGTACCTGCCTGCTTGCGACTACCGTTGCGTCACGTTGCGTCAGGCGGACTCGTCTTCGTCCGCCGCCGCGCCGGCCGTGCGTTCCGGCCACAACCACGGATGCGGCGACGCGCGCCGGTAGCCTTCCTCGCCCATCAGCAGATCGAGCGTCAGACTCGCGAGGTCGTCCGCGAACGGCTCGAAGTCGTAGTCTTTCGCCTGAATGCCGATTTTGCGGTAAGTATGGCATTCGTCGCACGACTCCGCCTTTAGCGCCGCGTTCTTCGCTTCGGCTTCGCGCGCCTCGGCATCGGCCTCGGGCGAGCCGACCACGTGATACGCGATGCCCTTGGTCGAATCGCAATTCGAGCATTTGCTGCGGACCATATGCCACTCGGTCGCGCACAGCCCGCATTGCAGGTAGCGGTAGTTGTCGAACGCGCCGCCGACCCGCACCGTGCTCGCGACCGGATGCGAGCCGCACACCGGGCACAGCCCCGGCGTGTCGAGATACGGCACCGCGCGTTTGTCGATGTCGGCGGCCAGATCGGTCCACACCACCTGCAGCGCGGCCATGATGAACGGCGCGCCGGCGGGCTCGACCTCGTCGAAGCGCTGCGCGAAGATCGCGTCGGCCTGCGCTTCGAGCGCGTCGGCGTCGAGCGCGCGCAGCTGCGCGAACAGTGCCGCGAGCGGCGGCGTCAGCGGGCCGGCCGCCTCGACCTTGTCGAGCAGTTGTCCCAGCACGTCGCGCCACGCCGGATCGCGCGCGCCGGACAGCGCCGGCACCAGCGGCATCGAATATTGCTGCGCGCTCGCGATCAGCTCGGCGCTCGGCGGCTGCGCCTTGAAGCCGGTGATGATCGCCTGCTGCGCGTCGGCGAGCGCCGCCATCAGCCGCAGATAGCCGGCGATCGGATTGCTGCGCGCCGCCAGCTGGCGCAGCCGCGCGGCGCGCGGCGCGAACACCGCGAGCCGTTCCGGCATGCGGATGCGGGGAATCGCCGAGGGGTCGAGCGATTCGATGTCGGCGGCTTCGAGAATGCGTTGAACCAAAGTATCGACCTCTGAAAACTGAAGAGCCGCCGCCCGTCATCGACGAGGAGCGGCGGCCCGGTGCGGGGGCGCTGCGATCGGCGCGACTGATTGACCGCGCCGGCGCAGCACATTTATTTACCGATGATTTCCCTGAACCAGTTCGGATGATGCTTGCGAGCCCAGCCGTACGTGACGGTGCCGCGCGTCATCGCGCCGATCGAGCCCTTGACCCACAGCGCCGCATAGATATGCACGATGATGCCGACGATCAGCACGAACGCGGCCGCCGCATGCACGAGCGACGACAGCCGGATGATCTCGATCGGGAAATACAGCGAGAAGTAGCGCCGCCAGATCACGATGCCGCTCAGCAACAGCAGGATCATGCAGATCACCATCACGAAGAACAGCAGCTTCTGACCGGCGTTGTACCTACCGATCGCGGGCAGCTTGTCCTCGCGATTGTTCAGCACGTCGCCCATCTGCTTCATCCACTGGATGTCCGCCTTGTCCAGATAGTTGTGGTGCCAGAAACGCAGCGCAAGAATCAGGAACGAGATGAACATCACGCAGCCGATGAACGGATGCAGAATCCGCGTCCACTGCCCGCCGCCGAGCACGAAGTACAGGAACGTCATCGCCGGATGAAACATCGCGAGGCCGGACAGCGCGAGCAGGATGAACGTGAGCGCGGTGATCCAGTGATTGGTGCGCTCGTTCGGCGTGTAACGCACGATCAGGCGGTGACCTTTCACGTCGATGAGGTCGCTATGCTCGGTGTGCTTCATGATGCCTCCCGGGAACGGCGTGCTTCGTCGGCTTCCTGCTGGGCCGCCAGCTCGTCGGCCTCGCTGACTTCGTTCGGACCGACGCGCGTGTAGTGGAAGAAGCCAGCCACCGCCGCGAGCGCCATACCGGCGAGCGCGAGCGGCTTCGCAATGCCCTTCCACACCCTGACCATCGGATCGATGCGCGGCTTGTCCGGCAGCCCGTGATACAGCGACGGCCGGTCCGCGTGATGCAGCACGTACATCACGTGCGTGCCGCCGACCGCGGCCGGATCGTACAGACCGGCGTTCTGGAAACCGCGGTCCTTCAGGTCGACGATCCGCTCCTCGGCCTGCTGCGTCATGTCTTCCTTGGTGCCGAACATGATCGCGCCGGTCGGGCAGGTCTTCACGCAGGCCGGTTCCTGCCCCACCGCGACGCGGTCGGAGCACAGCGTGCACTTGTACGCGCGCCGATCCTGCTTCGAAATACGCGGCACGTTGAACGGGCAGCCGGTCACGCAGAAGCCGCAGCCGATGCAGTTTTCCTCGTGAAAATCCACGATGCCGTTGGTGTACTGCACGATCGCGCCCGGCGACGGACAGGCCTTCAGGCAGCCCGGCTCGTCGCAGTGCATACAGCCGTCCTTGCGGATCAGCCATTCGAGATCGCCGGCTTCATTCTCGTACTCCGAGAAGCGCATCACGGTCCACGAATGCTCGGTGAGATCCGCCGGGTTGTCGTACACGCCGACGTTCGTGCCGATTTCGTCGCGCAGGTCGTTCCACTCCATGCAGGCGGTCTGACAGGCCTTGCAGCCGATGCACTTCGATACGTCGATGAGCTTGGCGACCGTGCCGGTGACCGGCGCGCGCACCTGCGGCGGCTCGACGGTCGTCGCGGAGATACGTCTGATATCCAGTGATTGGAGTGCCATCTCTTTTCCTTATGCCTTTTCGACCTTGACGAGGAACGACTTGAATTCCGGTGTCTGCGAATTCCCGTCGCCCACGGAGGGCGTTAGCGTATTGACGAGATAGCCCGGCCTCGTAAGCCCCTTGAAGCCCCAATGCAGCGGCAGCCCGACCGTCTGAACCTTCTTGCCCTCGATCGTCAAAGGCTTGATCCGCTTGGTGACGAGCGCCACCGCGACCACGTGCCCGCGATTGGACGACACCTTGATGCGGTCGCCCGCGACCACGCCGATCTCCTTCGCGAGGTCCTCGCCGATCTCGACGAACTGCTCGGGCTGGATGATCGCGTTCAGCCGCGCGTGCTTGGTCCAGTAGTGGAAATGCTCGGTCAGACGATAGGTGGTCGCCGTGTGCGGGAAGTTCTCATGCGAGCCGAACGCGGCCTTGTCGCCCGGGAACACGCGCGCCGCCGGATTGCTGACGGCCAGCTTGTTGTCCGGATGCAGCGGGTTGTAGCCGAGCGGCGTTTCGAACGGTTCGTAGTGCTCGGGGAACGGCCCTTCGGCCATCCCGTCGCGCGCGAAGAACCGCGCCACGCCTTCCGGATTCATGATGAACGGACTCATGCCGTTTTCAGGCGGCTCGTCGAGCTTGAAGTCCGGCACGTCGGCGCCGCCCCACGTCCGGCCGTTCCACGCGACCAGCTTGCGGGTCGGATCGAACGGCTTGCCGCTGACGTCGCACGATGCGCGGTTGTACAGCACCCGCCGATTGGCCGGCCACGCCCAGGCCCAGTTCAGCGTATTACCGATGCCGGTCGGGTCCGAGTTGTCGCGCCGGCCCATCTGGTTGCCCGCCTGGGTCCACGAGCCGCAGAAAATCCAGCAGCCGCTCGCGGTCGAGCCGTCGTCGCGCAGCTGCGCGAAGCTCGCGAGCTGCTCGCCGCGTTTCGCGAGCACCTTGGTTTTGTCGGTCGGGTCGGTGACGTCGGCGAGCGCCTTGCCGTTGAACTCCATTGCGAGTTCTTCGGGCGTCGGGCTGGCCGGATTCGAGTACGGCCAGCTCAGGTTCAGGATCGGATCCGGATACTTGCCGCCGTCCTTGCGATACGCGTCGCGCATGCGCAGCCACAGCCCCGACATGATCTCGAGGTCGCTCTTCGCTTCACCGGGGCCGTCCGCGCCCTGCCAATGCCACTGCAGCACCCGGCTCGAACTGACCAGCGAGCCGCGCTCTTCCGCGAAGCAGGTGGTCGGCAGACGGAACACCTCGGTCTTGATCGAGGCGGTGTCGACGTCGTTGTGGTCGCCGTAGTTCTTCCAGAACTCGGAGGTTTCGGTGGCGAGCGGATCCATGATGACCAGCCACTTCAGCTTGGCCAGACTCGCGCCGACCTTCGCCTTCCACGGCGCCGCCGCGAGCGGGTTGAAGCCCTGCGCGATGTAGCCGTTCATCTTGCCCTGATTCATCAGCTCGATGGCCTGCAGCAGGTCGTACGACTTGTCGAGCTTCGGCAGATAGTCGAAACCGAAGTTGTTCTCGGCGGTCGCGTTATCGCCCCACCACGACTTCATCAGGCTGACGTGGAACGCGCGGTAGTTGCGCCAGTAGCTCAGCTGGTTCGGCCGCAGCGGTTGGGTGGCGCGCTTGGTGATGTACGCGTCGTAGTCCTGCTCCGCTTCCATCGGCAGCGTCATGTAACCCGGCAGCAGGTTCGACATCAGCCCGAGGTCGGTCAGCCCCTGGATGTTCGAGTGGCCGCGCAGCGCGTTCACGCCGCCGCCGGCAATCCCGATGTTGCCGAGCAGCAACTGCACCATCGCGCCGCTGCGCACGTTCTGCGAGCCGATCGAGTGATGGGTCCAGCCGAGCGCGTACAGGATCGTGCCGGCGCGTCCCGGCACCGCCGTGGACGCCAGCATCTCGCACACGTGCAGGAATTTATCCTTCGGTGTGCCACAGATTTTCTCGACCTGCTCGGGTGTGTAGCGCGAGTAGTGCTGCTTCATCAGCTGGTACACGCAACGCGGATCCTGCATGGTCGGATCGACCTTCACGAAGCCGTCGTCGCCGCGCTCGTAGTCCCACGAGGATTTGTCGTAGCTGCGCTTCTCGGCGTTGTAGCCGGAGTACAGACCGTCGTTGAACGCGAAATCCTCGCGGACGATAAACGACATGTCCGTGTAGTTCTTCACGTACTCGTGCTGGATCTTGTCGTTCGTGAGCAGATAGTTGATCACGCCGCCAAGGAAAGCGATGTCCGTGCCGGTGCGAATCGGCGCGTAGTAATCCGCTACCGATGCCGTGCGCGTAAAGCGCGGGTCGACCACGATCAGACGCGCCTTGCGGTGCGCCTTGGCTTCGGTGACCCATTTGAAACCGCATGGGTGCGCCTCGGCCGCATTGCCGCCCATCACGAGAATCACGTCCGCGTTTCTGATGTCGACCCAATGGTTCGTCATCGCTCCACGGCCAAACGTCGGGGCAAGACCTGCCACCGTCGGGCCATGTCAGACACGCGCCTGATTGTCGAATGCGAGCATCCCAAGACTGCGGACAGCCTTGTGCGTCAGATAGCCGACTTCGTTACTGCCGGCCGACGCCGCGAGCATGCCCGTGGTCAGCCAGCGGTTGACCTTCTTGCCGTCGGCGCTGGTCTCGACGAAGTTCGCGTCGCGATCTTCCTTCATCAGCTTGGCGATGCGGTCGAGCGCGTCTTCCCACGAGATGCGCTTCCACTCGTTCGACCCGGCCGCGCGGTACTCGGGGTAACGCAGGCGGCTTTCGCTATGGATGAAATCGATCAGGCTCGCGCCCTTCGGGCACAGCGTGCCGCGATTGACCGGATGGTCGGGGTCGCCTTCGATGTGGACGATGCTCGCCTTCGCGTTTTTGGCGCCGTCGCCAAGGCTGTACATCAGGATGCCGCAACCCACCGAGCAGTACGGGCAGGTGTTGCGGGTTTCGGTTGTGCGCGACAATTTGTACTGCCGGACTTCGGCCAGCGCGGGCGTCGGCGAGAAGCCCATCAGGGCGAGACTCGATCCGGCAAGCGTGGTGGCGGAGACCTTCAGGAATTGTCGCCGGGTCATTTGGGTCATTGAATGGCCTCGGCTCTTTTGGGGACAAAAATGATTATAGGTGCCGATTTCGCGGCACGCAGCGAGATCGTAAAGGAATTGTCACCCGGTAATCATGTAATAAAACTACCGCTTTTAGCGCTGCCTGAATGGCGATAGGACAAATCTGTAGGACGGCGGGCATTATTCATGCTGCATTGCTCAGCAATGAATCCACCTTAACCACGGATTATTGCGCTGCCATGAATACTCTCTCCCTCTCCCGCTCGCCTTCCCTGTCATTTTTTACCCGCATTGCGAGTGCGCGCATGGGCGCTTTTTGCAACGGCCCCGCCCGTTCGGCGGCCGCGGGCGTCGCCGCGCTGGCGCTCGCCGGCGCGGCGATGCTGGCTGCCAGCGGGCCCGGCCACGCGCAGATCCCGCAGGGCGGCGGCACCAATTCACACGAGAACCGGGTGTCGGAAATGGGTTCGAAACCGGCGTCGTCGACACCGGAATCGCACGAGTCGTTAAAACCGCAATCGAAAGACAGCGGCAACGGAAATGCGCGCGGCAAAACCGCCGGACAGAATCAGAATCCGCAAGGTGCGGGCGGATTTGACAATGGTTTGTACGGAACCGGTGCGGGCAGCAATAAATAGGTCCGATTAAAACGTCAACGGGTGTGAATTCGGCGGGCCGGATAAGCGGCCCGCTGCGATGCTGCACGGCACGAAAACAACCCTCATAATGCGGTGATTCGAAGAACCGGATTCCCGCCCTCATGACCCAACTTCAAGCCAGCCAGCCCCCCCGTCTCACGAGTCTGTCGCACGGCGGCGGCTGCGGCTGCAAGATCGCCCCCGGCCTGCTCGCCGACCTGCTCAAACGCAGCGCGCCGCTGCCGTTCTTCCCCGACCTGCTGGTCGGCAACGACACCGCCGACGACGCCGCCGTCTACAAGCTCAACGACGACCAGGCGATCGTCGCGACCACCGACTTCTTCATGCCGATCGTCGACGATCCGTTCGACTTCGGCCGCATCGCCGCGACCAACGCGATCTCCGACGTCTACGCGATGGGCGGCAAGCCGATCATGGCGCTGGCTATCGTCGGCATGCCGATCAACGTGCTGCCGCACGACGTGATCGCGGCCGTGCTGAAGGGCGGCGAATCGGTCTGCGCGGACGCCGGCATCCCGCTCGCGGGCGGCCATTCGATCGATTCGGTCGAGCCGATCTACGGCCTCGTCGCGCTCGGCGTGGTCGATCCGAAGCGCGTGAAGCGCAACGCGGGCGGCCGGGCCGGCGACGTGCTGATCCTCGGCAAGCCGCTCGGCGTCGGCATCCTGTCCGCGGCGCTGAAGAAGGACCAGCTCGACGCGGCCGGCTACGCGGCAATGATCGGCGCGACCACCAAACTGAACCGGCCGGGCGCCGAGCTCGCGCGTCTCGACGGCGTGCATGCGCTGACCGACATCACCGGCTTCGGGCTGCTCGGCCATACGCTGGAGCTGGCGCGCGGCTCGAAACTGACCGCGCGGGTGCGCTATGCGGACCTGCCGTGGCTGCCGAACGTCGCGAGTCTCGCGCAAGCGGGCATCTTCACCGGCGCGTCGGGCCGCAACTGGGACGCCTACGGCCGCGACGTGGTGCTGCCGGCGACGCTGCCGGCCGCCGGCCGCGCGCTGCTGACCGATCCGCAGACGTCGGGCGGCTTGCTGGTGTCGTGCGCGCCGGAAGCGGTCGATGAAGTGCTGGCCGTGTTCCGCGCCGACGGCTTCGACGACGCGCGGGTGATCGGTGAAATGGTGGACGGGGAGCCGCGCGTCGAGGTGGTTTGACGCGGCGAAGGGAGGCACGGCCGCGGGAACGACGCGTTTCGCGGCGCCGACCAGCGCTTGCCGGCAACGCCCATGCGATAATTTCACCCTTCCCGCAGTCCGTTTCGTCCCTATTCCCTTGAAAAGCCTTCTCGTCACCCTCGACAAAGCCGGTGATTTCGATGAAATCGTCGACGTTCGCACGCCCCTCGAGTTTGCCGAAGACCATCTTCCGGGCGCGATCAACGCGCCGGTGCTGAGCAACGAAGAGCGCGTGCTGGTCGGCACCGCTTACAAACAGTCGCCGTTCGAGGGCACCCGGCTCGGCGCCGCGCTAGTCGCGCGCAACATCGCCCATCATCTGGAAACCACCTTCGCCGACCGTCCGCGCAACTGGCGGCCGCTGATCTACTGCTGGCGCGGCGGCAAGCGCTCGGGCTCGATGACGACGATGTTCAACATGATCGGCTGGTCGGCGCGGCAACTGGACGGCGGCTACAAGAGCTACCGACGCGCGACGCTCGAACGGCTCGAAACCCTGCCGCGCCGCTTCCGCTACATCGCGCTGGTCGGCCCGACCGGCAGCGGCAAGACCCGTCTGCTGTCGGCGCTCGCCGACGCCGGCGCGCAAACGCTCGATCTCGAAGCGCTCGCCGCGCATCGCGGCTCGCTGCTCGGCGCGTGGAGCGGCGTGCCGCAGCCGTCGCAGAAAGCATTCGACACGCAGCTGGTCAGCGCGCTGCGCGGCTTCGATGCGAACCGGCCGGTATTCGTCGAGGCGGAAAGCCGGCGCATCGGCTCGATCACGCTGCCGCTCGCGCTGCTGGAAACGTTTCATCGCGGCGCCTGCGTCGAAGTGCACTCGAGCCTTGAGGATCGCGCGGCGTTCCTGCTGCAGGATTACGCGCAGCTGTTCGATCATCCCGACTATCTGAAGGGGCAGTTGCAGCGAATGATCGGCCTGCACAGCCGCGAGCGGGTGACGGGCTGGCAACGGCTGGTCGACGAGAACCGGCGCGCCGAACTCGCCCACGAACTGATCGAACGGCATTACGATCCCGCTTACGCGCGCAGCAGCGGCGAGCATTTCGACCAGTTGCCGAACGCGCTGCAACTCGATTTCCGCCCGAACGACAACGACGTCGTCGAGCAGGCCAAAGCGCTGCTCGCCCAGCTCGACAGCCGCACGCTGGTCGTCGGCTAACAAAAACAACCTCAGGATCATCATGCAATCAACTCTTCGGCAACCTCGCGTCGCCGCCGGCTGGATCGTCTTCCTGCTGATCGCGGTCGTCGGCCTGTTCTACGTGAAGTGGTTTCCGTACTACAACCGCGCGTTCGTCGCCGCGAGCCAGCATTCGATCGGCAAGTCGATCCTGATGGGCACGTCGGCGAGCGCGCCCGCGGCTTCGTGGCAGTCGGCGATCGACTACGCGTTCGCCTACGGCAAGGCGATCTGGCAGGCGATGGTGCTCGGCCTGCTGCTCGGCTCCGCGGTGCAGGCGCTGATTCCGCCGCAGTGGGTCGCGCGCGCGCTCGGCCGCAGCGACTTCAGCAGCGTCGTGAAGGGCGGCCTGATGTCGTTGCCGGGGATGATGTGCACCTGCTGCGCGGCGCCGGTCGTCGCCGGCCTGCGCGCGCGCGAAGCGGCGCCGGGCGCGGCGATCGCGTTCTGGCTCGGCAATACCGCGCTCAATCCGGCCACGCTGATCTTCATGGGCTTCGTGCTCGGCTGGCAGTGGATGGGTCTGCGGCTCGCGCTCGGCATCGTGATGGTGTTCGGCCTCGGCTATCTGGTGAACCGGATGGTCACGCCGAAGGAAGCCGAGGCATCGCGCGCGGCCATCGCGGAACTGGTCAAGACCGACGATCCGGGCACCGCGTTCTCGCGCTGGGTCAAGATTCTCGGCCGCATGACGCTGCGCCTCGTGCCCGAGTACATCGTGCTGGTGCTGATTCTCGGCGCGGCGCGCGCGTGGCTGTTCCCGCACATCGGGCCGGACATCGACAACAGTCTGCTGTGGATCGTCGCGCTGGCGATTGCCGGCACGCTGTTCGTGATCCCGACCGCCGGCGAAGTGCCGATCATTCAGGCGATGCTGTCGTTCGGCATGGCCGCCGGTCCGGCCGGCGCGCTGCTGATGACGCTGCCGCTCGTCAGCGTGCCGTCGCTCGCGATGCTGGCGCGCTCGTTCCCGCGCCGCGTGCTGACGATGGTGACGTGCGCAGTGGTGGTGGGCGGGGTGGTCAGTGGCTTGCTCGCGGTGGCGCTGGGGTTCTGAGTTTTAGAAGTTCTGGGTTTTCGAGTATGAAACGTATCGCCGCATTCGCTGTTACCTGCTGGTCCGCCGCCGGGCTGCTCTATGTCGGTCAGCACTCGCTCGCGCTGATCGCGCTGAGCGGTGTGGTGGCGTTCGCGGGCTTCGATCTGCTGCGGCCGTAGCGGCTGCGGCGCAGTTTTTTTCTCCTCCGTTTTCCTTCTTCGGCGGTGTGACGGCGGCGGTGTTGCCCGCCGTTTCCGCGCCGCTTTCCCCGCTTCCCCCGCTTCCCCTCTTCCGCCGTTTCCCTTTTCCCGCCGCCGCATCGCGGCTTGCGTAGTCGCGTCTTCCTCGCTCGTTCGTGACACCTGCCTTCGGCGAACTTAGGTGTATACCCCGCGTCGCCAGCTATTGTCACCGCATTATCAGCCTGTCGATAATGCTCTCATGGATGTGAAAACCGCGGCACGCGTCTTCGACGTGATAAACCTGTTTGCCGAACTGCGGCAACCGATGATCTACAGCGAAATCGCCCGTCGCACCGGCATTCCGCTGTCGAGTTGCCACGCCCTTTTGCAGACGATGGTCGCGAAAGGCTATCTGTACGCGCCGGGCGTGAAGGCCGGCTACTACCCGACCCAGCGGCTGCTGCACGTCGCGCGCGACATCTGCGGCGAAGACCCGCTCACGCTGCTGTTCCAGCCGCTGCTCAGCGCGCTGCGCGACGCGACCGGCGAGACCGCCGCGCTCGCGACGCTCGCCGGCAACCGGGTGGTCTATCTCGAAGTGCTCGAATCGCGCCAGAAAATCCGCTATAGCGACGAACCCGGCGGCTTCATGCCGGTGCATGCGAGCGCCGCGGGCAAGGCGCTGCTCGGCGCGCTGCCGGCCGCCGCGCGGCGCGCGCTGCTCGATAGCTGCGAGCCGCTGAGCGCGTCGGCCGACGGTTCGGTGATCGAGCGCGCCACGCTCGAAGCCGAGATCGAGGAAGGGCTGCAAAACGGCTGGCATCGATCGACCGGGCAAAGCGTCGAGGACGTCGCGGCGCTCGCGCGCGGCTTCCTGATTCATGGCGAGGCGTTCGCGCTCGTGATCGGCGGCCCGAAAGCGCGGCTGCTGCAAAACGAGCCGGGTGCGGGTGCCGCGCTGCTCGAAATTTACGGACAGATTCCGCCGACCCTGCTTGCGTGAAGGCGCGCTGTTCGTTCAATAGGGATCCGAACGATCGGCGCACCCCAACCCTCTTTGCCAAAGGACGTTGCGATGCGCTGGAAAAATAGACCTGAAGGATCGAACTGGGGCGAATTCGGCGCCGACGACCAGCTCGGCCGGCCGAACCTGCTCGGCACCGACCAGGTGCTAAAGGGCGCGCGCGAGATTCGCGCGGGCCTGAGCTTCTGTCTTTCGCTACCGCTCGACGTGCCCGGCGAAAACAAGCTGAATCCGCGGCGTCATCCGCCGGTGCTGCGGCCGACCGTCAAGGACGGCCTGCCCTACGTGAATTTCCCGTTCGCGCGCACCGAGGCCGGCGCGACCGACATCGTCAGCGACGATCAGGTGCTGCTGAGCCTGCAATACTCGACCCAATGGGATTCGCTCGCGCACGTCGGTGCGCGCTTCGACGCGGACGGCGACGGTGTGCCCGAAAGCGTCTACTACAACGGTTATCGCGCGCAGAAAGACATCGTCGGACCGGTCGAATATCGCGCCGACGACGGCTACGCACCGTACGCGTGCGGCTGCGGCGAGCACAGCCATGCGGACGTGCTCGGCATCGAAAACCTCGCGGTGAAGGGCATGCAGGGCCGCGGCGTGCTGCTCGATCTGGTCGCGCACTACGGCAACGCGTATCGCACGCTCGGCTACGACGATCTGATGTTCGCGCTCGACGCCGATCGCGTGGAAATCGAACCCGGCGACATGCTGGTGCTGCGCACCGGCTTCGCGGAACTGCTGCTGTCGATGAACCGCGAGCCCGACGAAGCGGTGCTGAACAGCCATTGCAGCGCGCTCGACGGCCGCGACCAGCGGCTGCTGCAATGGCTCACCGATTCGGGCATCGCCGCGCTCGCCGCCGACAACTACGCGGTCGAACGCTATCCGGCGCGCCCGCCCGTCGAAGCCGGCGAGCATCCGCTGCTGCCGTTGCATCACCACTGTCTGTTCAAACTCGGTTTGCCGCTCGGCGAACTCTGGTATCTGCGCGAACTGGCGACGTGGCTGCGCGCCAACGGCCGCTCGCGCTTCATGCTGACGGCGCCGCCGCTGCGGCTGCCGGGCGCGATGGGCTCGCCGGTCACGCCGATCGCGACGGTGTAACGAATCACGAAGCCAGCAACAACACGAAGTCACAACAAGAACCAAAGTCAGGGACAGTCTCATGCAGAAAATCACCGCTTTCTTTACCGAGCTGATGCGCCGGTATTTGCCCGATCCATTCGTCTTCGCGATCGGCCTCACGCTACTCACGATGATCCTCGCGGTACTCGTGCAGGGACAGGCACTCACCGCGCTCACGCTGAGCTGGGGTAAAGGCTTCTGGGCGCTGCTCGCGTTCACCACGCAGATGGCGGTGATTCTCGCGATGGGCTACGTGCTCGCGACCGCGCCGCTGACCGAACGCTGCCTCGACCGGCTGGTCGCGCGGGTGCACGATCCGCGCATGGCGGTGATCGTCGCGACGCTGGTCGGCGGGATCGGCAGCTATCTGAACTGGGGCTTCGGGCTCGTGATCGGCGGCATCGTCGCGCGCAAGCTCGCGATGAGCATCAAGGGCGTGCATTACCCGCTGATCATCGCGGCCGCGTATAGCGGTTTCACGATGTATGGGCTCGGGCTGTCGGCGAGTATTCCGGTGCTGATCTCGACCAAGGGTCATCCGATGGAAGCGCAGATGGGCGTGATCCCGCTCGCCGAAACGATCTTTTCGCCGACGATGCTGATCACGAGTCTGGTGGTGATCGTCACGCTGCCGCTGCTCAATGCGTGGCTGCATCCGAAGCCGGGCCAGCCGGTCAAGGAAATCGACCGCGCGCTGTACGACACGCCGCAAGCGGCCACGCCTGCAACGTCCGCGGCCGATCACGACGAACGCGGCACGCTCGCGCATCGCCTGAACAACAGCCGTCTGCTCAGCTATCTGATCGGCGCGGCCGGCATCGTGTATGTCGTGCTGTATTTCCACGGCGGCGGCTCGATGGACCTGAACCTGATCAACTTCATCATTCTGTTTCTCGGCATCATTCTGCTCGGCACGCCGATTCGCTACGTCGAGAAGCTGAACGAAGGCATCCGCACGATCAGCGGCATCATTCTGCAGTACCCGTTCTACGCGGGGATCATGGCGATCATGGCGTCGTCGGGTCTCGTCAATACGTTCTCGCACTGGTTCGTGAAGATCGCGACGCCCGCGACGCTGCCGTTCTGGGGTCTCGTCAGCTCGTTCTTCATCAACTTTTTCGCGCCGTCGGGCGGCGGTCACTGGGTGATCCAGGGGCCGTTCATGATCGAGGCCGCGCAGTCGCTCGGCGCGTCGGTCGGCCACACCGCGACCGCCGTGATGCTCGGCAACGCGTGGAACGATCTGGTGCAGCCGTTCTGGATTCTGCCGGCGCTCGCGCTGTCGAAGCTGAAACTGAAGGACATCATGGGCTATACGGTCATCATGATGTTCTGGATCGGCATCGTGTACACGGCGGCCATTCTGTTGTGGCGCTAATGCGTTCGAGCTCGACACGCTCGCCCACTCAACTGGAGAACTGATGCCCTACATCATCGAGACATTCGACAAACCCGGTCACGCCGACGTACGGATTCGCGAGCGCGATGCGCATCTGGCGTTTCTCGAACAGCACAAAGCACTGCTGCTCGCCTGCGGCGCGAAGCTGAACGACGACGGCAGCGGCGCGGGCGGCGGCATGTATGTGATCGATGTCGAAACGCGCGAGGAGGCCGAGCGCTTTATCGCGGCCGATCCGTTTTCAGCGGTCGGCCTGTTCGAGCGCGTGACGATTACGCGCTGGCGCAAGGCTTATTTCGATCGGGAGTGCTACTTGTAGCGGGATGCGAAGGGCTTTGTTTCGTGTGGTGTGTGCGGCTAACAGCGGGGGGCGTTGTTAGCCGCTTTTGTTTGTGTGGCTTTTGTTTGTGCGGCTTTTGTTTGTGCGGCTTGTGTGGCTTGTGTGGCTAATGGGCCAGCGACTCGCGAAGCGCCGCGAGCCACAACGCTACCGCATGCGCGCCGGGGTCCGCGTGACCGAGCGCACGGTCGCCCACATAACTCGAACGCCCGCGGCGCGGATGCATCGACGCGGTGCGTGACGCACCATCGGTCGCCGCATCGACCGCGGCCGTCAGCGCGGCATTCGTGGTCGCGCCGTTGGCGAGCGCGGTTTCCAATGCCTCGGCGGCCGGCTTCAGCGCATCGACCATCGTGCGATCGCCCGGCTTCGCGCCACCCAATTCCATCAACGCGTCGACCCCGGCGTTGAACGCCTGTGCCCATTGCCGCGCCGTGGTCCCGCCCGACTGTTCGAGCGCGGCCGCTGCGCGCAGCAACAGCACCGCGTACAACGGGCCGGAGGTGCCGCCGACGACCCGCCGCAGCGTCGCGGACACGCTACGCAACACCGCGCCCGGCATCGTCTCGGCCGCATACGTGTCGAGTTCCTGTTGCACCGCGCGGGCGCCGCGCGCGAGGCTGATGCCGAGATCGCCGTCGCCGACGCGCTGATCCATCTCGGTCAGCGTCGGCTCCGCTTGCAGCAGACACGCGCACACCGCGTCGATCGCGCGACGCAGCGTGGCTTCGCGCGCGAGCGTCGCGCCGCTCGCATGCGGCGGCGCAGGCGCAGGCGCGGGCGCGGGCGCGGCGCGCACCGACACCCGCGCGACCCGGCCGCTCAGCGCGGGCCACGCGCTGGTGTGCGCGGGGGCATCGAGCAATGCGAGCCGCTCGTCATCGACACGCAACAACGTCAGCGACACGCCGGCCATTTCCAGCGCGCTCAGAAACGTGCCGGCCCACGCGCGCTCGACCACGATGCCGAGTTTGTCGAGCTCGCGCAGCGCGGCCCCGGCGACGATGCCCAGTTCGCTCGATGGCGTGCCGCCCAGGTTGTTCACGAGCAGCACCACGCGCTCGCCCGCCTGCAACGCGAGGTCGCCGACGATCTTCGCGAGCAGCTTGCCGGCGATCGCATCGGCCGGCTCCAGCGCGCCGCGCGCGACACCCGCCTCGCCATGAATGCCGAGCCCCCATTCGATTTCGCCATCGGCCAGTTCGAAGCCCGGCTTGCCCGCGGCCGGCACCGTGCACGGCGTCAGCGCGACGCCCATCGTGCCGAGCGCCGCGGCGGCGTCGCGTGCGAGCTTTGCGACTTCGCTCAACGGCAGCCCGCGCGCGGCCGCCGCGCCCGCGATCTTGTGAACCAGCACCGTGCCCGCGAGACCGCGACGACCCGCGTGATCGCCGCTCGCGGCCAGCGCGACGTCGTCGGCGACGATCACCATCTCGACCGCAATGCCCTCGGCGCGCGCGAGCTCCGCCGCGAGGCCGAAGTTGAAGCGGTCGCCGGTGTAGTTCTTGACGATCAGCAGCACGCCCGCCGGACCGGCGACCGCGCGGATCGCGTCGAGCACAGCATCGGTGGATGGCGACGTGAACACCTCGCCGGCCACCGCCGCGCTCAGCATGCCGCGACCGACGTAGCCGCCGTGCGCGGGCTCGTGGCCCGAGCCGCCGCCCGAGATCAACGCGACCTCGCCGCGCGCGGCCGCGGTCTCGGCATCCGCGCGCACGACGATCGAGCCGCCCTGCAACAGCGAGAGTTGGGGATTGAGCGCCACGAGGCCGTCGAGCATGTCGGGGACCACGGTGGACACATCGTTGATGAGCTTCTTCATTTGCGTCAGCTCCGTTGGATGCTGCCGCGCTCGCGTGGCGATACGCGCGGCAGCCGGGTCGATGGCGAAACCGGAAGGCCTAACTGTACCGCGCCTTCGCGAACGACAATGCGATACCGCGAACGCGCGAATGCATGCGAGCGTCGAGCTGACTACGAAAACGGGGGGATGTACTGCGAAATGAAGAACTGCCAGGACTACTGCGTTTGACTGGAGCGTAGAAGAAAGCGGAACCGCTTTCTTCTACGTCACAGATGCGTTGGTAGGCTCGATTGGATTCGAACCAACGACCCCCACCATGTCAAGGTGGTGCTCTAACCAACTGAGCTACGAGCCTTTAGAGAGCGCGAATTATAGAGACTCGTCGCGCGCGGCACAAGCCCTTCGCGCGAATTATCTCGACACACGTGCAATTACCCTCGTGCAATCAGTTTGGCGCGGCCCATTCGGTGTGTGGGTCCAACGGATAAACAGGCCGCTCGATGTGCGTGAAGTTGAATAGTGCGTAGTCGGAACTCGTCACGCCGCGGCTATCGCATTCGACCAGCGCGGCCGCGATCGGCATGAACACCGGCCGGCAATACATCCGCGATTTGAGCAGCAAAAAACGCGCGCGGCGCGGATCGATGCCGACGCTTTCGAATACGCCGAGATCCCACGGCTCATTGGTCCGCTCGGTCACGACCAGCTTCACCGTGCCGGTGTCGAGCACCGCGGCGCGGCCCATGTATGCGCGCTGGCCGGTATAGGTCGGGCCGCTGATCACGTATTCGCCGTCCGTCAGCGCCCGCACCACGCCGCTCACGGCGAGCGGCACGCGCGATGGCAACGCGTCGCTCGTGAGCTTGTTGCCGATCGTCAGCGTGACCTGGCTGCCGACGCCCGCCGCGGTCAGCGCCGCGACCGCCTGCGGATCGCACAACGGACCGCTGACGATGCCTTCGAGCCCCTGCTTCAGCGCCTCCTCGAGCAGATCCATCGTGTCGCAGGTGCCGCCCGACATGCAGTTGTCGCCATGATCGAGCAGCAGCACCGGCTTGTCGGCGCCGCGCGCGAGCGACGCCGCCCGTGCGATCGATTCGGCCAGCGGCTCGCTGCGATAGACGAACTCGTCGCGCTCGCGCCAGATCTGTCGCGCGATGCGCTCGGCGACCGCTTCGGCCTGCGCGCGCCCACCGTCGCCCACGACGACGACGCTGATGCACGGCGCCGCGATATCGGCGAGCGAGAAGCCGGCCAGCACCGACACCGCGAGCATGCCGTCGACCTCGGCGGCGCGCGCGGCTTCGATTGCGCGTTGCATCGCGCCGTCGGCGCTCGCGCTGCGCAGCGTGTGGGTGAGCAGCGGTGGTTGCCGCCACGCGAGCACCGGCTTCACGCGGCCCTCGATCATCTCGAACAGCAGCCGCGCCGCGTGCGCGCCGGTCTCGTACATGTCGACGTGCGGATAGGTCTTGAAACTGACGATCACGTCCGCGTTGTCGATCATCTTCTGCGTGACGTTGCCGTGCAGATCGAGCGCGACCGCGATCGGCGCACGAGGTAGCGCCGCGCGCACGCGGGCGAGCAGATCGCCTTCGCCGTCGGCCGAATTCTCGGCGACCATCGCGCCATGCAGATCGAGCAGCACCGCATCGCAACCGGGTGCCGCCGCGACGATCGCGTCGCAGATCGCATCGTACGCGGCGGCATCGACCGGCCCGCTCGGATTCGCCGACGCGGAAATCGGCGTGACGATGTCGGCCTGCGCGCGCTCGGCGGCATCGATAAACGCGGCCATCGCGGTCCGCATCCGATGGTTGTCGATGAACGCGTCGCGGCCGTAGCTCGGGCCGTTGCGGCCGAACGCGGCAAGCGGTGTTTCGACCGGCGAGAACGTGTTGGTCTCGTGGTTCATGCGCGCGATCAGGATCTTCATGCGAGTACGCTCCCTGTCGTGGATGGCGGCTCGTCGCGATGGTCGCGATGGTCGCGATGGTCGCAATGGCCGCAATGGCCGCGATTGCTGGCCGCCTTTCGTCAGTTCGATGCTGTTCGACTTGTCATGATAGAGAGGTTTGCGCGGGCGGGTGGTCGGCTGCGGCGCATACGCGCCCGGAGGATTGGTACCGCGACATCATCGGATATGCGCGACGCGTTGCGATCGACGTACCGAATACCGAAGCATCCGTGCCCCTCCGTACGAGCCCGATCTACGCGGAATTGACTGCCAGCAAACGTTTTCGTCGATCGATGCGAGTTAACTGCAATCAGGGCTCAACCTTTTGCCGGACGCGCCGTTATTGCATTTGCTCAGGCAATCCATTGACTTCCATGGCACAACCTATTTCCTTCCGCAACTCCGGCGCAGCGCGCGCACGACATGCCAAAGCCATGCTGCTGCCGATCGCGCGCCAGGTCGCCGACGACCTCGCGTTGCGGGTCCATCTGTCGCTCGACGCACTGCGCCGCGGCGTCGGCAGCAAGACCGACGCGCAAACGCTCACGCAGATCATGCTATTGACCGCGCACCTGGCAGAAGCAGGTTTCGGCTCGATGAGCCGCGAAGAGCTTTGCGCCGCTGATCGCACGGCATCGGCGGTATTCGACATCGGTCGAACCCACGACGAGTGGAAACTGGACGATGCAGGGTTCGATCTGTTCGCGTCGATTGCGACGAACTACGACCGCCAACTGCATCGCGCGCCGCTATGGGCGATCACGGAAGCGAGCGAACGACTCGACCGCTTCATGGCCGGCTCGCCCGACCCTGTCCCGGCACGTAAGCAGGCTTAACAGATTCCGGACGACATGCTGGCGGGGATTTTTTGAAGAAGGTTCGCCAGTGATTGAACTGGCACGGCGCGAATTAGCCGTGCGAACGCGGAGATCGGGCACGCGTATCTGGAACTGACCGGCTACGCGGATGTATTACGGATTGGCAGGCAATGGCGAAAGGAGCCGCGACCGGCTTACGCTCCGCGCACAGCGGCATTTGTCAGCGCACAAACGCAAAAAAACCTCACCCCCGGAGTGAGGTTCTATGCTGAAACAGGCGCGTAAACGCCAGAACCCCGGTTCTCTTTCGGAGACACCGGGGTTCTGGACGTACTGCATAAGAAGCCTGACGATTACCTACTTTCACACGGGCGATCCGCACTATCATCGGCGTAGAGTCGTTTCACGGTCCTGTTCGGGATGGGAAGGGGTGGGACCGACTCGCTATGGT
>NZ_MSDV01000012.1 GCF_001931485.1 Burkholderia sp. SRS-W-2-2016 | reverse complement strand
CGGTCAAAATTGCCGCGCCGCGGGGATGTCGCCGCACGCCGGGCACTGGCTGGTTCGATGCGGCATGCGCGGCTGGCCGTTGTTCGGGTAAAATACCGCGCTTTTCAACGCGCATGGCTGTCCGGCCGGACGGATATGCGCGATGGGCAAGAAACGTCGGCAAGCTTCGCCCGACCGGTCTGAGCCGGCACGCGGCGATTCGCGAGTGCGCGCGGAACGCGCCAGCCGCGCATGCCGCATCGAACCAGCCAGTGCCCGGCGTGCGGCGACATCCCCGCGGCGCGGCAATTTTGACCGCCTAGAATAGCGACCGTCGGCCCCCGGCCGGCCCTCGTCGAGTCGAAGCATCACGACGATCAGTTTGATCCAGGAGAATCATGAAGAAGTTCGCACTGTGCGTGGCTTTGGCCGTCATGGCCACCGGCGCGATGGCGAAAGAATGGAAAACCGTGCGCATCGGGGTCGACGCCAGTTACCCGCCGTTCGAATCGAAAGCGCCGAGCGGCGAGATCGTCGGCTTCGACGCCGATCTGACTCGCGCGCTGTGCGCGAAGATGAACGTCAAGTGCGTGTGGATCGAGTCGGATCTCGACGGCATCATTCCGGCGTTGAAGGGCAAGAAATTCGACGCGATCATCTCCTCCCTGACCGTCACCGACAAGCGCCGCGAACAGATCGACTTCTCCGACAAGCTGTTCGACGCGCCCGCGCGCATGATCGCGAAGGCCGGCTCGCCGCTGCTGCCCACCGCCGAATCGCTGAAAGGCAAGCGCGTCGGCGTCGAGCAGGGTTCGACCCAGGAACACTACGCGAAGGTCTGGTGGGAGCCGAAGGGCGTGACCATCGTGTCGTATCAGAATCAGGATCAGGTGTACGCGGATCTCGCGTCGGGGCGCCTCGACGCCGCGCTGCAGGATCAGTTGCAGGCCGACGCCGGCTTCCTGCGGACCCCGCGCGGCAAGGGCTTCGCGTGGGCAGGCCCGGCCGTGCAGGATCCGAAGACGATCGGCGAAGGCACCGCGATCGGCCTGCGCAAGAGCGATACCGATCTGAAGGCGATGTTCAACCGCGCGCTCGCCGAGGTTCATCAGGACGGCACGTTCAGGAAGATCGAGAAGCAGTACTTCGACGTCGACATCTATCCTGAACGCCAGACCAGGGCGAAGTAAGTCAGGTAACACCGGGCCGGCGCAAACCGGCGCAAGCAGCAGTGGTTGTGGCAGTCGCAGCACCCGGCAGTAGATTCACAATAATTCGAGACCACAGTCCACGAGACGAAAGTCCAAACGCGCGCTGCGGGACCGGCAACGTTCCCGCGGCGATGATTTGCACAGCGGCATGCTGTGCGCCGCCAGGCACCGCGAGCCGAACGCTCGCGGCTAAACGCGGCGCAACACGGGCCGCGTCTTTCGCGGTGCGCGAACAGCGCATCGTCAAGGACTACCTATGTTCCTTCAAGGCTACGGCCCGCTGCTTCTCAGCGGCACCTGGGCAACCGTCAAGCTGGCGGTGCTGTCGCTGGTGCTCGCCTTCGTGCTGGGCCTGCTCGGCGCGGCGGCGAAACTGTCGAAAAACCGCGTCTCCAACGGCGTCGGCACCGTCTACACGACACTCGTGCGCGGCGTGCCCGACCTGGTGCTGATGCTGCTGCTGTTCTACAGCATCCAGATCTGGCTGAACAACCTGACCGACGCGCTCGGCTGGGATCAGATCGATATCGATCCGTTCGTGGCCGGTGTCGCGGTGCTCGGTTTCATCTACGGCGCGTATTTCACCGAGACCTTCCGCGGCGCGTTCCTCGCGGTGCCGCGCGGCCAGCTCGAAGCGGGCGCGGCCTATGGGATGACCAACTGGCAGGTGTTCACGCGCATCATGTTCCCGCAGATGATGCGCTTCGCGCTGCCCGGCATCGGCAACAACTGGCAGGTGATGGTGAAAGCGACCGCGCTGGTGTCGATCATCGGTCTGGCCGACGTCGTCAAGGCCTCGCAGGATGCCGGCAAGGGCACGCTGCGGTTCTTCTTCTTCACGCTGCTGGCCGGCGCGATCTATCTCGTCATCACCACAGTGTCGAACTTCGTGCTGATGTACCTCGAAAAGCGTTATTCGACCGGCGTGCGAAAGGCGGATCTATGATTGAGATCATTCAGCAGTACTGGCGCAACTATCTGTTCACCGACGGCTATCGCTTCACCGGCGTCGCGATCACGATGTGGCTGCTGGTGGTGTCGATCGGCCTGGGCTTCTGTCTGTCGATACCGCTCGCGGTCGCGCGGGTGTCGAAGAAGAAATGGCTGTCGCGGCTCGTCTGGCTCTATACGTATATCTTCCGCGGCACCCCGCTCTACGTGCAGCTGCTGCTGTGCTACACGGGCCTCTACAGCCTCGAGATGATCCGCAACAACGAGCTGACCAACGCGTTCTTCCGCGACGGCATGCACTGCACGCTGCTCGCGTTCACGCTCAATACCTGCGCGTACACCACCGAGATTTTCGCCGGCGCGATCAAGGCGACGCCATACGGCGAGATCGAAGCGGCGCGCGCGTACGGGATGTCGTCGTTCACGCTGTACCGGCGCGTGATTCTGCCGTCGGCATTGCGCCGCGCACTGCCCTACTACAGCAACGAAGTGATCCTGATGCTGCACGCGACCACCGTCGCGTTCACGGCCACCGTGCCGGACATCCTGAAGATCGCGCGCGACGTGAACTCGGCCACGTACCAATCGTTCAACGCGTTCGGCATCGCCGCGCTGCTGTATCTGTGCATTTCTTTCGCGCTGGTGTGGCTGTTCCGCCGCGCCGAGCGCCGCTGGCTCGCTTATCTGCGACCGCAAGGCAAGTAACCCGGACCACACGCCTCGCGGGCGTGCCAGCCGATCAAGGATCGTGATGAATTCCATGAAGCAGAAGCTCGTCGTCGACGACCTTCATAAAAAGTACGGCGATAACGAAGTCCTCAAGGGCGTGTCGCTGAAAGCCAATGCCGGCGACGTGATCAGCGTGATCGGTTCGTCCGGCTCGGGCAAGAGCACGATGCTCCGCTGCATCAACTTTCTCGAACAGCCGAACGCCGGGCGTATCTTCGTCGACGGCGAGGAAGTGCGGACCCAGACGGCGAAAGACGGCGCGCTGCGCGTGTCGGACCCGAAGCAGTTGCAGCGCGTGCGCACCAAGCTCGCGATGGTGTTCCAGCACTTCAATCTGTGGTCGCACATGACGGTGCTCGAAAACATCGTCGAGGCACCGGTTCACGTGCTCGGTCTGAAGCGCAAGGAAGCGGAAGACCGCGCGCGCGAATATCTGGAGAAGGTCGGTCTCGCGCCGCGCCTCGAAAAGCAGTACCCGTCGCATCTGTCGGGCGGCCAGCAGCAGCGTGTCGCGATTGCGCGCGCACTGGCGATGCATCCCGACGTGATGCTGTTCGACGAACCGACTTCCGCGCTCGACCCGGAACTCGTCGGTGAAGTGCTGAAGGTGATGCAAAAGCTCGCCGAAGAAGGCCGCACGATGATCGTCGTGACCCACGAAATGGGTTTTGCGCGCAACGTGTCGAACCACGTGATGTTTCTGCACCAGGGCCGCGTCGAGGAAGAAGGCCATCCCGACGAAGTATTCCGCAATACGAAGAGCGAACGCCTGAAGCAGTTTTTGTCGGGCAGTCTCAAATAATAAAATTACCGCCCGGTCAGTTAATATTTGGCCGCGTCGAAAATGTAGTCAATGTAGTTTTACAAGGCGCTTACGAGCGCCTTTTTTATTGTCCCGCCGCCTCTCCTCGCGCTGTCACGAAACGCGCCAAAGCCCCCTAAAAGCCCCTCCAGACGGGCTTTTCACCCTCTTTTACGCCCTAACCCGCCGCTTTTGAATCGTCAATAGTGGCAATCCTTAATACGACCCCTTACAGGCCCTGAATCCCTTGTCGGACAAGGCGTTGCGCGATTTTCCGGGGGACCGCGGCGGGTCCCGGCGCACATTGGTATTGCAATTTGGCGACACCGAGTGGAAGGGCTACCAATTTCTTCTCCCAGTTAAAGTTATTTTTGATAAATTGGTAACCAAAGTAGCAAAACAAAGTTGATTAAAAGTAGTTTCACTTCAAAGCAACGAGGAGAACCGGTCGGCGAGGGATCGGCAAGACGCGGGGAAAGCGCAACGCTACGCGTCACGGCAGGAGACCCTATCCACCCGCCAACTCTCCCTTGGTACCGCTTTCTGTTCGGTGCAGATCGCGTCCGAACACCACTCGCAGTACTGGGTTTCACTTTTTGACAGGGTATGGAGGAGAAGATGAAGAAAGCATTGCTCGCCGCTGCGCTGATGTCCGCCGGCGTTGTTGCACACGCTCAAAGCAGCGTGACGCTGTACGGCCGTCTGGATGCGGGCCTCGAGTACATGTCGGGCGTTCCGACCAACCCCAACGCGGCCGGCTCGGCCACCAACTCGGGCAACCGCTTCAAGGCTGAAAGCGGCGACTGGGGCACCAGCCTGTGGGGCTTGAAGGGTGTCGAAGACATCGGCGCCGGCAACAAGGTGCTGTTCCAGTTGGAAGGCTCGTTCAACACGATGACGGGCCAGGGCCCGGGCGGCGGCGGTCTCTTCAATCGTTGGGCAACGGTCGGTCTGTCGAACGCACAGTACGGTACGTTCACGATGGGCCGCATGCTCTTCATCTCGAACGGCGTGTGGGACTTCGACCCGTTCGGTCAATCGTCGTGGTCGTCGGCATCGCTCGTGCGTGGCCGCAACTGGCCGCAGTCGAGCAACAACTTCGCGTACCAGTCGCCGAAGATCGCAGGCTTTGACTTCTACGGTCAATACGCGCTGTCGAACGCGACGAGCTGGAACGGCAACGGCACGACCGCACAAGGTCGCGAAGCCGGCGCTCAGGTCACCTACACGAACTCGCTGTTCCAGATCCGCGGTCTGTACGACGAAATCCGCAACCCGACGACCGGCGGTCTGTGGGGCGGCAATGTCGCCAACGGCGGCGTCAATACGGCTAACACCGGCAACGGCGTGTTCTCGGCATCGCGCGAGTACTCGGCTCTCGTGAACGTGTTCCTCGGCCAGTTCAAGATCCAGGCGGCTTACCAGGCAGTCCGTTCGGCAGGCGCAACCGGCGGCGTCTACGGTCAGCCGACCACGCTCGATCACGAATGGGGCGGTGTGACGTGGCAGGCAACGCCGGCTGCTGCACTGATCGCGGCGGTCTACCACGTGAACGGCAACAACGGCGCGGGCAATGCGACGATCTACACGGTTGGCGGTTCGTACAACCTGTCGAAGCGCACGCTGCTCGACCTGCAGGCAGCGACCGTGCGTAACAGCCGTGCCGCGAACTTCGGTCTGAACGCGAACAACGCCGGCAATGGCGTCGCAACGGACAACCCGCTGCAAGGCCGTCAGCAAACCGGCGTGTACGCTGGTATCCAGCACTCGTTCTAAGCGGGTGTTCCCCGAGGGCGTGACCCTCGGGGCGTAATACAGAATTCTCCAAGAGAATCTTTTTCACGCTGCTGCGAGAGGCGCGTATCGGTGCAATATCCGCAAGGGTATTGCACCGTTTTTTATTGGGCGTGCAGTTTCTCGATGCACGTCGCGCACCGTTGCGGTGCGCTGCCCTTCTCCGATCCGCTTAAACCGCGGCTTCGTTCTCTTCGCCGGTGCGAATCCGGATCACGCGCTCGACGTCCGCGACGAAAATCTTGCCGTCGCCGATCTTGCCGGTGCGCGCCGCGCCGATGATCGCGTCGATCACCTGATCGCATTGATTGTCCGCGACCACCACTTCGATCTTCACCTTCGGCAGAAAGTCGACCACGTATTCCGCACCACGATAGAGCTCGGTATGCCCTTTCTGGCGGCCGAAGCCTTTGACTTCGGTTACGGTCAGGCCGGTGAGGCCGACTTCCGCGAGCGCCTCGCGCACTTCGTCGAGTTTGAACGGTTTGATGACTGCGGTGATGCGCTTCATGGCGAACCTCTTCTCGTGATTGGGGAGAGTGAAAGGGAAATGGATGATTTTTATTCTACGCCGCACCGGCTGCATTGCGGCAACCGGGCGGACTTGCGGGTTACGGCTCGAAGCGGCGCCGCATGAATCGATACATCACGCGGCGCATCGCGGCAACTATTTCGCCGCCGTGTCTCACTCCACCGGCTCGGTATAGCGCGACGTAATCGGATAACGCCAGTCGCGACCGAACGCGCGATGCGTGACGCGAATGCCGATCGGCGCCTGGCGACGCTTGTACTCGTTGATCTTGATCAGACGCGTGACGCGCTTCACGTCGTCGACCGCGTAGCCGGCCGCGATGATTTCCGCGAGCGAGCGATCCTCTTCCATGTACATGCGCATGATCGCGTCGAGCACGTCGTATTCGGGCAGGCTGTCCTGATCGGTCTGGTTCTCGCGCAACTCCGCCGACGGCGCGCGCGTCAGAATCCGATCGGGGATCGGGTCGCGCGTCGCGAACGTGGTGGCTGCGTTGCGGTAGTGGCACAGCCGGTACACCAGTGTTTTGGCAATGTCCTTGATCACCGCGAAGCCGCCGGCCATATCGCCATACAGCGTGCAGTAGCCGACCGCCATCTCGCTCTTGTTGCCAGTGGTCAGCACGATCGAGCCGAACTTGTTCGACAGCGCCATCAGCAGCGTGCCGCGAATACGCGCCTGGATGTTCTCCTCCGTCGCGTCTTCCGCGCGGCCCGCGAACTCTTGCGCGAGCGAGCCGCGGAACGCGTCGAACATCGGCGCGATCGCGATTTCGTCGTAGCGCACGCCGACGCGGCGCGCCATCTCGGCGGCGTCGGTGGTGGAGATATCGGCGGTATAGCGCGACGGCATCATCACCGCGCGCACCTTGTCGGCGCCGAGCGCATCGCAAGCCACAGCCAGAACAAGCGCGGAATCCACGCCGCCCGACAAACCGATCAACGCGCCGGGGAAACCGTTCTTGCCGATGTAGTCGCGCACGCCCATTACGAGCGCCGCGTACACCTGCGCTTCGATCGACTGCTCCGGCGCGATCTCGGCCGCCAGCGGCTTGCCGTTTTCGAACTCGACGATCGCCGTGGTTTCCTCGAACTGCGCGAGCTTCGCGACCAGTTCACCCTGTGCATCGAGCACGAAGGAGCCGCCGTCGAACACCAGTTCGTCCTGGCCGCCGACCATGTTCACATAGACCATCGGAATGCCGGTCTCGCGAATCCGCGCGCGCAGGATGTCGAAGCGCACCGCTTCCTTGTTCAGGTGATACGGCGAGCCGTTCGGAATCAGCAGTACTTGCGCGCCGGCCGCCTTCGCCATCTGCGCGGCCGACGCATGCCATGCGTCCTCGCAGATCACCACGCCGTATTTGATGCCGTCGAGTTCGAACACGAACGGCTGCGGGTCCGCCGCGAAGTAGCGCTTCTCGTCGAACACTTCGGTATTGGGCAGATCCTGCTTGCGATAGGTACCTTTCACTTCGCCGTCGACGATCAGCGACGCCGCGTTGAACGTATCGACCGGCGGCACGCCGCGCTCGATCGGCGCGTTTGCATTACCATTGCCGTTCGCCGACGCGTGCGCGACGTCGCGCAGCGGATGACCGACGATCACATGCAACCCGCTAAACGGCTTCAATTGCGCGGCGAGATCGGCCAGCGCCGCGGCGCTCGCGGTGTAGAACGCGGGACGCAGCAGCAGATCTTCGGGCGGATAACCCGATAGCGCGAGTTCAGGCGCGATCAGCAGCTTCGCACCATCGTTGTGCGCGGCACGCGCGGCGGCGACGATCTTCGCGACGTTGCCGGCGAAATCGCCGACGGTGACATTGATTTGAGCAAGAGCGATTCGGGTCTTCATGGCAGGATCGACAGGCAAGCCTCAATGGCTCGCGGATACCGCGGCTGGGATGGCGCGACGGAATTGGACAAACCGGATAAACGAACTTAACGAATGACGCGGCCACATGTTGTTGATAGCCGCGTCGTTCATTGCAAACAATCATTCAGATTGAACCAGCAACGCATCGATTATCGCACGGGCATTCTGGCCTCGCCGTCCGAGGTGGACGCCGCCGAGTGGAACGCACTGCTCGCCGCGCAGGCGCAGCCGACGCCGTTTTTGCGGCACGAGTTTCTGAGCGCGCTCGCCGCGACCCAGTGCGCGGTCCCCGACACCGGCTGGGCGACGCAGTTCGTCACGCTGACCGACGCGCGCACCGGCAAGCTCGCGGCGGCCGCGCCCGTTTATCTGAAGGGACACTCGTACGGCGAGTACGTGTTCGACTGGGCGTGGGCCGATGCATATAAACGCAACGGCCTGCCCTACTATCCGAAGCTGTTGTGCGCGGTGCCGTTTACGCCGGTACAGGGCAATCGTTTATTGTCGACTAACGAACATGCACTGCGCCATCTCGCGGCCACGTTGATGGCATTCGCCGAGCAGGCCGAAGTGTCGTCGCTGCACGTACTGTTTCCGACTCAAACGGAAGCAGAGGCGCTGACCGACATCGGCATGATGCAGCGCGAAGGCGTGCAGTTTCACTGGCTCAACGACGGCTATCGAAACTTCGACGACTTTCTCTCCACGCTCGAACAGAAGAAGCGCAAGAACATTCGCGCCGAACGTCGCAAGGTCCACGATGCCGGCATTACGATGCGGCGCATTCGCGGCGAAGACATTACCGATGCCGAGTGGCGTTTCTTCAGCAAGTGCTATCGGCAGACTTACCGCGAGCATTTTTCGAGTCCGTATCTGAACCTCGATTTCTTCCGGATGATCGGCGCGTCGATGCCGGAGAACCTGCTGCTCGTGATCGCCGAATACGAGGGCAAGCCGATCGCGAGTTCACTGGTCGTCTATCAGCGCGACGAGAAAAACGGCGGCACGCTGTATGGCCGCTACTGGGGCGCACTCGAACACGTGCCGTGTCTGCACTTCGAAACCGCTTACTATCAGCCGCTCGAATTCTGCATCGAGGAAAAGCTCGGCGCATTCGAAGGCGGCGCTCAGGGCGAGCACAAGATGGCGCGCGGTTTTCTGCCCACTGTGACGCGCTCGACGCACTGGCTCGCGCATCCGGCCTTCGCCGATGCGGTCGGCCATTTCCTCGACAACGAAAAGAACAGCATCCACGCGTACGTGGACGAGCTGCGCGAACACAATCCGTTCAAAGGCTAGAAGCGCGGTTATGGCGTGGTTTCTTTATCTGCTCGAATGCTCGGACGGCAGCGTCTATACCGGTATCGCGACCGATGTCGCCGCGCGTTTCGATAAACACGTGAGCGGCACCGGCGCGCGTTATACGCGTTCGCGCAAACCGGTGCGGGTGTTGGCGTCGTTCGAGCTGGCGGACCGGTCGAGCGCGTCGAAGGCCGAGTACTGGGTCAAGCGGCTCACGCCCGCGGATAAGTGGGCGTTGGCGGCAGGGGTGTTTTCGTTGGAGTCGGTGTTGCCGGTGGTGGCTGCGCTCGATGCCGATGCTGAAGCCGAAGCAGATACCGATGCCGAAGCCGGCGACAAACCCGCCTCGCCCTAACCCCGCGCCTCACGCATCCGCTCCGTCAACAGCCGATGCATACGCGCCAGCTCACCAACCACATCCGCTTCCAGCGACGTCAACTGCTCGCGCGCCGGCAACTCCAGCCGCATCGTCACCAGCGTCCGGTTCAACGCGGCCTCGATCGCCTCGCTCATCGCCGCGACCCATGTGTCGAGTTCCGAATGCATGTCGCGCCGATTCGCGCTTAGCCGCAATTGCGTCGCGGTCCCGGCCATTCTGCGCAACAGGCTCAGCACCGTCAGCGTCACCGTATCGGCCATCGAGTCTTCGAGTTTTTCCAGCCGCACGCGACCGAGCGCTTCTTCCGCGTTGTTGCTGGTGAGCCCCGCCGCGCGCCGCAACTGTTCGATCTCCTTGCTATCGTGCCGGGGTGCATCGAGCGATGCCCGCAGATACGCGAGATTCGCGCGCACCGCGTTGCCGAGATAGACGCGCAGATCGAGTTTCTCGCGCGTCGGCCATAGAACGAATGTTGCGACTAACGCGAGCACGCAGCCCAGCACGTTGTTGCCGAGCCGCGTCAGCGCGAACGAGAATTCGTTGGCGCCCGGCGTCGCGAAGTCGGCGACCAGCACGAAGGCGGGAGTCAGGAACAGCACGAACAGGCTATAGCTGACCGGCCGCAATGCCATCGTCGCCATCACCAGCGGAAACACCGCGAGCGAAATGCCGAGCGGCGAATGAATCGCGTAGCCGATCGCCGCCGCCAGCACGCCGCCGACGATACTGCCCGCCGCCCGCTCGATACTGCGCGGCCACGTCGCCGCAATCGACGGCTGCAAAATCAGCAGCGTCGCCATCGTCGCCCAGTAGCCGAACGGCAGACCGAGCGCCTGAATCACGACGAAGCCAGCAGTGGTCGTCACGCCGACGCGCGCCGCATGCCGCAAGCCGACCGATTGCCACGACAGATTCGCCTTCAGCGTCGACCACGCGCGCGTCGCATACCGCGCAACGCACGCACTCCATGTTTCGGCGTGCACCTCGCGCGGCGCGAAATCGACCAGCTCGAAACCGGATTGCAGCTTCACCGGTTCGAGCAATGCGCTTTCGAGCCGATGCGCGAAACGGCGCAAACGCTCCTGCAAATCCGCGAGACGTTCCCAACGCGCGTCGCCGGCCGCCGTGCCGATATCGCTGAGTACTTCGCCGATCGCACCCAGCAAACGCGCAGTGCGTTGCGAACGATGCGGCTCCGCCGGCACTTTCTCCGCCGCGCCGGAAACCGCGATCAGATACGCAAACAAAGCCTCGCCGTCGGTCAGCAAGCCGAGCAGCGTATCGTACGCGGCCGCGCCGCCCGCTTTCGACGCGGGCACGTTGGCGAGCGCATCGCGTGAACGTTCGATCGCCGCGCGCGCATCGGCGCGAAACTGCGCGGCATGCGTGGCCCACTCGCGCGGCGCCGCGCGTTGTTCGACGAGGCGCGCGCTATCGAACGCGACATCGGCAAGACGCAGATACACCGCGCGCAACGACGCGCGGCTCGCGGCAAACGGATGAATACGCCATACCGTCAGACTCAACACGATCGCGAACAGACAGCCGATCAGATAGACGCCGAGAAACGCGAGGCCGGAGCGGATGTCGTGCATCGGCCGGTCGACCATCACCACGCACGCGGTCGCAGCAAGGATCGTCACCTGCGAGGTGGCCGCGCCCCAGATGCGGCCAAACGCGCCGAGCGTCGTGAAGGCGAGCACCGCAAGCGCGGCGAACGCGGCGCTCTGCGCGGACGCGAACGACGCAATGCCGCCGCATAGCGTGGACAGCAGCGCGAAGCCCATCATCGACATGAAGCGCGCGCGATTCGAACCGGCCGCATCGGCGAGGCAGGTCCAGAACGCGCCGATCGCGGCCCACGCGAACACCGGATCGTGCAGCAGATTGCCGAGCGCGAGCATCGCCGTCGATGCGCACGCGGCCCGCAAGCCCTCGGACAGATTCGCCTCGCTCGCCGCGAACGACACCATCCACACCGGCCGTTTGCGATAGATCGCGGTGACGACCGAATGCAGCCGGGTCGACCAGCGCGACGAGTTCGAGTGGGACTTGCTGCGGTTCATCATCCGGTGCGTGAGTTAGGAGTGAGTGGGTGCGAGCTTGTGCGGCGAATGATAAGGGTTAATACCTAAATATAAAAATGCGTTCGATGCATCCGGCCGATGCGTTCCAGTTATGCACCCGAACCCATAAAAAAACCGCGCGGTCCTTGCGGACTCACGCGGTTTTTTTTCGTGCGCATTGGCATGCTGCACAGGCCGTGCGGGCTCACCCGCGACGCGCTGACTCTTACTTCTTGTAGTTCGCGACGCCTTCGGTGATTTCCTTGTGAGCGGCATCGATACCTGCCCAACCTTCGACCTTCACCCACTTGCCCTTCTCGAGCGCCTTGTACTGCTCGAAGAAGTGCTTGATCTGGTCCTTCAGGTAAGCGGGAACGTCGTCGACCGACTTCAGGTCCGCCGTCATCGGGCAGATCTTGTCGTGCGCGACTGCGATCAGCTTCGCGTCGACGCCCGATTCGTCAGTCATTTGCAGCATGCCGAGCGCGCGGGCGCGGACCACCGAGCCTGCCAGCAGCGGGAACGGCGTGATCACCAGCACGTCGACCGGATCGCCGTCGCCCGACAGCGTCTGCGGAATGAAGCCGTAGTTAGCCGGATAGCGCATGCCGGTGCCGATGAAACGGTCGACGACGAGCAGGCCCAGATCCTTGTCCGCTTCGTACTTCACCGGATCGCTTTGCGCCGGGATTTCGATGATGACGTTGAAATCTTGCGGAAGGTCTTTGCCTGCGGGAACGTGATTGAAGCTCATGAGCACTCTCTGAACTGGATGGAAGTCGGAATGCGGCGTACGGCGCGCGGGTTTGTGGCGCAGCGCACCGCACAGTGCGGAATGCGCCATTATAGCCAATCGGCGGGTGGCATCCCGCGCGGGATCGGCGCGATAATCGACCAGCGTGTCCCGTTTCCGCGTGGGACCTTGAGTTGAAAGTGCTTTGGTTGTGGTTTGACTGCTTTGCCTGTCGTCCCGGTTTGTGAACAGCGCGCAGCTGAACTGCGGCTGCGCGTCAACTGAAGGAGCATGCATGGAAGAAGCCCGGCATTTCATCGGCGGCGAGTGGTGCGCCGCTTCTGGCGGCGAAACGATTGCCGTACTCGATCCGTCGGACGGCCAGCCGTTCACGGGCATCGCGCGCGGCACCGCGGCCGACATCGACGCGGCCGTGCACGCGGCGCGCCGCGCGTTCGAAGGCCCGTGGGGCGCGCTGAGCGCCGCCGAACGCGGCCGCATTCTGTACCGGCTGTCGATGCTGGTCGCCACGCGCCAGGAAGAGCTCGCGCAGCTCGAAGCGCGCGACACCGGCAAGCCGCTCAAACAGGCGCGCGCCGACGCCGCCGCCCTCGTCCGCTATTTCGAGTTCTACGCCGGCGCGGCCGACAAGCTGCACGGCGAAACCCTCCCCTATCAGGCCGGCTATACGGTGCTGACGATTCGCGAGCCGCACGGCGTGACCGGCCACATCGTGCCGTGGAATTACCCGATGCAGATTTTCGGGCGCAGCGTCGGCGCGGCGCTCGCGACCGGCAACGCGTGCGTGGTCAAACCGGCCGAGGACGCATGCCTGTCGGTGCTGCGGGTCGCCGAACTCGCGGCCGAAGCCGGCTTGCCGGCCGGCGCGCTGAACATCGTGACCGGTTACGGACACGATGCGGGCGCCGCGCTCGCGCGTCATCCGGGCATCGATCACATCTCGTTCACCGGCTCGCCCGAAACCGGCAAGCTGGTCACGCAGATGGCCGCCGAAAACCACGTGCCGGTCACGCTCGAACTGGGCGGCAAGTCCCCGCAAATCGTCTTCGCCGACGCCGATCTCGATGCCGCGCTGCCCGTACTCATTTCCGCGATCGTGCAGAACGCCGGTCAAACCTGCTCGGCCGGCAGCCGCGTGCTGATCGAGCGATCGATTTACGAGCCGCTGCTCGACCGGCTCTCCAGTGCGTTCCAGGCGCTGCGCGTGGGACCGTCGCAAGCCGATCTCGACTGCGGTCCGCTGATCAGCGCGAAGCAGCAGCAACGCGTGTGGGACTTTCTCTCCGATGCGCAGCACGACGGCGTGGCGATGGCCGCGCAAGGCGAAGTGATCGCCGAAGCACCGGAAAGCGGCTTCTATCAGGCCCCCACTCTGCTGCGCGACGTGCCCGCCAGCCACCGCCTCGCGCGCGATGAAGTGTTCGGCCCGGTGCTCGCCGCGATGCCGTTCAGCGACGAAGCCGAAGCGCTCGCGCTCGCGAACGGCACGCAGTTCGGCCTCGTCGCGGGGATCTGGACACGCGATGGCGCGCGCCAGATGCGGCTCGCGCGACGCGTGCGCTCCGGTCAGGTGTTCATCAACAACTATGGCGCGGGTGGCGGCGTCGAGTTGCCGTTCGGCGGGGTCAAGCATTCGGGACATGGCCGCGAAAAAGGCTTCGAAGCGCTGTATGGCTTCACCGTGTTGAAGACGATTGCGATCCGGCACGGCTAGCGAGCCGCGCGGCGGACGCATCGCCGAGCATCGTTCGATCCATCACATGTACATGTGCATCACGGATGCATCACTAATAACGGAGACATCATGCGGTTGACAGGTAAAACGGCCATTGTCACGGGCGGCGGTTCGGGTTTCGGCGAAGGCATCGCGAAGACCTTTGCGCGCGAAGGCGCGAACGTCGTGGTCAACGACCTCAACGGGCCGGCGGCGGAACGCGTCGCGAGCGAGATCGCGCTGGCGGGCGGCAAGGCGATCGCGGTGGCCGGCAACATCGCGCAACGCGACGACTGGCGCACGCTGCGCGATGCGGCGATCGAGGACTTCGGCAGCGTGCAGATCGTCGTCAATAACGCGGGCACCACGCATCGCAACAAGCCGGTGCTCGACGTGACCGAGGCCGAGTTCGACCGCGTCTATGCGGTCAATGTGAAGAGCATTTACTGGAGCGTGCAGGAGTTCGTGCCGTATTTCCGCGAGCAAGGCGGCGGCAGCTTCATCAATATCGCGTCGACGGCGGGCGTGCGGCCGCGCCCGGGCCTCGTTTGGTACAACGGCAGCAAGGGCGCGGTGATCGTCGCGAGCAAGTCGCTCGCCGTCGAACTCGGGCCGGACCGGATTCGCGTGAATTGCGTGAATCCGGTGATCGGCGAGACCGCGCTGCTCTCCGAGTTCATGGGCGTCGAGGACACGCCGCAGAACCGGCAGAAGTTTCTGGCCGGCATTCCGCTCGGACGCTTTTCGACGCCGCAGGATATTGCGAACGCGGCGCTGTATCTGGCTTCCGATGAAGCGGAGTTCATCACCGGCGTGTGCCTCGAAGTGGATGGCGGGCGCTGCGTGTAGCGGTTCTTTCTGCAGGTGTTTCTGGTAGCGGCGCGGCCTACCCGGCCCGCGTCGCGATCAGTATGAAGTTAGTGTTTTCCCCCAATATCGATTCGTCGTGCAAATGATCCAACGCGGATAGAATCGATCGATGGCGGTACTTCAATTCCACAAGAAAAGAGGAGACACCCGATGGCCAGTCCAGCAAATCCGCTTCATCCCGGCGCAGGCGCGCCGCCTTCCACTTTTGAAGAGGCGACCTATCGCAAGGTCACGTGGCGGCTCGCGCCGCTGTTGATGATCTGCTATATCGTCGCGTATCTGGACCGCGTGAACGTCGGCTTCGCGAAGCTCGGGATGAGTACCGACCTCGGCTTGAGCGATGCGGTGTACGGGTTTGGCGCGGGGATTTTCTTTGTCGGGTATTTCATCTTCGAGATCCCCAGCAATGTGATCTTGCATAGGGTCGGCGCGCGGGTGTGGATCGCGCGGATCATGGTGTCGTGGGGCGTGATCTCGATGCTGACGATGTTCGTCACTACGCCGACGATGTTCTATGTGATGCGGTTTTTGCTCGGGCTCGCCGAGGCCGGGTTCTTTCCTGGGATTATTCTTTATCTGACCTACTGGTATCCGGCGCATCGGCGCGGACGGATGACTACCTGGTTCATGACCGCGATTGCGCTTTCGGGTGTGATTGGCGGGCCGGTTTCGGGGTTCATTCTCAAGAACTTTAATGGCACCAATGGGTGGCATGGATGGCAGTGGCTGTTTCTGCTCGAAGGGATTCCTTCGGTGCTGGTCGGGATCGTCGTGTTCGTGATGCTCGATGATCGGATTGCCAAGGCCAAGTGGTTGACCGATGAGGAGAAGCGGTTGCTCGAGAGTCAGGTTTCCGCTGAAGAGGCGACCAAGCACGATATGCCGATTCGGGAAGTACTCACTAGTGGGCGGGTGCTGATGCTTAGCCTGACTTACTTCTCGTTTGTGATGGGGCTTTATGGGGTTAGCTTCTGGTTGCCGACCATCATTAAATCTACTGGGGTTACCGATGCGTTTTTGATCGGGTTGCTCTCGGCTGTGCCGTTTGCTGCTGCGGTTGTGGCGATGGTGTTTGTGGCTCGGAGTGCGGATCGGACGAGGGAAAGGCGGTGGCATATTGCTTTGCCTGCGTTTTTGGGCGCGGTTGGGTTGGTGCTTTCCGTTGTCTGGACGCATAACACTCTGCTTGCTATGGCCGGGCTCACGCTTGCGACTATGGGGATTCTTACTACTCTTCCGTTGTTCTGGAGTTTGCCTACTGCGATTCTTGCTGGGACCGGGGCTGCTGCGGGGATTGCGATGATTAATTCTATTGGGAATCTTGCCGGGTTTCTTAGTCCTTATGCTGTGGGGTGGCTGAAGCAGGCTACTTCGGCTAATGATTCGGGGATGTATATGCTTGCTGCGTTTTTGGTGTTGGGGGGGTTGTTGGCGATTAGTGTGCCGGCGCGGATGGTTAATAAATAAAACAGTCTTTTGATCTGCATGCCCTAACGTTAGCTTCTCGTTAGGGCGTGAGCATCGCTGGATCAAGGACTTCCCCCTTGAATATGCCTTTCACATAATCTGCGTTGACGCGCAACGACTGTTCGTTGCTTTTCCGTCATTCGCACCAGCGCCAATATCTGACAGACTCCTCTAATTCATCAAATGGGCCGTACCAGCGCATAACGAAACAATTAGCATCATCGACAGTCCATCGCATGCACGCAGCGGCCGATAAATGAAGCTCGCCCGAGTTATTTTGGCCGAACTCATGAGAATCAAACGCCTTCGGCCGCTCAAACGACTTTCACTGAACCGCATCTCGCCAGCAGTACTTCCTTATTCTCTCTCGATCCGGGTGATTCGCCCTAGCGCCCGCAAGGTTTACCGATTACATTAGGCACGCGGCTTAGAACCAGAAACTTTTACTACGCCGCGCAGTGCCTGCATTCATCAGCGCCACCTACCCAACCATACCGATTAAAACTGAGAGACAAGTGGAAAATTTAATTCTTGACGCCATTAAAAATAAACAACTTATAGAGTTTCATTATAGAAATCTTCCTCGGATTGCCGAGCCACATGTATATGGCATCAAAAACGGGGTGTTGCAAATTCTCTGCTATCAAACGGGAGGACAAAGTAGCAACGGTGGAATCCCTGATTGGCGGCGTTTCGACCTTGACCAAATGTCACGGCTCACGATCCTCGCTCATAACTTTCCAGGGTGTCGTCCCATACCGTCCGGAAAGCATAGCGCTTGGGATTCACGTTTAGCCGTCGTTGGTTAGACCTTTCGCGAGGCGCTTAACGGCCTACAAAGCGCGATAGAACTGAAAGTTCATAAGCTGCCACGTCGCATCGTTATTCAACGGTGTAATGCGCCGCCGCGTAACTGCTCTCGAGGTTAGGCGTACAGTAGGGCCGCGAGAAGAGAGCAATAGCAAATCTGGCGGAACATGCAGGTTCGTGCCCAAAAGTTTGGGAATCAGTTGTATGGAACGGATCCGGGTAGCGGCTTCACGCTCGCTGCGGATGTTGTGGACATCGCTAACTCCTGTGCATTGCAGTTGATATGTCTGTTTACCGGTCGTTCGCCGGGAGCCAAAGACGAACGACCGCCACCAAAGTCACGACTGCGCTTTCCACCACTTCACCCTTCGGTGCGCTCGGCTTCTGCGTCAGCGTCCACTATGGATCGTTTCGCTGCGAAACTGTCAGCTAATCCTTGATACCGCCAACCAAAGTTCATCTTTAGATTGTGTCATTTGATTCATAAGCGCCCGGACTCGCGGAGTCAGACTTCGATTAGGCAAAAATAACTGATCACTCGTACCTTTGAACCGAGAGCAAAATTTTTGTTGAATTAACGAATTTATGACTTTCTCACAGATTTTCTTCGTGGCAGAGTCGCCATACCCCTTGTACATACTGCTTTCCTTTCGCCCTGCTCCTGGCTGAAGAAAGAGTTTGCGGAGACTGCTTAACAAAAATGTCTGAGCAACTGTAAGCCCAGCATGCCGAATTGCTGCGAGCGTGTTGATCGCTTGATACTGCCCCACCAGTGGATTAACGATCCACTCCGGCAAGTGCTCTTGGGAAGCCACGCCGTCAAGCCTATCGATAACAGAATCAACGACTTTGACGCCGGTCGGCGCCGCGTCCGTCACATCAAGATCGCCGATGTAGCAATCCAGCAACTCAAAATTGATAACATTTTGATTGGAGAATGAAACACTTCTAAATCTCCCTTGTGTCAATTGCAATCCACCAAGATCAGAAACTCCGCTTTCAGTCAAAAATAACGCCGAAACAAAATCAGAGACCAGAACTTTATTATTTATATCTTTATGTCTTTTAATAAATGCGATAAATCCCGGAACTTGCTTAATACTCTCAACCCTAGCACCGAGATAGAACGATCCAAACGATTCGATCGGATGCCTCCACTCCATCTTCAAAACGGCCTGATCCCCGCTCTGATAGATAGCCAATACGTCCTCAGCTTTCAGTCCATCCAATATATATGAATCGACAAACTGCCGATCAAGGCTCTCAGCACCGACTCGGCTCAGTCCGGGTAAGCGTTGAAGTATGATGGCCGACTCGTCGGTAGGCGGACGCCCCGTAACGGACTCAAACGCTTCATTGATATCCTTGATCGCAACGGGGCCAAGAGCGCTTGACGTCATGCGAGAAAGTCTGCCGATTCGTGAATAAAGAGCCCTAATAATTGTCGGATCGAGTATCGGGTTGATGTTTGCTTCGCGCTCACAAAACGTAGTCAATAGCATGTCCCAAAAATCAATCTGACCCGTGCTTGTCGAAAACAGCGCGTCAATAGATTCAGGTTCCATGTCACGAATGATGGTTCCTATGAGCGGCTTTTTCGGAACCCAAGACGGCAAGTCAACGATAGGGCGCCCGACCATCTCTGTAAATTGGTTAGGATCAAGCTCTTGATTACAGCGCAGTACAAGCACATCCTTCGATCCGAGCCCGAGACACTCAATCATTTCGGCATCGTCGTTGAAGTAGTGCTCACGTCCGGTAATCAGCGCTCCACCTTCGGTCCTTTGAATTATTTCTTTAATTCCAACGAGCGACTGCTTCCGGATTTCTTTCAATTTCGTCGGATCGTCACTCCACGTCTGCGCACCGATCTCATCAAATCCGTCGAGTAGATAAACGATCCCCTTAGAAAAGGCTGTTTTGAGCATATCTTCAACCAAATCACCTAAACCCAAATCCGTGAAATGGCGAGTTATAACCTCAGTCGCACGCTTCAGCCCCCAATTTTCTCGCAAATTGATAGCTAACGGATACCGATAGTGAGTCGGACGTGTTTCATTGACGTATCCAAAAATTTCCTTTACGCACCGGCTTTTACCAGATCCATAATCACCTATCAAAACAACCGTTTTCCCTTTAACTATCTCCCCAGCAATTTTTTCAACGCTATACGGATGACCATCATCTGAAAAATAATCTACCGAAACGTATTTTTTTTGATCTGGTTTCCCCGAATATAAATCTACAGCGGACCCGAAAGCATGTGTTTTTCTCGCAGTCACATACTTGTCGTGGCCAAGTAAAAAATTGAAATACTGCTCCATCGAAAAGACTGAAACAAAATTCTCTTTACCGGTTGCGATAAGCGGGGGCGTAGGCGCGCCCAACGTTACGAAGAAACATCGGGGGAAAATATTTCTTTGAAAAAAATATGGCCTTATCGAATTGAACTTTGCGAGATCTACTCGAAGCTTTTCCACCGTGTCGCTTTTACTTATCTCAACAATCACAGCACTTCCGTCATCCAAGCGTATTACACAATCGCACTTCACACCTGCAATATCTTCGGCACGTGCCGGCGCACCAAATTTTACCTCCGAAATCATTCGAACCAAACGTTCAAGGTCTTGCCAAGCCATCCCTGAATTCTCGCCTTTCAACGGCTGGCGTTTTTTCTTTTCTTGTTTCATTCCGGATCCGTAAAAATTTTTTCGATAAAAATTCGCGTGGGAACATGTATCGTAACTAAGCCGTTATTCTCGCAACAATGACGCCGTTCGATTCACTGAACCTAGTTCTGTTACAGCCTGCTCACTCTAGGGCCACTTTCCGTTCGGGGAAGATGCGAAGTTCAGGCAGAGCAACTGCAACCGACTCAGAGGACGAATAGAGAGGCTACCTGTTATGCGATCTATCGTGAGCAATTCCTCGATGACTCCGCTCTGTTCAGCGTTTTCTTTTAATGGGCTGCCTACCGCGTTCCTATCCGCTTTGCCCGATAGTCCCCGCACCTCGCCTTACGGCCGCAGCGAGCTAAACTTAATAGCCATCCAGCTGAATTTCGTGGTTATTTTTTAGTCGCAATCTGCCACAACAATCACGCCAATGCGCAAGTCGTTGTTATTTATAAATAAATCCAACTTTTTTCGTGATCAGCATCGTTCGGTTCAACGCACCGAAAATCTACCCTAGGTCCTTCACTACCATTCAAGCTGAAACACATTAACAAATTAGAATTGAGTGAACACTCGAAAAAGACGAAACGCCGACGATATCGACTAGTCGACCGCAACAAGGTCGCGAACTGCATCAATCATTCAAATCGCATATATTGTCGGCCTGATTCGCGTTCCAAGCCGAGTAGAAATTAATCACCGCAGATGGTGATGGAGAATGCAAAAACGGCGCCAATGACATCGTTTTGCATAGCAGCCCAAAGCCGACCGCATTGGCTTTCAATGTTCTAACGGCTAACAGCCAGAGCAGCTCCCATGCCGTCGGCCTTAATCATATAAAACGCGTCGAAAGGCGGTTCTGCATCTTGGGGATCAAAGCCACCCGCAGATTCGCGCGCAGTCAGCCGGATCGTTGATTCCGAGTCGGCTTCAGTTGTAATCGGTATACGCCGCCGTCTATCTTTAAGGTCCCTCATGGCATCCACAGCGTTCCGCACAAAGTTCATGCTGACTCGCTGAGCCTGCATCCGCACGGCCGGCAGCAGGAAAAGCGTCCGCCAACTCCGTGTGCAACATGACCCGCGCATGTTCGAGGTCACTCCGCATCAGTGTAATGACCTCTTGTGCCGCGCCGCTCAAATCAACCGGTTCGATTCTGACGATCCGCTTGCCGAAGAGCGCGCACAATCGAGAGATGACGTCGGCGGCTCGCTTGCCGTCGCGAATCGTACGTCAAGGTGCTTTCCCGTGCCCCCGATATCGGGTGGCTCAGCAGCCAACATGGGAGGGCACTTGCTGGCATTGGTGACGATCCGCGTTAGCGACGGTTGACTTGATGGACGATCGGCGTTGTCAACGCGCTCAGGCTCATGACCCTTGCGACGTGCACTAGCTCCGAACGCGCCTTCTCGCGAGCCTCTTCCGCGAGCAATGCTTCGCGCGTCACAACTCACCCTCGGCGCGTTTGAGATCGTTAATGCCGATATTGATTCCGTACGTTCCCAGCATCGGAATACTGCGTTTGGACGTTTGATGATCTGCGTAAGCGATAAAGCAGATCGGTCAGGGCCAACGCGGAATTGTCGTCCCGCCGGTAGATCCCCCAAACATCAGGGATACTCACTCGCGCCCGACTTACTGCTTTGCGGAAGAAGCAGCATACCGGCTGTTAGCAACCCTACAGTCACGCGCGACGAAAGATACCTACGCCAAAGCGCTATCCCATATTCGACAACCACAAACTCAAGTCCGCAGCTCGACTGACGATTGCATCCGACTTCGCTCTCGGTACATCGCTGACCCAGCAACCGAATGGATGCAACGTTTAGCCATATTTTTAGCCCACTTACGCTCGCTGATTTCTCGTTCAGCTTCTCGAAATGACTTAGCACGTTTGCATTCGCCGAACCGTCGATACCACGCGGCTTCTACCGAGATATCTAATAAATAGTTAAGAGTCGCACCGCAACACCAGCTCTGCGAAAACAGCGAACTTTGACTTTCTACTCCTCATCTCTTTTATCGACTACCGCTCCCCCGTCACTCGACAATGACCCGGCGAGTGAAACATCGTTGGCGCAGCAATCGCGCATGCCCATACATCAGCAACCGATCATCGATGCCACGACGTACCTCACCCGCATCGCTATTCGGAGGCTCAATGTCGGACATGTTTGTGAAGATCGATGGAATCGCAGGCGAATCCAAGGACGAATTCCATCCAAACGAAATCGAAGTCAGTAGCTGGCGCTGGAAGATGGAACAGCTATCGTCCCTGTTGACCGGGGCCAGCACGGGCGCCGCCAAAGAAACGGTTGTCGATCTCCAGTTCGTTCATCAGATCGACCGCTCCAGCCCGGACCTGATGCGTTATTGCCTGACCGGCAGTGTTATTCATGACATGGGGATTGAGCGGAAAGAAGCTCCGGGGACGCCGCGAATCACAAGCCGGTCGCAAAGCTGCGTGGACACCATTTCAAGCGCGGCGATCACGCGCTTCGGGACCGAAGGGGATCTTGCACAGTGAACCGAACACCAAATTATTTCGCGTTAGTACTCGGGCTATGCCTTTTATTGATCACTGCTTTTGCCGCCGATGAAGCGATCGAGTTCTACAAGTCATCGGCAGTGACGGAAGGTCAAATAGTTCGACTCGAATTCGGCGGACATCATCCGCTAGTGGCGTTCGATGCAACTGACGGAAAGCGCTACGAAGCGTCAACGAACACCTGGCGCTCCGTTGAAGTCGGTCAACTGGTCCCCGTTCGCTATAGGCCAGACAACCCGAGACGTTCGGCCAAGCTCGATCGATTTGTCGATCTATGGAAACCCACAATGTTCCTCGCATTGCTGACGTCTCTTTGCGTTATCGGAGGTCTCAGCGGAAAGCCGTTTAAAGGAGGTCGCTACTAATGATTCTGAGAGAAAGCCAGTGGGAGTTCGTCACAAGCGCAGGAGCCGGAATCGGCTTCGACTCTTTTACCGCGGATGCGGGCATGTTCGTTGTGCGCAACCGCGCAGGGCTTAAACATCAATACAAGTACAGCGGGTTTGGACCGGGTTTTACCAGTACGTTGACATCGTTGCTGCGCATTCCAAAGTTCGCGTTACCCAAAATTGTCGTGCAGAAAGGCGAGTTGGGTGGCGCGGGTGCCACGTCCGACTTTGATGCCGCCGGCAAGCTGTATTTGACGAGCTCGTTCAAAGGCGCAGATATAGAGAACCCTAAGAGTCTCGAAGGCGGAACCATGTACCTGGAGGGCGCAGCCGGGTATTTGTTCGGTGGAACCGGCTCGTTCATGCTGCTGGGTGTCAACCGGTACCTGCTTATGTTTGGAATAGTTCGACCGGAATTCATAGGAAGAGCAATCCAGAGCGCGGCCGCTGCCCTGGTAATGGCATCAGATAACGCGGGACTACAGAACAGCATTGGCTTCAGTTTCAAGGTGGGGCAAATCGCCTACAGCGGCTTGTATCCCGACGACCCCGGCCAATAGCTCAGAGCCGACACGCACACTGCTCGTCGCCCCTCACTCCACCCGCCCCCAAAACCCAGCAATCCTCTCCCACATCACCACCGGATTCGAATACATCGGAAAATGCCCGCAATTCGGGATCTCGGCCAGCTCTACACCCTGTTCGCGAATATGGCTAAGGTACGAAAGCGAAGCATTCTGCTCGCCGTACATAAACATCCGCGGAAACGGTAAGCCAAGAAATTTCGTCATCAGATCGCCGTGATCCGACAGCTCGACCATCGAGCGAAAAATCCCGCCGACAGCTTCGGCACGCACCTTGTGCGACAGACTCGCCGCATAAAGCGCGCTCGCATAAGCCGGCGCGAACCGTGCCCGCTCGATAAAGTCACGGAAAAACGCTCGCGCATCATCGCGCGGATAGTCAACGATCTGGCGACTAAGAAAACAATCCTCCGGCGCGATATTGCCTTCAATGTCGACAAAGCTGATCACCCGCTGCGGATAGTTGTGCGCAAGCATCAGCGCCGTCAAACCGCCCATCGAATGCCCGACCAGATGAAAGCGCTCGAACCCGACCCGATCGAGTACCGCAAGCGCCGTTTCCATCAAAAACGGAATGCTGATCTTCGACATATCCGCACAATGCGTCTCGCCGCAACCCGGCGCGTCATACGCGACGAACGGATGACCGGCGAATTGCGCATGGCGGACGATATCGGCGTAGTCCTCCTTGGTCGATCCGAATCCATGCAGGAACACGATCGGCGCCTTGTCGCCGTCGCGATGGATCGCCGCCACGTCCAGCGCGGTGCCATCGATGGAAAACTCGAACTGCGCGCGGTTAAATTCTGCAGGCATCTTCTCTACTCTTCGAATAAGAATCGCGTCGCGCGAATCCCGATGCAATAACCACGCTCGAGACCGACCAGCGACGCAAAGTGTTCAACTCGTCAGCGTACGGCAAAAATCGCCGATCGCCGTACACGCGCGCGTCAACGACGCGTCATCGAGAGCATACGCAATGCGGATATAAGGACCGAGACCGAACGCGCTGCCATGCACGGTCGCGACGCCCATTTCGTCGAGCAACGCATTGACCACCGCTTCGTCGTCAACAAGAAGCGTCCCGGCCCGCGTCGTCTTGCCGATCAGCCCTTCACACGACGCAAACGCATAGAACGCCCCCTGCGGCACCGCGCAATGCAGGCCCGGCGCCTGATTGATCTGCGCGACCACCAGATCGCGGCGGCGCTGGAATGCGTCGCGCGAATGCCGGATAAAGTCCTGCGGTCCCGTCAACGCCGCGAGTGCCGCGTACTGCGAAATCGTCGACGCGCCGGACGTTTGCTGTCCCTGCAACTTCTCCATCGCTTCGATCAGCCAACCGGGGCCCGTGCCAAAGCCGATGCGCCAACCCGTCATCGCGTATGCCTTCGACACACCGTTCATCGTCAGCACGCGCTCTCGCAAACGCGGCTCGACCTGCGCAATCGTGAAGAACTGCAGATCATCGAAGATCAAATGTTCATAGATGTCATCCGACAGCACCAGCACTCGCGGATGCGCAAGCAGTACTTCAGCCAGCGCCTGTAATTCCGCGCGGCTGTAGACCGCGCCGGTCGGATTCGACGGCGAGTTCAGAATCACCCAGCGCGTGTTCGACGTAATCGTGGCCTGCAATGCATCGGCCGTCAGTTTGAAATCGCTGCCCGCACCGCACGGAACGATCACCGATTGCGCGCCGCATAGCTGCACGATCTCCGGATAGCTGACCCAGTATGGCGCCGGAACGATCACCTCGTCGCCTTCGTTCAGCGTCGCAGCCAGCGCGTTGAAGATCACCTGCTTGCCGCCGCTGCAAACGAGCGTGTCGCGCCAGTCGACGTCGAGACCGTTTTCGCGCTGGAATTTCGCGGCAATCGCTTCTCGCAATGCACGCAGTCCGGCCACCTGCGTATAACGCGTATGGCCCGCACGGATCGCGGCGATGCCGGCTTCGCGAATATGCTCCGGCGTGTCGAAGTCCGGCTCGCCCGCACTCAGCGAGATTACCGCGGCACCGCTCGCGCGCCGTGCGGCGACGCGATCCATCACCCTGTATGTCGCTGACGGGCGCGCCCCGGCGAGAAAGCGGTTCAGACCTTCAGCCAACCCGCTCATTGCTCCGCCCTCCACTTCGTGAGCCCCATCAGTTCCAGCGTGCTGCGGCCCGCGCGCAGAGCGTCCATCATCGTCGCCTCCTTGTCGGCGCGTGCCTGACCCTGAGCCAAAGTTCGTGCGACGTGCGCGGCTGGAATCACGAGCACGCCATCGTCGTCGGCAACCACTAAATCCCCGACCGCCACCGGCGTGCCCGCGAAACTGATCGGCCGGCCGACCGATGGCGAACTCGCTTTGATCGTGCCGCGCATGCTGATGCCGCGCGTGAACACCGGAAAGCGTCGCGCGGTCAGCGCCGCGATATCGCGCACGCCACCGTCGATAACCAGACCGACGACGCCCGCCGCTTCGGCCGCCACGGTCAGCACCTCGCCCCAGTAGCCGGCGACGAAACCGCCGGCCGAGATCACCAGCACGCTGCCGCGCGGCACCTTTTCCATCGCGATGTGGATCGACAGGTTATCGCCCGGCGCGCATTCGAGCGGATACGCCGGACCGGCGACCGACACGCCCGCCCACACGGTGCGAATCGCGGCATCGACGGCGCTGGTCGGCAGCCCCGCTGCTTCATACAACGTGGACGTGCCGAGCCGGCACGCTTGCGCGATTACAGATGAATCGTAGGAATCCGTAGCGGTCATCGTTTAGCCCCGGCTTTGCAGCGTGTGATAACCCAACGCGGCACGCGCGTCGCCCAACGACTTGCCCAGCGCGATCTGTTCGCGGATGCGCGACTCGACTTCCTCGATCCCGCGCGCGGTCTCGGCCACTTCGCGGGCCCGCGCGCGTGGCACGATGACGACACCGTTCGCGTCCGCCACCACGATATCGCGCGCAGCCACGCGTACCGCGCCAATCGCGACCGTCGTGTTCACCGCCTCGACCTGCACGCGGTCCTTGCCCGTGCGCATGAAGCGACCCGCCGTGAATAGCGGATAGTTGTCGCCGAGCGCCCGGTTCACGTCGCGACAGACGCCGTCGATCACCGTGCCGGCAATGCCGCGCAGCCCCGCGTACTGGGTCATGATGTCTCCCCACACCGTGCAGTCGGTGCGGCCGTCGTTGTCGATTACGACGATGTCGCCCGGCGCGACGTTATCGATAAAGTCGCCGACCGTGCCGGGCGGATCGCTCGCCGGCACGTATTTGACGGTGAACGCGGGACCGACCACCACGGTCGTGTAATTAGCCAACGGCATGATGCCAAGCGCCTGACCGTGCAGACCGAGCCGGTCCAGCGCATCGGAAACGCCCGGCGTGTCCAGGCCGGCGAACAGCGCGACCAGTTGCCGATCTTCGGCGCTCATGTACTTCGGATTCGACATCTCAATCACTCCACCAAAAGTTCTCGGCTCAACGGACCGCAATGGCCTCGAATTCCTTGTCATGCATGACCTCGGCAACGGAGCGCCCGGCGCGCACCGCAGCGACCATGCCTTCCTGACGTCGCGCGATCCGCTCGCCGAGCGTCAACACTTCGTCTATCCGGGCCACCGGCACGAACACCGTGCCGCAGCGATCGGCAATCACGTAGTCGTCCTCATGTACGGTGACGCCAGCCATCACGACCGGTTTGCCCGAGTCGATCTGGATCACACGGTTGCGTGCGCTGATCATCGTCACGCCGCGACCGAACACCGGATAGCCGATCGACTCGCTGCCTTCGATATCGCGACTCAGCCCATCGATAACCGAGCCGCGAATCTGCTTCGCGGTGGCCGCATTGGCGAGAATGTCGCCCCAGCACGAAATGCCCTCGGCGCCGCCGGCGATCACCAGCACGCGGTCGTCGCTGGTCACCGCATCGACCACCGGCGAAATCAGATGCACGGTCGGCTTCGCATCGGTTTTCGGTCCGAGCTGGATCGTGCTCGCGCGGCCGACGATCTTCGGGCACTCCCATAACGGACGCAGTCCGTAGGTCGCGCCGGGCAATGCGAGAAAGTCGAGCGCGTCGGAGACCGTGTTGGTGTCCAGCGACGCGAGGCGGTCGAGTATCGAAGTCGGGTTCATTACGCGGGTGTCCTGTGGAAAGTGCGACAATCCTCGCGTCACCGGTCTGATATGTAAATTCGTCATTTCGTATCTCGTTGATACGATTTACGGAACAGGCCTTCTCATCGCTCCACGACTCTCTCCCGAGGCCAGGCACGCCCATGAGCAATACGATCGACTTCAGGCTGATCCGCCAGTTATGGATGTTTCTCGCGGTCGCCGAGGAACAGCACTACGGTCGCGCGGCGAAGCGGCTGAACATGTCGCAGCCGCCGCTGACCGAGCAGATCAAGGTGCTCGAACAATCGCTGAAGCTGCAGCTCTTTCATCGCTCGCGCCAGGGCACGCAACTGAGCCCCGCGGGCGCGGCGATCCTGCCCGCTGTCCGGCAATTCGCGGGACAGGTCGAGCAACTCGAACGCGTGATCCGGGAAGTCGCGGCCGGCCAGTCGGGCGTATTGCACGTCGGCGCGATCACCTCCGCGATGCTGGACACGGTGCCGTCGGTACTCGAAGCACTCAAGCGCGCTCACCCGCATCTGACCGTATTCGTGCGCGAGATCGACAGCGCCGAGGCCGTCCCCGCGCTGGAAACCGGCGAGCTGGATCTGGCGTTCGTGCGTGTCGACGGCGAGGTCGGCGGCGGCATCGCCACGATGCCGCTCGCCGAGGACCGGTTGGCGGTCGCGCTGCCGCGCGATCATCCGCTCGCCGCGCAAACTAAAGTGCGTTTGCAGTCGCTCGCGAACGAGCAGTTGGTGATGTCGTCACGCAAGGTCAGTCCGGTTTATTTCGACCTGCTAACGTCGGTGTGCCGCGCTCATGGATTGACGCCGCGTGTGACTCACGAAGTACGTTCGGTGACGTCGCAGATTGCATATGTGGGCTGCGGACAGGGCGTGGCGCTGGTGCCGGCGTCGATACGCAAGCTCGCGCCCGAGAACGTGGTCGTGCGTCCGCTGAAAGAAAAGGTGATGGTCGTGACGGCGGCCCTGTTATGGAATACCCGACGTCATCACCCAATGGTCGATGAAGCCGTATCCTGGCTGGAAAACAGCCGCAAGAAAAAAGCGCCGCGCGAAACGGGCTTGAATTAGACTTGCTCGACATGACCCGTGAGCGCATTGCCGGCCACGAGGTCATGCACGCTCGCCGCATTGGCGAGACGAAAATCCAGTAAGGGAGTGAGAGCCATGAGTGAACCTTGCATTATTTCCGTCGCCATCACCGGCTCGGTTCCGCGCAAGAAGGACAATCCGGCTGTACCGGTGACGATCGCGGAGCAGATCGAAAGCACCCATGAAGCGTACGAAGCCGGCGCATCGCTCGTTCATCTGCACGTGCGCGACGCACAGGAAAACTCCAGTTCCGACCGCTCGAGTTTCGCCGCTTTGCAGGAAGGCATCCGCAAGCACTGCCCCGACATCATCATCCAGTTCTCGACCGGCGGCCGTGGCCGTTCTTTCGAGCAACGCGGCGCGATGCTCGACCTGCGCCCGGATATGGCATCGCTCGCAACCGGCTCGGTCAACTTCCCGACGACCGTCTATGAGAACCCGCCCGACTTCGTGCGTACGCTTGCGCAAACGATGCTCGACTACGACGTCAAACCCGAAATCGAAATCTTCGATCTGGCGATGTTGTACAGCACCGTCGATCTCGTTCAGCAGGGACTGCTGAAATCGCCGGTACACGTGCAGTTCGTGATGGGTGTGAAGAATGCGCTGCCCGCGCGCCGTGAGATTCTCGAATTCGAGGTCAAGCAACTGAAGGCGCTGCTGCCCGATGCGACGTGGACCGCCGCGGGTATCGGCCGCCATCAGTTGGAACTCAATCACTGGACGCTCGAAATGGGCGGCCACTGCCGCACCGGTCTCGAAGACAACGTGCGCTGGGACAAGGACACGCTGGCGAAAAGCAATGCGCAACTGGTCGAGCGGGTCGCGAAGTTGTGCGGCGACTACGGCCGGCCGGTCGCGACCGCTGCGCAGGCGCGTGAAATGCTGAATCTTCCGGCCGTCTGATCCGGCGCGAAAACTGCCGCATTCGCCGCCGCACTACCCGCCGCATTCGCCGCCGCGCACAACGGCGGCGCCACGCTTTTCCTATGACGATCCCGATCGGGCAGATTCGAGTCGCCCGGTCAGGATCGCTCCCCGCGAATCCCGCTCAGTACTTGATGTCCCGTGCCGTCTGCCGGCCGCCCTGTTTCGTATTTCGCTTATCCTGGCGGCATTGAGCATTGCTGCTCTGATTAGCGGCGCGGCAATCCTGCTTGGTGTGGCGTGCGCCCTGGCGCGTTTCCTGCCGTACGTCTCGTCCGGCACGGCGTTGCTGGGCCTGTTCCGTGGACCATGCGTGAGCGGAAGCAAGCGCCAGAAAAACCGCAACCAGGCCGGTTGCGAACCCGCGAATTGCGTTGTTTGCTGTAGACATCGCACGGACCTCGTTTCGGAAAGTGACCACTTCATGCATCACTTCGAGCATCGTTCCTCGTCCTGAATCAACACAATCGGACCAAGGTCCTACCCATCGCAGCGATTGACTGTATAAGCCGCTTCAATCATTTCGCAGCGCACCCGGCACTTTGCTTAGCGTCCGCTTAACGCCTAAAACAAAGAATGTCCGGCAGTGTTCTTCCCGGCCGGATGAAAACGGCAGTGGAGGCGCAAATGAGCTATCAACTGATGGGCAGCATCCTCGAAGTGTGCGAATGCAAAGTGCTATGTCCGTGCTGGATCGGAGAAGATCCCGATAACGGCGTCTGTCGCAGCGCGCTCGCTTACCACTACGAAAAAGGCGCGATCGACGGCATCGACGTGTCCGGTCTCACCGTCGCATTCGCGGCGTTCATTCCCGGCAATGTACTGAAAGGCGGCTGGCGCGTCGCGATGTTCGTCGACGAACGCGCGAGCGACGCGCAATTCGATGCGATCGTCGTCGTGCATAGCGGCGAGCACGGCGGACCGCTCGCGGATCTCGTGCAGTTGATCGGTGAAGTCGTGTCGGTGGAACGCGCGGCGATCGAATATACGGTGGTCGACGGCAAGGGCAGGATGAAAGTCGGCGAAGCGATCGACGCCGAACTGGAGCCCTATCGCGGTCCGACCGGCGAGCCGACCAAACTGGTCGAAAGCATCTTCTCGACGATACCGGGGTCCCCTGCATTCGTTGGCAAAGCGAACTATTTCCGGCTGCGGCACGACAAGCTCGATCTCGACCTGTCGTTGAGCGGACATAACGCCATTCAGGGTTCGTTCAGCTTCGCGTCGTGAAAGTACTTGCACGCTCGCGGTTGTTCGCGCCGCTGTTCGTCGCATTGACGGCCAGCGCGTGGGCCGCGCTATGGCTGTGGGACGCCGGACCGTATGCGCGCTATCTGCGTCACGCGAGCTGGACCGAGTTGCCGCTGATCGGCGCGCTATGCCGCGACGCACCCGGCGCCGGCCTCACGCTCGCGGCGTTGCTGCACAGCGCGGCGTGGCTGCTGATGATCGCGGCGATGATGTTGCCGACCGCTTTCCCGCTGTTCGATACATTCGCGCGCATGACGAGCGCGCGCGAGAACTCGCGCGCGTTGATGCTTTTGTTGATCGCCGGTTACGCGAGTGCATGGGTGTTGTTCGGCCTCGTCGCGCACGGCTTCGACGCGACGCTCCATCGGTTCGCGGATCGATCGCCGGCCTTGCTCGCGAACGGCTGGCTGATCGGCGCGGCGATCGTCGCGCTGGCGGGCGCCTATCAGTTCAGCCGCCTCAAGCAGCGCTGTCTCGACAAATGCCGCTCGCCGCTGATGTTCATCGCCGAACATTGGCGAGGCAGGAGCGCGCGCCGCGAGAGCTTTCTGCTCGGCGTGAGTCACGGGGTGTTTTGTATCGGCTGCTGCTGGGCGCTGATGCTGGTGATGTTCGCGGTCGGTACCGGCAGCGTCGGCTGGATGCTGGCGCTGGGCGCGATCATGGCGATCGAGAAGAATTTCCGCTGGGGCCGCGCGATCGGCACGCCGCTCGGCGTTGCGTTGCTGGCGTGGTCGGCATGGATCGTTGTGCAGAATGCTGGGATCGCGTGACGTCAGTCGTCGCCGGGCGCCCCGCTCCGGTCCGCCGCCGGCATCCGGCGATAGATAGTATTCCTCGACACCCCCAGCGCGCGCGCCGCCGCCGATACATTCCCGCCGAAACGCGCCAGCGTCGCCGCGACCACGGAAGCCGCGACATCGTGCAAGCGCGCGCCGTCGTTCGCAGACGCATCGCCGGCGGCATGAGCAGGAGCACGCACATCCGCCACCGGAACGGCCGAGCCAACCGAATCGGCGAGCACACCGTCTTCCGCGCAATAACCACCTACCGCCCGGACATCGTCGAGAAAATCGTCCGGCAGGTGCTCGCAACGAATCTGCGCATCGTCGTCGACCATCGCGGCCGCGGTGCGCAGCAGATTCGCCAGTTGCCGGAAATTGCCGGGCCACGTATAGCGTGCGAACAGCGCCATTACATCGAGCGCGACAGTCAGCGGCTGGCGGCTTCCACTCGCGAGCGTTTCCCGTTGCAGGATCTTCTCGACCACCACCGCGACATCGCTTCTCTCACGCAGCGACGGCAGACGCACGGTGAGCCCATTGAGCCGGTAGTACAGATCCTCGCGGAACTGGTTCTGCGCGATCATCTCGCGCAGATTGCGGTGCGTCGCGCAAATGATCGCGACATCGACCGGCACCGCGCGCGATGCGCCGAGCGGCGTCACGAGCCGCTCCTGCAATACGCGCAGCAGTCGCACTTGCAGCGCGTACGGCATGTCGCCGATCTCGTCGAGAAATAGCGTGCCGCCATTCGCCTGCATCAGCTTGCCGAGCGAGCCTTTGCGACGCGCGCCGGTAAAGGCGCCCTCCTCATAACCGAACAGCTCGCATTCGATCAGCGTCTCCGGAATGGACGCGCAGTTGACCGCGACGAACGGCCCGTCGGCGCGCGGCGAATCGTTGTGGATCGCCTGCGCGAGCAGTTCCTTGCCGGTGCCGGTCTCGCCGGCAATCAGAATCGGAATGTCCTTGCCGAGTACTTTGCGGACTTTCGCGAGCAGCGCGCTCACGCGTGCGTCGCCGGTGTCGAGATCGGCGAGCGTTGAAAGTCCCTCCGCCTGCGCCGCATTCGTGCGCGCGGGTTGCGGCGCGGTACGCGGTGCATCGAGCGAATCGCCCGCTTGCGCCAGCGACGCCCGCCGGAACTGCGCACGCGCGCACACCACCGCGCCGTTATACAGATTCAGCGTCAGATGCGGCGCGCTGCGATGCATCGAGCGATCGATCAGTTGTGCATAGGTAATCTGGAACAGCGACGCGAGCGTATGCGTGCGCAGCGCGGCGAGCGACATGCCGAGCTGAAACTGCGCGCTGCGATTCGCGGACAGAAATCGGCCATCGTGCGTAAAAGCGATGATCCCTTCCATCAGCGTGCCAATGAACTCGGGGCGCCCGTGAAAAGACACCTGCAGCACGTCATTGAAAGTTGTCGAGAACAGATGGTTTTCGATCATCTGCACCGACATCTTCGCGAGCGCCATCGTGTGCTGGTGATAGCTGCGGTAGTCGCCGGTCACGTCGAGCACGCCGATCAGATCGCCGTACGGATCGAGAATCGGCACACTCGAACAGGTCAGGAAGCGGTTCGCCGCCAGATAGTGCTGATCGCCATGCACGACCATCGCGCAACCCTCGGCGAGCGATGTGCCGATCGCGTTGGTACCCTGGCGATCCTCAGCCCAGTTCGCGCCGGGCCGCAGCGCGACTTTTTCCGCGCGATGCAGGAAATCGTCGTCGCCGATCGAATGCAGGATCAGCCCTTCGGCATTGGTCAGCACGATCATGCTTTGCGTGTTGACGATCTGCTCGTGCAGCGTTTCCATCACCGGCATCGCATGGCCGCAAAGCACCTGGTTCTGTTCGCGCTTCAGCGCGAGACCGCTGTCGGAGAGGATGTCGTAATCGGGCCGCAGCGTGGCGTGCAGGCCGAACGTCGCGGAGCGTTCGTGTGACTTCAGGATTGCCGGCGCCGGCGAACCATTGGACCGGTTGGCCGCCGCAAGGGTGACCGGCTGAACGTCGTCGCGCATCGTCTCCTCCAGAATGGGTCCGGCTCGGGCCGGACGCTTCGATAGGTGTGCACAGGATACTCTGTTTGCCGCCCTGCCCCGCTTCACGTCAGGCGACCGGCGCGCATCGCTGGATCGTTTCTGAACAGCGCTGCCCGCCCGACTGTTGCGAAACGGAACACTCCCGCATGCGCAACACCTCCCGACAACGGAAATTTCGCACTTCGATGCATTGGTACGGTTCGTGCCTTATAGGCCGCGGGTAGAGCAACGACCCTACAACAGTCGTCCCAGACAGAATCCGACTCACGAACCGGAGACACGTGATGAACCCGTTTGACCTGAAAGCCCTCGGCCTCGACATCGAATATCCGTACCGGCAGCGTTATGAGAACTACATCGGCGGCAAGTGGGTGGCGCCGGTCAGTGGCGACTATTTCGACAACGTATCGCCGATCAACGGCCAGCCGTTTTGCAGCGTGCCGCGCTCGAACGCCGCCGATATCGATCTCGCGATCGACGCCGCGCACGCGGCGCGCCGCAAATGGAGCAAGACCTCAGTAGCGGAACGCGCAAATCTTCTGCTCGCGGTCGCCGAACGGATGGAAAAGAATCTGAAGCTGCTCGCGGTCGCCGAGACGATCGACAACGGCAAACCGCTGCGCGAAACGATGGCCGCAGATCTGCCGCTCGCGGTCGATCATTTCCGCTATTTCGCCGGCTGCATCCGCGCGCAGGAAGGCGGCATCTCCGAGATCGACGACAACACCGTCGCCTATCACTTCCACGAAGCGGTCGGCGTAGTCGGCCAGATCATTCCGTGGAATTTCCCGCTGCTGATGGCCGCATGGAAGCTCGCGCCCGCGCTCGCGGCCGGCTGCTGCGTGGTGATGAAGCCCGCGGAACAGACGCCCGCGTCGGTACTGGTGCTGATGGAATTGATCGGCGATCTGTTCCCTGCGGGCGTGATCAATATCGTCAACGGCTTCGGCAAGGAAGCGGGCGAAGCGCTCGCCACCAGCAAGCGCATCGCGAAGATCGCGTTTACCGGCTCGACGCCGGTCGGCAAACGGATCCTGCACGCGGCGGCGGACAACCTGATTCCGTCGACGGTCGAACTCGGCGGCAAGAGCCCGAACATTTTCTTCGCCGACGTGCTCGATCGCGACGACGCGTTCCTCGACAAGGCGCTCGAAGGTCTCGCGATGTTCGCGCTGAATCAGGGCGAAGTGTGTACGTGCCCGTCGCGGGTGCTGGTGCAGGAATCGATCTATGAGCGTTTCATCGAGAAAGCAGTCGCGCGTGTGGAACGTATCAAGGCCGGCCATCCTTTGAATCTGGACACGATGATCGGCGCGCAGGCCTCGCAGCAGCAACTCGACAAGATCCTGTCGTATATCGACATCGGTCGCGACGAAGGTGCGCGCTGCCTGACCGGCGGCGGACGCGCGACACCGGCGGCCGATCTCGGCACCGGGTTTTACGTGAAACCGACGATGCTGTTCGGCACCAACGAAATGCGCGTGTTCCAGGAGGAAATCTTCGGGCCGGTCGCGTCGGTGATGACGTTCAAGAACGAGCAGGAAGCGATCGATCTGGCGAACGACACGTACTACGGTCTCGGCGCCGGCGTGTGGACGCGCGACGGTACGCGCGCCTACAAGATGGGTCGCGAGATCGAGGCGGGACGGGTGTGGACGAACTGCTATCACCTGTATCCGGCGCACGCGGCGTTCGGTGGTTATAAGCAGTCGGGTATCGGGCGCGAAACGCACAAGATGGCGTTGTCGAACTATCAGCAGACGAAGTGCCTGCTGGTCAGCTATCAGGCGGAGGCGTTGGGGTTCTTCTAAGTAGGGAACGCGCGTCGCCAAAAAGCGACGCGCTTTTGAATGGATCGAGCCACGACGACACCATGGCCCGCGACGCTCAACTGAACAACCGCGGGTCGAGCTTGAAGGGCTCTTTGGAAATCACGCGTACGTTGGCCATTTCCGCGTGCATCGGGTTCAGCAGCAGGTTGGCGTCGCTCGGGCACACGACCGACGGCACCACCATCGCCAGTTGCTCGCCCGCTTCGAGCCAGCGCCGACCAATTTCAGCCACGCTGGGCGGATCGCGCGTTAGATCATCCCAGTCGGACGGCAACTGCGGTTGATAAGCGGCTTCGAATGCCGCATCCGGCACGTCGAGCGTGACGAGAAAAAAGCCCCCGGCGGGAAGCAGTCCGGCCATGTGAACGAGTGCTTCGAGTACCGCGGTCGATGCGTGGCAACAGGTGTACAGCACGCGCATCCCACGCGGATTCCACCTGCCGCCCGCTAACGCCGCACCGTTGCCGCTCAGATCGTCCGCCAGATAGTGCCCGCGCTTTTCCTTCGCCAGCCGGTAGACCCTCATGCGGCGATACCGAAGGTAGCGCGCAGCAGGATATCGCGAACCCGGTCGTAACCGGGCTGGGAATCGAGTACTTCGAGCGGTTTTAACCCGCCGAGCTCGGCGTTGGGCCGTCGCATCCATTCGGCGGCAAGATTCGGGTCCTCGAACACTTCGTGCGCCTGCTCGAAGATGTACAACACGCGGGCTACCCGATCCGATTCCGAGCCGGAAAGCCGCTCCTCCTTCGAGATTTTTCGCAGAATCGTTGAGGATGGCAGACCAAGTCCCGCCAGCAGCGTTTGCAGCGACACCTGCAGCAACTCCTTGGCTATCCGCTCGACGATCATCGCTTGCATCCCGGCGCGAATGATCTGCCGCTGCGCGAGCGGGTCCATTGTCCGGAAGATTTCGAAGTCCTGCGGTTGCGCGCCGAGCCCGTGGCTTTCGACGAACTCACGCGCGGCGCGCGTGGCCGCATGCTTTGCGCGGCCCCCATAGTGAGACTGGGTCGTCATTTACTCACCTCTCATGTGAGAAACCTATATTCCCATATGATAGGTCACTCCCATTTGAAAATCAATGTTGTCTCAAATGAGAGGACAGCAGCCAGATCAACGACCGTCGCCGCTACAAATAAAAAAGGCGCGCCGTCTCGCAACGGCGCGCCTTTCCCACTCCTAACCGGTCATCAGGCTGCCGCGGTCTCCGCGTTCAGCTTCGACACCGCGCCCGTCTTCTCGTCGTAGGTGTAGCCCAGCTTCTCGAGATGAGCGTTGATCGTTTCGACGATCACCTGCTGCTGAGCCGCCTTCTGCAGCAATTCATGCTCCGGTTTGACCAGACCCAGTTCAGCCGAAAGACGGCGGCTCAACGTCGCTTCGCCCGCGCCGCGCGCCATCACGACCATCATCTTTTCGTTCGCCTGCGTCAGTTGCTGCTTCAGCGCATTCGAGTATTCCGACCACTTCTTGACGGTCTCGCGTGCTTCGGCAATCGCGGCCGCATGCGCTTCCGCGTCGCGTGCGATCTGCGCCTTCAATGTCTCGATCTCTTCCGAGTCGGCCGCCGCTGCCGAAGCCGGTGCCGAAGCCTCCGCCGGCTCCGCGCTTTCAACCGGCTCGCTCTCCGCCGAGCTGTCCGCCAGCGCGGCAGCGCGCTGCTGCTCCGCTTCGGCGCGTTCCTGCGCTTCGGTCAGGCTCGCCGACAGCCGCGCGATTTCCGACGCGTCCGCGTTGCGCTCGTCGGTCAGCGTGGTGATCTGCGCCTGCGCGTTCTGCAATTCCAGTGCGGCGGCATCGCGCTCGGCCTGTGCACCCGCAGCCTCTTCCCGCTGCGCCGCGTGCGCGTCCTGCTCTTCCTGCAGCTTCGCGCGAATCGCTTCGAGTTCGCCTTCGAGGCGCGCGACCGCTTCCGCATGCGCCGCTTCCAGCGCCACGCGCTCCGCTTCGCTATCCTGAGTATCGACAACCGCTTCGGCCGACTCGCTCGCCACCTCGTCCGCCACTTGGGCGCCGGTCGCCTCGTGCGACGACGCTTCACGCCGCGCGGTCAGTTCCGACAACGCGCGCTCCAGCTCCGCTTCGAGTTGCGACACGCGCTCCGCCAGTTCCTGCGCGCGCTTTTCCGCTGCGTCGGAGCGTTGTACCGCCTGTGCGATATCTTCCGCGAGACCCGCCATCGCATCGACCTTCTGGTCGTAGGCGGTGCTCATCTGATCCAGTTGCACTTGCAGCGCATCGAGTTCCTGGACCGTCGTCTGCAATTCGGCAAGCGCGTCGTCGCGTTCGGTGCTGGCATCCTCGACGCGCTGGCGCATCGTCGCCAGACGTCGCGCCACGGCCCGTTCGGCTTCGTCCTGCGCCGACGTCCACAACTGATCGAGCGCGCCGCGCATCGTGTCCGCCACCGCCTCCGGCAACGCCGGCCGCTCGACCACTTGCGGCACCCGCGGCGCGCGCGTTTCGCGCCACTTGCGCAATGCCGCCGACACCGCGACCACCGAACCGGTATGCACTTCGTTCCAGATGGCTACGGGAGACACCTTCTGGCCCTCGTCAGCCATCCGGTCTGCGATTTCAGCTACCAGTTCGTCCGTGATCGTGATGTTGCTTTGCATGTCTGCCTCGACAAAGTACGCGTGATGACGAATTCCGTTTCGTCGTTCCGGAGGGAGCCGCGCCGTTGGCGCTCGCCTCGCATAGCTACGCATTGTCGGGTAACCGCCCGGTGGTCAATCGTTCGAAAAGCCGAGGTTACCGGGAGGTATTCAACGGATTGCGCGTCGGCTGGGCGATTTCGCTCGCCGGCACGACCGCAATGTAATGAACGGCGCCGCCACAATGAAAGGAATACGTAAGACACGCGTCGAACCTCGAACCCCAGGCGCGATACGTCTTGTTATAGCCCGGAGGGTCCAAACGGCTTGACACGCACGCTCACTGCCTACACTGCGATTACGCGCGGACGGCGTAAGGGTCGCACTATCGCAATTGTTCCCGCCGGCCGGCTCGCGCGTGTGAATGCCATCTCGTGCTATTCGTAAGGGGAATCATCATGTTGACGTATGTGGTTCTTGCACAATTCACCGACCAGGGCATCCGTACGGTCAAGAACAGTCCGCAGCGGGCCAACCAGGCGGCGGAGCTGGCCAGATCTTTTGGCTGCGAAATGAAGCAGATCTACTGGACGACGGGAGAGTACGACATCGTCACCATCGTCGAAGCCGCCGACGAGGCAAGCCTCATGTCCTTCGGATGCGCGCTCGGCTCCGCGGGCAATATCCGCACGCAAACGCTGCGCGCGTTCACGAAAGACGAATTCGCCGCGATCGTCGGCAAACTCCCATAACATCGGCTAATCACGCGACCGGCGGCCGGTCCACCCTATTTCGTCAGTTGTCCGGATGACCCGCGATATAACTCACGAAGGCGTTATACGGCTGGTTCAGCGTGACGCCGTCGATCATCAATCCGTAAGTCGCGTCACCGCTATCGAGGTCGTAGTACATCGCGGACTGGATGTTCTTCGTCTTGCGCGCCTGATAGTAGCTCGCATAGCGCGAAGTAATGTAATCCGCGCGATATGACTGGCTCTTCTCCGGGCCCGTATTCCACTCGGTAATCAGAAATGGTTTGCCGTAGCGCGCCTTGCAATAGGTCGGCAGATCGAAACCGGGCCCGGAACCGTCGGAGCCGATATTGAAGAGATCGCCATAGACCTCGTAGTTGTGCCACGTGGTGAGATCCCAGCGCACGGTCGGGTGTCCGCTGGTGCCGTCGGGCTGCACGCCATCCCACAACGCGTCGGACGCGGCGACGTCCGCGACGCAGAAGTTGATCCCGCATTGCGCGCTCGGCTGCACCGATTTCACGCCGTCGATCATTCCGCGCATGACCCCGCGCATCAGCGGCCAGTTCGCATTATTGAAGTCGACGAGTTTGGTCCCCGCGGTGGTGGAGTCGCGAATGATGGCCGAATCGCGCGTCAATTCGTTGCCGCACTCGTACATCGTCACGCCGTGCGGCGCGAGCGCCGCGGCGATCGCCGCGCCGTTTTGCTGGCCCCACGTGTAAGCGGCCGATTCGCTCGTGAACAGTACATTGTTGTCGTCGCGGATGCCGAGGTCGATCAGCGCGAACACATTCAGGCCCGCCGGCTGGAACGCCTTCGCGAGGTTGACCACCGCATTGAGCGGCGCGGCATCGTTCGTCACGCCGAGCCGATAAGTGGAACAGCCGAGGTTCCGCATGATCGACACGAGTGCCGTGATCGAGTAGCGGTAGTCGTAATGGCCGTTGATACCGTGGAACGTGCCGCTCGTCGCCGCGACCGGGGTGCGCGGATCGCTGCACGGCAGCCACTGGTCGGAATCGGTGTAGACGTAAAACTGACCGCCGGTCGATTGGTACCAGAGCTTGCCGCCGTACCACAGCAACAGCGCCACATTCGATGTCGTGCCGACCGCCGAGTTGCTGCGAAGCACGACGCCGTTCGCGACGGTCCAGATCGCGCCGACCTTGTCGATGATGTACGACGCGTTCGGAATGGTGGTGCCATCGGCGGACGTGCCGCCGAGCCGCGGATCGTTGGTGGCAAACCAGTTCGAACCGTTCCAGCCGTAGAACTGGCCGCCGGTGCCTTCGTGATAGATCACGCCGCCGTACCAGATCAGCATCGATACGTTGTACGTATTGCCTTCGGCCACGCCGTTGCGGTAGACGGAGCCGTTCACGACCGTCCAGACGGCGCCCTGGTTGTCGGTGATCGACGTTGCCGGCGGGATCATCGTGCCGTCGGGTGATCCGGGCGTTGTGGTGCTTGAACCTGTCTCGTTGGAAGTGCTCGACGAGTCGGAGCCAGTGTTGTCGCTGCCGGTGGCTGGCGTCGTGGACGCGTCGCCGGTCGTTGTTGTGGTTGCTGTTGTCGTCGACGTGCTGCCGCTGGTGGCGCTGCTTGTGTTCGCGACGGACGTGCCGGGTGCTGAAGTAGTTGAGACAGTCGAGCTGGTCGCGCTGGTTGTATTGGCTGCGTTCGTTGTGTTGGTTGAGTTCGTCGCATTGGTCGCGCCGCCGTCGCCGTCCGAACCACCACCGCCGCCACCGCAAGCACTCAGCACGACACTGCCGCCGACAGCAGTCAGCAGGCCGAGAAATTCACGTCGTTTAACCATGACAAGACAATCCAACGCCGGGCACGGCCGGACAAAAAAGCGATAGGGGGATGCGGCAGATGAGCGATCGACGCAGGTCGCCCGGTGGCTTATTCGTTGGAATCCTTATCAATCGACGGCTTGCGTCGATGAAGAAAAGCTTCGCGAATAAAGGGGCTCGGTAAATCTTCCCGTCACGTTCGTTCAGACATTGCAGCGAATGTCTGGATGTCGGCAGCGATCGGTGGTTTGCGTAGGGTTCTTGCGAAATAAAACGGGAGGCCGGCTCAGCGTGGTCACTGCTGACGCGGGATATGGGTTGGCTTGTGCGCAGCGCGCCTGTCGCGCCCCGGGCAGTTCTGTACGCGGTTGCCAGGCTGATTAATCAACGCGATGCTTGCTCTATCTCAAGCAAATCGCTTTAGCAACCAAACTTTTAGGCTGATTTGAGTTGATACTGCGGATGCACTTTCGATACGTTCGTCACTCGCATACTCAAACCATTTCAGGACCGCACTTTGGAGATTGCCGGCGACGTGGAAATCCGCGCTCAATCCAACAGGACGTTCGATATTCATGCTGTGGACCAATGCAGCCGCGCGTATGAACATGCGGACGCCAGCCGGAAACTGATTACTCGCCTGGCTCCTGCTTCTTCTCGCAATGCTGACGACACCGGTTCAGGCGGGAGGCGATGAGATGCAACATCCCATGCAGAAAAAACAGATGACTGCCGCGCAGCAAGTGCAACTACTGCATTTCACCGAGATCGGCCTGAAATGGGTCGCCGGGCAGATCAGTTTCGATGACGTGATGCTGCGCATCGGCAAACCGCAATATCGGTCGCAACAGATGGATCTGAGTCGATACGTGTACGACTACGAAGATGTCATGTCGCTCTACTTCGTCTATAACAAGCGCGGTCCCGTCGACGAGACACCTCACATTGATTCGTTCGTGCTTAAAGTCAGTAATGACGTTCGCACAGACATGCCCTATCAAAGCTTCGAAGGTCTGGGCCTGCATCGTCTGGTTCGAGGTGAATCAATAGACGGCATTCGTACCGAACGAGGCGAGTTTTTCGTACCGGTCGGAGTCGCCGACGCATCGAGGTTCTATGCCGACAATCTATTCGGATTCAACTATCGATTTCCGATGCCGCCCGCCTCGACTTTCGATGTGTACGCGAGTCTCGGCTATCCAGGCGAATGGAGAGCCGAAAGTGCCGGGACAGAGGAGCTTGCGCGCGTCGGAAAGGCCGTTGATTTACGCAAGCTCGGCATCAGCCGTCACTACCTGACGCCCAATGAACTGGACCAACGCCGCCTCGCGAAGCGTCAAAAGTACGGCGCGATGGAACTGCGCAGCGGCATGGTATGTCCGGAAACGGGTATGTGGGAGTGCTGGACGCAAGCCGGCGTGGTAGGCAAAGAATTCGTGCAAGCCGGCAATAGATTCAAACAGGCTCTACACCCCAATGCGCCGGCTGTCGACGCACGCTGGATGTGGTCCGGTGACTTTGCTCAGCAAGAGCAGCGCTAACGCTGGGCTCGCATCGCGATCGGTCGTTGGACAGCGGCACATTCTCGATCTGTATCCTGCCCCTAGCTGCGCCCCGGCAATGCATCCCCCTCCCCACCCACAAACTCATCCACCGCACTACTCACCGTAGGATGAAAGCACCGATCCTCGAGCAGATCGGTCAACTCGAAGCGCCTGAGCTTATCGCGCACCGGATCCTTCATCTCCGCGAAATGCAGCGCAATCCCCTGCTCCGCAAGCGAGCGGGTCAGCTCGCGCAGCATATCGGCGGACGTCACATCCACGCTCGTCACCGGCTCGGCCGCCACCACCACGCGCCGCACCGGCCCCGGCGCGGCGGCGACCGCTTCGCATAAGCGCTCCTGAAACTGCTCGGCATTCGCGAAGAACAGCGGCGCATCCCAGCGAAACAGCACGAGCCCCGGAATCCGTTCCGCGTCCGGATAACGCTGAATGTCGTGATAGCCGCGCAAACCTTCCACACGACCCAGCACCGCGTAATGCGGCCGCCAGCCGTCCCACAGAAATTCGATCACCGCGATCACCACCGCGAAACAAATCCCCGGAATCGCGCCGAAAATGGCGACCCCGGCAAAACAGGCAATCGACAGCCAGAACTCCCATTGCTGAATCCGGTAAATCCGCTTCAGATCGTTGATTTCGAAAAGACCGATAGCCGCCGCAATCACCACCGCCGCCAGCGCGCTATTGGGCAGATACCGCATCAGATTCGGCGCGACCATCAGCAATAGCGCAACCGCAATCGCGCCGACCACGCCCGTCAATTGCGTCTTCGCGCCGGCCGCTTCGGCGACCGGCGTGCGCGACGAACTGCTGCTGATCGGAAAGCCGTGAAAGAGCCCCGCCGCGAGATTGGCCGCGCCGAGCCCGACCATCTCCTGATTCGGATCGACACGACTGCGAAAACGCGCGGCGAAAGTACGCGACAACACGCTGGTATCCGCAAACGAGATCAGCGCGACCGCGCAACCGCCGAGCAGGATCTTGAGCAGATCGGCGTCGCTGACCCACGGTATGGCGAACGTCGGCAGCCCCTGCGGAATCTTGCCCAGTACCTTCACGCCGACGCTGTCCAGATGGAACACGGTCACGCACACCGTCGCGAGAATCACCGCGATCAGAATGCCCGGGATTTTCTCGAAGCGTTTCAGAAACAGAATCAACACGAGACTTCCCGCGCCTACCGCGAAGCTGTACCAGTTCGCCTTGCCGTCGCCGATCGCCTGCGCGAGGCCCATGATGTCGCGCAGCGGTCCCTGCTCTTCCATCGAGATCGCAAACAGCTTCGGCAACTGGCTGATCAGCACCGCGAGCGCAATGCCGTTCATGTAGCCGTAGCGAATCGGCTTCGATAGCAATTCGGTGATGAAGCCCAGTTTCAGCAAGCCCATCACGATGCAGAACAGACCGGAGACGATCGCCATCATGCTGGCCACCGCAATCGCGCGCGCCGGGTCGCCCCCGGCGACCTGCACGACGACGGCGAGAATCGGCGCCGCCAGCGCGGAGTCGGGACCGAGCACCAGAATCCGGCTCGGGCCGAACAGCGCATACGCGAGCAGCGGCACGATCGTCGCGTACAGACCGTACACGCCGGGCACGCCCGACGCGGTCGCATACGCAATACCGACCGGCACCAGCATCGTCGTCAGAACGATGCCGGCCGTCAGGTCGCTCGGCAGCCATGCAAGCTGGTATTGCCTGAATGCGGTCACGCCCGGCAACCAGCGCAGCCAGCGGCGTGCGCCGGGCGCGGTTTGGGGGTCGCGAGGAAGCGGACTGTGCGCGTGCATTTGTCGAATGTTTGTCGTCGAGCACACCGCGACACGCAATGTGTAACGGCGCCGTCATGGACAGCATAGTCCACGCCTTCGAGCAACGACAGCCGATCGTCCGCGCCGCATGCTCATGCACTCAGACGCGCTTGCCGTTGCAAGATCAAATGCCGGAAAGAATTCGCAAAGCGACTTGAGCCGTGAGCGGGTCGACCTGATGGAACGTACGTTACCGCACAGACGAAGACGACATGGCTTGATCAACTCGAATCGCTTCATTCGGTACGGTTTGTCCACACCCGCGACCGATATGCCCTCCTACTCGCGCTGCGACGCGTCAACCGCGGCTCCACGCGCCGATTCGCTGCCGGATTCGCCAGAACAGCCAACCCGTACGTCCCCTCTCGCCTCCTGATCGACGAGGTGCCTCCATGAACTCATATACCGTTGCCGCGGCACTGTTGGCGCTCGCCGGTTGCGCCGCGAACCAGACTACCGTCAGCGATACCTCCGGACAAAACACCAGCAGTTGCAAGCCCACGTCGAACGATGAAATCGCGGCGCTGTTCGAGCGCTGGAATCAGTCGCTGCAAACCGGCGATCCGCAAAAGGTCGTCGCCAATTACGCGGAGCACTCGATTCTTCTGCCGACCATCTCCAACAAACCGCGCCTGACGGTGGCCGACAAGGAAGACTATTTCCATCACTTTCTGCGCGATCGCCCTTCCGGCAAGATCGATTTCCGCTACCTCGAACTCGGCTGCAATTCCGCCGTCGATGCAGGTCTCTACACGTTCACGTTCGCCAGAACGGGCAAGGTCGTAAAGGCGCGCTACACCTACACGTATCGCTGGGACGGCGTGCAATGGCTGATCACCAGCCATCATTCGTCGATGATGCCGGAGAAGCCTCAGAAGCCGGAGAAGCCGGCGAAGCGGTGACGTACAAAGCGGTGACGTAATACGCGCGTCCCGCCGCCCGTCACCGCGCCGCTTCGTTCTGCATCACCACGTTGTCCTGCGCGGTCACCGCGCCCTTCAACGCGGGGATGCAGCGAATCACCAGCTTCTCGAGTTCCACCACGAGGAAAAACACGATGCCGCCACCGAACAGCCACAACCACGCCGACCCCGGCAGCCCTTCCGTATCGAAGATCAGATTGAACGGCAGCGCATAGGTGAACAGCAGTTGCAGCACCACGACCCCGGCGATCCCGTACCACAGGTAGCGATTACCCATATGCGCGCGTACCGACAGCGACGAGTCGATCAGGTAGCGGATATTCAATAGATAGAACACCTGACCAAGCGTGATCGCATTGACGGCCGCCGTGCGCGCCATCTGGTCCGACGCGCCCTGCCCCTTCATCCAGAAGAACGTCGCCAGCGTATAGATCACCAGCGCCGCGCCGACGAACAGGATCCGCCAGATGCCGAAGCGCGTGACGATCGGCCGGTCGACCGAGCGCGGCAAACGGCGCATCACGTCGGTCTCGTGCGGCTCGAACGAAACCGTCAGGCCGAGCGCGACTGAAGTGATCATGTTGACCCACAGAATCTGCGGCGCGGTGATCGGCAGCGTGAACGCGAACAGGATCGCCACCGCGATCACCGCGCCCTGCGCGATATTGGTCGGCAGCATGAACAGCATCGCTTTTTCGATGTTGTTGTAGACCGTGCGCCCTTCCTTCACCGCCGCCGAGATCGACGCGAAGTTGTCGTCGGCGAGAATCATCCCGGCCGCCTCCTTCGTCACTTCGGTGCCCTTAATACCCATCGCCACGCCGATGTCCGCCTTCTTCAGCGCGGGCGCATCGTTGACGCCGTCGCCGGTCATCGCGACCACCTGGCGGTTCGCCTGAATCGCCTTGACGAGCCGCAGTTTGTGCTCGGGACTCGCGCGCGCGAATACGTCGACATCGCGCACGCATTCCTGCAACTGCGCATCGTTCATCGCCTCGATCTCGGTGCCGGCCACCGCCGTCTTGCCGTCGCCGATGCCGAGCATCCGTGCGATCGCCGCCGCGGTGATCTTGTGATCGCCGGTGATCATCGTCACGCGGATGCCGCCGCCGTGGCATTCGCGCACCGCGTCGATCGCCTCCTTGCGCGGCGGGTCCATCAGGCCAACGAGGCCGAGCAGCACGAGATGGCGCGGCAGGTCCTGCGGTCCGAGGCCGCCCGCCGGCAGGCCCGGCTCCGGCAGCCACGCGAGCCCCAGCACGCGCTCGCCTTGCGCGGCGAGCCGGTCTCCCTCGCGCCCGAAATAGCCGCGATCGAGCGGCACCGGACCTTGCGCGCTCTGCTGCCGGTCGCAGTGTTCGAGGATCACTTCCGGCGCGCCCTTCACCAGCAGCATCTCGCCCTCGGACGAGCGGTTCAGCGTCGCCATGAACTTGTGCTCGGACTCGAACGGAATCGCATCGACGCGCGGCGCGGCGCCGGCTTCCGCCGCGCGGTCCATCCCCAGCTTGACCGCGAACGGATAGAGCGCGCCTTCGGTCGGGTCGCCCTCCACTTTCCACTTGCCGTCTTCCTCGAACAGTTCGGCGTCGTTGCACAGCAGCGATACGCGGCCCATCAGCTTCAGCACTTCGGGCGCGGTGTCGAGCGGCTTGCCGTCCGCCCTGACTTCGCCCTCGCATGCATAACCGTCGCCGGTCACGTCGTAGCCGCGCTCCGCGGTCACGACCGACGTCACCATCATCTCCATCAGCGTCAGCGTGCCGGTCTTGTCCGAGCAGATGCGCGACACCGCGCCCAACGTTTCGACCGCGGGCAGCCGCCGGATGATCGCGTTGCGCTGGGCCATCCGCTGCACGCCGATCGCGAGCGTGATCGTGATCAGCGCCGGCAAGCCTTCCGGAATCACCGACACCGCGATCCCGACAATCGCCTGGAACAACTGAACGAAAGTCATGTGGCCGAGCCAGTGTCCCCACGAGAACAGCAGCACGCTGACGCAGGCGATCACGATCGTGATCACGTAGCCGAACTTCTTGATCTGGCGCAGCAGCGGCGTCTCCAGCACGCTGACTTCGGCGAGCATCTGGTTGATGCGGCCGAGTTCGGTCTGACTGCCGGTCGCGACGACGATGCCGCTCGCCCGGCCCGACAGCACCATCGTCCCGCAGAACGCGATGTTCTCGCGATCGCCGACCGTCGCCTTCGCGGCGACCGGCGCAGTGATTTTTTCGGCCGGCACCGATTCGCCGGTGAGCGCCGCTTCCTCGGTGCGCAGATTCTTCGCTTCGACCAGCCGCAGGTCGGCCGGAATCCGGTCGCCCGATTCCAGCAACACGACGTCGCCCGGCACGAGTTCCTCGGCGGGCACCAGCCGGACCGCGCCGCCGCGCAGCACGCGCGCTTCGGCGGACAACATGTTGCGGATCGAATCGAGCGCTTTCTCCGCGCGGCCTTCCTGCAGGAAGCCGAGCAGCGAGTTGAGGATCACCACGGCCAGAATCACCGAGCCGTCGAGCCACAGACCGAGCATCAGTTTGACGAAGCCGGCCACCAGCAGCACGTAGATCAGAATGTTGTTCAGTTGTGCGAGGAATCGCGCAACCGGTCCTTTCTTCTTGCCTTGCGGCAAGCGGTTCGGCCCGTACTTGCCGAGGCGCGCGGTCGCCTCGGTCGCGGCCAGACCCTGCGCGGGGTCGACGTCGAACTGCCGCTCGATCTCGCTCGCCGGTAACGCATGCCACGGCGTCGCGTCGGTTGCAGAAGCTGCCTTCTCAACTGCGCTCATCCTCGTCTCTCCGGTTGCGGTGTTGCGGTTGCGGTTGCCCTTCTTCGGCATTCAGTTCATCGCGCGCCACGGCGAGATCGTCGAGCTGCTGTTGCGTCGCCCGCGGATATTCAAGGTCGAGCTTCTCGACCGCCTCGACGATCGCCGCCGCGACGACCAGGCGCGTGAACGGTTTATTGTCGGCGGGCACGACGAACCACGGCGCCGCCTCGCTGGCGGTCGCGCGAATCGTCTCCTCGTACGCGTGCATGTAGTCGTCCCAGTAACGACGCTCGCGAATGTCCGCGGCGGAAAACTTCCACTGCTTGTCGGGCTTGTCGAGACGTTCCATGAAGCGCTTTTTCTGCTCGCCGCGCGACAGGTTCAGATAGAACTTGAGGATGACCACGCCCTGGCGCGTCAGATAGTCCTCGAAGCGCGCGATGTCGGCGAGCCGCTCCTGCCAGAGATCGGTGCCGGGCCGCGCGGGCGGCAGCTTCTGCGCGTCGAGCAGATGCTGATGCACGCGCACGACCAGCACTTCCTCGTAGTACGAACGATTGAAGATACCGATCTTGCCGCGCCGCGGCGCGTTCACGTGATAACGCCACAGGAAGTCGTGGGCGAGGTCTTCGGCCGACGGCTGCTTGAACGACACGACCTCGCAGCCCTGTGGATTGACGCGCGACATCACGTGCTTGATCGTGCCGTCCTTGCCGGCCGCGTCCATCGCCTGAAACACCAGCAGCACGGACCACGAATCCTGCGCATAGAGAATTTCCTGCTCCATCGCGAGCCACTTCGAGCCGCGCTGCAGCAGTTGCACCGCCTCTTCCTTATGCATCTTGAGTCCCAGCGTATCGCCGGGATCGAAATCCTTCAGGAAGAACTCATCGCCTCGGGTGACGCGAAACGGCTCCGTGTACGGACGCAGCGCATCCAGGATTTCTGTGCGAACCATCGCCCTTCCTCCACGCCATCTGCACTCGATCGCGCGATTCGCGGATTGCCGTCCGGGCCGTTGAAGCATTGCGGAACTGGGGGCCGGTCAGGCAGCATCGCAACCGCAGTCGTATTACTCACAACTTTTGATGATAGATCACGCTTGTGTCGCCGCTATGGATATTTCACGGGGTTTACGGTCGACGGGCGTTGCCGGCGGAAGGAAGGAAGAAAGAACGAGCGCGAAAAAAATGGCCGCAGCATCGGCTGCGGCCATTCTCTGGAGATTGCTAGCGATCCGCGGCGGTTTCAGAACCGCGCGTCGCCTTCAGACGCATCACTAACTGCAAGCCACCATCACGTCACGTTCATCGACAACGCGCTTTCCCGGTAGTGCTGGCTAGCCTTGTCGGTATCGCCGAGCTGCTCATGCAGACGGGCCAGCGCGCGATGCGAACGGATCTTCAGCGTTTCGTTGTCGGCCAGCTTCAGCGCGCGTTCGAGGAACGACTGCGCCTTGCCCCACAACTGCTGATGCAGACACAGGCGGCCCAGCGCGAACATCAGGTCGGCATCTTCCGGCCGGTCCTTCTGCCATGCCTCGGCCTTCTGGATCAGCGGCAGCGCGTCGCCGGCGGCGGTGTCCGGATAGCGTCGCAACAGACGCGCATCCCAGTTCTGCGCCAGCGCTTCCTCGACGATCTTGCGCGCGTCCTGCGGCCGGTTCAGCGCGACCAGCAATTCGGCGGCGACATCGGCCAGACGCGGCGAATGACGCTCGGAAGCGGACAGTGAACTCCACAGTTCGAGCAGCGCGTCCGCGTTGTGACGCCGGTCGCGCAGCAGGTTTTCCGCCGCCTGCTGGCGCAGCCGCACCGCGACCGCCGGGTGAATCGCCTCGCGCTTTTCCAGCATCTTCACGAGCTTCAGCACTTCGCTCCAGTTCTTCAGCTGCTGCTGCGCGCGCAGCGTGATCTGCTGCGCGTGAATCCGGCGCGCGCCCTGCGATTGCATTTCGGTCAACGCAGTCAGCGCGCCGTCGGCGTCGCGGCCATCCGCGCGCATGTCGGCGGTGGCCATCAGGCGCGCGTCCTGCCAGTCGGCGTCGTCGATCTGCGAGAGCCATTCGTCGCGCCGCCCGTATTCATGCATCCGATGCGCGGCGGTGGCCGCGATCAAACCGGCCGCGCCCTTGTTGTCGCCGTTCGCAAGCGCGTTCTTCGCGGCCTTTTCCGCGCGCGAGAAACGCCCCGCGTACAGGTTGCCGATCGCGTCGCGCAGCGCCGCATGCGCCTTCGCCACGCGCTGGCGCGCGCGATACGCGGCGACCCGCTGCGGCATGCGCCAGATGTTGCGGATGATCCGCAGCAGCGCATACAGCACGATGAACAGCACCACCAGCCCGACGACGAACAGATTCAACGACATGTCGACGCGGTACGGCGGATAGATCAGCATGATCTGGCCGGCGTCGAAGCGGCCGCCGACCGCGAGCAGCACCGCGATGGCGAATAGCGCCGCGAGCCAAAGAAGTCCCCGGATCGCCATGATTAACCCCGGTTCCGGTATTGATTGACGGCCTGCAGGCTCGTGTCGAGGTTCGGCAATGCGACCGCGGCCGAACCGGCGTCCACCTGTTTGACCAGATCGATGACCGTCTGCGTGTCTTTCGACGACGCGTCGAAGTAACGCGTCAGCGACGCCTCGGCGGCCTGCAGATCGGACTTCAGCGTGCTCTGGTTGCGCGACAGCAGCGCGAGGCGCGCGGACAGCAGACGCAGCTTCAGGTTCTGCCGCACGAAGTAACCCTGATCGGGCGTGGTCAGCATCGCGTCGGCGTTATCGATCCGGCGCACCTGCACGAGGCTCTTCAACTGATCGCCGATGCCGTGCGTGACTGCGTCGAACCACACTTCCCAGCGCGGCTTGCCGGTCGCGGCGGCGACCTTCGCGGTGTCGGCCCACGAGGCCGCGTGCGGCGTGGCATGCGGGATCGGCGCTTCGCCGGACAGCGGCAGGCTGTCGACGTGGTCGATCGCGTTGTCGAGTTTGATCGCGAGGCCGGTCAGGTCGGTGGACGGCGCGGCCTTCAGTTTGTCGATGTCCAGCGCGATCGCCTTGCGCACCGCGACCGCCTGCGGGCTGTCCGATGCCGCGAGTCGCGTGTCGGCGCTTTGCAGCGCGAACAGCGCGAGCTGGGTGTTGCCGGTCAGTTGCAACTGCTGGCTCGCCGCCGACAGCATCTGGCCGACTTCAGCAAGCGTCCAGTCTTCGCGATTGCGCGCGAGATCCGCGTACTGCTGTTGCAGCGCCTGTTGCGCGGCTTGCGCGTCGGCGAGCTTGCCTTCGAGCTGCGCGACCTGCGAGTCCGATTGATGCACGGTGGCGAGCGCCTGTTCCATCTTGATGCGCAGTTCGTTGGCCTGCGTGTCGTTGGCCTGCTGACGCTGCGTGAGCTGCTGCTCGGTACGCACCACCTTGCGGTTCAGCGCATAGCCGCCCACGCCCGCCGCGCACGCGATCACCACGATGACCAGCCACAGCAGCGGTCCGCTCGCGCTTTTGCGCTTTTGCGCTTCGTACGGCGTGAAGGGTTGATTCGGCGGCAACGGTGCGGTTGCGGACGGCTGGGGTGAGGCGTTCGTGGATGCGTTCGTTTCAGTCATGCGTGATTTAGCCGGTGAATGAGCCGGGTTGGACGATACCGGTGGTACGACGGTCGGCACGGCGGCAACGAGTTCGACGACGGCGCGCACGATCCGCTCGTCGCCCGCGCCGGACACCGTAATCCTATCAAAACCCAATGCCCGCGCGGTCTGCGCGATACGCGGGTGCGGCGTGACGAGCGGCGCGTGTTTCAGTTGCGCGATCTCGCCGGCGGTCAGGTGGTCGTGCGCGAGTTCCTGCAGGTTGCGCACGCCTTCGGAGCTGGTCAGAAGCCACACATGCGGCGCGCCGGCGAGCAGTTCGTGCACGCGCGCCCATGCACCGATCGACGGCTCCGGCACGATCCGCCGGTAGGCGGCGACCGTGTCGACCTCGGCGCCCGCTTCGCGCAGCCGCTCGGCGAGCCATTCGCGGCCGCCGTCGCCGCGCACGATCAGCACGCGCCTGCCTTCGAAGCCGGCCTCGCCGAATGCGGCCTCCAGCGCCGTGTACAGGCTCTCGGAGTCGAAGCTGGTGGATTCGTCGTCAGCGCCGGCGGCCGGGCTGATTACCCGATGTTCGGGCGCGGCGATCCCGTGGCGCTCGAGCGCGCGCACGCTGCCGGGACCGACTACGCCGATCGGCAGCGCATGCGGCCAGATCGCGTCGTGGCGGGCAAACGCGTGATCGACCGCGTTCGGCGACACGAATACGACCAGCGCATAGCGTTCGAGCGACGCGAGCGCGTCGCACAACGGCGCGTCGTCGGCCACCGGGGCGATGTCGATCAACGGGAAGTCGAGGGTTGCGAGGCCGGCCGCTTCGAGCTGTTCGACCAGCTCGCTCGACTGACCCGCCGGCCGTGTGATCACGACCGTGAAGGGCGCCCGGTCCGGGGTGGCGGCGCTCATCACTCGCCGGTCGCCGCGCCGGGCGCGGACGGGGTTGCCGCGCCCGCGGCGGGACCGCTCGCGGTGCTCAGCGCGCGCACGATTTCGAGCGCGCCCTGCTGCACCAGCGCGTCGGCGACCTCCTTGCCCAGCGCGAGCGCGCGCTCGACGTTCGGCGCCGGCGACGACGCCTGCGCGCTCAGCACGCGCTGACCGTCCGGCGTCGCGACGATGCCGCGCAGATGCAGCGCGCCGTCGTGCCACGTGGCGTGCGCGCCGAGCGGCACTTCGCAGCTGCCGCCAAGCGCGCGCGAGACCATCCGCTCGGCTTCGACGGCCGCCGCCGTGTGCGGGTGATGCAGCGGCGCGAGCCACGCGGCGACGTCCGCGCGATCGGCGCGAATTTCGATGCCGAGCGCGCCCTGCCCCGCGGCCGGCAGGCTGTCTTCGGGATCGAGCAGCGCGCGGATTCGCTCGGCCAGACCGAGCCGCTTCAGACCGGCGGCGGCCAGAATGATCGCCGCGTAATCGCCGCGATCGAGCTTGCCGAGCCGGGTATCCAGATTGCCGCGCAACGGCCGCACTTCGAGATGCGGATAACGCATCCGCAGCATCGCTTCGCGGCGCAGGCTCGAGGTGCCGACCACCGCGCCGGCCGGCAGCGCGGCGAGCGACTCGTACTGATTGGAGACCAGCGCGTCGCGCGGGTCCTCGCGTTCCATGATCGCCGACAGCGCGAAGCCTTCCGGCAGTTCCATCGGCACGTCTTTCAGCGAATGCACCGCGAGATGCGCGCGGCCGTCGGCGAGCGCGGCTTCGAGTTCCTTGACGAACAGACCCTTGCCGCCGACCTTCGACAACGTACGGTCCAGAATCTGATCCCCCCGTGTCGTCATTCCGAGGATTTTTACGTCACAAGATGGATATAATTTGTGCAGCGCACATCGCACATGCTCGGCCTGCCACATGGCAAGGCGGCTCTCTCGCGACGCTATGACCAGCGTGTGGGGTGGCGCGGAAAACGTCTCGGTATTCATTGGCTTGCTGCTTGAATTCGGGATGGAATAACAATCAATGTTAGCACGCGCCTTTGCTTGCGCCCTTGTATTGGCGGGGTATGCAAAGGTGCCCGTGCTAAAGCGGTATCGACGGAGGAGACGGGCTTCGCGTCACAGGCGAAGACCCCCAGTCCCGGCTTGCCACGTACGGTCGTTCGCGCACCGCGCGGCGGTTTGCGGGATGATGCAGTGCGGCGTAACGTGCTTTCGCGGCACACTCAACGCATTCGGTGCGGGCCGGTGGCCTCGCCGGCTCCCTTCTCCTCTATCGGTTTCGCGGCATTGCGCGGCCGCTTGCACGCGCGCGGTGCACGGTGCTTCGATCGTTATCCTTGCGGATTGCTTTCGTCTCGCCGCGCCGGCAGTCCCTTCGCAGTCCCGTTGCATGCAGTTCACGTTGCAGTTGCTGGTTGCAGTTCCGCAGTCGCAGTTCATCAATCAACAGGCTTCCCCGAGGAAACCCATCGTGACGTCTTCCGGATCGGCGCGCGCCGCGCGCCGCAACACTGCTTCGCCCACCGCTCGCCCGGCCGACGCCGCGGCATCCGCCGCCCACGCCGACGCTGCCGCCGGCACCGCCTCTGCCGCGCCCGGCACGCCGCCGGCCGCCGCCGACCGCGCGACCACCCGCAGCGGCCAGCGCACGCTCGCCGCCAAGGCCACGAAATCCGCGCAAACCTCGGTGCCCGTCAAGACGGACAAGCCGAAGAAAACCGCCAAAGCCGGCAAGGCCGCGCAAGCCGCCAGCGCCGAAGCCGGCACGGCCAAAGCGCGCAAACCGGCCAAGGCCGCGTCCGCCGCAACGCAAGCGCAGACCCACGCGCTCGCCGGCGAGGCCGCGCCGCCGCGCGCCGTGAAAAAGGCGAAGCTGCAAGCGGTGCCGCAAAACGCCGTCGAGACCGTGCCGGCTAGCGCCGAAGCGGAAGCGGCAACTGAAGCGGCAACCGCATCGCCCCCCGCCCGCACCCGCGAGAACAAGGACCACCCGCTGTTCCAGGACATCCGCTATCTGGGGCGTCTGCTCGGCGACGTGCTGCGCGAGCAGGAAGGCGACGCGGTATTCGACGTGGTCGAGACGATCCGCCAGACCGCGGTGCGCTTCCGTCGCGAGGACGACAGCGCCGCCGCGCAGACGCTCGATAAAAAGCTGCGCTCGCTGACGCCCGAGCAGACGGTCAGCGTGGTGCGCGCGTTCAGCTACTTCTCGCATCTCGCGAATATCGCCGAGGACCGTCACCGCAACCGCCGCCACCGGATTCACGCGCTGGCCGGCTCGGCGTCGCAGCCGGGCACGATCGCCCACGCGCTCGAACGGCTCGCGCAAGCCGGCGCGGCCGCGACCCCGGTGTTGCAGCAGTTCTTCAACGACGCGCTGATCATGCCGGTGCTGACCGCGCACCCGACCGAGGTGCAGCGCAAGAGCATCCTCGATGCGCAGCACGACATCGCGCGTCTGCTCGCCGAGCGCGACCAGCCGCTCACGCATCGCGAGCGCTCGCACAACGAAGCGATGCTGCGCGCGCGCGTCACGTCGCTGTGGCAGACGCGGATGCTGCGCGACGCGCGTCTGACCGTCGCCGATGAAATCGAGAACGCGCTGTCGTACTACCGCAGCACCTTCCTCGAAGAGCTGCCGGCGCTGTACGCGGACATCGAAGAGGCACTGAAGGAGCACGGCCTCGAAGCGCGCCTGCCGCCGTTCTTCCAGATGGGCAGCTGGATCGGCGGCGACCGCGACGGCAATCCGAACGTGACCGCCGAAACGCTCGAAAACGCGATCACCCGCCAGGCCGCGGTGATCTTCGAGCACTACCTGGAACAGGTGCACAAGCTCGGCGCGGAACTGTCGGTGTCGAACCTGCTGGCCGGCGCGAGCGATGCGCTGAAGGAACTCGCGGCGATCTCGCCCGACCAGTCGCCGCACCGCACCGACGAGCCGTACCGCCGCGCGCTGATCGGCATGTACACGCGGCTCGCCGCGAGCGCGCGGGTGCGCCTGGGCGAAGGCAGCGTGCCGCTGCGCAGCGCGGGCCGCGGCGCCGGGCCGATCCGGGCGATTCCGTACGACGACTCGGCCGAGTTCGTGCGCGACCTGCACGTGCTGATGGATTCGCTCGCCGAGCATCACGGAGCGCCGCTCGCCACCCCGCGCCTCGCGCCGCTCGCGCGCGCGGCCGAGGTGTTCGGCTTCCATCTGGCCAGCATCGATCTGCGCCAAAGCTCCGACATTCACGAAGCGGTGATCGCCGAGCTGATGAAGCGCGCCGGCGTCGAAGCCGATTACGCGGCGCTCTCCGAAGCCGACAAGCTGACCGTGCTGCTGCGCGAACTCGCGCAACCGCGGCCGCTGCGGATCCCGTACGCGGAGTACTCGGACCTCGTGAAGAGCGAGCTCGGCGTGCTCGAAGAAGCGCGCGTGACGCGCGAGAAATTCGGCGCGCGCGCGGTGCGCAACTACATCATTTCGCACACGGAGACCGTCAGCGATCTGGTCGAAGTGATGCTGCTGCAGAAGGAAACCGGCTTGCTGCGCGGCCGTCTGGGCGACCCCGACGATCCGGCTCACGCGGGCCTGATGGTGATCCCGCTGTTCGAGACGATCCCCGATCTGCGCAACGCGCCGCACATCATGCGCGATCTGATCGCGCTGCCCGGCGTCGGCGCGCTGATCGAACACCAGGGCAACGAGCAGGAAGTGATGCTCGGCTACTCGGACAGCAACAAGGACGGCGGCTTCCTGACCTCGAACTGGGAGCTGTACCGCGCGGAACTCGCGCTGGTGTCGCTGTTCAACGAGCGCGGCATCACACTGCGGCTGTTCCATGGCCGTGGCGGCACCGTCGGCCGCGGCGGCGGCCCGACCTATCAGGCGATCCTGTCGCAGCCGCCGGGCACCGTCGACGGTCAGATCCGGTTGACCGAACAGGGCGAAGTCATTGCCAGCAAGTTCGCCAATCCGGAGATCGGCCGGCGCAATCTGGAAACGGTCGTCGCCGCGACGCTCGAAGCATCGCTGCTGCCGAACAGCCACTTGCCCGCCGAGCTGCCGCAGTTCGAGGAAACCATGCAGCAGTTGTCGGACGCGGCGATGGCGTCGTATCGCGCGCTGGTCTACGAAACGCCCGGCTTCAAGGAGTATTTCTTCGAGTCGACGCCGATCGCGGAAATCGCCGAGCTGAACATCGGTAGCCGGCCCGCGTCGCGCAAGCTGCAGGATCCGAAGCAGCGCAAGATCGAAGATCTGCGCGCGATTCCGTGGGGCTTCTCGTGGGGTCAATGCCGGCTGCTGCTGACCGGCTGGTATGGCTTCGGCAGCGCGGTCGCCGAACATCTGGACAGCGCGCCGTCCGACGCCGAACGCGGCCGCCGGCTCGCGGCGCTGAAGAAGATGCACAAGAGCTGGCCGTTCTTTGCGAACCTGCTGTCGAACATGGACATGGTGCTCGCGAAGACCGACCTCGCGGTCGCGTCGCGCTACGCGGCGCTCGTCACCGACAAGAAGCTGCGCAAGCACGTGTTCGAGCTGATCGTCGCGGAATGGGAGCGCACCTCGAAGGTGCTGTCGGAGATCACCGGCAAGGGCGAGCGGCTCGCGGAAAACCCGCTGCTCGCGCGTTCGATCAAGAACCGCTTCCCGTATCTCGACCCGCTCAATCACCTGCAGGTCGAACTGCTCAAGCGCTATCGCGCGGGCGATACGAATGCGCGCGTGCGGCGCGGGATTCATTTGAGCATCAACGGGATCGCGGCGGGCTTGCGCAATACCGGTTGAGGTTGAGTTAGCGAGCTCACCTCTGCGGCATCACAGAAACCGGGCGTGGCCAATCAGGGCCGCGCCCGGTTTTTTTATTGCGCGTCGCGTTCGGCGGACCGACCAGCGGGCAAGCGCCGACGCATCGCGCGATTCCTGCCGCTACAATAGAGCCCGCTCATGTACCAGTACCAATCAAGCGATTATTCTGGTATCTCCGTTACCCCTCGCCGCGCCCGCCAGCATGACCACGCCGCCTTCCGCCGACCACCCGCCGCCGCTCGACGCCACCCCGGCCCGCGCGCTCGGCGACTTTATCCGCGCCCATCGCGAGCGGCTCTCGCCGCAGGCGGTCGGTCTGCCGCCGGGGCCGCGCCGCCGCACGCCCGGGCTGCGGCGCGAGGAAGTCGCGCAGCTGTGCGGCGTGAGCCCGACCTGGTACACGTGGATCGAACAGGGCCGGCCGGTGTCGGCCTCGGCCGATGCGCTTGCGCGGATCGCCGTCGCGTTGCAGCTGTCGCGCGCCGAGCGCGCGTATCTGTTCGAACTGGCCGCGCAGCGCGATCCGGCCGAGCCCGACCCGGCCGCCGCCGACGCCCCCGCCACGCTGCTCGAAACCGTGCAACTGGTCAGCACGCCGGCCTATGTGCTCGACCGGCAGTGGAACGCGCTCGCGTGGAACGAGCGCGCGGCCGATCTGTTCGTCGGCTGGCTCGATGGCGCGCACGATCGCAACCTGCTGCGCTATACGTTCACCGAACCGGCCGCGCGGACCTTGATCGTCGATTGGGAAATCCGCGCGCGGCGGCTGGCCGCCGAGTTTCGCGCCGACTCGATCCGCCATCTGAACGACGCGCCGACGCGCGCGCTGATCGACTCGCTGAGCACCGCGAGCGACGAGTTCGCGCGCTTCTGGGCGTCGCAGGATGTCGGCGAGCGCGAGGGCGGCCGGCGCGAATTCGATCATCCGCGCGACGGGCGCATCGTCTACGACCAGATCACCTTCAAGCCCGCGCATCGCGAGGATCTGAAGCTGGTGGTGCTGGTGCGGGAATAAGCGCGCCCGCCGGAGCGCCTTCCGGCGTCTGGAACGCCCCCGCCCGGTGTTAAAATCCCTCTCTTTCTTCGCCGCGGCGACGCCTTTGCACACTGCATGTGCTCTCGCGTCGCCAGCCTTTTCACCGCTCGTTTTTACCGCCCAACACCATGACGTCCCAACTGCACAAAAAAGGCGAAGCCTGGTCGGCTCGCTTCTCGGAGCCGATGTCGGAGCTCGTCAAACGCTACACGTCGTCGGTTTTCTTCGACAAGCGTCTGGCGTTCGTCGACATCGAAGGGTCGCTCGCGCACGCCTCGATGCTGGCCGCGCAAAAGATCATCTCCGCCGACGACCTCGCCGCGATCCAGCGCGGGATGGCGCAGATCAAGGGTGAAATCGAGCGCGGCGAATTCGAGTGGCAGCTCGATCTCGAAGACGTGCACCTGAACATCGAAGCGCGCCTGACCGCGCTGATCGGCGACGCCGGCAAGCGCCTGCACACCGGCCGCTCGCGCAACGACCAGGTCGCGACCGACATCCGTCTGTGGCTGCGCGGCGAGATCGATCGCATCGGCGGCCTGCTGAAGGATCTGCGCGTCGCGCTGCTGGAGATCGCCGAGCAGAACGCATCGACCATCATGCCCGGCTTCACGCACCTGCAGGTCGCGCAGCCGGTCACCTTCGGCCATCACCTGCTCGCGTACGTCGAGATGTTCTCGCGCGACGCCGAACGCATGGTCGACTGCCGCAAGCGCGTGAACCGTCTGCCGCTCGGCGCGGCGGCGCTCGCCGGCACCAGCTATCCGATCGACCGTCACGCGGTCGCGAAGACGCTCGGCTTCGACGGCATCTGCGCGAACTCGCTGGATGCGGTTTCGGATCGCGACTTCGCGATCGAATTCACGGCCGCCTCCGCACTCGTGATGACGCACGTGTCGCGCTTCTCCGAAGAACTGGTGCTGTGGATGAGCCCGCGCGTCGGCTTCATCGATCTGGCCGACCGCTTCTGCACCGGTTCGTCGATCATGCCGCAGAAGAAGAACCCCGACGTGCCCGAACTCGCGCGCGGCAAGACCGGCCGCGTGAACGGCCATCTGATGGCGCTGCTCACGCTGATGAAGGGCCAGCCGCTCGCGTACAACAAGGACAACCAGGAAGATAAGGAGCCGCTGTTCGACACCGTCGATACGGTCGCCGACACGCTGCGCATCTTCGCGGAAATGGTCGCCGGCATCACGGTCAAGCCGCAGGCAATGCGCGACGCCGCGCTGCAAGGCTTCTCGACCGCGACCGATCTGGCCGACTACCTGGTCAAGCGCGGTCTGCCGTTCCGCGACGCGCACGAAGCGGTCGCGCTCGCGGTGCGCGTGTGCGCGGATCGCGGCTGCGATCTCGCCGACCTGACGCTCGACGAAATGCGCGCGGAACTGCCGAACGTCGCGCAGTTGATCGGTGAAGACGTGTTCTCGTATCTGACGCTCGAAGGCTCGGTCGCGAGCCGCAATCATCCGGGCGGCACCGCGCCGGAACAGGTGCTGGCCGCGGTGAAGGCGGCGCGCGCGGCGTTGCAGTGATCTGTATGACGGCGGGCTGTGAGCGCAAGCTTGCGGCTCGTGCGTAGTCCGCTTCGCGGCGGGCAGGAAGAAGCGAACCGGTTGGCGGTTCGCTTTTTTTTCGCCTGTACCGCGCCGTGCAGAAAGCAAAAGAAAGCCCGCTATAAGCGGGCCGAAAAGACTTCCACCGATGCCTCAGGAAGAGGCCAACAGAGTGTAGGCGGGTTTGCGTCGCTAACCAATGCGGTGGAAATTTCCGGCCATTACATCGACGCGCGAAGTGCGGTGCGCGCGCGTGCCAGCGGCAAACGCACACTAACGCTGCGCGCACAGCGGGCGAACGCCAATTGAATCCTGGCGGTTTTTGACTACCATCAAATTACCTCCTTCCGCGCTGTTCCCCGACGATGCTCCCCCGCACTCCTCATCTGCTTCACCGCGTAACCTCATGCATCGCCGCCGCAGCACCCGCCACTTCAGCGCGCCCAGCGAGCATGGCGCGCGTGCTGCTCCTCGCGCTCGCCGTCGCGACGGTGGCCGGCTGCACGATCACGCTGCCCCACCCGCAAACGGTCAGCACGCCGGTCGCCGCGATCAACAGCGCGACGCTCGACGAATACCGCGACGCGGTCGCGCGCCGCATCGTCGAACGCAATCCGTCGTATGTGCTGCAAGGCAAGCCGCAGGCGATGCTGCGCTCGCTGGTAGTGGTGTCGTTCACGGTGGATCGCAACGGTCACGTCGTACAGTCGGCCGTGTATCGCACCAACGGCGACGACGAAGCCGAGGCCACCGCGCTCGCCACGCTGCGCCGCTCGTCGCCGCTGCCGACGCCGCCCGGCAAACTGCTGAACGGCCGCGGTCAACTCGAACTGTTCGAGGACTGGCTGTTCAACGACAACGGCAAATTCCAGCTGCGCGAACTCGCGTCGCCGCAGGCGGAAAACTTCGAGTGAGCATGAGCGGCGCGTGACGTGAAGTGACGTGAAGTGACGTGACGCGTCGCGCCAGCGCTAATGAGCGCGCTCGTTAGTGCACCCATTAGCGCACCCATTAGCGCACTCATTGAAGCCCCACCCCACGCCGCCATTGCTGCATAACAAGCGCGCTCGCTATAATTTTCGGATTCCCTCCGCCGGAGCCCTCCGGCATCGCTCACGCCGCCCGCCTACCCGCCGGCGCGGCGCCCGAGCCGAGTGCAGTGCCGCGGCGCCATCCGCGAGCGGCGCCGCCTCGACACTCAACGAGGACGCCGCCCTCATGCGCGCCGCCTGGCCCACTCGCGCATCGCCGCGACGGCACCAAGCCGGCTCAGCCCCCGCGGCCTCACGACAATTGGAGACCCTGCATGTCCACATCGCCGATTTCCGCGGCACAGCCCGCTAACGGGCGAAACAGCAACGCGCGGATCATCTTCGCGAGCTTCATCGGCACCGCGATCGAGTTCTACGATTTCTACGTCTACGCGACCGCCGCCGCGCTCGTGATCGGACCGGTATTTTTTCCCCACGGCTCGGCTACCGCGCAAGCGTTGTCGGCCTTCGTCACGTTCGGCATCGCGTTCGTCGCGCGGCCGATCGGCTCGTTCCTGTTCGGCCATTTCGGCGACCGCATCGGCCGTAAATCGACGCTGGTCGCATCGCTGCTGGTGATGGGCGTGTCCACCACGCTGATTGGCTTCGTGCCCGGCTACGACTCGATCGGCAGCCTCGCGCCGATCCTGCTGTGCGTGCTGCGCTTCGGCCAGGGCATCGGCCTCGGCGGCGAATGGGGCGGCGCGGCCCTGCTCGCCACCGAAAACGCGCCGGCCGGCAAGCGCGGCTGGTTCGGTATGTTCCCGCAGCTCGGCCCGTCGATCGGCTTTCTCGCGTCCAACGGCCTGTTCTTCGCGCTCGCGGTGTCGCTGTCGGACGAGCAGTTCCGCAGCTGGGGCTGGCGCGTGCCGTTCCTCGTCAGCTCGGTGCTGGTCGCCCTCGGCCTGTACGTGCGTCTGAAAATCGCCGAAACGCCGGCGTTCCAGGCCGCGATCGAACGCAAGGAACGCGTGCGCGTGCCGATCGCGACGCTGTTCTCGCAACACTGGGTGCCGACCGTGCTCGGCGCGCTGTCGATGGTGGTCTGCTACACGCTGTTCTACAACGCGACCACTTTCTCGCTGTCGTACGGCGTCAGCATGCTGCACATCCCGCGCCAGACCTTCCTCGGCCTGCTGTGCATCGCGGTCGTGTTCATGGCGATCGCGACGCCGCTGTCGGCGCGCGCGAGCGACCGCTTCGGCCGCAAGCCGGTGCTGATCGTCGGCATCATCGCGGCGATCCTGTCAGGCTTCACGATGGCGCCGTTGCTCGGCAGCGGCGAGACGCTGCTGGTGCTGCTGTTCCTCGTGATCCAGCTGTTCCTGATGGGCGTGACCTTCGCGCCGATGGGCGCGCTGCTGCCGGAGCTGTTCCCGACCAACGTGCGCTATACCGGCGCCGGTGTCGCGTACAACCTCGGCGGGATTCTGGGCGCGTCGGTGGCGCCGTATATCGCGTCGGTGCTGGCCGCGCACGGCGGGCTGCCGTGGGTCGGCGCGTATGTGTCGACGGCCGCCGCGGTGAGCCTGATCGGCGTGCTGTGCATGCGCGAAACGCGCAATGAAAGCCTGATGAAATGATGCGCTGCGGCGGGATTCGCCCCGGCTCGGCCTGGGTGAATCCCCCGCCTTGCGCGTCCTTTTTGCCTGCCTATACTCCCTGACATAACCCTATAAAAAACAGGGAGATTCGCATGAACGTCCATCTGCATAACGCGGACATCGTGGTGATGATCGCGCTGGCCTTGCTCGGCGCTCTCCTGCTCGCGCTGCGCTTCCGTCCGGCGACGTGGAAAGGGATCGTCGTCGATGCGCTCGTCGCGAACGTCGCGGCGATTGTCGCGGTCGTCGCGTTCGAAATGCTGGTGGCGTAGCGGCGCTCGCTCGCCTGGTACTTCGCTTGGGACTGCGGCCCGAGCCAGATGGTGGCTCAGGCCGCCGCTTGCGTCACGCTCAACGGCTCAACGGTAATAGCCGTGGTGATAGTACGGACCGCCGCCGTAGTAATAGCCCGGCGCCGGCGCGACCACACAGCCGCCGAGCGCCGATGCGAGGACCGTGCCGGCGATCAGAGTCAGGATCAAGCGTTTCATGTTGTTCTCCATCGAGTCAGATTGATTCGAGCCGAAATCCCAGAATGACCCGATTGAACCCGATGCGCGGCGGCGCGAGCGTTGCCATTTGTAAAGGAAGATCACCACTGTGTTACAGGAGCGGCACGCGCGGCGCGGCGTTTCCGGTGGGTGTGGGAGGCGCCGACGGAGCGCGCCGGCATCGCGGAAAAACACCGCCTATACTGCGTTGAACATGCTGTCGCGATGCATGCCCGGCTGGCGGCGCATCGGCGCTCTTTTGAAGTGATGGCGCCCGCGCTGAGTACACGCTGAAGTCGTGGCGACGTGCTTGGGCAATCGCGCCGCGCGGCCTGTGTTGAACGCTTAAGCGTCCAACGAAAAGCGACAGATTTAACAGCCGTGTAATCGATTCACTCGCGATTCACTCGCGATTCATCCGCGATTCACTCGCGCTTTATTTGCGATTTCTCTTCGCCCGACGTTCCCCGACGCGGGCGTTTTTCGAGGCGCGGCCACGCATGCGCCGCCCGTAAGGGCGGCACTGCGCGGCATTGCGCGGCACGCCTCTTTTCTTTGCCGCAAACGATTGCGAGAACGTGGGAATGGAACCGCGTCAGGCCGCGGCGGCCGAGCGCTGCCGTAGCGCGTGCGCCGGGGCGTTCGCGTAGACGTGATCGATCGCTTCGAGCGCCGCGCTGAGCGGCGGCACCGACTGGCCATCGCCGATCGAGACCGACCGATACGGCGCGTCGATGCCGCAATGCGACGGCGAGGTCGCGACGAAGATCATCACGGTGCGCTTCTGCAACGCGTGAGCGAGGTGCACGAAACCGGTATCGGTGCCCACCACCAGCGCGCACGCGTCGATCATCTGCGCGATTTCGGTCACGCTCATGCGTGGCAGCACGGTTGCGCCCGGCACCTCGGCGGCGATCTGTTCGGCCGCCGCGCGCTCGCCGTCCGAACCCCACGGCAGCACCACGCGAAAGCCGCGTTCGGCCAGTTCGCGCCCGAGCGCGCTCCAATGCGCGAGCGGCCACTTCTTGTCGTCCTTCGACGTCGCATGAAAAAACGCCGCGACGGGCGCGACTTCGTTCGGGAACGGCTGGGCGGCCGGTTCCGGCAGGCGCAGGTTGTAGACCGGCGCACCCTCGACCTGATAGCCGAGCGCCTCGCTCGCGCTGATGCGCATGCCGTGCCATGCATCGCACTGCGGACGCGGGCCGAAGCGGCCGGTGTACGCAAACGCGGCGCCACGCTCGCCGAGATCCTGCGACTGATAGCCGATGCGCCGGCGCGAGCGCGCGAGAAACGCGATGATCGCGCTCTTGTAGACGCCGTGAATATCGATGATGTAGTCGTAGCGATACGCGCGCAGCTCGGCGATGGACGCCCAGATGGCTTTCAGGTCGCTCCAGCTGCGCGTCTTCTTGAAGCGGCGCAGCGGCGCGCACAGCACGCGGTCGACGCCCTGGCTCCAGTGCACGAGTTCCGCGAACGCTTCGTCAGCCGCCCAATCGACCTGCACGCCGGGAAACGCCCGCTTGATGTCGGCAACGACCGGCAATGCCTGCACGATGTCGCCGAGTGAAGTGACCTTGACGATCAGGATGCGCTTCATTGAGATTGTTCGTTGTTCGAAGTTCAAATCATTCTAGCCGACGATTCCGCAAGGTTCCGCTAAACGCGGCAATTGATGAGGCCCGCCGTTCCTCACGGCTCGTTACAACAGATCGGTCAGCATAGCTGACAGTTCCCCGCAATCAAATATTTCATAATCCTTTCATGTATCGGGCTCGCGACGCGGGACTTACACTAGTGCCTGTTTGCGCGGGGAACGCACGCGCATTCCAGTTGCGATGCAAACCGAGCGCGCCCTCCGACACCCACTATCCACACAATGTCCCAGCCCTTCGCTTTCGAGTCTTCCATTCTCTTGCGCCGCGCCAGACGGCTGTGGCGGCAATACGGCGTGTTCTGGCTCGGCGCGATCGTCGTCGGTCTGGTCGCGGTGCTGTACGCGCGCCTGATCGACTGGGGCTACGACGCGTTTCGCGATGTGATGCTGCGCTATCGGTGGGCGCCGCTGCTGATCACGCCCGCGGTCGCCGCGCTCGCGGTGTGGCTGACCCGCAGGTTCTTTCGCGGCGCCGAGGGCAGCGGGATACCGCAGGTGATCGCGACGTTGCATTCGAACACCAGCGAATCCGGCAAGCGGCTGCTAACGCTACGGATTCTGCTCGGCAAGATCGGCGTGTCGCTGCTCGGCATTCTCGGCGGCTTCACGATCGGCCGCGAAGGGCCGACCGTGCAGGTCGGCGCGGCGCTGATGTTCAATCTGCGCCGCTTCTATCCGCGCTCGAATGCGTTGATCGAGCGGCAACTGGTGCTGGCCGGCGCCGCGGCCGGTTTGTCGGCGGCGTTCAATACGCCGCTCGCCGGGATCGTATTCGCGATCGAGGAGCTGACGCGCAGCTTCGAGGCGCGCGCGAGCGGCGTGCTGATCACCGCGATCATCATCGCCGGCGTGATCGCGCTCGGGCTGAACGGCAACTACACGTATTTCGGCACGATCCAGATCGGCACGCATTTCCCCGATCTGCTCGCGGTGGCGGTGCTGCTGACCGCGCTCGTCACCGGCATCGCGGGCGGCGCGTTCGGCTGGCTGCTGCTCAATACCGCGCGCTGGCTACCGGCGCCGCTGCGTCAATTGCACGGCGAGCGGCCGGTCGTGTTCGCCGCGCTGTGCGGCTTCGCAATCGCGGTGGTCGGCGTCGCGTCGGGCGGCACCACGTTCGGCAGCGGTTATTCGGAGGCGCGCGGGCTGCTCGACGGCCACGAGCAGCTATCGGTGTTCTATCCGTTTCTGAAGATGATCGCGATGATCGGCTCGTACCTGCCCGGCATTCCGGGCGGCATCTTCGCGCCGTCGCTGTCGATCGGCGCGGGCTTCGGCAATCTGCTGCACATGGTGTTCGGCTCGATGCAACTGCCGATGCTGATCGCGCTCGCGATGGTCGGCTATCTCGCCGCGGTCACGCAGTCGCCGATCACGTCGTTCGTGATCGTGATGGAGATGATCGATGGCCACGCGCTGGTGATTTCGCTGATGGCCACCGCGTTGATTGCGAGCCGCGTGTCGCGGCTGTTCGCGCCGCCGTTGTATGAATCGCTCGCGCAGCGTTATATGGCGCCGCTGCCGCAGCCGGTGCCCGCGCCGGTACCGGAAGTGCCGGAGGTCGAGCCGCTCGAACCGCAAGAGGAAAGCGACGACACCTCGGCGCCGCCGCGCCGCTAACCGGCACGCGACAAACGCGCCGCGCGATGCGCGGCGCACAAAACAAAACGGCCGCGCCAGCGGCGCGACCGTTCCGAAACTCCGACGCTCAGGCCTGCGGAATCTCTATCTTCACTTCGAGCACCTCGAGATCGTCCTGACGCTCGAGGCTCACGCGGATATCGTCATCGGAGATCTTCACGTACTTCGAAATGACGGCCACCAGTTCGCGTTGCAACGCGGGCAGATAATCGGCGGGCGCATGGCCGCCGGCGCGCTCGTGCGCGATGATCAACTGCAGGCGTTCCTTCGCTACCGACGCGGACTTCTTTTTCTCGCCCAGCAAAAACGAGAGAATCGACATTACGTGCGCTCCCCTTACTTGGTGCCGAAGAGGCGCTGCAGCAGCCCGGGCTTCTGATAATCGACAAAGCGAAGCGATTTCTGCTCGCCGAGGAAACGCGACACGACATCCTTATAGGCTTCGGCCACGTCGGTGCCGTCCAGATGCACGGCCGGCAGACCCTGGTTCGATGCGTGCAGCACCGCTTCCGACTCCGGAATCACGCCGATCAGATCGATGCGCAGAATTTCCTGGATGTCGGTGAGCGACAGCATTTCGCCTTCGCTGACGCGCTTCGGGTTGTAGCGGGTGATCAGCAGGTGTTCCTTGATCGGCTCCTTGCCTTCGATCGCGCGCTTGGTCTTCGACGACAGGATGCCGAGAATGCGATCGGAGTCGCGCACCGACGACACTTCCGGGTTCGTCACGATCAGCGCTTCGTCGGCGAAGTGCATGGCCAGCAATGCGCCCGATTCGATACCGGCCGGCGAATCGCAGACGATGTATTCGAAGTCCATCGCGATCAGATCGTTGATGACCTTCTCGACGCCTTCCATCGTCAGCGCGTCTTTATCGCGCGTTTGCGAGGCCGGCAGGATGAACAGGTTCTCGCACTTCTTGTCTTTGATCAGCGCCTGGTTCAGGTTCGCTTCGCCCTGGATCACGTTGATCAGGTCGTACACCACCCGGCGCTCGCAGCCCATGATGAGGTCGAGGTTACGCAGGCCGACGTCGAAGTCGATCACGGCGGTTTTGCTGCCACGCAATGCGAGGGCCGATGCAAAACTCGCGCTCGTGGTCGTCTTGCCCACGCCACCCTTGCCCGAAGTCACCACAATGATTTTTGCCATTACCCTTACCTTGTGTTCGTCAAATGCGTCAATTGATGCGCGACCCGTTTCGCCGCAGCGTCGCGTGCCGCCATCGCCCCGGAGCAGCGCGCGCCATGCGTCGCGTTACGTGAGCCGCAGCGGTTCGATCATCAGTTTTTCTTGTTCGAGCCAGATCTGCACCGGCTTGCCGAGCACGTCGGCCGGCAGCGGGTTCTCAGTGGTTCGATAGATGCCGGCGATCGAAATGAGTTCCGGCTCGAGACAGGTGCAGAAGATGCGCGCGTCGTGATTGCCCTGCACGCCGGCCAATGCGCGGCCGCGCAACGGCGCGTAAATATGGATGTTGCCTTCGGCGATCACCTCGGCGCCGTAGCTGACGAGGCCGAGCACGACCAGATCGCCCTTTGCGTAGATGCGCTGGCCGGAACGCAGCGGCTTTTCGACCACCATCGTTTGCGAGGAGGTGGCGAGGCGCACCGGTTCGGAATCGATCGATGCGGGAGTGCTCGTAGCGGCTGCCGCGGCGGCGCTGGCCGTGGCCGCGCTTGCGGTGGCGTTTGCGTTGGCGTTTGCGGTAGCTTCCGCGTTGCCCGCATTGCCCTTGCCCGCCGCATTCGCTGCCGCCGCGCCGTCTTCATCGGCCTGCTTCACGGCAGCGCCACGGCGGTCGCGCGCTTCGAGCAGCGGCAACGCCGACTCGGCCGCCCATCCCTGCTCCGCATTCGCGACCACGCCGACCGGACGCATCCGCACGCTGTCGAGCAGTTGCGCGATCTCGGCGAGCGGCACGCGCTCATTGGCGGCGAGGCGGCGCACGTCGATCGCGACGACGTCGTTGGCGAAAAACTCGGGGGTCGCCTCGAAGCGCCGGGTCAGTTCGGCACGCATCGCATCGAGGTCGGTCGTTTTGACCACGAACATCAGCGTGTCGACAGAGCCGCTGCGCAGTTCGAAAAAGGGCGATTTCTTGGGCGACATAGCGTTCGGCGAAAAATTTTGCGTATTTTACAGGCGTACGCACGCGCGGCCAGGTTTTTTCCGGCAGAAATCAGCGGTTTTGTGAGCGATCTGTCGACGCGCGTGTAACACGTGCGACGGCGCTGCGCGTGACGGACGGGATGGAGACAGCGGGAGGAGAACGGAACGGCTGCGCAAACAGCGGAAGCGGAGCGGCAACTGCACGGCGCGACGACGAAGCCAATCAGGCCGGGTCCGCGCGCCGCGCGCGAAGCGTTACTCCGCGGGCTCGCCCGAATCGGCCGGCACGTGCCACACCAGCAGAGTTTCGACCTGCTCGGGCGCGCGCTCGACGCGCCGATGTTCGCCGGTCGGGCCGAAGCCGAGCGCTTCGTAAAAGCGCATCGCGTTGCGGTTCGAGTCGGCCACCCATGCGTAGATTTCGGTGGCGCCGGCAGCGGCGAGCCAGTTGCTCGCGGTATCGACCAGCAGCTCGCCGCCGCGCAGATGACGCACCGCGGGCGCCACCCACAGTTCGCCGACGAACGCGCGATGCTCGCCTGCCTCTTCGAGATGCGCCTCGATCAGGCCGGCCGGATGACCTTCGGTGTACAGGATGAAAGTGCCGGCGGTACGCGATACCGCGTGGTCCGCCGCGGTGGCGTCGAAGCTGGCGGCGTCGGCCGACAACGCGTCCTCCAGTGTCGCGCCGAACGCATACGGCGCCTCCCGCAGCGATGCGGTACGGAGTTCGCGAAAAACGGCGCCCTGCTCAGCAGTGATGCGGCGAACGGTCAATGACGGACTCATGCAGACAAAAACCCCTGGAAACCCTAACGCGTAGCTTTAACCGAACCGGCCGGCGAGTCAATTTATTCTTGCTCGAACCGGACGGCCGCGCGAAGTGTTCGCAGCGGGCGCGAATCGGCCGCGCGGCGGCCGTTGCCGTCCGCCTCGGCGCTGACTTCGCGCGCCGCGCCCGTGCGCTTACGGCGCCTCGTAGCCGCCGGTGCCGTCCGGCCACGGCGTCAGCAGTTCGTAGCCGGCGTCGGTGACGGCGACCATGTGCTCCCATTGCGCGGACAGCGAGCGGTCCTTGGTGACCACGGTCCAGCCGTCGCGTTGCACCGAGGTGCCGGCGCGGCCCGCGTTGATCATCGGCTCGATCGTGAAGACCATGCCCGGCTTCAGGCGCACGCCCTGCCCCGGCTGGCCGTAGTGCAGCACCTGCGGGTCCTCGTGATAGACCTTGCCGATGCCGTGCCCGCAGTAGTCGCGCACGATCGAAAAGCCTTCGCGCTGCGCGACCTTCTGGATCGCGTAGCCGACGTCGCCAAGCGTCGCGCCCGGCTTCACCTCGCGGATGCCGGCGAGCATCGCCTCGTAGGTCGTATCGATCAGCTGCCGCGCGAGCGGGCTCGGCTGGCCGACGCAGTACATCCGGCTGGTGTCGCCGAAATAGCCGTCCTTGATGACCGCGACGTCGATGTTGATGATGTCGCCGTCCTTCAGGACCTCGTTGCGATTCGGGATGCCGTGGCACACCACGCTGTTGACCGACGTGCAGACGGTCTTCGGAAAGCCCAGGTAGCCAACGTTTGCCGGGACCGCCTTCTGGGTGTTGACGATGTAGTCGTGGCACAGCGCGTCGAGCTCGTCGGTCGACACGCCGGCCTTGACGTGTTCGCCGATCATTGCCAGTACGTCGGCGGCGAGGCGGCCGCTGATGCGCAGCTTCGCGATATCGTCGGGAGTCTTGTAGGTAATGGCCATGAATTCAGTCGGGGTGAGGCGCGGGGCGAAGCGCGAAACGAGCCGCCCGGTCGAATTCCCGGCGACGCTCAAGCGCCGCCCGGCCGGGCGATTTGGGGCAATTGTACAGAGGATCGCGGCGCCACCCCGTGGAAACCGGCCAAAGCGGGGAAAAGGAGACAGTTGGCGGGTGCCGGGCGGGGAGCCGGGCACTTAGTCTTTCTAACTAAATCCCGAGCCGGGTCAGCGCGTTCGTGCTCGCGCTCTTCGCCATATCGTACGGATCGCGCAGATTGCGCGCGTACTGCTTCGGCGCGAGTCCCGACCAGCGGCGGAACGCGCGGATAAACGCCTTCTCCGACGCATAGCCGACGCTCTCGGCGATCTCGATCAGCCGCCGCCGCGGGTCGCGCAGCGCGCCGCTCGCCAGATACATCCGGTATGAAGTGAGGTGGCCGATCGGCGTTTCGCCGACCAGTTCGACGAAGCGCGCGCTAAAGCGCGAGCGCGACATGCCGGCCGCCGCCGAGAGCGATTCGACGGTCCAGCCGCGCTCCGGCTGCCGGTGCAGCAGCGCGATCGCCTTGCCGACCTGCGGGTCCATCAGCCCGCGCAGCCAGCCGGTGTGATTGACCGCCGAGGCCAGATGCGCGCGCAGCAGCTGCACGAACAGCACGTCGGCGAGCCGCGCGGCGGCGACCGCCCAGCCCGGCTGCGCGGCCATCGATTCGCGGATAAAGGCCATCAGCGTACTGGCGAGCCACGGTCCGACGGCCGGGTCGTTCGCGCGCACGTGGATCAGCGGCGGCAGCACGCTGAACAGCGGACTGCGCATCGCCTCGCGGTAGGTCATGATGCCGGTGTACAGATCGCTGACCGAGCCGCCGCCGCCCGCGGTGAAGTGCAGCGGCGTGTCGAAGCTCGGATGGATCCCCTGGTCGGCCATCAGGTTGTCGAACGGCACCGGCGCGACCTCCGGCGACGACGCCAGCACGTGCTCGTGCCCATGCGGCAGCAGCACGAAGTCGCCGGTCTCGACGCGCACCGGCTCCATCCCTTCGACGATGACGTAGAACGGATCGCCGAACACGGTGCGAAACGCCGCGCCGTCGACCGCCGCTTTCAGGAATGCCCACGGCGCGGTCAACGAGAAATGGCCGGTCACCACCGCGTCCGCGCGCAGATCCGCGAGAGTGTCGCTAAGCAGGTCCACCGCCATTTCCCGTCTACTCCGTGATGTGATTAAAAGCGCTGCTGGATGCCGACCATCACGCCCAGCTGGTTCGCGCCCGGCGTCACCGAGCCGGCCGCCGCCACCGCGTTCGCCGCGAGCGGGCTGTTGAACATGTACGCCAGCGACGAATATACCGTGGTGCGCTTCGATAACAGATAGTTCGCGCGGCCGACCACCATCGTCGAGCTCGACTGCGAACGGGCGACGTAGCGCAGGCCCTGGGCGTCGAACGACAGCGCCGGGGTCACGAAGTAGCTCGCGCCGAGGAAGAACAGATCGGTTTGCTGATGTACAGGCGCCGCCGACGTGTTGCGGCGAATCCAGCCGGCGCCGACCTTGCCGCCCTGATAGGTCAGGTAGCCGTCGACAATCACGCGCTTGTCGGTGTCGTTGCGGCTCGTGAGCGGCGCGCTCGCGCCCGTGCCGCCGTACATCACGTCGTACGAAGCGGCCGCGCCGCCCCAGCCCGCGTCGTACGCGAGCAGCGCGGTGTACTGACGGCACGCGACCGCGTCGCCCGCCACCTGACCGCCGCAGTTGGTCGCCGACGGACCGGCTGGGCCCGCCGCGTCGCGGCCGAAGCTATAGGTGCCGCCGACCGTCACGCCGTGGAATTTGCCGAGATAGCCGACCGCATTATCGCTGCGCGCGTTCGGCAGATAGGAGTCGAAGTTCGCCATCGAATGGATCGACGGGCCGATCACGTCCGCGTTGAGGAACACGTACATCGACATGTTCATCTGGCGGCCGAGGGTCAGCGTGCCGTAGTCGCTGATCACGCCGACATTCGCCTGGCGGCCGAACAGACGGCCGCCGTAGTTCAGGCCGCCGGTCGACGGCGCAAAGCCGTTTTCGAGCACGAAGAAGGTCTTGTAGCCGCCGCCGAGGTCTTCGACGCCGCGCAGGCCGAAGCGCGACGGCACCTCGCCGGTCAGCGTCGGCATGCCGACGAAGCTGCCGCCCTTGGCCGCGTTGTTGTAGTACTCGACGCCGGTATCGACGATACCGTACAGCGTCACACTGCTCTGGCCGAACGCCAGTCCCGCCGTGCCTGCCAGCACGGCTGCCGCGCAGAACTTCTTCATGTGAGTCTCCAACCCGGTTTGAAAGTTGTACTTATTAATTTGGAAGCGAGCCGGACGTTTGTCGGGTCCGGCTTTTTACTGCGGTTTTTTGCGGCTTTGATTTCCGCTGACGATGCTGACGGTGCTGCGCGGTTACCGCGAACGCATGCGCCCGCGGCGTCACATCACCCCGGACGCTCAGTTGGCTCAGTTGCTTTTGCTGCCCGCGAGAATCCACTGCACGACGGTTTGCGCATCGGCGGCGCTGATCCGGTTCGGCGGCATCGGCACCGCGCCCCACACGCCGGAGCTGCCGTTCTGCACGTGCGCGACCAGCGTCGCGAGCGCGCCGGACTTGCCCGCGTAACGGGCGGCGACGTCGCGATACGCGGGACCGACCAGCTTTTTATCTATCGCGTGGCAACCGAAGCACGCGTGCTGTTTGGCGAGGTCCTGGGCGCGCGCGGCATCGACGGCGGGCTCGGCGTGCGCCGCACTTACCGCGGTCGCGGCGAGAACGGCAACGAAAGGAACGATCAGTGGGCGAATCATGGGATCTCTTTTATTCGTAAAGGTGAAGCTGCGACTGGAAACGGTGAAACGGTGAATCTGAAACCGGTGCAACGCGAGTAACGGATCGGCGGCTCACGCGAGCGGCTGTTCGAGCGGCATCGTGCGCAAGCGAACACCGTTCGCCTGGAACAGCGCCTCGGCGACCGCCGGCGCGACCGGCGGCAACACCACCTCGCCGCAACCCTGCGGCGCGCGATCGCTGTCGACGATCACCACCTCGATCTTCGGCATCTGCGCGAGATACAGCAGCGGGTAGTCGGCGAAGTTCTGCTGCTCGACCGCGCGGTCCTTGAAGGTGATCTCACTCTTGAACGTATTGGTCAGCGCGAAGCCGATCCCGCCTTCCATCATCTGGCGGATCAGCATCGGGTTGATCGCGCGCCCGCAGTCGACTGCGCAAACCACCCGTTCGAGCTTCGCGTTGCCGCCCACCAGCCGCAGCTCGGCGATTACCGCGACGTAGGTCGTGAACGCGCCGCCGCGTCCGGTGTAGAGGCAATACGCGAGACCGCGATGCACGCCGGGCGCCGGCTTGCTCGACCAGCCCGCCTTCGCCGCCGCGCGCTCGAGCACCCGCACTGCGAGCGGATCGTCGCGCAGCAGCGTGCGGCGGTACGCTAGCGGATCGATATGGGCGGCATGCGCGAGCTCGTTGATGAAATTCTCGAGAAAGAACACGCTCGACGTGCTGCCGACGCTGCGCATGAAGCTCACCGGAACCGGCTGCGTGACGGTCACCGAATCGACGGTCAGGTTCGGCACGCGATAGCCGAGGTCGTACAGACCGTCGAGCATCGTTTCGTCCCAGCCGCCGGCTTTCTCGTAGAAGTCGCGCTTGATTGCCCAGTACAGCGACTGCCCGACCACGCGCAGATGCATCGCCTGCGGATAGCCGTCCGCGCCGAGCACCGCGCGCATGCGCGCCGACACGCCGGGTCGATAGAAGCCGTGGCGGATGTCGTCCTCGCGCGAGCGGATCACCTTGACCGGACGCCCGACCGCCTTCGACGCCACCGCCGCATGAATCACGAAGTCGGGCACGTACTTGCGCCCGAAGCTGCCGCCGAGGAACGTCGTGTTGACGATCACCTTGTCGGCCGGCATTTTGAAAATCGCGCCGAGCGTCCAGCGCACCTTGTCCTGCCCCTGGATCGGCCCCCACACTTCGATGTCGTGCTCGCGCACGTGCACGGTCGCGTTGACCGGCTCCATCGTCGCGTGAACGATGTACGGCGTGTGGTAGTCGGCTTCGACCACCGTGTGCTGGTGAGCGGGGGCGGCGGCGAACTGCGCGGCGGCGTCGCCGATCCGCGTCGCGACGACCGCCTGCTCCGACATCAGCGCGGCCTTGCGCTGCGCAAGGATCGTCGGGCTGTCAAAGGCGGGCGTGACGGCATCGTCCCATTGCACGTCGAGCGCATCGCAGGCCTTCTTCGCCTGCCAGTAGGTCGCGGCGACCACGATGATCGCGTCTTTCGCCTGCACCACGTCGACCACGCCCGGCATTGCCCGCACCGCGTCGCGATTGCGCACGGCGACCGGTTTGCCGTTCAGCGTCGGCGCCATCTTCAGCGCGCCGTTCAGCATGCCGGGCACGTTCACGTCGACGCCGTATTGCGCGCGGCCGCTGACCTTCAGCGGCGTGTCGAGCTTGCCGAGCGGCTGGCCGATCAGCGTATGCGCGGACTCCGGCTTCAGACGCGGCTGCGGATCGAGCGGCAGCTTCGCGACCGCGTCGAGCAGTTCGCCATAGCCGACCGAGCGGCCCGTCTGCACGTGAATCACGCGGCCGCTCTTCGCGGTGCATTGCGTGGTGCGCACGCCGAGATGCTGCGCGCCGGCCTTCAGGAACGCCGCGCGCGCTTGAGCGCCCGCCGTGCGCAGGCGCGTGTAGAACATCGTCACCGACATCGATGCGCCGACGAACTGCTGCGGCATCTCGTTCGCCGCGGAGATGCGGTACGCGTCGCGGCCGGTGACGAACTCGACGCTGACCTTGCGCCAGTCGGCGTCCATCTCGTCGGCGAGCACCTGCGGCAAGCCGGTGTAGACGCCCTGCCCGACCTCGCATTGCGACAGCCCGATGATCGTGCGGCCGTCGGGATCGACGCGCACCCAGTCGTTGATTTCGTGGAAGCCGTCGGCGCCCGTCGCGCCGTGCGTGCCGGCGGTGGCCGCGGCGCCGGCTGTTTCGGCCGCTTCAGCCGTCGCGCCGTGGGTGCTCCACGCGAGCGGCAGCACGAGGCTGCCGGCGATCGCGAAGCCGCTCGCCGCACCGCGCTTCAGGAACGCGCGCCGGCCGGGATGGCGCGGCTCATCGACGCCGTGCTCGGCCATCTGCGCAGCCGCGCGCTCCGCCACGCGCTCAGGAATTTGCTGCGACATGGACGGCCTCGCGGATACGGTGATAGGTCGCGCAGCGGCACAGGTTGGTCACGCCCTGGTCGATCTGCGCATCGGTCGGATGGGGATGCTGTTTGAGCAGCGCGGCGACCGCCATCACCATCCCCGACTGGCAGTAGCCGCACTGCGGCACGTCCTGCTTGATCCACGCCTGCTGGACCGGATGCGAAATGTCCGCCGACAGCCCTTCGATCGTCGTAATGCTGCGCCCCGCCACCGCCGACACCGGCAGCACGCACGAACGCGTCGCCTCGCCTTCCAGATGCACGGTGCACGCACCGCACGCGCCGATGCCGCAGCCGTACTTGGTGCCGGTGAGCGCCGCGGCGTCGCGGATCACCCACAGCAGCGGCGTGTCGGGATCGCCATCGAAATCGAACGGCTTTCCGTTCAGTGTGAATTGCATGCTCGGTCTCCCTCCAGAAATCGCCGCCCGCTGTGTCCGTCACGCCGGACGCGATGGGTGAAATTCTTGGGGTGGACGAAAAGACCGGCAATGACACCGCCGCCCGAAAAAGTTGCCGTTCGTCTCACTCGTGACTGAAAAGCCACAAAAACGGCCAAAACTCGCGTTTTCCCTGGAAGGCCCATTGGCCATGACAGAGCGTGGCTCCGGGCTAAATACTCCGCGCCGCTATGCCGATATACAGGGACAAATATTCCATTAATGAATATTTGTTCCATATAAGAAACGTTTTTCGCTATTACGGCAACCATGGAGGCGGCCACTTCTCATGAAAAATCTCACGCTCAATGCCCGGATCGCGGCGACGATCGCATTCCTCGCGCTGCTGCTGATCGCGACCGGCGCGATCGGTATCGTTGGCATGGCCGAAAGCAATCGCGCGCAGCGCGACGCGTATGCGGTGCACTACGCGTCGGTGGTCGCGCTGGGCAAGTCGGGCACCGCGATGTCGCGGGCGCGCTTCGGGCTCGACTGGGCGATGGCCAATCCGCACTCGCCGCAACTGGCGATGCAGCTCGAGCGCGCGAACGGTCTGCTCGCGGAATCGGATCGCCGCTGGGGCGAGTTTCGCGCGCTGCCGAAGGCCGGCGAGCTCGCCGCGCTGACCGACGATCTCGACGCGAAGCGCAACGCGGTGCGCCACGACGGCATCGACCGGTTGATCGACGCGATCCGCGGCGGCGACACCGGCTGGATGGACGAGAGCCGCGCGCAGCATCTGATCGCGCTGTACACCGCGATGGACACGAGTCAGGGCAAGCTCGAGAGCTACCTCGATAGCGAGGCGAGCGAAGCCGGCGCGCGCTCCAACGCACTGTTTCACGCGATGCTCGCGACCTGCGCGGCCAGCATCGTGCTCGCGCTGGCGGTCGCGTTCCTGAGCTGGCGCTCGCTGCGTCGCGCGATCATGACGCCGCTCGCGAGCGCGATGCATCAGTTCGATGCGATCGCGGCGGGCGACCTGAGCACGCGCGCCGCCGTGCATGCAAACGATGAGATGGGCACACTGCTGCGCGCGCTGGCGGCGATGCAGGAGCGGCTGCTGGGGACGGTCGCGGCGGTGCGCTCGGGCTCGACCGCTATTGCGTCGGCGACGCAGCAGATCGCCGCCGGCAATCAGGATCTATCGCAACGCACCGAGCAGCAGGCGGCTTCGCTCGGTGAAACCGCGTCGGCGATGGAGCAGCTCACCGCGACCGTGCAACTGAACGCGAGCAACGCCGAGCAGGCGAGCGAACTCGCGCGCGGCGCGTCGAACCTGGCCGCGCATGGGCGCGATGCGGTCGGCAGCATGATCGAAACGATGCGCGCGATCCACACCGGGTCCGCTCAGATGACCGGGATCATCGGCACGATCGAGAGCATCGCGTTTCAGACCAATATCCTGGCGCTCAATGCGGCGGTCGAAGCCGCGCGCGCCGGCGATGAAGGACGCGGCTTCGCGGTGGTGGCCGGCGAAGTGCGCAGTCTCGCGCAACGCTCGGCGGCCGCGGCGCGCGAGATCGGCGCGTTGATCGCGGATTCGACGTCGAGGGTCGAGCGCGGCGCGGGGCTCGTCGAGGACGCGGGCGGCACGATGCAGCAGATCGAGGCGGCGATCACGCGGGTGACGAGCATCGTCAGCGAGATCGCGCAGGCGTCGCGCGAACAGAGCGACGGGATTCAGCAGGTGGGGATCGCGATCACGCAGATGGATGAGGTCACGCAGCAGAATGCGGCGCTGGTCGAGGAGAGTGCGGCGGCGGCCGCGTCGCTGGCGGATCAGGCGCGGGGGTTGAGGGAGGTGATGGAGGGGTTTCGGGTTCAGTGATAGCGGTGCGGCGGGCCAGATAAATTCGAGCTCGCCGCTTCGCGGCTCTTTGCACCCGCAGACCATGAGGCTGGTCCACAACGAGGACCAACGGAATCGATGTACAAGCAACCAGAAACAAAAAAGCCCCGCAATCACTTGCGGGGCTTTTTCATGAATTTGGCGGAAAGGGTGGGATTCGAACCCACGGTACGGGAAAACCGTACGCCTGATTTCGAGTCAGGTACATTCGACCACTCTGCCACCTTTCCGGGTATTCCAACTTTGCTGCTTTGTCGGATCCAAGCGGGTCGTTGCTTGGGAGAAAAAGATTATAGAACAGTTCGATTCTGTTTTCCAAGCCCCTCGCCGAAAAAACTTTTAAAAATTTTCGAGGGACCGGCAAGCCCGCCGCCGCACCGTCAGACGAACCCGGCGCTGCCGGGCATGCAATCAGTCAGTGCCTGCGCGCGGGCCGGCAACTGTGTCAAGCGGCCGGCACTTCCAGCCGCTCCACCCCACCGAGGTACGGACGCAGCGCCGTCGGCACCGTCACCGAACCATCGGCGTTCTGGAAATTCTCGAGCACGGCGACCAGCGTGCGGCCCACCGCGAGACCCGAACCATTGAGCGTATGCAGCAGCTCCGGCTTGCCCTGCGCGTTGCGATAACGCGCCTGCATCCGTCGCGCCTGGAACGACTCGGTGTTCGAACAGCTCGAAATCTCGCGATAGGTGTTCTGCGCCGGCACCCACACTTCGAGGTCGTAGGTCTTCGCGGCCGAGAAGCCCATATCGCCGGTGCACAGCGTGATCACGCGATACGGCAGCTCCAGCTTCTGCAGGATCGCCTCCGCATGGCCGACCATTTCTTCGAGCGCGTCGTACGACTTTTCCGGCGCGACGATCTGCACCATCTCGACCTTGTCGAACTGATGCTGACGGATCAGACCGCGCGTGTCGCGGCCATACGAACCGGCCTCCGAGCGGAAGCACGGCGAATGCGCGGTCAGCTTGATCGGCAGCTCGCCCGCTTCGACGATGCTCTCGCGCACCGTGTTCGTCAGCGAAATTTCCGACGTCGAAATCAGATACTGCGTGACGGTGTTCTCGTCGCCGCCCTTCTCGACGCGGAACATATCGTCGGCGAATTTCGGCAGTTGGCCGGTGCCGAACAGAATGTCCGGATTGACGATGTACGGCGTGTACACCTCGGTATAGCCGTGCTGCAGCGTGTGCGTGTCGATCATGAACTGCGCGAGCGCACGATGCAGCCGCGCAATCTGCCCGCGCAACAGCGTGAAGCGCGCGCCCGAGAGCTTCGCGCCGGTTTCGAAGTCGAGGCCGAGCGGCGCGCCGACGTCGACGTGATCCTTCACCTCGAAGTCGAACTGACGCGGCGTGCCCCAGCGGCGCACTTCGACGTTGCCGGCTTCGTCGTTGCCGACCGGCACGCTTTCGTGCGCGAGATTCGGCACGCCGAGCAGCAGATCCGACAGACGCTTCTGGATCTCGTCGAGCTTGACCGCCGACGCCTTCATCTCGTCGCCGATACCGCCGACTTCGGCCATCACCGCCGACGTGTCTTCGCCCCGCCCTTTCATCGCGCCGATCTGCTTCGACAGGCTGTTGCGACGCGCCTGCATTTCTTCGGTACGGGTCTGGGTATCGCGGCGTTCCGCTTCGAGCGCGGTGAACGCGGCGACGTCGAGGATATAGCCGCGGTCGGCGAGGCGCTTCGCGACGCCGTCGAGGTCTTTGCGCAGCAACTGTATGTCGAGCATGGGATGGGACGGATGTTCGTTGTATGAAACCGCGATTTTAGCGCACCGGCACGGGCGTCCGGTGCGCCTGTCGGAGCTGCGTACTCACGGGACTACGCGGCGAGAACCAACGCCGCGGCCTTAGCCCTTCTTCGGCTTGTTCTCGCTGCGCCAGCGCGCATCGAGTTCGGCGAGCCGCGCGAGCTTCTCGCCGATCTTGCCTTCGAGCCCGCGCGGGGTCGGCTCGTACCAGTGCGGCTCGCGCATCCCGTCCGGCAGATAGGTCTCGCCGGCCGCGTACGCATCGGGTTCGTCGTGCGCGTAACGGTACTCGTGACCGTAGCCGAGTTCCTTCATCAGCTTGGTCGGCGCGTTGCGCAGATGCACCGGCACCGCGCGCGACTGGTCCTTGCCGACGAAGCGGCGCGCCTCGTTGTACGCGTTGTAGCCGGCGTTCGATTTCGGCGCGATCGCCAGATAGATGATCGCCTGCGCGAGCGCCAGTTCGCCCTCGGGCGTACCGAGGCGCTCGTAGGTCTCGGCGGCATCGAGCGTGATGCGGGCGGCGCGCGGGTCCGCGAGACCGATGTCCTCCCACGCCATCCGCACGATACGTCGCGCGAGATAACGCGGGTCCGCGCCGCCGTCGAGCATCCGGCAGAACCAGTACAGCGCGCCGTCCGGGTTGCTGCCGCGCACCGATTTATGCAGCGCGCTGATCTGGTCGTAGAATGCGTCCCCGCCCTTGTCGAAGCGGCGCAGGTTTTCCGCCAGCGCGCTGCCGAGCAGCGGGCCGTCGATCTCGGTGGTCTTCTGCTGCGCGGCCGCGCGCGCGACGATCTCGAGATTGTTCAGCAGCTTGCGGCCGTCGCCGTCGGCCGAACCGATCAGCGCGTCGCGTGCTTCGTCGGTGAACGTGAGGCCGCCGAGTTCCCGTTGCGCGCGGTCGAGCAGTTCGCGCTGTTCGTCGTCGGTCAGGCTCTTCAGCACGTAGACCGCCGCACGCGACAGCAATGCGCTATTGACCTCGAACGACGGATTCTCGGTCGTCGCGCCGACGAACACGAACAGCCCCGACTCGACGTGCGGCAAGAACGCGTCCTGCTGGCTCTTGTTGAAGCGATGCACCTCGTCGACGAACACCAGCGTCTGATGGCCGTTCGCGCGATGAATCTGCGCGGTCTCGACCGCCTCGCGGATATCCTTCACGCCCGACAGCACCGCCGACAACGCGATGAACTGCGCGTGAAACGCATCGGCCATCAGCCGCGCGAGCGTGGTTTTGCCGACGCCGGGCGGGCCCCACAGGATCATCGAATGGGCTTCGCCGGATTCGAACGCGACCCGCAGCGGCTTGTTCGGGCCGAGCAGATGCGTCTGGCCGATCACTTCGTCGATATTGCGTGGCCGCAGGCGTTCGGCGAGCGGAACATTGGCACGGGTTTCTTCAAACATGACGTTTTGGGGATAATCTCGGCTTTCCGGCTTTTCCGGGCGCTGGCGGACACGGTCCGCCGGGCTCACAAATACGGCTCACCAACGGGATTGACCAACAGGACGAGCAAAGCCCGTGCACGAACGCGAGACCAGACAAGGCTCGCGCGCAGGCGCGGGACAACGTCCTGCATTATGACAGTGACCGCGTTCGCGCGAGAGCCGGCACAGACTCACCGCTACACCAACAGGAACAACCTCAGATGGCTCAAGATTCAGTCGCCGGCGACGCCGGCTCCACCTACGCGCCGCTCACGCCGGTGCCCGAAGCGCGCCGCGCGTTCCGCACCGGCGACGCGTTCGCGCTGTGGTTCTCGCTCGGCATCGGCCTGCTCGTCGCGCAGGCGGGCGCGCTGCTGGTGCCGGGGCTGTCGCTGCCGCACGCGTTGATCGCGATCGTACTCGGCAGCGTGATCGGCGTCGTGCTGCTCGCGCTCGCCGGCGTGATCGGCACCGACACCGGACTCGCGGCGATGTCGTCGCTACGCCCGACGCTCGGCGTGCGCGGCGCATCGGTGCCGGCGGTGCTGAACATGGTCCAGCTGGTCGGCTGGGGCTCGTTCGAAGTGATCGTGATGCGCGATTCCGCCGACGCGCTCGCGAAGCAGGCGTTCGGTCTGTCGATGCCGCTCGTATGGACCGTGATCTTCGGCCTGCTCGCGACGCTGCTCGCGATCAGCGGCCCGCTGTCGTTCGTGCGGCGCTTTCTGCGCAAGTGGGGCATCTGGCTGCTGCTCGCGGGCGCCGCATGGCTCACGTGGAATCTGCTCGCGCGCCACAACCTCGCGGAGATGATGCAGCGTCCCGGCACCGGCGAGATGCCGTTCGGCGGCGCGATCGACCTCGTGGTCGCGATGCCGCTGTCGTGGCTGCCGCTGATCGCCGACTACACGCGCTTCGGCCGCCGCGCCGGCGAAACCTTCCGCGGCACGCTGGCCGGCTACGGGATCGCCAACATCTGGTTCTACGCGCTCGGCGCGATCTACGGCCTCGCGGCAGGCGGCGGCGATGCGCTGCTGACCAGCGCGCTCGCGCAGGCCGGCGGCGGCCTCGCGCTGCTCCTGATCCTGATCGACGAAATCGACAACGCATTCGCCGACATCCACTCGGCCGCGGTATCGACCGGCACGTTCTGGACGCGCGCGAGCGTGCCGCTGCTGTCGGCGGCGTTCGGCGCGCTGTGCACGCTGATCGCGCTGCTGGTGCCGATGGCCAAATACCAGAACTTCCTGCTGCTGATCGGCTCGGTGTTCGCGCCGCTGTTCGGCGTGGTGCTGATGGATCACTTCGTGGTGCGCAAGCGCCGCATCGACGCCGCCGTGCTCGGCGACGTGCGCGGCCGCTACGGTTTCTCGGGCGGCTGGCATCTGAGCGCGTTCGCCGCGTGGGCGATCGGTATCGCGTCGTATCAGGTGATCAATCAGTGGCTGCCGAATCTCGGCGCGACGCTGCCGTCGCTCGCGATCGGCGCGCTGTGCTATTTCGTGTTCGTGTCGGCGCGTAAAACCGCGTATGCGTGAGCGCGCATCGAATTAAACGCGACTGGGTTTGCGTGACGCCTGAAAACAAAAAAGACCTGCATTTGCAGGTCTTTTTTTATTCGGCGAACCATTCGGTGTCCATCGATAACCGGCACCGCAGCGCCCGTGATAATGCCGAGCTAATTCTTCGCCGCTTTGCGCCGACGCGATTCGACCTTGCGGCACAGGTCCGTCAACAGCCAGCGGGCGACGGTCTCCGGCCGGTTCGGCGCGTAAGAAGCGAATTTGGTTTCGTTTTCGAAGTGGACGACGACGGTACCCGTCATCACCCGATAAGTCCCGGCGTAATTCACGCCATCTAATTCCACGCTCAAAGCATGCGTGGTTTCATATTCCGCGAAGGTCAAAGTAGGCGCGATATCTCAAAAAAGGGACAGTCATTATCCCTTTGACCTCGGCGAAGTCAATTAAATATGCAATTTTTTGCATATGAACTTATTACCGATCAATCTTTGCGAGGATTTCGCCAGCAAGCCCGGAAATGGGATGGCGTTTTTTGACCAATAGCCTGGTTATTGCGGGCCAAATGCCGCGGCCGGCGCATCGGCGAAACGCTCGAGCGCCTGATTGCCTTCCCGATGGGCTTCGGCCTCATCGATAAAGGTTTTGTCGCTATACGCGACGACCCGAAAACCGCTGCCCAGCGAGCGCGGAACCGTAATACCCCAATGCCATCCGCCTTCCTGCTCGAATACATGCAGCGACGCAGACCGATTCAATTCATGTGACGAAGACGTGTTCATGACATGCCTCACCCTTTGCAAAACACCCAAAGCGACTACTCTTGCCCCCAGTGTATGCGTTATTTTGTTGCGTTGCAGCAAAAAATTGTTAGAGAATGCAGCCTGAAACCCTAAAAATAATCAGGCGCAGCGACGACGCGCGCAGCCCTTCGCATTTCGCTCAGTCTCGCACTAAACAATTCCGTTTGCAGGATCGCCCGGGTTGCCGGAGTGGGATTTTTTGTCCGCAATAAAAAGCCGCGCCCGAAAGCGCGGCTCGATCGGCCACCAGTGCAGCGCCGGCAGCCGGCGCCATCGACTTCGCCTAGCCGTTGATCACGTCCGCGCCCTTCGGGACCGTGAACTTGAACGCATTGGCCGGCAATTGCGGATTCTTCTGGATGTTCGAGAACGTCAGCAGCGTCACGTTGCCGAACACGTCGTGCAGTTCCATCGCTTCGAGATTGCCGTCCTTGAAGCCGATACCGACGCGCTCGAATTGCGTGTCCTTCGCTTTCGGCGTCAGTTCGAGCCAGTCGATGCCGGCCTTCACGCCCGCGTCGCGCAGCGTGAAGTTCTTGTCGAGATCGTTGCTGCCGAACAGGATCGCCGCCGGGCTCGCGCCGAGCGCATTGCCGAGGCTGCGCACCGTGACCTGGTTCAGGTCCTTGTCGTACACATAGAGCTTGTCGCCGTCGGCCTGCAGCAGTTGCGCGTACGGTTTCTCGTATTGCCAGATGAACTTGCCGGGCCGCGCGAACGTGAACGTGCCGCTCGAGGTGGTCGGCTTGTTCGGATTGGCGGTGGACAGCGCGCCGCTGGCGTTCTGCGCCTTGCTCGGCGCGTGCACTTCCTGCTGCACGAAGTTGCCGTGCGCCGAATGGACCTGCGCGACGAACGCCTTCAGTTGCTCGGTGCCGCTCGCGAATGCGTGCGATGCAACCAGCAGCGATGCGCCGATCGCCACGCTGCCCGCGCCTCGTGCGACACGGCGCACGAGCTGGCCGAGACGGCCGGTTTGACGCTCTCGGGCGTGCTGCTGCGCGATTGCTTGCATATGGTTTTCTCCCTTGATTGAATTCGGAACCGGGCCGTGGCGTGCGTCGATATCTGGATCGACCGGGCGGTGAGCCGCAACGCAGCACGTTGCGGCCGCAACCAACGCCGCTTATTCCGCTTCCCGCGCCGGCGCCAGAATCTCGCGATTGCCGTTCGACGACATCGCCGACACCACGCCCGAATTCTCCATCTGTTCGAGCAGGCGGGCCGCCCGGTTGTAGCCGATGCGCAGATGCCGCTGCACCAGCGAGATCGACGCGCGACGGTTCTTCAGCACCACGTCGACCGCCTGATCGTATAACGGGTCCGACTCGCCATCGGTGGACGCGGTTCCCGCCGAGCCTTCGTCGCCCTCGCCGCTCACGCCGCCTTCGAGAATGCCCTCGATATAGTTCGGCTCGCCCTGCTCCTTGAGCTTGTCGACGACGCGATGCACTTCGTCGTCCGACACGAACGCGCCATGCACGCGCACCGGCAGCCCGCTGCCCGGCGGCAGATACAGCATGTCGCCCATGCCGAGTAGCGATTCCGCGCCCTGCTGGTCGAGAATCGTGCGCGAGTCGATCTTCGAGGACACCTGGAACGCCATCCGCGTCGGCACGTTGGCCTTGATCAGGCCGGTGATCACGTCGACCGACGGACGCTGGGTCGCGAGAATCAGATGGATGCCGGCCGCGCGCGCCTTTTGCGCGATCCGCGCGATCAACTCTTCGACCTTCTTGCCGACGACCATCATCAGGTCGGCCAGCTCGTCGATCACGATCACAATGTTCGGCAAACGCGTGAGCGGTTCCGGTTCGTCCGGCGTGAGGCTGAACGGATTCGGCAGCTTCTCTTCGCGCTTGGTCGCTTCGTCGATCTTGTTGTTGTAGCCGGCCAGGTTGCGCACGCCGAGCTTGCTCATCAGCTTGTAGCGGCGCTCCATTTCGGCGACCGCCCAGTTCAGCGCGTGCCCCGCCTGACGCATGTCGGTGACGACCGGACACAGCAGATGCGGGATGCCTTCATAGACGCTCATTTCGAGCATCTTCGGATCGATCAGGATCATCCGTACCTGTTCGGCGCTGGCCTTGTATAGCAGCGACAGGATCATCGCGTTGATACCGACCGACTTGCCCGAACCGGTGGTGCCGGCGACCAGCAGGTGCGGCATCTTGGCGAGATCCGCGCACACCGGCTTGCCGCCGATGTCCTTGCCCAGCCCCATCGTGAGCGCCGACGCGGCATCCGCGTAGACGGTCGAGCCGAGAATCTCCGACAGGCTCACGGTCTGACGGCGCTGGTTCGGCAATTCGAGCGCCATGTAGTTCTTGCCCGGAATCGTTTCGACCACGCGGATCGACACCAGCGACAGCGAACGCGCGAGGTCCTTCGCGAGATTGACGATCTGGCTGCCCTTCACGCCGGTGGCCGGCTCGATCTCGTAGCGCGTGACAACCGGGCCCGGGTACGCGGCGACCACGCTGACTTCGACGCCGAAGTCCTTGAGCTTTTTCTCGATCAGCCGCGACGTGAATTCGAGCGTATCGGCGGAGATGGTTTCCTGCGCGGCGGGCGCGGGGTCGAGCAACGAAATGGGCGGCAGCGTCGAATCGCCGGGCAGGTCGGTAAAGAGCGGCACCTGCCGTTCCTTTTCGACGCGCTCGGATTTCGCTGGCGTCGCGAGCGGCGGCACGATCACCACCGGCTCATGCTCCTCGATCCGCACGCGGCCCTTCTCGACCTTACCTTCGCGTTTGACCGCAGCCGCTTCACCGAGCTTGCGATCGCGGCCGGCCTCGCGGCGCAGCTTCGCGAACGTCACTGCGGAGATGATCGATTCGCCGACATTTTCCGCGACCGACAACCACGAAAAACGGAAGTACAGCGACAGGCCGATGCCGAGTCCGAGCAGCAGCGCGAGCGTGCCGCCGGTGAAGCCGAGCGCATGCGAGATGCCGCGCGCGACCGCGTCGCCGACCACGCCGCCCATGCTGCCGGGCAGTTGCACTTTCAGCGACCACATCCGCAGCGCTTCGATGCCGCTGCACGACAGCAGCACCAGCACGAACGCGAACGCGTCCGCGAGCCAGCTGACGCCGCGCGGCGAGGGTTCGTCCTGCGGCTCTTCATGACCGGTGATGCGTTTGTAGTTGGCGGAAATATGACGGCCGAGCAGCACGATCCACCAGTAGGAGGACAGGCCGAACAGCAGCAGCATCACGTCCGACGTGCGCGCGCCGACCCGCCCCGCCCAGTTGGCGATGTGATCGGTTTGCGCGGAATGAGTCCAGCTCGGATCGTGTCTGCTATAGCTGACGAGCGACATCAGCAGGAACACGCCGAGCGCCACCTGCAGAATCCAGCGGATTTCGGTGAAGAGGCGCGACATGCGATGCGGCAATGCCTGCGCGGTCGCGGAATAAGGAGCTTTTGCCATTGATCCTGTTGCCTGGGGTAGCCGGTTCAGGCCGAACTGCGGCCGGGAGCGCGATGCGGCGCCGCGCCGCGCGCGGCTGCGGACCGCTCCGGGCTACCGGAAAATTCGATCCGGCCTATTGTAAACGCTGTGCCCCGCGCAAGGCTGTAAATGACGGTAACTTGGCCGTTGGCCCACGACCATGCCGGCCAACGCCGCGCCCGCGTCGCCCGCTTCACGCCGCGCGCCTATCGCGGCGATCGGAAAGCTTGATGGCGCAGCCGCTCGCCCCGCCCTTTATAATGGCGGACTGACACCCATCTATAGATTCAGCTCAAAACCGCACGGCTTCGCTGCTGCGAACCGCGCGCCGTACAAGGATTCGATCATGCCCGCTACTGCAACGAAACACGCCAAGGTTCTGATTCTCGGTTCCGGTCCCGCCGGTTACACGGCGGCGGTCTACGCGGCGCGCGCCAACCTGGCGCCGGTGCTCGTCACCGGTCTCGCGCAGGGCGGCCAGTTGATGACCACGACCGACGTCGAAAACTGGCCGGCCGACGCCAATGGCGTGCAAGGCCCGGAACTGATGGCGCGTTTCCTCGAACACGCCGAGCGCTTCAACACCGAAATCATTTTCGACCACATCCATACGGCCAAGCTCGACGAAAAGCCGATCCGCCTGATCGGCGACTCGGGCGAATACACGTGTGATTCGCTGATCATCTCGACCGGCGCGTCGGCGCAGTACCTGGGCCTGCCGTCGGAGGAAGCGTTCATGGGCAAGGGCGTGTCGGCCTGCGCGACCTGCGACGGCTTCTTCTATCGCCAGCAGCACGTCGCGGTGATCGGCGGCGGCAACACCGCGGTCGAGGAAGCGCTGTACCTCTCCGGTATCGCGAAGAAAGTGACCGTGATCCATCGCCGCGACAAGTTCCGCGCCGAGCCGATCCTGATCGACCGTCTGCTCGCGAAGGAGAAGGAAGGCGTCGTCGAGATCAAGTGGAACCACGTGCTCGACGAAGTGACCGGCGACCAGTCGGGTGTGACCGGCCTGCGCATCAAGAACACGCAGAGCGGCGAAACGACCGACATCGCGCTGCAAGGCGTGTTCGTCGCGATCGGCCACAAGCCGAACACCGACATCTTCGAAGGTCAGCTCGAGATGAAGAACGGCTACATCATCACCAAGGGCGGGCTGAACGGTTTCGCGACCGCCACCAGCGTGCCGGGCGTGTTCGCCGCCGGCGACGTGCAGGACCACATCTACCGTCAGGCGATCACCAGCGCGGGCACCGGCTGTATGGCCGCGCTCGACGCGCAGCGCTATCTCGAGACCATCAACGAGATGGCCGGCGAGCATGCAATGAGCGCCGAAGCGGAGCGTTGAGCCGCCGCGCGCGACGGTAAAATGACGGCGGGGCGCTGCCCGGCTGTTTGAAGCACTAGAGAAGGCCGCGGCTGAAAAGCCGGCGGCCTTTTTTGCATTCGCAGCGCCGTCGCCCTACACCACCGATCGACCTTTTTCGCATCCGTTGCCGCTATGCCGAAGAATCAGCCCCACCCGAACGAACCCAAACGCCCGCAAACCGCCGCGCGGCCCGCGCCCGCCCCGGCCGCGCCGGCCGCCGCGCCCAAGCTCGAACGCGCGGCGGGGCTCGCCGGCCTCGGCGCGTTGCGCGACGCGCTGAAGGGCGATGCGCAACGCCGCGAGCGCGAGCAGGCCGTCGCCAAAGCGGCGCAGCGCGAAGCGGCCGCCGACGCCGATCTGTTCCGCCGCGAGATCGGTGAAGTCGCGCCGCTGGCGGTTCCGCCGCGCGCGTCGCTGCCCCGCAATCCGCCGCCGCCGTTGCCGGTGCAGACACTGCTCGACGAGGAAGCGGTGCTGCACGAAGCGATCTCCGACGAGTTCGATCCCGAGGTACTGCTCGAAACCGACGAGACGCTGTCGTACTGCCGCCCCGGCGTGAGCCGCGATGTCGTGCGCAAACTGCGGCGCGGCGACTGGATCGTGCAGGCGCAGATCGATCTGCACGGGATGCGTCGCGAGGAGGCGCGCGAGGCGCTCGCGGAATTCATCCGCGAATCGGTGAAACGCGGCCTGCGCTGCCTGCGCGTGATTCACGGCAAGGGGCTCGGGTCGATCGGCAAGGAGCCGGTGCTGAAGGGCAAGGTGCGCGCGTGGCTGGTGCAGAAGTCCGAGGTGATCGCGTTCTGTCAGGCGCGTCCGCACGATGGCGGCGCCGGCGCGGTCGTCGTGCTGTTGCAGCCGGGCGCGCTGCCCGCGCATGGGGTGCAGTCGAAGGGCTGAGCGGGCCGGGGTTGTCGATTTTCGCGGTTGTCGTTCGTCGTCGGGTAAACAGGCAGCGCGGCGAACATGGCCGTCGCGTTGTCGCCGTCGTTACTCCAACGCAGTGCAACCCTTAGAGGTGATCGCGATGCCCTTGCAGCTTTATGCCCACCCGTTTTCTTCCTACTGCCAGAAAGTCCTGACCGCGCTGTACGAAAACGACACCCCGTTCGAGATGCGCATGCTCGCGCACGACGACCCGCAAGTGATGGCCGAATTCGCCGCGCGGTGGCCGCTCAAACGCTTCCCGGTGCTGGTCGACGGCGAGCGCACCGTGGTCGAGGCGAGCATCATCGTCGAATATCTGGGGCTGCAGTATCCGGGGCCCGTCGCGCTGTTGCCGGCCGACCCGCGCGCCGCGCTCGAAGTGCGCACGCTGGACCGCTTCTTCGACAACTACATTTCGACGCCGCAGCAGCGGATCGTCTACGACAGCCTGCGCGCCGACACCGAGCGCGACCCGCGCGGCGTCGCCGATGCACGCGCGCTGCTCGACACCGCATACGGCTGGCTCGAGCGGCACATGGCCGAACGCGAATGGGCGGCCGGCGAGCGCTTCAGCCTCGCCGACTGCGGCGCCGCGCCGTTCCTGTTCTACGCCGACTGGACCCATCCGATCGACCCCAAGTTCGCGCACGTGCGCGCGTACCGGCAGCGGCTGCTCGCGCGGCCGTCGTTCGCGCGCGCGGTCGATGAGGCGCGGCCGTACCGGCCGCTGTTTCCGCTGGGCGCGCCGGATCGGGATTGAGCGCGGCGAGCGGTGAGCGGCGAGCGGTGAGCCGCACCCACCGCATCCGCCGCATCCGCCGCCACGCGCGTCACAGGCCCGCGCCCGCCGCGCCGCCCGCCGCCCTGAGACAAGCCGTTTTCGTCCCTGTAGACTTCCACTCGCAAGCCCGCCTCGCCCTCCTCCCGGCCACCACCACAAGGCACGCCATGGACCGTTTCGAAGCGATGGAGATTTTCACGCGCGTGGTCGAAGCGAACAGCTTCACCAAGGTATCGGAATCGCTCGACCTGCCGCGCGCGAAGGTCAGCCGCACGATCCAGGCGCTCGAGGAGCACGTCGGCGTGCGGCTGCTCAACCGCTCGACCCGCCAGGTCAGCGTGACCGAAGACGGCGCGTCGTTCTACGAACGCTGCGTGCGCATCCTCGCCGACGTCGCCGAGGCGGAATCGTCGCTGTCGAACAAGCGGGAGAATCCGGCCGGCACGATTCGCGTCGATACGTCGGGCACGCTCGCACGTTCGCTGCTGCTGCCCGCGCTCGACGACTTCTACCGCCAGTACCCGGCAATCGACGTGCGCCTGGGTCTCGCCGACCGCAATATCGATCTGATCCAGGACGGCGTCGACTGCGTGATCCGGATGGGCACGCCGGAGGAATCGAGCCTCGTCGCGAAGCGCATCGGCGTGGCGCGGATCGTCACCTGCGCGTCGCCCGCGTATCTGGACAAATACGGCACGCCGAAGACGCTCGAAGAACTCGCCGAACATCGCGCGGTGAACTACGTATCGGCGCGCAGCGGCCGCACGTTCCCGTTCGAGTACGAGGTGAACGGCGAGATCGAACGGGTGTCGATGGACAGCACGCTCGCGGTCAACGACGGCTCCGTGTACATCAGCGCGGCGGTGCTCGGTCACGGCATCATCCAGCCGTCGCGCTTCATGGTCGCCGAGCTGATCGAGCAAGGCGCGCTGACGGAAATCCTCGGCAATTACCGCAGCCCCGGCACGCCGCTGTCGATCCTGTACGCGCATCGCCACAATCTGAGTTCGCGGCTGCGCGCGTTCATCGACTGGGTCAGCGAGCTGGCCGGCAATAATCCGGATCTGCGCGTGCCGGCAGCGGCGGCCTAACGCGTTTGCGAACGCCGAGCCGCACGCCCCACACCAATCCGCCGCAGCAAAAACAAAACCCCATGCGCTCTACAACGCATGGGGTTTTTCATGTCGTGTCGCTGCGCTTCCAAAGCGAGCGCAACAGCAACAGCAACCGCTTACGCGATCCGCTCTTCGTTGCTCGGATCGAACAGCACCGCCTTCGACGTATCGAACAGCAGCGTCGCGTTGTTCTCCGGCTGCGGGTTCGACGCCGGGTGCACGCGGCTCACGATGCGCTTGCCGTTGACCTGCGCGAACACCAGCGTGTCCGGACCGGTCGGCTCGATCACGTCGACCTTCACTTCGACCGGCTGCAGCTTCGAGTCGTCGCCGTGCGCGCCGCGCGCGTCGGTGATGCGCTCCGGACGCAGGCCGAGAATCACCTTGTTGCCGATATGCGAGCGCACCTTGCCCGATTCGAACGGCAGCACCAGCACCTTGCGCGCCACGCCCGTATCGAGTTCGATGCCCACGCCCGAGCCCTGCTCGACCAGCTTGCCTTCGATGAAGTTCATCGGCGGCGCACCGATAAAGCCCGCGACGAACAGGTTCGACGGCGAATCGTAGATTTCCTGCGGCGCGCCGAACTGCTGGACGATGCCGTCCTTCATCACCGCGATGCGATCGCCGAGCGTCATCGCTTCGATCTGGTCGTGCGTCACGTAGACGATCGTCGTACCGAGGCGCTGATGCAACAGCTTGATTTCCGAACGCATCTCGATGCGCAGCTTCGCGTCGAGGTTCGACAGCGGTTCGTCGAACAGGAACATCACCGGATCGCGCGCCAGAGCGCGGCCCATCGCGACGCGCTGACGCTGGCCGCCGGACAGCTGGCCCGGCTTGCGGTCGAGCAGATGCGTGATCTGCAGCGTGTTCGACACGCGCTCGACGATCTGCGTCTGTTCCTGCTTCGGCACCTTGCGGATGTTCAGACCGAACGAGATGTTCTCGCGCACCGTCATCGACGGATACAGCGCGTACGACTGGAACACCATCGCGATGTCGCGATCTTTCGGCGACAGGTTGTTCACCGTCTTGCCGTCGATCTGGATCTCGCCCTTGGTCACGGTCTCGAGACCGGCGATCATGTTGAGCAGCGTCGACTTACCGCAGCCCGAGCCGCCGACCAGAATCAGGAACTGACCGTCTTCGATGTCGATGTTGACACCCTTCAGAACCGGCACCCCGTTCGGGTAGGTCTTGTACACGTCACGGATGGAAAGGCTTGCCATGCTGTGAATCCTCTAGTCTCTGGTACTGCCTGAAAACGTCTGTCTGAGAGCGGCGCGGTTGGAACCAACCGCCGCCGCGCCGGCAGGGGCACGCCCCTGCTTCTCTGCTGATTGAACCCGCTTAGCCCTTCACCGCACCGGCCGTCAGGCCGCGCACGAAGTAACGTCCGGCGATGATGTAGACGAGCAAGGTGGGCAGCGCCGCGATGATCGCGCCGGCCATGTCCACGTTGTATTCCTTCACGCCGGTCGAGGTGTTCACGAGGTTGTTCAGCGCCACCGTGATCGGCATCGAATCGACGCCGGAGAACACGATACCGAACAGGAAGTCGTTCCAGATCTGCGTGAATTGCCAGATCAGGCACACCATGAAGATCGGCAGCGACACCGGCAGCAGGATCTTCGTGAAGATCGTGAAGAAGCCGGCGCCGTCGATCCGCGCGGCCTTCACGAGTTCAGCCGGAATGCTCACGTAGAAGTTGCGGAAGAACATCGTGGTGAACGCGATACCGTAGATCACGTGGACCAGCACCAGACCCGTCGTGGTATTCGAGAGGCCCATCATGCCTTCGAAGCGCGCCATCGGCAGCAGGATCGCCTGGAACGGGATGAAGCAGCCGACCAGCAGCATCGTGAAGATCGGATCGGCGCCGCGGAAGCGCCAGTGCGTGAGCACGTAGCCGTTGAACGCGCCGATGATCGACGAGATCAGCACGGCCGGAATCACCATCCGCACCGAGTTCATGAAGAACGGCTGCATGCCGTCGCAACGCACGCCGGTACAGGCGCCGCTCCATGCCTTGACCCACGGCGCGAAGCTCCACGACGTGGGCGGCGTCAGCAGGTTGCCGGTGCGCAGCTGGTCGATATCCTTGAACGACGTCGACAGCATCACGTACAGCGGGAACAGGAAGTACAGGGCGAACAGGATCAGGGCCGCGTAAATGACGGCACGGCTGATCGTCATCTTAGGCTGCATTGCGGGTGCTCCTCGATTCCAGATACATCAGCGGCACGAGCACGGCCACCACGGTGGCGAGCATCATGATCGACGATGCCGCGCCGACGCCGAGCTGTCCGCGATTGAACGAAAACGTGTACATGAAGATGGCCGGCAGCGACGACGACGTGCCCGGACCGCCCGCGGTCAGCGCGACGACGAGGTCGAAGGTCTTGATGGTGATGTGGCAAAGAATCAGCAGCACGGAGAAGAACACCGGCCGCATGCTCGGAATCACGATCTTGCGATAGATGGTCGGCAAGCCCGCGCCGTCCATCTGCGCGGCCTTGAAGATTTCGCCGTCGACGCCGCGCAAACCGGCGAGGAACAGCGCCATCACGAAGCCGGTGGATTGCCACACGGCCGCGATCACGACGCAGAAGATCGCCCGGTCCGGGTCGCCGAGCCAGTTGAACGAGAAGCTCGTCCAGCCCCAGTCGTGAAACACCTTCTCGATGCCGATGCTCGGCGTCAGAATCCACTGCCACGCGGTACCGGTGACGATGAACGACAGCGCCATCGGGTACAGGAACACCGCGCGCAGCGCGCCTTCGTTACGGATCTGCTGATCGAGCAGGATCGCGAGAAAGAGGCCCAGGCCGATACAAATGGCGATGAACGGAATGCCGAACCAGCCCAGATTGGCGGCCGAGGTCCAGAACACGTCGTTGTCGAACAGTTCGCGATAGCGGTCGAGACCGGCGAACTCCCAACGCGGCATCAGTCGCGAATTGGAAAGCGACAGATAGCCGGTGATGGCGATGAAGCCATACACGAAAATCAGACTGATGATGACGCTGGGCGCGAGCACCAGCTTCGGGATATAGCGATCGGCAAGGGCCGCCATGGGCGACGCGCGGCGGGTGACGGCAGCCGTTTTGCCGTTCCCGCTGATGGAAGCAGTCACTACTCGACTCCTGCTGAAACTGTACCGTGGGGCGCTTCGTGTGCGGATCGCGCGAGGGCCCGACGGCCTGGATGTGACTTCATGAAACCTGGCTCACGCCGCCTCGCGTCGAACCTCGCGAGCGCCAGGTGCGCAAGCAGCGCAGGATGGGTCGCAAGGGTCCACGCGAGGCGGCCCGAAGGACACGCCCGGCGCGTGCTGCATCGAACGCCGGGCGCAACGCTTCGGTGACTGCGTTACTTCGTCTTCGCTGCCTTCGCGAGTGCCTGAACCGCGGTCTTCGAATCCTGCTGCGAGTTCATGAACTTCGTGACGACGTCGGAGATCGCGCCGGCTGCCGCATCCGGCTGAGCCATGCCGTGCGCGAGCGACGGCACATAACCGCCGGCCTTGATCGCGACCTGCTCATCCGCGTACGACTTCTTCGCGCAATCGTCGAACTTGTCCATCGGCACGCCGAGACGCACCGGGATCGAGCCCTTGTACAGGCTGAACTGTTCCTGGAACTCCGGCGACATGATGGTCTTCGCGAGTGCGAGCTGGCCCGGCGTTGCAGCCTTCTGGCCCTTCTGCTGGAAGAACACGAACGAGTCGACGTTGAACGTGTAGGCCTTGTCGGTGCCCGGGACGACCGCGCAGATGAAGTCCGAACCCGACTTCTTGCCGGCGTTGGTGAATTCGCCCTTCGCCCAGTCGCCCATGAACTGCATGCCGGCCTTGCCGTTGATGACCATTGCCGTGGCGAGGTTCCAGTCACGGCCGGTGCGGCCCGCGTCGAAGTAGCCCTGGATCTTGCGAACCGTGTCGAACACCTGAACCATCTTTTCCGAGGTCAGGGTCTTCTCATCGAGGTCGACCAGCGCCTTCTTGTAGAAGTCCGCGCCTTGCGACAGCACCACGTCTTCCCACAGCGTCAGGTCTTGCCACGGCTGGCCGCCCATCGCGATCGGCTGGATGCCGGCGGCTTTCATCTTGTCGGCCACCGTGAAGAACTCAGCCCACGTGGTCGGGACCTTGCCGCCCGCCTTGTCCAGCGCTGCCTTGTTGATGTACAGCCAGTTCACGCGGTGCACCGAGAACGGCGCGGCGACATAGTGGCCGTCCGCGTGCATGATCTTGTCGATTTCCGGCGGCAGGTTCTTTTTCCAGTCGCCCGTGACCGGGTCGATCGGCACCAGCACGCCCTGCGAAGCCCAGTCCTGGATCAGCGGACCCTTGATCTGCGCGGCGGTCGGTGCGTTGCCCGAGATCACCTGGGTCTTCAGTGCGGTCATTGCTGCAGCGCCCGCGCCGCCCGCAACCGCGAAGTCCTTCCACGTGTAGCCCTGCTTGGTCATGTCGTCCTTGAGGACGCCGACGGCCTTGGATTCACCGCCCGAAGTCCACCAGTGCAGCACTTCGACCGACTCGGCGGCCTGCACGGCCGACACGCCACACATCAGACCCGCAGCGCACAGAGCGCCCATGATCGCGCGAAATTTCATTGCTTATCTCCTCCAGACACCTGAACAAAAAAACGAATGGCCCCTGATGTCGCCAGGGTGCTGTGGTTGGTTCAAACAGGCAAAACACTGGGCGATCGAGCACGGTCGGGCGCATGCGCGAGGGCATGTGCCGGCGGACCGATGTCCGGCCGCTGGACGCTCAAGAGGTGAGTGGTTCGGGATGCAACTGACTGTCTCCTCTTTTGATTTTTGCCTGCCCGCTTCGCGCGGCAGACTCGAGGTGCCTCATACGCCAACCCGATTCCAGCCCGTCCTCCAGGTCGCGGGCAACGTGCGTTCCGTCTGACCGGCGCACGCTTTTTTCATCGAATTAGCGTTACCTCTTGATTTGGATTGTAGTTAAACTACAATTCAGTGTCAAAAAATATTTTATCGGACTACGGTCGCTCTTCCCGGTCGCTGCGCGTTCAGTGTCCAGTCGGCGCGGCGGCCCTTCAGGACATCGACGGAGACTCATGCAAACCGATTCAAGCTTCACTTTTGTTCTGTTCGGCGGCACCGGCGATCTGTCGATGCGCAAGATCCTGCCCGCGCTGTTCGAGGCCCACCGTGCTCCCGGCATGCTCGCCGAGACCGGCAAGATCGTCGCGGTCGCGCGGCACGTCGCGGATCGCGCCGAGTACCTGCAATGGGTCGACGAGCACGTGAAACCGCACGTGTCGAAGAAGGGACTCGACCAGAGCGCGTGGGAAAGCTTCCTCGCGCGCATCGAGTTCGTGAAGATCGATCTGGGCCAACCGGAAGACTTCGCGCTGCTGCGCGATGCGCTGCGGGACCTGCCGGGCATCCGGGTGTTCTATCTGGCGACCGGGCCGTCGCTGTTCGTGCCGATCTGTCACGCGCTCGCCTCGGTTGGACTGAATACGAACGCGCGCATCGTGCTCGAAAAGCCGCTCGGCTACGATTTGAAGTCGTCGAACGCGATCAACGACGCGGTCGGCGAAATCTTCGCGGAAGAGCAGATCTACCGGATCGACCATTACCTGGGCAAGGAGCCGGTGCAGAACCTGCTCGCGCTGCGCTTCGGCAATGCGCTGTTCGAGCCGCTGTGGCGCCGCGAGTGGGTCGAGAGCATCCAGATCACGATCGCCGAGGAACTCGGCGTCGAAGCGCGCGGCGATTTCTACGACAATACCGGCGCGCTGCGCGACATGGTGCAGAACCACCTGTTGCAGCTGCTGTCGATCGTCGCGATGGAACCGCCCCACTCGATGGATTCGGATTCGGTGCGCGACGAAAAGCTGCGCGTGCTGCGTGCGCTCAAGCCGATCGATCCGCTGGAAATCGGCAAGGTCGCGGTGCGCGGCCAGTATCATTCGGGCGTGATCCGCGGCACCGCGGTGCCCGCCTATGCGACCGAACACGGCGTGAAGCCGGATAGCTCGACCGAAACCTTCGTCGCGCTGAAGGTCGAAATCGAGAACTGGCGCTGGGCCGGCGTGCCGTTTTTCCTGCGCACCGGCAAGCGGCTGGCCGACCGGGTCGCCGAGATCGTCGTCAACTTCCGCGCGGTGCCGCATTCGGCGCTCGGCGCGTCGGCGTTGCGCGGCGGCGCGAACCGGCTGGTGATCCGGCTGCAGCCGAACGAGACGATCCGTTTGTACTGCCTCGCCAAGCAGCCCGGCGAAGGGATGAACCTCGCCAGCGTGCATCTCGACCTCGCGTTCGACCAGTTCTTCCGCGAAGGCCAGATGGAGGCTTATCAACGGCTGCTGCTCGACGTGATCCACGGCCGCCTCGCGCTGTTCGTGCGGCGCGACGAGCAGGAAGCCGCGTGGCGCTGGGTCGAGCCGATCCTGAACGAATGGCAGGCCTCGCACAAGCCGCCCAAGCCGTACGCGGCGGGCACGTGGGGACCGGCTGCGGCGAGCGCGATGCTCGCGCAGCACGGCACCTGCTGGCTCGAAGAAGAGAATTGACTGGTTGACCGCGCGCGAGCAGCAGCATTGATTGCGCAGACCTAACAAGAATGCAGCACGGAGGAGAAGTGATCGAGCTTCACGCTTTCGACGACCAGCGCGCCCAATCCGACGCGCTGGCGCAGGCGGTGGGCGACGCGTTACATGCGTCGCTGGCCGCACAGGCCGCCGCGCAGACACGCCCGGCGCTACTGGCCGTGTCCGGCGGCAGCAGCCCGCGACCGTTCCTGCAGACGTTATCCACGCAGGCGTTCGACTGGCCGCGGATCGCGGTCACGCTGGTCGACGACCGCTGGGTGCCGGACACCGACAGCGCGAGCAATTCGCAATTCGCGCACGCGACGCTGCTGCAGAACGCGGCCAAAGACGCGACCTTCTGGCCGCTGGTCGAGTTCAGCCAGGATCTCGACGCGCACGTCGCCGCGCTGAACGCCGACCCGCGCTTTGCCGCGGTGCCCGACGTCGCGGTGCTCGGCATGGGCGAGGACGGCCACACTGCATCGATCTTCGCCGACGCGCCCGAATGGGATCACGCGATCACCACGCGCGAGCGCTTCGTCGCCGTGCATCCGGGCGCGGCGCCGCATGCGCGGGTGAGCTGGTCGCTGTCCGCGTTGAAGGAAATCAAACATCTGTTTCTGCTGATCGCAGGACCGCGCAAGCTGGACGTGCTCAATGCAGCCGCCGCTTCGCCACAAAAAAATGCCATCTCGCAGTTGGCAACCGACAAGGGAGTGAGACTCGATGTCTACTGGTGTGCAAACTAAGGCTGTCCCGGGCGCGGGGCAGCACGCCGACGGACCGAGGCTGCTGGCCGACATCGGCGGCACCAACGCGCGTTTCGCGCTCGAGACCGGCCCCGGCGAAATCGGCTCGGTGCAGGTCTATCCGTGCGCGGATTACCCGAGCGTCGCCGACGTCATCAAGAAGTATCTGAAGGACACCAAGATCGGCCGCGTGAATCACGCGGCGATCGCGATTGCGAATCCGGTCGACGGCGACCAGGTCAGCATGACCAATCACGACTGGACCTTCTCGATCGAAGCGACGCGCCGCGCGCTCGGCTTCGATACGCTGCTGGTCGTCAACGACTTCACCGCGCTCGCGATGGCGCTGCCGGGTCTGACCGACGCGCAGCGCGTGCAGGTCGGCGGCGGCGCGCGCCGCCCGAACAGCGTGATCGGTCTGCTCGGCCCGGGCACCGGCATGGGCGTATCCGGCCTGATCCCCGCCGACGACCGCTGGATCGCGCTCGGCAGCGAAGGCGGTCACGCGACCTTCGCGCCGGCCGACGAGCGCGAGGACATCGTGCTGCAGTACGCGCGCAAGAAGTGGTCGCACGTGTCGTTCGAACGGGTCGCCGCCGGTCCCGGCATCGAAGTGATTTATCGCGCGCTCGCGGGCCGCGACAAGAAACGCGTGGCGGCCAACGTCGACACGATCGAAGTGGTCAAGCGCGCGCTCGAAGGCGAGCCGCTCGCGGCCGAATCGGTCGACGTGTTCTGCGGGATTCTCGGCACCTTCGCCGGCAATATCGCGGTCACGCTCGGCGCGCTCGGCGGCATTTATATCGGCGGCGGCGTGGTGCCGCGGCTCGGCGAATTCTTCGCGCGCTCGTCGTTCCGCAAGCGCTTCGAGGCAAAGGGCCGCTTCGAGCCGTATCTGCAGAACGTGCCGACCTATGTGATCACCGCCGAATATCCGGCCTTCCTCGGCGTCTCGGCGATTCTCGCCGAGCAGCTGTCGAATCGCGCGGGCGGCAGCTCGTCGGCGGTGTTCGAGCGGATTCGCCAGATGCGCGATGCGCTGACGCCGGCCGAGCGCCGCGTCGCCGATCTCGCGCTGAACCATCCGCGCTCGATCATCAACGATCCGATCGTCGATATCGCCCGCAAGGCCGACGTCAGCCAGCCGACCGTGATCCGCTTCTGCCGCTCGCTCGGCTGCCAGGGGCTGTCGGACTTCAAGCTGAAGCTCGCGACCGGCCTGACCGGCACGATTCCGGTCAGCCATAGCCAGGTGCATCTGGGCGACACCGCGACCGACTTCGGCGCGAAGGTGCTCGACAACACCGTGTCGGCGATCCTGCAGTTGCGCGAGCATCTGAACTTCGAACACGTGGAGCGGGCGATCGATCTGCTGAACGGCGCGCGCCGGATCGAGTTCTACGGGCTCGGCAATTCGAACATCGTCGCGCAGGACGCGCACTACAAGTTCTTCCGCTTCGGCATCCCGACGATTGCTTACGGCGACCTGTACATGCAGGCGGCCTCCGCCGCGCTGCTCGGCAAGGGCGACGTGATCGTCGCGGTGTCGAAGTCGGGCCGCGCGCCCGAACTGCTGCGCGTGCTCGATGTCGCGATGCAGGCCGGCGCGAAGGTGATCGCGATCACCTCGAGCAACACGCCGCTCGCCAAGCGCGCGACCGTCGCGCTGGAGACCGATCACATCGAGATTCGCGAGTCGCAGCTGTCGATGATCTCGCGCATCCTGCATCTCGTGATGATCGACATTCTGGCGGTCGGCGTCGCGATTCGCCGCGCGGTGCCGAGCGACGACGTGGCCGAGACGGTCGAGCGCGCGCGCGAAGGCGCGGACGACGACGCGACCGCGGTGCTCGACTGGCTGAGCCACGGCGCGGCTTCGTCGGCGCGGGACTGAGCGAGCGGCGGATCACGCCGCTAAAGGCGCGTCTGGAACCGCCGGTTGTAGAAGGATCGACCCGCGCGGTGTGCTTCGGCTTCGGAGCATGCCGCGCGGGTTTTCTTTATGCGCGCAGCCGTTCGATAATAGAAGCCCTGTCGCCCGTCACCCGCTTTGCGCCATGATCATCCGCCCGCATCTCCACTGGTTCCGCATGCTGCTCGCGTGGCGCGGCTCGGTGCTGCCGCAGTTGCTGCCGCGCCTGTCCCTGATCTTCTGCATCGCGATCGTCGCGCTCGCCGCGCACGATCATCTGCTGCCCGTCAATCTGAACCTGAACACGACCGCGCCGTTTTCGCTGATCGGCATCGCGCTCGCGGTGTTTCTCGGCTTTCGCAACAACGCGAGTTACGACCGCTGGTGGGAAGCGCGCAAGCTGTGGGGACAATTGCTGAACGAGTCGCGCTCGCTGACGCGCCAGGCGTTGACGCTGCCAGGGCGCGAACTGCCCAAAGAGGAACTCGCCGAATTTCTCGCGCTATTGAGCGCGCTGCCGCACGCGCTGCGTCATCAACTGCGCAAGACCGATCCGCGCGAGGACCTCGCCGCGCATCTGCCCGCCGCGCTGTTCGAACGCGTGAACGCCGCGCGCTACAAGCCGGCCACGCTGATGCTGTGCCTGGGCGAATGGGTGCAGCGCCAGGCCCGCGCGGGCGCGCTCGATTCGTTCGGCGTACTGGCTTTCGACCGCAATCTGAACGGTCTGTCGGATGTGATCGGCGGCTGCGAGCGGATCGCGTCGACGCCGCTGCCGTTCGCGTATTCGGTGATGATTCACCGCACCGTGTATTTCTTCTGCGCGTCGCTGCCGTTCGGGCTGGTCGACAGCATCGGCGTGTTTACGCCGGTGTTCGCGGTGTTCGTGGCGTACACGTTCATGGCGCACGAGGCGATCGCGTCGCAGCTCGAAGAGCCGTTCGGCACCGACGACAACGACCTCGCGCTGAGCACGATGTCGGCGGTGATCGAGGATGCGATGCGCGATCTGCGCGGCGAGCCGGCGCTCGCGATGCCGCAGCCGCGGGAAGAGAGTTATCAGCTGGATTGAAAGACCGGGTGCGCCGGGCGGCGAGCGGAAATGCCGCCGGAAATGTCGTCGGAAACGGCGCCGAAACTCCGTCGCTATGCCGGCGCCGCGCTCAGTGGTTACCGACCGTCTCCGACAGCCGTTTGACCGTCGCGACACGCGCGCCGATGATGTCGATCCGCCCGTGTTCGTCGACGAGCGGCGTCGATGCATCCAGATACGCGCGCCAAGCGCGTTGCGCGCGCCCCAGCGCCGGCCGCGCCGGCGCCGGCATCTTCGTATTGAGCACGCGGTAGTAGCGGTTCAGATCGAACATCGCGTGTTCGCAGCGCGCATCGGCGTTGCACGCGCGCGGCCGGCGCGGCGCCGGTCCGCTCGCCGCGGCGAGCGCGCTGCGCAGCACCAGCGCGCGATCGCGCACCGGCTGTAACTGCATATCGGCCTCGGCGAGCACGTACATCGAGCCCTGGGTCGTCGCGAACACCGCGGCGAGCAGCGGCTTTTCCGCATCGCGCCACGCGAGCCAGCTCGCCTGGCCCTTCTGCCACAGCCGGCGCCGCGCCGGCGGCAGTTTCGACTCCAACTGCTGGAACGCGCTGTCGGCCGCGGCCTTCCACGCGATCCGCGCGTTGTCCATGCACTGCACCTGCCCCATCGTCGTCGACATGTCGGAGCGCGCGAGACACGCGCGCATCGACGCGTCGATCGGATCGGCGGCGGCCACTTCGGCACGCGCGGCCGACGGCCACGCGCCTGTCAGCAGCGCGCCGCCGGCAGCCAGCGCGAGGGCCAGCACGCCGGCCCCGCGCCGCCAGCTAGCGGGACCGCCTGCCAGGAACTTCGCTTGCCGCATTGTCAGACGCGCACGCAATCGACGAAGTACTCGATGCGGCCGTTGATCATTTCGCCGACCAGCCCGTGGATATCCGTATGGAAGCCCGGGAAGCGCTCGTTGAACTCGCGCGCGAAACGCAGGTAGTTGACGATCGTCTTGTTGAAGCGCTCGCCCGGAATCAACAGCGGAATACCCGGCGGATACGGCGTCAACAGGATCGACGTGACGCGGCCTTCGAGTTCGTCGATCGGTACCCGGTCGATCTCGCGGTGCGCGAGCTTCGCGAACGCGTCGGACGGCTTCATCGCCGGCTCCATGCTCGACAGGTACATCTCGGTCGTCAGACGGGCGATGTCGTTCGCGCGGTAGACACTGTGGATCTGCTGGCACAGATCGCGCAAGCCGACGCGCTCGTACATCGGATGATGCGACACGAACTCGGGCAACACGCGCCACAGCGGCTGGTTGTTGTCGTAGTCGTCCTTGAACTGCTGCAGCTCGGTCACCATCGAGTTCCAGCGGCCCTTCGTGATGCCGATCGTGAACATGATGAAGAACGAGTACAGGCCGGTCTTCTCGACGATGATGCCGTGCTCGGCCAGGTACTTCGTGACGATCGCGGCCGGAATGCCGGTCTCGCCGAAGCCGCCGTCCATGTCCAGACCCGGCGTGACGATCGTCGCCTTGATCGGGTCGAGCATGTTGAAGCCTTCGGCGAGCGGGCCGAAGCCGTGCCACGCGTCGTCCGGGCGCAGCATCCAGTCTTCGCGCGAGCCGATGCCCTCTTCGGCGAACTGGTCCGGGCCCCACACCTTGAAGAACCAGTCGTCGCCGTATTCGGCGTCGACCTTGCTCATCGCGCGGCGGAAGTCGAGCGCCTCGGCGATCGATTCCTCGACCAGCGCGGTGCCGCCCGGCGCTTCCATCATCGCGGCGGCGACGTCGCACGACGCAATGATCGCGTACTGCGGGCTGGTCGACGTATGCATCAGATACGCTTCGTTGAAGCGATGCTTGTCGAAGCGGCTGTTCTTCGAATCCTGCACGACGATCTGCGAGGCCTGCGAGATACCGGCCAGCAGCTTATGGGTGGAGTGCGTCGCGTAGATCATCGCGCCGATGCGCGGACGGCCCGCGCCGATCGCGTGCATGTCCTGATAGAACTCGTGGAATTCGGCGTGCGGCAGCCACGCTTCGTCGAAGTGCAGCGTATCGAGCCACTCGCCCAGCATCTCCTTGATCATCTCGACGTTGTAGACCACGCCGTCGTACGTGCTCTGCGTGATCGTCAGGATGCGCGGCTTCAGGTTCGGGTTCTTCGCGAGCGCCTCGCGCGCGAACGGATTCGCCTCGATCTTCTTGCGGATGTTTTCCGGCTCGAACTCGCTGCGCGGAATCGGGCCGATGATGCCGAAGTTGTTGCGCGTCGGCGTGAGGAACACCGGGATCGCGCCGGTCATCGTGATCGCGTGCAGGATCGACTTGTGGCAGTTGCGGTCGACCAGCACGATGTCGCCCGGCGCAACCGTGCCGTGCCAGACGATCTTGTTCGACGTCGAGGTGCCGTTGGTCACGAAGAACACGTGGTCGGCGCTGAAGATGCGCGCGGCGTTGCGCTCCGAGGCCGCCACCGGACCGGTGTGGTCGAGCAGCTGGCCGAGTTCGTCGACCGCGTTGCAGACGTCCGCGCGCAGCATGTTCTCACCGAAGAACTGGTGGAACATCTGGCCGAGCGGGCTCTTCAGGAACGCGACGCCGCCCGAGTGGCCCGGGCAGTGCCACGAGTACGAACCCTCTTCCGCGTACTGCACCAGTTCCTTGAAGAACGGCGGCGCGAGCGAGTCCAGATAGACCTTCGCCTCGCGGATGATGTGGCGCGCGACGAACTCCGGCGTGTCCTCGAACATGTGGATGAAGCCGTGCAGTTCGCGCAGGATGTCGTTCGGCAGATGGCGCGAGGTGCGCGTCTCGCCGTACAGGAAGATCGGAATGTCGGCGTTGCGGCGGCGCACTTCGGTCACGAACGCGCGCAGCGCGACGATCGCGGCCGCCAGTTCCGGCGTTTCGCCTTCGACCACCACGTTATCGACGTACGGCAGCAGCTCGTCGTCGTCGATCGACAGGATGAAGCACGAGGCGCGGCTCGACTGCTGCGCGAACGAGGTCAGATCGCCGTAGCTCGTCAACCCGAGCACTTCCGCGCCTTCTTTCTCGATGGCTTCGGCGAGCGCCCGGATGCCGGAACCCGAGATGTTCTCGGAGCGGAAATCTTCGTCGATGATGACGACGGGAAAACGAAACTTCATGGGCGATTCTCCAGAAAGAAAACGACCGCTGCGTTATGTCGTAAGCGCAGCGGTCACCCGAATAGCTGATGGGTCAGGACGCTGCGAACGTCACGTTTTCGGCAACGTGACGCCGTGCTGACCTTGATATTTGCCGCCGCGATCCGCGTACGACGTTTCACAAATCTCGTCGCTTTCGAAAAACAGCACCTGGGCGACGCCTTCGTTCGCGTAGATTTTCGCAGGCAACGGTGTCGTATTCGAGAATTCGAGCGTCACGTGGCCTTCCCATTCCGGCTCGAACGGCGTCACGTTGACGATGATCCCGCAGCGCGCGTAGGTCGACTTGCCCAGGCACACGGTCAGCACGCTGCGCGGGATGCGGAAGTACTCGACCGTGCGCGCGAGCGCGAACGAATTCGGCGGAATGATGCAGACGTCGCCCTTGAAATCGACAAACGATTTCTCGTCGAAGTTCTTCGGATCGACGATCGTCGAATTGATGTTGGTGAAGATCTTGAATTCGTCGGCGCAGCGGATGTCGTAGCCGTAGCTCGATGTGCCGTAGCTGACAATCTTCCGGCCGTCTTCGGAGACGCGGACCTGATCGGGCGCGAACGGCTCGATCATGTTGTGCGACTCGGCCATGCGCCGGATCCACTTGTCGGATTTGATGGTCATAGGTGAACGCTGCTCGACGTGAATAACTGATGAGGTGAAAAACGCGCGGCCGGCGCCCGGCCGGCCGGCGAAGGCGCTTATTTTACGCGATCACGGCAATGCTGCCGCCGATAGTGCGGGCCACTGCGGCGCGAGCGGCGGTGGTCGCTGTGGAGATCACTGCTGGCGGATCACACCGCACGCCAGCGCGACGCCGGCGCCGTGCTGCGGATATGCATACGGGTCGGTCGCGTCGTGATGCAGCACGACGGCGCGCTGCAACACCGAGCGGATGCCGTCGAGCGACACGTCGGGCGCAACGATGAAGCCGGTCGCCACCCCGTTCGCGTCCGCGTGGATATTGCCGAGATCGCCCTCGACGCGGGCGCCGGCTTTCAGCCGCTCGGCGGCCGGCGAAAACACCGGGCCGGTGCTGGAGCCGTCGACGGCATTGCAGTCGCCGCGCTCGTGGACCTGCAACGCGTGGTCGCTATTGGGCGGCATGCCCGCGAGATTGTAGGTAACCTGCACGCCGTCCGAGCGCTCGATGAAGCTCACGAGGCCGTGCGCCTGATTGCCCACGGTGGGCAGCAACTGCGCGTCGGCGCGCTTTTCCTGTGGTCTCAGGAACACGCCGCAGCCGCTCAGCAATACGCAGCCGGCAGTCAGAACGATGAACGCATGCACCGCCTGCCCGTCGATTCGTTTTCCCATGCGATCCTCTTGCCGGCCTGGCAGCCGCCCCTGCGGCCGTCGAGCCGAACCTGTGAAGTCGACATGATACCGCGAGAGCACGCGCAAAAAGAGGCCCTCGAAGCCCCGCGGACCCTTTATCCAGATGGCCGCGCGGGAACTCGTACGAATGCCGCTCAGGTGTTCTGCACGACGATGTTCGGAAACTTCGAGCTCATGTCGCGCGCCCGCTCGGCGATATGGATCGCGACCTTGCGCGCGATCGACCGGTAGATCTCGGCGATCGGCCCGTTCGGGTCGGCCGCGACGGTCGGTTTGCCCGAGTCGGCCTGCTCGCGGATCTTGATATCGAGCGGCAGGCTGCCCAGCACGTCGACGCCGTATTCCTTGCCCATCCGCTCGCCGCCGCCGGCGCCGAAGATATGTTCCGCGTGGCCGCAGTTCGTGCAGATATGCAGGCCCATGTTCTCGACGATGCCGAGGATCGGAATGCCGACCTTCTCGAACATCTTGAGACCCTTCTTCGCGTCCAGCAGCGCGATGTCCTGCGGCGTCGTGACGATCACCGCGCCGGTCACCGGCACGCGCTGCGCGAGCGTTAGCTGAATATCGCCGGTGCCCGGCGGCATGTCGACGATCAGGTAATCCAGCTCGTGCCAGTTAGTCTGGCGCAGCAGCTGCTCGAGCGCCGAGGTCGCCATCGGGCCGCGCCACACCATCGGGTTGTCCTGCTCGATCAGGAAGCCGATCGAATTGGCCTGCACGCCGTGACCGCTCATCGGGTTCATCGACTTGTCGTCCGGCGACTCGGGACGGCCGACGATGCCGAGCATCGTGGGCAGCGACGGCCCGTAGATGTCGGCGTCCAGAATGCCGACCGACGCGCCCTCGCTCGCCAGCGCGAGCGCGAGATTGACCGCGGTCGTGCTCTTGCCGACCCCGCCCTTGCCGGACGCGACCGCGACGATGTTCTTCACGTTCGGCAGCAGCTTCACGCCCGGCTGCACCGTGTGCGCGGCGATCTGCTGCGAGACCTCGACGCGCGCGCCGGCCACGCCCGGCACCGCGCGCAGCGCGGCGTCGAAACGCTGACGGACCGCGTCGAACTGGCTTTTCGCCGGATAGCCGAGCACCACCTGCAGGCTCACGGTGTCGCCGTCGACGGCCACGTTGCGGATGTTTTTCGCGGCCGCGTAGGACGCGCCGGTGTTGGGGTCAGTGACGGCCGCGAGAGCGGCGTCGACCAAAGCCCGATCGATACTCATTGAGACTCCGTGGGGAAGACGTGCGGCGCGGTGCGATGGGGTTCCCGGATCGGCCACGCGGCGGAATTTGAAAGAAATTGTTATGCAGCGTTGCTTAAATTAGACCCGCCGGGCACCCTTCCGGCAGGCGGGACGCCTAAGGGTCGCATCGCTGCGGGTTTCAGGCATTATTGTAGTGTCTGACGGCAGCCGCTGCCCGAAGACCCTTCTTCGTTGTCGGACCGCGTGGAGAAAGGCGTAGCATTTCCGTCGCTCAGAAGTTTTGGAGCCGTTCGCTGTACAGCGGTCACGTTCGCTGGATAGATTGACTGCTACCCGCTGGTTTATTCGCTTCACTCAAGAGGATCGAAAAATGAATGCAAAAATCATGACTCGCGTCGCCGTGTTCGCTATTGCCGGCTCGTTTCTGGCAGGTTGCGCGACCCAACAGGGCACCAATACGGCAGTCGGCACCGGCGTGGGTGCGGGCACCGGCGCGGCGCTCGGCGCCATCTTCGGTGGCGGCAAGGGCGCGGCGATCGGCGCGGGCGTCGGCGCGGCGGTCGGCGGCGTGACCGGCTACAACTGGGAAAACATCCGCAATCGCATGTCGGGCGCGACCAAGGGCACCGGCACGCAGATCACCGAGCAGCCGGACGGCTCGCTCAAGCTGAACATCCCGAGCTCGGTCACGTTCGACACCAGCAGCTACGCGATCAAGCCGTCGTTCGCACCGGTGCTCGACCAGCTCGCGCAAACGATGCAGCAGAACCCGGAAATCGTCGCGTCGGTGGTCGGCCATACCGACAGCACCGGCTCCGCGCAATATAACCAGACGCTGTCGGTCAACCGCGCGCAAAGCGTGACCGGCTATCTGGGCCAGCGCGGTATCGCACCGCAGCGCCTGTCGGCCACCGGCATGGGCCCGAGCCAGCCGATCGCCGACAACAACACCGAAGCCGGCCGTGCGGCCAACCGTCGCGTGGAAATCTATCTGCGCGCAACCGCCCAGCACGCCCCGCAATAAGGACAAGTCCGGAGAACCGGGAGCAGCCGGGCTGAGCGGGCTTCGCGGTCCGAACCGCCCGGCGGACGCGCAGCACGCGCCGCCGGACGGGTTTCCTGACAAACCGAAAAAAATTTCGAACTCTGCCGGAAATCCGCGGTCTCTCTTTACGGTACGTGGTTGGCGAAGCCGCCACGTCACCATTCTCCTCTTGTCGTTGTTGCTCCGGGGTTTATCAAACCCCGGTTTTTTTTGCCCGCTCGATTCGTGATTCATCTGACGCTTCGGGTCCGCGGCATCTGTAGCTCCCCGCTCCGCCCTCCCCGTCCAGCCTGCTGCCGCGCGCGCCGCGTCGAGCCTGCGCCCTGCTAAAATCCTCGTTTCGTCCCACCGCAGGCACCCCCGATCCTTATGTCAGCACCCGCCACCGATCTCACCGCAGGCGCGCCGTCCGGCCGTCGCCAGATTCTCGTCACGTCGGCCCTTCCGTATGCGAACGGGCAGATTCATATCGGCCATCTGGTCGAATATATCCAGACGGACATCTGGGTCCGGGCGCTGCGAATGCACGGCCACGAGGTCTACTACGTGGGCGCCGACGACACCCACGGCACCCCGGTCATGCTGCGCGCGGAAAAAGAAGGTCTGACGCCGAAACAGCTGATCGACCGCGTGTGGCAGGAGCACAAGCGCGACTTCGACAGCTTCGGCATTTCGTTCGACAACTACTACTCGACCGATTCCGACGAAAACCGCGTGCTCAGCGAAAACGTCTATCTCGCGCTGAAAGACGCGGGCCTGATCGACGCGCGCGAGATCGAACAGGCGTACGACCCGGTCAAGGAAATGTTCCTGCCGGACCGCTTCATCAAGGGCGAATGCCCGAAGTGCGGCGCGAAGGACCAGTACGGCGATAACTGCGAAGTGTGCGGCTCGACCTATCTGCCGACCGAACTGGTGAACCCGTACTCGGTGGTCTCGGGCGCGACGCCGATTCGCAAGACCTCCACGCACTACTTCTTCCGCCTGTCCGATCCGCGCTGCGAGAGCTTCCTGCGCGAATGGGTCGGCGGCCTCGCCCAGCCGGAAGCGACCAACAAGATGCGCGAGTGGCTCGGCGACGCCGGCGAAGCCAAGCTCGCCGACTGGGACATCTCGCGCGACGCGCCGTACTTCGGCTTCGAGATTCCGGGCGCGCCCGGCAAATATTTCTACGTGTGGCTCGACGCGCCGGTCGGCTACTACGCGAGCTTCAAGAACCTCGCCGAAAAGCGCGGCCTCGACTTCGACGCATGGGTGCGCAAGGGTTCGAAGGCCGAGCAGTATCACTTCATCGGCAAGGACATCCTGTATTTCCACACGCTGTTCTGGCCCGCGATGCTCGAATTCTCCGGCCATCGCACGCCGACCAACGTGTTCGCGCACGGCTTCCTGACCGTCGACGGCGCGAAGATGTCGAAGTCGCGCGGCACCTTCATCACCGCGCAAAGCGTGATCGACACCGGCCTGAACCCGGAATGGCTGCGCTACTACTTCGCGGCCAAGCTGAACAGCACGATGGAAGACCTCGACCTGAACCTCGACGACTTCCAGGCGCGTGTGAACAGCGACCTGATCGGCAAGTACGTGAACATCGCGAGCCGCGCGGCCGGCTTCCTGATCAAGCGCTTCGACGGCCGGGTGCAGGACAGCGCGATGCATCATCCGCTGCTCGGCACGCTGCGCGCCGCGCTGCCGCAGATCGCCGCGCATTACGAAGCGCGCGAGTACAGCCGCGCGCTGCGTCAGACCATGGAACTGGCCGACGCGGTCAATGCATACGTCGACACCGCGAAGCCGTGGGATCAGGCGAAAGACCCGGCCAACGCGGTCGCGCTGCATGAAACCTGTAGCGTCAGCGTCGAGGCGTTCCGCCTGCTGTCGCTCGCGCTGAAGCCGGTGCTGCCGAAGCTCGCCGAAGCGGTCGAAGCGTTCCTCGCGATCGAGCCGCTCAAGTGGGCCGACGCGAACCTGCCGCTCACCTCGGGTCGCCCGATCAACGCATACAAGCATCTGATGACGCGTGTCGATCCGAAGCAGATCGAAGCGCTGCTCGCGGCCAACCGCGATTCGCTGCAAGCCACGCCGGAAGCGGCGCCGGCCGATGCGAAGGGCAAGTCGAAGAACAGCGCGAAGGCCGATGCGAAAGCCGCGGCCGCCGCTCAGGACGACGGCTCGGGCATCATCTCGATCGACGATTTCGCGAAGGTCGATCTGCGCATCGCGAAGATCGTCGACTGCAAGGCGGTCGAAGGCTCGGACAAGCTCTTGCAACTGACGCTCGACGTGGGCGAAGAGAAGACCCGCAACGTGTTCTCGGGCATCAAGTCCGCGTATCAGCCGGAGCAGCTGATCGGCAAGCTGACCGTGATGGTCGCGAACCTCGCGCCGCGCAAGATGAAGTTCGGCCTGTCCGAAGGGATGGTGCTGGCGGCATCGGCGGCCGACGAGAAGGCCGAACCGGGTCTGTACGTGCTCGAGCCGCATAGCGGCGCGAAGCCGGGCATGCGGGTGAAGTAACGCGCTAGCGCGCCGCCGGGCGCGCGGCACCCGCAAGCAAAAATGGCACGCCTTAGGGCGTGCCATTTTTTTTACCGCTGCCGTTGAAGTGCTGCCGCCGGCCGCTCAAGCCGGCAGCGCGCCCCCATCACCACTTGAAGCGATCGAAGCGTCGCGTGTACAGCACGTCGGCGCCATAGAACGTCCCGCCATACACGACCAGCGACCAGTAGCGCGTCAGATTGAGGGTTGCCTTGATCGCGTTGCTGGCTGACTGCAAGCCCTGCTCATAGCCGATCACGAGCCACTCGTTGATCGCCTTCGACACCATCACGACCTGCGGATCGGTCAGACCCACATCGCTGCGGCCGATCGAGAACTCGTCGAGCCCGACCGTCTCCGCGATCCGCTTGCCGGTCGCGCTGCCGAGCAGCGCGAGCGCGGTCGTCATCGTGCTTTGCTGACCGAGGTTGTTGCCCTGGTCGGTGCCGTGACCGAACAGCAGCCACGACAGCTTTTCGTTGTCCGGCACGGCCGGCTCCGACACCAGTCGCGCGACCGGCGTCTGCAGCGTGCCGGTCACTTGCACGCCCGCCTCGACCTGCTGGTTGCGGCGCATCGCCAGAATATTGATGCCCGGATTGGTGACCGGCCCGTTGAACGTGAAGAAGCCATTCTCGATCGCGAGCTTGCGGCCGAACGCGGTATAGGTCGAGCCCGGCGTCACGCGCACGTTGCCGACCGCGCGCAGCGGCGTGTTCGGCGCGCTCATCGCGGTGATCGTGCCGGCGAGGCCGAGATCCGCGCCCGCCGCGCGGAAGCGGAAGTTGTTGCCCAGACCGATCTCGATGTTCGCGCGCGGCGCGAACGGACTGGCCGGCTGCGTGCCGGCCTCGCTCGGCGGCGGCCGGCCGCCGGAGCGGGTGCCGTCCGCACGGATGATCACGACGTCGTCGCCGAGACTCGGCGCGGCCTGCTCGGGCAGGTCGAACAGCGCGCTGTCGACCACGAACTTGCCGTTGATCGCCATCCCGCGCTCGGTGCCGCCGTTCGCGATGCTCGCGCTGCCCGACAGCGACAGATGACGGTCCGGCGACGCGAACACGTCGAGCTTGTCGGCGACGATGCTGGCGGTCAGATCGGGCTCCGAGCCGTCGAGCCGCACGCGCCCGGTCGCGCGCAACGTGCCGCTGGAGCCGCGGAACTCGACCTGCTGGAAGTCCACCATGTTCTCCGACAGCGCGATGCGCACCACCCCATCCTTCAGTTGCACGCCCTGGCTGACCACGGTCGCGGACAGGTCGTCGCCGACCAGCGAGCCGGTCACGTTGGGCTTCGCGACGGTGCCGTGCAGCGCGAGCCGCAACGCGAGATGGCCGTCGAGCAGATAGCTCGGGCCGAGCAGCCCGCCGGTGGTGCGCAGCGACGGCACGTTCGCGTTCACGTTGCCCGACAACGCGCTCTGCGGATCGACGGTGAGCAGGCCCTCGCGCAGCACCAGCGCGGTATGTGCGTCGGCATCGATTACCCCGACCCGGCTCGCCTGCGCGTGAACGGTCGCGTTCAACTGGTTGCCGCCGGTGAATTCGGCGCGCGCGCGCATCGCGGTGATGCCCATCGACGCCAGTCCGCGGCCGATCTCGACCGTCACGTCGCCGCTGCGCCGGTGCAGCTCGATGTGGCCGTTGGCGGTCGCGCCGAGCGAGAAGTCCCAGTCGCCGTCGAACACGAGATCGGTGCGCACCGCGGGCGGCTCGCCGGTAAGTTCGTGCCGCAGCTCCTGCAACCGCGCAAGCGACACGTCGGTCAGCGTGCCGGCCGACTGGATGCGGCCGTGCTCGAACGCGAACGACTTCAGGCTCAGCACCGCGCCTTCGATGGTCAGGCGCGTCGCGCCGAGCGTCAGATACCCGGGCCCGGCGCTGACCGCGAGCGGCGATTCGAGGTTCAGCGCCGGCGTGCCGCGATTTTGCAGACGCGTGACGCTGCCGTCCCAGCGCGTGCCGTCGCGCGAATCGGTCAGCTTGCCGTGCGCGGCGAGCGACAGATCGAGCGGGCGATCCTGCAGCTTGCCGGTCGCCGCGGCTTCGAGCGTATGGTTCGCGCGCGTGCCGGATAGCTTCGCGGTCAGCGTGTTCAGATCGACGCCGCCGGCGCTCAGGTTGCGCGCGTCGGTCGTGAACGCGAGCGCGCCGTTCGCGCCGTCGCGCAATTCGGCGTGGCCTTCCGCATGGCCGACGCGGTTCGTGCCGAACGCGACGTTCTCGGCCTTGTAGTTCAGCGTGACGTTCGGATGCGCGAACGAGCCGGTCAGGTCGCCGTCGGCGGCGAGCACGCCGGCGAGGCCGAAGCCGAGCCTATCGAGCTGCGGCGCGTCGACCCGGAAGCGCAGCCGGTCGCCGGGCGCGCCGAAGCTGCCCTGCACATCGACCTGATTGCCCGCCACCGACAGATTCGCGCGACTCGGCAGAATCCGCGAGCCGGCCAGCTGGATCGTGCCGCCGCCGGTCAGCGGCAGGTCGTCGTAGACGCTCGGGCCGAGCTTGAATTCGGCGCGGGTCGTGAAGGTCGGCGCGAGCACGCCTGTCGCGCTCAGCGTCGCGTTCACGCGCGCTTCGATCTTGCGCGCCGGCGGCGCCTTCGGCGCGGCGCGCTGGGCGGGCGGCGTCTTGCGCGTCAACACCTCGGTCTGCACCGCCGCCTTCGCGGTGTTCTTCGCGACCGCCGCGGCCTGATCGCCCGGGGCCGCGCTCTTCGCGCCGGCCGTGCTGCCGACCAGCGCGGCGGCCTGCGCCTGGCGCGCGCGCTGCGCGCCGCTCGTAACCGCAGCGGCAGCCGCGGGCGCCGCGACCGGCGTGCGCGCCGGCATCTGCGAAGTGAGCGACAGCGGATCGAAGTCGGTTAGTTGCGCCTTCAGGTTGTAGGTCGAATTGGCGTCGTGCTTGAGCGCGCCCGACAGATCGATGCGCCCGCGCCCCGAGGTGACGCGCACGTCGTTGAAGCTGATCCGCGCCGGGTCGAACGTGATCTTGCCTTGCGCGCGCAGCGCGGCGGCCGGGTCGGCAAGGTCGAGCGTCAGCGTCTGGATGTCGTCGTTCAGACGGATGCCGATCGGGCCGGCCAGTTGGGTGGGCCGCACCGTCGCCTGCAACGCGTTCAGGTCGAGCCGCGCGACCTTCAGATCGAGCTGGCCGCGCCGGCCGCTCAGCGTGCCGCTGCCGGTGACGCTCGCGTTGCGCACCAGCCGCAGGTTCAGGTTCGAGATGCTTTGCGTCTGCGCGTCGAGGCGCACGTCGGTGTTCGCGTCGATCAGCGGCAGCAGGTTCTGGTCGATCGCGCCAGGTTTCGCGTTGACGATCGACAGATGGCCGGCTACTGCGAAGCCCGCCGCGGGTTTGGCGTCCGCGTGGTGGTGGCCCAGGTTCAGGTGATGGCCGGGCTGGCTGGCCGCCGTCGCGGCGCGGTGGTCAGCCGCGCTGCCCGCCGAGGCGGCGCTAGCGGGGGTTGCCGCACCGCTCGCCGCTCCAATCGCCACGCCGCTTGCGGCGCTACCAGCGCCGGCACCGCTCGCCGCGCCCGCACCGCCGGCCCCGGCTCCAAGCAGTTCCACCGGCTGCAACTCCGCCCGCACCGCCAGATCCGCCAGCGGCGCGCCCGGCGCGAAAGCCTGCGGATTCACGTGATCGAAGCTCAGCGTCGCGCGTTGCAGCGGCACCGCGGCGAACGGCGTCGCCTCGACCCGCGCGTGACCGGTCAGCTTCATCCCGCTCGCGTCGATCTCGGCGGCCAGCTGTTCGAGCGTGCCGCTCAGATGGCCGCTCACCTGCACCGCCTCGTCGCGGACCTTGCCCGAATAGCCGACCTCGCCGGACAGCGGGAACGGCTTCGCGCCGTCGAGTTTCGCCGACGCGGTCACCGAGCCGAACGGCGTTTCCAGGCTTTCGACCGCCGCCTCGTGGTGCTGCCCGTCGCTGCGGCCATGAAACAGGAAGTGCGACAGCTCGGTCGTCGACGTGCCCTGATGCACCAGCAGCCGCTCGACCCGCACGTCGCGAATCTCGAGCTGCATCGGCAGACGCAGATCCTGCGGCAGCTTCAGCGGCTCGCTGCTGGTCGACGACGACGCGCCGACCCGCGCGTCGATCGTGCCGACGTGCAGATACTCGATCGTGAAGCGCCACGGTTCGCGGCCGAGCGCCCAGCGGCCCGCCGCGTAATCGATCCGGATGTCGGTGCCGCTGCCGTCGAGGCTGCGCCAGCGCACGTCGCGCAACTGCACCCCGCTCGCGAGCGTGCCGCCGTCGAATCTCCCCGCGAGCCGGCCGCCGAGCAGCTTGACCGCCGCCTGCCACGCATACGCGGTGCCGCGCTCGGTGGTCAGCGCGCCGTACAGCAGACCGCCCGCCAGCACCACGAGCAACACCAGCACGATCAGCGTGCCCGCGACCGTTTTCAGCAGCAGCCGGCCCCAGCGCCGCTTCGGCTTCGGCGGCGTGTCGGGACTCTGCTGCCCGGCCGGCTGGTCCGGCGGGGTGCCAGGCGGCTGCGCTGAGGGCGGATCGGTAACGTCGGTGGTCATGCGTGCAATGGGCGGCGAATTAGGCAGCGAATGGGACGGCGTTCGGGCGCGGCGAAAAGGTTGCGGAAGGTCATCGCGGGATCAGAACGCAATGCCCAGCGTGATGTACGGCCGCACTCGACGGTCGCGGATTCCATAGGCGAGATCGAGGTTGACCGGGCCGACCGGGCTGCGCCAGCGCGCGCCGAGGCCCGCGCCCGGATAGAAGACCTTGTCGCCCCAGGTATCGGTGGCGGTGCCGACGTCGAAGAACGCGGCCGCGCCCCAGTTGTGCGAGAACCAGTGCTGATATTCGACCGCGCTCGTCACCAGATATTTGGTCGGCAGGATCGAACCGGCGACGTCGTTACCGATGCTCTGGAAGCCGTAGCCGCGCACCGAATTCGAGCCGCCCGCGCGGAACAGCAGCGAGGCCGGAATGCCGCTCGAACTGCCGCTCGTGAACACGGCGCCGAGTTCGGCGCGGATCAGCACGATGTCGTCGGCGCCGATCGGCAGATACTGCTGGCCGCGCGCATAGCCGCGGATAAACGACTGGTCGGCCAGCAGCCCCTTCACCGCGAAGCCCGCCTCGACGTGGACCAGGTTGCCGCGCCGCGGGAACAGCGGGTCGTCGGTGTCGCGCCGGGTCCACGACCACGCCGGCACCAGCGCATGCGCCCAGGTGGGCGGCGCCGCGTTCTGGTCGAGCTTGTCGTTGTAGAACAGCAGCGAGTAGCTGTAGTCGAGGAACTGCGACGTGCGCGAGCGCTGCACGCCGCCGCGAATGCTGTAGATGCGGGTGTCGGACACGTCGGTGGTCGTGTACGACGCGAGCACGCTATTGGTCCACCCGCGCGGCCCCGGCGGCATCGACAGCTGGACCTGGCCGTATTGCTGGGTCTGGTCGGCGCGCCCTTCGACCGTGAACGGCCACGCCTTGCCGAACGTATTCAGATACGAATACGCGCCCTGCACCAGCGGGCCGTTGTCGGTCGAATAACCGACGCCGCCGCGGAAGCTGTGGAACGGGAATTCCGACACCTTCACGTGGACCGGCGTGTTCAGCGGCTTGGCCGGGTCGTTGTCGAGATCGATCGCGACGCTCGCGAAGTACGGCGTGTTCTGCAACTGCCGCTGCAGTTCGGCGACCGTGCGGGTGTCGTAGACGTCGCCCGGCGAAATCGGATTGACGTTGTGGACGATGCGCTCCGGATAGCGCCGCGTGCCCGATACGTCGATCTCGCCCATCGTGAAGGTCGGGCCGCTGTCATAGACCACCGACAGCTTCGCCTCGTGCGTGCGCGGATCGACCAGCGCCTCGGAGTGGTAGATCTTCGCGCCCAGATAACGTCGCGACTGCAACTGGCGCAGCGACGCGTTCTTCGCGTCGTCCCAGTCGCCCTGCGTGAACGGCTGGCCCTCGTGCAGCGAAAACGCGAAGCGGGTCGCGTTTTCCTGCGCCTCGTCTTCGGTCAGCACCGCGCCGCGAAACGACAGATCGACCGACGTGACCATGGTGCGCGGGCCCGCTTCGACCCGTACGGTGACCTGGCGCGCGTCGTCGGTGCTGCGCACGTCGGTGCTGACGATCGGCGAGAAATAGCCCTGGGTCGCGGCGAGATCGCGCACCTGTTGCGGGGTCGCGGTAATCAGGAAAGAGAACTGGTCGTCGCTGATGTCGGGCCGCTTCGCGAAACGCGCGATATCCAGGTGCTGTTCGAGCAGCTTGCGCAGCGAGCGCGGCTCGGCGATCACGTCGACCTTGTAGCTGGGCGACGTGCGTTTGGCCTGCGCTTCGCCGGCGCCCAGCAGCAGCCATAGACCGAGGCCGAGCCCGACGCTGAAGGCAAGCGAGACGCGCAGCCAGCGCCGCGCGAGCGCGTCACGTGCCGGCGCGCAGCCGCGCTTCAGGCCGGTTTCGCCACGCGCTGCGCGCGGCTTGTCAATCGTACCTCCCGCCAAACAGGACCTCCGGCCACAGTGGGTGAATTCTTGCGCCCCGCCGCGCAAAGCGCGCGCGGGGCATGCTATTTGACCACAACGGGACCGCCTCGGGACCGTCTCGCGAGGACTGCGGCGGCGGCGTTCGCGGCCCGCGTACTATCCCGAAAAAACAGGCCCGCGGCGATTTTCGACCGCGCGCGACGCATGCGGTAAAATCCCGGGCACCGGCGCCGTCGCAGGCACCTCGTGCCCACCGGCCGGACGCCACTTTCCCCCTCACGGACACCGAGCCATGTATCAATCGGACATCACGCAGTTCCTGAACCAGCTCAAGCAACAGAAGCCCAACCTGGAAGCCGAACAACGCCGCGGCCGCGCGCTGCTGTGGGACAAGCAGCCGGTCGACCTCGCCGAACGCGCCGAGCAGAAAGCGTCGCGCGTCGAACAGACGGCCTACCAGTACTACCAGAACTTCTGAGCGCCCCCGTCACGCCGAGCATGAGTCACGCCGACGACGCACACGGCCCGGGTCAACACCCCGCTCACGGTCCGGGCCAGGCTCCCGGGCCGGTTCAACTTCACGGCCCCGCGCCGGCTCCGGCCGATACCGCGCTCGCCGCACCCGCCACCGATTCGACGCCCGACACTGTCGACGGCATCGCGTTCGCGCGCCTGTACGGCGAGCCGCTGTTCAAACTGCCGAATGACCTGTACATCCCGCCGGACGCGCTCGAAGTGTTCCTCGAGACCTTCGAGGGACCACTGGATCTGTTGCTGTACCTGATCCGCAAGCAGAATTTCAACGTGCTCGACATCCCGATGGCGGATGTCACCGAGCAGTATCTCGGCTACGTCGAGCAGTTGCGCAAGACCAACCTTGAACTGGCGTCCGAATATCTGCTGATGGCCGCGATGCTGATCGAGATCAAGTCGCGCATGCTGCTGCCGGTCAAGAAGGCCGACACCGGCGAGGAAGCCGAGGATCCGCGCGCTGAACTGGTGCGCCGCCTGCTCGAATACGAGCAGATGAAGCTCGCCGCGCAACGCATCGACCAGTTGCCGCAACTCGGCCGCGACTTCCTGCGCGCCGAGGTCTATATCGAGCAGAGCATCACGCCGCGCTTCCCGGACGTCAGCAGCGACGACCTGCGGGCCGCATGGGCCGATGTGATCAAGCGCGCGAAGCTGGTCCAGCACCACAAGATTTCGCGCGAGGAACTGTCGGTGCGCGAGCACATGAGTCTAATCCTGCGGCAGTTGCAAAACGCGCGCTTCATCGAGTTTTCCGATTTGTTCGATACGAGCCGCGGCGTGCCGGTCGTCGTGGTGAACTTCATCGCGGTGCTCGAGCTGTGCCGCGAATCGCTGGTCGAGATCACCCAGGCGGAGCCGTTCGCGCCGATCTACGTGCGGCTCGCGTACCTGCCGGCCTGAGTCCAGAGAGAAGGCGAGCCACGCCCGATCGCACGAGCGTGGCTTTCACACCGCACCCGGGGAAACCCGCGCCGAGCCGGCAGCGCCATGCCTGGCAAGCCTCAGCGGCGCATGCGCGGCGCATACTCCGCAACCTGCTCCCGCCGGCCGCCGCGTTTCGGTGCGCCCGGCTCGCAAATCCACTACAATCCGCGCTCCGAACCCGTCATTGCCGGCAAGGCAGCGGCCCGCGCGGTTTTTCCGCGACGTCCCGGCCCACCGGCAAACGCGCGCCGCGCGAATCCACCCCCTGTCCGATCATGAAAGTCATCAGCTCGATCCACGAATTGCGCGACCAGTTGCGCGGCCAGAATCGCACGGCCTTTGTGCCGACGATGGGCAACCTGCACGAAGGCCATCTGTCGCTGATGCGCCTCGCGCGCCAGCACGGCGACCCGGTGGTGGCGAGCATTTTCGTCAACCGGCTGCAGTTCGGCCCGAACGAGGATTTCGACAAATATCCGCGCACGCTCGAAGCCGATATCGAGAAGCTGCAGAAGGAAGGCGTGTACGTGCTGTTCGCGCCGACCGAGAAGGATTTGTATCCGGAGCCGCAGGAGTACCGGGTGCAGCCGCCGCACGATCTGGGCGACATCCTCGAGGGCGAGTTCCGCCCGGGCTTTTTCCACGGCGTCTGCACGGTGGTGATGAAGCTGATGTCGTGCGTGCAGCCGCGCGTCGCGGTATTCGGCAAGAAGGATTACCAGCAGCTGATGATCGTGCGGCAGATGTGCCACCAGTTCGCGTTGCCGACCGAGATCGTCGCCGCCGAAACCGTGCGCGACACCGACGGCCTCGCGCTCAGTTCGCGCAACCGGTATCTGTCGGCCGCCGAGCGCGCCGAGGCGCCGGTGCTGGCGCTCGAACTGAACCGGATTCGCGACGCGGTGCTGGCCGGCGAGCGCGATTTCGCGAAACTCGAACAGACGGCCACCGCGGCACTCGCCGCGCGCGGCTGGAAGCCCGACTACATCGCGATCCGCAAGCGCTCGAACCTCATCGCGCCCGCCGCGCAGGATGCCAACGCACCGCTCGTCGTGCTGGCCGCCGCCAAACTCGGCGCGACCCGGCTGATCGACAACCTCGAAATCTGACGCCGCGACGCGCGCGCCAGCAAGTCACACTGAGATTCACACAGGATTGGTCATGCAACGCAACATGCTGAAGTCGAAGATTCACCGCGTCGCGGTCACGCACTGCGAACTGCACTACGAAGGTTCGTGCGCGATCGACGAAGATCTGCTCGAAGCGGCGAACATCGTCGAAAACGAGCGCATCGACATCTGGAACATCAACAACGGCGAGCGCTTCTCGACCTACGCGATCAAGGGCGAGCGCGGCAGCGGGATGATTTCGCTGAACGGTTCGGCCGCGCGGCGCGCGCAGCTCGGCGACCTGGTCATCATCGCGGCGTTCGCGGTGGTCGACGAGGCGGAACTGAAAGCGGGCTGGAAGCCGGACCTCGTGTTCGTCGATGAAAACAACAAGATCAAGGGCAGCCGCGATCACGTGCCGACCCAGGCCTGGAGTTAAGCGGCGCGGCCCGGTTTTGCCGGGTCGGTTGCCCCTCTACCCTTAGCCTTTCCTGCCGGTGCCGTTCGTCCATTCGACGATCGGCTGCCACTGCTCGAGATCCTTCTCGACCCGGCTCTTCGCGACGTCCCACAGCGTCAGCCCATGCGCGGCGAGCTGCACATAGTTCTGCGTATCGCGCAGATAGCCGAGCACCGGCAGCTTCAATCCCTCGACAAAACGATGCAGCTGCTCGGCCGAGCGGGTGCGCGCATCGACGCGCATGCCGACCACGCCGACCTCGATCGTGCCCTTCCTGACCGCCTTTTCCTTCGTGAGCCGCTCGAGAAATTCCTGGGTCGCGAGGATATCGAACATCGACGGCTGCAGCGGCACGATCACCTTGTCCGCCAGTTCCAGCGCGATCCCCAGGCGATTGCCGTGCAGACCGGCCGGCGTATCGATGACCGCGTGTTCGAGCCCCTTCGGCGGCTTCGCGGGTGCGTCGGGATTGACCTCCCAGGTTTCGATGGCCGGCAGCGTCGCGGGCCGCAGGTCCAGCCACGCGTGCGCGGACTGCTGCTTGTCGAGGTCGGCCAGCGCGACCCACTCGCCCATCGCCGCGAAATAGCCGGCCAGATTGGTCGATAGCGTGCTCTTGCCCACGCCGCCCTTCGGATTCGCCACCACGATCACCGACATGAATTCTCCCGGAAAGAAGGCTGGACGCCGCCAGCCGGTTTGCCGCGCTACTGCTGTTGCTGCTGCTCGGACTGCTGCTGTTGCTGCTGTGGTTGCCGCCGCGGTTGCCACGGTTACCGCAGCGGTTGCCGCCGCGGTTGCCACGGTTACCGCCGCTGTTACCGGTGCGGCCGGCGTTGCCGCGGTTGCCGCGCCTGGCGCCGGTCCGCGCCGAACGGCCAGGGCAACCTGACGATTCCCCCGCCGCGAGTTCGCGCACGAGCTTCGCCCAGCGGTCCAGCCGTTGATAATATCGACAAATCCAGCGTGGCCGAAGCCCCCGCGACGCGAATCGGCCGTCTGAACCCGCCGTTTTTTTCGACAAGGACCTGAATCTCATGAGCAAACTGCGCCCGGAATACACCGTCGAACGTCTGCACGAACGCCAGAAAGGCAAGCTGCCGGAACTGCTCGGCGTGCGCGTGCTGTCGGTCGACCAGGACACGCTGGTCGCCGAACTGACGGTGCGCGAGGAAGTGCTCGCGCCGAACGGCTTCCTGCACGCGGCCACCGTGATCGGCCTCGCCGACACCGCCTGCGGCTACGCGTGTCTCGCGCACCTGCCGGAGACCGCCCGCAATTTCACGACGATCGAACTGAAGAGCAACTTTCTCGGCACCTCGACCCAGGGCACGATCCGCGCGGTCGCGAAGGGCGTGCACCTGGGGCGCAGCACGCAGGTGTGGGATGCGACCGTGACCGATCCGGACGGCAAGACGATCGCGCTGTTCCGGTGCACGCAGATGGTGTTGTATTGAGCGTGGTGTGGCGCGAGCCCGCACGGCTCGCACCGGTGCAAGCGCGATAGCACGCGGCCTGGCAGGCGCGTGCTTTTTTTGCGCCGCGCCGCTGGTACTAATTAATCAGCGCCCATCCACGGGCGCTGATTCCCGACGCTAATTCCCGGCGCTGATCCCCGGCGCTAATCCCCGGCGTTGATCCCCGACGCTGATTCCCGGCGTCAGCCCCAGGCGTTACCCCACCGCCGCGAACACCCGCTCCATGTCCAGATGCTCGGCCAGCGTATCGGCGAGCCGCTCCAGCGACGCTTCGCGCAACGCCGGGTAGTCGATCTGTTCGGCGTCGCTCAGGCCCGCCCAGCCGAGCAGCGCCGCGCACGCAGCCGGCGTGTCGAACAGCCCGTGCACGTAGGTGGCGAGAATCTGGCCATCGGCGGACAACGCACCGTCCGGGCGCGCGGCAACCGCGCCACCGCCGGGCTGACCATCGCTGCGCTCACCGCACTCACCGCACTCACCACGCTCACCTTCGAGCCGCAGCGCGGGCACATCGAGCGCCGGCCCGCGTGTCTCGCCCATATGAATCTCATAGCCGGCGACCTCCGGCGCGCCCGGCAGCGCGAGGCGCCCGGTCACGTTCTTCAGCGTCTTCTCGCGCGTGAGCACCGTCGAATAATCGAGCCAGCCGAACCCCGCGAAATTGCCCGGCGCGCCCTCGATCCCGTGCGGATCGGCAATCTCGCGCCCCAGCATCTGCATCCCACCGCAAATACCGATCACCCGCCCGCCGTAACGCAGATGCCGCGCAAGCACCTCGTCCCAGCCCTGCTCGCGCAGAAACGCGAGATCGCCCGGCACGTTTTTCGAGCCCGGCAGGATGATCAGATCGGCGGGCGGCATCGGCATGCCGCTGCGCACGTAGTGAAAATCGACCTGCGGATGCACGCGCAGCGCGTCGAAATCGGTGTGATTGCTGATGTGCGGCAGCACCGGCACGACCACCCGCAGCAGCCGGCCCGCATCGCCGCTGCCGGCCGCACGCAGCTCGGGCGGCAGCATGTCCTCGGCATCGAGCGTCAGGCCGTGCAGATACGGCACCACGCCGAGCACCGGCTTGCCGGTCCGCGCTTCGAGCCAGTCGAGGCCGGGCTGCAGCAGGCTGACGTCGCCGCGAAAGCGATTGATGATGAAGCCGCGCACGCGCGCCTGCTCGCTCGCCGACAGACACGCGAGCGTGCCGGTCAGATGCGCGAACACGCCGCCGCGATCGATGTCGGCGACCAGCACGACCGGGCAATCGACCGCCTCCGCGAAGCCCATGTTGGCGATGTCGCGGTCGCGCAGATTGATCTCGGCCGGGCTGCCCGCGCCCTCGACGAAAATCGTGTCGTACGCCGCGCGCAGCCGCGCATACGACTCCAGCACCGCCTCGAACGCGACCGGCTTGTAGTCGTGATACGCGCGCGCATCGAGATTCATCCGCGCCTTGCCGTGGATGATCACCTGCGCGCCGCGATCGCTGGTCGGCTTCAGCAGCACCGGGTTCAAGTCAGTGTGCGCGGCGATCCCGGCCGCCACCGCCTGCAGCGCCTGCGCGCGGCCGATCTCGCCGCCGTCGACGGTCACCGCGCTATTGAGCGCCATGTTCTGCGGCTTGAACGGCGCGACCCGCGCGCCGGCACGGCGGGCGAGACGGCATAGGCCGGCGACCAGCGTGCTCTTGCCCGCATCGGACGTGGTGCCCTGGATCATCAGCGTGCCGCGCGGCACGGGCAAGGCGTCGAAGGGAGTCTTGGTTCGGGTCACGGCGAGGCGGTCGGGTCGGAGGATGGGCGGTCAACAGGCGAGCGGCATTATCCCACCGCGCCGGTACAATCTCGCGATGACTTCCCGCGATCTCACCTTCGTCCTCGGCGGCGCCCGCTCGGGTAAGAGCGCGCACGCGGAGCGGCTTGCCAGCGACAGCGCGCTGCCCGTCACCTACATCGCCACCGCGCGCGTGACCCACGACACCGAATTCAGCGCGCGCATCGCGCATCACCGCGAGCGGCGGCCCGCGCATTGGCGGCTGGTCGAAGCGGACCGCGATCTGGCGGGCGCGATCGCCCGACACGACGCACCGGGCCAGTGCCTGCTGATCGACTGCCTGACGCTGTGGCTCGCGAACCTGCTGTGTCCCGCCGACGGCGCCGCCGCCCCGCTATCCGACTACCACGCCCACTCCGCTGCCCTCGAAGCGGCGCTCGCCGGCGCGCGCGGCAAGCTGATCGTGGTCAGCAACGAAATCGGTCTCGGCGTGGTGCCTTTGGGCGAAGCCACGCGTTTGTACGTCGACGAACTCGGCCGCCTCAACCAGCGCGTCGCCGCGTTGAGCAGCACCGCGACGCTGCTGGTCGCCGGCCTGCCGCTCGCGCTGAAAGGCGCGTGATGCTGACGCTGACGATGCCGCTGATCGCGACGCTCGCCGTGTTCGGCGTGGTCGTCGACCGCTGGTTCGGCGAGCCGCGCCGCGCGCATCCGCTGGTCGGCTTCGGCAACTGGGCCGCGCGCCTCGAGGCGCGCTTCAATCACGGCCGGCGGCTGCGGGTCAAAGGGATGCTCGCGTGGGCGCTGGCGGTGCTGCCGCCGGTCGCGATCGCGTGGGCGCTGGTCGCGGTGCTGCCGTTGTTCGCGGCCTGCGCGCTGCACGTCGCGCTGCTGTGGTTCGCGCTCGGCGCACGCAGCCTGCGCGATCACATCGCGCCGATCGGGCACGCGCTCGGTCAACACGATATCGACAGCGCGCGCGAGTTGACCGCGCGGATCGTATCGCGCGACACCGCGCAAGCCGACGAAGCCGCGCTCGCGCGCGCGGCGGTCGAATCGGCGCTGGAGAACGGCAACGACGCGATCTTCGGCGCGCTGTTCTGGTTCGCGATCGCAGGCGGACCGGGCGCGCTCGGCTTTCGCCTCGCCAATACGCTCGACGCGATGTGGGGCTATCGCACGCCGCGCTATCTGCGCTTCGGCTGGGCCGCCGCGCGCTTCGACGACGTGCTCAACTGGATTCCCGCGCGCCTGACCGCGACGACCTATGCGCTGCTCGGCGATACGCTGACCGCGTGGCGCTGCTGGCGCGAGCAGGCGCCGCGCTGGGACAGCCCGAACGCGGGGCCGGTGATGGCGGCGGGCGCCGGCAGTCTGAACGTGCTGATCGGCGGCGCGGCGGTTTATCACGGCACGCTCGAACAGCGGCCGACGCTCGGCTTCGGGCATCCGGCCGAAGCCCGCCATGTCGGCGCCGCGTTGGTGCTGGTCGAGCGCTCGCTGATTTTCTGGCTGGCCGTGCTGCTCGTGCTGGCGTTGCTGAGCGTGCCGTTGCATGGCTGAGCAGATCGCACACGGCGGCAACCTGCACGAAGCGGCGACGCGTTACGGCATCGCATACGAGCAATGGCTGGATCTGTCGACCGGCATCAATCCGCACGGCTATCCGGTGCCGCCGGTGCCCGCCGATGCATGGCGGCGCCTGCCCGACGATGGCGACGGCTTCGCCGCGCGCGCCGCGCTCTACTACGGCGCGCCCGCTGCCTCCCACGTGCTGCCGGTCGCCGGCAGCCAGGCGGCAATCCGCGCATTGCCGACGCTGCTGCCGCGCGCAACGGTCGGGATCGCGCCGCTCACCTACGGCGAATACGCACCCGCGTTCGCGCGCGCCGGCCACGACATCGCAACGCTCGACGTGCACAGCGACACGTTGCCCGCCGCGCTTACGCACGTCGCGATCGTCAATCCGAACAACCCGACCGCGACGCATCTCGATGCCGCCCGGCTGCTGCACTGGCACGCGCAACTGCGTGAGCGCGGCGGCAGTCTGCTGGTCGACGAAGCGTTCGCCGATACGTTGCCGCGCGAATCGCTCGCGGCGCACACGCATCGCGACGGGCTGATCGTGCTGCGCTCGCCGGGCAAGTTCTTCGGTCTCGCGGGCGTGCGCGCCGGCTTCGTGCTGGCCGCGCCCGCGTTGCTCGCGCGCTTGCGCGATACGCTGGGCGCGTGGACGGTCAGCGGCCCCGCGCGTCACGCGGTGAGCGCCGCGTTCGCCGACACCGCGTGGCACGCGCACATGCGCGCACGGCTCGACGGGGAAAGCGCGCGGCTGTTCAAGCTGCTGCATGCGGCGGGTTTCGCGACGCGCGGCACGCCGCTGTTCGCATGGACCGACGATGCACGCGCCGCCGCCTTGCACGAGGCGCTCGCGCGGCGTGGCGTGTGGACGCGATTGTTTGCGCCGTCAGCGGATGCGCCAGGCGGCAGCATTCGTTTCGGGCTGCCAGGGACCGAGGCCGAATGGGTTCGCTTTGAAGAACAGTTACGAGAGGCCGTGCAGGAGATCGAAGCCGGACATGCGGGTTAGCGTGCGCGTTCACTCCAGCCCTGCGCCCGCCTGCACAGCCCCGTCCGCCACGCCCAATGTTTGATGACCGCCCCACCCCGATGATCCGCTTCCCCCGCCTCGCTCGTTTCGTCTGCGCCACCGTGAGCCTTCGCCGCCATCTCCACGCTGCCGCCGCCCTATCGTTCGCACTCGCCACATCAAGCGCCCACGCCGCAATCACCGTCACCGACGACAGCGGCGCCACCGTCACACTCTCCGCACCCGCACAGCGCGTGATCAGCCTCGCGCCGCACGTGACCGAGTTGCTGTACGCGGCCGGCGGCGGCCCGAAAATGGTCGGCGCGGTGTCGTACAGCGACTACCCACCGGCCGCGCTGCAACTGCCGCGGGTCGGCGACAACAAGGCGCTCGACCTCGAGCGCATCGTCGCGCTGAAGCCCGATCTGATCGTCGTGTGGCGGCATGGCAATGCGCAGCGCCAGCTCGAACGTCTGCGCGAGCTGCGCGTACCGCTGTTTTTCAGCGAACCGCGGCGCCTGGACGACATCGCCGTATCGCTGACGAAGCTCGGCCAGTTGCTCGGCACATCGCCGACCGCGGATGCAGCCGCATCCGCCTATCGCAACGACATCGCCAGGCTGCGCACGCAGTACTCGCAGCGCCCGAGCGTCAGCGTGTTCTACCAGGTCTGGGATAAGCCGTTGATGACCCTCAACGGCGAGCACATGCTCAGCGACGTGATCGCGCTATGCGGCGGCCGCAACGTATTCGCGGGCCTTCAGCCGCTGGTGCCGACGGTATCGACCGAAGCGGTGCTGGCCGCCAATCCTGATGCGATCGTCACGGCCGCGCCGGGCGCGACGCGGCCCGACACGCCGCTGCCGCAACTCGACACGTGGCGCGCGTGGCCGCGCCTCGCGGCGGTCGCGAATAACAACCTGTTCGCAATCGACGGCGATCTGCTCAACCGTCCGGCGCCGCGTCTCGCGCAAGGCGCGCAGCTGCTGTGCGAGGATCTGGAACTCGCGCGCTCGCGCAGAAAGTAGTCGACGCGCAAGCGCTCACGCATTCCACCGCACCAGCGCCCACTGCTGCGTCTCGTCATCGCGCCGCAACCAGACGATCCCGGTCATATCGAGCTGCCATTGCAGGCAGCGCGCGAGCGGCACCTCCAGCACCCACGACGCGATCGCGCGCATCACCCCCGCATGCGTGACCACATACGCGGGCGACAGCTCCCGCGTCTGCGCAAACGCATCGAACCACGACTGCACGCGTCCGACGAACTGCGCGACGCTCTCGCCGCCATGCGCGCGCGCATGTTCGAAATCGGCGGCCCAGTCGTCGAGTTGCGCGCGATCGATCGCGTCCCAGCGCTGCGTCTCCCAATCGCCGAAATCCATTTCCTTCAGGTTCTCGTCGTGGCTGACCACGCAGCCGAAATCGTTGGCAATCTCGGCCGCGAGCGCCGCGCAACGTGTCAGTGGACTCGAAATCAGCACGCGCGGCGCGGGCACCTGCAAGGTCGCGAACTTCATCGCGAGCGCGTTCGACGACACCTCGGCGTTTTCGGCCAACGCGACGTCGCTGTGGCCGTAACAGACGCCCGCGTCGAGCGCGACGGCCGGATGACGAATCAGGACGATATCCATGCGAGCCCCACCAGGTAGATGCTCAATTCGAAGATTTGCTGCGCGAAGCCGAGGCAGTCGCCGGTATAGCCGCCGATGCGTCTGACGAAATAACGGCCGATCGCGAAGCGTAGTGTGAGTAGCACGGCACAAGTGAGCGCGGCGAACCGCCAGTCGGGCGCGCCGGGCCCGTTCGGCCACAGCAGCCACGGTAGCCCGAACAGCGCCGCGCACAACAGCGCGGGGCCGCTCAGGCGCTGCGCGACCGGCTTCGCCTTGCCCACGGCGCGCACGTAGTCGAGCGTGGCCAGGTAGCTGATCGCGCACGCGCGGCTCGCGCCGTGGGCGGCAATCATCAGACTGGCGGCACGCACCGGCGGCAGGGACGCGAGCGTTTGCCACTTCATCGCCAATGCGATCACCAGCGCGATGGCGCCGAATGCGCCGATGCGTGAGTCCTGCATGATGCGCAGCGCATCGTCGCGCGAATAGGCGCCACCGAACGCATCGACGCAATCGGCGAGACCGTCTTCGTGAAACGCGCCGGTCAGCAGCAGCGACGCGGCCATCGACAGCAGCACCGCGACGCCGGCCGGAAACACCCGCAACGCGACGAGATAGACGAGCGCGCTGAAGCCGCCGATCAATACGCCGACCAGCGGAAAGTAGCGCGCGGCCGCGTTCAGATAGTGCGGCTCGTAGCCGACCCAGCGCGGCACCGGCACGCGCGTGAAATAACCGAGCGCCGTGAAGAAGTAGCGCAATTCCGCGAGCGGGTTCACGAGCGAAGCGAAAACGTGGTGGTTTTGTCAGACATCGCGATCCGCGACGCCGGCCGAATCGAAGCTCGCCATCTCGTTGACGAACGCCGCCGCCGCGCGCAGCAGCGGCACCGCGAGCGCCGCGCCGGTGCCTTCACCGAGGCGCAGGTCGAGCGACAGCAACGGCTGCGCGCCGAAGTGATCGAGCATGCGCCGGTGCCCGGCCTCGTTCGACGCATGCGCGAACACGCAGTACTCGCGCACGTCGGGCGCGAACGCATCGGCGACCAGCAATGCCGAGGTCGCGATAAAGCCGTCGACGAGGATCGTCATGCGCGCTTCGGCGGCCGCCAGATACGCGCCCGCCATCATCGCGATTTCGAAACCGCCGAAGGTCGCGAGCACGTCGAGCGGCGCGCGCGCGTCCGGGTGCCGCGCGAGCGCCGACGCCAGCACGTTGCGCTTGCGCGCGAGCCCGGCGTTGTCGAGACCGGTGCCGCGGCCGACGCATTCGTCGATCGGCACGTCGCACAGCCGGCTCATCAGACACGCGGCCGCCGACGTGTTCGCGATCCCCATCTCGCCGAAGCCGATCACGTTGCTGCCGAGCGCCGCGTGATGACGCACGCGCGCGGCGCCCGCCTGCATCGCGGCGAGCGCTTCGGCCGGTGTCATCGCCGGTTCGTGCGCGAAGTTGCGGGTGCCGCGCGCGACCGGAATGTCGACCAGTCCATCGGCCGACGGCAACGGCGTCGCGACGCCCGCGTTGACCACTTCGAGTTCGGCGCCGGCGACGCGACTGAGCGCATTGATCGCCGCGCCGCCGGCGACGAAGTTGGCGACCATCTGCGCGGTCACCGCCTGCGGATACGGGCTCACGCCTTCGGCGGCGATGCCGTGATCGCCGGCGAATACGATCATCACCGGACGCTGCACGCCCGGTCGCGTGCTGCGCTGGATCAGGCCCATCTGACGCGCGAGCGTTTCGAGCCGGCCGAGGCTGCCCGGCGGCTTGGTGCGCGTATCGATGAGCTGTTGCAGTTCGGCGCGCAACGTTTGATCGAGCGGTGCGACTTCGGGCAAACCGGCTGGGCACGGATGGCGGGTCATAGGTGCGAGAGAAAACGGAAAAGAGGATGTCGGGAGAAAAGATCAGTCTGACGAGATGTCATGCCTGACCGCCGATTCATGCGACGAGCGCGGCGCGGGAATCAGCGCCTCGTGCTCGCCGTCGCGAATCAGAATCAATGGATAGCCGAACGCGCGGCTCGCCAGCTCGGGCGTCAACACATCGCGCACGGGGCCTGCATGCGCGCCGCCGTTGCCGTCGAGCAGCAACGCGTGGGTCGCGAAACGGCGCGCAAGGTTCAGGTCGTGGCACGAGAACAGCACGCAGCGCGACGGCGCGGCAGTGGACTCGCGCGTCCACGCGCTCAGCGCTTCGAGACAGTCGATCTGATGATGCAGGTCCAGATGCGACAACGGTTCGTCGAGCAGCAACAGCGGCGCCTGCTGGCACAGCACCGCCGCGAGCGCGACGCGTTGACGTTCGCCGCCCGATAACGACAGCACGTCGCGGGTCGCGAACCGCGCGAGACCGAGCAACTCCAGCGCCTTGTGCGCGGCCGCGCGATCCTCGTCGCGCTCCCAGCCCCAACCGGTCAGATGCGGGAAACGGTTCAGCAGCACGATATCGAGCACGCTGGCGCTGAATGCATCGGCCGCGCTTTGCGGCATCAACGCGCGACGCCGCGCGAGCGCTTGCGCCTGCCAGTCGGCGAGCGGCACGCGATCGAGTTCGACGTGACCCGCCGACGGTTGCAATAGTCCTGCGAGTGTCGACAGCAGCGTCGTCTTGCCGGCGCCGTTCGGGCCGGCGATGCACCAGATTTCGCCGGCATGAAAGCTGTACGTGAATGCGTCGAGCAGCGTGCGCGCGCCGGCTTGCAAGTTCAGGCGTTGCACGCTTAGCAGTGCGGTGGCGGAAGTGTCGGGGGCTGGCATCATCGGCGGCGCTTGAGCAGCATCCACAGAAACACCGGCACGCCGACCAGCGACGTGATCACGCCGACCGGCAACTGCGCGGGCGCGATCACGGTACGCGCGATCAGGTCCGCGCCCATCACCGCGACTCCGCCGCCAAGCGCGGCGGCCGGCAACAGCATCCGTTGATCGTTGCCGAACGCGAGCCGCAGCATATGCGGGACCACCAAGCCGACGAAGCCGATCGTGCCCGCCGTGGTCACCGCGGCAGCCGCCGCCAGCGACGCGACCAGGTACACCCGCAACCGCAGCGGCATCACCGCGACGCCGAGCGCTTGCGCGGCGGCGTCGCCGCGCAGCAGCACGTTCAGACGCGGCGCGGCCGGCAGGATCGCGATCAAGGCGACTGCGAGCGCAAGCAATGCGGTCCACGGCAGCGCGCCGCCGTTCAGATCGCCGGTCAGCCAGAACAGCATCCCGCGCAAGCGGCTGTCGGGAGCGAGATTGAGCAGCAGCGTGATCAGCGCGCCCCACCCGGCCGCGATCACCGCGCCGGTCAACAGCAAACGGGGCGACGTGTCCTGCGGTTCGCCGCGCCACAATTCGCGGCGCGCGAGACCGAGCACCAGCAGGATCGATACGAACGCGCCCGTGAATGCGCTTGCGTCGACAAGCCACCACGCGCCGCCTGCGATCATCGCGACCAGCGCGAACGTCGCCGCGCCGCCCGACACGCCGAGCACGTACGGTTCGGCCAGCGGATTGCGCAGCAGTACCTGCAAAAGCGCGCCCGCGAGTGCGAGCAACGCGCCGCACGCAAAGCCGGCGAGTGCGCGCGGCAAACGCAACGTGCGAACGATTTCGCCGGCGAGGTCGTCAGCAGGCGCGCCGCCGAACCCATGCGACGGCAGCAGCGCCGCGAGCACCTGCGACGGCGCAAGCGGCACGCTGCCGAGCGCGAGCGATGCCGCCAGCACGGCCAGCGCGACAAGCGCGAGCCCGAGCCAGATGATGGCCGCGCGCTTCGCGTTCATCGTGTGCAAGGGCGGCATCGTCGCGGGCAGCGAACCGTGCGTGCGGTTCATTCGTGCGCGCTCACGCATGAGCGCCGCCGCCCGCACGCATCACTGCTGCTGCCAGCCGAGCGTGACGTACGCACCGCGGCGCGGCGAGTTGTACGAGTAGACCGTCTCATAGTCCTTGTTCAGCAGATTGTCGATATGCGCGCTCACGTACCACGCTTTCGTGATGTTGTAGCGCGCGGACAGATTCACGATCCCGTAGCCGCCGAGGTTGCCGGTGCTATCTTCGCGCGGCCCGCTGACGATCCACTCGCCGCCGACCCGCCACGTACCGATGCTGCGGTTCACCGCGAACGACGCGAAGCGCCGCGCGCGCCGCACGAGATCGACGTCGTTGTCGAGATCGACCGGGTTTTGCAGCGTGACCGCCGCGCGCACGTCGGTCTTGCCGACATGACCGCTCCACGAACCTTCGAGTCCCTGCACCTTCGCGTGACCGACGTTCTCGGCCAGGTAGATGCCGGGGATCGTCTGCACGTAGTTGATCAGATTCGCGTAGCGGGTCTGGAACGCGGTCACGCGCATCACGCCGAGCGCATCCGACGCGTACTGCAAACCCGCTTCGACCGAATGACTGCGCTCGGGTTGAATCGACGGATTGCCGCTGTACGGATAGTACAGATCGTCGAAACTCGGCGCGCGAAACGCGTCCGAATAGCTTGCGGTTGCCTTCCAGTGCGACGTGATGTCGAAACCGTAGCCGAGATAGTAACTGTTCGCTCCGCCGAAATCGGAATACTGGTCGCGCCGTACGTTGGCCTGAATCCGGTTGCGGCCGAAGCGCGCGGTATAGCCCGCAAATACCGAATCGACGTGGCGGTCGGGCGCGGCGAACGTATCGGATTCGAGGCTCTGATCGAGATGCTCGTAGCCCAGTTGCAGCTTCTGGTTCGCGGCGAGCGCGAAATCGTTTTGCCACGTGTACTGGCGATTGTCGGTATCGAAGCGGCCGTTGTAGATGCCGTTGGTATTCGACACGCTGCGATCGGCGCCTTCGGCGATCGTGAAGTGCGTGGTCCACCAGTCGGTCAGCTTGCCGTTCGCGAATACGGACACCTGACGCACCTTGCTGTACAGATTGTTCAGATCGGTCGGCACGCCGTACGCGTTGTCATAGCTGTTGTTGCCGTTCGACTGCAGATAGCTGACACCCGCGTCCCACTTGTCGTTGAACTTGTGACGCAGCGACGCCGAGATGCTCTCGTTCAGATAGCCGTTCGCATTCGGATTCGCGCCCGGCGCCTCGTTCGGATTGAGTGCCGAAAAGCCGTCGGTTTTGGTGCGCGCGAGTGAGAGGCTGAAGGTCGTGCGGCCGTCCTGACCGAGCGCGCCGTTCACGCCGGCCGTTTGCGTCTGCGTGTGATAGCTGCCGTAGCCGACCGAAAAATTGAAACGCGGCGGATGCGCGCCGCCGTCTTTCGTGAACACCTGCACGACGCCGCCGATCGCACCCGATCCATATAAAGCGGACACGTTGCCGTTCACCACTTCGACGCGGTCGATCTGATCGAGCGGCAACTGCGCGAGTTGCGCGGAGCCGAGACTGACCGAATCGACGCGCACGCCGTCGATCAGCAGCAGCGATTGCGTCGACGATGCGCCGCGCAAATAGAGACTCGTCGTCGAACCGGGGCCACCTGTACGCGTGATTTGCGCGCCGGGCGCGAATTGCAGCAGGCCGGGAAGATCGGTTGCGGTGGTGTCGGCGATGTCCTGCTGATCGAACAGCGTGGTCTGCTGGATCGTATCGGCGAGCGCTTGCGGTCCGCGCGCGGCGGTCACGACGACCGGTGCGAGCACGATCGGCGACGCGGTGGAGGTAGTTGTTTCCGTAGTCGTTGCGTTGGCCGATGCGTCGACCGATGCGTTGGCGTTGGCCGCGTTGGCGTTGGCCGCGTTGGCGTTGGCCGTATTGGCGGCGACCGGATTCGTGACGCTGGTGTCTACAGTTGCGGCATTCGCGACGGTTGCAACGTTTGCGCCGGTCGTGGACGTGGTGGACTGCGCGTCTTGCGCATGCGCGACGAGCGGCAGGCTCGCGAACGCGAGCAACGCGGCGCGGGCGATAGGGGACAACATGGGATTGATTCCTGTGGAAAGCATGCGCGGCCTGCTTCCCCGCGGGCCGACGCGTCACGAGGCGCCCCGTTTCGATGTTTTCGTGGGGGACGTCCCTCTTTTCTGGCCGGTATCCGGGCTACGACACATCGATCCCGCCTTCCCACGCATGACGCGCAGTGGCACACTCGCACGTTGAACTTCGAACCTGCGATCAGGATCGACCTGCATGAAGACCATGCGGTCGTTTACCGTTGCGGGGGCAGCGCAGGTTTCGCGTCGGCGGTCCGGGGACCGCGCGCGCCCTGCTTCCCGTTTAACCGCGTGCGCCGAAAAGCGCGCGCGGCACCAGAAGTGCGGAAGTTTACGAGCGGCCTCGCGGGGCGTCAAGAAAGGTCAATGCACGCGCAATCGATCCGGTTGAACGCGCATTATTGTCCGATGGATCCCGTCACTTTCCGCCTCGGGTTGCAACGCAAGGCGCGATAAGCCTGCACGAAGCAATGTTGTTACGTCTCGAAACGAGACAATTGTCGGAACCTGCAATATTCCGCGCTAAAATGCGAGGTCTTTAGAGGACGCAGCACATGCTCACCGAACTCGAATCACTCTCCCAGAATATCGGCAAGCTGATTGCGATCAGCCAGCGCCACCACGAAGCGCGGCTCGCGCTCGAAGAACAACTCGCGCAAACGCGCGCCGAAGTCGAGGCCACGCACACCGAACTCGCGCAACTGCGCGCGGAACGCGATGCACTGCAAGCGGAACGCGATGCACTGTCGGCCAAGATCGACGACGCGCAGGTGCGCCTGAATGCGATTCTCGAAAAATTGCCGCGCGCTCGCGCGAGCAACGAACCGGATAACCAGCTCGATCTGCTCGAGTCCGCTCAGCCCGCGGGCGAGGAAGCGGAAAGCGACGTAAGCCGCCACGGAGAAAACGCATGACCACCAAGCAGATCGAAGTCTCGATTCTCGAAGTACCGTATCGTCTCGCCTGCTCGCCGGAAACCGAAGGCGCGCTGCTCGAAGCGGTCGCGCGCGTCGACGCGGAAATGAAAAAGATCCGCAATAACAGCAACGTGCGCGGCACGGATCGCATTGCGGTAATGGCTGCGCTGTCGCTGGCATCGGAACTGCTTAAGCTGCAAAACAGCGTACGTCACGGAGAAGCATTTCCTGCTGAAGAAATCCGGCGTACAATGCAGCAAATGAACGAACAGCTGGGTACTGTGATTGAGCAGTACAGCTTGCAGTAATAAGTCGCTGACCGGTTTCGCACCGGTCCCGCACTTAAGCAGATTTAGCGAAGTAGCCTTAAACGCAGTGCTGTGAAGTGAATGAATAGTTCGTGGCAAACGTTTGAGTACAGTCGTAAAAGTTGAATGGTTGTTGCTTTATCGGTTTAGCTTCCCTGCCTGGTTCGCCAAGGTCATATATTCCTTGAACCAATGCCATGTGCACGGTTGCGGAAATTTGTAGCACGGGTGTGCGCGTCACTCTGTCTGATGTACCCGAAGTGTTGCTAACTGCGACCAATTCTGAACCCTCGGTTCAGGATGCCGGCCTAGCGGCTAAGGCGGGGACCTTATCTGGAACGGCGTCGGACTTCGGTTCGACGCCGTTTTTCTTTGGGCGCCCGTTTTTTTGCGCGTCGTTCAATCTTTACCGTTCATCCATCATTCAATTCGATTCATGCGCTACTGGCTGATGAAGTCCGAACCGGACGAAGCAAGCATCGACGATCTCGCTAACGCACCGCATCGCACACTGCCGTGGACCGGCGTGCGCAATTACCAGGCGCGCAATTTCATGCGCGACACGATGCAGATCGGCGACGGCGTACTGTTCTATCACTCCAGTTGTCCCGAGCCCGGCATCGCGGGACTCGCGGAAGTCTCGTCGACCGCCTATCCGGACCCGACCCAATTCGATAAAAAGAGCCCGTATTACGACGCGAAATCGTCGCCGGAAACACCGCGCTGGATGCTCGTCGACGTCGTGTTCAAAAAGAAGATCGCGTTGATTCCGCTGGCCGCGCTGCGCGAGCATACGCAGTTGCAGGACATGCGCGTGCTGGCCAAGGGCAACCGCCTGTCGATCACGCCGGTCACCGAAGCCGAATGGCGCTTCATCACCAAACAGCTTGCCTGAAGGATCGCGTCGGCACGCGGGCCGCCTCGCGCGGGCGCGCGCCGTGCTTTCGTGCGATGCGCGTCCGCGCAACCGCACTTCCGCGCCGCGCTCGACGCGCGGCGCTAGCGTCAAACCTGCACCACCTGTTCAACCAAGGAGTCCAGCAATGATGAAAAAAACCGCACGCGCCCTCGCCCTGGCTTTCGCCTGCACCGCGCCGGTCGCACTCGCGTTGGCGCCGGCCGTCGCGCGAGCGCAAAGCGTGATGCCGCAGCCGTCGGGCGTGCTGTCGCTCAATGCGCAGGCGAGTGCCGAAGTGCCGCAGGACGTCGTCGAAATCACGCTGTTTTACGAGCAGGAAGCGAGCGATCCGTCGACGCTGACCGCGACGCTGAACCAGCGCGCGGATGCGGCGATGCAAAAAGCGCGCGGCGTGAGCGGCGTGACCGCGCGCTCGGGCGCGTTCTCGATCTTCCCGTCGACCGATCGCGACGGACGCATCTCCGCATGGCGCGGCCGCACGGAAGTCGTGCTCGAATCGCGCGATTTCGCCGCGGCGTCGAAGCTCGCCGCGCAGATGGCATCGATCATGCAGGTCGGCAACGTGCACTTCTCGCTGTCACCGGAAGCGCAGCGCGCGGCCGAGCAGCGCATCACCGGCGACGCGATCAAGTCGTTCCGCGAGCAGGCCGCATCGTCGGCGCAGGCGTTCGGCTTTAGCGGCTATTCGATTCGCGAGGTCAACGTCAATCACAGCGGCGCGATGCCGCGTCCGGTGATGATGATGAGCGCGCGCGCGATGGGCGCCGACGCGAAGATGGCGCAGATGCCGCTCGAAGGCGGCACCACGACGGTGACGGTCAATGTGTCGGGGTCGGTGCAGATGAAGTAAGGCGGGCGAGCTTGACAACCCGCCAGGAAAAAACGCCGCGGCATGTTTCCATGCCGCGGCGTTTTTCATTGCAGGCCCAGCTGATCAGCTCGCGCTGACCGCCTGCGCCGGCTCGCGGCGCCCACGGCGATACGCCCATACCATCAGGCCGATACCCGCGAGAATCATCGGCAGCGACAGCCACTGGCCCATCGACAGCCCCATCGCGAGCAGCCCGAGGAAGTCGTCCGGCTCGCGCGCGAATTCGACCGTGAAGCGCGCGAGGCCATAGCCGATCAGGAACAGCGCGGAAATCGCGCCCATCGGCTTCGGCTTGCGCGAGAACAGGATCAGCACGAAGAACAGCACCACGCCTTCCAGCGCGATCTCATAGAGCTGCGACGGATGGCGCGGCAGCATCCGGTATTGCGCGAACACGTCGGCCAGATGCCATTGCGCGGCCAGTTGCGGATGCGCGGCGAGCCACGCGGCGTCGTCCGGTGCGGCGCCCGGAAACAGCATCGCCCACGGCGCGGCCGGATCGGTCACGCGGCCCCACAGCTCGCCGTTGATGAAGTTGCCCAGACGCCCGGCCGCGAGACCGGTCGGCACCATCGGCGCGACGAAGTCGGTCACCTGCAGCCACGAACGCTTGCGCTGATACGCGAACAGGATCATCGCGATGGTCACGCCGAGAAAGCCGCCGTGAAACGACATCCCGCCTTCCCACACCTTGAAGATGTCGAGCGGATGCGCGAAATAGAAGCTCGCCTTGTAGAACAGCACGTAGCCGAGCCGGCCGCCGAGGATCGTGCCCAGCACGCCGAAGAACAGCATGTCGTCGATATCCTTCGCGGTCCAGCCCTGCGCGGCGACGTACGGCAGGCGCAGCCGCAGCCGGCCGACGACGATCGCCGCGACGAACGCGACCAGATACATCAGGCCGTACCAGCGCACGGCGAGCGGCCCCAGATGAATGGCGACGGGGTCGAAATTGGGGTGAATGAGCATCGTGTAGTTATGGGCAGTTCAGGTTCGGATTAGGAAGCAATGCTTACAGTCGGATTAACGGCGCGACTAATAAAGAAGTGGGTTGCGAAGCCGCTGCCCCGCAAACAGGCGCACGGTCCGCACAATACAGCGGCAGGCATTGGACGGCGCAGTTCGCCCGGCGTTCAACGTGGCGGCGGTTACACACGCGCGGCGAGCGTCGCCGCCTGCGCGCGCACGATCTCGATGAAGCCCGCCAGCACCGGACTCACCTCGTCCGTGCGCCAGACGAGACCGGTCTCGATCGCCGGCACCGACTCCGACAGCGGCCGGTACACCACGCCGGTGCGGCGCAGGTTACGCAACGATTGCGGCACCAGTGCGACGCCCATGCCGGCCGACACGAGGCTGACGATCGTCTGCATCTGGATCGCTTCCTGGCCGATCCGCGGCGCGAGGCCGGCAACGCCGTAGCAATCCATAATGATGTCATAAAAGCCTGGCGCCAGACGCCTCGGGAAGATCACCAGCGGCGCGTCGGCGAGGTCGCGCAGACTGACCGGCGTGTCGAGCCATTCGGCGACGGGGGCGGAATCGGCAGCGGGATCGATAACCGCACCGCGCGCGCCGCCCGCCTGCTCCAGCCGCGCCGCCCTCTCCGTCGACATCGCGATCACCAGCGGCTCGCGCGCGATCGGCAGCCACGACAGTTGCGCCGCGTGACGCGACGGCAGCGGCGCGATCACGAGCCCGGCATCGATGCGCCCGGCCACCAGTTCCTCGACCTGCACGTCGCTGGTTGCCTCGGTCAGTTCGAGCCGCACGCGCGGATGACGCGCGCCGAACTCGCGCAGCAGCAGCGGCAGCAGCCCGTAATCCGCGGTCGACACGAACGCCAGCGAGAGCACCCCCGCCTCGCCGCGCGCAAGACTCTGCGCGAGCGGCCGCAGCCCTTCGGCGGCAGCCAGCAGCCGCTGCACCTCCGGCAGCAGATCGGCGCCGACCGGCGTCAGCTCGACCGAGCGCTTGGTGCGCGCGAACAGCTCGACGCCGAGCGTCTCTTCGAGCGCGCGGATCGCCTGCGACAGCGGTGGCTGGGTCATCGACAGACGCGCGGCCGCGCGGCCGAAGTGTTTTTCCTCGGCGACGGTAACGAAGTAGCGCAACTGGCGCAGATCGGGGATCGTCGGCAGCATTGGCGGGACTATTGGGGCGATCGGGACTAAGAGTTTTTGCGACCTAAACAAGCGCGAATAATACACGCGACCCGCGTTACGCAAAACCGCCTGCCCGCCCGGCCTCGCGGCACTACACTGAACGGATGCGCGCGCCGCGGTCGATTGAAGCGGCGCCGGGCAGCGGCCGCGAGCCGCCGCCCCCGCGCATGCACCGACGCAGTCACGCGCCCCCGCCGGCCCGGCTGACGAACAGAACAGACAGACTTGGAGCCCCTCATGCCCTACAACCGTCGTTCGAAAAACATCACGCAGGGCGTCGCCCGCTCGCCGAATCGTTCGATGTACTACGCGCTCGGCTATCAGAAAGACGACTTCGACAAACCGATGATCGGCGTCGCCAACGGCCATTCGACCATCACACCGTGCAACGCCGGCCTGCAACGCCTCGCCGACGCGGCCGTGGTCGCGATCAAACAGGCCGATGCGAATCCGCAGACCTTCGGCACGCCGACCATCTCCGACGGGATGTCGATGGGCACCGAGGGGATGAAGTACTCGCTGGTGTCGCGCGAGGTGATCTCCGACTGCATCGAGACCTGCGTGCAAGGGCAATGGATGGACGGCGTGGTCGTGATCGGCGGCTGCGACAAGAACATGCCGGGCGGGATGATCGCGCTCGCCCGCATCAACGTGCCGGGCATCTACGTGTACGGCGGCACAATCCGCCCGGGCAACTGGAAAGGCACCGACCTGACGATCGTGTCGTCGTTCGAGGCGGTCGGCGAATTCACCGCTGGGCGCATGTCGGAGGAGGACTTCGAGGGCATCGAGAAGAACGCGTGCCCGTCGACCGGTTCGTGCGGCGGCATGTACACCGCCAACACGATGAGCTCGTCGTTCGAGGCGCTCGGCATGTCGCTGCTGTATTCGTCGACGATGGCCAACCCCGATCAGGAAAAGGTCGACTCCGCCGCCGAATCGGCGCGCGTGCTGGTGGAAGCGGTCAAACGGGACCTGAAGCCGCGCGACATCATCACGAAGAAGTCGATCGAAAACGCGGTCGCGCTGATCATGGCGACCGGCGGCTCGACCAACGCGGTGCTGCACTATCTGGCGATCGCGCACGCGGCCGAGGTCGAATGGACGATCGAGGACTTCGAGCGGATGCGCAAGAAGGTGCCGGTGATCTGCAACCTGAAGCCGTCGGGCCAGTACGTCGCGACCGATCTGCACAAGGCCGGCGGCATCCCGCAGGTGCTGAAGATCCTGCTCGACGCCGGGCTGCTGCACGGCGACTGCATGACGATCACCGGCAAAACGCTCGCCGACGAGCTGAAGGACGTGCCCGCCAAACCGCGCGCCGATCAGCAGGTGATCTTCCCGATCGACAAGCCGCTCTACGCGCAAGGCCATCTCGCTATCCTCAAGGGCAACCTCGCGATCGACGGCGCGGTCGCCAAGATCACCGGCCTGAAGAACCCGGTGATCACCGGCCCGGCGCGCGTGTTCGACGACGAGCAGAGCGCGCTCGAAGCGATCCTCGCGGACAAGATCGTCGCCGGCGACGTGGTGGTGCTGCGCTACCTCGGCCCGAAGGGCGGCCCGGGGATGCCGGAGATGCTCGCACCGACCTCGGCGATCATCGGCAAGGGGCTCGGCGAGACGGTCGGGCTGATCACCGACGGCCGCTTCTCGGGCGGCACGTGGGGGATGGTGGTCGGGCACGTGGCGCCGGAGGCGTTCGTCGGCGGCACGATCGCGCTGGTGCGCGAAGGCGATTCGATCACGATCGACGCGCACAAGCTGCTGCTGCAACTGAACGTCGACGACGCCGAACTGCAACGCCGCCGCGCCGCGTGGCAGGCGCCGCAACCGCGTTACACGCGCGGCGTGATGGCGAAGTATTTCGCGCTCGCGCTGCCGGCGAACCGGGGCGCGGTGACCGGTTGATCGACGGGTAAGCACGGGCGGGGAGCGCGGCCCATCGCGGCCCAACGCGGCCCAACGCGGCGCCGCGCCACGCAAAAACGCAAAGGGGCGCACGGAAATCCGTGCGCCCCTTTGCTCTTATAATGCGTGCACCACGAGCCGGGCTCTTGCACCGGCGGAGACCAAAATGAAATCGAAGTCGTATGCAGCCGTTGCAGTTGCTGTTGCGCTCGCCGCCGCTCTGGGCGCCGCCCGTCCCGTTCATGCGGAGGCCGCCGCCGGTCTCGCGCTCGCGCAGCAGAAGAACTGCATGAGCTGCCATTCGGTCACGCGCCGTTTCATGGGGCCCGCGCTACAGGAAGTGGCCGCGAAATATGCGGGACGCGAAGACGCGGCGATCTACCTGAAGCACAAGATTCTCGATGGCAGCACCGGCGTGTGGGGCCGCGTGCCGATGCCCGCCAATACGCAGCTGACGCCCGATCAGGCGGCCACGCTCGCGACCTGGGTGCTGACGCTCAAATAAGGTCTGTCACGCGTGGCCCGCGTGCCGCGCCAGTTCCTCTCGCACCGCTTCACGAACCCAGCCGGTCAGCTCGGCTTCGAGCGCGCGCGCAACTTCCCGCGTGATCTGCGTGACGAGCAGATTGGTGTGCTGTTGAACCGCGTCGCGACAGCGCGCTTCGATCAGGCCGCGCCCGTCGCCCGCCAGGAAACCCGCGAATTGGCCGCGCAGACGTTCGGCGATCGCGTCCGCATCGAGTTCGGTCTGAGCCGCGGCGGCTTCGGGAACGTGCCGATGGGCCGCGGCGTCATGCGCGCCCTCGCCGCCGATGTCCGGCGGCACCGTCGCCCCGGCTTCTAGCGGAATGGTCGGCTCGCTACGATCGAACACGTCCGGCGCAGCGGCCGCGCCGACCGTCCGCGGTGCGCGGCCCGGCTGGATGATCTCCTGCAGCAGCGGAATCGAATGGTCGTTGGGATCGGACACGTGCGCTCTCCGGGTTGAATCAGGCCTCGCCGCCCTGCTTGTAGTTGTTCAACGCATAGCCGCGATCGCGATAGAACCGGTAGCGTTCGCGGCCGGCGACCAGTTCGTCCTGGTCGTTGCCGACCACTTCGAGCAAGCGTTCGAAGCGCGCGAACTGCGCCGGCACCGTCGCGCCGAGGTTCAGCAGAATCTGATGATGCGGCGCGCTATCGAGATTGCTGGTCAGCACCACGGGCGTCTCGGATGCAAGCGGCGTACCCGCCATGCAGTGCGGGATGAAGTCGAGCGGCGAGAACACCCACAACTGCTCGTCGAAGGCCCGCAGCCGCGGCGGCTCGGCCAGCACGACGAGCGGCTGGCCCGCCAGATACGCCTTGCGCGCGAGGCGGCACGCGTACAGCAGCGAATTGCCGACGTTCGAGTGGAAATCGATTCTCGTCATCGGCTGCTCCGCTCCGCGTGTCGCCCCAGTTGCAGCGCGCCTTGCGCGCGCTTACCGCTAACCATCATTGCCCGGCGCGGTCGATCAGGAACTGCGCAAGCAACGGCACCGGCCGGCCGGTCGCGCCCTTGGCCGCGCCGCTCTTCCACGCGGTGCCCGCGATGTCGAGGTGCGCCCACGGATAAGCATCCGTGAAGCGCGACAGGAAGCACGCGGCCGTCACGCTGCCCGCCGGCCGTCCGCCGATGTTCGCGACATCCGCGAAGTTCGACTTCAGCTGGTCCTGGTACTCGTCGTCGAGCGGCAGACGCCATGCCGGGTCCGATGCCTCGCGCGACGCGTCGAGCAGCTCGCCCGCGAGCGCGTCGTCCTTCGAGAACAGGCCGCTGTTGTGATGGCCGAGCGCGATGATGCACGCGCCGGTCAGCGTCGCGATGTCGATCACCGCGGCCGGCTTGAAGCGCTCCGCATAGGTGAGCGCGTCGCACAAAATGAGGCGGCCTTCGGCGTCGGTATTGAGCACCTCGATCGTGATGCCCTTCATGCTGGTGACGATGTCGCCCGGCTTGGTCGCGGTGCCCGACGGCATGTTCTCGACCGCCGGAATGATGCCGACCACGTTGATCTTCAGCCCCATCTCGGCGACCGCGCGCAGCGTGCCGAGCACCGAGCCCGCGCCGCACATGTCGTACTTCATCTCGTCCATGCCCTCGCCCGGCTTCAGCGAGATGCCGCCGGTGTCGAACGTGACGCCCTTGCCGACCAGCACCACCGGCGCGGCCTTCGCGGCGCCGCCCTGGTACTGCAGCACGATGAACTGCGCCGGCTCGACCGCGCCCGCGGTGACCGACAGGAACGAGCCCATCTTCAGCGCTTCGCATTGCTTCTCGCCGAGCACCTCGACTTTCAGCTTCCAGTCTTTCGCGAGCTTCTTCGCGGTGTTCGCCAGATAGGTCGGCGTGCAGACGTTGCTCGGCAGATTGCCGAGGTCGCGCGTGAGGTCCATCCCGTTGGCCAGCGCGGCGCCCTGTTTGGCGGCGAGCTTGGCGGCCTTTTCGTCGCCGGTGGCGACGCTGAACACGATGCGCTTGAGCGCGCGCGGCGTGTTGTCCGGCTTGCTCTTCATCTGCGTGAAGCGGTAGGTCAGTTCGCGCAGCGCGAGCACCGCGGCGCGCACGGCCCAGTCGGAGCCGCGTTCGAGCACCGGCAATTGCGCGAGCGTGAAGGTGACCTGCACGATCTTCGTGCCGAGCAGCGCGCGCCATGCGGCACGCACCGCGTCGCCGTAGGCCTTCTGGCTGAAAGCGTCCTGTTTGCCGAGGCCGACCAGCAGCACGCGCGATGCGCCGATGCCCTGCACTTCATGCAGGAACAACGTGGTGCCGGCCTTGCCGTCCATGTCGCCCGCCTTGATGATGCGCGTGAGCAGGCCCTTGGTGGCCTCGTCGATCTCCAGCGCCGCGCCCGACAGCGTTTGCGACTCGAACACGCCGATCACGATGCAATCGGATTTGCCGGTCAGGAAACCGTTCGTCGAGCCTTTGGTCCAATCACAGGCTTTTATGCTAAAGTCCATCGCGCTTGTCCTCGGATAAAATCTGGGCTTAGGATGAAAGCCGCAATTATCCGCTATTTTTCCCGCGGCGGCTGCACCGGAGGCGCGATGGGAACGAACCCGCGCGTTGCCGTGAGCGCCCCCTCTCATCATCAATAATGATCTTCGAACGCTCCCTCCAGCGCGAGCTCGCGTACACGGCTGGTGCCGTGTTCATGGTTCTCCTCACGCTCGTGCTGACGACGATGATGATCCGCATCGTCGGCTTCGCGGCCTCGGGTCAGATCGACCCGCGCGACGTGCTGGTTCTGATCGGCCTCACCGTGATCGGCTATCTGGCCATCATGCTCGTCGCGACGCTGTTCGTGTCGATCCTGTTCGTGCTGACCCGCTGGTACAAAGACTCCGAGATGGTCGTGTGGCTGTCCTCGGGCGTCAGTCTCACGCAATTCATCAAGCCGATCGGCCTGTTCGCGACGCCGATCATCATCCTGATCTGCTTCTTCGTGTTCGTCGGCTGGCCGTGGTCGAACCAGCAGAACAAGCTGATCCGCGCGCGCTTCCAGCAGCGCGACGAGGTCTCGCTGCTCGCGCCGGGACAGTTCCGTGAATCGGCGACCAGCCACCGGGTCTTCTTCATCGAGAAGATGTCGCCCGACCAGGGGCACGTCGAGAATGTGTTCGTGACCAGCACCGAAGGCGGCAAGCTCAACGTGGTGGTGTCGAAGAACGGCCACGTCGAGACGCACAAGAACGGCGACCGCTTCGTGGTGCTGGAAAACGGCCGCCGCTACGACGGCGAACCGGGCCACCCCGACTTCCGCATCATGGAGTTCGAGCGCTACGGCGTGAAGATCCAGAGCCAGCCGGTCGTCAACAAGCCGAGTACCACCGGTCTGCCCACGCTCACGCTGCTGCGCGATCCGACCAACGAAAACCTCGCCGAATTCGCATGGCGCGCGGGTCTGCCGCTGATCGCGATCAACCTGATGCTGCTGGCCATTCCGCTCGCGCACCAGAACCCGCGGCGCAGCCGCACCATCAACCTCGTGATGGCCGTACTGATTTACCTCACCTATTCGAACCTGCTGAACGTCGCGCAGTCGTGGATCGAGCAAGGCAAGATGTCGTTCGGGCTCGGCCTCGTGATCCTGCACGTGATCGTCGCGGCGATCGTCGCGTTCATCTTCTGGCTGCGCGTGCGTAACCGGCCGCTGTTCACGCGCGCGATGTTCAGCCGTTCGCAGGGAGCGTGACCGATGCGCATCTATGAAAAGTATTTCGCGCGTCAGATCTATCTCACGTTCATCTTCATTCTGTTTGCGTTTTCCGGTCTGTTCTTCTTTTTCGACCTGATCAACGAACTGAATTCGGTCGGACACGGCAACTACAAATTCCAGTACGCGGTGCTGCGCGTCGCGCTGCAAACGCCGTCGCGCTTCTACGAGATCATTCCGGTCGCCGCGCTGATCAGCGCGATCTATGTGTTCGCGCAGATGGCGGCGAACTCCGAATACACGATCTTCCGCGTGTCCGGGCTCGCGACCAATCAGGCGCTGCGCTCGCTGCTGAAAATCGGCGTTCCGCTCGTGTTCCTCACCTATCTGATCGGCGAAGTGGTTGGCCCGTACACGGATCAACTGTCGGAGCGCGTGCGTCTCGAGGCGCTGGGCTCGTCGGTGTCGAGCAACTTCCAGTCGGGCGTGTGGGTCAAGGACACGCTGACCGAGCGCGCGGACGGCGAGCAGGTCACGCGCTTCGTCAACGTCGGCGAACTGCGGCCCGACGCGACGATCAGCAACGTGCGCATCTACGAATTCGATTCGAAGTTCCGGCTCTCGAACGTGCGCATCGCGCAGAGCGGCCGCTATCAGCCGCCGGGGCACTGGCTGCTGACCGGCGTGACCGATACGCAGCTGCTCGACGTCGCGCCGCCTACGGGCACGCCGGCCGATGCGCTCAATCCGGTGTATCGCGCGAAGCAGGTGTCGCTGCCCGAGTATTCGCTGCGCTCGGAGCTGACGCCGCAGATTCTGTCGGTGCTGCTGGTGTCGCCGGACCGGATGTCGATGTTCAATCTGTTCCGCTATATCCAGCATCTGACCGAGAACCATCAGGACACCCAGCGCTATGAAATCGCGCTGTGGCGCAAGCTGCTGTATCCGTTCGCGGTGTTCGTGATGCTGGTGCTGTCGCTGCCGTTCGCGTATCTGCATACGCGCGCCGGCGTGGTCGGCATGAAGGTGTTCGGCGGCATCATGCTCGGCATGAGCTTCCAGCTGTTCAACACGCTGTTCTCGCACATCGGTACGCTCAACACGTGGCCCGCGCCACTGACCGCGGCGACGCCGGGGCTCGTCTACCTCGTGCTCGGGCTCGTCGGCCTGAAGTGGGTCGACCGGCATTAACGTAGCGACGGGCGCGCTCAGCGCAATCGGGAGCCGACGCGATGGCAATTCACGGACTGATTCTGTTTGGCCACGGCGCGCGCGATGCGCGCTGGCGCGAGCCGTTCGAGCGGCTCGCCGACAAGCTGCGCGCCGCGCGCGCGGCAAGCGGCGACGTGCAGCCGGTCTCGCTCGCGTTTCTGGAGTTGATGGAACCCGATCTGCCGACCGCCGTCGCGCAACTCGCCGGCCAAGGCTGCGATGCGATCACCGTGGTGCCGGTGTTTTTCGGGCAAGGCGGCCATGTCCGCAAGGATCTGCCCGCGATCATCGATCAATGCCGTGCCGCGCATCCCGCGGTCGAGATTCGCTGCGCGGTCGCGGTCGGTGAAGACGACTCGGTGCTCGACGCGCTCGCGCGCTACTGCCTCACGCAGCTCTGAGCGCCTGTTCCGCGCCGTCCGGCCGACGCGACACGCGTTCGGCGGCGCCCCTCCCTATCCCTCCTGTCCGCGCGGCTGCGATATGCCGGCCCATGCGCCGGTCAGAATTAACTTCAAAACCCTTTTATCTCAAAATAAGTTAATCCAATTCAAATATCTCTAAATACTCAATTGGACTTAATTTCACTTTAGAGATAAAAAAGGATTAATCATCGCATTATGCGAATTTAAAATTCGATACAATTTTCTTTTTTTGAAACCAGTCGAAATTACCTAAGATGCCGTACTCGATCTGACACAAAGGGTACGTAGACTTCAGGTCAAGGCCGCGCCGGAAGGCACGGCAACCATGCACGCGCTGCCGCGCCGGCTATCCGTCGTTGCCGGCACGCGCGTGATGTCATTTCCCATCGATTATCGTCATTGAGCATTGCAGTGGAGAAGCACGTTCTCCAGGGCAATGCTCGTCTTTTAATCTCGCGGGCCGCTCGGCGTTTGATTCCGTACGGCTCACAATCCAAAGAATAATTAATGAGACAACTCGATCGCGTTGTAATGAGGATGGTATTTAGCGTGGCGCTTGTGGGTGCGACGGTTCTGAGTGGGTGCGGTGGTGGCGGCGGTGGTAGTGATGGCGGCGGCGGTAACAACGGTGCGACTGGCTCACAAAACGGCAACCCGAGCGCATCGCCAGCGGCAACCGGCTCGTTATCGACCGACGCGCCGGTCTCGACAACCGGCGCGCTAATCATGCCGCTCGAAGTGATGAGCGCGAGCAGTAGCCAGGTCGTCAGCGCGAAGCTCCAGGTGCCCGCGGGCGCGTCGGCAAAGCTGCTGACGATGCAGGTCAACAACCTGTCGTACGACGGCAAGGGCTCGGTGCAGATCAACGGCGGCAACTGGATCGCGCTGACCAACGCGAACGTCACGGTGCTTGGCAATGCGAAGCGGTATGGCGGGATCGGCGGCGGCTACGACACGCTGAGTCTGACCGTGCCGGTCGGCGGCGCAGTGAACGGCGCCAACACGATCAACTTCCGCTTCAACGGCACCGACGGCGTGAGTTCAGGCTACCGCGTGCTGTCGTTCAATCTGCTCGACAGCACCGGCAACAAGCTGATCGCCGCGTCGAGCTTCGCGCAGGATGACCCGGCGACGTGGACCGCCCCGCTGGCCGGCGCGAGCGATATCGCCGCCGGTCAACAGCTCTGGCAAAGCGCGCAACTGATCGAATCGCCGCTCAATGCGGGCCATCAGCTACGCGCGCACTGCATGGACTGCCATAGCGCCACCGGCAGCGACCTGTTCAAGTTCAACTACTCGAATAACTCGATCGTCGTGCGTGCGCAGTTTCACGGGCTGAGCGCAACCCAAGGTCAGCAGATCGCGAGCTATATCCGCAGCCTGAAGAACCAGTATCCGACGCCTGGCGCGAACTGCCGCCCGTGGAATCCGCCCTATCAACCCGGCCCCGGGCTCGACGCGGCACCGGTCAGCGACTGGACCTGCGGCGCCGGTCTCGGCGCGGTGTCGGAGAACGATCTGGACACGCTCGCGGCGGTCTTTCCGAACGGCATCGACAAGGCCGCGGTCGCGACCAAAGGCCAGATCAACCTGCGCGAAATCCCGATCGGCCTGCAACTGCCGGACTGGAATCACTGGGTGCCGCACATTCATCCGAAAGACGCGTGGGGCGACTACTTCACCAACAGCAACATGAACAAGCTGTACTCGGGCGAAGGCAGCGGCAACGGCACGTACAACATGCGAGCGCAGCTTGCACAGGGCGGCGTGAACTACGCGCAGGGCAAGACCGGCAACATCTTCAACGACCTCTACTACTGGGGCGTCGCGTTCGGCGAAAACTTCGCACCGCCAAACGAAGGCACGAGCGGCAGCTACACGATCGCACAGCAGCAGAACCTGTACGGCACCGTGCAATGGCAATTGATGAAGTCATGGGAGCTCGCGCAGGATTACTCGCTGGAACAGAACTGCCCCACCGCCTGGGTCAACCTGCAACACGCGCCCAAACCCGAAAAACGCGGCTGGTGCAACCACTGGCGCTTCGTCTTCAACGTGTCGCCGCACATCCTCGGCTTTCCGGTCGACAACAGCATGTTCGGCAGCACGGTCGCGCAGTACGTGAGATCGAACCAGTGGTACTACCTGCAGATCCTGCTCAATCCGGGCTCCGGCGCGCATCTCGTGCAGATGCCGGTCGACTGGCAATACGCGTACGGGCTACTCGATAACCTCTATCAAAGCAGCGGCCGCCCCGAACCGATCCGCAACTTCCTGTACGTGCTCAAGGGCGCGCAGGAGATGGACAACGGCATCGGCGTCGCCAACGTCAACCAGGGCTGGACCACGCGCGACACCAGCCCGCTCGACGTCTGGAGCGGCGGCCAGAGCGGCGTGTGGAAAGGCACCCCCGTCGCAACCGAGCAGGCCCTCGTCAACGCATTCCTCGCGAACTGGCTCGACACCACGACGAGCTTCAACCTTAGCGACTGGCAGCGCGAAGGCCAGGCCAACGCGGTCAGCGCGGAGACCAGTTGCACCTGGAGCATCCGCAGTCTGTGCGCGCTCGACTATGTGCCCGGCACGCTGTCCGGCGGCACCACCGCGAACTTCCCGACGTGGATGTGGAACCGGGTGCCGCTGATGCGCGGCGAAGGGATCGACGGCGCGCAGTTGAACCGGCTAGTGAGCTGGCTGAATGCCGCGTACCCGAGCGGCAACTATGCGAGTCTGAGCGGAAATTGACGCGCATCCGAAGCCGCGCAACGCAGCAGCAGGCGGGCCCGCGAGCCGGCCTGTTGTTTGCGGGCAATTGAGAATAATGTCCGGGGTTTTATCTCAAAACATTGCCGCGATCTTTAATTCCGACAATGTTAAATAAATCGATTCACCGTCATTCGACGAATCGACAAATCCGAATCTTCTCATTCCGCGAATAGCAAATAAAATTGTCAATTCTTCTTTGAAATTGGCGGAAATTGGCTAATATCCAGTGCATACCTATATACGAGGCAATGTCAGCTGGCGAGGTCCGCTCCGCGCTCCTCGCCACGCGACCTTCTATCCTTTTCGCGCGTTCGCGCGACGCACTTTTGCGTCCTTCGATTTGATCGAGCATCGCTCCCGATAATTCATTTTCATCGGGCGATCCTCTTTACTCATCGTTTCAGGCGACACGGCATTTACGCAATGCCGCGGCACCGCTTTCTCTGAAAAAGAGGCCAATCATGAAACGACTAAATCGTATGGTCGTCATTTCGGTATTGAGTGAAGCCTTATTGAGCGCATGCGGTGGGGGCGGCGCAAACGGCACGGGCGACGCGGCGGGTGAAAGCAACGCCGGCGTCGATAACGCGACCCCGGTCGACCATGCGCTGTCGGCGCGAGCCAGAGCGAGAGCGGGCCCACTCGTGATGCCGCTCGAAGTGATGAGCGCGAGCAGCGGCCAGGTCGTCAGCGCAACGCTGAGAATTCCGGCCGGCGCGTCGGCGAAGGTGCTGACGATGCAGGTCAATAACCTCTCATTCGACGGCAAGGGTTCGGTGCAGATCAACGGCGGCAACTGGATCGCGCTGACCAACGCGAGCGTCACCGTGCTTGGCAATGCGAAGCTGTACGGTGGGATCGGCGGCGGCTACGACACGATTAGCCTGAACGTGCCGGTCAGCGGCGCGGTGAACGGCACCAACACGATCAGCTTCCGCTTCAATGGCACCGACGGCGTGAGTTCAGGCTATCGCGTGCTGTCGTTCAACCTGCTCGACAGCGCCGGCAACAAGCTGATCGCCGCCTCCAGCTTTGCGCAGGACGACCCGGCGACGTGGACCGCCCCGCTGCCCGGCGCGAGCGATATCGCCACCGGCCAGCAGCTCTGGCAAAGCGCGCAACTGATCGAATCGCCGCTCAATGCGGGCCATCAGCTACGCGCGCACTGCATGGACTGCCATAGCGTGAGCGGCAGCGACCTGTTCAAGTTCAACTACTCGAACAACTCGATCGTCGTGCGCAGCCAGTTTCACGGACTGAGCGCAACTCAGGGACAGCAGATCGCGAGCTATATCCGTAGCCTGAAAAACCAGCTGCCGATGCCGGGCGCGAATTGCCGGCCGTGGAATCCGCCCTATCAACCGGGTCCCGGACTCGATGCGGCACCGGTCAGCGACTGGACCTGCGGCGCCGGTCTCGGCGCGGTGTCGGAGAACGATCTGGACACGCTCGCGGCGATCTTCCCGAATGGCGTGGTCGACCGGACCCTCGTCGCGACCAAAGGCCAGATCAACCTGCGCGAAATCCCGATCGGCCTGCAATTGCCCGACTGGAATCACTGGGTTCCGCGTGTCCATCCGAAGGACGCGTGGGGCGACTACTTCACCAACAGCAACCTGAACAAGGAGTACGCGGGCGAAGGCTCCGGTAACGGCACGTACAACATGCGAACCCAGCTCGCGCAGGGCGGCGTGAATTACACGCAAGGCAGGACGGGCAACATCTTCAACGACCTGTACTACTGGGGCGTCGAGTTCGGCGAAAGGTTTGCACCGCCGAACCAGGGCACAAGCGGCAGCTACACGATCGCGCAGCAGGAAAACCTGTACGGCACCGCCCAATGGCAATTGATGAAGTCGTGGGAGCTCGCGCAGGATTACTCGCTGGAACAGAACTGCCCCACCGCCTGGGTCAACCTGCAACACGCGCCCAAACCCGAAAAACGCGGCTGGTGTAACTACTGGCGCTTCGTCTTCAACGTGTCGCCGCACATCCTGAACTTCCCGAGCGCCAACAGTATGTTCGGCAGCGAGGTCGCGCAATACGTGAAGGCGAACCAGTGGTACTACCTGCAGGTGTTGCTCAATCCCGGCTCGGGCGCGCATCTCGTCCATATGCCGGTCGACTGGCAATACGCGTATGGGCTGATGAAGGACCTCGCGCAATCCAGCGGCCGCCCCGAGCCGATCCGCAACTTCCTGTACGTGCTCAAAGGCGCGCAGGAGATGGACAACGGCATCGGCGTCGCCAACGTCAATCAGGGCTGGACAATCCGCGACTCGAGTCCGCTCGACGTGTGGAGCGGCGGCCAGAACGGCGTGTGGAAAGGCACCAGCGTCGCGACCGAGCAGGCGGTCGTCAACGCGTTCCTCGCGAACTGGCTCGATACCACCACGAGCTTCAACCTGGGCAACTGGCAGCGCGAAGGCCAGGCCAACACGGTGAGCGGCGAGATTACTTGCGGCTGGAGCATTCGCAGTCTGTGCGCGCTCGACTACGTGCACGGCATGCCATCGGGCGGAACGATCGAGAACTTCCCGACGTGGACGTGGAATCAGGTGCCGCTGATGCGCGGCGAAGGGATCGACAACACGCAGTTGAACCGGCTGCTGACGTGGTTGAATGCCGCCTACCCGAGCGGTAACTACCTGAGTCTCAGACAGAACTGAGCAGGCGCAGTGCAGGGAGAGAGCGAGGCGGATCCGCGCGGCGGCGTTGTCGGTGAACGCGCCGCGCGGCCCGATAAAGAAGAAAAGAAAGCGCTGAAACCGGCCGCGTCAGGCGGCGACCAGCAAGCCGTTTTCGGTGAGTTTGACGCCAGCCGCTGCCTGCTGGCGCGCCGCGAATGCCGCGCCGATCATCAGCAGGCTCGGCTGTGACGCATCGACCCAATGCGATGCTTCGCCGGCGGCGAGCTGTTCGAGCGTCAGCGTCAGCATGCGCTCGCGCTCGGTGCTGCACGCCTCGACGATCGCGACCGGGGTCGTCGCCGGCTTGCCGGCATCGATCAGCTGCTGCGCGATCTCGACGCCGCTGTCGCGTCCCATGTAGAACACCAGCGAGTCGGCGTTGACCTGCTCGCGGATTTCGTCGGAGCCGGGCGCGCGACTGAAGGTGGCGAGCGCGACGCTGCGCGACACGCCGCGCAACGTCAGCGAGCGCTTCAGCGTCGCCGCGCTGGCGAGCGCGGCGGTAATGCCCGGCACGACTTCATACTCGATACCGGCCGCTTCGAGCGCGCGCATTTCTTCGTCGGCGCGGCCGAACAGCATCGGGTCGCCGCCCTTCAGACGCACGACCACGTCGTGTTCGAGCGCCGCGTCGACGATCTGCTTGTTGATGAACTGCTGGGCCGTCGAAAGCTGCCCGCAGCGCTTGCCGACCGCGATCCGCTTCGCGTGACGCGGCGCGTAGTCGAGCATCGCCGGTTCGACCAGCGCGTCGTGCAGCACGACGTCGGCGGCGCCGAGCAGCCGCGCGCCGCGCACCGTAATCAGGTCCGCGGCACCGGGTCCCGCGCCGATCAGATAAACCTTACCCATTACTTCAACCTGTTTCGTTAGAGCATCTGCGCGGCGCGGGTGACGCGCCACGCAGTGACTCCGCACTCTGACGCCGCGCTTTTACGCCGCGCCTTTACGCCGAGTAAGCCCGGATCATCCCAGCCGCAACGGTGTGGTTCGTCGCCTCGTCGATCAGCACGAACGCGCCGGTGCCCTGATGCGCGTCGTACGCATCGCACACGAGCGGCTTTTGCAACGTCAGCGCCACGCGGCCGATATCGTTCATCGCCAGTTCCTTGCGGTCGGTCGCTTGCGACAGCGTATGCACGTCGAGCACTTCCTTGATCGCGCCGATCTTCGCGAACACCGTGTTGGTGGTCTGCTTGAGCAGGTACTTGCGTTGCGTCGACAGCGGCGTGTCGTCGAACCAGCACAGGTCCGCTTCGAGCTTCTTCGCCGGTTCCGGCGCCGCTTCGCGCAGCACGAAGGTATCGCCGCGCGACACGTCGACGTCTTCCGTCAAACGGATCGTCACGGTCTGGCCGGCGAACGCGCGGTCCACCTGCGCGGTGCCGCCGACGACCGGCGCGATGATCTCGGCAACGGTCGCTTCACGGTTAGCCGGCAGCACGACGATCGTGTCGCCGAGCTTCACTTCGCCCGACTCGACGCGGCCCATGTAGCCGCGGAAATCGTCGGCCTGGCTGCCGTCCTGGCGCGCAACCCACTGCACCGGGAAACGCAGCGTGTCACCGCCGGCGCTTTCGACCGGCAACGCTTCGAGCACGTCGAGCAGCGGCTCGCCCGCGTACCACGGCATGCGCTCGCTCGCGCTGACGATGTTGTCGCCCTTCAGTGCCGACACCGGCACGAAGCGCACGTCTTCGAGACCGAGGTGGCGCGCGAGCTCGACGTACGAATCGCGAATCTCGTTGAAGCGCGCTTCGCTGTACTCGACGAGGTCCATCTTGTTGATCGCGACGATCACGTGCTGCAGACCGAGCAGCTTGACGATCGCGCTATGGCGCTTGGTTTGCGGCAGCAGTTGCGCAACGCCGTTCTCGAACGTGACGCGGGTCGCGTCGACGAGAATGATCGCCGCGTGCGCGGTCGACGCGCCGGTCACCATGTTGCGGGTGTACTGCTCGTGGCCCGGGGTGTCGGCGATGATGAACTTGCGCTTCGCGGTCGCGAAGTAGCGGTACGCGACGTCGATCGTGATGCCCTGCTCGCGCTCGGCTTCGAGGCCGTCGGTCAGGAGCGACAGATCGATTTCGTCGCCGACGGTGCGCTTGTTCTTCGCGCGCGAGAGCGCCGACAGCTGATCGCTCAGCACAGCCTTGCTGTCGTACAGCAGGCGGCCGATCAGCGTGCTCTTGCCGTCGTCGACGCTACCCGCGGTGATGAAACGCAGCACGCCGAGGTCTTCTGGTTGATGAATACTGCTCATGATTGAATTACCTCTGGTCGTGTGCTTAAAAGTAGCCTTGCTTCTTACGCTGTTCCATCGCCGCTTCGGAGACCTGATCGTCCATCCGCGTCGCGCCGCGTTCCGTGATTTCGGTCACAGCGGTTTCGGCGATGATCTTCTCGATGTCGTCCGCGTCGCTTTCGACCGGGCACGTGCAGCTGATGTCGCCGACGGTACGGAAGCGCACCTGTGCCTGTTCGCTGATCTCGCCCTCGCGCATCGGCGTGAGCGGCGTGACCGGCACCAGCAGGCCGTTGCGGCGCACGATCTCGCGCTGGTGCGCGTAATAGATCGACGGCAGTTCGAGCTGTTCGCGGGCGATGTACTGCCACACGTCGAGTTCGGTCCAGTTCGAGATCGGGAACACGCGCAGGTGTTCGCCGTTATGCAGACGCGCGTTGTACAGGCTCCACAGTTCCGGGCGCTGTGCCTTCGGATCCCACTGGCCGAATTCGTCGCGGAACGAGAAGATCCGCTCTTTCGCGCGGGCCTTTTCTTCGTCGCGGCGCGCGCCGCCGATCATCGCGGTGTAGCCGTATTGCTCGATGGTTTCGAGCAGCGTGACCGCCTGCGCGGCATTGCGCGAATCGGTTTCGCGGCGCAGACGCACGGTGCCGCGCTTGATCGAATCCTCGACGTGGCCGACCACCAGCTCCGCGCCGATTTCCTTCGCGCGACGATCGCGGAAGTCGATCACTTCGTCGTAGTTGTGACCGGTGTCGATATGCACGAGCGGGAACGGCAGTTGGGTCTTGCGGTTCGCGCCGAGGCCGAACGCCTTCAGTGCGAGCGCGAGCACCACCACGGAATCCTTGCCGCCCGAAAACAGCAGCGCCGGCTTGCTGCATTCGGCGACCAGTTCGCGCAGGATGTGGATCGACTCGGCTTCGAGCCAGTCGAGGTGGTCCATCCGGTTTGCCGTGTTGGCAAGCGGAGCGTTGACAGCGGAATCGAGCGTGGTGCTCATAGCGGGTCCTTCGTTGATGCGCCCGGCAAACACTTGCACTGGGGCGACAGTATTCAAATCGGTTTCGGCGGCGTGAGCCGCAAGCTCGGTGCGCGGCGTTCAGGCCGACGCGTTTTCGCTGCGCTCGACCGCGATCGGGGTAATCGCCGTGATGTGCAAGCCGCATTCCTTCGTATCGCGCGACTCCCACCACCAGCGCCCCGCCCGGCTATCCTCGCCGGGGCGGATCGCCCGCGTACACGGCTCGCAGCCGATGCTCGGATAACCGCGCGCATGCAGCGGATTGACCGGCACGTCGAGCGCTTTCAGGTAATCCCACACGTCGGTTTCGGTCCAGTCCGCGAGCGGGTTGAACTTGGCGATATTGCGCGCGCCGTCGTGCTCTTCCTCGTGCAGCTCCGCGCGCGTGACCGACTGCTCGCGACGCTGGCCGGTGACCCACGCGCTGACGTCCGACAGCGCGCGATTGAGCGGCTCGACCTTGCGGATTTCGCAGCAGCGCTTGCGCAGCTCGACGCTTTCATAGAAAGCGTTCAGGCCGTGCTCGCCCACATACTGCTCGACCGCGGCGGCTTGCGGATGAAACTGCTCGATGTCGTAGCCGTAACGCGCCTTCACGGTGTCGAGCATGCCGAGCGTTTCCGCATGCAGACGGCCGGTGTTCAGCGAGAAGATGCCGATCTTCACGCCGCGCGACAGGATCGCGTGGGTGAGCAGCATGTCTTCGGCCGCGAGGCTGCTCGCCAGCTTCACGTTCGCGTGACGCGCGGCGATCGAATCGAGCAGCGCGTCCAGGCGCTCGACCTTCGCGGCGAGTTCCGGGCTCAGCGATTGAGCGGTGCTCATGCCGGAACCTTGCCTGCGTCGGCTTGCGCCGCACGGCGGCGGAACAGCGGCGAGGTATCCACCGCGCTCTGGTATTGCACGCTGAATTCGTCGAACGCCTTCAGCGCGTCGTTGAAGTCCTTGTCCGCGCGCAGCGCGTACGAGTCGAAACCGCAGCGGTACATGAAGGTCAGCTGGTCGCGCAGCACGTCGCCGATCGAACGCAGCTCACCCGTGTAGCCGTAACGCTGGCGCAGCAGACGGGCGATGCTGTAGCCGCGGCCGTCGCGGAACACCGGGAAGTCCACCGCGATCAGCGCGAGCTTGTCGAAGTCGCCGACGATATCCGCCGGTTCGCTGTCCGGCGCGAGCCACACGCCGAGTTCTTCAGCGCCGCGCGAAGCGATCAGCGCGTCGCGCTCCGCTTGCCACAGTGCGAGCGGCACCAGCACCTTGCCGGCCGGCAGTTCGTTGACCGCCGGCAGCGCGCCGTCTTCGGCCGGGCGCACGACGGTCCAGTCGTCGTTGACGATCGCGCGATTCTTGATGATAGAAGCCATCTGTTCAGTATCCTTTCGCGATTACGCGTGAGCCGGTTGACGCGCGGCGTACACGCGCTCCTTGAACGGGGTGATGCCGATGCGGTTGTACGTGTCGATGAAACGCTCGCCGTCCTGGCGGTTTTCAACGAACGTATCGATCACTTTGCTCATCACGTCCGGCATTTCTTCCGCCGAGAACGACGGGCCGATCACGCGGCCCAGATGCGCGCCCGTTGCACCGGTGCCCTGCTCGCCGCCGAGCGTGACCTGGTACCACTCCGAGCCGTCCTTGTCGACGCCCAGAATGCCGATGTTGCCGACGTGGTGGTGACCGCACGCGTTGATGCAGCCCGAGATGTTCAGCGACACGTCGCCGAGGTCGTACACGTAGTCGAGATCGTTGAAGCGTTCCTGGATCGCCAGCGCGATCGGGATCGACTTCGCGTTCGCGAGCGAGCAGAAGTCGCCGCCCGGGCACGCGATGATGTCGGTCAACAGGCCAATGTTCGGTGTCGCGAAGCCTTGTGCCTTGGCCTTTTCCCACACCGCGAACAGGTCCTTCTTCTTCACGTCCGCGAGGATCAGGTTCTGTTCGTGCGACACGCGGATCTGGCCGAACGAGTATTCGTCGGCCCAGTCGGCGACCGCTTCCATCTGCGCGTCTGTCGCGTCGCCCGGGGCGATCGTGGTCGGCTTCAGCGACAGCGTCACCGATGCGTAGCCCTCGACCTTGTGCGGACGCACGTTACGCTCGACCCAGCGGGCGAACGAGCGGTTTTCCAGCAGATGCTTTTCGAACGATGCATCCGTGTCCGGCAGCTTTTCGTAAGCGGGCGGCACGAAGTACTGCGCGACGCGATCCACTTCCGCTTGCGTGAGCGTGGACGGACCGTCCTTCAGGTGCTGCCATTCTTCCTCGACCTGCGCGGAGAATTTCTCCGGCGACAGCGCCTTCACGAGGATCTTGATCCGCGCCTTGTACATGTTGTCGCGACGGCCGTAGCGGTTGTACACACGCAACACGGCTTCGCTGTAGGTCAGCAGATGCTGCCACGGCAGATCGCGGCGGATCACCGCGCCGACGATCGGCGTACGGCCCAGACCGCCACCGGCGAGGATGTCGACCACCAGTTCGCCTTGCGCGTTCTTGCGCAGATACACGCCCATGTCGTGAATCTGCACGGCCGCGCGGTCTTCCTTCGAGCCCGACACCGCGATCTTGAACTTACGCGGCAGCCACGCGAATTCCGGGTGGAACGTCGACCATTGACGCAGAATTTCGGCCCACGGGCGCGGATCGACGAATTCGTCCGGCGCGACGCCGGCGAACTGATCGGCGGTGATGTTGCGGATGCAGTTGCCCGAGGTCTGGATGCCGTGCATCTGCACCGACGCGAGCTTGCGCAGGATTTCCGGCGTTTCCTCGAGCTTGATCCAGTTGTACTGGATGTTCGAGCGCGTCGAGAAGTGGCCGTAGCCGCGGTCGTGTTCGCGGGCGATCTGCGCGAGCACGCGCATCTGGTCGCTGCGCAGGTTGCCGTACGGAATCGCGATGCGGTGCATGTACGCGTGGCGCTGGTAGTACAGGCCGTTCTGCAGGCGCAGCGGACGGAACTCCTCTTCGCTCAATTCGCCCGACAAGCGGCGGCGAACCTGATCGGCGTACTGCGCGACCCGTTCATCGACGATGGTCTGGTCGTACTGATCGTATTGGTACATTCGGGGACCCCAATTTTTTCGAAACTTGCGTGACACGGCGGTCCGGTTCCGCCGCGGCTCGATATCTGTCTTTGTCCGGCTGCGCAGATAAGCGTTTAGACCCATCGCTTATTTGCTTATGACAAATACAGATATCCATATTGAAAAAGATGGACAGATCGTAATAAACTCGCCTTATATTTCAAACGACTAAAAAATTCTTTTTATATGCGGCGAGGTTATATATGAACCTGCACCAATTCCGCTTCGTCCGCGAGGCTGTGCGGCAGAACTTCAACCTCACCGAAGCGGCCAAGGCGCTGTACACCAGCCAGCCGGGCGTCTCGAAGGCGATCATCGAGCTGGAGGACGAGCTCGGCGTCGAGATCTTCACCCGCCACGGCAAACGCGTGCGCTCGCTGACCGAGCCGGGCCGGATCATCCTGCAGTCGGTCGAAAAAATCCTCCAGGAAGTGGAAAGCCTGAAGCGGGTCGGTAAGGATTACGCGGCGCAGGATCAGGGCAACCTGGTGATCGCCGCGACCCACACCCAGGCGCGCTACTCGCTGCCGGCCGCGATCGCCGAATTCAAGAAGCGCTTCCCGAAGGTTCACCTTTCAATCCTGCAAGGCAGCCCGACCCAGGTTGCCGAGATGGTGCTGCACGACCAGGCCGACCTCGCGATCGCGACCGAGGCGATCTCCAACTATAAGGAACTGGTGTCGCTGCCCTGCTTCCAGTGGCACCACATCGCGGTGATGCAGCCGGACCATCCGCTGCTCGAGCGCAAGCTGCTGTCGCTCGACGATCTGACGCAGTACCCGCTGATCACCTACGACAACGCGTTCGCCGGCCGCACCAAGATCAACGAGGCGTTCCGCCTGCGCGGGCTGCATCCGGACATCGTGCTGGAGGCGATCGACGCCGACGTGATCAAGACCTATGTCGAGCTGGGTCTGGGCGTCGGCATCATGGCCGACATCGCGTTCAACGCCGAGCGCGACCGCCATTTGCGCGCGATGCCGGTCGGCCATCTGTTCGGCAGCAACGTGACGCGGGTCGCACTGAAACAGGGCGCGTATCTGCGCAGCTACATCTACACCCTGGTCGAACTGCTGTCGCCGAGCCTGAACCGCAAGCTGATCGAGCAGGCGCTGAAGGGCGAACACGAAAGCTACGAACTTTGAGCGGGGCAGACCACCCGCCAGCTTTTTGTCCTGCTATCTTGCTTTCCCGCTTTGGAGACCGCCTTGGAGACCGCTTTGGAGACCTTTTCTGATGACGTCGCATAACAATAAGCTTCGGAACACCCTGCGCGGCCTCACGGCCGTCGCCACCGCCGCCGGTGCGCTGCTGGTCGCGGGCGCCGCGCGCGCCGACCTGAAAGTCGGCATCGATCTGTCGAACACCGGCCCGGCCGCGGTGATCGGCATCACCAGCAAGAACGCGATGCTGATGTGGCCGCCGACCATCGCCGGCCAGAAAGCCGACTACATCTTCCTCGACGACGCGTCCGACCCGGGCGCCGCGGTGCGCAACATCCGCAAGCTGATCAACGAAGACCACGTCGACGTGATCGTCGGCCCGAACATCACGCCGGCCGCGATGGCCGCGCTCGATCCGGTCGCCGAAAGCCAGACGCCGATGATCACGCTGATCGGCTCGGCGAGCGTCGTCGAACCGCAGGAAGGCAAGAAGGTGTGGGCCTACAAGATGGCGCAGACCGACAGCGCGATGGCCGACGTGATGACCCGCTACATGGCGAACCACAACGTGAAGACGGTCGGCTTCATCGGTTTCGCGGACGGCTACGGCGAAAGCTGGCTCAACGAGTTCAGCAAGTTCGCGGCGCTGCGCCATATCCAGCTGGTCGCGACCGAGCGCTACAACCGCACCGACGCGAGCGTGACCGGCCAGGTGCTGAAGCTGATGGCCGCGAAGCCGGACGCGATCCTGATCGCCGGCGCCGGTACGCCGACGGTGCTGCCGCAGCGCACGCTGATCGAGCGCGGCTATAAAGGCCCGATCTACCAGACCCACGGGATCGCGACGCCGGAGTTCATCAAGCTCGGCGGCAAGGATGTCGAGGGCACGCTGTTCCCGACCCAGCCGGTGGTGGTCGCGCGCACGCTGCCGGCCGATCATCCGGCGAAGAAGGCGGCGCTCGCGTTCGCCAACTCGTATGAAGCGAAGTACGGGCCGGGCAGCGTCACGCAGTTCGCCGGCGATGCGGCGGGCGTGTATCCGCGCCTTCAGGATGCGGTTGCGCGCGCGTTGAAAACCGCGCAGCCGGGCACCCCGGCGTTCCGGGTCGCGCTGCGCGACGAACTCGAACACGCGCATGAACTGGTGGTGCCGAACGGCGTCGTCAATACCAGCGCGAAGGATCACGTCGGGCTCGATCAGCGCGCGAGCGTGATGGGGATCATCAAGGACGGGAAGTTCGTTTATCTGAGCCAGTGAGGCTCGCGGCTGGATTCTGATTGGTGTGGTTCGATGGCGGCTCGCTGGATGGGGCCGCCATTTGCATTCTCGCCGCCGCTCGAGCCGGCAGCCCATGCCGGGGCTCCCCGCCCCGGCTTACCGTGCGCTCAGCACTCGCCCTTCTTCGCGTGTCCCGGCGGGCAGTGGCGGCGTTTGTCGTGATGATGATGATGCTCTTCCCATTCGCGGCGGTCCCAGTAGCGCTGGCCATCCCAGTAGCGGTCGCCGTGCCAGCCCTGCTGCACGACGACGGGCGCGGGCGCCATCACGACCGGCGCCGGCGTACCGATGTTGACGTCGACGTTGACCGCGTGCGCGGCGCCGGACAAACCGATGCCCACGCCGACCGTCAGCAATGCCACGAGAGAATGTTTCATACCGCCCTCCGAACTCGAATTATTGATGTGTAAATGCAGCAAGCCGTCATGCCCGGTGCCGACGGCCGGTGTGCGCCGCCCTTCCTCAACGACGACCTGCTCGGCATCGTTGACCGGATTCCACGACGGCGCGCGCCATTTGATCAAAGTTAACAATGGCCGGCCTGACAGCGACGCAATCATAGCGGCTCGGCCGGCGCGGGAATCGAGCGCGTGTTGACCTTCGCGGTGGCGGCGAGCCATTGCCCGCATCCGCCGTCGCTGCCGCACAACGCGCATGCCGCAAAAATAAGCAGACGCTGCAATTGCGGTCACCCGACTCAGGTATGCTGGGCGCTTTTGTGAGCGGTTCCATTCAAGGGGAGACCATGCGGCGCGTTGTATTCAATCAGAAGGGTGGCGTGGGCAAATCGACCATCGTGTGCAATCTCGCGGCCATCAGCGCGAGCGAAGGTCTGCGCACGCTGGTGATCGACCTCGATGCGCAGGCGAATTCGAGCCAGTACCTGCTCGGCCCGCAGGCGGGCGAACTGCGTCCGACCGCCGCCGATTTCTTCGACACCGCGCTGTCGTTCAGCTTCAAACCGGTCGAAGCGAGCTCGTTCATTCACGCGACGCGCTTCGAGAATCTCGACGTGATGCCCGCCCACGCCGATCTCGACACGCTGCACGGCAAGCTTGAATCGCGCTACAAGATCTACAAGCTGCGCGACGCGCTGAACGAACTGGACGGCACCTACGACGCGATCTACATCGATACCCCGCCCGCGCTGAACTTCTACACGCGCTCGGCGCTGATCGCGGTCGAGCGTTGCCTGATTCCGTTCGACTGCGACGACTTTTCGCGTCGCGCGCTGTACACGCTGCTCGAAAACGTGAAGGAGATCCGCCAGGATCACAACGACGCGCTCGAAGTGGAAGGGATCGTGATCAACCAGTTCCAGCCGCGCGCGAGCCTGCCGCAGAAGCTGGTCGACGAACTGATCGCGGAAGGGTTGCCGGTGCTCGGGTCGCGGCTGTCGTCGTCGGTGAAGATTCGCGAATCGCATCAGCAGGCGGCGCCGATGATTCACCTCGATCCGGGGCATAAGCTGTCGCACGAATACCGGGCGTTGCACCAGGAGTTGAGCGGGGCGTAAGCGCGGCGTGCGCGGTCGCCAAGGCGGCGGGCTGGTGGCGCCGGGGCGATTCCGAGGTGATTAACCCAGCGCCTGAGCCTGAGCCTGCGCCTGAAAAATCACCGACGCGGGTTGGCCGGTGCGCGGATGCACGGGCTCCCGCATCCGCCGCAACATCAATCCGCTGCTCCAGATCAGTTCGATCCAGCTTTGCACGGTGCGGAAATACCACGGCGGCGCATCGCTGAAGGCGTCGCCGAAGCCGGCCCACGAACCGGCGCGCCATCCGTCGACGTACGGCAAATCCCCGCACGCGATCAGCGGATGCAGCGTCTGCACGATCAACGATCCACCTGGCATAAGCAAGCTTGGCATCGCGCGCAGCAAGCCATCCACCGATTCCTTGCCGAGCAACGAGAAATTGCAGACCACCGCATCGACGCGCAAGTCGAGCCGGCCGGCGGCAATCTCTTCGTAGGACAGCACGCGGGCATCGCTGACGCCGGCTTCGGTGGCGGCGCGCACGAGGTCGGCAATCGCATCCACCGCGGTCACGCCGATTCCCCGTTGCTGAAGCGCGAGCGCCAGCCAGCCCTCGCCGCAGCCGAGATCGAGGACGCTCGCCGGTTTGCACGCGAGCACCGCGTCGAACACGGCCTGATCGGTGACGAGGCGCCGGCTTTCTATCTCGCCCGCGCGGACCGCATTGCGCCACGGCGCCGCGTTGCGCCGCCATGACTCGACGATCTTGCCGTCACTAAGCGGATCGAGGTTCATCGATTATTGTCGGGTCGTGCCGCGCTCATTCGAACACCGGCTTGCCGGCGCTGTCCTTCACCTTCGCGCGCCATTGCGCGCGAATCTCGCCTACGACCGGTTCCGGCAGCGTGATGTAGTCGAGTTCCTGCGCGGTCTTGTCGCCGTTTTTGAACGCCCAGTCGAAGAACTTCAGCGTGTTTTTGCCCTGCTCCGGCTTCTGCTGCACCGCGTGCAGCATCACGAACGTCGCGCCGACGACCGGCCACGCATTGTTGCCGGGCTGATCGGTCAGGATCTGATAGAAACTCTTCGACCAGTTCGCACCGGCCGCCGCGGCCTTGAAGGTATCGATGGTCGGCTGCACCACCGTGCCCGCCCGGTTCTTCATCGCGGTGTAGATCATCCTGTTCTGCTTCACGTACGCCCATTCCACATAGCCGATCGCGCCCGGCAAACGCTGCACGAATGCCGCGACCCCGTCATTGCCCTTGCCGCCGGTACCCGTCGGCCAGTTCACCGTGGTGCCTTCGCCGACCTTGGTTTTCCAGTCCGGACTCATCTGCGACAGATAGTGCGTCCAGATGAAGCTCGTGCCGGAACCGTCCGCGCGCCGGACCACCGCGATATCGGTATCGGGCAGCTTCAGGTTCGGGTTGAGCGCCGCGATCGCCGGGTCGTTCCATTTCTTGAGCTTGCCGAGATAGATGTCGGCGAGCACCGGCCCGGACAACGTCAGTTGCCCCGGCTTGATGCCCGGCAGGTTCACCGCGGCCACCACGCCGCCGACCACGGTAGGAAACTGGAACAGCCCGCTTTTCGCGAGTTCGTCGTCTTTCATCGGCGCGTCGGAGCCGGCGAAGTCGATCGTGTTGGCGAGGATCTGCTTGATGCCGCCCGCCGAACCGATGCCCTGATAGTTGACGCGCACGCCGGCGGCTTTCTGGTAGGCGTCGGCCCACTTGTTGTAGATCGGCGCGGCAAACGTGCTGCCCGCGCCGGTCAGGTCGGCCGCCTGCGCCGGCGCGCCGGCCAGAGCGCCGATAGCAGCGCAAAGTACGATCGATAGATTTTTCATCGCCCGCTCCTTGAAAGTCTCGTCAGTCTCGCCGTTTGAAACTAGCCGGGGTTGATGTCAGTTCCGTGACGGACTGGGCGCCGCGAGCGCGGCGCGAGGCGGGCGAATCCGGCGCGGCGACGCCGTCCGCCCAATCCCGGCCGGTCGGCAAAATTGTTAAAGTAGCAGTCTTTCCCGAACCCGCAAACGCAGTCCCTCATCATGCGCACCACCCGAGCCATCCACGCCGTCGAGCGTCTGAAAACGCGCACCGGCAATCCGCGCTTTGCCGCGATCAGCCTGTCCGGCGGCCTGTTTTACCTGGTCGACAAATCGAGCGGCACCGACAAGAAAGTCTCCGACCCGCTCACGCTCGACGACTTCGTCAAATTCGTCGATGCATACGGTCCGCAGAAACCGCGCAAGGCAAGCAAGCTCGATATCGCATTCGAAGCGCAGATCAAGAAAAGCAAGGGCGGTTGACGCCTCAAGCTACCCCAATCTCCACCCACCGGCCATCGGCCGCGCTGCTTTTCAGCATCGCGTCGATAAACCGCAAACCGTCGACGCCGTCGTCCACCGTCGTCAACAGCCGGCTTTCCGGCGGCGGTGCCGGACCAGCCTCCAACGCGTCGATCTGCAACGCCGCATCCAGATACAGCTGCGCGAACGCCTCCAGATAACCTTCCGGATGGCCGGCCGGCACGCGGGTCGCGTGCGCGGCGAGCGGGCTTTTCACGCGCGCCCGAGTCAAACGCTCGGCAAGGCCGCCCAGCGGCGTGAACCACAATTCGTTCGGCTGCTCCTGATCGAACGCGAGCCCTGCCTTCGTGCCATAGACCCGCAAGCGCAGCGCATTCTCCGCGCCGCTCGCCACCTGACTCGCCCACAGCATCCCGCGCGCGCCGTTCGCGTAACGCAGCATCGCCTGCACGTGGTCGTCGATCCGGCGCCCGGGCACGAACGTATGCACGTCCGCCGATAACGCGCGCGGCGCCATCCCCGTGACGAATGCGGCCAGCTGATACGCGTGCGTGCCGATATCGCCGAGGCAACCCGCCGGTCCCGCGAGCGCCGGATCGGTGCGCCAGCCGGCCTGCTTGTTCGCGCCGCTCGCCTCGACCGGTTCAGCCAGCCAGTCCTGCGCATACTCGACCTGCACCACGCGGATCTCGCCGAGTTCGCCGCGCTCGACCAGTTCGCGCGCATGCCGGACCAACGGATAGCCGGAATACGTATGCGTCAGCGCGAACAGCCGCCCCCGCTCACGCGCGAGCCGCGCCAGCGCTTCCCCTTCCGCCAGCGACACCGCCAGCGGCTTATCGCAGATCACATGAATTCCCGCTTCCAGAAACGCGGTCGCGACCGGCGCGTGCAGATGATTCGGCGTGACGATCGCGACCGCGTCGATCCCGTCGTCGCGCGCGGCTTCGGCGCGCGCCATCTCGCGCCAGTCCGCGTAACTGCGCGCGATGCCGGCCTCCGCCGCGCTCGCCTGCGCGCGCTGCCGATCGGACGACAACGCGCCCGCCACCAGTTCGAAGCGATCGTCGAGCCGCGCGGCGATCCGGTGCACCGCGCCGATGAACGCGCCCTGCCCGCCGCCGACCATCCCCAGCCTGAGTCTTCGTCGTTGCATGCTTGCGATGCTCCTAACGTTTCGATGTTTCGGGGGCTCGAAGTTTCGAGCCGGCTCGCGGCCGTCAAATTCCGAGCACCCGCCGCAACTGCGCGGCATCGACACCGCTGCCGGCGAAATCGTCGAATGCATGCTCGCCGACGCGGATGATGTGCCGGCGAATAAACTCCGCGCCCTCGCGCGCGCCGTCGTGCGGATGCTTCAACGCGCATTCCCATTCGAGCACCGCCCAGCCCGCGAAATCGAACTGCGCCATCTTCGAGAAGATCGCGCCGAAATCGATCTGCCCGTCGCCGAGCGAGCGAAAGCGCCCCGCGCGTTCGACCCAGCCGCTATAGCCGCCGTACACGCCCTGCTTGCCGGTCGGCCGGAACTCGGCATCCTTCACATGAAACGCCTTGATGCGCTCGTGATAGATATCGATGAACGCGAGGTAGTCGAGCTGTTGCAGCACGAAGTGGCTCGGGTCGTACAGGATGTTCGCGCGCGGATGCTGATCGAGCGCGGCCAGAAAGCGCTCGAAGGTCACGCCGTCGTGCAGGTCCTCGCCCGGATGCAATTCGTAGCAGACGTCGACGCCGGCCGCATCGAACGCATCGAGGATCGGCCGCCAGCGGCGCGCGAGTTCGTCGAATGCGGCTTCGACCAAGCCCGCCGGCCGCTGCGGCCACGGGTACAGATACGGCCACGCGAGCGCGCCCGAGAACGAGACGTGCGTATTAAGACCGAGACGCCGCGACGCCTGCGCGGCGAGCTTCATCTGCGCGATCGCCCATTGCGTACGCGCGGCCGGATCGCCGCGCACCTGCGGCGCCGCGAAGCCGTCGAACAACGTGTCGTAGGCCGGATGCACGGCGACCAGTTGGCCTTGCAGATGCGTCGACAGTTCGGTGATCGTTACGCCCGCGTGGTCGACGGTCTCGCGCAACTCGTCGCAATACGCGTCGCTGGTCGCCGCTTTTTCGAGGTCGATCAGGCGCGGATCGCACGGCACCTGAATCCCCTTGAAGCCGAGCCCGGCGGCCCAGCCGGCCAGGTGCGCGAGATTGTCGAACGGCACGTCGTCGCCCATGAACTGGGCGAGAAAGATCGCCGGACCCTTGATGGTTTTCATCGTACGGCTCCTCGAACGGGCGCGCGCCCGCGCGGCCCCGCTCATGCGATGCGAGCGGGACCGCGCGACGCGCGCGCTATGCGTTGCCCAACGCTTGGCTGAAGGCGTGGCTGAAGACGTGGCTGAAGGCGCCGTTCAGAACGGCGAGTCCGGAAAATAGAACTGCTGAGCATTTTCCTTGGTGATCAGCACCGACGGAATGATCGTCGTCGCCGGCAGCTTCTCGCCCTTGAGCCGCGCTTCGGCGGTCAGCTTGATCGCGTCGTAGATGAATTTCGGCGAGTACGACACGTCGGCCTTGATCATCGGCGCGCCGTCCATCACGTTCTTCACCATCCCCTTCGAACCCGCGCCGCCGAACACGATCTTGATGTCGTTGCGCTTGGCCTGATCGATCGCCTTGATCACGCCGACCGCCATGTCGTCGTCGGCGGCCCACACCGCGTCGATGTGCTTGAAGCGGGTCAGGTAGTCCTGCATCACCTTGAACGCGTCGTCGCGATTCCAGTTCGCGTACTTCGCATCGAGGATCTTGATCTCCGGATAGTTCTTCAGCACGCCGGTGAACGCGCTCCAGCGCTCGTTATCGAGCGTGGTCGGAATGCCGCGCAGCGCGACGATGTTGCCCTTGCCGTCGAGCGCCTTCGCCAGATACTCGGCCGGAATCTTGCCGAACGCGGTGTTATCGCCCGCCACGTATGCATCCTGCGCGCTGGTGTCGGTCAGCCCGCGATCGACGACCGTCACGTACACGCCCTTCTTCTTCACCTGCGCGACCGGCTGCGTGAGCGACGCCGATTCGTACGGGAAGATCACCAGCGCGTTGATCTTGTTGACGGTCACGAGATCCTGCAACTGGTTCGCCTGCTCGGGCGCGTTCGCCGCGGTCTTCACGATCACCTTCAGATCGGGATGCGCTTTCTCCAGATCGGCCTTCGCCTTGTTCGCCCACCAGACGATGCCGCCGGTGAAGCCATGATCGGCGGTCGGAATCGCGACGCCCAGCGTGACCTTGTCGTCGGCGCGCGCCGCGCCGGCCGTGCCCAGTATCCCCAACGCCAGCATGCCGGCGCCGATCGCTCGAATGACCTGCTTCATGGTTGTGTCTCCATTGGTGAGGCGCTCGCTCGCCTCGTTTTTCAGACCTGCCGACGTTTTACCGCGCCTGCTTTACTGCCGTTGCAGCACTGCCGTTGCACCATCGTTGCACCAACGCTCTACCCCTACCGTCGCCCGCGCTGCACGAACGCGACGAAGATAATCACCACGCCCTGCACCGCCGCGTTCAGATACACGCTGATGATGCTGGTCAGATTCAGAATATTCGCGATCACCGACAGCAGGATCGCGCCGATCACCGTGCCGACCACGCGCCCTTCGCCGCCCTTGAGCGCCGTGCCGCCGACCACCACCGACGCGATCGCCTCCAGCTCCCACAACAGCCCGGTGGTCGGCGTCGCCGAACCGAGGCGCGGCACGTACAGCACGGTCGCGACGCCGACGCAGATGCCGAGCAGCACGTAGGTGACGATCTTCACCGTATCGACGCGAATCGCCGCATAGCGCGCGACCTGTTCGTTCGAGCCGATCGCCTGCACATGGCGGCCGAACGCGGTGCGATTGAGGATCAGCGCGCCGCCGGCCGCGACCACCAGAAACACCCAGATCGGCACCGGCACGCCGAACAGGCTCGCGTAATAGACCGGGCCATAAAGATCGGATAACGAATCGTTGAGCGTCAGCGCGCCGCCGTCCGCGAGCCACGTGAGCACCGCGCGAAAAATCCCCAGCGTGCCGAGCGTGACGATGAACGGCTCGATCCGTCCTTTGGTGATCAGCAGGCCATGCGCGCAGCCGAACAGCGCGCCGAGCACGAGCGCGGCGACGATGCCGATCGCGACGATCGCGAGCGGCGCGAACGTATGGCCGGTCGCGCCTGACGCCAGCGCGTTCATCAGCCAGATCATGCTGCCCGCGATCAGCGCGGCCATCGAACCGACCGACAGATCGATCCCGCCGGAAATGATCACGAAGGTCATGCCGACCGCGATGATGCCGATGAACGACGTGCGCGTGAGCACGTTCATCATGTTGTCGATTGTTGCGAAGTCGCGATTGAGCAGCGTGCCGACGATGCACAGCACGATCAGCCCAACCAGCGGCCCGAGCGCATACAAGCGATGCGCGAGGCGCAGCGCGCGGCCGCTTTGCACGGTCTCAGTGGGTGCCGGTCGCATGAGCGATCAACTCCTCTTCGGTCAGATGTTCGAGCGTGAGCGTCGCTTGCAAGCGACCGGCGCGCATCACCGCGACGCGATGGCACAAGCCGATCAGCTCGATCAGTTCGGATGAAATGACGATCACCGCGCGGCCCTGCGCAGCGAGACGATGAATCAGGAAATAGATATCGCGTTTCGCGCCGACGTCGACGCCGCGGGTCGGCTCGTCGAGCACGATCACGTTCGGCTCGGGCTGCAGAAACTTCGCGAGCGCGAGCTTCTGCTGATTGCCGCCAGAGAGCATCCGCGCGCGGCTCGCCAGGTCGCCGGTGCGAATGCCGAATTCGCTTACCGCTTTGGTCAGCGCCGCGCGCCCCGCTTTCAGGTCGAGCAGCGGATGCGCGTAGCGTTCGAGCGTCATCAGCGTGAGGTTGTCCTGCAGGCTCAGGTCGACGTGCAGCCCCTTGCCTTTGCGGTCCTCGCTCAGATACGTGAGGCCGTGACGCATCGCGTCGCGCGGGCTCTTTAAATCGACGTGCCGCCCCGCGATTTCGATAGTGCCGGCCGTGCGTTTGCGCAGGCCGATCAGCGCCTCGAACGCTTCGGTGCGGCCCGCGCCGACCAGCCCCGCGAAGCCGAGCACTTCGCCCGCGCGCACCTCGAAGCTCAGGTCCTCGACCCAGTCGGGCACGCTCAGGCCGCGCACCTGCAACGCGACCGGCGTATCGGCGGGCACCGTCTGCTTCGGCGGGAACATGTCGGACACGTCGCGCCCGACCATCAGGTTCGCCATCTGCTGACGCGCGAGCCCGGCCGTCTCGCCGCGCGCGACGAAGCGGCCGTCGCGCATCACGATCACTTCGTCTGTGATGCGCTCGACCTCGTCGAGCTTGTGCGAGATGTAGACGATCGTCACGCCGTCGGCCTTCAGCTTCGTCATCAGCGCGAACAGACGCTCGGTTTCAGCGGGCGTCAACGTCGCGGTGGGCTCGTCCATGATCAGCAGACGCGCGCGCCGCGACAGCGCCTTCGCGATCTCGACCATCTGCTTTTCCGCGACGATCAGCTCGCGCACCTTGGTATCCGGCGCTTTCTGCAAACCGACCTGCGCGAGATAGCGCGCGGCGTCGCTGCGCATCGCCGCATCGTCGACGAACCAGCCGCGGCGCTTTTCGTGGCCGAGGTACATGTTCTGCGCGATCGTCAGATGCTCGGCGAGGTTGAACTCCTGGTGGATCAGCACGATGCCCTGCGCTTCGGCGTCGCGCGAACCGGTGAAGCGCTGCGCGTGACCGTCGACGAACAGGCTGCCCGAACTCGCGCTCTCGTAGCCGGCGAGGATCTTCATCAGCGTCGATTTGCCCGCGCCGTTCTCGCCGAGCAGTCCGTAGATGCGCCCCGGCGCCAGCTCGAAGCTCACGCCGTGCAGCACGCGCACCGGGCCGAAGTCCTTGCGGATGTCGTCGAAACGGATCGCGAGGCTCATCGCTTACGCACTCCTTCGGACCACGAGGCGATGCGGCAGCAGCACGCCCGGCACGTTCGCCTGCGGATTCGCGAGGCGTTGCAGCAGCAGACGCGCGGCCGTTTCGCCGAGCTTGCGCATCGGCTGCGCGATCGTCGTCAGCGGCGGGTCGATCTGCGCGGCGAGCGAGATGTCGTCGAAGCCGGCCACCGCGACGTCGTCGGGCACCCGCTTGCCGATACTGCGCAAGCCGTGGATCACGCCGATTGCGAGCGTGTCCGATACCGCGAAGATCGCGCCCGGCGCGTCCGGTTGTTGCATCAGCGCGGCCGCGGCTGCGGCGCCCGCCTCGTAGTCGAGGCTGTTCAGGTTCATCCGCCAGCGCGGGTCCGGCTCGATGCCCGCGTCGCTCAGCGCGTCGAGATAGCCTTGCTGACGCTGGCGCGCATAGAGATAGTCGACATCGGAATTGATCAGCCCGATGCGGCGGTGGCCGCGCGCGAGCAGATGGCGCACCGCGTCGCCGGCCGCGCGGTAGTTGTCGATGCCGACGTACGGCACGCCGACCGCGGGATCGAACTCGCAGCACGCGACCCACGGCAGCGCCTGCGATGCTTCGCCGAGCGCCTGCTGGATCGTCGCCGGATCGAGACAGATCGCGCCGTCCGCGCGACGCCGCCGCAGCATGTCGAAGTAGCTGCGCTCGCGGCCCGGGTCCGCGCCGGTGTCGCACAGCAGCATGAAATAGCCGTGCTGACGCGCGACGCTGTCGATCCCGCGCACGATCTCCGCGTAGAACGGGTTGCCGAAGTCGGGGACCATCGTCAGCAGCAGGCGGCTTTCGGCGGTGCGCAGGTTGCGCGCGAGTTCGTTGACGCGGTAGCCGCTCGCGTCGATCGCGGCCAGCACCTTGTCGCGGGTCGCGGGGCGCACGTTGTCGTGGCCGTTCAGCACGCGCGACACGGTCGCGACCGACACCCCCGCCTGCTCGGCGACGCCGGCAATCGACGGTCCTTCGCCCGCGCGCGCCGGTGCTGCCGGCGACTGGCCCTGCGCTCCCGCCGAAGCGGCCGGCGACGATGAGGACGGCGTTCTGGACACGAGACCCCGCGGCATGAAAATGTAATCGATTACATTTATCGGCGATGCCGATGCGAAGCGCAAGGACGGATCGCTAGGGATAAATACGGGGGCCGCCGCGTTCCGCGCCCCGCCCGCCGCTGCCCGCGAGCAGCCGGCGCGCGACCGCCATTTGGTACAATCCCGCAGTTTCCCTGACGGCGCGGCAGCCTCGCGGCACGCGTTACGCAGCAGCGGCTTTCCACAAAGCCGCGCGCGCTGGCCGAAGCCGGCGCAAGCCGGGCCACGCTCAGGGCAAAAGTCAGCGGCCCCTACCCGCTCGCCAAACCAAAACCGCCGAATCCACCATGAACATCGAGCAAGCGCGTTTCAACATGATCGAACAGCAGATCCGCCCCTGGGAAGTGCTCGACCAGGACGTGCTGAATCTGTTGTCGATCGTCAAACGTGAGAATTTCGTCCCCGCCGCTTACCGCGACCTCGCATTCGCCGACTTCGAAATACCGCTGCCCGCCGGCCAGCACATGCTGGCGCCGCGCGTCGAAGCGCGCGTGCTGCAGGAACTGGCGGTGAAGAAGCACGAAAGCGTGCTCGAAATCGGCGCGGGCTCGGGTTACATGGCGGCGCTGCTCGCGCATCGCGCGCAGCACGTGCTGACCGTCGATATCGAGCCGGAACTGGCCGAACTCGCGAAGAACAACCTGATCGCCAACGGCGTGCTGAACGCCGAAGTCGCGACCGGCGACGCCGCGCGCGGCTGGGCCGGCGCCGCGCCGTACGACGTGATCTGCGTGTCGGGCGGCCTGCCGGTGCTGCCGCAGGAAATCCTCGAACATCTGAAGGTGGGCGGCCGTCTGGCGGCATTCGTCGGCACCGCGCCGGTGATGAAGGCACAGATCATCACGCGCATCGACGAAAAGCAGTACCGCATTTCCGACGTGTTCGAAACCTACGTCGAGCCGCTCGCGAACGCGGTGCAGCCGGCGCGCTTCAAGTTCTAACCTGCCTGCCCACAGACAGGCGTTATCGATCCGGGCGGCGCAGTGCCGCCGCCCTCTGAACCGGATGTTCCGCAGATGCAAAACCTGACCGCTCCGGCGCTCGCCGAATGGCTCGCCGATACTTCGCGCCCCGCGCCCGTGCTGCTCGACGTGCGTGAGCCGTGGGAACTGCAAACGGCGTCGATGGCCGGCATCGTATCGATTCCGATGCGCGAGATTCCCGCGCGCAGCGAAGAACTCGACGACGACGCGCAGATCGTCTGCATCTGCCACCACGGCGCGCGCAGCGCGCAGGTCGCGATGTTCCTCGAATCGCGCGGCCATACCAACGTGTTCAATCTGCAAGGCGGTATCGACGCGTGGTCGCGTCAGGTCGATCCTTCGGTTCCGACGTATTGAGGTTTGCCTGAGATTTGCCGCGCGAGTCACGCGCGGTTGAAACGGCGCAAGGGCTGAAAGGTCTTTGCGCCGTTTTGCGTTTGGGGAGGCGATGTGTGATTCGTTTCCGAGCGGATACGGAGAAGCCGCTTCCCTTCCCCGCTATCGATCTTCGTTCCCGAGCGGGTACGAAATCCACTCCTGGGTGAAAGCCCCGTCATGCACAAACCCGCAGCGCGCATGCACCGCCTCTGCACCGTCCTCTAGCATCGCTTCACGTTGGCGCCTCCGCACGCTTCGTCGCGGCGCGTCGCGCACCCGAACGAAGCGCCGGGACGCAGAACGAAGCGCGGCTGCACCAGATTCGCGCCGCGCATCGTTCTGCCCGCCCGCGATTCGTTGCGAACACATCTTTCCCCCAGCGCCCCACGAACCGCGCCACGACGCGCATCGCGCGCGCAGCGGCACGTCACGACATGGCAATGCGCAAATTGGCATACCCCTTGCAGTAGTCAATCGGCGAATCGTGCGAGCTCAGCACTGCTGGCTGAAATCGACGCTCATAACAGTCACCATCCAAGGCAAGGGGAAAGCAGATGAAACGTCGCAGTCTGTTGAAACTAGGTTCGATGTCCGGCGCACTGGCGCTCGCGGGTCGCGTGCCGTTCGCGCACGCACAGCCCGATAGCGGCCCGATCAAGGTGGGCATCCTGCATTCGCTGTCGGGCACGATGGCGATCTCCGAAACGTCGCTGAAGGACACCGCGTTGATGACGATCGCCGACATCAACAAGAACGGCGGCGTGATGGGCCGGCAGATCCAGCCGGTGGTGGTCGACCCCGCATCGAACTGGCCGCTGTTCGCCGAGAAAGCGCGCCAGCTTCTGACCCAGGAAAAATGCGCGGCCGTGTTCGGCTGCTGGACCTCGGTGTCGCGCAAATCGGTGCTGCCGGTGTTCGAGGAACTGAACGGCCTGCTGTTCTATCCGGTGCAGTACGAAGGCGAAGAGATGTCGCGCAACGTGTTCTACACCGGCGCGGCGCCGAACCAGCAGGCGATTCCGGCCACCGAATATCTGATGAGCGCGGAAGGCGGCGGCGCCAAGCGCTTCTTCCTGCTCGGCACCGACTACGTGTATCCGCGCACGACCAACAAGATCCTGCGCGCATTCCTGAAGTCGAAGGGCGTGCAGGAAGCCGATATTCAGGAGGTCTACACGCCGTTCGGCCACAGCGACTATCAGACCATCGTCGCGAACATCAAGACCTTCTCGCAAGGCGGCAAGACCGCGGTGATCTCGACCGTGAACGGCGATTCGAACGTGCCGTTCTACAAGGAACTGGGCAACCAGGGGCTGAAGGCGTCGGACGTGCCGGTGGTCGCGTTCTCGGTCGGCGAGGAAGAGTTGCGCGGTATCGATACGAAACCGCTGGTCGGCAATCTGGCCGCGTGGAACTACTTCATGTCGGTGCGCAATCCGGCCAACGAGAAGTTCAAGAAGCAATGGGCCACGTGGGTCAAGGACAACAACCTGCCGGGCGGCGCGAAGCGCGTGACCAACGATCCGATGGAGGCGACTTTCGTCGGCATCCATATGTGGAAGCAGGCGGTCGAGAAGGCGAAGAGCACCGAGGTCGACAAGGTGCGCGTCGCGATGGTCGGCCAGACCTTTGCCGCGCCGTCGGGCTTCACGCTCGAAATGGACGGCAACCATCACCTGCACAAGCCGGTGATGATCGGCGAGGTCCGCGCGGACGGTCAGTTCAACGTCGTGTGGCGCACCAAGGGGCCGGTGCGCGCGCAGCCGTGGAGTCCGTTCATCGCCGGCAATGCGGGCAAGCCGGATGTGGTGTCGTCGATTCCGGCGTTTCTCCGGCGCTCGCGCGTCGCGTGATCGGGTGACGCTCGCGGCGGTGGTGTAGCGGGCGGGCGGCGCGATACGCATCACGTCGTGTCGTGCAGCGCTGTCAGCTCGGGCCGCCGCGCCGCCCCGCTCCCGCCACTCCAGCCGCTCAGCGAGCCGTAAAAGTAAAAAGGCGATCATGGCGTTTTCATTTCTCACTCCGCTACGCGCGCGCGTCCTGCCGCGCGCGGCAGTTTGCTTCGCATCCCGTACGATTCGCGGCGCGGCGCTCGTGGTGGCGCTTGCCGCTGCACCGGGCGCCGCGTTCGCGCTGACCCAGGCCGACGTCGCGCCGCTCGCCGGCGACGACTTCGAAGCGAAGTCCGCAGCGATCGACAAACTGATCGCGACGCACGACACCGCATCGCTCGTGGTGCTGAAGGCACTCGCCGACGACAGCGCGCTCGCGACCGATGCCGGCGCCGTGCTGCTGCAAGACGGCGACAACACGCGCGACGCCGTCACCGGCCAGCCGGTCGCCGCGAGCGACGCGCAGCCGGTCACACTGAACAACCTGCTGCGCTCGAAAGTGGCGGGCGCGCTGTCGGGCCTGCAACTCGCATCGCCCGATCAGGCCACTCGCGCCGCCGCCGTCGATGCGTTGCTGCGCAATCCCGATCCGTCGCTGAAGCCGCTGGTCGACGCGGCCCGCGCGAAGGAAACCGACCCCGCGCTGAAAAAGCGTCTCGACACGCTGTGGGCGATGACCGCGCTGCACGACGCCGACCCGGCCAGGCGCCTCGACGCGGTGCAACTGGTCGCCGCGCGCGGCGATCTTGAGATGAACGAACTATTGCGCCCGCTGGTCGCGAAGAAGCCGGACGGCTCTTTCGTGGAGACCGACGAGCGGGTACGCGCCGCCGCGCAAAGCGGCATCGACGCACTCGACGCGATCCAGCGCCGCAGCCAGATCGCCGGTACGCTGTTCGCGGGGCTCTCGCTCGGCAGCGTGCTGCTGCTCGCCGCGCTCGGCCTCGCGATCACCTACGGGCTGATCGGCGTGATCAACATGGCGCACGGCGAATTCCTGATGATCGGCGCGTATGCGACCTATGTGGTGCAGAACCTGTTTCAACGCTTCGCGCCGGGCGCGTTCGACTGGTATCCGCTGCTCGCGATACCGGCCGCGTTCGTCGCGGCCGCATTGGTCGGCATCGTGCTCGAACGGCTGGTGCTCAAGCATCTGTACGGCCGTCCGCTCGAAACGCTGCTGACCACCTTCGGCGTGAGCCTGATCCTGATTCAGGCGACCCGCATGCTGTTCGGCGCGCAGAACGTGCAGGTCGTCAATCCCGCGTGGATGAGCGGTGGGGTCACCGTGCTGCCGAATCTGATCCTGCCGTACAACCGGCTCGCGATTCTGGCGTTCTCGCTGATCGTCGTCGCGATCGCGTGGGCGGTGCTCACGCGCACGCGGCTCGGTCTGTTCGTGCGCGCGGTCACACAGAACCGCCGGATGGCCGCATGCGTCGGAGTGAAAACCGCGCGGGTCGATTCGTATGCGTTCGCGTTCGGCGCGGGCATCGCGGGACTGGGCGGCTGCGCGCTGTCGCAGATCGGCAACGTCGGGCCCGATCTCGGCCAGAGCTACATCATCGATTCGTTCATGGCGGTCGTGCTCGGCGGCGTCGGCCAGCTCGCCGGCACCGTGCTCGGCGGCTTCGGGCTCGGGCTCGTCAGCAAGGCGATCGAACCGTTCTGGGGCGCGGTGCTCGCGAAAATCGCGGTGCTCGTGCTGATCGTGTTGTTCATCCAGAAGCGTCCGCAGGGCATGTTCGCCCTCAAGGGCCGTAGCGCGGAGGCGTGAGATGACATCGGCAACTTCTTCGGCAAATCCATCTTCGAGTTCGGCGCCGCGCGCCGGCTCGGCCGGTAGCGGCGCCGGCATCGCGCGTGACAGCGACAGCGGCTTCGCACTCGGCCTGCCGCCGCGCCCCGCTCTGCTGTCGCGGCCCGCGTGGCTCGCGCTGGTCGCGCTGATCATCGTGTTCGGTCTGGGCGTGCCGTTCGCCGCGCTGGTGATCCCCGAGACCAGCGCGCTGCATCTGTCCGCGTACGCGATGACGCTGACCGGCAAGTTCATGTGCTACGCGATCGCCGCGCTCGCGCTCGATCTGGTGTGGGGCTACTGCGGAATTCTGAGCCTGGGCCACGCGCTGTTCTTCGCGCTCGGCGGCTACGCGATCGGCATGTACCTGATGCGCGCGATCGGCCACGACGGCAAGTACGGCAGCGATCTGCCCGATTTCATGGTGTTTCTCGACTGGCACCAGCTGCCGTGGTACTGGCAGGGCACCCAGCATCTGGGCTACGCGCTGCTGCTGGTCGTGCTGGTGCCGGCGGTGGTCGCGTGGGTGTTCGGCTTTTTCACGTTCCGCTCGCGCGTGAAAGGCGTGTATCTGTCGATCATCACCCAGGCGATGACCTTCGCCGCGATGCTGCTGTTCTATCGCAACGAAACCGGCTTCGGCGGCAACAACGGCTTCACCGACTTCAAGCGCATCGGCGGCTTTCCGATCACGCATCAAGGCACCCGCGCGGCGCTGCTGCTGATTACCTTCGCGGTCCTGATCATCGCGTTTCTCGCCGCGCGCGCGATCGTCACGTCGAAGCTCGGCCGCGTCGTCACCGCGGTGCGCGACGGCGAAACCCGGCTGATGTTCCTCGGCTACAGCCCGCTCGCGTATAAGCTGTTTGTGTGGACCCTGTCGGCGGTGCTGTGCGGAATCGCCGGCGCGCTCTACGTGCCGCAGGTCGGCATCATCAATCCGGGTGAGATGTCGCCGGGCAACTCGATCGAAATGGCGATCTGGGTCGCGGTGGGCGGACGCGGCACGCTGATCGGCCCGATCATCGGCGCATTCGCGGTGAACGGCGCGAAGAGCTTTTTCACCGCGAATTTCCCCGAGTACTGGCTGTTCTTTCTCGGCCTGATTTTCGTGCTGGTGCCGCTGCTGCTGCCGAACGGCATCATGGGCCTGACCGCACTGCTCAAGCGCAAGGGGAACCGCTAATGAACGAAAACCCGATGGTCCCCGATCTGGATTTGCCCGAAGCACCGGCGGAGCGCTCGCTGAGCGGCGTCGCCAGCATGGGTCACGTGGTGGTGCCCGGCGAGATCGATACGTCGCACGGCACGATCCTCTATCTGGAGGACGTGACCGTCAGCTTCGACGGCTTTCGCGCGCTGAATGCGCTGTCGCTCGCGATCGACGCGGGCGAGTTGCGCTGCATCATCGGCCCGAACGGCGCGGGCAAGACGACGATGATGGACGTGATCACCGGCAAGACCACGCCCGACCAGGGCAAGGTGTTTCTCGGCCAGTCGATCGATCTGACGCGGATGAACGAGCCGGCGATCGCGCGTGCCGGGATCGGCCGCAAGTTCCAGAAGCCGACCGTGTTCGAGCAGCATCCGGTGTGGGAAAACCTCGAACTCGCGATGAAGGCCGACAAGGGCTGGTTCGCGTCGCTGCGCGCGCGGCTCGATCGCGATGCGCAGGCGCGTATCGAAGCGACGCTCGAACTAATCGGACTCGAAAGCGAGGCGCGGCGGCTTGCCGGCGAGTTGTCGCACGGCCAGAAGCAACGGCTCGAAATCGGCATGCTGCTGATGCAGCAACCGGCGCTGCTGCTGCTCGACGAGCCGGCGGCCGGCATGACCGACGACGAAACGATGCAGCTCGCCGAGTTGCTGAACCGGCTGCGCGGCAGCTGCTCGATGATGGTCGTCGAACACGACATGGAGTTCGTCGCGGCGCTCGCGGGCGAGACCGGCAAGGTGACGGTGATGGCCGAGGGCCGCGTGCTCGCGCACGGCACGCTCGACGAGGTGAAGCGCGACGAGACGGTAATCGAATCGTATCTCGGGCGCTGAAGCCGGCCAGCGCATTCGCAAACAGACAGGATTCCAGAACATGCTCGAAGTCGACCGACTGAACCAGTACTACGGCGGCAGCCACATTCTGCGCGACGTGAAGCTGACCGTGCCCGACGGCAAGCTCACCGTGCTGCTCGGGCGCAACGGCGTCGGCAAGACCACGCTGCTGCGCTGCCTGATGGGCGTGGTGCCGACGAAAAGCGGCGCGATCGCATGGCGCGGCGCGCCGCTCACGAAGCTGCCGACCCATGCGCGCGTCGCGCAAGGACTCGCTTACGTGCCGCAAGGGCGCGATATCTTTCCGCGTCTGACCGTCGAGGAAAACCTGCTGGTCGGCGCGGCCAGCAAAAAAGCGCCGAAGCAGATTCCGGAGCGCATCTACGAGCTGTTTCCGGTGCTCAAGGACATGCGCAGCCGGCGCGGCGGCGATCTGTCCGGCGGTCAGCAGCAGCAACTGGCGATCGGCCGCGCGCTGATGAGCGAGCCGCAACTGCTGATCCTCGACGAACCGACCGAGGGCATCCAGCCGTCGATCATTCAGGACATCGGCCGCACGCTGCGCCAGCTGGTCGAGGAAATGGGCCTGACCGTGCTGCTGGTCGAACAGTATTACGACTTCGCGAAAGCGATCGCCGACAAGTACTGGGTGATGAGCCGCGGCGAGATCATCGCCGGCGGCGATGGCGCGAACATGGAAGCGGATGGCGTGCGGGGATTGATCGCGGTTTGACCGCTGCCCCCTCGGCGCGAATACGATCCGCCGCTCAAGTTATCGTCCGGACTACCGTTAGACAGGCTGGGGCCTGCTTATCAGGCGGAGCGCACATGCGTTCCGTTTGTAAGCAGACGCTACGCAGTGCCAAACAGCCTCACGGGTGGAGACCATGGACGAAAACAATCAGCTCAGGCGCGAGTTCTATCGCAATCCCGCGTCGTATTGCCGGGTGATGAACGTCGAAGCGGCGGTCACCTTCGGTTTGTTCCGGGTGGATTCCGGCGGGACGGTCGGCATGCTGTCGGTGCGCTGGGAGAAGCTCGGCAACGAACTCGCGCCGCAACTGCACGCGTATTACGACAGCTGGCATGTGCTCGCGTCGTTTCCCGACGTGCTCGCGAAGATGGCCGGGATGACCGGGCCGTCGTGTTCGCCGGAGGCGTTCTGCCAGTTGCTGCTGGACTGCGGCTTCATCAACCGGACCGAGCGCAGCCAGGACGATCACGTCGAGCCGACGCTGGCCCGCTAAAGCTCGCCTCGCTGTCCGCTCAGGCGCGCGCCACCATACCAATCGAAGGGAGAACAGCATGACCGTGACGGTTCACGTCGAATATCAGTACTGCCAGCATGGCAAGAAAGCAATCCTGACTGGCAACGATTCGTTGACCGTCGCCGAGAACACCACGCGCGCGATCCTCGCGATGCTGCGCCTGCTGCATCCGCAATGGGAAGGCATCAAGGTGCTGTCGGTGACCGAGCCGGCGGCGCAAGGCAGCGCGCCGTAATCGATCGCTAACAGACTCTCACGCACACATCGGCGCGGCGGCACGCGTGCTATTCTCGCCGCGTCCTCCACGACGACCGTCCCGCCCTTAGCATGTCGCTCCACGAAAACCACGCCACGCTCGCCAGCGCGCAACCCGCCGCGCCGGCGCCGTGGCGCGCGCGTCTCGAACTCGGCTTTACCGGCGACGCCGCTCGCACGACGCTCGCGCATCGGCTGCACGACGGCCCGTTACGCGTGCAGCGGCCCCTCTATCCGGAAGGCCCGGCGATCTGCCATGCGGTGATCGTGCATCCGCCCGGCGGTATCGCGGGCGGCGATCAGCTCGATATCGACGTCACGCTCGGCGCGAACACGCACGCGGTGCTGACGACGCCCGGCGCGACCAAGTGGTACAAGTCGAACGGCCGCGCCGCGCAGCAGCGCATTGCGCTACAGGTCGGCGCACACGCGAAGCTCGACTGGCTGCCGCAAAACAATATCGTGTTCGACCATGCGAATGCGCAGCTCGAGTTTTCGCTGACGCTCGCCGAAGGCGCGAGCGCGCTCGGCTGGGACGCGACGCAGCTCGGCCGCCAGGCGGCCGGCGAACGGTGGTCGGCGGGCAGCTTGCGCGCGGTGTCGCGGATCGTCGGTGCGAATGGCGAGTTGCTGTGGTTCGAACGCGCGAGCCTCGCCGCGGACGATCCGTTGCGCGACTCGGCCCAGGGCCTGGGCGGCTTTCCGGCCTACGGCACGTTATGGGCGGTCGGTCCCGCTTGCGACGATGCGCTCGCCGAAGCGCTGACCGCGCAACTGCCGTTCGACGATTCGCTGCGCGCCGCCGCTTCCTGCGTGACGCAAGGGGTGATGGTGGTACGCGCCGTGTCGCGTTCGATGGAGACGCTGCAACACGCGCTCACGCGCTGCTGGCTGCAATTGCGTCCGCTCGTGCACGGCGTGGACGCGAAGCCGTTGCGGCTCTGGACGACGTAGCAGCGCGTCCCCCCTCCTTTCACCTGCATAACACCGGTCCGCACCAAACCGGCGCGCACGCACGCCCCAAGTCTGTGCGCGCGGTCTTTTCACGCTCTCCTGCTATGCCCCGCGCGGTGGCACGCAGCTTGCATCGCATGTGCTCGCGAGATTGGCTGGCGACCGCGCCCAATCCTGGCAGCGCAGTGCCAAACCGGCCAGCCCTCACCTAACAAACAACGACACCGCCACCGCTCACGCTTCCGACCATGACACGCCTTCTTTCCCGCCCGGCGCGCCGCGCGCTGCTGGCCGCGCTGCTCGCGCTGCCGATCGTCGTCCATCTCGCGTTGCACACATCGGTCGCGCACGCCGGCACGCACGCTACGACGTCGAACCCGGGCTTCGGCGCGTCGCCGCACACCGGCGTGTAACGCCGTAAGCGCATCGTTAGCAGGACTTGCTACCGTTACCGGCCGAGCGCGCGCCGCGAAGCGCCGCGCCTCTACGACACCTCAACGCAAACAACTCGCCCCCATGAAGCTGACACCTCGCGAGAAGGACAAGCTGCTGATCTTCACCACCGCACTGCTCGCCGAACGACGCCGCGCGCGCGGCCTCAAGCTGAACTATCCGGAGGCGGTCGCCTTCATCACGGCCGCGCTGATGGAAGCCGCGCGCGACGGTAAAACCGTCGCCGAAGTAATGCACTTCGGCACCACGCTGCTCCGCCGCGACGACGTGATGGAAGGCGTGCCCGAGATGATTCCCGATATCCAGGTCGAAGCGACGTTCCCGGACGGCACCAAGCTCGTCACCGTCCATCATCCGATTCCCTGAACCCTTCAGCGCCAAGGCAGGCTCCATGATTCCCGGCGAACTTCTCATCGACGACGGCGAGCACGAACTGAACGCGGGCCGCGCGACCGTCACCGTGCTGGTATCGAATACCGGCGACCGGCCGGTGCAGATCGGCTCGCACTACCACTTCTACGAAGTGAACGACGCACTCAACTTCGATCGCGAAGCCGCGCGCGGCTTCCGGCTGAACATCGCGGCCGGCACCGCGGTGCGCTTCGAGCCCGGCCAGGAACGCACGGTCGAACTCGTCGCGCTGGCCGGCGAGCGCGTCGTCTATGGATTCAACGGCAAGGTGATGGGCAAGCTGTGATGCCCCCTCTTCCCCCGCAACCCGGTTGCTTCGGACTCACAACAACATGACACTACGCATTGGCCGCCGCGCATACGCCGAGATGTTCGGCCCCACCACCGGCGACCGCGTGCGCCTCGCCGACACCGAACTCGTGATCGAGATCGAACGCGACTTCACGACCTACGGCGAAGAGGTCAAGTTCGGCGGCGGCAAGGTGATTCGCGACGGCATGGGCCAGTCGCAGCGCGTGCATGCGGACGTCGTCGATACCGTCGTCACGAACGCGGTGATCCTCGATCACTGGGGCATCGTGAAGGCCGACATCGGCATCAAGGACGGCCGCATCGCGGCGATCGGCAAGGCCGGCAATCCCGACATCCAGCCGAACGTGACGATCGCGATCGGCGCGTCGACCGAGGTGATCGCGGGCGAAGGGCTGATCGTGACCGCGGGCGGCATCGATACGCACATTCACTTCATCAGCCCGCAGCAGATCGAGGAAGCGCTCGCGAGCGGCGTGACGACGATGCTCGGCGGCGGCACCGGTCCGGCGACCGGCACCAATGCAACCACCTGCACGCCGGGCCCGTGGCACATGGAGCGCATGCTGCAGGCCGCCGACGGCTATCCGATGAACCTCGGCTTTCTCGGCAAAGGGAACGTGAGCCAGCCGCAGCCCGCGCTCGAACAGATCGCCGCCGGCGCGATCGGGTTGAAGCTGCATGAGGACTGGGGCTCGACGCCGGCCGCGATCGACAACTGCCTGTCCGTCGCCGACGACACCGACACCCAGGTCGCGATCCACACCGACACGCTGAACGAAGCGGGTTTCGTCGAAGCGACGGTGGCCGCGTTCAAGGGCCGCACGATCCACACGTATCACACCGAAGGCGCGGGCGGCGGCCACGCGCCGGACATCATCAAGGTCTGCGGCGAGGCGAACGTGCTGCCGTCGTCGACCAATCCGACCCGGCCGTACACGGTCAACACGCTCGAAGAGCACCTCGACATGCTGATGGTGTGCCATCACCTGGACCCGTCGATTGCGGAGGACATCGCGTTCGCCGAATCGCGGATTCGCCGCGAGACGATCGCGGCCGAGGATATCCTGCACGATCTCGGCGCGCTGTCGATGCTGTCATCGGATTCGCAGGCGATGGGCCGGGTCGGCGAAGTGATCATCCGCACGTGGCAGACCGCGCACAAGATGAAGGTGCAGCGCGGCGCGCTGCCCGGCGACAGCGCGCGCCACGACAATTTCCGCGCGAAGCGCTACGTCGCGAAGTACACGATCAATCCGGCGCTCACGCACGGGATCGCGCATGAAGTCGGCTCGATCGAGCCGGGCAAGTGGGCCGACCTGGTGTTCTGGGAGCCGGCGTTTTTCGGCATCAAGCCGTCGCTGATCCTGAAGGGCGGGATGATCGCGATGGCGCAGATGGGCGACCCGAATGCATCGATTCCGACGCCGCAGCCGGTCCACTATCGCGAGATGTTCGCGACGCGCGGCGGTGCGTTGGGACGCACGTCGCTCACGTTCGTGTCGCAGCTCGCGGCCGATGCGAACGTCGCCGAACGTTATGGCCTGACCAAGCGCATCGTCGCGGTGAAGAACTGCCGTAGCGTGACGAAGGCCGACATGATTCACAACGCGTGGCGCCCGTCGATCAGCGTCGATCCGGAGACCTATCAGGTGATCGCCGACGGCCAGTTGCTGACCTGCGAGCCGGCCACCGTGCTGCCGATGGCGCAACGCTATTTTCTGTTCTGACCATGCGTACTCTCGACAAGCGGCTCGCGCCGCATCTGAAGCTTGCCCCGGTGCTCGTGAAACGCGCGCCGACCCTGACACTCGCGTTCGACGAACGGCGCAAGAGCCGCCTCGCCGCGATGCTCGATGACGGCGAGGAAGTCGCCGTGCTGCTGCCGCGCGGCACCGTGCTGCGCGACGGCGACGTGCTGATCGCCGACGACGGCGGCCTCGTGCGGATCGTCGCGAAGGCCGAAGCGGTGCTGCTCGTGCGCGCCGCCGATGCGCTCACATTAACGCGTGCTGCGTATCACCTCGGTAATCGGCATACGCCGGTTGAGGTCGGTGCCGATTATCTGAAGCTCGAATACGATCCGGTGCTCGCCGATATGCTCACGCGCATTGGCGCGACGGTCGAGCGGGTGGAGTTGGCGTTTCAGCCGGAAGCGGGTGCTTATGGCGGTGGGCATAAGCATGGGCACGATGAGACGTTCGCTGAGGACTATGCGATAGCGCAGCAGGTGTTTGGGGAGCATCATGGGCATGGGCATGATTCGCACGGGCATGCTCATGATCACAGCGGATCGCACGGTCATTCGCACGACCATGAGGGCTCGCACGCTCACGCGCATTCGCACGAAACCGCGGAAGCTCACTCCCACAAGCACGATCACGATCACGATCACGAGCACAGCCACGGGCACGACCACGACGACTGCTGCGGGCACTCGCACCACCCGCATCATCATGCGCATCGCTGAACTCACCGCGCTGCTGCATCTCGCGTCGCCGGCGTTGCCGATCGGCGCGTTCAGCTATTCACAAGGACTCGAAGCCGCGATCGAAGCGCAGTTGATCACCGATGCCGATTCCGCCCGCGCGTGGATCGCAAGCGGTTTGACCGATGTGCTCGCGCGCGGCGAACTGCCGTTCCTCGCGCAGCAGATCGAACGCTGGCGCATGCACGACGCCACGGCTCTCGCCGACGCGAACGCGGAATTCCTCGCGAGCCGCGAGTCCGCCGAACTGCGTCGCGAGACTGAACAAATGGGTTGGTCGTTACGGCAACTGTGCGTATCGCTCGAATGGGGCGACGCGGCCCGGCGCACGACGCTCGCCGCAATCACCCCCCTCGCGCAGCCGACCGCATTCGCATTCGCGGCCCACGCGCACGACGCCGCGACCGATGCCGCGCTCGCCGCCTACGCGTTCAGCTGGGTCGAAAACCAGGCGGCCGCCGCACTGAAAGCGGTGCCGCTCGGCCAGCTCGCGGGGCAACGCATTATCGTCGCGCTGCGCGAGCCGATCGACGCGGCGGTCACGCGCGCGCTCGCCACTTCGCGCGAGAACCTCAACACCTTCGCGCCGCAACTGGGCATTCTGTCGGCGCGTCACGAGTCGCAGTATTCGCGGCTGTTCCGCTCGTAGCCGCGCTTGCACGACTCGCACACCCGGCACGCTCAGTACCACTGGACAATTCACCATGAACGCACCTCATCATCCCGCTGCTCACATGAACGCTCGCACGAAGAAATTGCCGCCGCTGCGCGTGGGCGTCGGCGGCCCGGTCGGCTCGGGCAAGACCACGCTGCTCGAAATGCTGTGCAAGGCGATGCGCGACCAGTACGACCTCGTCGCGATCACCAACGACATCTACACGAAGGAAGATCAGCGCCTGCTGACGGTGGCGGGCGCGCTGCCGGCCGAGCGGATCATGGGCGTCGAGACGGGCGGCTGCCCGCACACGGCGATCCGCGAAGATGCGTCGATCAACCTCGAAGCGGTCGACCGTATGCTCACGCGCTTTCCGGATGCGGACATCGTGTTCATCGAATCGGGCGGCGACAATCTCGCGGCGACATTCAGCCCGGAACTGTCGGACCTGACGATCTACGTGATCGACGTCGCGGGCGGCGAGAAGATTCCGCGCAAGGGCGGCCCGGGCATCACGAAGTCGGATCTGTTGGTGATCAACAAGACGGACCTCGCGCCGATGGTCGGCGCGAACCTCGACGTGATGGCGTCGGATGCGAAGAAGATGCGCGGCGAGCGGCCGTTCGTGATGTGCAATCTGAAGGCGCTCGACGGGTTGGATGAGGTGGTCGCGTTTATCGAGAAGAAGGGGTTGTTGAGGGTTTGAGGCTGCGAAGAAAAGACGCCGCATTGCACGGCGTCTCTTCTGTCCTACTACTCCGGCAACAACGCCGCCAACACATCCACCGTCCGCGCGGTCGCCCCACGATGCCGCGCCGCAAACGCCGCCGCCGCCCCGCCCATCGCGAGCCGGCGCGCCTTATCGCCGAACAGCTCCCGCAACGCCCGCGCCAGATCGGCCGGATCCCGCACCTGCACCGCGGCGCCGGCCGCGACCGCATCGGCGGTAGCCTGCGTGAAGTTGAACACATGCGGCCCGATCAGCACCGGCACACCGACCGCACAAGCCTCGATCAGGTTCTGCCCACCGAGCGGCAACAGACTGCCGCCGATAAACGCCAGATCCGAAGCCGCGTAATAAGCGCCCAACTCGCCCATCGAATCGCCGAGCAGCACCTTCACATCGCGCGGCAACGCAGCCACTCCGCCCTCGGCGCCAAGCGCCGCCGACGCAACCTTCGCATCGGGCGCCCATGTCGAGCGCCGCTCGATCCGCAGCCCCGCCTTATCGACCAGCGCGGCGACCTCGTTGAAGCGCTGCGGATGACGCGGCACCAGAATCAGCAATGCATCGTCGACGCCGAGCGCCGCGAACGCGTCGAGCACCAACGCTTCTTCCCCCTCGCGAGTACTCGCCGCAACCCACACCGGCCGCGCACCGATCGCCGCGCGCCACGCATGACCGCGCGCCGCCAGTTCGGGCGGCGTGCTCATATCGAACTTCAGATTACCGAGCACCGCGACGTTGCGTGCACCGAGCGCGCTCAGCCGTTCGGCATCCGAAGGACTTTGCGCAAGCACGCGCGCAAAGCCACCGAACACGTCCTTCGTCGCGCCGCCGAACTTCGCCGCGCGACGATACGAACGCGCCGACATCCGCGCATTGGTCAGCACCAGCGGCACGTCCGCGCGCCGGCATTCGTCGATCAGCGTCGGCCACACCTCGGTTTCCATCACCAGCCCGAGGGTCGGGCGCCACGCGCGCAGAAAGCGCCGCACAGCGCCCGGCATGTCGTACGGCAGATAGCTGCGCAGCACCCGGTCGCCGAAAATCTCGATGCCGGTCGCACGACCGCTCGGCGTCATATGAGTCAACAGGATGCGCGCATCGGGCCGCGCCTTCATCAGCGCATCGATCAGCGGTTGCGCGGCGCGCGTCTCGCCGACCGACACCGCATGCACCCAGATCAACGGCGCGGAATGCTCAGGCAAACGCCCGCGCGAATAACCGAAACGCTCGCCGATATGCTCGCGATAACCGCGCTCCTTGCGTGAACGGATCAGCAGACGCAACACCGCCAGCGGCGCGATCAGCCACCAGAGCGCGCGATAAATCGCTCTTAGCATCGAGACTCCGGGTGGCAGCAAAAATCGAACGGAGAGATACGCATGCGCCGCGGGTTCGGCGCACAGCGCGGCGAGCGGGCCGGCGACGCCGGCACCGCGAAAGAACGAACCGCCGCGTTCAAACCAGCGCCCTGCCCTTCAGGCGCTCGAGAATGCCGAGCGGCGCGCATTCGGGTTGCGCCATCGCCTTGACCGGCAGGAAGAAGGTCTGTTCCATCATGAACTGGCCGGACATCACCGCATGCGAAGTCTGATCGGAGAAGCACACCCACACGCTGCCCGGCGGAAACGGCATGGTCTGCTGCGGACTGCTCTTCTGATAGTCGAGATCGGCCTTCATCCCGTCGTGCAGATGCAGCATCAGATGGTCGTACTCGCTGCGCGGCGTCTTGGTGATGTGCAGCAGATTCAGCAGCCAGGCCGCGCCCGGCATCTGCGGCTTGATGCGCGGCAGAAAACGCTGCGCCATATCCTCGAACGGTTCGCCGACGCGCCACACGCGCGGCGCGCCGTGCGGATTGACGTTGGTGAACACCCGCAAAATGCGCTCGCCGTAATTCGGCCGCGATGGAAACGCGTCGACGTGCAGACGGCTATCGTCCTTGCGCCACGAAGTTTCGCGCGTTTCGACCTGATGCAGCCGCAGACTGGTCGGCGCGACGCGCAGCTTGCCGTCGTATTCGGGAAACAGCCCATCGACCAGCGTGCGGGCATTGGCCTGATAACGCGCGATCAACGCGCGCACCGCCGACTGCGTGACCGCGTCGCCGGCCACGCCGTGCAGCGCGCCGCCGTTCGGTTCGAGGCTGATGTTCTTGCGGTTCGGATCGGCGAGCGCCGGGTCGAGCAGCGCCTGCTCGCCGCCTTCGATCGCAAAGCGCAGGTTCGGGAAGTACAGCACCTTGCCGCGCTCGACGCCGGCCAGCAGCGTCTCGCGCGGCACGGACAGATTGCGGCCGTGCCAGTCGGCGTTCGCTACTTCGATGATCTGGGTTTCGTTCATGGTCGCCCTTGAATACGGAGGGTGCGCGAGGCGAAGCGCACCGACGGTTGCCGCGGCTGCGGTTGCCTGCCGGTCCCGCTTACAGCAGACCGAAAGCGGCCAGCGCCGACTTGACCTGTTGGAGCGTGGGCGGCTGTCCGGCCGAGCCGAGATTAACGACGTTCGGCGACCAGTAGCCGCCGGTACGCCACGCGGTCGAGAAATTGTACAACTCGACCGTCGGCCGCTTCAGCGCCGCGGCGATGTGAACCAGACCGGTGTCCACCCCGACCGTCGCGGCCGCGCCGTCGATCAGCCCGACCACCGCCGGCAGCGACAGCTTCGGCGGCACGATCGCGGCCGCGCCGAATTCCTTCGCGAGCCGTTCGCTGGTCGCGCGCTCGGCGTCGCTGCCCCACGGCAGCACGATCGACGCGCCGCGCCGCACCAGCGACTGGCCCAGTTCGATCCACGCGGTATCGGGCCACTGCTTGTCGGCGCGCGAAGTCGCGTGCACGAACACCACGTAAGGCACCGGCAGATTCAGATTGGCTTGCGACAGCGCCAGCGCCGCGCGCCCGGTGTCGAGACCGAAGTCGATCTCGTCGGTCGGTTGCGGCGCCGGGTCGTCGAGCGCCGCGGCGACCAGTTGGCGAGTCCGCTCGACCACGTGGGTACGCGGCTCGATCGGCACGCGCCGGTCATAGAAGAAGCGCACCGGCCATTCGTAGCCGGCGCCGTCGGTGCGGTTGCCGAGACCCACCAGCGGGCCGCGCGCCATGCTCGCGACCCACGCGGTCTTGATCAAGCCCTGGCAATCGATCACGAGGTCGTAGTTCTCGGCCACGAGCGCGCGGCGAAACGCGCCGATCTCGCGCCAGTTGTCGACCGACAGGATGCGCTTGCGCCAGCGCCGCAGCGACACCGGAATCGCGCGCCGCACGCCGGTCACGAGTTCGACGAGCCCGACGAAGCTTTCCTCGACCAGCCAGTCGATCTGCGCGTCCGGATGGCGGCGCCGGATGTCGGCGATTGCCGGCATGTTGTGAACGACGTCGCCGAGTGACGACACCCTCACGATCAATATCTTTTGCGCGCTCAAGTGTGGGAAAACCGGTTATCCGGCTCGAAAATGCGTTGAAAGGAGCGCAATTCTAGCGCGTCGGATCTTTAATACATGAAAAACGCGGCGCGGGTAAGAAACCCGCGCCGCGTTCATAGGCGACTGCCCCGCTGCGAGCCGTTGCCGATGGTTTCGCGACAGGCCGAGGCACGCCGCGCAATCAGTCGGCATCGACCGGCATCAGCCGTCAGAACGGCAGTTTCGCATCGGCCTTTTCCGCCAGGATCACGCGGCGGAAGTCTTCCTGGATGCGCTTGAGCGCCGCGTCGTTGTCGGCCTCGAAACGCATCACGACGACCGGCGTCGTGTTCGACGAACGCGCGAGACCGAAACCGTCCGGATACTCGACCCGCAGACCGTCGATCTTCACGACGTTGTCCGCGCCGGTGAACGTCGCGCTTTGCTGCAGACGCGCGATCAGTTCGAAGTTTTCACCCTCTTCGAGCTTCAGTTGCAGCTCCGGCGTGGAGTGCGAGTTCGGCAGCGAATTGAGCAGCTTGCTCGGGTCCTGCACGCGCGTGAGGATTTCGAGCAGACGCGCGCCGGTGTACAGGCCGTCGTCGAAACCGTACCAGCGGTCCTTGAAGAACACGTGGCCGCTCATTTCGCCCGCCAGCGGCGCGCCGGTTTCGCGCAGCTTCGCCTTCACCAGCGAGTGGCCGGTCTTCCACATCAGCGGCTCGCCGCCCTTTTCCTTCACCCACTTCGCGAGGTTACGCGTGCACTTCACGTCGTAAATGATCTGCGCGCCCTTGTTGCGCGACAGCACTTCCTCGGCGAACAGCATCAGCTGACGGTCCGGGTAGATGATCTGGCCGTCTTTGGTGACCACGCCGAGACGGTCGCCGTCGCCGTCGAACGCGAAGCCGATTTCGGCGTCGGTTTCCTTCAGCGCGCGAATCACGTCTTCGAGGTTTTCCGGGTGAGCCGGGTCCGGGTGATGGTTCGGGAAGTTGCCGTCGACTTCGGTGAACAGTTCGACCAGTTCGCAGCCGAGCTTCTTGAACAGCTGCGGCGCCAGCGCGCCGGCGACGCCGTTGCCGGTGTCGACGACGATCTTGATCGGACGCGCGAGCTTCACGTCACTCGTAATGCGTTCGAGATACGCATCGCTGATGTCGTATTCGGTGTAGCTGCCGCTACCGTCGGCAAAGTTGCTCTCGACGATGCGCTGATGCAGCGCGAGGATCTGTTCGCCGTAAATGGCGGCGCCGCGCAGCACCATCTTGAAGCCGTTGTAGTCCGGCGGGTTATGGCTACCGGTGACGACGATGCACGAATCGACGCGGCGCTCGCCGCCCGGCAGTTGCAGCGGCACGCTCGCCGCGAAGTAGCCGACCGGGGTCGGCACCATGCCGACGTTGACCACGTCGACGCCGGCCGCACGCAGACCTTCCGACAACGCCTGGATCAGTTCGGGACCCGACAGACGCCCATCGCGCGCGACGACGACCGCGTCGCCGCCCTGCGCGCGCACTTCGCTACCGAAGGCGCGGCCGATGGAACGCGCCGCATCCGCGTCGAGCGTTTTGCCGATGACGCCGCGAATGTCATACGCCTTGAAAATGGATTTGGAGATCATGATGGCTCACTTGCGTGCAATGGAAATTTTTGACCTGCGCATCGCCGGAAATCGGTAAATTCGCGGTAAAACCGGGCGTTGCCACGCCGCGATGCGCCCTTGCCGGAAGCGGTCCGGTTCCAACTTATAATTGCGTTCTTCTGACCAGCCCGAATAACGCCATTCTAATGCTTAGACGCCCTCCTTTAGTAAAGTTGCCGCGGCTGCCGGCCGGGCGGGCGAGCGCGCTGCGAGGCATTTTCAAGGCCGCTGCGATAACCACCGGGACAGCCATTTTCAAGCCGATCCACACGATCACCGAGGGCGCTACACACCACCCGCAGCGGCGAGCGCGCACCGGATGCTGACGCTCAAACGCTTCGCCAATCCCGACGTCACCCGCGCATTCACGAACATCGTCTGGCTCGGACTCGAGCGGCTCACGCAGATCGGCGTCGCGATCGTGATCAGCGGGATACTCGCGCGCTACTTCGGTCCCGACACCTTCGGCAAATGGCAGTACGCGAATACGTTGCTGCTGGTGCTCTCGCCGATCACCTGGGTGTGCGGCGCCGAAATCCTCGTGCCGACCATCGTCAACCGGCCGCCCGAACAACTCGGCACCGTGCTCGGCAGCGCGTTCGCGCTGCGTATCTCGGTGTCGGCGCTCGCGTTGCTGGCGACATGGCTCGGCATCGCGCTGCATCTGTTCGAGCCGCTGGTCGGCGCGATGCTCGCCGGCCTCGCGGTGACGATGCTGTTTCGCGAGCCGTTCGTCGGCGTGATCAACGCGTGGCTGCAAAGCATGACCTTCAGCAAGCCGCAATTGCTGACCAGCATGAGCACCGCGATCCTGAAGGCCGCCGGCGTGTATCTGCTGGTGCGCGCCGCGGCCGCGCCCGCGCGTTTCGGCTGGCTGTGGGCGCTCGAATCCGCGGCGATCGGCGCGGTGCTGCTGCTCTACTTCATGCGCCGTCACGGCGGCAAGCTCGGCTGGCAGATCGACAAAACACTATTCAAACACTTCGCGAGCGCGGGGACGGTGTTCTGGCTCGGCCTAATCTGTATGTATTTGTTTCTGAAACTGGACCGGCTGATGCTCGAGCGCGCGATCTCGTTCGCCGACCTCGGCCGCTATTCGGCCGCCCAGCAACTGAACGAAAACTGGATCACGCTCGCGCTGATGCTCGCGCAAACGATCGCGCCGGCCTTCGTCTACCGGGTGCAGAACCTCGCGCAACTGCGCCGCAATATGTGGCGCCTCACCGCGCTGACCGCGCTGCTGATGATCGCCGGCGCGGCAGTGCTCGATCTGCTCGCGGGCTTCATCATCCGCCGGGTGTTCGGGCCGGATTTCGAAGGCGCGATCGACATCTTCCGCTGGGCCGTGTGGCTGTCGGTGCCGGCCGGCATCGAAGCGATCGGCAACCTCGTCGTGCTCAAGTATCAGGCCAAATTCGTGTTGCTCTCCAAGTGGCTGCTCGCGCTCGCGGTCGCGTTCGTGGTCAATCTGCTGGCCATCGAACGACTCGGCGCGTACGGCGCGCTGGTGGGTCTCGCGGCCGGTTATCTGGCGGCCGCCGCGGTTAATCTTTATTACATCCGTTTCAAATTGCGCCCATGACGAATGCATCCGCCACCGCGCAAACCACGCTCGACGATGTCGCGGTACTGATCCCCGCGTACAACGGCCAGGCGGACGTGAATCTTACGCTCGCGTCGTTTGAAGAAAGTGCGCTGGTGCACATACTGATCGTCGATGACGGCAGCACCCCGCCGATCGTCGCGCCGGCGCTGCCGAACCTGCGGATCGAAGTACTTCGGCTCGCGCAGAACGGCGGTATCGAACGCGCGCTGCAAACCGGCATCGACGCGCTCGCGCAGCGCGGCTTTCGTTATGCAGCCCGAATCGATGCGGGCGACCGCGCGGTGCCGCAACGGCTCGCAAAACAGCGCGCATATATGGAAGCGCATCCGCGCGTCGCGGGCCTCGGCATGTGGACCCAGGTGGTGTCGCGCGCGGGCGAGCCGCTCTTCATGCTGACGCCGCCGGCCGAACCGCACGCGATCCGCCAGCAACGTTTTTTCCGCTCATGCCTCGCGCATCCGTCGATGATGCTGCGTATCGATGCCGTGCGCACAGTCGGCAACTATCGGGCCGCGTATCGTTCGGCCGAAGACCTCGATCTGTTCGTCCGTTTGATGGAGCGTTACGAGTGCGCGAATCTGCCGGAGCTCGGCCTGTACTACGAGTTGAACGAAGGCGGGATCAGCGCGACGAAGCGGCGCCGCCAGATCGGCTCGACGCTGCGGCTGCAACTGCGCTACTTCAACCCGCTCAATCCGTACGACTGGCTGGGACTCGCGAAGAATCTGCTGCATCTGCTGCTGCCCTATCGCACGTTGCAGCGGGTCAAGCGGAAGCTGCTCGCGCCGCGCGCCGGTCATTGAACGTGGCGCGCAACCCGCGTCGCGTGGACGCTTCGGATCAACGTCCTGGCCGTTTCACTCAACACCCTGTTCTTCATCGCATGAAGCCCTCTTTCAAGTCGACGCCCGCGCTGCGCATTACACTCGTCTGCAACACGGCCTGGGCAATCTATACCTATCGGCAAGGGCTGATCCGCATGTTGATCGGACGCGGCGTCGACGTCACCGTGCTCGCGCCGCGCGACCGAACGTTCGAACTGCTTACCGCGATGGGCTGCCGCTGCATCGAGTTGCCGGTCGCGTCGAAAGGCACGAGTCCGCGCGAGGATCTGCGCACGCTGCTCGCGCTGTATCGCCAGTACCGGACCATTCGTCCGCACGTGGTGTTTCACTACACGATCAAGCCGAACATCTACGGCTCGATCGCGGCAAGGCTGGCCGGTGTGCAGTCGGTCGCGGTGACGACGGGGCTCGGCTACGTGTTCATCCAGCAGAGCCGCGCCGCGCAGATCGCCAAAAGGCTGTATCGTTTCGCGTTCCGTTTTCCGCGCGAAGTGTGGTTTCTGAATCGCGACGACGAAGCCGCGTTCGTCGAACAGAAGCTGCTCGTGCATCCGGAACGCGCGCGGCTGCTGCATGGCGAAGGCGTCGATCTCGAACAGTTCGCGTTCACGCCGCTGCGCGAGCGCGCGCAGTTTCGCTTCGTGCTGATCGGGCGGCTGCTGTGGGACAAGGGCGTCGGCGAATACGTGGAGGCCGCGCGGCAATTGCGCGAACGTTATCCGCAGGCGCGCTTCCAGCTGCTCGGGCCGGTCGGCGTCGACAATCCGAGCGCGATCACGCGTGACGAAGTCGCCGCGTGGGAACGGGAAGGCGTCATTGAATATCTCGGCGAAGCGCACGACGTGCGCCCGCATATCGCCGACGCCGATTGCGTGGTGCTGCCGTCGTATCGCGAAGGTGTGCCGCGCACGCTGATGGAAGCCTCGGCGATGGGCCGGCCGATCGTCGCGACCGATGTGCCCGGCTGCCGCGAAGTGGTGGCCGACGGCGTCAACGGCCTGCTGTGCGAAGTACGCAATGCCGGGAGCCTCGCCGCGAGTCTCGCGCGCATGCTCGACATGAGCGGCGCCGAGCGGCGCGCGATGGCCGAACGCGGCCGACAGAAAGTCGCGACGGAGTTCGACGAACGCAAGGTCGTCGATACCTATAAGGACCTGGTGCAGAAAATCACGGGCGTTTTACTTTAACGGAGCAACAGCATGACCACGAAGGGCACGATTCTGGTAACGGGCGGCGCGGGCTTCATCGGCTCGCACACCTGCGTCGAACTGCTTACTGGCGGCTACGATGTCGTGGTGATCGACAACCTCGTCAACAGCAAGGAAGAATCGCTGCGGCGCGTGGAGCAGATCACCGGCCGCGCGGTCACGTTCTACGCGGACGATGCGCGCGACGAAGCGGCATTGCAGCGGATTTTCGACGCGCATCCGATCACCGGCGCGATTCACTTCGCGGCGCTGAAGGCGGTCGGCGAGTCGGTCGCGAAGCCGCTCGAGTACTACGCGAACAATGTGGGCAGCCTGCTGACGCTGCTCGGCGTGATGCGCGACCGCAACGTCAAGCAGTTCGTGTTCAGCTCGTCGGCGACCGTCTACGGGGTGCCGAAAAGCTCGCCGATCGACGAATCGTTCCCGCTGTCGGCGACCAATCCGTATGGCCAGTCGAAGCTGATCGCCGAGCAGATCCTGCGCGATCTGGAACTGTCGGATCCGTCGTGGCGGATCGCGACGCTGCGCTATTTCAATCCGGTCGGCGCGCACGAGAGCGGGTTGATCGGTGAAGACCCGGCCGGCATTCCGAACAATCTGATGCCGTACGTCGCGCAGGTCGCGGTGGGCAAGCTCGAGAAGCTGCGCGTGTTCGGCGGCGACTACGAGACGCCCGACGGCACCGGCGTGCGCGATTACATCCACGTGGTCGATCTGGCGCGCGGCCACCTCGCGGCGCTCGATGCGCTGGTCAAGCGCGATGCGAGTTTCGTCGTCAATCTCGGCACCGGGCAGGGTTATAGCGTGCTGGACGTGGTGCGCTCGTTCGAGAAGGCGTCGGGCCGGCCGGTGCCGTACGAGATCGTCGCGCGCCGCCCGGGCGACGTCGCGCAGTGCTTCGCCGATCCGGCGGCGGCCGAGCGGATCATCGGCTGGCGCGCGCAGTACGGGATCGAGCGCATGTGCGCGGATCACTGGCGCTGGCAGTCGATGAATCCGCGGGGGTTTGCGTAAGTCACGCAGCCGCGCGGGACGGCCGCCGCTTATGCGGGGTCGTCGAGCAGCGCAGGCTGACGGGTGTCGGCGCAATGCTCGCGGCACCCCAGCTCGCGTTCGAGAATCTCGACGATCCGACGCGCCGCGTGACCGTCGCCATACGGCGACGCACCCTGCGCCATCTCGCGATAAGCGGCCGGGTCGGTAAGCAGTTGCCACGCTTTCTCGACGATGCGCGCGGTATCGGTGCCGACCAGTTCCGCGACGCCCATCGCGACCGCCTCGGGCCGCTCGGTCTCGTCGCGCAGCACCAGCACCGGCTTGCCGAGCGCGGGCGCCTCTTCCTGCACGCCGCCTGAATCGCTGAGAATCAGGTACGAAGCTTCCATCGCGGCGATGAACGACAGATAGTCGAGCGCCGGACATAACTCGACGCGCGGATGCTCCCCGAGCAATTCGCGCACGACCGACGCCACGTTCGGATTCGGATGCACCGGGAACAGCACGTCGAGGGAAGGATCCCGCGCCAGCAATTCCAGCACCGCCGCGCAGATGCGCCGCAGCGGCTCGCCGAAGTTTTCCCGCCGGTGGGTCGTCACCAGCATCATCCGGCGGCCGGCCGGCACGCCGCGCGCGGCTTTGTGCGGATGGCGGCGCGCGTCGAACAGCGCATCGATCACGGTATTGCCGGTCATGAACACGGTCTCGTCCGCGCACCGTTCGTCGCGCAGATTTTGCGCGGACGCCGCGGTGGGCGCGAAGTGCCAGCGGGTCAAGCGCCCGGTGACCACGCGGTTCATTTCTTCGGGGTACGGATTGCTCATGTCGTGGGTGCGCAGTCCCGCTTCCACGTGGCCGACCGGAATCCGGTTGTAGAACGCCACCAGCGACCCGGCCAGCACGCTGGTCGTGTCGCCCTGCACCAGCATCGCGGCGATGCCGGCGTCGCGGACCACGTCGTCGATCGACGCGATCAGGCGCGACGTCAGGCCGGCGAGCGTCTGGTTCGGCCGCATCAGGTTCAGATCGTGATCGGGCTGGATGCCGAACACGTGCAGCACCTGATCGAGCATGTCGCGGTGTTGCGCGGTCGCGATGACCAGCGGCTCGAGGTACGGGGATTCGTGCAGAGCCCGCACGATAGGCGCCATTTTGATTGCTTCCGGACGGGTGCCGAACAGCACCGCGACCTTCTTTTTCATCGCCTGCACGCTTCAGTCCATTTCGTTGCCGTTATTTTTCGCGCGGCAATCATACCTGAAAAGCCTGAGGCGACTTTTCGGCGGCGAGGACAACGAAAACGGCGGGACGGCAGCGGCGGTGCTCCGCAGGCGCGCGCGCCGTCAGCCCCGTTGCCCGTGTCAGGAGTCAGGCGTCACGCGTCAGGCCAACGCCGGCGACGCCCCGTCCAGACGAAACACCGAAATCGCGTCCTTCAGCACGATCGCCTGCTCTTCCAGCGACTTCGCCGCGGCGGCCGCCTGCTCGACCAGCGCCGCGTTGTGCTGGGTCACTTCGTCGATCTGCGAGACCGCCTTGTTGACCTGCTCGATGCCGTCGCTCTGCTCGAGCGCCGACGCCTCGATCTCGCTCATCACGCCGGTCACGCGCTCGACCGCCTTCATCGCTTCCTGAATCGTCTTCTGCGCGTCCGACACCAGCGAGGCGCCCTCCTCGACCTTCGCCGCCGATTCGCCGATCAGCTCCTTGATCTCCTTGGCCGCCGCGCCCGAGCGCTGCGCGAGGCTGCGCACTTCCGAGGCCACCACCGCGAACCCGCGCCCCTGCTCGCCCGCGCGCGCCGCCTCGACCGCCGCGTTCAGCGCGAGGATGTTGGTCTGAAACGCGATCCCCTCGATCATCCCGATGATCTCGGTGACCTTGCGCGACGATTCGCTGATGCCGTCCATCGTCTCCGTCACCCGCGACACCACCGTGCCGCCGCGCGTGACCGTATCGAGCGCGCCGTGCGCGAGACGGTTCGCCTGCTTCGCGTTGTCGGCGTTCTGTTTGACGGTCGCCGACAGCTGCTCCATGCTCGCCGCGGTCTGCTGCAATGCGGCCGCCTGCTGCTCGGTGCGGGCCGACAGATCGGCGTTGCCCGACGCGATTTCGTTCGCGCCCTGGGTGATCGCGCTGGTGCTGCCGCGCACCTTGCCGACCGTTTCGATCAGGCCGTCGCGCATCCGCGTCAGCGCGCCGAGCAGCTGGCCCATCTCGTTGCGCGAGCGCACCTTGATCGCGACGCTCAGGTCGCCCGCCGCGATCCGCTCGAAGTGCTTGACCGTCGCGTTGACCGGCTTAATCAGCGCCGCCGACAACGCGATGCGCGCGCCCACGCCGATCACGAGCGCGATCACCGCGATCGCGCCGAACAGCAGCGTCGCGAACTGGAAGCGCTGCGCGCCGGTCGCGGCCTGCCGATGCTGATCGTCGAGCTGGGCGGTTTCGAGCGCGTCGATCGCCTTCGAATAGGTCGCGTAGAAGCTGTTCGCGGTATCGCCCTGAATGTTGCGGAAGGTGTTGAAGTCGAAATCGGTCAGCGCCGTGAATTCCGGCTCGATCGCCTTGTCGACCAGCGCCGCGCGCGTCTGTTCGACGTTTTGCGCGAGCTTGCGCTCGGCCTCGCTCGCGAACGGGCCGGCCATGTAGTTGCGGAAATCCTTGTTCGATTCGACCAGCAGCTTGTGCGCGGCCGGCAGCAGATCGTCGGTCTGCTTGCCGACGCTGAACAGCGTCTGATAGGTGCCCAACGCGAGCTGCACCTGCAGCAGCTTTTCCGAGCTGGCCTTCAGATGCGACAGCGCGGCGGTGCTGCGCTGCGTGTCGGTGAGGCTGTCGTTGGCGAGCTTCAGCGCGCCGTAGCCGACAGCGATCACCGTCAGCAGGAAAGCGACGAACACGCTGATCACGAGCGTCAGTCCGCCACGAATTGTGATGTTGTTTAGCATTGGGTCTCCAGCGGTTGTTGCGCGCGACGTACACCGCGCCGCATCCCGGTTTACGGCGTTTGCCTAACTTCGCCACATAGGTGAAATCCATGAGAAGCCAGCACCGGCGGGCCTCGGCGGGCGACTAAAACGTCACTATCTGGGATTTTCGAGGCCCGCTTCCGCAAGCTTCGGCACCGTGCCGCGCGGCGGTCGCGATGCGTTTCGTTTGTATAATTCCGCGTCTTCGCTCAGGCCCACTTTCATGCTCAGTTTTGCGCTCGGCTTTCTCGTTTCCCTGCTGATCACTCTGTTGATCGTGCGTTATGCGCATCTGCATGAAAAATTCTCGACCGATAGCGATCTGGCCGGCGTGCAGAAATTCCACGCGCGCCCGGTGCCGCGTATCGGCGGCGCCGGCATCCTGCTCGGTCTGCTCGCGTCGGCGGTGCAGCTGCATCGCGCGTATCCGGCGGTGTCGGGCGGAATTCTCGGCCTGATCGCGTGCGGGCTGCCGGCGTTCGGCTCGGGGCTCGTCGAGGATCTGACCAAGCGGGTGTCGCCGCTCGCGCGGCTGATCTGCACGATGGCCGCCGCCGCGCTCGCGTTTTTCCTGCTCGATATCGCGGTCACCCGCATCAGCGTGCCGCCGCTCGACTTTTTGCTGTCGTACGCGGCGATCTCGTTCGTGGTCACCGTGCTCGCGGTGGCTGCGCTCGCCAACGCGATCAATATCATCGACGGCTTCAACGGCCTTGCGTCGATGGTCGCGTTCATGATGTTCGCGTCGCTCGCGTACGTCGCGTTCCAGGTGCACGATCCGGTCGTGCTGTCCGCGTCGTTCATGATGATGGGCGCGGTGCTCGGCTTCTTCATCTGGAACTTCCCGGCCGGGCTGATCTTTCTCGGCGACGGCGGCGCGTACTTCATCGGCTTCATGCTCGCCGAACTGTCGATCCTGCTGGTGATGCGCAATCGCGACGTGTCCGCATGGTATCCGGTGCTGCTGTTCATGTACCCGATCTTCGAGACCTGCTTCTCGATCTACCGGAAGAAATTCATTCGCGGGATGTCGCCGGGCATTCCCGACGGCGTGCACCTGCATATGCTGGTCTACAAGCGGCTGATGCGCTGGGCGGTCGGCGCGCGCACCGCGCGCGAGCTGACGCGCCGCAACTCGCTGACGTCGCCTTATTTGTGGCTGCTGTGCCTGATCGCGGTCGTGCCGGCGACGCTGTTCTGGCGCCACACGCTGCACCTGTTCTGCTTCGTCGTGGTGTTCGCGGCGACCTATGTGTGGCTGTATGTGAGCATCGTGCGGTTCAAGTCGCCGCGCTGGATGGTGGTCAGGAAGGCGAAGCGGTAGACGTAAAAAAAGCGCCCTCGGGCGCTTTTTTTATTGCTCGCGGCTTCGTCGACCTTGCTTCACGAAGCCTTCTTGGTGATCGGCACCGGCACGCTGCGCAGCGTCGGCGTCGCGGCGGCGGGCTGATACTCGGGGACCCAGCGGCGCAGATCGCGGCGCACTTCGTCGTCGTTGAGCACGCGGTGCTGCATCAGCCACGGCAGCAGTTCGTCGAGCAGATTGTCGGCGACGCCGCGCGCCTGCGCGATGCGCAGCTTCGCGTGCGGGGTGCGGGTGGTCGTTTCGTCGTCGGCGAGCAGTTCTTCGTAGAGCTTTTCGCCCGGACGCAGGCCGGTGAACTCAATCCGGATCTGCTCTTCGGAGAAGCCGTACAGCTTGATCAGATCGCGCGCCAGATCGGCGATCTTCATCGGCTCGCCCATGTCCAGCACGAAGATTTCGCCGCCCTGCCCCATGCTGGACGCCTGCAGCACCAGCTGCGACGCCTCCGGAATCGTCATGAAGAAACGGGTGATTTCGGGGTGGGTCACCGTGACCGGGCCGCCCTTGGCGATCTGCTGCTGGAACTTCGGGATCACGCTGCCCGCGCTGCCCAGCACGTTGCCGAACCGCACGGTCTCCAGCGGCGTGCGCTCGCTGGTCTGCTGCAACGCCTGACAGACCATCTCTGCCAGCCGCTTGCTCGCGCCCATCACGTTGGTCGGGTTGACGGCCTTGTCGGTCGAAATCAGCACGAAGCGCTTCACGTCATGGCGAATCGCCGCGCGCGCAACCCGGTAGGTGCCGAGCACGTTGTTGCGCACCGCCTGCCATGCGTTCTGCTCTTCCATCAGCGGCACGTGCTTGTAAGCGGCCGCGTGATAGACGATGTGCGGCGTGTGGCGCGCCATCACCTGATCGAGCAGCAGCGAGTCTTTCGCGTCGCCGACCACCGGCACCAGTGCGACGCCCGGAAAGCGTTCCTGCAGTTCTTCGAGCAGCCGGTACATCGCGTATTCGGACAGATCGAGCGCGATCAGCTGGGCCGGCCCGAAACGCAGGATCTGCCGGCACAGCTCCGAGCCGATCGAACCGCCCGCTCCGGTCACCATCACTACGCGATCACGCAGCAGCGCTTCGACGTGCGGGGTATCGATCCACACCGGCTCGCGGCCCAGCAGATCCTCCAGATCGATGTTGCGCACCTGGGACAGCGACGCCTGGCCGCCGGCCATGTCGGTCAGCGCGGGCAGCACCATCGCGCGCACGCCGGCGCGCACGCACAGCGTCGCCGCGCGGCGCTGCTGCTCGACCGACGCGGACGGAATCGCGATGATCGCGTATTCGGTCTTCATCGCGTCGGCGATTTCGGGGAGCGTGTCGATCGCGCCGAGCACTTTGTAGCCGTAGATTTCGCGGCCGTGCTTGGAGACGTCGTCGTCGAGCAGGCCGATCAGCCGCCATTCGCTCGAACGCGACAGCTCGCGCGCCAGCATCGCGCCCGCGGTGCCGGCGCCGAGCACGACGACCGGCTTGCCTTGCGCGACCAGACCGCCGTACAGATAGAACTCTTTGGCCGCGCGATACAGCGCGCGCGCGCCGCCCATCGCGAGGAACAGGAACAGCGGCGAGACCAGCAGCACCGAGCGCGGAATGATCGGGGTGGGCTGCACCATCACCGCGAGGATCATCGACAGCAATGCGCCGCTCGCGACCGCCTTCGAAATCCGCAACAGGTCGGGCAGGCTCGCGAACACCCACATCCCGCGATACAGGCCGAACAGGCGGAACATTACGCCGTAGACAGGCAGCACCCAGACGAGCGCGTGCAACGCGCCGTCGCGGAATTCGACCGGCACGGCGCCATTGAAACGGATGACGTACGCGATCAGCCACGCGCTCAGGACGGCGGCCAGATCGAAAACGAAAGCACTCAGTGATAACCACCAAGCTTTTGAGCGAAACATCAGAGGCAAACCTCGAGATTTATTTCGTGCTGGCAGTATCGGCTTCAACGCGTCTCCAGCGTAGATCGATAGCGACGCCCATGCACGCCAACATGCAGCACCACGCGGCGACGATCGCCCACTGCTGGAGTTCGGGCTGTTGCAGTGCCCATAGAGCAAGCATTATGCCGCCCAGCATCACCGCGTACCAGTAGCCCGCCATCCGGGCGTGGCTCATGCCGGAGCGCACCATCCGCTGATAGTAATGGTCGCGGTGCGCCTCCCAGAACCTTTCGCCGCGTAACAAACGTCTCAGCAGTGTTACAGATGCATCCGCGATAAACGGCGCGAACACCAGTGCGGGAAACCACACCGGCCACAGCGCGTTGCGCCAGCCCCAGTAGCCGAGAGCGCCGGCGAGAAAGCCGAGCGGAATCGAGCCGGCGTCGCCCAGAAAGAGCCGGGCGGGATGGAAATTGAGCAGAAGAAAGCCGAGCGCGGCGCCCGCCACCGCCGCCGCCGCGACCACCAGATCCATGGCCGGCTGGCCGGCCGTCATTGCCGCGATGCCGTACGCGCCGAAGCCGAACAGCGCCATGCCGCCGGCCAGACCGTCGGCGCCGTCCATAAAATTATAGAGATTGATCAGCCACAGCATCAGGAAACCGATGCCCGCCAGCAGCCACCACGGCGCGGCCGCCGGATACACGATCAGCAGCAACGCGACCGCGAGCAGGTGACCGGCGAAGCGCACGCGCGCGGGCAAGCCGCGGCGGTCGTCGATCTGCGATAACGCCGCGAGACCGGCCGCCGCCACCGCGATCAGCCACATCGACGGCGCCAGCCACAAGATCGCCGCGACGCACACCGGCACGATGCCCCAGCCGCCGACCCGCGGGGTCGGGCGCACATGGAGCGAACGGGCGTTCGGAATGTCGGTGGCCAGCCGCCACGCGAGGCCGGTGCCCAGCAGAACGCGCAGGATCGCGGTCGATGCGATCGCCGCGACCACGAACACGCCCGCCACGGCGGGCCACGATGCAAGTGAAAGGCTCATGTCGGTTATTGTCGTTGGTCGCGCGACCGGTACCACGCGGCGGTGGCGGCCAGACCCTCGCGGGTCGTGTAAGGCGGCTGCCAGCCGAGTTCGCGTTTCAGACGGCCGGTGTCGAGCTGCAGGCTGTCGGTGAGCCGGCCGATCTGCGGTCCGAGCCCGGTGAGCTTGCCGAGCAAGCGCAACGCGCCGACCGGCACCGGCACGAGCCGCGCCGGACGGCCGAGCGCGTCGCCGACCATCCGCAGCAATTCGGCGACGGTGGGCGCATCGTCGTCGGCGACGTGAAAACAGCCGTGGGTCGCGCGCGGGTCGGTCGCGCAGTGCAATAGCGCGTGCGCGAGGTTATCGACGTAGACGAGGCTGCGGCGCGACTTGACCGCGCCCAGCGGCAGCGGCAAGCCGCGCGAGACCGCGTTCATCATGCTGAGAAAGTTTGCGCGCACGCCCGGGCCGTAGACCAGCGGCGGACGCACGCTGACGACCTCCAGACCGGTCGACGCGCCGAACTGCGCGAGTTGCCGCTCCGCACGCAGTTTCGAGCGGCCGTAGGCGTCTTGCGGCGCGGCCGCGTCCTCGCTCAAAGGCACTCCGCCGTCGCGCTCTCCCGCCGCCTTGATGCTGCTGACGAACACGAAACGGCGCACGCCGCGAGCGTGCGCGGCCTCGGCGACGCGTCGCGCGCCAACTACGTTGGTCGCGTCGAAGGCTGCGTCGGGGTCGGGCGACTGGTCGTGCATCACGTGGACGCGGGCGGCCAGATGGATCACGCAGTCGGCCTGCAGGTCGGCCGGCCACGCGGCGTCGAGTCCGGCGAAATCGGGGCTGTCGTGGACCCATTCGGTTACGCCGGGCATGACCGTGCCCTTGCGGCGCACCAGCGCGGTGACCGTGTGCCCCGCCGCCAGCGCGAGCCGGCAGACGGCCTGGCCGACGAAGCCGTTCGCGCCGGTCACGACAACGCGGCTCACCACAGCCTCCAGCCGAAGCGGTTGAAGAATTTGTAGGCGGACGCGGCGAACATGCGGATGTGGGCGGAGCCTTTGCGGGATGCGCCGCCGCCGTGGTGCACGACAGTCACGCGCGGCACATAAGCGACGCGGGCGACTTCATGCGTGCGCAAGCTCAGATCGTAGTCCTCGAAATACAGGAAGTAACGCGGGTCGAAGCCGCCGATCCGTTTGAGCACGTCCGTGCGAAACAGCATGAAGCAGCCGCTGATGATCGGCGGATCCCAGACGATGGAACGGCCGTCGATCACATCGCGCATTTCATACTGAGCGAGGCGCTTCGCGAACAGGGTCCGGCGCAGCACCGACGGCAGGAAGCCGCGCGCGAGCAACACCAGCAGGGTCGGGAAGCGACGACACAGATATTGTTCGCGGCCGGCGTCGTCGTTCACTCGTGGCGCGAGCAAGCCGGTGTCGGCATGGGCTTCGAAGAACTCGTGGGCGGCTACGAGCGCCTGCGCATCGATGTCGATGTCCGGATTCAGGATCAGGTGAAACTGGCTGTTCGCCTGCTCGATCGCGAGATTGTGGCCGCGACCGTAGCCGACGTTGCCGTGGCCGGCGAGCACCGTGCAATCGATGCCGGCCTGTGACAGCCCGGCGAGGCTCTCGCCCATCTCGGGCATGCCGCCGTTATCGATCAGATAGAGATGAACCGACACGCCCGGCGCGACGCGCGCCAATGCTGTGCTGGCTTGCGCGAGACTGGCCAAGGTCCGTGCGAGCAGTTGCTGGTCAGGATGGAAGACGACCACCGACACGGTCACTATGCCGTGATTCATACTAGGTACCGCACTCACTGTCATCGGGGAAGGCGGCGATCGGCGCCGGGGGAGCGCTTGAGTTGTTTAAACGGGGTCAGCAAAGCGATTAGTGTGCTGAAAATGAGCGGTTTGCGCAACTGGGGTTTCTGTTTGTTACGCGGGTGACTTGCTACAGGCAAATTGGTCTGGCTTCGGCGCAAACTGCCGCGTTGGAGTTGGTTCACCAATCACTGCAATGGTAGTCGGCATGACCGCACATCGGTAAAACCTGGCATGGCCACGCGTTGCCACCAGTAATAACGACACCGTCGCCGCGTTACTAGTCGGCGTGCGATGCGATTAACTCAAAGCTTCCCAATTGCGCATCGCCTGCTGGCGCGTCGTCAGCGTCCACGGAACGTCGTAGCCGAGAGCGTCAAAAAGATGGCGATGCCTTCTGTAAATCGCCCGCGCCGTCCTCGCGGGTATCAACCGCCGCCAAAGACCGGCACGCCCTTGCCAGCCGTGCTGATTCGGCAACGAGTGGAAATAGTTGAAATCGAAGCGTTGCAGTGATTCGTCCAACCGCTGTCGTGGCGCCTCGCTTGCGAGAGCTCCGACCAGCGCAACGAACTTTTCGTTCGAGCCCTTCACCAGATCCTCGTACCGGACCCGCAGCGCGTGCTCGTCATGCCACCATTGATAGGTAACCGACAAAAGATTTTCGGCACCCCACCCCAATGCATAGTCCGCGAACGCATCGGAGCTCGGCGACTGGCCCGCCAGTTCCAGAGGAATTTCCGCGTTACCCAGCAACCACTGACTGGTCTCGGGTTCGTGGCGAATGAATTGCAGAACGGAGAGGAGAACATCCAGCGGGTGACGCCCGATTACCACGGACCTGAACTCGTTTTCCACGAGGAAACGTTGAAAGTTCGGCTCGCGATACCAGTGGACCTGAATTATGCAGCGCGGCGGCAATGGGGCTGGTGCGTCGAGATAGTTATGGACCGCGATTTCGCGTAGATCAAGACTGTTCGCCAGCACCGAGCGCACCCAGCTACTTCCACTACGTGGAGAACTAACAATGGCGATTCGCATGGATGAGATTGAAACCCTCTGGACTGCAAAGACTTCGCACACGCCGATGGACCGGATGAACAGCATCGCCAGACGCTTAAGAAGGCTAATGAATCCAGCGAGCGGGAAATGGCGATAAGTCTGTGCTTCGGGTGGCAAAGCCAAATGTCTGATGTATTCAAGTGTAGTTCGTAACGGCCATAACTCAACGCAAGTTAACCGTTTCACTCATGGCGCCGGGTCGTACAACGCTGCCTTGCGATGCCCTGCAACACGCAATCTGCCGGTTGACTGTCACGAATTGTTAAGAGCATGTCTTTTGACCGATTGACGGCGGTTACAGGGTAAGATCGAGGCATTATCTTCAGGAAGGTGATGATCAGAACTATGCTGATTCCCGTCATACTTTCCGGCGGTGCCGGAACCCGACTGTGGCCTGTTTCCCGTGAGGGCTATCCCAAGCCCTTCATGAAACTGGCTGACGGGGATAGTTTGCTGTTCAAGACGTACCGGCGGGCAGCGGCGGCAACTGGCACGGACGCTGAGATCCTGACGGTCACCAACCGTGAGTACTACTTCATGAGCAAGGATGAACTGGCCCTGGCGAAGCCCGCTCAGGCCGGCGCCTTCCTGCTCGAACCCGCGGGGCGCAACACGGCCCCGGCCGTGGCGATGGCCGCGCACTGCATAGCCGCGAAGCACGGCCGCGATGCGCTGATGCTGGTTCTGTCCGCGGACCATCTCATACAGGACCAGGCGCGCTTCGAGGCGGCCGTCGAGGCGGCCGTCAGCCTCGCCCAGCAAGATCATCTGGTCACGTTTGGCATCGTGCCCAGCGCGCCGGAAACCGGTTTTGGCTACATCGAGGCAGGCGCCCCCCTGGGTAGCGGCAAACAGGTGTTGCGCTTTGTCGAGAAGCCCAATGTAGAAACGGCTCGCGAATACATCGAGGCCGGAAATTTCTACTGGAACTCAGGAATGTTCTGCTTCAAGGCAGGGACGATCCTCGACGAAATTTCCCGCAACGCACCCGATGTCGCGACCACGGTCGAGGCCTGCTGGGCGTCGATGCCGCACGACGGCGCGATGCTCGAAATCCCTTCGCAGTCCTTCTCTCAGGTTCCCGATATTTCCATCGACTATGCAGTGATGGAGCGCTCCGACAAGGTCGCCGTGGTGCCCGCCGACTTCGGCTGGAGCGACATCGGCTCGTGGGTCGCAGTGCGCGAATTGTCGACGCCGGATGCAGACAACAACCGCACCACCGGCGAAGCGATCTTCGTCGATAGCAGTAATACCTATGTGCATAGCCAGAACCGCATGGTAGCCACCGTGGGCGTCGAGAACCTGATGATCATCGATACGCCCGATGCCCTGCTCGTAGCTCACCCCGACAAGGCACAGGACGTTAAAAAGGTCGTGGCGAGACTCAAGAAACAGGATCACGAAGCCTACAAGCTGCATCGCACAGTGACCCGTCCGTGGGGCACTTATACCGTGCTGGAAGAAGGCACGCGCTTCAAGATCAAACGCATCGTGGTCAAGCCGGGCGCCAGCCTGAGCTTGCAGTTGCACCATCACCGCAGCGAGCACTGGATTGTCGTCAGCGGCATGGCCAAGGTCGTCAATGGCGAACGGGACATCTTCGTTAGTACGAACGAGTCGACCTACATCCCCGCCGGCCATAAACACCGCCTCGAGAACCCGGGCGTGCTGGATCTGGTGATGATCGAAGTGCAGAGCGGCGAATATCTGGGCGAGGATGACATCGTGCGCTTCGAGGATATTTATGGGCGACAGTGACCGGGACACGCATCGCTAGCGAGTGCGTTCGAACGAAATCGTGCGGGCCTGACAGGTCGAGCATTTCGCAGCGCCGGCCTTCGTCCCCCGAAGATCGGCGACGCTTTGCTCAACGCGCCCAAACATTATTCGCGTCAAGTTTGCAGGCCGCTCTGCCGACTCATCCGGTAGTCGGGGCCTCGCAATACGAGCGCGTCAATGTTATCGGCTTGCAGCTTCGTACAGCCTGATCTGAAGGGCGCATCGCGAGCGACATCCCGCAGGCGATCACAACCGCCGTGCCGTCGGCATCGGAGACGATGAGTCGTGAACGTTGTGCAAACGTTGCACCTGGCCATGCATCCGCCGCGCACGATAAAAATGGCGTCGCCCTTTGTGACTCATCAGTCAATCATGGTAGATGTATTTCATGACACCACTCACATCACGGCTTGACCATTCATGACATTGATTTCCTTCGCGCAGAACCAGGAAGACATCATGCTGTGGCGTGCGCTCGGTCACGTGCGCAACGGGTTCTATATCGATGTAGGCGCGGCCGACCCGGAAGATCTGTCAGTAACCAAACTCTTCTACGATCGGGGTTGGCACGGAATCAACCTGGAGCCGCAGTCGGCCTATTTCGCATTGCTGAGCGCCGCGCGTCCGCATGACATCAATCTGCAACTGGCTGCCGGTCGCGAAGCCGCTTCGCATGTCTTCCACAAAATCGACGGCACCGGCCTCTCGACCTTCGACGCCGAGATCGCCGCACGTCATCGCGCCAGCGGATGGGACGTGGTTGAAGAGACGATCGACGCGCTGCCACTGGCGGATATCTGCGAACTGCATCGCCCCCATGGTCCGATTCATTTCCTGAAGATCGACGTGGAAGGCGCCGAAGGCGACGTGCTGGCGGGCGCGGATTTCCACCGTTTCCGCCCCTGGATCGTGCTCGTGGAAGCCACCCTGCCGTTGTCGCAGGAAGAGTCTCATGCATGGGAGCCGACGCTTACCTCGCAAGGCTACAGCTTCGTCTGGTTCGACGGCTTAAACCGGTTTTATCTGGCCGACGAAATGAAAGAGGAACTGGGAAAGCATTTCCATGTTCAGCCCAATGTCTTCGACGACTTTCAGCCGCCTGCGCGGTTACTGCAACGCGCCCGGCACGCCGAACAGGAACTGCAGCACACTCGCGAGCAGGTTACGCAGGAGATGCAACAGGTTCGCGAGCAAGCCGCGCAGGAAGTGCAGCAGATTCGCGAACAGGCCGCCGAGTCCCTGGCGCAGGCCAATACCGTAAGCCGCGAAGCACTCCGGGCGGTGGAGCGGTCCGCGCACGAAGCCGATGCCGCGAACCAGCGCGCGACCGATGCTATTCAGCAGATGGCGCAAAACCTCGAGGAAGCGACGCGCCGGTCCAACGAGGCACTTGCGGAACAGGACCGGCTTAACGACGAATTGCGACGCGACGCGCAACGAGCCAACGAGCGCGTCACAGCGCTGATGACCAGTACTTCCTGGCGAGTGACAGCACCGCTCAGAGGAACCATGATCCGTATCCCAACATCGGTCCGCTCAACGCTGCGCCGCGGAATGAAGGCCCTATGGTGGGCAGCGACTCCTCACCGGATGCCCGCACGTATCGCTTTTCTGCGAGCACGGCGTCAGCAGGCGCTTTTCGGTACCGGCCTCGCCAGCACGCAACCAACCGACGAGTCCGGCGCGCCGCTCGGCAAGCCTGTGACTGACGCCGTGATCGAGTATCGCAAAGCGACGCGCGACAGGCGCGAGGTCGCGTTGTTCGTCACCCACTCGCCCGACGGCAAGCTCAAGCCGCATGTGCGCCCGTATATCGCCGCACTGCGCCGGCATGGCATCGATGTCACGCTGATCGTGGCGGCGGACGCAAACTGGTTTGACGCCGATGCACTGTCGCTTGACGAGGTGGATACGCTGGTTGTGCGCGAGAACCTCGGGTTCGACTTCGCCGCCTGGGCGCATGTGCTACAGGTCCAACCGGAACTGTTCGACGCCGACACGCTTTACTTGCTCAACGACAGCGTGATCGGCCCCCTCAACGACTCGCTTTTCGAGAAGCTGCTGACTCGCGTGCGTTCGGCGCCCGGCGATATGGTCGGCATCACGGAGAGCTGGGAATACGAGTGGCACATTCAGAGCTTTTTCCTCGCGCTGCGCCGCCGCGCACTGGCGTCGCCCGTTCTGCAGGATTTCTTGAATAACGTCGTGATTCTGCCGACGAAGCACGAGGTCATTCAACGGTACGAACTCAAGTTCGCCCCTACGCTGCGGGCCGGTGGAATTTCTCACACCGTGATGTTCCCGTCCGAGAACCGCGACAACCGTACGCTTTTCGACTGGAAGAATCTGATCGAGGATGGCTTCCCGTTCGTCAAGGTGATGGCGTTGCGCGACAAGATCGAAGGCATGGACAGCAGCGGCTGGCGTGAAGTGCTGCTAGCGCATGGCTACGACGTGGCGCTGGCCGAACCCGCGCTTCAGGTAGCTGCCGCCAATCCGGATCCGGCCGGCAATGCGGCGCCGTCGCGCGTGCCGCGGCAGTCCACGCTGCCCCGGCACCTGCCCGGCTCCGCACTGAAGCCGGCCATCCAGCTGATCGGCCCGTGGAACTACGCAAACGGCCTCGGCGTTGCCAGCCGATCCTATGTGTCCGCATTACGACGCACGCCGTACGCGCTCAATCTCGCACCGGTCAAGCGGCCCTTCCACATTCATCGGCGGATGGCCTTGCCGCTGGATATCAACGATTTCTCCGGTCCGGCGGACGTCGTAGCCATCCATTTGAACCCGGAGGCCTGGCCCGCACTCCTGATCGAAGAACAGAAGCAGGCGATCGAGCGCGCCCGGTTGAAACTGGGGCTGTTCGTCTGGGAAACGGAAGATATCCCGAACTACTGGCATCCCACATTCGGTTCGGTCGATGCCATCTGGGCTCCGAGTCGCTATTGTCAGAAGGCTTTCGCAGCGAGCACCGACGCCCCTGTTCACGTGATCCCGTACGTGGTGACGGTCCCGCCAAGCCTTCCAGGTCCTGACAAGATTCGCCGCACCAAAACGGAAATCGGCCTCGATGCCGAAGACCGCGTGATCCTTTATGCGTTCGACGGCTCGAGCTATCTGGTTCGTAAAAATCCCTTTGCGCTGGTGCGCGCTTTTGCGCGAACCCGGTTGGGACGGTCCGGCTGGAAGTTGGTGCTGAAGACCAAGCACCTGTTCGACATGCCGCAGCAGGGCAACCAGTTACAGCAGCTGTGCGATGCGGCGGATGGCGTCGTGCTGATCAACCGTGCGCTCGATCTCGACACCATGCGCAATCTGATGGCAATGGCCGACATTTACGCGTCGCCCCATTGCGCCGAAGGCTTCGGCCTGACGGTGGCCGAGGCGATGGCAATGGGCAAGATCGTCGTCGCCACCGACTACAGCGGCACGCGCGATTTCCTCGACGACACTTGCGGGTTTCCCGTTCGCTATGCCGTCACCGCGCTGCAAGACGATCATGGCGCCTATACGACGGGCAACGTCTGGGCCCAGGTCGACGAAGACCATCTGGCCGAGTCGCTCGAAAAAGCCGCCGCGCTGGTCGAAAAAGGCGATCATGCAATCGGAGACAGGGCACGGGCGCGCATCGCCACGGACTTGTCGCCCGAGCGGGTCGGCGCATTGATTCAGCAAAGCATCGAGCAACTTCTCGCGCCACAACGACGGTCCTGATTCCATGCAAAATCTCTTGTCGCAAGCTTTTCTGATTCCGTTGACCGTTACCGCCGAGGGTGCACTGCGGGACGCGAAAGGCCGCACGCCACAAATTCAGGGCGGCGCGCATTGGTATGTGCTCAGCGATGCCGGCACTGAAATCACCGCCGAATTTGGTCCGGCTTTGCAACGCGAAGCGATGGGCAGGCCCGACATCGGCATCTTCTACGTGGATCAGCGTTTGCGCCGCGAGAAGGCGCTCGATCTGCGTCCGGACTTCGACCTCGCGCTGTTGCTCGCCTATGACTATATCGGCCTGCCGATCGCCGTTCAGGCGAATGTCCTGACCAAACTTCTCCCTTCCGCGGCGGCGTATGGGGCAGCCTTCAGTTACGCACTGCTGCTCGAAGCGGTGCAAACCGGCGTCCCTATCAGCCGCATCGCAGAAGTACTGGCGACGCGCGACAAACGCTATCCGCAGATTCCAACGCAAGAGCGTCAGCGTGTGATCGAGGACTGGCTGGGGCAGGATCGAATACATTTCGAGCTGAAGCCGGGTATCGCGCCGTACGCGCTGCAATTGACTCGCAATGCCAACGAAATGCCTCCGGTCACGTTGTGCATTCCCACTCGCCAGGGCCGCCCCGCGACAGCAGACGGCGGCGCGCAAAGCCGTCCGTTCATTACCGGATTGCTCGAAACCATCGCGCGCCTCGACTATCCGATGGACAGGCTGCATGTGATCGTCGGCGATGACCTGTCCGACGGCTCAGCGTACGCCGACCGGCCGTGGCCCTTCGCGTTGACGCGCATCGTCACCACGCGCGCGCCCGGCGAACCGTTCAACTACGCGAAGAAGATGAATCAGCTCTGGCGCTTGAGCCAGACCGAGCAAGTCGTGCTGATGAACGACGACATCACCAGCGAATCGACCGACTGGCTACAGGCGCTGCTGACTTTTTCGATGCAGGAAGATGTCGGCGGCGCCGGCGCGCGGCTGCTGTATCCGAACGGCACGCTGCAACATGCCGGGATGGCCGGCGGCCTGATCAGCACGTGCGCTCACACGTGGCTCGGCTGCCCTGCCGATCAACCGACCTACCAGGACTGGGCCATCGTCCATCGCGAGTGGTCGATGGTCACGGGGGCGGTGTTTGCGACCCGGCGCTCGGTGCTCGAAGAAATCAACGGCTTCGACGAAGTGTTCACACTGGAATTCAACGATGTGGACATGTGTCTGCGGCTGAAGATGCTCGGCTACCGCATCGTCTACACGCCGCATGCCGAGCTGGTTCATCATGAAAAGGCCTCACGCGGGGAAACGGCACCGCCCGGCACCGACCTGAACCGTTTTCTCAAGCGCTGGCGAACCTATCTGTACAACGATCCCATGTTCAATCCCGGGCTGGATCGCCAATCGCTTTCGTTACGTCCGCTCGCTTCGGCCTGAGCACCAGACTTCCACTGAAATCCACCACCGACAATCCATACTCATGAACAATTCACAGCTCTCGAAGAAATGCGCGGTTATCACCGGAATCAGCGGGCAGGACGGCGCCTATCTGGCTGAACTGCTTCTGAACAAGGGATATCGCGTTTATGGCACGTATCGCCGCACGAGCTCGGTCAACTTCTGGCGTATCGAGGAACTCGGTATCCAGAACCATCCGGACCTGCAGCTCGTCGAATACGATCTGACCGATCTGGGCAACTCGATCACGCTGATGCAGGAAGCCCAGCCGGACGAGGTCTACAACCTCGCCGCGCAGAGCTTCGTCGGCGTCAGCTTCCACCAGCCGACGACCACCGCGCAGATCACCGGCGTCGGCGCGTTGAACCAGCTGGAAGCGATCCGCATCACCAACCCGAAGATTCGCTACTACCAGGCGTCCACCTCCGAAATGTTCGGCAAGGTGCAGGCGATCCCGCAAGTCGAGGAGACCCCGTTCTACCCCCGCAGCCCTTACGGCGTCGCGAAGCTTTACGCGCACTGGATGACGGTGAACTACCGCGAAAGTTACGGCATCTTCGGTTCCAGCGGCATCCTGTTCAACCACGAAAGTCCGCTGCGCGGACGGGAATTCGTAACGCGCAAAATCACGGACTCCGTGGCCAAGATCAAGCTGGGCAAGCTGGACGTGCTGGAACTCGGCAACCTGGATGCGAAGCGCGACTGGGGTTTTGCGAAGGAGTACGTGGAAGGCATGTGGCGCATGCTGCAGGCCGACGAGCCCGACACGTTCGTGCTCGCCACCAATCGCACCGAGACGGTACGCGACTTCGTCCGGATGGCTTTCAAGGGCGCCGGCATCACGGTGGAATTCAAGGGTAGCGGCGAGCAGGAATCGGCCGTGGATACCGCCACCGGCAAGACGGTGATGCGCGTGAATCCGAAGTTCTACCGGCCGGCCGAAGTCGAGCTGCTGATCGGCGATCCGGCCAAGGCAAAAGCCAAACTGGGCTGGGCACCGCACACCACGCTCGAACAGCTGTGCCAGATGATGGTCGAGGCCGACCTGCGCCGCAATACCGAGGGGTTCTCATTTTGAAAATCCTCATCACCGGAGCGCACGGCTTCACCGGGCGCCACCTCGCCGCGCGAGCCGCGGCGGAAGGACACGACGTCGTCGCTCTGCACGCGAACCTCACCGACAAGGATGCGCTGCATGACGAGGTGAGCCGGATCGCGCCGGATGCCGTCGTCCACCTGGCCGCGATCAGCTTTGTCGGACACGCGGACCTCAGCGCGTTCTACGCGGTCAACGTGGTCGGCACGACGTATCTGCTCGACGCGCTCGCGCAGTTGCCGACCGCGCCGCAGCGCGTGCTGATCGCGAGCAGCGCCAACGTGTACGGCAACAGCGAGCAATCGCCGTTGAGCGAAGCGCATCCGCCGGCGCCGGTGAACCATTACGCGATGAGCAAGCTGGCGATGGAATACATGGCCAGAACCTACGCCGAGCGGCTGAACATCGTCATCACCCGGCCCTTCAACTACACAGGGGCGGGTCAGAGCGTCAACTTCGTGATTCCGAAGCTCGCCAGACATTTTGCCGAGCGTGCGGCTTCGGTGGCGCTCGGCAATCTGGACGTCGAACGGGAGTTCAACGACGTGCAACTGATTTGCGACGCCTATATGGCGCTGCTGTCGCATGGTCAGGCGGGTGAAACCTATAACGTCTGCACGGGCAAGCCCTACACGCTACGCGAGATCATCGACACGTTCGAGGCGATCACCGGCCACAAGATGACCATCGAGGTGAATCCCGCCTTCGTGCGCAAAAACGAAGTACACCGGCTTTGCGGCAACCCCGACAAGCTGAACCAACTGCTCCAGGCCAACGGCGTATCACTGAACGTACCGACGCTGCGTGAAACCCTGACCCGCATGCTCTGAATTTCAGAGATGCCTTGCCGCTCCATCAACCTCACGCTCTGAACCTTCATGACATTGACTTCCTTCGCACAGAACCAAGAAGACGTCATGCTTTGGCGCGCGCTCGGGCACATTCGTAACGGCTTTTATATCGATGTCGGCGCAGCGGACCCGCATGTGTCGTCAGTCACGCAGCTTTTCTACGATCACGGTTGGCACGGCATCAATCTGGAACCGGATGCGAGTTTTTCCGACTCGTTGAGCGCAATGCGCCCTCACGATATCAATCTCAGCGTGGCCGCTGCTCGCGAGGCCCGATCGTACCGCTTCTACCGGATCGGCGGCAGCGGCCTCTCCACGGTCGATGCAGCGATCGCGACTCGCCATCGGACGGCCGGCTGGGAGGTGACCGAAGAGATCGTCGAGGCGCTGCCGCTCGCCGAGATCTGCCGGCAACACTGCCCCCAGGGTCCGATTCACTTTCTGAAAATCGACGTGGAAGGTGCCGAAGCAGATGTGCTGGCCGGCGCTGACTTTCGCCTTTTTCGCCCCTGGATCGTGCTTGTCGAGGCAACCCTGCCAAATTCGCAGCAGGAGTCCTACGGCGACTGGGAGCCGATGCTGATTTCGAGTGGCTACAGTTTCGCCTGGTTCGATGGTCTGAACCGCTTCTACGTTGCCGACGAAAAAAAGGACGAACTGGGAAAACATTTCCGGGTTCAACCGAACGTGTTCGATCCGTTTCAGACACCTGGGGATTTACTGCTGCGGGCCGAGCGTGCCGAACAGGAATTGCAGCAGTTTCGCGAACAGGCTGCCGCAGAATTGCAGCGGGTCCGCGAGGCGGCAGCACAAGAAAATCGGCGCATCGGCGAGCAGGCATCCGCGGCACTGCGTGACGCGGATGCCGTGAGACGTGAGGCAACCGCGGCCGTCGAACAGTTCGCAAGCACAGCGCAGGCCGCAAACAATCGTTCGTCCGCCGCCATGCAACAGTTGCAGCAGTTGGCGGACACGCTTGGCCAGGCGAACCTGCAGGCCGCCGTTGCGTTGGCCGAGCAAACCCGCCGCGGCGACGACGCGCAACGCAGCGCACTCGCGGCGCAACACGCCGCGCGACTAGCGAACGAGCAGGTCACCGCGATGCTCAACAGCACGTGCTGGCGGGTGACCGCGCCGCTGCGGATGGTGCGGCGTATGAAGCCCACCAAACAGCGGGCGCGACAGGTATTTCATCGCACCGGTCGATTTCTGCTCGGACTGCCGGGAGGTCAGCGTGGCCTGCGGCTCATGCGTGCCATCGCTCCGCGGCCGGTGGAATGGCTGGCTCGCCGCTATCGCGTGTATGAGCAGACCGCGGCAATGCAGGAACAGGCAGCGGCGGCCACTCCTGCAAGTGCAACCGATCTCAGCCCCGAAGAAGCGCGCCTGTATCGGCAACTCAGCACGTCCAACTCTCGCACGACGACATTGGCTTGATCGTCAGCGTCTCCAACCCGATTTTCATTGCACTCTAAAAAAACTGACACTATGCGTCTTGTGATCGATTTGCAGGCAGCTCAAGGGAGTGGCAGCGACCGCGGTATCGGTCGCTATTCGCGGGAGCTTGCGCTGGCCATGGTTCGCAATGCGCGAGCACATGAGGTCACTATCGCGCTCAATGGTGTCTACATGGACAAAGCCGAGGAGTTGATCGCGACCTTCTCATCGGTTCTGCCTCGCGAGAACATCCGCGTGTGGCATCCGCCACGCGGCGCCGTACCGTTGCTCCATGATGCTCCACGCCTTGCTTACGCGGAAACCCTGCGGGCGCATTTCCTTGCGTCCCTTCAGCCGGACCTCGTGCATGTGTGCAGCGTGCTCGAAGACAACGATGTCGTTGGTTGCCTGCCGCGACAACTGGGTCGTTTGCCCGTAGTCGCGACCTTTTACGATCTCATTCCGTTATTGCGGCACGCCGAATTCTTCGGAACCTCGAACGTACCTTCGCCCCACACCCGGTGGTATTACCGCGGCATTCAGGAACTGACGTCGTGCGAAGGGCTGCTCGCCATTTCCGAGTCCAGCCGCAATGAGGCGATCGATCATCTTTCCTGCGCGCCCGAACGAGTCTTCAATATACGCGCCGGTATCGGGCCGCAGTTCCATCCGACATCGTTGCCGGCTAATGAACGCGCGGCATTGCTCGCACGCTATGGCCTGCGCGACTCGTTCATCATGTTTCTGGCCGCGGACACGCCGAACAAGAATGAAGCCGGCTTGCTGGCAGCCTATGCGCGCCTGCCGCGGGAATTGCAGAGAACACACCAGCTGTTCATCGCGGGGCAACGAGATCGCGCCAGGTTGTATCAAAAGGCGGCGCAACTCGGCATCCCAACCGAAAGTCTTGTCTACACCCCCTTCGTGGAAGAGGACGACCTCCAGGCTCTTTATTCGGCGTGCGGTCTGTTTGTATTTCCTTCCCGGCATGAGGGCTTTGGGTTGCCTGCCGGCGAGGCGATGGCGTGCGGGGCACCGACCATTGTCAGCAACACCACGAGTCTTCCCGAAGTGATCGGACGCGCGGATGCCACCTTCGACCCCGAAGATCCCGACTCCATCGCCGCTTGCATGCGCAAGGTACTGGAGAACCCGTCGTTTCAACAGGAACTCGCAAACTACGGCCCGCGCCAGGCCGCGCAATTTACGTGGCACGCGTCGGCCGAACGGGCTTGGGATGCGCTCGAGACGATCCATGACGCCCGATCGCGACAAGGTCACACACGGATCACGAGCGTCGTTCCAAAACGCCCCCGCCTGGCCTTCGTGTCCCCGTTACCGCCACAGGCCACCCGTGTGGCCGAGCACAGCGCAAGCCTTCTGCCCCGTCTCGCACGCCACTACGACATCACGCTAGTCAGTGAGGAAGAAACCTCGGAGCACCTGCTGTGGGGATTTCCGCGACTCGCTCCGGCGGACTTCCTCGCGCAGGCCGGGCGTTTCGATCGCGTCGTTTATCAAATCGGCAATTCGCCGTTTCATCGCTTCCAGATCGAAACGCTGCTGCCCTGCTGCCCAGGCGTGGTGATCCTGCATGACGCGGTTCTGTCCGACTTGATGTACGCGTCGGCCCGTGAGCGCGGACGCATCGACGAGTTCCGGGCTGTACTGCTGCAGGCGCACGGCTACCCTGCTTTGCGCTTTGCCGAAGACAATGGCATTGAAGCTGCGCTGCGGCACTATCCGTGCAGCCTGTCCGTGCTGCAGGAAGCGGTTGGCGTGATCGTGTATTCGGATCGCGAGATGGAAGTATTGAGCCAGCATTTCGGCGCCGACGCGATGCGCACGCTTACCGCGGTTCTGCCGCCGCAGGAGTCGGCGGAAGTCACTGCCGAACAGTGCGTCGATGCGATCGAAAAGGCCTATGCAACGCCGGGCGTCACTGTCGTGGCGCAAACAATGCAGACCGATATCCAGGCTGTGTCGGCGCTGCCGAATGGAGTAGCGGCCGCGTCGCGCAGCCTCGTGCGCAGCTTCCCGTCGCCATCGCGCGGCGGAGGATATAGCCGGCTCCTGATCGATATCTCCGAATTGGCGCGTATCGATTCGGGTTCGGGCATTCAACGGGTCGTACGCGAGATTACCCGCCGCGCACTTGAAACGCCGCCCCGCGGCTTGCGCAGCGAAGCTGTACGGATTCGCGAGGGGCTGTTACGCCATACGTACGCCAGACCGCTGTCGCTGCTGGGTCTGCCGCCCCTCGATCTGCCGGAAGCACCGTTCGATGTCCGGGCCGGCGATGTGCTGCTCCTCGCCGACGTTTATCCGATCATCACGGCGGCCGAATTTGACGAATTGCGGCGGTTGCGCTTGAACGGCCTGCGCATCGTGGTGCTCATCTACGATCTGTTGCCGTTGCGATGCCCTCAGTACTTCAACGACGATTTCGTCAAGCTCGTAACAGAGAACTGGTACGGCAGTCTTCTCGGCATCGCCGACGCTGCTGTTTGCATTTCCCGGTCTGTCGCCGATGATGTAATCGCCTGGCTCGACGAGGATCCCAGTCTGCGAAACAGACCACTGCCGATCGGCTTCGCTCATCTCGGCGCGGATTTTCGCAATGACTTTCGCAGCGAAGAGCTCAAAGGGCAAAGTTCGTCGGCCACCCTCGCCGCTCTCGAGAACGCGCGGCTGCGTCCCAGCGTCATCATGGTGGGTACGGTCGAACCTCGCAAAGGCCACCCGCAGGTCTTTGCGGCATTCGAAAAACTATGGGAAGCCAATGAGAACCTCAATCTGATCATCATCGGCAAGCAGGGCTGGAAGATGGACCAGTTCTCCGAGCAGTTGCGCCGCTCCCCGGAACTGGGGAAGCGGTTGCATTGGCTGCCTCGCTGCAGCGATAGCGAGGTGCGCGCTCTCTATAGTGCGAGCTCAGGGCTCATCATGGCATCCGTCAACGAAGGGTTCGGCTTGCCGATCGTCGAGGCGTTTCAGGCAGGCTTACCGGTTCTGGCACGCGACATTCCGGTGTTTCGCGAGATCGCAGGCGACCAGGCGTGTTATTTCTCCGGAGATGATCCCAAAACGCTTGCCGTGGCGCTGCGTGACTGGGCCGCGAACGGCTTTGCGCCGCGCCCGCGGTCCGGCTCCGAATTCACCTGGGATAACTGCTACCGCAAGCTATGCAACGCGATTTTCGACGACGAGTGGTACGCGACATGGCAGCCGAAAAACAAAGGCGCATAGAGAGGGGCGCGGAGTCTGCCGGCGCTCACGCGACGAATCTGACCAAGCCGTCGCGTCGACAGTTTTACCGTCGTCTTTTGTCGTAAATCCTGGCGCACGGAGCCCGCTTCGCCCATGAATGTCCGCTTCGATCTGCGGATTCAATGGGTTGCGGGTGCCCAAACATCAGGTGACAAGGCTTCGTCGCACTCCAGTCGAAAGTGTGGCGTAGCGCATTACCTTGATAGCCCACGGCGGCGAGTAGTCGAGAACGAATGCAACAAGCGAGAACTTCAGTTTCAGCTTGCGGCGGACATATCTGCTTTGCCGTAATACCTTCGCGTACTCCTGGAGAATTGCTACCACCTCCTGTTTGTCCGCGGTTTTTTTCGTTGTCGCTTTCAACGCATCCGAGAGGAATGCGCGGCCAAATCGAGGCGCGATGCAGTCCCGGAAAAAAAACAGGCCTCGGTCCGGGTTGTCGGGAAACTGGCTCGATAGCTTCATGAAATACCTGAACCTGCTCCGACACATGCGGATGCTGTACGAAGTGCTCTCGCTATGAATGCACCAGACCGTTACCGGCTCGTCGACGTAGTAGTTGGTGAAGCCGCTGCGGAAAATTCTCAGGAAGAGATCATCATCCTCGTAGCCCATGAACTGCTCATCGAAGCCACCGACCGCTTCAAATGCCTTGCGCGTGATAATTGAAGCCGACGGCAGGACGAACATGTCGGATTTCAGCAGATCGATCAACGACTTTTTCGGATTCGACGGCGAGTGCTCCTTCACTGAACTGGTGAATACCAATCCACCATCACCGTCAGCAATATGCAGATCGGCATAAACAAAGCCGAGCCGAAGATCATTTTCCGGAAGATTACCCACGAGAATCTCGATGTGATTCTCGAGATAAAAATCATCCTGATCCAGAAAGCATATATAGTCGGATGTGCTCGCAGCGACACCAACGTTTCGGGCGGAGCCTTGCCCGCCGTTCGATTTGTCGATTATGCGAAATCCATATTTTTGTGCCAAAGGGTCAAGCGCGGCGCGCTCTTCGGCCTTTGAGCCATCATTAACGACGATGAATTCCGCCGGCGCAATGGTTTGTTCCGCAACACTCTTCACGGCCCGTTCGAGCCATTTCGCACCGTTATAAAATGGAATAATCACGGCGACCGATGGTGTTTTATTCATATACGCTCCTCAGGACGCTTCAGGGTACCTTAAACAAATTACAAGCCACTTTCTTCATTGTGAAAGCGATGATTCCTTTCTTGAGCGGCGCAATGGCAGAAGACACGCGCCAGGCCAACTCGTCGTGTTGTGTGAAAAGGCTCTAGCGCGGCAAGCAGCGACGCTACACATGTAGCCTGAAAACCAAACACCAATACAACCATGCCGCTTCGCGCGGCTTTTTATTTTCCAATCAGGATTCCCACGTGGATCTGGATCGGTGGACATCGATCGCCTGTGCTCTTGCCCAGTGTCTGCGCGCGCCGTATGCCCTCAAACAAGCGCATCCACTCGCGGCGGCGATGCCAGAGCGAAACTACCTTCGTCCAGAGTCAGGTTGGGGCTATAAGACGGGTCGCTCCGTAACAGGCTGCCCCAACGCCGCTGCATGTACTGCACCTCTCCGTCGAAGTGAGCTTGTCCCGCAGAATCGCTGCCGCAGTGTCGAATCGACGACTCGTGGTGATACAGCTCCGCATACGGGGTCCAGACATTGCGATAGCCGGCTTCCTGCGTACGAATGCAGAAGTCGACATCGCTGAACGCCATCACCGCCGCCTGCTCATCCAACCCTGCCACTTCGCGATAGACCGACTTGCGCACGATCATGCATGCAGCCGTCACCGCGGAAACAGATCGAATCAGGCTGGCGCGACCGAAGTAGCCAAACGAGCTGCGAGGAATGCGTTGATGAACCGATCCGGCCACGCCATGCAGACCCAGTGTCATACCGGCATGCTGCACCGTACCGTCCGGATAAAGCAGTTTCGCGCCTACCGCGCCGACGCCGGGCTGCAACGCAATGCTGACCATTTCCGACAACCAGTCGGGCGAGAGTACTTCGATACCACTATCGATCAAGCCGACGATCTCGCCATTCGCCGCATCGACAGCCGAATTGCACCATGCGGAGAAGTTGCGTGGCCGGTCGTCGCGCAACACCCGAACCTTCCCGCCGCGCTCGAGTGCGGCCAGGTAGTCCTGCGTCGCGGGGTCGTCTGAGCCGGCATCGACGATAAGGATTTCGAAATTGCCGTACGTGGTCTTCCCGACAATGTTCGTGACGCACTGTTTGAGCAATTCGAGTTCATTTCGGATTGGAAGGACCAGACTGACAAGCGGCGCGGGAGTTGGTAGCGCGTATCGTGCACGGTATCCATTGACCGCAAACTCCACCGCGCCGCGAACGCCCATTCTGCCGAAGTGGTCGTTAAGCGCCCGCTCGCCGGCCACTACGGCATAAGGCTTTGCATCCGCGCCCGCCGCCGTGCTCTGCGCGTGGACCCGCCAGTGGTACAGCACGCGAGGGATGTGATGGATCGCGCCAACGCCAGCGCGCTCGACACAACGAAGCGCAAGATCATAGTCTTGCGACCCCTCGTAACCCTCGCGAAACCCGCCCACCTCGTCCAGCAGAGTGGTCTGAAACACCCCCAGATGACTGAACATGTTTTGCGAGAGAAACAGGTCCGGGTTCCAGTCGCACTTGAAATACGGCTCGCGGCGCTTGCCGGATTCGTCGATCTTGTCTTCGTCGGAGTAGATCATCCGGATCGAGGGATTACGCTCGATCGCATCGGCAACGCAATAGAGCGCATGCTCCGGCAATATATCGTCGTGATCGAACAGCGCAACCCACGCGCCCGTCACAAGTTCGAGCGCAGTGTTAGATGCCGCGGAAATGTGACCGTTTTTCTGCCGGAACGCGACCTTGATCCGTTCGTCCGTATGAGCATAGCGCTCGAGTAACGGACGGATCTCGGGATTGGTCGACACGTCGTCCGCGATGCACAGTTCCCAATACGGATAGAGCTGCCCGCGAATGGATTCAATCGCCTCAGCCAGCCATTTGGGATCGGGATTGTAGACGGGCATCACTACCGAAATTCGCGGCGGATTTTCAAACCCCGCGATGCGCGCGCGAATGGCCACGCGAGTTGCGTCGTCGATCTGATCGTAGCGGCACACCCATTCGGCGTAGAGCTGCGCAGAGACGGTGCCCGGCGCGCCCGCGCGCAACCACGCGATCCGTCGCTTCACGCCTGCCAGACCTTCGCGGCGAAAGACCCCGTAGGCTTTGCGCACGGCCCAACGCAATCCATCACCCGCGACCAGCCGGCTCAGCAACGAACGTGCTCTACGCAACTTCATTGATTCAGCGTCCCGCAGTACCGCCGTTGCCATTCACAGCTTCAGCCCCCCATCGCAGTCGCATACTGCGACACGACTTCTTCGACCTCGCCGAACGCACGCACACATCCGCGCTCCATCCAGAGCGCCTTGTTGCACACCTTGCGAATTTCGCTGTTCGAGTGCATCGCGAGAACGACGATCTCGGCCCGGCCGCGCAGTTCTTCGAGACGCGCTTCTGCCTTATGCATGAAAGACGCATCACCCACACCCATGACTTCGTCGAGAAGCAGGATCTCCGCGTCGACCGATGTCGAAACGGCGAACGCAAGTCGCATCTTCATCCCGCTCGAATACGTGCGAACCGGCAGGTCCAGATAGTCACCCAACTCGCTGAACTCCGCGATATCGTTCTGCTTCTCGCGAATCTCCGCATCGGTCATGCCGAGCAGCAGCCCGCGCAGCCGGATGTTCTGCATGCCGGTCGAGTTGTCGTCCATGCCCAGACTGATGTCGAGCAACGGCACGACTTTGCCCTCTCGCGACAGCGTGCCGGCCGTCGGAGGATAGATGCCGGCCATCGCACGCAGCAGTGTCGACTTGCCCGCGCCATTGTGGCCGATCAGTCCAACCCGATCGCCGCTCTCGAAGCGGAAGGTCAGATCGTCCAGAGCGCGTACGACGATGACACCGTCGTTGCCCTCCGCAATCCGGTTGCGCCGCCCCATCCGCAGCACCTGTTTCTTCAGCGAGCGACCCTGCACGTCGAAAATCGGCAGGTCCAACGTCACGTTGTTCAGTTCAATGTACGCCATGTCGCTCTCTTCAAACCCAGTACGGAAGACGTTTCAAATAGCGGCCAGTCATCAGCAAGGCAATCGGCCAGCCGATCACAGCCATGCCGATCGTCACTTGCCATGCCACCATGCTCGGCATTTGCCCGATCAGCGGAGCCCGCACGATTTCAATCAGATAGGCGAGCGGATTCCATTCGACGATAAACGCGAACCGGTTCAGCGACTCGGGACGGAAAATGATTGGCGTGACATAGAACGCGACTTGCAGCAATGCGCCGATGATTTGCGGCAGGTCACGAAAGCGTGCGGACAACAGGCCCACCGTCATCGCAATCCACATCACGTTCAGCAGATATACGAGCAAGCCGGGGATGAACATCGGCAGCGCTTCCCAGCTTTTGACGCCATAGATCGCAAGGAGGCCGATAACAATGACGAAGTTATGGGCGACGACGATCAGATTGCGCCATATGACCTGCAGAATGAAGATCAGCTTGGGCGTAGGGACCTGCCGGATGTACGACGCACCGCTAATGTACGCAACGCTCCCCTCGTTCACCGACTGCGAAAACAACCCCCACAGCACGATGCTCGACGCCAGAAACGGCAGATACTCGTTCATCTTCTGGCCGAACAGCGTGCCATACACGACGCCGAGCGAGGTGATCATCACCCCCATACTGATAGTCAGCCAGAACGGCCCAACCCGCGAACGCGCATAGCGCTGCCGGATCTCCAGCCAGCCCAGCAGCGTCCACAACCGCCATGACGCGAGGCTCTGTTTGAGGTCAAGAAGTGAAAGAGTCAACATGCAAGCTGTCTATTTGAATGGAATATGTAAAGTGGGTAGTGTGCGCGTTTCACAGTGCACCATCGCGCCCGGTCAGTCCATGCCAGATCCCCAGCAGGGAAAGACGCAGATGCAGCAGGCGAGGTTGCATGAATAACGCGTAGATCACGAGCCGGACCGGCATCTTCACGAGTTCGGTCGACTTCCAGCTCCAGGGCACATAGGCCCGCCGGATCAGCGCGATCGCATTGCGGAACAGATAATAATGCCGAACCGCGCTGTGCCCCGGATAGCTTCGTCCGAACACCTTCACCGGTTCGCCGCCCAGTTCATGCGCGAGCCGCAACGCCGGCGCGCCGAGCACCGAATAGCCCTTCGCGCGAGCCCGCGCGCACCATTCGAGATCGACGAAATCGATGAACAGGCCGTCGTCCATCGGACCGATCTCGCGCCACACGTCGAGGTTCACGCACGAGCCCGACGTAATCAGGAAGTCTACGTCGATCGGCTTCACGCCCTCGGGCGGAATCCGCCGCAGCCACAGGTAACCGAAGCGCACGAACGGCGCCACGCCACGCAGGCGCGTATCTTCGTACGCCGGCCCGATCAGCGCGACGCGCCGGTCGCGCTGCCGCTCGGCCGCGAGCGTCTCGGGCAACTCGCGCAGCAGTTGCTCGGACGGTTCGCTATCCTGATCGAACATCAACACCGACGTGCAGCCTGCCGCGTGCAGTCGCTCGATGCCCTGGTTCAGCGCGGTCGCGATCCCAAGGTTCGCGCCGTTCGCAACATAGTCGATTTGGGCATCGAGGCCAAGCGCCGCCGGCGTGCTAATGCTCTCGGTGTTGTCGATCACCACGCACGGCCATACCTGGGCGAGCCGGTTCGCCCGGGCCACGCAATCGTGGTCCGGGCGATAAAAGACGATTACGACACCGGCTTGCTCCCGACGCGACGAATTCTGGTCCAAGTTACTCACTCAAACACAGCTTCAGCGCATCGGCCCAATCCGGCAAACGCAATCCAAATGCTTCGGTCAACTTGTCGTGCGACAGCCGCGAATTGGCCGGCCGCATCGCGGGCACCGGATAGTCGCTCGCCGGAATCGGCACGACCTTCGGCGCGCGTTCGCCCATTGCGTTCGCGAAGATCGCCTCCGCGAACCCATGCCACGAGGTCGCGCCGGCCGACGTGAAGTGATAGACGCCGGAACGTCGCGCCCACCACTGCGTGCGGTCGTCCGCCGACAGCGCTTGCGCGGCGATATGCGCGGTTGCGGTCGCGATCGTTTTCGACCACGTCGGCGCGCCGATCTGATCGGCGACCACGCGCAACTCGGGACGCTCGCTGCCGAGCTTGAGCATCGTCAGCAGAAAGTTCTTGCCGCGTCGCCCATACACCCAGCTGGTACGCAAAATCAGGTGCGCGCAGCCGGTCGCCGCGATCGCCTGCTCGCCCTCGAGCTTGGTCAGCCCGTACACGTTCTGCGGATTGGTCGCATCCGTTTCGACATACGCGCCGTCCTTGGTGCCGTCGAACACGTAATCGGTCGAGTAGTGAATCAGCGCCGCGCCGCTCGCCGCCGCCTCTTCCGCCAACACGCGCGGCACGTCGGCATTCAGCCGGCGCGCGGCGGCGATGTCCGTCTCAGCCTTGTCGACCGCGGTGTAAGCGGCCGGATTGACGATCAGCGACGGCTTCAACTCGCGCACGACGGTACGCACGCGCTCCAGATCGGACAGATCGAGGACCGAGCGGTCGCATGCCACCACGCGCCCCAGACCTTGCAGCGAGCGCAGCAGTTCGAAGCCGACCTGCCCGTTCACTCCCGTCACCAGAATCGTCGGCTCAGGATTCACGCTCACCTCACGCATAAACTTCGGCGTCGCCGAGCTGCTTGCCCGCGGCATCCTTCGCCGCCAGCAGCGGTTCGAAGTCGATCGGCCATTCGATACCAATGGCCGGATCGTTCCACACGATGCTGCGCTCGTGCTCGGGGAACCAGTAATCGGTGGTCTTGTAGAGGAACTGCGCGGACTCCGACAGCACCACGAAGCCGTGCGCGAAACCGGGCGGCACCCACAGTTGCCGATGATTCTCGACCGACAGCGTCACGCCGACCCACTTGCCGAAATTCGGCGAGCTCTTGCGGATATCGACGGCGACGTCGAACACTTCGCCTTCGACCACCCGCACCAGCTTGCCCTGCGCGTGCTCGATCTGATAGTGCAGACCGCGCAGCACGCCGCGCGCCGAGCGCGAATGGTTGTCCTGCAAGAACTCGACATTCGACTCGACCTTCTCGGCGAATTCCTGCGCATTGAAGCTTTCGAAGAAGAAGCCGCGCGCATCGCCGAACACCTTCGGCTCGATGATCTTGACTTCGGGCAGCGCGGTTGCGGTTACCTGGATGGCCATGCGACGTGATCCGTAAGAAGGTTTTGCAGGTACTGGCCGTAGCCGTTCTTCGCGAGCGGCCTCGCCAGCGCGAGCAGCTGTTCGCCGTCGATCCACTGGCGCCGGTAGGCGATTTCCTCAGGGCACGCGACCACCAGACCCTGGCGCTTCTGCAGCGTCGCAATGAAGGTCGCGGCCTCGATCAGCGAATCGTGCGTGCCGGTGTCGAGCCACGCATAGCCGCGGCCCATGATCTCGACGTTCAGCGCCGCGTTCGCGAGGTAGCGCGAATTGACGTCGGTGATTTCGAGCTCGCCGCGCGGCGACGGCTTGATGTCGGCGGCGATGTCGCAGACCTGTTTGTCGTAGAAGTACAGACCGGTGACCGCGTAGTTCGAACGCGGCTTGGCGGGCTTTTCCTCGATCGACAGCGCGCGGAACTGCTGGTCGAATTCGACCACGCCGTAGCGCTCCGGATCCTGCACGTGGTACGCGAACACGGTCGCGCCATCGGGCTGCTCGTCGGCGCGCTCGAGCTGCTTCGCGAGATCGTGGCCGTAGAAGATGTTGTCGCCCAGAATCAGCGCCGACGGATCGTTATTCACGAACTCGCGGCCGATGATGAACGCCTGCGCGAGTCCATCCGGCGACGGCTGCACCGCGTACTGGATATTCATCCCCCACTGGCTGCCGTCGCCGAGCATCGCCTCGAAGCGCGGCGTGTCCTGCGGCGTCGAGATGATCAGCACGTCGCGGATCCCCGCCACCATCAGCGTGGACAGCGGGTAGTAGATCATCGGCTTGTCGTAGACCGGCAGCAGCTGCTTGGAGACGACATGCGTGATCGGGTACAGGCGGGTGCCCGAACCGCCCGCGAGAATAATGCCTTTGCGCGCCATTACCGTGTCCTCACGCGCGTTGCGCGTAGTTGGTCTCGACCCACTTCCGGTATTCGCCCGAAGCGACTTCGTCGACCCATTGCTGGTTGTCGAGATACCACTGGACCGTCTTCGCCAGACCGGTTTCAAACGTTTCCGCCGGCTTCCAGCCGAGTTCGCGTTCGAGCTTGCGCGCGTCGATCGCGTAGCGGCGGTCGTGGCCCGGGCGGTCCGTCACATAGGTGATCTGGTCGCGGTACGAGCCGGCCGCCTTCGGGCGGCGCGCGTCGAGCAGATCGCACAGCGTATGCACGACCTCGAGATTCTTCTTCTCGTTCCAGCCGCCGACGTTGTACGTCTCGCCCGGCGTGCCGCGCGCGAGCACTTCGCGGATCGCGCTGCAGTGGTCGCCCACATACAGCCAGTCGCGCACGTTCTGGCCGTCGCCGTAGACCGGCAGCGGCTTGCCCGCGAGCGCGTTGGCGATCATCAGCGGAATCAGCTTTTCGGGGAACTGGTACGGACCGTAGTTGTTCGAGCAGTTGGTCGTCAGCACCGGCAGGCCGTAGGTGTGGTGATACGCGCGCACCAGATGGTCGGAGCCGGCCTTGGTCGCCGAGTACGGGCTGTTCGGCGCGTACGGCGTGGTCTCGGAGAATTGCGGATCGGTCGCGGACAGCGAGCCGAACACTTCGTCGGTCGACACGTGCAGGAAGCGGAACGCCGCGCGTTCGGCTTCGCCGAGCGTGTTCCAGTAGCTGCGGGTCGCCTCGAGCAGCGTGAAGGTGCCGACCACGTTGGTTTGCACGAAATCGGCCGGACCGTGGATCGAGCGATCGACGTGGCTTTCGGCCGCGAAATGCAGCACCGCGCGCGGCTTGTGTTCGGCGAACAGCGCGTCGAGCCCGGCGCGGTCGCAGATGTCGACGCGCGCGAACACGTGTTTGGGATTGCCCTGGTGCGCCTTGAGCGTGCCCAGATTGCCGGCGTAGGTCAGCTTGTCGACGTTGAGCACTGCTTCGTCCGACTCATCGAGCCAGTCGAGCACGAAATTGGCGCCGATAAAACCGGCACCGCCCGTTACCAGAATCATGAAATTCCCTTCCAGGTATGGGTGACAGACCGCAGTGACTGTGCCGGCCCGCGCATCCCGCGTAGTGGTGGTGTTCGTTTCTGCTGGCGCCCGTCGCGCCGCCGCGCACAACCGGCAGACACTCAGACGCCAATTTTAAGAAGGCCCAATTATAAAGCGGCCCCGGGCAAAAACTAGAACCCTAACAACTTGAAACAGCTTGACAAAATCGGTTGCGATCGATCAGTAAAATAACTTTTTTAACCGCATTTAAAAGTGTTTTAACGAACGTAACGCCGCAGGACGCGGCGCGCAGCGCGACTCGGGGGACGAGCGAAGAAGCGGATGTAAGGGTGGCGAAAGCAGCCCAAAAGGGGGCCGATGCGAACGTTATCGGCGCAGAAGCCGCCCTCAGCATCGGCTTGCGCCCTTCAGCGTTATGCAGTCAGCATCCAGCGCAACGTGTCGCTGAAAGGGATCGATTCGACCGACGGCACCAGCGAGTGCAATTTCGCCGGCGATCCCGCCAGCATTTTGACGTCCGTCTGGCGGACAAAGGCGGGATTGATCTGCACTTCGAGTTCGTGCCCCGTCAGCTCGCTCGCCGCGGCGAGGATCTCGCGCAACGAGTACGGGGTGCCGGTGCAGACGTTGACGATCTCGCTCGCTACATTGGCATCGAGCAGCGCTTCGTACGCGCTCGCCACGTAGCGCACGTCCGAGAAGTCGCGGGCGATGTCGATGTTGTCCAGTTCGATCGAAGGCGCGCGGCGCGCGAAATGGCTGACGATCTTCGGCACGAGGAAGTTCACCGCCTGGCCGCGCCCGGTGTAGTTGAACGGCCGCACGATCAGGACCGGCAGACGGTCGAACCACGTGCGCACCATCGCTTCCATCGCCGCCTTGCTGGCCGCGTAGTGATTGACCGGGGTGAGCGGGAAGCTTTCGTCGATCGCCGCGCTGCTGACATTGCCATACACGTTCGCGCTGCTCGCGATCAGCAGCTTGCGCGGCACATGGCCGATCGCCGCGCACGCTTCGAGCAGGTTCAGCGTGCCGAGCACGTTGACGCGATAGAAGTCGAGCGGATCGGCGTGACCGACGAAGCTGATCGCGGCCAGATGCACGATGTAGTCGGGGCGCACGCTGTCGAGCACGCGCCGGCATTCGTCCGGCGACGTGATGTCGAGCTTGATGCGGGTCGGCGTATCGGGCTGGTCGCCGCCGGACACCGCTTCGATCACGGTATGACCGCGCCCGAGCAGTTTCTCGACCAGATAGCGGCCGGTGAAACCGCTGGCACCGGTGACGAGCGTGCGAATGGATTGCGTCGCCCCCGCAGAGGAGCTGCTGGCTTCGTTCACGAGAGTCATCCTGTTTGTTGTGGCGCAATAACGCGCGCGGTTCTCGTGCTTGGCCGGCGAGCGGCGTCCGCCAACCGAAGGCGCGATATCCGAACGTCAAACGGGCTATTATGTCACGCTCACTTGCTGCACCGCCCACCGCGGCACGTCTCCTGCGTCGCCGCGTGTATCGAATTGCTTCCACTTCGTTTGATGACACCGTCCACCGCTTCCAGCCCGTCCACTTCCCCGGTCCCTCTTGCGTTCGGCGATCTGCAAGGCTGTCGCAAGCCGTTCGAACAACTGCTCGCGAAGGCCGCGCCGCCGGCCGGCACGCCGTTGTGGTTCGCCGGCGACCTGATCAACCGGGGACCGGAATCGCTGGCGACGCTGCGCGACGTGATCGCGCTCGGCGAGCGGGCGGTGCCGGTGCTCGGCAATCACGATCTGCATCTGCTGTCGGTGTCGGCGGGGATTCGCAAGTCGAAGAAAGGCGACACGATCGACGAGATCCTCGCCGCGCCCGACGCGGCCGATCTGCTCGAATGGGTACGCCACCGGCCGCTCGCGCATTTCGAGCACGGCATGCTGATGGTGCACGCGGGCGTGCTGCCGCAATGGGACGTCGCGCTCACGCTGGAACTGGCCGACGAATTGCAGCGCGCGCTGCGCGCGCCGAACTGGAAGGAGACGCTCGCGGGTCTGTACGGCAACGAGCCGAATCGCTGGACGCCGGCGCTCAAGGGGATCGAACGTCTGCGCGTCACCTGCAGCGCGCTCACGCGGATGCGCTTTTGCACCCCCGACGGCACGATGGATTTCAGCAGCAGCGGCACGCTCGCTTCGGCGCCGGCCGGCTGTGTGCCGTGGTTCGACGCGCACTCGCGCCGGACCGCCGACGTCACCGTCGTGTTCGGCCATTGGGCGGCGCTCGGCCTGCTGATGCGCGACAACCTGGTCGGGCTCGATTCGGGCTGCGTGTGGGGCCAGAAGCTGTCCGCGGTAACGCTCGCGAAGCATCCGGCGGAACGCACGCTGACCCAGGTCGATTGCGATGCTTGCGCGGTGCCGCGCGGCGGGAATTGACTGGAAGGGATTGAAGGCGGGTTGGGCGAGGCGCTGATCGTCGCGCCATGTCCGCGCGCGTGGCGACTCGAACCGGAGCAAGTCTATGCTCGGCGCGCCGCCGCGGTGTTCCCGGGCATCGCGATCGTGCCACTGGCGAGTTCGAGCCAGCGGCATGAACTCAGGCAGAGCGCCCCGATTGATCGACTGGCTCGATCAGCGGGTCCGCCGCGCCGACGGCAGTCGATGCAGTCGCGTTGGTTTCGCGCTCCTGCGCGAGCGCGCCGGTCGGCGCCTGACCGCGCTGCAAATCGGACAGCGCACCGGCCACCACCTGCTGCGCCTGCGCCGCCAGCTCGCGGCGGTCCGCGCCAGGCGCAAGCGGCGCGCCGACATACACATGAGCGGTCAGCGGGCCGCCGCGCAACAGCATATCGAGCGAATCGGATAGCGACAGATCGTCGATATATGCGGGCGCGGTCGACTGCTTACCCGCCGCGTCTTCATACATGATGCACACCGGCTGTACCGGCGCGCCGGCCGACACCGCGGCCTGAAACATATTCGCGTGAAACGGCAGCAGCGCGAGCCCGTTCGACGTCGTGCCCTCCGGAAACACGCACATCAGCTCGCCGGCGCTCAAACGATCCGCGAGTTCGTGCATGATCCGCTTCGCGTCACTGCGCTTCTCGCGCTGGATGAACACCGTATCGAGCTGCTGCGCAAGCCAGCCGACCAGCGGCCACTGGCGGATTTCCGCCTTCGACACGAACGGCGTCGGCCGCCACGCATTGATCACGTAGATGTCGATCCACGAGATGTGATTGGCGACCACCAGCGCGCCGCGATCGAGCCGCGCCGCGTCGTTGTGCACGACGACGCGCATCCCGCACAGCCGCAGCATCTTCAGCGACCACGCGCGATTGAGCGCGTGACGCCGCTCGGCGCTCGCGTTCGGAAAACGCGTCGCGACGGTCCACATGCCGTGCAGCAGATGAGCGATGAGACGGACCTTGCGTAACGCGAGCTTCATGGCCGGAGCTTTCCCTGAGTGGAGCGAAACCGGAACGCGGCGGCTCAGCGCGCTTCGTACGCGAGCCGGCCCGCCACGACGGTCGCCCGCACGCAGGCCGGCAGTTCGTAGCCGAGGAACGGCGTGTTGTGCCCTTGGCTCTTCAACACGCGCGGCTCGACGCGCCAGTGCGCGCGACGATCGAACACGCACAGATCGGCGACCGCGCCGACCGCGACGCTGCCGGCCGCTTCGAGACCGAGCACCCGCGCGGGCGCAGTGGTGATGCGGTTCAGCGCGGTGGCGAGCGGCACGCCCGCTTCGTCGGCCCATTTGACCGTCAGCGACAGGAACAGCTCGAGACCGGTCGCGCCCGGCGTCGCCTCGGCGAACGGCAGCAGCTTTTCGTCGTCGTCGACCGGCGTGTGGGCCGAGCAGATCGCGTCGATCGTGCCGTCGACGAGGCCCGCGCGGATCGCTTCGCGATCGCGCTGCTGACGCAGCGGCGGGTCGAGGCGGAACTGCGCGTCGAAGTAACCGATGTCGAGATCGATCAGATGCACGTGGTTCACGGTGACGTCGCACGACACCGGCAGCCCCTCGGCCTTGGCCGCGCGCACCAGCTCGACGCCGGCCGCCGACGACACGTGCGAAATATGCACGCGCGCGCCGGTCACGCGGACCAGTTCGAAGATCGTATGGAGTGCGATCGTTTCGGCGGCGACCGGCACGCCCGACAGACCGAGCCGCGACGCCAGCGCGCCGCTCGCGGCGACGCCGCCCTTGCCAAGATACGCATCGACCGGACGCAGCCACGTGGTGAAACCGTAGGTCTTCGCGTACTGCAGCGCGCGCATCATCACCTGGGTATCGACGATCGGCGTATCGGCCTGCGAAAAGCCGACGCAACCCGCTTCGGTCAGCTCGACCATCTCGGTGATCACCTGCCCCTTCAGACCGACCGTCAGCGCGCCGAGCGGATACACGTGCGCCTGATGCAGGTTGCGCGCGCGATACCGCAGCATTTCGACGAGACCGGGTTCGTCGAGCGTCGGATCGGTGTCCGGCGGACACACGAGGCTCGTCACGCCGCCCGCGACCGCCGCGGCCATTTCCGACTTGAGCGTCGCCTTGTGCTCGTAACCCGGCTCGCGCAGCCGCGCGCACAGGTCGACCAGACCGGGCGCGACCGTCAGACCGCTCGCGTCGATCGTGCGTTCGGCCTGGAAACCGGCCGGCGCGCTGCCGATTGCAGCGATCTTGCCGTCGGCGATAAAAATGTCCTGCTGCTGTTCGGTGCCCGCTGCCGGATCGATCAGCGTGCCGCCTTGAATATGAATCTTCATGCGCTGCCTTTGTTAAACCTGTGGTTCAGCCGGTGCTTCGGCTTCCTGATCAGTCGTTATTGCCCGCGACGATGCCCATCACCGCCATGCGCACCGCGATCCCGAACGTCACCTGGTTCAGGATCACCGATTGCGGGCCGTCCGCGACCTGCGAGTCGATCTCGACGCCGCGGTTCATCGGACCGGGGTGCATCACGATTGCATCGGGCGCGGCGAGGGCGAGACGCTCGGGCGTCAGGCCCCAGCTCTTGAAGTATTCCTGCGACGACGGCAGCAGCGCGCCGCTCATGCGCTCGTTCTGCAGACGCAGCATGATGATCACGTCGACGTCCTTCAGACCTTCGTCGAGGTTGTGGAACACCCGCACGCCCATCTGTTCGAGGCCGCCCGGCAGCAGCGTGCGCGGACCGATCGCGCGCACCTCGGGCACGCCGAGCGTGGTCAGCGCGTGGATGTCGGAGCGCGCGACGCGCGAATGCAGAATGTCGCCGACGATCGCCACGCGCAGCTTCGTGAAGTCCTTCTTGTAGTGGCGGATCGTGTACATGTCGAGCAGCCCCTGGGTGGGGTGCGCGTGCCGGCCGTCGCCGGCGTTGATCACGTGCACGTGCGGCGCACAGTGCTGCGCAATCAGATACGGCGCGCCGCTCGACGCATGACGCACGACGAACAGATCCGCGTGCATCGCCGACAGATTGTTGATCGTGTCGAGCAGCGATTCGCCCTTGCTGGTCGACGACGCGTTGATGTTCAGGTTCAGCACGTCGGCGGACAGGCGGGTGGCCGCGATCTCGAAGGTGGTGCGGGTGCGCGTCGAGTTCTCGAAGAACAGATTGAACACCGATTTGCCGCGCAGCAACGGCACCTTCTTCACTTCGCGATCGGTGACGCTGACGAATTGATCCGCGGTATCGAGAATCTGGTTGACGATGGCCTTCGGCAGACCCTCGATCGACAACAGATGTTTGAGCTCGCCGTTTTTCGTGAGCTGCGGGTTGCCCTTCAGGAAGCCGTAACGAAAGCGCTCGGACGCGCTAGCGGAGGAATCCTGCGGAGCCTGGGTGGCGGTGTTCATGGTGTACCTGCTTCAAATACGGACTACAACGTGATCGGTGTCGCCGCGCACTGGGGCGATGCTCGCGGGCTACGCGAATTTCAATCGACGCGTGCTTCGGTGTGAAAAGAAAACCGCTGGCCGCCGGCGCCGTTCTCGTCGCGGGCCAGCACCAGCGTCGCGTTGGCGGGCACGTCCACCGTGCCGCCGACGAAGCGCGCCGCCACCGGCAACTCGCGGCCGCCGCGATCGGCGAGCACCGCGAGTTCGACCGCGGCCGGGCGGCCATAGTCGTACAGCTCGTTGAGCGCCGCGCGAATCGTGCGGCCGGTGTACAGCACGTCGTCGACCAGCACGATGCGGCTGCCGTCGACCGCGAACGGCAACGAGGTCGGGCTCGCCTGCGCGTGCAGGCCTTTCTTCGCGTAGTCGTCGCGATGCAACGCGACGTTCACCACGCCGAAATCCGGCACGTTCAGGTCGCGCGCGAGCCGCTCGGCGAGCCACGCGCCGCCGCTATAAATGCCGGCCAGCACCACCGCATCGGCACTGCCGGGCGCGGCGGCGAGCCGCTCGCCGTAGGCCGCGCGAATCTGGTCGAGCAACGCGCGATACAGCGCTTCGGCGTCAATGGAACTCATGATCGTCGGAAAGTCCGTCTAGATATTGCTGGAGGATGATGCTCGCGGCCTGCGCGTCGAGCATGTCGGCGCGGCCGTTGCCGGCGCGGATTTCCGCCTCGGCCTCGACCGACGAATAACGTTCGTCGACCCACGTGACCGGCAGATTGAAGCGGCCGTTCAGCTGGTTGCCGAAGCGCTTCGCGAGCTGCGTGCGCTCGTGCGGGGTGCCGTCGGGATGCATCGGCAAACCGACGATCAGCGCGTCGGGCTTCCATTCGGCGATCAGCTTGCCGAGCGCCTCGAAGCGATAGTCCTTGCTGTGGTTCTGTACGACGACGAGCGGCTGCGCGAGGCGCGTCAGCGAATTGCCGACCGCCACGCCGATGCGTTTTACCCCGTAGTCGAACGCAAGCAGCGTCGCCTCACGTCCGGCCGACTGACTCATGCCTGCCCTCTCATGCGTGCCCGGCTTCGCCGGACAGCATCGACAGCGACACGCCCAGCAGCGCGAGCGCCGCTTCGAGCCGGTCTTCGGCGGGTACGTCGAAGACGATCTTCGGATCGGCCTCGACCGTCAGCCAGCCGTTCTTGGAGATTTCGTCTTCGAGCTGACCGGCGCCCCAGCCGGCATGGCCGAGCGTCAGCAGAAAACGCTCGGGACCCGTGCCGCTCGCGACGGCTTCGAGCACGTCTTTCGAGGTGGTCATTTCGAGCCCGCCCGGCACCGACATCGACGACGTATAGCCGCTGCCGCTTTTCGGATCGTGCAGCACGAAGCCGCGCTCGGTTTGCACCGGGCCGCCGAAGTAGACGGGAACATGGAGAAGCGGTTCGATCTCGAGCTTCAGATCGATGCGATTGAAGAGCGCCTGCAGGTCGATATCGGTCGGCCGGTTGATCACGAGGCCGAGCGCGCCGCGCTCACTGTGATCGCAAAGGTAGACCACCGTTCCTGAAAACGTCGGATCGGCCATGTTCGGCATGGCGATCAGGAACTGGTTGGTCAGATTGATGCGATCGGTACTCTTGGACATAGTTGGGATTTTAGCAAAGACGATGCGGGATGGCGGGCTGCGTTGAGCATCGCCGTAGCGAGGTGCTGCAATGCGCGTTCCGCATGCCATCGACGCCGGATCAGGTTGCACTCTATCACGCGCGCGGCTCGCGCCATGCCGCGATCAAGCGGTGAAACAGCGCGCGGAACCTGACGTTCGACGCGGCTCGCCGGTTACGCTCCAGCGGGTGATCGGGACAGGTTGAACGGGTTCTCGATGCGTCGCTTCAAATGGGCTGGCCAGGCAGTGCCCAGCACCGCATCGCGGCCCGGGCGCGCGAGGTTCGGCGAGCGTCGCGCGGGCCGCCGCATCTGGAACCGCATCGCGCAGGCAACATACGCCCCGGCATCGCGCCCAGCGCTCAGGCCCCGCCGCTGAACAGGCTCGAGCGCATGCTCACGCGCCGCCCTGCTCGATCGCGCGCGTGAGCGCGCCAAGCGTCGCCTGCAACTGCCCTCCGCCGGCCGGCGCGACGCCCGCGGCGACCTGGTGCAGCGTCGCGCGCAACACTTCGGCGGCCTGTTCGAGCGTGGCCGCCGCTGGCGCACCGACGATCACATGCGCGCGCACCGCGGGCGTCGCGACACCCGCATGCGCGCGACGCCGCCACGCGAGCCCCAGCGCATCGGCGAGCAACGCGACGTGACCGAGGCCGAGCGCGCAGGCCGCGGCGCCGAGCCGGTAAGCGGCATCGCCCGCCTGCAGCGCTTCGCTCGGATCGGCCTTCTCCGGTTGATCGGCCGCGCGCGCATGGGCGGCCAACGCCTGGATCGACGCGTCGGCGGTCTGCAGAAAGTCTTCGTAAGCATTCGCGTTGACGGTCAGCACGCCGAGCTCACGCGTCGACGACAACGCCTGAGCCTGCTGCGCGCCCGCCTCCCACAGCATTTCCGACGACTGCGTGCCGGCCACGTGCCAGTCGACGGTCAGCCCGTAATCGCGCAGCACCTCGACCTGATCGGCATCTTCGGCGGCCGCGCCGAACAGCGCGTAGTCGCGCCACAGCAGCGCGAGCGTCGCGCGCACCAGCGAACGCGGCGCCCGCTCGATGCCGCGCGCATGATCGGCGAGCGCCAGATTGCAGCGCGCGTAGAAGCGCCGGGTATCGGTGTCGCGGGCCGCATGGCCGCGCGCGCGCAAGGCCTTCGCGCAGGCTCGCGCGAGCCGCCAGAAGTCATAGGGATCGGGACCGGCCAGTTCGACGAACACCGCATCGAGTTCGTCGAGCCCGGCATGGGTGACGGCAAGCGCGACCGCGCTGCCGGTATCGGCCTGCGAGCGCAACACGGGCAACAACGCGCGCTCGTAACGGACCCGCAGATGCGCGAGCAGCTCGGCCGGGTGCGCGTGCATCGATGCCGGCGGCACCGGCCGCGCGCACAGCGCGAGGTCTTCGAAGCCGACCGCGGAGCCTGGCGTGTGGTCGGCCAGTTGCGCGCACAGTTCGCCGTAGTGATTGAACAGGGTCGGCGAGCAGCTCAGCTCGCGCAGATTGTGGCGCTCGAGCGCCGCGCGAAATTCGTGCAGCGCCGCGCCGAACACCGGACGGGCGCTTTCCGCTTCGGCCGCCTCGGCGCCCGCTAGCGGCGACAGCCGCACCAGCGCATCGGCGAAACGCTGCGCGCTGAACCAGCCGGCGGTGCGCAGCGCATAGGACGCACGCAGCAGAGCGGCGCCGCTTTCGGCGTGGCGCTCGAACGCAAGCGACGCCTCGGCGAGCGCCAGCTCGGCGGCGCGGACCGCACCGCCGCGCGGGTTAGGCAGGGCATCGAGGGAAACGGGTGCTGCGGATCGAAGAGTCATGGGCAGGCGGCACGAAGCTGACGGATCGTCGCTTCGCGCCGCTGCAGAGTGCTCGGCCAACGCGCGAACCGGCGACAGGACAATCACGGACTACCGTTGCGACACGGCGCGCCCAACGATGTTCCGCGCCGCCAGGATGAGACTCGGTGCCGGCGGCGTCAGGCTTCGACGCGGCCGGCCCGGAAAGACCAGAAAAACCCGACGAGAATCGGACTGCAACCTGCATCACGACCCGGACCTGAGATCAGCCGGCCGAAGCCGGCGGCCCGGCAAGCTTCAGATCTGCACCATCTCGAAGTCTTCCTTGCGGGCTCCGCACTCCGGACAGGTCCAGTTGATGGGAACGTCTTCCCAGCGCGTGCCCGGCGCAATGCCTTCGTCCGGCAAGCCGGCTTCTTCGTCGTAAATCCAGCCGCAAATCAGGCACATCCAGCTTTGATATTCCATTCTTGTGTCGCGTCGTTGAGTCCGTGGAAACGGGAGCCATGATGGTACCGTGTTGGCGCCCCCATGCCTAGCAATCGAAAACGCGCAATCGTAGCGTGCGCCGGCCTTCGACGGGGCGGCCGCGGACGCCTTTCGCGACGCTTGCGGCGTCATGCCACGTGACGGTGCGCGCGCCGGCGCCGCGCGAAAAAACGCCCCCGGCGCGGTTTAGGCCGCATAATTGAGCCAATTGCGCCTCGCGCGCCGAAAACCGCACCTTTTACTCAATTCATGCCCAGCGACACGCCTCCGATCGTCCTCACCTTCGGCCTCTCCGACCCCACCGGCGGGTCCGGCCTGCAAGCCGACCTGATGACTCTTGCCAGCATGGGCTGCCACGGCGTCTCCGTGCTCACGGGCTACACCGTGCGCGATTCGGCCAACTGCGACGAAGTCACCGGACTCGACCCGGACGTCGTCGCGACCCAGGCGCGCATGCTGCTCGAGGACATGCCGGTCGCCGCGTTCAAGGTCGGCGCGTGCACCCGCGCCGAAGTGGTCAGCGCGATCGCGGAAGTGGTCGCCGACTACGACAACATCCCGCTGATCCTCGCCCCCGACTTCACGCTCGACGACGAACACGTGCTCGCCGCCGACGAACTGCGCGAAGCGATCGCCGATCTGCTGGCGCCGCAAACCACGCTGCTGGTCGCCGATGCGACGGCGCTGCTCGCGCTCGCGCAGCCCGATGGCGACGCCGAAGCGCCGAGCCTCGACGCGGCAATCTCGCATCTGCTGGCGCAGGGCTGCGAGTACATTCTGTCGACGGAAACCGGCTCGCACCGGCTCGTCAACACGCTGTTCAGCGAAGACGGCCAGTTGCGCCAGGACACGTGGGACCGCGCGAGCCATCGGTTGACCGGCCTGACCGATACGCTCGGTTCGGCGATCGCGGCTTTGCTGGCCAACGGCCAGGAGCCCGCCGAGGCGGTACGCGAGAGCCAGGAGTATCTGTATCAGGCGGTGCGCAATGCATTCCGGCCGGGCATGGGCTCGTATATGCCGGACCGCTTCTTCTGGGCCCGCAGCAGCGACGACGACGAAACCCCGCCGGCGCCCGGCAAAGGCACAGCACCTGGCGAAGCGCGGCACTGATCGAGGTTCGGCGCTCAGCCGCAAGGTCCGCCCTGCGTTCGGCAAGCCGCTGTGAAAAACCCGCTCTCAGGCGGGTTTTTCATTTGATTGCGGAAAATGCGCGGGCAGCGAGGAAAGTGAGGAAAACCTACCGATGAAACAGCCGCCGAACCTCCTGCAACGCGTTCGCAGCACCGTGCCCGCTCGGGACCGCACCCGTCTGCTCGGCCAGCAGCCGGCGACGATCTGGCTGACCGGCCTGTCCGGCGCCGGCAAATCGACGCTCGCATTCGCGCTCGAACAGCAGTTGATCGCGCTCGGCCACGCGTGCTACGTGCTCGACGGCGACAACGTCCGTCACGGCCTCGCCAGCGATCTCGGCTTCGAACGCGAGGACCGCCGCGAAAACATCCGCCGCGTCGCGCACGTCGCGCAACTGATGAACGATGCCGGCCTGATCGTGATTACCGCGCTGATCTCGCCGATCCGCGCAGATCGCGAGATGGCGCGCGCGATCATCGGCGCGGACAAATTCATCGAGACCTATGTGTGCGCGTCGCTCGCCACCTGCGAGGGCCGCGACCCGAAGGGGCTGTACGCGAAAGCACGGGCTGGTGAGATCAACTCGTTTACCGGTGTGTCGGCACCCTATGAAGCACCGGCGACCCCGGATCTGCAGATCGACACCGGCGCTTTGAGCCCCGCTGAAAGCGTCGCGCGAATTTTCAGCTACCTGCGCGACAAAGGTCTCGTCGCGCCGGCGCAGCAAACCAATCGCGCAGCGGGAGCCTGAGTCCTAAAAGTTTTTTTGTCGGCCCCAAAAGCAAAAACCCGCATCTCTGCGGGTTTTTGCTTTTGGGAAGCACGCGTCGCCGCGCACTTCCCGGATGGACATCCGACCGGGTCCCGTATGCGATCCCACCGCGAGGCGGAACCGCGAGACCCGAGCCGAATTACATGTCCATGCCCATGCCGCCCATGCCGCCGGGCATGCCGCCAGGCATCGGTGCATCTTCCTTCGGCAGTTCGCAGACAGCTGCGTCGGTCGTCAGCAGCAGACCGGCAACCGAAGCTGCGTTCTGCAGCGCGGTGCGCGTGACCTTGGTCGGGTCCACGACACCGGCGTCGACCAGGTCGACGTACTCGCCGGTCGCTGCGTTGTAGCCGTAGTTGCCCTGGCCAGCAGCAACTGCCGCCACCACGACGCTGGCTTCTTCGCCGCCGTTCGTGACGATCTGGCGCAGCGGCTCTTCCATCGCGCGCAGCACGATCTTGATACCTGCGTCCTGATCGGCGTTAGCGCCCTTCAGACCGGCGATTGCCGTACGTGCGCGGATCAGCGCGACGCCGCCGCCAGCAACGATGCCTTCTTCCACAGCTGCGCGCGTTGCGTGCAGTGCGTCTTCGACACGTGCCTTCTTTTCCTTCATTTCGACTTCGGTCGCAGCACCGACCTTGATCACTGCAACGCCGCCTGCCAGCTTGGCAACGCGCTCTTGCAGCTTTTCACGGTCGTAGTCCGAGGTCGCTTCTTCGATCTGCTTGCGCACTTGCTTGACGCGAGCTTCGATGTTCGCTGCTTCGCCAGCGCCGTCGATGATCGTGGTGTTTTCCTTGCCCACTTCGATGCGCTTCGCCTGGCCCAGTTCAGCCAACGTTGCCTTCTCGAGCGTGAGGCCGGTTTCTTCAGCGACGACCTGACCGCCGGTCAGGATCGCGATGTCTTCCAGCATCGCCTTACGACGATCGCCGAAGCCCGGAGCCTTGACGGCGACGGTCTTCAGGATGCCGCGGATGTTGTTGACGACCAGCGTTGCCAGAGCTTCGCCTTCGACGTCTTCAGCGATGATCAGCAGCGGACGGCCAGCCTTTGCGACTTGCTCGAGCACCGGCAGCAGATCACGGATGTTCGACACCTTCTTGTCGTGCAGCAGCACGAACGGGTTGTCGAGCACGGCAACTTGCTTGTCCGGGTTGTTGATGAAGTACGGCGACAGGTAGCCGCGGTCGAATTGCATACCTTCGACGACGTCGAGCTCGTCCTGCAGCGACTTGCCGTCTTCGACGGTGATCACGCCTTCCTTGCCGACCTTGTCCATCGCTTCAGCGATACGATCGCCGATCGATGCGTCGCTGTTCGCCGAGATCGCGCCGACCTGTGCAATTTCCTTGTTCGTCGTGCACGGCTTGCTGATCTTGCGCAGTTCTTCGATCGCAGCTGCAACAGCCTTGTCGATACCGCGCTTCAGGTCCATCGGGTTCATGCCCGATGCGACGTACTTCATGCCTTCGCGAACGATCGATTGCGCGAGAACCGTAGCGGTCGTCGTGCCGTCGCCTGCGTTGTCGCTGGTCTTGGAAGCAACTTCCTTGACCATTTGCGCGCCCATGTTCTGGAGCTTGTCTTTCAGTTCGATCTCTTTAGCGACCGACACACCGTCCTTGGTGACCGTCGGGCCGCCGAAGCTGCGCTCGAGGACCACGTTGCGGCCCTTCGGACCCAGCGTGACCTTCACGGCGTTGGCGAGAATGTTCACGCCTTCGACCATCTTGGCACGGGCGGAATCACCGAATACGACGTCTTTAGCTGCCATCTTCTAACTCCTTGAATTCTTTAGATATAACCGGGGAAGTAGCGACGTTGCGCTTACTTCTGCACCACGGCCATGATGTCTTCTTCGCGCATCACCAGCAGTTCGTTGCCATCGACCTTGACGGTCTGGCCTGCGTACTTGCCGAACAGGACGCGGTCGCCGACCTTGACGTCGAGCGCGATCTGGGCGCCCTTGTCGTCACGCTTGCCCGGGCCGACTGCGAGGATTTCGCCCTGGTCCGGCTTTTCTGCGGCAGCTTCGGGGATCACGATGCCCGACGCGGTCCTGGTTTCCTGATCCAGACGCTTGACGATCACGCGATCATGCAAAGGACGAAGGTTCATACATACTCCTCTCTTGGATTGGGACTGAAGAACGCTGAGAAAGACCCGGCTGGCGGGGCCAACCGGCGATGTTGTTAGCACTCTCGTGCAGCGAGTGCTAATTATATGGACGGGTAGTGACAAATTCAAGAAGTGGGGGATAGCGGAATTTCGGCGGGGTCGCGGGCCACGATTCGACGGTCGGCGCGGTCGCCGGCGGAGCCCGCACAATGGCTTCCGGCACCGGCGAACCATCGAAAAAACAAGGACTTGCAGCGTTACCGCAGGCTAAACGAAGCACCCCGCCCGCGCGTCAATTCGGCCAAAGTTACCGGTCCCGCCGCGTCCGATTACAACCGTAAACCGCTTTCCAGGGAAAACCCCGGTCCGATTTCGCATGAGCCAGCACCGCATTTCCGACCAGGAAAAGACGGTGCCCCACCCCATCATTTGCGCGCCGGCGGCCGTAACGCATTCTGCGCCATCCACTTCAGCCGTTCGCAATTGACCTTGATACGCGACGCGAATTCCGCCGGGTCACGCTCGCGCAGCGCGCTCATCTGACTATTGGTGGTTTCCGCGCGGCGCCAGCCGGTATCCCAGTGCTGGTCGAAATGGGTCGCGTCGGTCAGGCGCGTCCGGAGCCGCTCCTTATAGGCGCCGATCCGCTCGGGCGGCACCTCGCAGAACGTCTGCGCGAAGCTCGCGCGCTCGCCCGCCGTCTCGACCCGCAGGTTCGCGTCCTCCTCGCCCGCGTGACCGGTGAGCGGCACGGCCAGCGACAGCATCGACAGCAATACCGCCGCGCACAGCGGTCGGCGGCAAGACGGCAGCTTTTTCATTTTCGACTCCTGACGATCCGGCATGGCGCCCGGGGGCTTGCCCCGAACCTTCGCGCCGCGTTGCACACGATGTCCTCAATGGACAGCACGATGGCGTTTTCGCCCGTGATCCGGCGCGATGCGTCGCCAGTTCACGGTGTTACGCTCGCAAAAGCAGCTTTCGATAGCCTGCCCGGCAGCGCGTTGCCGGACAGCGACGTGGAGCGCGGCGCACCTCGAAGCGTCCGTGCTCGACGACGGACCGGACACGAAGCTCGAATACGACGCGCGACATGTGGACAAGCAGACATACATCGAAAGCCCACAAGGACAACACTAACAAACGGCGAAACATCGCTGCGGGAGTGACTGCGATGGCATTCAAAACATATACCGTACTAACGCTCCTCGCGACGAGCAGTGCAGCGTTCGCGTGGCAGCCTCTCACCTATCCGATGCGCAGTCAAAGCCCGTATGAACGGGGCGTCGACAGCGCGCTGTGCTACGCGGAAGCGAGCCGCGTCAGCAAGGTCAATATCGTTCGCGAGCCGCAGATACCGGCGCGTCCGGCGCCGGCGGCGAAAGGCGCGTCGACCGGTGCGCCGGCCAAGCCGCCGCTGCCGCCCAGCACGTTCTCCGCTACGCCTTTGCCGTATGCCGCCAGCATGCCGGACGGCGCGAGCGCGCCGATGGCAGGCGCGCCTGATGGCGCATCGGCGGTGAAACCGGCGAACGAGGCCGTCGCTGGTGCTGGTGCTGGCGGCAAGAATAACGCGGCTATCGCGGCGGCGTCCGGTGCGTCAGGCGCTGCGCCCGCTACGACTGCGAGTGCCGCGCCCGGTGCATCCGGCGCAGCGGATACCTCGTTGCAGGCCAACGCGGGATCGGGCGTGAGCCTGCCGCCGCTGCCCGCGCCCGAACCGCCGATGACACGTTATTGGGCCGCCTACGGCGCATGCATGCAGGCACGCGGTTACGCCGTCCAGTAGTCCCAGTCGATGCCGTTTGACGGCGTCGTGACGATAATAATTTTTGATGGCGCCGGTCCCGGACGCCAGTGGGGGATCAGGCCATGCCGCGCGACACGAGCTCCGACGAGCCGTTCTTCCATCAATGCGCGTACTGCGGCGTGCCGCTGCCCGGGCGCTTTTCGCCATGCCCCGCATGCCACGAACTGCCGCTCGACAGCTTCGACAAACCCGGCCAGCACAGTCCCCGCGCGGCGCGCTCGATGGCGCTCGCCGCGCCGCGTCATTCACGCGATTCGCGCGATTCCCGTCAGTCGTGGCAAGCATCGTCGGCTGGGTCGGCGCGCCGGGCCGCGCGTACGCCGTCGACGACAAAACTGAGCCGATACGACTCGATCGATGAGGATACTTACGTGCCTCCGGGCTCCCGGCGGCTGCGGCGCTCGCTGGTGCTCACCACCGCGGTGCTCGCGGCGATCGGCGCGGTGTATGGTGGCCTCGCTTATCGGAGCGGCAACGACGCTAGCGGTAATACGCCGGTCGAAGTGGCCGGCGCGGTGAATGGGTCGCATGATGCGGCGGCGCTTACCGCGGCTGCGAAACCGACGCCTGAGAGAAACGATGTAGAGCGGCAAAGGCCGACGGCCGTCGTTGGTCAACAGCGGTCTCCGGTTGTCGCCAGCTCACCGCCGACGGCTGCCGTGGCCGCGCAACAAAAGCCCTCCGCTGTCGCCGGCCAACAGCCGACCGCTACCGTTGCCGTTGCCGTTCAACAGCCGGCTACCGCGGTCGAGCAACAGCGGCCCGCTGCGGTTGCCGCCCAACAATCGGCTCCTGCGGTGGCCCCCCAACAGCGGCATTCCGAGGCCGTTGCTCAGCAGTCGCCGACTGCAGCAGTCGCAGCACAGCAAACGGCTGCGGTTGCCGCGCCACAGCCGACGCCTGCCGTTACGGCGCAACAGCGAGTATCCGCGATCGGTGTCCAGCAAGCGCCAGCTCCGGCCGCCGCTCAACAAGCGCCGGCTACTGTTGTTGCTCAGCAGTCACCTACCGTTGCCGCGCAGCACCAGCCGCCTGCGGTCATCGCCCAACAGGCGGCTCCTGCCGTTGCCGTGCAACAGCATCCCTCCTCGGTCGGTGTCCGACAAACACCGGCGGCGGCCGTCGCTCAGCAGCAGCCTCCGACTACCGTCACTAAGCAATCGACGGCTACCGTTGTCGCTCAACAACCACCCGCCGCAGCCGCGCAGCACCAGCCGCCTGCGATCGTCGCTCAACAGGCAGCTCCTGCTGTTCCCGCGCAACAGCATCCCTCCACGGTCGGTGTCCAGCAAACACCACCCGCAGCCGTCGCTCAGCAGCGGCCTTCAACTGCCGTAACTCAGCAGTCGCCTACGACCGTTATCGCTCAACAACCGCCCATCGCAGCCCCGCAGCATCAGTCGCCTGCGATCGTCGCTCAACAGGCGATTCCTGCTGTTGCCGCTGAGCAGCGGCCTGCAGCTATCGTCACCCAGCCGTCGCCGACGACCGTTGTCGCTCAACAGCCACCTACCGCAGCCGCGCAGCATCAGCCGCCCGCGATCGTCGCCCAACAGACGCCTCCTGCCGTTGCCGCGCAGCAGCGACCCTCCGTGGTTGGCGTCCAGCAAACGCCGCCCGCGGTAGTTGCTCAACAACAGGCCCCCGCTGCCGTCGCCCAACAGCATCCGCCGGCCGTCGCGGCTCAACAACGGCCTGCGGCAATCACCGCTCAACAGCCATCGCCCACCGTCGTCGCGCAACACCCGGCCACCGCAGCAGCCACCCAACAACCATCGCCCGCGCGCTCGCTACCGGCGACGCCAACCCCACGCGTCGCCACCACGCCGCCGGTCGCATTGGCAACGGCAACGAGCGCAAGCGGCCCCTCACCTGCCGCCTCGCGCCGCACGACAACGGCAGCCACCGACACGAAGCGCGCATCGGTCTCGTCAAGCGACTCAGCTCGCGCCTCACTACGCAATCAGTCGAGCGACGCACAGCATGCCGCCCACCGCACCGACGCATCGCGGCATCGCGAGAGCCCGCTCGTCGCGCAAAACAATCCGCCGACGACCCAGGCACACCTCACCACGACAACCTCCGCGCCACCGGACAGCCTCGAAGCGCGGCGTCATCGTGAGGAAATCGCTACGACCGAATCACAGCGCGAAGCATCGCCGGCCGATGCGCACGGCAGGAACATGCAGCACATCTCAACGCTTGCCGCACACGAGCCGGAGCGGCATGCCTCGCAACCGGCCTTCGAAGTCGCGGACAGCCTAACCAGCAGAATCCGCGAGCTGTTCCAACATCACTAACGATTAATCACCAAGGATGCCGATTCAAATCGGCACCCGACTCCGGCATCCGACTCCAGCTTCCGAACCCGACATACGAATCGGCCAAACGGATCCAACAACCCAACCCCGCAAAAGCAACGGCCCGATCAGCGCAAGCCGATCGGGCCGTTCAACATTTAGTTGATCTGACCACCTAATCTGATCACCTCATAAGAGGCCGTGACTAAAAAAGCCCCCTACCGTCTCCACCAAAACCACGAGCCACACCACCGCGCAGCCCGCACTCCTCACCCAGCAATACTGTCGTACCCGTAATACCCGCCCTGATACCCCGAGCCAAGAAACGCCCCTTCCTGCGGCACATCGGTCATCAGCACGCCGCGCAATCCAACCCCGCCATTGCGCAGCCGTTTAGCGGTTTCGATAATCTCGTTCAGCGGCTGCCGCCCATGCCGCACCACCAGCAGCGTGGTCCCCGCGTACCTGCCGACCAGCGTCGGATCGGTGACCGCGAGCACCGGCGGGGTATCGATGATCACGAGGTCGTAGCGCGGCTTCAGCTCGTCGAGCATCGACTGGAAACGCGGGCTCATCAGCAGCTCGGCCGGATGCGTCGGCAGCGTGCCTTTCGGGATCACGTCCAGACCGGGCAGCACGTCATGGCGAATCGCCGTTTCGAGATCGGCACCGCGCAATACGTCGGACAGTCCCGGCTGATGCGGAATGCCGAAATGCGAATGAACGTCGCCGCGCCGCATGTCGCCGTCGATGATCAGCGTGCGCTTATGCGCGGACGCAACCAGCGCCGACAGATTCACCGACAGAAACGACTTGCCCGCATCGGGCCGCGAGCCGGTGATCATCACGACGTTATTGGACGCATGAGCGAGCGACAGCTGCAACGAGGTGCGCAAATTACGCACGCCTTCCACCGCGAGATCGGCGGGCGCCTGCTGCGCGAGCACGTGCTGCCCGCGACGCCGCTGCGCGACGCTGTGCTGCAAGCGCAACTGGGTCTCGCTGCGCGGCACCGCCGCGAACACCGGCACGCCGAGCATCACTTCGAGCTCGTCGGGCCGCTCCACGCCGCCGCGTACCGCGCGCCTGAAGAATGTCAGCAGGATGCCGAGCACGAGCCCGCCGCCGAGCGCGCCCAGCATCACCACGAGGCGCTTCGGCCGCACCGGGTCGTCCGGTGTTTCGGCAAGGTCGACGAGCCGCACGCCGCCCACCTGCCCCGCCTGGGTCACGCGCAGTTGCTGCACGCTCGCGAGCAGCGTGTTGTACTGCTCGGTTTTCATCTGCACGTCGCGCCGCAGGCGCTGCGCGGTCTGCTCGGTGTCGGGCGCCGCGGTGACATTGCGGTTGATGTTGGTCTGCGCGCCCTGCAACGCGGCGATCTGCGCATCGAGCGCGGCGACCGCCGGATGGCTCGGCGTGAAGCGCTGCAGCATCTGCACGCGTTGCTGTTGCAGATCGAGCAGACGGTTCTTGTTGTCCGCGACCTGTTGCAGCAGCAGACGGTTTTCCTCGCCGAGGTCGACCGTGCCGTGCGCGTTGCGGAATTTGTCGTAGTGCTGCTGCGCGTCGTCGAGTTCTTTGCGCAGACCGGGCAGTTGCTGTTCGAGGAACGCCAGCGTGTGCTGGGTTTCGCTCGAACGGTTCGCCAGGTCCTGCCGCACGAACTGCTGCGCCATGTTGTTGACGACCGCGGCGGTCAACGCCGCGTCGCCGCCTTCCAGACTCACGCGAATCACGCCCGATTGCGGCGCGGTTTCCTCGACGAGAACCGTCTTCTGCAGACGGTCCACCGTGCCGAGCGTCGACGCGCGCGCGAGCCTGAAGCGCGTGCCCGGCGCGCCGGTCAGCCGATCGACGTGCAGCGTAATGGGACCGTCGGCGGTATCGGTCTGCACCGTTTCGCCGACGTGGCCTGACAGGATCGCGTTGCCGCCCGGATCGCGCAGCAGAAAGCTGTTGCCGGCGCCCGCGACCAGCGTGAAGTTCGCGTCGTACATCTGCTTCGTGGTATCGAAGCGCGACACCGCGATGCTTTCGTTGCCCCACGCGAAGCCCGACAGATCGATGAACGACGGCAGCCTGACGCCCCAATGACCGTTCACCAGACCGGCGAGCATCCCGCCGACCACCGGCAAACGACGCGGCGTCGCCGTGATGTCGAGGTGCAACGTGCGCACCGCTTCCTCGACGACGAGCCGCGACTTCAGCAACTCGATCTGCGCGGCCGTCGACGATTTCGCCTCGGCGCCGCCGCCCAGCGACGGCAGCGCACCGCTAGCCGCCCCGTTCGCATTGGCCGCCCGGTCCTCGACGTGAAACAGCACATCCGCGCGATAAGTCGGCGGCGCGAGAAACGCATACGCGCCGCCAAGCGCGAGTGCCAGCAGGGTCACCGTGACGACCGTGCGCCGGCCGCGCACGATCGTCCTCAGGTAGTCCGACAGCTGCAACCTGCCCGGCCCGGCCGCGTCGGTGAAACGGGTTTCATAGCGGCCGTCGTAACGGTCGTCATAGTTGATTGCCATGTTGTTCCCCGACAAGGCCCGGCAGTTCAGGTTACCCGTGACGCTTGCGTCACTTCGCGACAACCACCCCCGTGACAGCCGCGTTGATCGCCGGCAACAGCAGGTTCAGCACGCGGTTGAAGCGGACCAGACCGCCCTGGCCGACATACACGATGTCCTTCGGCTGCAGTTCGAACTGGTTGGCGAGCAGCATCGCGACCGGCGAGCTCGCGTCGAGGTGATAGATCTGCGGCGAGTCGCTGGTCGAATTGCGGATCACGAACAGCTGCTGCGCGGCGGCCGTGTTCGAATCGAAGCTGCCGCCGTCGGAAATCGCCTGCGACAGCGTCAGCGAACCGTTGCGCAGCGGCAGCACCGTGGCCGGCTTGTTGACCTCGCCCATCACGTAGACGCCGCTGTCCTCGCGCGCATTGATCCGCAGCAGATCGCCGGCCCGCAGATAGATATCCGACGGGTTGCGGCCGTGCTTGATCATGTCGTCGAGGTTCAGCTGATAGGTCTTGCCGTCGCGGATCAGGTCGAGCCGGCTGCGGTCGGCGGTCGTCGTGAAGCCGCCGCTCAGGCCGATCGCATTGGTCAGCGACATCGGCACGTCGGTGACCGACTGGCTGCCCGGCGTGCGCACTTCGCCGTCCACCATCACCTGCGCGTTACGGAACGAGGCGACCCGCACCGTCACTTCCGGCTTCTGGTAGACCTTGCTCAGACGCTGATGCAACTCGCGCTGGATCGTCGAAACGTCCTTGCCCGCGACGTGCAGATTGCCCGCATACGGAAACTGCACGTCGCCGTTTTCGTCGATCAGGAAGCCCGGCATCGCGTCGCCGGTACGCGAGCTGGTGGTCGGCTGGCCGAGCGCGGCCGCGAGTTCCGGGTGATCCCAGACCACGATCTGCAGCACGTCGCCGGGACCGACCTTGTAGACGGCCGGCTTGCCGAACAGCGACGCGACATCCGGCGACACCGTCATCGCCTGCTGGTCGGCGCGCATCTGCTTGAGCAGCGTCAGGTTGATATCGGTAATCGGAATCTGCTTCTGCTGCGCAGCTTCAGTACTGAATTCGCCGCCGGTGTCCTGAACCGACGCAGGCGTAATCATCCGTTGTCCCGGTACGACCCCACACCCCGAGAGCAGCGCTGCACTAGCGAAAACCGCAAAACCTACCGTGCGAAAACCGAGCGAGCTCATAATATTTCCTCCTAGCGCCCCGAGGCGTTTGTTATCCACGTCTTAGTAAGCGTTTCGATGCACCAGTCCGGCGACAATCGTCGCGCCGATAATCCGCATATCGAGAGCGAACGACCAGTGACCCAGGTAGTACAGGTCATGCTCCACGCGGCGTTCCATCTTCTCGATGCGGTCGGTTTCACCCCGGAAGCCGTTGATCTGGGCCCAGCCCGTGATCCCCGGCTTGATCCGGTAGCGATTGATATAGCCCGCGACCACTTTCTGATAGAGGTCGTCGTGCTCGAGCGCATGGGGACGCGGTCCGACCACCGACATATCCCCACGCAACACGTTGAAAAACTGCGGCAGCTCGTCGAGGCTCGTGCGGCGCAAAAACGCGCCCACTCGCGTGACCCGTTTGTCGTTGCGGGTCGCCTGACTCAACGTGCCCTTCGCTTCGGTATGCAGCCGCATCGAGCGAAACTTGTAGATCGTGAACACGCGCCCGTCCGCGCCCTTGCGCTTCTGTTTGAACAGCACCGGTCCGCGCGAGGACAGCTTCACCGCGAGTGCGATGCCGAGCAGCAGCGGCGCCAAAGCGACGAGTGCGGTGGCCGCGAACAGGCGGTCGAAAATTTCCTTCTTCAGCATCGCGTTGGCCGACAGCGGCGACGCGACCAGGTTGATCGCCGGCACGCCGAGCAGATCGACGACGCCGCTGCCCTCGAACAACGCATGACTGCGCACGTCCGGCATGAAGCGGATATTCACCAGGTCGTCGCGGAATTCGCCGATCAGCTCGCAAATCAGCGGTTCTTCCGAGAGCGACAACATCAGCCATAACTCGTGTACGTCGTTGGTGCGGATGTAATCGGCCAGCGCATCGACGCTGTCGAACACCGGCACGCGCGAACTCGTCACCGCGGAATCGTCCGGCCGCGTATTGAACACGGCGGTCGCGCGAAAGCCCGCGGTCGGCGCCGACTCGATCCTGCGCAAAATCACATCGCACTGCGAACCGCTGCCGACGATCGCGACCTGATGCAGATTCATCCCGGCGCCGCGCGCACGCGCCAGCACCGCATGGGTGATCAGCCGGTACGCGATCAGCAGACCGCCGGTGGTCGCGGTCCAGTACGAGAACCACAGCCGCGACACGATATCGATCCGGTGCAGCGAGTACATCAGCACCAGCGCGCAGGCCTGCACGATCAGCCACGCGAGCGACACCTGGCCGGCCAGCCCGAGCTTGGAGCGGCCGCGCCACGATTCGTAGACGCCAAAGGCCGGAAAGATCGCCAGCGCGAAGGCGGCCGAAAACATCACCAGCGCCCAGTAGAAGCCCGACTGGCCGAGGTAGTCGAAGCGGATCTGCGACGCCACGGTCGCTCCCGCCAATACCAACGCGACATCGAAAATTCGCGCGAGCAGATCCTGAAACTTGCGCATGTTGCTTTCCTCGGTTGCCTGTTCTGTGCGCCACTGGGCGCGCGCATGCTGCTTACGGGCAGCGGCCGTAGTTGTCGTTGAACCTCACGATGTCGTCTTCGCCGAGATAGGCGCCGGACTGGATTTCGATGATTTCGAGCGGCACCTTGCCCGGGTTTTCGAGCCGGTGACGGGTGCCGAGCGGGATATACGTCGATTCGTTTTCGCTGAGCAGGAACTGCTCGTCGCCGCGCGTGACGAGCGCGGTGCCGCGCACCACGACCCAGTGTTCCGCACGGTGATGATGCAGTTGCAGCGACAGCTGCGCGCCGGGCGTGACGACAATCCGCTTGACCTGAAAGCGCTCGCCGCGATCGATCGAATCGTAGAAGCCCCACGGGCGCCGCACCTTGCGATGCGCGTCGGCCTCGGGCGCGTTCTGCGCCTTGATGCGCGACACCAGCCCCTTGACGTCCTGCACGTGCGAGCGGTCGACTACCAGCACCGCGTCGGCGGTTTCGACCACCACCACGTTGGCGGTGCCGACACACGCAACGAGCCGCCCTTCCGAATGCGCGTAGCACGACACCGCGCCTTCGAACGCGACCCGGCCGCGCCCGGCATTGCCGTTCGGGTCTTTTTCCATCGCGTCCCACACCGCGTCCCACGAGCCGAGATCGGACCACCCGGCTTCGAGCGGGATCACGACGCCGGCGGGCATCGCGGGGTTGGCGCTCGCGTGGTTGCTTGCATTAGCGTCCGCATTGGCGTTACCGGCCTCGTTCGCGCTGCCGCTGCTTTGCGCTGCGCCCTCCGCCGGCTCCGTCAAACGCTCCATCACCGCGTAGTCGATCGAATCGGCCGGCACGTCGAGGAACGCGTCGTGCGCGGGGCGAAACACCGCGCCGTCCTGGCGGCCGTTTGCGAACGCGCTCGCGCACGGCGCATGCATGTCGGGCCGCAGCCGCGCGAGCGCATCGAGCCACACGCTCGCCCGCACGATGAAGATGCCGCTGTTCCACCAGTACGTTCCCGCCGCCAGATACTGCGCGGCGATTTCCTCGGCCGGCTTCTCGACGAAACCGTCGATCGCATGACCGCCCGCGGCCAGCGCCGCGCCGATGCGGATATAGCCGAAGCCGGTGTCGGGCCGCGTCGGCGGCACCCCGAGCGTGGCGATCGCGCCGGCCGCCGCGTGGCGCGCCGCGCAATCGAGCGCGCGCTGCAATGCGGGCACGTCGGCGATCGCGTGATCGGCCGGCATCACGATCAGGATCGAGTCGGGATCGGCCGCGCTCGCGAGCGCGGCGGCCAGCGTCAGCGCGGGCGCCGTGTCGCGGCGCGCGGGCTCGACGATCAGCCGCGCGTCGATGCCGTTATCGTGCAGCTGCTCGGCGATCACGAAGCGGTGCTCCTCGCCGCACACGACGATCGGCGACGCGTCGATGCTCCAGCCCGCCGGAAAACCGTCGAGACGTCGCGCGGTCGCCTGCAACAGCGAGTCCGAACCGACCACGTCGATCAGCTGCTTCGGAAAATTTTCGCGCGACACCGGCCACAACCGCGTGCCCGAGCCGCCCGCCAGAATCACCGGAACGATATGCGCGCAGCGCGCGCCGGCCGCGCCGGCGCTGGTGCCGTTCGGCTCGACAGATCTGGCGCTGGCGATGCTCTGCGTCAACATATTCGGATTCCTCATGGTGCTGCAACGTACGGGGAACGACGATCCCGGCTCTGTTACTCGCCGCCCATCCGGCGGCTTTGAATCCTGAACTCGGTCGGCGAAATCCTCATCCGCTTGCGGAACACTTTCGCGAGCCGGTCGCCGTTGCCCATGCCGGTGCGGCGCGCAATCTTGTCGACCGGCAATTCGGATTCGGTCAACAGGCTGCAGGTGACCGCGAGGCGTTCGTGCAGCAGAAAACTCGACGGCGTAATGCCCATTTCCATCTTGAAGCGGCGCAGGAAGTTGCGCTCGCTCATCGCCGCGAACTGCGCGGCGTCGGCAATCGAAATCGACTGCTGGCAGTTTTCCTGCAGCCAGCGCGCGGCCGCGCGCACCTTGTCTCCGGGACTCATCGCGCCGTCCTCGCCGAGCAGCGGCGCGAGGTTCGTGCACGAGTCCGCCAGCAGCCGCTCGGCCGCCATTCGCGCGGTCGCGTTGCCGAGATCGCGCTTGATCATCGCGAGCGCGCTGCGCATCGATTCGAGACGGTCGCCGAGTTCCGTGAAGCCGTGCTCGGGAGCGCGCGCGCCGTTTGCTACACCGCTTGTTACACCGTTGCCTGCGTGATTCGCTGCGTGATTCGCTGCATGAGTCACTGCATGATTCGCCGCGCTCGCGCCGTGCGCAGGTTGCTCCAGTTCCGCGTCATCCCTGCCGTCGGACAGGTAAGCCGCGTCGAGCACCGTGCGTCCTTCGGCGATCGGCCGGATCATCGCGGTATTGCGGCGAACCCGCCGCAGCCAGCCGATCAGCCGCTCGTCGCGCGCCGCCAGCGCCGCGCCCTTGCCGCCGGCGACATACAACGCGTCGAAGCCGCCGTAATGACGCGCGTCGAGCCCATCGGTCCACACCCGCAAACCGGACGACGAACCGACCATGCCGCCATCGACCGACAGAAACGACACGTCGTAAAGCCACGCGCCCGAGCCCGAGGTGGCGAGTTCGTTCGCGGCCTGAAACACTTCGGCGATCACGCCCGCGCTCTGCAGCGAGCAGTCGTTGAACAGCACAATTGCAATGCGGCGCACGCCTTTGTTCGGCGCATGCACCCAGCGCAGCATTGCGGACTCGAGACTCGCGCAGGTCATAGCCATCCTCTCAACGGAACACGATCGACTTCATCTTCTCCGGCCTCAGGGCGTACCGACTCGGTGCACTGGATCATAGCGACGGCTTCCAGCATTTAGCCGCCATGTCCGAAAGTGCGGACATGTTGACGCTTTATTGGGTGGCCGTTCAGTGCAATTCCGCACCTTGGCGAAGCGATCGCCATATCAATGAATTAATGCGAAATTCCGCATATGACTGAATATGCATTCGCGAATGTTAAGGCAATTTAAAAATTGATTGCGTACGCCAGCGCACACTGCGCACCGACTCGAAAAGTGCGCAGCGTAATTCGATCGAACCTTGAATAGGCCTATTTTAAGTGAATCCTTTCCGACGTGAGCGCATCACGAGAGATAGTCTCTCTGGCCGGCTTTTCGCTCGGCGTCCGGTCGCGGCCCGTGCGGTTCTCCTGACGATACCGGCACGGCCCACGGATCAGGGCAATTCCTCATCCAATATAAACACATTGGCAGGTGAATAGATTATTTAATTAGCCGCTATTGAAAACCGCGCAAAATAAAAACGACGATTAATGTTTCAGAGTTGAAACATCGGGGATCAAGCGGTTTTGCTTATCCACCGGCGACGGACCAATGGCGGAATGTGTGGGTAAGAACCAGGTTCGATTCCGCCACCGCGCTGCTGAAATCGACTAGCCGCAAGCGCCGCCTCGCGGCGCACATCGAGGCGCCATGCGATGCTTCGGAATCCAGAACCTCGCGAGCCGCGTCGATAACACGGGCACACGGTTCAATGCTTCGTGCCACCCGCTGGCACGATGTGACGATAGTTCGGCGTGCGCCGACAGCTTTCCGGCGTGCAAGCGCACATAAACTTCAGGCCAGTACGGGTTACGATGCCGCACAAACGCGCTGGAGCCAAACAGATGAACGGGGTTGCTTGGATCATGCTGATACTGGCTGCGTTGATTGGCGCGTTCCTGTTCGCGACGATCAGCGCGGTCCTGCTTACGTTGCTGCTCGCAAACGTATCGGAGCGGCTCGAGCGCACCGACGAAGCGCGGCGCGAACCGTAGCGAACCGTAGCGCCCCGTAGCGACCCGCCGCTCTTCATGGCGGCTCGCCGAAGCGCCGCGCGCCCTTGCCGGCGAATTTCGGCGTGGCTATGCTGGCGTCTCGCGCGAGCACGGGCGCTCCCGCGGCCGATCGATCCTTCGATCCGGCCACGGCCACCCGACCACCCCGCTCACGCGCCGCGCGATCGGCGGGATACCAGCACGTTGCTCCCCGCCGTCGCGCGAGCCGCCGAGGCCGCCGCATCCCGCAGGCCATCGCTTCTAACCAGAACAAGCACCGAGACCCTGCTCATGTCGACCACCAGTCTGTTTTTCACCGCCGCCGGCGTCGGCCTCGCGATCGCCGCGCCGATCGGCCCGATGGGCATGTTGTGCATTCGCCGCACGCTGACCGGCGGCCCCGCCGCCGGGCTCGCGATCGGCTTCGGCATCGCCAGCGGCGACGCCGCCTACGGGCTGATCGCGGCGCTCGGCCTCGTCGGCATTTCGCAGTTCATGCTCGCGTACGACCGGCCGCTGCATCTGCTCGCGGGTCTGTTCCTGCTCTACCTCGGCGTGCGCACGCTGCTGCAGAAGCCGGCCGCCGAACCCGCCGACGGCGCGAACGGCAACGGCGACGGCAAGCTCGCGCGGATCGGCCGCGCCGGCGCGCTGCGCGCGTATGCGAGCGCATTGCTGCTGACGCTGACCAACCCGCAGACCGTGATCATGTTCGCCGCGCTGTTTACGACGCTCGCGCCGCGCGGCGCGTTCTCGCCGGCGATCGCGCTGACCACCGTCGGCGGCGTGTTCGCCGGCTCGATCGCGTGGTGGTGCGTGCTGGTGACCGTGGTGTCGCTCGCGCGCCATGCGATCGGCAGCAAACTGCGCGTCGCGATCGACCGGGTGGTCGGCCTCACGCTTGCCGCGTTCGGCGCCGTCGAGATCCGCCGCGCGCTTTGAAGCGTGCTTTGAAACGTGCTCTGAAGCGCGCGTTGCAGCGCGCGCCAAAGTCCTCCTCAGCCCCGCTCTCGCGGCCTCGCCAGGGCCGCGCTGAACGCCGCGCACACGCTGCGGCGGCAGTTTTGCGACAATAGCGCCTTTCGCCGCGCGGGCGGCGGCCGGATCGGCGTACGGTTGGCGGCGGCGGCAATGCCCGGGGCGGCCGCGCGAGCGCCGTCCCGTCTACGCCGCGGCCCGCCCCGGCGCCCTCGCGCCGGCTTTGCCGGCGTCACCGCGGCCCACCACTTTCACCTGCGCTCCGTCAGCTGTCCGCTCAATGGCACTTCCCCATATCGATCTGCTGTACTCCGTCTCCGGCCTGTTCGTCGGCTTTCTGGTCGGGCTGACGGGCGTCGGCGGCGGCTCGCTGATGACGCCGATCCTCGTCCTGCTGTTCAACGTGCACCCGGCCACCGCGGTCGGCACCGACCTGCTGTACGCGGCCGCCACCAAGGCGACCGGCACGCTGGTACATGGACTGAAGGGCTCGGTCGACTGGCAGATCACGCTGCGCCTGGCAGCCGGCAGCGTGCCGGCCGCGACCGTCACGCTGATCCTGCTGCACCGCTACGGGATGGATACGCCGGGCGCGAGCCGGCTGATTCAGGTCGTGCTCGGCGTCGCGCTGCTGATTACCGCGATCGCGCTGATCTTCCGGCCGCAGCTCACGGCGTTCGCCGCCCGCAAGCAACGCGCGCCGCGCCAGGGGCGCACGCTCGCGCTGACGATGCTGACCGGCGCGATCCTCGGCGTGCTGGTATCGCTGACCTCGGTGGGCGCGGGCGCGATCGGCGTGACGGTGTTGCTGCTGTTGTATCCGCTGCTGCCGACCACCCGCATCGTCGGTTCCGACATCGCGCACGCGGTGCCGCTGACGCTGCTCGCGGGCGCCGGGCACTGGCTGCTGGGTTCGGTCGACTGGTCGTTGCTGGCGTCGCTGCTGGTGGGCTCGCTGCCGGGCATCGCGATCGGCAGCTATCTGTCGACGCGCGCGCCCGATGCGCTGCTGCGCAACCTGCTCGCCGCCACGCTGACGCTGGTGGGCATCAAGCTGGTGATGTCGTAACGCGCGTTATTTGAAGAACCGGCAGGTCAGATCGGCCTCGAACTGACGGATCCACTGCCCGCGGCCGTCCTGATACGACTGGGTCCAGCCGCCGCGCCGCACCGTGACGACGCGTTCATGCTCGGGCTCGCCGGCCGGCGCGCTCGCGCTGATGTCGAAATGCACCGGCGCGAAGCCGTGGCGCGCGCAGACCAGCTCGAAGGCCGCGCGATCGCCGATCGGCAGATCGATATAGCGAAACTGCGTAATTCCCATGATGTAGGCTCCAGATCCTTGTCATCACGGTACGCCTCGCCCCGCGCCGGCTCTGTGCCGCAACGCACAAACGCACGGCGACGCCCGCCGGCGGCCGCCACCACTGCATGCCGACCGCAGCACGCCGCCGATTCGCGGCGAAAAAAAAGCCCCGGCGCAATGCCGGAGCTTCGGGTGATGCGGCTCGGTAGCGCGACGACACCGGCCAGCCGGCGCCGCGCGCGACGCGATGCTTACTGCTGCACGACCGTCAGTTTGTTCGACACCGACGACACGCCGGCGACGCCCTTCGCGGCTTCGCCAGCCGCGTCGACCTGACCCTGGCTCGGCACCGAACCGGTCAGCGTCACCGCGCCGCCGCGTGCGCGCACCGCGATGTTCGACACGTCCAGACCCTGGGTCTTGGTGAGCGCGGCGCGGACCTTGCGGCCGAGTTCGTGATTCGCGCGCTTGCCGGCCTTGACGTTGGCGGCAGTCGACGGCGCGGCGGTCGCCGCATCGCTTGCCTGCGCGTACACGTTGCACGCCGCCACCATCGCCACCACCACGCCCAGCGCTTTCAGATAACCGACCGTCTTCATAGCTCTCTTCTCCTTGGTTTCACATTGGACCGCACATTCAGGCGGTTTCGTTACGACTACGGGCGGCCATTGCATCGCGGGCGCGAACGCGCGCGGCTGCAACGGCCGGCTACGGCTGTGACACGCTGTGCAAGAAGCTGGAGAGGCTGACTGCCGGAGCTCCCGTCGGGGTAGCGTCGCAACGACGCCACGCCGGGCGGCTCGGCCGGCACACCGCGAAGTCGGTCGACGCCCCCCGGTCTTGTCCACCCTGCCGGGGTCGCGCCGCGCAAACGTTGGATCGCGGTAGCGATGCACAATTTAATCTAGCGCGCGCAGAATCGCAAAGGGTTTAGCGCAACGCGTGGCGCGCCGACAGCGTTCACTGGCGGCGCTCACCCGGGCATTCACCCGCGGCGCTGACTTAGGTGCTCACCCAGGTGCTCACCCAGACGCTCACGATTTGTTACGGGTTTGTCGACGCAGCGCCCGGCCGCGCGGTTCGCCGTCACGCGAATCTCGGTTACCATCGGGCGCGGCGCGTACCGCCGCGCGGCCGCCGCCCGCCGCGCCCGCGCGCTTCCCGCGCTTTCGCTCACCCTTTGCCCGCCCGACCGTCCCCGTCAGTCAATCCGATGAAGCCAGCCACCGGCCGCCGCCGCACTCCTCACCTCGTCGCCCGTTTCGTCGCGATCTCGTGGCGCGACCTCGCGGTCTCGTTCGGCCCGCTCGTGCTGCTGTGCATCGTCGCGATCTGGGCCGCGGTGCGGCTGATCCAGCCGGCGCCGCCGAGCACACTGACGATCAGCGCCGGCCCGGTCGGCAGCACGTTCTGGAACGCCGCGCAGAAGTACAAGACGATCCTCGCGCGCAACCGCATCACGCTGAACGTGCTGAGCTCGCAGGGTTCGCAGGAGAACCTCAAACGCCTGACCGACCGCCAGACCGATGTCGACGTCGGCTTCGTGCAAAGCGGGATCGCGCCGAACGCGGCCGATAAGGACAAGGGCTTGATGTCGCTCGGCAGCGTCGCGTACGTGCCGCTCGCGGTCTTCTATCACGGCGCGCCGGTCCAGTGGCTGTCGGAATTCAAGGGTCAGCGCCTCGCGATCGGCGCCGAAGGCAGCGGCACCCGCGAACTCGCGCTCTCGCTCTTGAAGTCGAACGGCATCGTGCCGGGCGGGCCGACCAAACTGCTGCCGCTGTCGGGCGACGAAGCCGCCGACGCGCTGATCGACGGCCGCATCGACGCGGCCTTCCTCGCCGGCGATTCGGCCCAGCCGGCGGTGATGGGCAAGCTGTATCGCACGCAGAACATCCGCTTTTACGACTTCACCCAGGCCGAAGCGTACACGCGGCGCTTTCCGTATCTGACCAGGCTGACGATCCCGATGGGCTCGCTCGACCTCGGCAAGAATCTGCCGGCAACGTCGGTGAGCATCGTCGCGCCGACCGCCGAACTGGTCGCGCGCGACTCGCTGCATCCGGCGCTGTCGGACCTGTTGATCGAAGCGGCGCGCGAGGTGCACGGCGGCGCGACGGTGATGCAGCGGGCCGGCGAATTCCCGGCGCCGACCGCGCACGACTTCCCGTTGAGCGACGACGCCGCGCGCTACTACAAGTCGGGCAAGAGCTTCCTGTACCGGATCCTGCCGTTCTGGGTCGCGAGTCTCGCCGACCGGCTGCTGGTGATCGTGGTGCCGCTGATCGTGCTGCTGGTGCCGGCGCTGCGGATCGTGCCGGGGCTCTACGCGTGGCGGGTCAAGTCGCGGATCTATCGCTGGTACGGCTCGCTGATCGCGATCGAGCGCAGCGCGCTCGGCGAGCATTCGGCGGCCGAACGGGCATCGCTGATCGAGCGGCTCGACGCGATCGAGGACTCGGTCAATGGGCTGAAAATGCCGCTCGCATATGCGGACCAGTTTTATGTGCTGCGCGAACACATCGGCTTCGTGCGGCGACGGCTCACCGAAGACCGCGAGCTGCAGGAGCGCGATGAGGCGGACGAGCCGGCGCGCGAGCCCGCCGATGCCGGTGCCGGTGCCGGTGCCGGTGCCGGTGCCGATGCCGATGCCGGTGCCGATGCCGACACGGGCGCGGGCGCCGCCGCCAAACCCTGACGCGCCGGCCCGCGCGGGCGCCCTAAAACCCGCGCCCGCCGCACCGCCACCAGGGGATTCCGACCGGTGCAAGCAGGAGCCGCACCGCGTAAGATCATGACAATTTTGATGGGATCGCGGACGCACCGTCCGCGCTCCGCAACGGGTACTCGGGAGACATTCATGACCGTTGGCATCGACGCCAAACAGCCGCTGTGGTTTTACGACTTCGTCTCGCCGTTCACCTATCTGTTGCTCGAGCAACACGACAAATGGCCCGGCTTCGATTTCGCGTTCACGCCGGTCGTGCTGAGCGAGCTGTATCGCTACTGGGGCCAGCGCTCCGCGTACAGCGTGCCGTCCAAGCGCGCGTTCATGTACCGGCACGCGCTGTTTCGCGCGGAACAACTCGGCATTCCGTACAAGATGCCGCCCGCGCATCCGTTCGACTCGACCAAGCCGCTGCTGCTCGCGACCGCCGCGAACGGCGACGTGCAGTTCGTGCGCGAGATTTTCCGCTTCATCTGGCGCGAGGGGCGCGACCCGTCGAGCGATGAAGCGTTCGCCGAGCTGTGCGAACGGGTCGGCAAACCGGACGGGCCGGAGCTGATCGAGCGCCCGGAAGTGAAGGCGCAACTGCAGCGCAATACCGAAGACGCGGCCGACCTCGGCGTGTACGGGGTGCCGACGTTCCGTCTGAACGACCAGCTGTTCTGGGGCGAGGACGCACTGCCGATGGTGCTGTACTGCGCGCGCACGCCGAACTGGCTGGAGTCGCGCGAAGTGAAGCGGATCAGCTCGCTGCCGTGGGGTCTGGACAAGCCCGCTGAAAAGCCCTGAAGCGCGGCAACGCGCGGCGCGTCGACGCACGCCGCGCGCCGCTCGCGCTGGCGCTGATCCCCGCCATACCGCCCACGCTATGCCGCTCGCCGGCAAACCGGCCTAAGGTTATAACTTCGCATCCCCGCGCGCGGACCCCGCGCCGGACGGCCATTGCCGTTCGCGCCGCCGCGCTTCGATCATGGACGACACCGCCGCCTCCCTCGATATCTGGCTCGTGCGCGTGCTGCGCACGCTGCTGGTCGAGCGCAGCGTCACGCAGACCGCATTGCGGCTGAACCAGACCCAGCCGGCAATCAGCACCGCGCTGCGCAAGCTGCGCGAAACGCTCGGCGATCCGATCCTCGTGCGCGGCAAAGCGGGCATGGTGCCGACCGAATACGGCGAGTCGCTGCTGGCGGCTGCGCAACGGGTGCTGCGCGACGTCGATTTCGTCGCGACGCCGCACGGCGATTTCGATCCGGGCCGCTCGCGCCGCACCTTCCGGGTCGCCGCGCCCGATTATCTGAACGACTTCTTCATGCCGACCGTGATCGCGCGCTTTCGCGAGGCGGCGCCGCATGCGCGGCTCGAAATCGAATCGCTCGGGCCATTGCTCGATCATTCGGCCGCGCTGGAAGCGGGCGAACTCGACCTCGTGATCGGCAACTGGCCGAAGCCCGATCCGCGTTTCGAGCGCAGCGATCTGTTCGCCGATACCGTCGTGTGCATGATGCGCGCCGATCATCCGCTCGCGCAGGCGCCGCTGACCCGCGACGCGTATCTGGCCGCGCCGCATCTGGCGCCGGCTCACTACAGCGGTGCGCGCGGCGGTGCGATCGATACCGGTTTCGCGCGCGCGCACGCGGCCCGGCGGATCGTCGCGACGCTGCCGTATTTCGGGCTGGTCGCGCAGACGCTGCTGCAAACCGACCTGATCTTCACGACCACGCGCCGCTTCGCGCTGCACTACGCGAGCATGCTGCCGCTCGCGGTGGTCGAGGCGCCGATCGCGTTTCCGCGTATCAAGTGCTATCAGATGTGGCATCCGCAGCCGGACCGGCCGAGCGATATCGGCTGGCTGCGCGCGTTGATGGCGGGTGTGTCGGGGGAATTGGTGGCGCGCAAGGCGCCGCGGGGGAAGGCGCGCCGACCTGGACGCTAGACGGTCACCTGCTCGATCACGCGTGGCGCCCCCGCCTGCCGCGCGGACCGCAGCCGCAACAACTGCGCGCACACCGCAATCGCAATCGCCGCGGGCGCCTTATCGACGATCCCTTCGACGCCGATCGGACACGTCATCTCCGCGAGCCGCTCCGGCGCCACCCCGCGATCGACCAGGCGCCGCTCGAACTTCACCCGCTTGGTCTTCGAGCCGATCATCCCGAAGTAGCTGAAATCGCGCCGCCGCATGATGCGCGCGGCCAGCGAAAAATCGAGCGCGTGGTTGTGCGTCATCACCAGAAACCATGCGCCGGGCGGCGCCGCGTCGACGATCGCGTCGGGCGTGTCGGTCGCTTCGACCTGCACGTTCGGCGGGGTTTCGTCGGGGAACAGCTCGTCGCGCTCGTCGACCCACTGGACCACGCACGGCAGGCTGCCGAGCAGTTGCACCAGCGCATGGCCGACGTGACCCGCGCCGAACAGCACGATATGCATCGGCGCCGCGCGCGGCGGCTCGACCGCGCTGCGCCGGCCGATCCGCACCGGTAAGCCGTGGTCGTCGAGGCGGCCGGTGCCGCCGGAACAATCATTCACGCGTGCCTGCATGCTTCACCCCTGTCCGTTCGGCGCGTGCCGTCAAACCCGCGCCGCGGCCACAGCCGCGCTCGCGGAGCGCACCGCGCCGACCGCCTTGAGAATTTCCTCGCTGGTCGCCGGCGCATTGAGCGGCGGATTGAGCTTGTGCCCGCCGACCGCCGACACCGCGTCGCGCACCGCGAAAAACACCGAGAACGGCAGCAACAGCGGCGGCTCGCCGGTCGCCTTCGAGCGATGGATGCTGTCCTCGACGTTGCGGTTCTTGAACAGCTTCACGTTGAAGACCGGCGGCACGTCGTTGACGGTCGGAATCTTGTAGGTGGACGGCGCGTGCGTCATCAGCTTGCCGCCCGCGTTCCACCACAGCTCCTCGGTGGTCAGCCAGCCCATTCCCTGGATGAACGCGCCCTCGACCTGGCCGACATCGAGCGCGGGATTGAGCGACGCGCCGACGTCGTGCAGCGCATCGGCGCGCAGCACGCGCATTTCGCCGGTCAGCGTATCGATCACGACTTCCGACACCGCCGCCCCATACGAGTAGTAATAGAACGGCCGCCCTTGCAGCTTCGACTGATCCCAGTACAGCTTCGGCGTCGCGTAGAAGCCGTCGGACCACAGCTGCACCCGCGCGAGATACGCCTTCGCGATCACTTCGCCGAACGGCACGACCGCCTCGCCGACGATCACCCGGTCATGCGCGAAACGCACGTCGCGCGCATTCACGCGGCCGTCGCCGAACTTCTCGGCGGCGAACGCGGCGAGCCGTTCGCGCAACTGCCGCGCGGCATCCTGCGCGGCCTTGCCGTTCAGATCGGAACCGGTCGACGCCGCGGTCGCCGACGTATTGGCGACCTTGCTGGTATCGGTCGCGGTCACGCGGATGCGGTTAAAGCCGACGCCCAGCTCATGCGCGACGACCTGCGCGACCTTGGTGTTCAGCCCCTGGCCCATTTCGGTGCCGCCGTGATTCACCAGCACCGAGCCGTCGGTGTAGATATGCACGAGCGCGCCGGCCTGGTTGAAGTGCGTGACGTTGAACGCGATGCCGAACTTCACCGGCGTCAGCGCGAGCCCCTTCTTCAGGACCTCGTTGTTCGCGTTGAATTCGTCGATTTCCTTGCGGCGCGCGCGGTAGTCGCTGGTCGCTTCGAGCTCGTCGATCAGTTCGTGAATCACGTTGTCCTCGACCACCTGACCATACGGCGTCTGGTTGCGCTCGGTCTTGCCGTACAGATTGCGACGGCGCACGTCGAGCGAATCCATCCCGACCGAACGCGCGACGTTGTCGATGATGTATTCCATCGCGAACGCGCCCTGCGGGCCGCCGAAGCCGCGAAACGCGGTGTTCGACTGCGTGTTGGTCTTGCCGCAGAAACCGTCGATCGATACGTCGGAGAGCCAGTACGCGTTGTCGAAGTGGCACAGCGCGCGGGTCATCACCGGGCCCGACAGGTCGGCGGAAAAACCGCAGCGCGAGGTCATGTCGACCGCGACGCCTTCGATCGTGCCGGCGTCGTCGTAGCCGACTTCGTACGTGTAGTGAAAATCGTGGCGCTTGCCGGTGACCATCATGTCGTCGTCGCGGTCCGGGCGCAGCTTGACCGGGCACAGCAGCTTCCACGCGGCGAGCGCCGCGCAGCACGCGAACAGCGCCGACTGCGATTCCTTGCCGCCGAAGCCGCCGCCCATCCGCCGGCATTCGATCAATACGTTATGCGAAGCGACGCCGAGCGTGTGCGCAACGAGGTGCTGCATTTCGGTCGGATGCTGGGTCGAGCAGTACACGTGCATGCCGTCGTCGTCCTTCGGCACCGCGTACGAGATCTGCCCTTCCAGATAGAACTGTTCCTGGCCGCCGAGCAGCATTTCGCCGGCCTCGCGATGCACCGCGCGCGCGATCTTCGTGCCGGCGTCGCCGCGCGCGAGCTTCATCGGCGGCAGCACGTACTGGTTCGCGGCGCGCGCCTGCTGCGCGGTCAGCACCGCCGGCAGTTCCTCGTAGACCACCTCGCCGCGCCGCGCGCCGAGCCGCGCCGCCTCGTGCGAGCTGGCGACCACGATGAAGATCGGCTGGCCGACGTACTGGACCACGCCGTCGGCAAGAATCGGATCGTCGCCGTGGACGATCGGGCCGACGTCGTTCGCGCCCGGGATGTCGTCGGCGGTGAATACCGCGACCACGCCCGGCGTCGCGCGCACCTTGTCGAGCGAGATCGACACGAGCTTCGCGTGCGCCTTCGCCGACAGCCCGAGCGCCGCGTGCAGCGTGCCGGCCACTTCGGGGATGTCGTCGGTGTAAGTGGCGCGGCCGCTCACGTGCAGATGCGCGGACTCGTGCGGACGCGACACGTGCACCTGGGTGAAAACATCGAGGTCCTGAACTTCTTTCAGGAACGGTTCGGCTTGCTGGTTCATCGTTCGGTTCTCCGTATCCTCGTTGGCCCGCTCAAACGCTCGCGCCGGCCGGCTCGACCGCGCGCACGTCGAGCAGGTTCTTCGGCAGCGGATTGTGCGGGCGCGTTTCGAGCCAGAAGCGGTACAGCGTGTTCTTCGCGGCTTCGAGCCGGTAGTCGCTGGTCGCGCGCATGTCGCTAAGCGGCGCGTAGTCGTTGCCGAGCGCGAGCATCGCGGCCTGCGCGGTCGCCTCGTGCCATTCGGCGTCGCGCAGCACCGCTTCCGCCTGCGGCGCGCGCTTCGGCGTCGCGGCCATTCCGCCGAACGCGATGCGCGGCTCGCGGATCGCGGCGCCGTCGGCGATATAGGAGAACGCCGCGCACACCGCCGAGATATCCGAGTCGAAGCGCTTCGACAGCTTGTAGGTGCGAAAGCGCAGATTCGCGCGCGCGCCGGTTCGGGTGGGCACCTTCAGTCCGACCACGAACTCGTGCTCGGCCATGTCCTTCTTCTGATACGCGAGATACAGGTCTTCGAGCGGCAGTTCGCGCTCGATCTCGCCGCCGCGCACGATCACGCGCGCGCCGAGCGCGATCAGCCCCGGCATCGAATCGCCGATCGGCGAACCGTTCGCGATGTTGCCGCCGAGCGTGCCGGCGTTGCGGATCGGCAGCGACGCGAAGCGCTGCCACATTTCGGTGAGCTCAGGATATTGCTTCGCGATCTCCGCATAGGCTTTCTCGACGCTGACGCCTGCGCCGATCTCGATCCAGTCGTCGTTGGTTGCGAGCTTCTGCAACTCGGCGATCTGGCCGACGTAGACGACGTTGCCCAGTTCGCGCATCTGCTTGGTGACCCACAGCCCGATATCGGTACTGCCGGCGAGAATCCGCGCGGCCGGCTCGGCCTGTTTCAGCCCGGCGAGCGCGGCGACCGTGCGCGGCGCGGCGAAGCGCTGGCCCTTGTGTTCGTAGTGGAAGGTGTCGCCGCGCTCCAGCGTAGCGAGCTTATCGGCCAGCGCCTGCACGTCGAGCGGCGCGACCGGCGCGGGCGCGTCGAACATTTTTTCGGCCGCCTCCACGATCGGCCGGTAGCCGGTGCAGCGGCACAGGTTGCCGGTCAGCGCGTTATTGATCGTGTCGCGCGACGGCACCGTGCGGTTCGCGCAGCTATGCTCGTGGCCGTGCTTTTCGTACAGCGCCCACATCGACATCACGAAACCGGGCGTGCAGAAGCCGCACTGCGAGCCGTGGCAATCGACCATCGCCTGTTGCACCGGATGCAGCGAGCCGTCCGGCTGGCGCAGGTCCTCGACCGTGAACAGCGCGCGGCCGTCGAGCGTCGGCAGAAACTGGATGCACGCGTTGACCGCCTTGAAGTCGACGCCGCCCGCCGCGTTGCGCTCGCCGATCACCACCGTGCAGGCGCCGCAATCGCCTTCGGCGCAGCCTTCCTTGGTGCCGGTGCAATGCGCGTCCTCGCGCAGGTACTGCAACACGGTGCGGGTGACGGGCGCGTCCTCGATTTCGCGGATCGCGTTGCGGTGATAGAAGCGGATCGGCTCGGTCATGTCTCGTTGCTCTCGGCTGTTCTGGGGTCACGCGGAACACGCCGCGTCGATGGTTTGAAAGCTATCACCGTCAATAAACGCAACCCATAGCGCGACTCGCATGCGGGACATATTCGCCAAACGATATATGGGTCGATTTACGGGTCGCCGCGCTTATGTTGCCAAGGAATTTTTGCCGCTTTTAATTGTTTTGTGCGGAATAAAAGCCACGCTCGATGCTGCCGCACGACAGCCCGCCGCCGTCAAGCACGTCAAAAAAGCGGGTCCCGGTGCTGGCCGCGCTCACCCGCGCCCAATAAAAAAGCGCTGAGCGGCGCCAGTAGCGGCTTAAATGCCGTTAAGCCGCCTATTAAATCGGCCAGAAAGTGTCTCCAATCCGACTAATAATTAAGCGAGTCCTGCATCGGAATCGGTTCCATGTGACAATCACGCACTCCTGCCGATTTCAAGTCTCGTTTTCCCGATGTCCACCGACTCCGCGCCTTCCCGCAGCGAATTTGCGACGACCCTGCAGATCATTCCCGTCGTCTTTTTCACCTTTATCTGTTACCTGACGATCGGCATTCCGCTCGCGGTGCTGCCCGGTTACGTGCACGACGACCTCGGCTATAGCGCGGTGCTGGCCGGCGCGGCGATCAGCGTGCAGTACCTCGCGACGCTCGCATCGCGCCCGCTCGCCGGCCGCGCGGCCGACACGCTCGGGCCGAAGCGCACGGTGTCGATCGGCTTGCTCGGTTGCGGCGTGAGCGGCGTGCTGTTGCTGCTCGCCGCGCTGACCGGCCACTGGCCGGTGCTCAGTCTCGTGCTGCTGGTGTGCAGCCGCCTCGTGCTCGGCTGCGGCGAAAGCCTGTGCGGCACCGGCGCGATTCTGTGGGGGATCGGCCGGGTCGGCACCTCCAACAACGCGCGGGTGATTTCGTGGAACGGCATCGCGACGTACGGCGCGCTGGCGATCGGCGCGCCGCTCGGCGTCGCGATTGCGCGTTCGATCGGCTTTACCGCGCTCGGCATTCTGGTGGTCGCGCTGGCCGGGCTCGGCTACTACCTCGCGCGCCTGATCGCGCCGGTGCCGCTGGTGCACGGCGAACGGATGTCGTACCGCAGCGTGTTCACCCGCGTGCTGCCGCACGGGATCGGCCTTGCGCTCGGCTCGGCCGGCTTCGGTTCGATCGCGACCTTCATCACGCTGTTCTATGCGGCCAAACACTGGCCGAATGCGGCGCTGTCGCTGACGGTGTTCGGCACGCTGTTCATCGGCTCGCGTCTGCTGTTCGCGAACACGATCAAGACTTATGGCGGCTTTCGCGTCGCGATCGCGTCGTTCGCATTCGAGTGCGTGGGTCTGCTGATGCTGTGGCTCGCGCCCGAGCCGCATATCGCGCTGGCCGGCGCGGCGCTGACCGGCTTCGGCTTCGCGCTGGTGTTCCCGGCGCTCGGCGTCGAGGCGGTCGGGCTGGTGCCGCCCGCGAGCCGCGGCGCGGCGCTGTCCGCGTATTCGGTGTTTCTGGATCTGTCGCTCGGCATTACCGGGCCGCTGGCCGGCTGGATCGCCGGCGAGTTCGGCTACGCTTCGGTGTTCCTGTTCGCCGCGCTCGCGGCGGCCGCGGCGGTCGTGCTGTCGACCGTGCTGTATCTGCGCAATGCGAAGCCGAGCGGGCTGTCCGCCGCGCAGTAAGCCTGCAATAAGCCGCGCAGTGACTCGCGCACTGGGTCACGCAATAAGCCGCGCACTGAGCCGCGCACTGAGCCACGCACTGAGCCACGCAATAAGCCGCGCCTGAGCCGCGCGAGTCGCGAAGCGTTACGACGCTCCCCCGCCCGCGCTGAACGCAGGCCTCGCCAGTCGGCTTCCTCCTCGAAAAGCAGCAACGCGCGCGATGTTTCCATCGCGCGCGCCGCTCCCTCCCTTTCCGCCCCTCCCGCCTGTTCCAGCCTGTTCCAGCCGGCTAATCCTGTTCAGCCGCCGCCAGGTCCTGCTTGAGCGAGGTCTGCGCGCGCACCGCGATCTGGCCGTGATTGATCCGGCTCGACAGGTTGTACACGCCGATCAGCATGAACAGTTCGGTCGCCGCGACCGAGCACGCGGTGCCCACGCCGCCCCAGAAGTAGATGCTGATCGGTGCCTGCACCAGATGGAACAGCGCGCCGTACAGATAGATGCGCTTGAGCAGCGACTGGTTGCCCGACGCGATCACGGTCAGCATCACGTGGGTCGTCGTCATCCCGACGATCGCCGGCACGAACACGAGAATGCGCAGAATCCGGAACGTCTCGCCGAACGCCTCGCCGAGAAAGCGGCCGACGAACCATTCGCCGAGCACCGTGAAGCCGACCAGCAGCAGCACCGCCGACGCCGCGAACGCGACCATGAAGCCGCGATTGACCTTGTGGATATACGGGAAGTCGTGCCGTTCGTAAGCGACGCAGATCTTCGGAAAGAACGCCTGAATAGCCGGCGCGGTGCACGCGCGCAGCGCATTGGTGAGCCGCTCGGCCGCCACGTAATAGCCGACCGCGCCCGGGCCGCTGATCATCCGCAGCAGGATCACGTTCGCGTACATATAGACCGACGTGAGCGCCGAGCCGAGAAAGATGTGATACGCCTCTTTCGCCTCGTCCATCACGTCGGACCAGCCGACCCGCACGTTGAGCAGAATTTCGCGCTTCCAGATCAGCACGCCCATCAGGATCGCGCCGCACACGAAGGTCGGCGCGAATTGCAGCGCGGACGCGAGCATCACGTCGTCGTGGTCCTTCACGAGCAGGAACAGCGGAATCAGCAGAGCGACGCGCGTCGCGAGCAGCGTGCCGGCCAGCACCGGCAGGCGCTGCGTGCCTTCGTAGAAGCAGCCGGGCGTGAGCACGCCGCCCCAGATCACCAGCGCGCCGAGCAGCGTCGCGCCGCGTTCCTGCGGCGACATATGGGCGGCGAACGCCCACACGATCAGCACCAGCGAACAGCCGACCGCGAGAATCGCGCGGCCGACCGTGGTCGCCCAGTAAATACGGTTGACCTTGATCGGATCGGAGATATGCACCGCGACCTTGCGCGCGCTCGACAGCCCGAAGCCGAAGTCGACGATCACCAGCAGAATGTTCGAAATGGACTGCGCGTAGCCGATCACGCCGAGCCCCGCCGGCCCGAGCACATGGGATAGATAGGGCAGCGTAACGAGCGGCAATACGTAGTTGAGCGCGTACACCGAATACAGCGCAATGATGACGTTTCTCGTCGACACAAATCCGTCCTGTTCGCAGTACGCGGTTGAAAATCAGGTCGAAAAAACAGAATACGACACGAAACACGGTTCGCTTAGTGCGATATCGATCCTGTTGTAGCGATCATCCGAGTTATTTGCCGCCAATACCGCGCTCTTGACCGCATTGCCGATCAGATTGCTGACCACGGTTTTGTAACCGCTGTCGGCCGCGTCGGTTGCGAACAGGATTTCGGCGAGCAGCGCATTGCCGCGCGTCGCCGCGCGCAGCACCACGCGGCCCGAGGTCGAGCGCAACACGTTGATCGAGACCCGCGTGGTCTCCGCCGACACCGTCTGGTCGCCGCAATGCAGCGCGCTCGCAATCCCGCCGCGCTCGTAGCCGACGCCGAGGTTCAGCGCGCGCGCGAGGTTGCTGTCCTTGCCGCCCGCGAGCGCGCCGCCGCCCGGATAGGCCTTGTTGAAGCCCGGCACCGAATCGTGCGCGCGGTCGCCGAAATTGCCCTGAATCGTGATGCCGTCGAGCGGCGTGCTGCCCGACGCGGTCGTGCTGCCATACACGAACTGCGGACCGTTGCAGCCGCCGTCCTCGTCGTCCTGACCGTGCCGGTAGCGGTTGCCGACGATCGTCGCGGCCTGCTGGTAATCGATCTGGATGTGACAGCTCTGCCCCGGCGGCACCTCGAGATACGACGGATGCCCGCGCGTCGAAAACGTCCAGCGGCCGAGTTTGCCGTCGCCGGCCGCGCCGTTGCGCGAGAAGTAGTTGCCGTTCACCACCTTGCCCCAGTTGCCGTTCTTCATATACACACCGGCAAAACCGTTGCGATCGAACACCGTGCCGACAATCACCGACTCCGCGCCGAGAATCACGCCGTAGCGCGCATTCCACTCGTAGCGTCCGCCGATCACCTGCCAGTAGTTCGACACCAGATCGGCGCCGGCCGTATGACAGAACATGCCGATGCAATTGAGCAGCGAGCCGTCGGTGTGCTCGATTGCGTAGAAGCCGCGATCGCACATGTACGCGTAGCAGCGATCGAGCGTCGACGTGGTGCCCAGTTCGAAGCCCGCGCGCGAGAAGCCGACCGCGGTGCAGCGGCGCGCGCCGGCCGACGTATCGAAACGGATGCCGATCGAGGTGTTGCCGGTGCGCGCCGGATAGTTGGCGAGGTAATAGATCACCTGCTCGAAGTGCGCGGGCCGCACCTGCACGTGCTCGATGAACGACGACACGCCGAGCGACAGCGCCGCCGAAGTCGGCCCGCCCGCGTCCTGACGTTCGAGGATCGTCGAGCCCGACGCGGCGTCGCTGATCACGATGTATTCGCCGCCGCCGTCGCCGCGGATCCGCGTGCCGGTCGCGGTGGTCAGCTCGCCGGTGTAGCGCCAGATGCCGCGCGGCAGATAAAGTCCGCGCGCGCCGCTCGTGAGCGCCGCGCGCAGATCGTTGCCGCAGTCGTAGCCGGACGCGCCGCGCTGGATCGCCGCGAACTTGCGCGGCTCGACGAAGCGCGCGGCGCTCACCTCCATGCCCGCGACGATGTCGCTGAGCGTCTTCAGATAATTCGGCGCGACCGCCTCGGCCGCGCCGCCACGTTCGGGCACGCTCGCGGCGACCCGCATCACGCCGCCGGCGCCCGGGTCCGCAGCCGCGCCGGAACCCGCGAGCGGGTCCCGCTCCCGCAGTGCGTGCCCCGCCGCGCGCGCGAAGCCCAGCTCGGCCGTGCTCGCGCCGGCCCCGGCCAGGCTGCCGAGCAGGAACGTCTTGAGCGCCTGTCGTCGGCTCTTCATCTACCCCACCCCCATCGCGTCACTCCGTTCTTGTGATGAGCGCCACCGCGAGTTACATCACTCGACGGTTTGCGCTCGCTCAGCCGCCGGGCGTGCCGCCCCGACGCCGACCGGAACCGCCACCGGCACCGGGACCTGCAGCCCCACTGTCGGCGCTCGCGCTTTCGCGCCGCGCATCAGGCCCTGCACGCCGGGCGGTGTGAACAGCGGCACCCGGTACTTGCGGCTGAAGCGCCACAAGCTGTTCATATGCCGTCGTCCCGCCTTGCTCAGAAAGCCCGCCGCCGACGCGCGCTGATGCTCGTGCGTGAGCCGCGCGCCAGGCACGCACAGCACCCGGTAGCCCGCCTGCCAGATGCGCGCGCAGAAATCGACGTCTTCCATATAGAGAAAGAAATGCTCGTCCATTCCGCCGAGCTCGCCGAACAGCGAGCGGCGCACGATAAAGCCCGTGCCCAGCACCCATTCGGCTTCGAACGGCAAGCCCGCGCCCCACGCCTCGCGCATCATGTGGTTATCGATGCGGCGCTTGAACGCATCGAGCCGCCCGAGCGGCGAACGCCGGCCGAGAATATCGAGCAGCGAATAGAAACGCCGCGCGGAAAACTGCCGCTCGCCGTCCGGGTACATCAGGTCGAGACCGACGAGACCGACGTCCGTCTGGTTTCTGAACAGCGTCACCGCGTTTTCGAGCGATGCATCGACGAAATAGGTATCCGGATTCAGCACGAGCACGAGTTCGCGCATGCACCCCACCATCCCAAAGTTCACGCCCGCGGCGAAACCCCGATTAATAGACGTCCTGACGAGCCGGACACCCGTCGGCAAAGTCTCTTTCAGATAGGAAAACGAATTGTCGGTGGACGCGTTATCCACGACGACGATATCTTCCTTATCCGCAATCGAAAGTTCGAGTACGGAACGCACACAATTGCCTACCAGTTTTGGCGTGTTGTAATTGACGATTACCACGCTAAACGTTCCCATCAGGTTCATCCCCACCTCCTGCTTTACATCAGGTGTTCGTGGAAACCCCCAGATACTGATTCTTGTTGTTTGCCCCGCCGACTACTCACTACCGCACTGCCTCACTACGGCGCGCGCAACGCGCGCGCTTCCCCGCCCCGTTTGCCCTTGCAAACGATCTGACATGCACTGCCCGGCTGTTCGCGACGTGCTTAACTGCGACGCGGTCCGCCCACGTAATCGAACACCGGCAATGTCATCAGGATGAAAACAAACGGCACCACCTCTATCGACTGATAGAACAGGGTTTGAAATAAAGCCGCCCATACGCACAGCGAAATCCGGCTGTCGCGACCGATCAGTTTCGTAATCGAAAACAGCACGCCGTAATAAAACAGCGCGCCCATCAGGCCGACGTTGAGAATCTGTTGCAGCACGCTCGATTCGACGATGCCGAATTCCTGCTTGACCGCATCGGGCGCGGAATTGGTGACCAGCCCGAAATACGAACCGGCGATCAGGTTGACCGGCTGCGCGAGCATCACGGCCTTGTCCCACGCTTCGGTGCGGCCTTCGTTGCCGTCCGACTGCAGGTTGGTCGCGCCCATCATCCGTTCGGTGCCGACGTTCACGACACTGTCGTTGTGACTGCTGAGCGCGCCGCCGAACACCATGATCGCCAGCGTTGCGAAGGTGCCGGCAATGATCAGCTTGCCGTTCCTGACGATGAAGCGGACCGGCCCTTGCAGGAACGCGAGCCCGAACGTGCCGAGGATGATCAGCATGCCGCTGCGCGACAGCGCCGAGAAAATCGCGAAGCTCAGCAGCGCACACGCAAGGCCCGACAGCACGCTCTTGCGCACCAGATAATCGACGCCGCACAACGACGCGACGATCGCGACGAACAGCGGGTAATGCAGATAGCTGCCGGTCAGCGACGGCGCGCGCAGATTGTCGAAGCCGTAGGTCGCGCCGGGCAGGTCGATCGGGAACACGTTCTGCTGCTGCGCGAGCGCGACACCCGCCTCGATCAGCGCGATCAGCACGACGCCCCAGTAGGCGAAGCGCGGCCGGATAAAGCGCTTCTGATAGTTCGAGATCGCGTAGAAATAGACGAACAGCGTGAAGATAAACACGAACAGATAGGACAGCCCGAGCTGGCCGGTCTGCGCGAGCGTCATCACGATCGACAGCAGCACCGAGAACAGCGTGCCGAGCACCAGCGCGAGCGAGCGGCGCCCTTCGCTGCCGAAATACGCGGCGATCGCCGACGGCGACACGTACCACACCAGCAGGCCGACGATGCCGCCGACCTGCACCAGATACGCGGCCTCCTTGCCGATCAGGAATTCGAGCACGCCGCGGGTCGCGCACAGCGCGACGGCAAGCAGAAAGGCGAGGGTCGCAATCATCGCATCACGCCTGGTAAGCCATCGACGGCGCGCTCACGCTCGCCGGACCGCCGCGGTAGAGCCGCTCGATCACGTCGGCGAACGCGTCGATCTCGCAGACGTTCAGCAGGTTGCCGTCGTATTCGACGCCTTCCGCGCCGAGCGGAGTCGACACGACCGGCACTTTGGCCGCGAGCATTTCGAGCGTCTTCAGCTTCACGCCGGCGCCGGACAGAAGCGGCACCACGCCGATGTCGGCGGACTCGAAATACTTGCCGGGGTTCTCGACGAAACCGGTCACGCAGATATCGTCGCCATGCAGGCGTTTGACCCGCTCGCCCGGATCGGAGCCGACCACGAACAGCTTCAGTTCCAGCCCGCGGCGGCGCAGCGGCAGAAAGGTCGAGTCGACGAAATGCAGCAACGCCTCTTCGTTCTCGCGGCGCTGCATCGCGCCCCAGAACAGGATGTTGCCTTTCTTCACGGTCTCGGCGGAGCGCCGCACGTCTTTCAGGAAACCCGGCAGCGGAATCGGCACCACCTGCACGTTGCCGATCCCCGGATAGAGGCCGTTGATCAGCTGCGCGTCCTTGTGCGACAGCACCAGCACCTTGTCGGCGAGCTTGAGCAGGCGCTGCTCAAGCGCGAAGGTCTGCCGCGTGAACAGCCAGCCTTCGATGCTCTTGATCCGCAGCACCACCTGCAGCTGCACGTCGTGCACGCCCATCACGATCTTCAGCCGATCGCCGAAGCGTTCGCGCAATCCCGGCGCATACGGAAAGCACTGCGAAAATTCGAGCCGCACCGTGCTGTAGCGATTGCGCTCGACGAGCTCGCCGAGAAACGCATCGACCGATTTTGTATAACGCGAGAAAAAGCGCGGCGTAAAACCCAGCGGATTGGCGAGCAACGACGGCAGCATGTCGAAACGGCTGACCGGTTTCACATACACGTTGCGCACGTTCGCGCGAAACTCGATGTCCTTCTCGTCGACCGGTGCGCGCGACAGGATCAGCACGTCCAGTTCCGTTTCGGCCGCGAGCCGGGTCAGGTAATCGTAGGCCAGACGGTGGCCAGCTTGTGGCGCGTTTTTCTGAGGCAGAAAAGGCGTAACGAATAGCTGTTTCATCCGAGCAACCCCTAAATCCCTTCGACTGATGGTGTTGTTGTGATGTCGCGTACTGTGGCCCGTGCGCCGCGCCCCTACCCCCGGCGCACGGCGCGCGACACGCCGGTTTCAGTTCTCGTAAGGCTTGTAGATGTAGCTCGCGTGGCGATAGCGTCCGTAGCCGTAGCTGTAGCGCCCGGGCCGCATGCGCAGGCCGTTCATGATCACGCCGCGCACCGGCAAGCCGACCTTCTGCATCTGCCGCACCGACTCGCGCAATTCGCCGATCCCGGTCACGCCCTGACGCGCGACGAAAAACGTGGTGCCCGCCACGCAGGCCAGCCGCATCGCGTCCGAGGCCAGCAGCACCGGCGGCCCGTCGAGCAGCACGACGTCGTAGTTGCTCGCGACCTGGCGCACCAGCGCTTCGAGCCGCGGGTTCGACAGCACGTCGCTCGGGCTCGCGACCGGACGGCCGCTGGCGAGGAAGTCGACGCCCGGGAAGCGGGTCGCGCGAATCAGTTCGTCGGCCGGCTGCGTGCCCTGGATCAGATCCGACAGACCCGGGCCGCGCTCGCCGCCCAGGTGGCGGTGCAGGAAACCGCGCCGCAGGTCCGCATCGACGATCAGCACGCGCTTGCCGGTCGCGCCGATCACCGCGGCCAGATTCAGCGCGACGAACGACTTGCCGATCCCCGGCGTCGGACCGGTCACCAGCACGACGCGATTGCGCGCCTTGGTCATCGTGAATTCGAGCGCGGTGCGGAAACCGCGCAGACTTTCGATCGCCGGATCGATCACCGCTTCGCCGGCCAGCACGAGGCTTTGCGACGGCGAATGACGGCGGCTATTGGCGAACTTCTCTTCCTGACGGCTGAACGGCACGCTCGCGAACACCGGCAGACCGGTGCGCAGCTCGACTTCGTACGGATCGTCGATCGCGTCGAACAGACGCTGGCGCACCAGCGCGATCACCACGCCGACGAACAGGCCCAGCATCAGCGCCGCGGTGATGATCAGCAGCGGCTTGGGCCGCACCGGCGTATCGGGCGCGACCGCGCCGTCGACCACCCGCACGTTGCCGGCCTTGCCCGCCTTGATCAGCTTCAGCTGTTCGAGCGTGTTGCGCAGCGTGGTGTCGAGTTCGGTGCCCACCTGCACGTCGCGCTGCATGCGCAGCACGTTCTGTTCGAGCGGCGGCAACGATTGCGTGCGGCTCGCGATCTGTTGCGCTTCCTGGCGCGCGGCGGCCAGTTGCGCGTTGACCGATTGCACGGCCGGGTGTTGATCCGTGAAGCGCGACAGCAATTCGTTGCGCTTCTGTTCGAGTTCGGCCTGGCGGGTCTGCGCCTGCACCGACAGTTGCAGCAGGTTGGTCGCTTCCTCGCCGAGGTCGACCGTGCCGTGCTTCGCGCGGAACTGGTTGAAGCGGGTTTCCGAATCGGACAGTTGCTGGCGCAGTTCCGGCAGCTGCATTTCGAGGAAGCGGATCGAACGTTCGGCTTCTTCCGATTTGCGCTTCACGTTCTGGCTGACGTACTCGCCCGCGATGGTTTCGAGAATCGCGCTGATCTGCTTCGGATCGCTACCTTCGAGCGACACGCCGAGAATGTCGGACTCCTTGCCTTTTTCGGCGATCGACAGATCGTGGCGCAGCTTTTCGGTGGTGGTCAGCGCCGACTGGCGGCGCAATTCGAACGTCGCGCCCGGATGCGCTTCGATCTTGTCGACCAGCAGCGTAATCGGGCCGTAGTTGGTGGTCGCGGTGAGCGGCTGACCGACGGTGCCGTCGAGTCTGAGCTTGCCGTATTGCAGCTGGTAGCTCGAGCCTTCGCCCATCCGCAGCACGAACGATTTATCGAACAGCTCCTCGGGCACGTCGAATTTCGACACGCTGATGCTCTCGCTGCCGTACACGTAGCCGTGCGGTCCGGGGGTCGACAGACTTTCCGAATGGCGCGCGAGCCAGCGGCCGAACAGCGGGTAGTAGCGCGGCGTCGCTTCGATCGACAGGTTGAGCTTGTCGACCGCGCGGCCCACCACCATGCGCGAGCCGATCACCTGCGCTTCGCCGGAGGTCGCCGTCTTCACGTCGAACATCGCCGACACGTCGCCGAGCACGCTCTTAGAAGAAGTGTTCGCGTTTTCCTCGACCTGCACGAGGATGTCCGCGCGATACACCGGCTGGGAGAAGATCGAATAACCGACGCCGAGCGCGAGCGCCACGGCGGTGGTGATCGCAATCAGCTTGCGATTGTCGTACAGCGCATCCAGATAATTCGCGAAGCCTGCCGGCGGATGTTCGCTGTTGTTGTTCCGGCTATCGAACGGTGCACTGCTCGGATTCATGCGCGTTCTCCCTAAGTCTCGACGGTTGCCACTTCCGACCGGCGCCGCGAGGCGCTGCGCCTCGTCATCGACTGCCGTTGCCGCATCCAGTTAAACCCGCTCCGTGTCGTCCACCCCGTGGGAGCCGAACCGGACCAGGCGATTTACGCCATTTCAATTGCTTTTTGTTCAAAAACACCTATGCGATTTCAGGTGGTTTTCCTATAACATCGCTTCACACGCTTTTTACGGAGACCGAAATGAAAAAACTACTCGCCGCCGTTATTCCGGTACTGCTTACTGCGCAGGCGGCATTTGCGCAAAGCACTGTATCCGCCGCCTCATCGCCTTACGCACCGCGTTATGTCGAAAAACAGTCACAACTCGATGCGATGAAACCTCATGCCGCCAGCGCCACTACCACTACGCTTTACGGTTCGGCGCCGGATTTCGCGTACGCGAAAAAGAATCGTTATGTGGCGCCCAACATCTACACCGAAACCCAGAACAGCCGGCCGAAACAGAAACGTTCACGCGTCAGTCAGCCTGCCCGCACGAAAAACGCAGCGGACCCGTACAGCAACGATTTGTGGAATTCAGACCAGACCTACGCGTCTCCCCAGACCTCCGATCCGTACAGCGTGCGCTGAGCGCTAACTGTCGGATCCCCCGTTTCACCGTGGCCGCTCTTGCGGCCACGCTCTTGTTTAGATCGACTAACTGCGGGCCCTGGTGATGAGGTTTCCCCGCTCAGTCGATTTCCGTCCGCCTTGTCACGCAAACGTCACGACCTGCACATGCGATTGTTCTGATAACCGCTGGCCTTCTTTCGGCCATTAATCCGACCATTGCCGGGGTCGGCGCCGCGCTTGCGGCATTGCTATTGCTTTTTGCTATTGCTGTGTCACGCCTCGTACTTCAGCGCGTGAATAACGCCTTTCTCTGGCGATCATAATATTCAGAGTTACCCTGATTCCAACGTTCGGCAGCGCACACAAAAGCCATTACCAGAGCCGCTTGCTTCAGACGAATAGCGCAATAAGAAAATGGCGTGATTCCGCGGCTAATATCGCCCCGTTTATCGACGCCATTTTTCCTATCATCTGCAAATACTTTTTTATGGTGCCGGACGCGGATTATTGGCAAAGCGCGGCGGCCGGCCGCTCGCCGCAAAAGGGGCCGGTTTGTCGCCGATGTGCATGATTTCCGCGAGCCGCTGCGCGTAATGCGCGGGCAGATAGTCGCCGACGTTGTAGCTTCGCGTGTCGTCCGCCAGATGCACGGCCAGCTCGTCGAGCGCGCGCGTGAGGCTCGCCGGATCGAAGTGGAACTTGATCTTGTTGCCGACCCCTTCCGCGGTATTGGCCATCGCGCCGCCGTCCCGGATCAGCACCGGCAGCCCCAGCATCGCCCCTTCGATCACGACCAGCGGCGCGTTTTCCGCGCCCACCGACGACACCACGATCGCATCGGCGAACTCGCGGATCGCGGGAAATAGCTGCTGCTGCGGCATGCTGCCGAACAGGATCAGCTTGCGCTGCTCGATCAGTTGCGCGTAGCGCTGCTCGATCGTCGCGCGATCGGGCCCGTCGCCATATACGCCGATACAGCCGATCCGCTCGAAGCCGGCCGCCTCAGCGAGCTGCAGGAATTGCAGCAGGCCCTTTTCCGGCGAGATGCGGCCGACGAACGCGATATTGAAGCGCTGCTTGTCGCGCACCACCACCGGCGGCAGCGCGTCCGGCACCGCGGACGGATTGCGCACCAGCTCCGTGTTGCGAATGCCGCAGCGATGCAGCGCCTCCTCCATGAACTCGCCCGGACAGATGATCGTGTCGAACACGCGGGCCGGCTGATACATCGCGCGGATCGCGTGCCACCACGCCTTGGTCATCAGATCGTGCACCAGCCCCTTCGGGGTCGGCCGCAGCATGAAGATCGCGCGGGTGCGCAGCGCGTCGAGCGGCAGGATGATCGGGTGTCCCTGGCGATCGAAGTACTGCAGCGACGGGTTGTAGTACACGAGGTGGTAATCGTGGCAGGTGTGATACGCGAGATAGCGCAACTCGCGCTGATGCCGCGCGATCACCGCGAGAATCGATGGCGACAGCAGGTTGTGATAGTTGTGCACCATGATCCGGTGCGGCCGGAAGCGCAGCAGCGTCTTTTCCAGCGCGCGCGCGGCGGTCGTGTTCCACGAGCGGGTCAGCTTGGTCGAGCGCGCGGAAAACTGGCTGTCGTCGAATTGCTCGACTTCGACGCCCGGCAGTGTGGCCAACAGCGCGGCGGATTGTTGATAGACCACCTCCGCACCGCCCTTCTCGACGAAATCGTTGATCACCAGTACCCTGCAACGCTGCATGTTGCTCTCCTGTCGAATGCCCCTGCAACCGTCGGCCGAAGGCCCGGACGGTCAAGCGAACGGACTGTCTGTTCAGAACTGCGGAAACTTGCCGCGCCAGCCCCCGCCGGCTTTCAGATACCGCAGAAACAACGCGACCCCGCTCAGCTGCGCGGCAAAGCGCAGCGTCGATGCGCTGTCGTCGATGATGATCGTGGGCAGCCGCAGCGGATCGCTGCGCTGGTCGCACCAGCCGATGTCGCAGGTGCGCGCGCTCGTGAAGCCGGCCCGGCGCACCAGTTCGACTTCGCGCTCGCCGTAGTTGCCGTTCGGATAGGCGAAGTGCTCGCACGGCTGCTGCAGCATCGCCTCGATTTCATGGCGGCTTTCGATGATTTCGGTCGCGCTCTCGGCGTCGCTGCATTTGGTCAGGATCGGATGAAAGCGGGTATGCGCCTGGAAGTCGATGTGCGCGCGCATCGCCTGCATCTGCTCGATCGACAGACCGGTCGCGCGGTCGTCGCCGTCCTGCTGATAGCCCTGCGCGGCCAGCGCGGCGAGGCGCTGGTCGTTGCTCATCTGCTTGAGCTGCTCGTGGCCGGCGCGCAGCGAACCGGGATGCAGCCACCAGTGACTGCGGTTGCGCCCGACGATGCGGCTGCATAGAAAGATCGTCGGCCGCACGTTGTGCTTGACGAACACCGGCAGCAGCGCGGCGTTGCCGGCGTGGCCGTCGTCGAGCGTGATCGCCGCGCGGCGGCGGCCCCGGCTGGGCGCACTGACATCGGTCAGCGGCACCAGCTCGCAGACGGTCTTCAGATAGGTCAGATGGCGGTCGAGCGTGGCCGGATCGGGATCGTGATAGAGCAGCACCGCGACGCGGTCGCGCCACAGCACGACCCGCGTGAGCCACGCGAGCCCCGAGGTCACCACGAGGCCCGCCAGCATTTCCTTGACGAGACCTTTGAACCGTTTCATGCGGCTGCGGCGATAGCCGTCGTGCGGGCCCATCGCCGGGCGGCTCTCGCCGCCCATTGCATCGGATTTGCTCACCTGGATACTCCGGCAGCGGCGCGCGGACGGCGGGCCAACGCGCGCTGCCGCGCATCCGCCTTCAACGAGCCGTTAAGGTGGCGCGCCACCGTCGGCGACGCGTGCTTGGTGCCATACACGAAGCGCATCACCGGCCCGAAGCTGTGCGCGGACGCCGGTCCGATCACATACAGGCCGTGCACGCGGGTTTCGTAGTGCGAGCTAAGTTCGGGCATCCCGCCCTGGGTCGACAACGCCTCCGCCAGTTCCCGCGACAGGAACGCGTGCTGGCGCATGTCGGTGCGAAAGCCGGTCGCGGCGATCACGTGATCGGCGCTCACCCGCTCCTGCCTGCCGTCGCTGAGCACGCTCAGCACGACCCGCCCGTTTTCGATCGCCGCGCCGTTCACCACGGTGCGATGCGAGATCCGCACCTTGTCGACGACCCGGTCGCGCAGCCACCACGCGCCGGACGCGCCATACGAGTGATCCATGATCTGGCGGCGCCGGGTCGGATCGAGCATGTGGAACAGACCCGGGCATTCGGACAGGAACAGCGAGCGCCAGCCGCGCCCGAGCCCCGCGTCGGGCGTCTTCAGACGCGCGAGCAGATGGCGGCCGCCCAGCGGACGTTCATGCCAGACCACGAGGTCTTCGCGCATCAGCACGTGCGCGCGCGCGCCGAGTTCGTGCAGCAGCGCGGACAGGCCGAGCGCCGACTGCCCGCCGCCGACGATCGCGACATCGTTGCCGCTCGCCCACTCGAGATTGCCGTAGCGTTCCGAATGCGATACGTACCGCTCGGGCAGCCCTTGCAGCGGCGGCGGCGTTTGCGCGAAGCTCTTCAGGCCGAGCGCGATCACGACCTTGCGCGCGCTGAACGCGCGGCCGTCGGTCAGCAACAACTGGAATTCGTCGTTCACGCGACGCAGCGACAGCACGTCGGCCTGCTGGGTTTCGCCGACCAGATTCGCCTGGAACCACAGACCGTAGTCGACGAAGGTTTCGAGCGGCAGCGCCATCCCGAGCGCGCTGTACGGCAGCCCTTTGAGGCGGCAGTAATCCTCGATGGTGAAGCCGCTGCGCGGCGCCTGCAGGCTCGACGCGAACGCTTCGGAGCGCAGCATCATGCCCGGCGGCATGTAGTGGCGCCACGCGGCCATCGGCTCGCCGATGATCTGATGCTCCATGCCCGCGGCTTTCAGATGCGCGGCCAACGACAACCCGTAAGGCCCCGCACCGATAATGATCGTATCGGTCATTGCTGGTCTCCAGTCAGGCTTTTGCCTGGCGCGATTCTGGCGCTCTTAGCGCTTTTTTGAAGCTGCGCTTCATACGTCGCAGCGGGTTCATCAACACGTAATGCTGCAAGGCCGGAAACGGATCGCTCCAACGGAAATAGCCGTCGACGATCTTCGTCTGCGCGCTCAGCAACTCGCGCGGCGGCCGGTCGGTGAAAGTCGCGCGCCACGCGACCGGCACCCGGCTCTGACGCTCCGGTAACTGCGGCAAACCGAGTTCGTGGCGGTACGCGGCGAGCGGAATGTTGACGCCGCACAGCGTCGCGATTTCCTCCTGCCAGTCCGTCCGGCCGACCGTCGGCTCGACGATCACGAACTCGTTGTAGTTGTCGTCCCACTTGTATTCGATACTGCCCATCCCTTCGAAACCGGCCTGTTCCGCGAACGCGCGCGTGAGCGGCTCGAGCTGCTCGCGCGCCTCGGGCGCGGCCACGCAGATCGCGGTATTGCCGGTGCCGGGCGGTGAGCTCAACACCTTGCGGCCGGTGAACATGCTGACCATGCGCCCGCCGCTGCCGCGATAAAACAGCGTGAAATGGATGTTGCTGTCAGGCCCTTCGATCCATTCCTGCGCGATGATGCCGCCCGGCGTCGCCAGCATCGCGATCGCGATCGCGCGCGCCGCGGCCAGCGTGTCGACGCGCACCGCGCGTTCCTTCTCGCCGCGCAGCACGTTGCGCTTGTCGTCCGGTTTCAGCACGCACGGGTAGCGCAACTCGGTCAGCCGTTCGATGTCGCCGAGACTGTCGAGCACCACCGAATGCGGCACCCGAAAGTGATGCTGTTGCGCGAATTCATGAAAGCGCGCCTTGCTCGACAGCATCTTCACGGTATCGTCGACCGGCAGGCGGAAGCGAAACCAGTGCGACAGCGCCTCGCGGTTTTCCGATACCGCATGGACCGCGTCTTCGTCGGTCAGAATCAGCACCGGCGGACGATCGAAGCGTTTGCCCAGTTCGATCATCTCGTCGACGAATACCTTGCCGACAAAGCTTTTCACCTGATGCGCGTGAACATGGCGACACCAGGTCCCCGCGCGCGTTCTCGTATCCACAGCCACAACCGGTACATGAGCCCGCGCAAGCGAACGCGCGACCCCCAGTCCATTCAATTCCGCACCAACGATTACTCCCGCCGATTGCTCTGCGTCGTATGCACTCGCCATAGCCTCGATGTCCTTGCTTCGTACGTGTGTGATCCCTCGAAGCCTGGCTCCGAGATACCACACGATCGAAAGTCGAATTGGATAGAAACCCTTTTTATCGCCTCGCGGGGGCGCTTTGGCGTTTCCTGCTTTTTGTGGCGGCGAAATCCTGCATGAGCGCGGCAGGCGCGTGCGGCAACGCGCCGTGTGTCGAATCATGAGCTTTTCGATTACCGCGGCGCGAGCATTGCGCTGCTCCCGTCGTGAATTACTCTACGTTTCCACCCGGGCGGATTACGTGCGGCGGCGCACAGAGAGCAAGCAAAAGTAAGAAAACGTTAAATCCCGACGAAAAGGCCGAGATCCTTATTCCGTATGGGTTTCGAAGGAATACTTAATTGTTATGTAAAAGCATGGAGAAGCGCGCAATTAAAGCCGCGCGATAATGGCGGAATACGACTTTCTTATCCGACTATAAAGTGCTGGATCGCACAAAACCCGCGCCGCGAATACGATCCGCGGCGCGGGTGATCGAAACGTTTATTTTCCTTCCGATAAACCGCGCTCGAGCGCCGCGACGCCGGCCGGCAGATCGACCTTGACGCCCAGATCGATCATCGTGCGGCCGAGCGCGTGCACGGTGCGAAACAGGTTGTGCTCGCGGCACTGCTCGCCCATCTGGCCGATCCGCACGATCGGCAACCCGAACGAGCCGGCGATCTCCACGCCGTGCTGTTGCGAAATGTGCGCGCAGACTTCAGCCGGACTCGGGCCGCCGGGCATCTCGATGCCGACCACCGAATTGAGCCGGCAATGCTCGGGCGCATACAGTTGCAGGCCGAGCGCGGTCACCCCTTGCTGCAGTGCGAGCGAACATTTCAGGTGGCGCGCAAAGCGTTTTTCGAGCGTCTCCGCGCACACCAGCCGCAACGCCTCGTGCAGCGCGAGCACGCCCGACACCGGCGCGGTGTAGTGATAGCCGGCGTTGTGCCAGAAGTTTTCGGCGAGCGACGCATCCAGACACCAGTGCGTGTTCGGCGCGGTGCGGCCTTTCACGCGCGCCCACGCGGCCTCGGAGAACGCGATCAGCGACACGCCGGGAATCGACGACAGGCCCTTCTGGCCGCCGGTGATCACCGCGTCGATGCCCCACGCGTCCATCTCCAGCGGCATCGTGCTGAGCGTGCAGACCGCGTCGACGATCACCAGCGCGCCCGCTTCCCGCGCGAGCGCGGCGATTTCCTTCAGGTGGTGGTTCCACACCGTGTTCGAGGTCTCGCCCTGCACCATCGTGACGATCTCGGGACGCTCGCGGCGAATCGCTTCGGCGACCTGCTCGACGCTGACGACGCTGCGGTCGGCCACTTCGAGCGTGCTCACATGAGCGCCGACGCGCCGGCCCATCTCGCCCATGCGGTCGCTGAAGAAGCCGTTCTTGATGCACAGCACGCGGGTGCCTTCCCACGCGAGGTTGGAAATCGCCATTTCCATCGCGGCCGAACCGGGGCCGGCGACGCCGAGCACCCATTTCGACTCGGTCTGGAACACGTAGCGCGCCATCGTCTTCACCTGATTCACCACCTTCGCCATCGTGCTGCCCAGATGGTTGATCACGATCGCATTGGCCTTGGCGACCGCGGCGGGAATCGGCACGGGACCGGCGCCCATCATCAGCAGCGGCTCTTCGGGCAGGATGGCGTCGAGCGATTCGACAACCGGACAGGGGACGGACGAAGCGAGGGTCGTGGTGGTGGAAATCGGCATGATCGGTACGTGTGAATAGTCTGGCGCAAGGGAACAAACGGCCTCGCGGCGATGAAGCCCGCGAGGCCGTTCGTCCGATCATTCACCGAACCGCGCGCCAGCGCAAGTACCATGCGGCAGGCGGGCCGCCCGATACCGTACCGCGCGGGCCGCCGGTACAGTTACCTCACACGGGTCTTGTCGAGCTTTTCGCCGGTCGCCGCGTTGAAGCGCTCGACGTATTCTTCGATCAGCTTACGGATCGCGCGGCCGATCTGCCGGTAGTCCGACTCGTTCAGATTGGCGAGCGACACCCGCCCCGACGGATGCTGGGTGCCGAAACCGCGCCCCGGCAGCACCACCACGCGGGCCTCGCGCGCGAGCCGGAACAGCAGCTCGGACGGCTCGGTGTTCGCTTTCAGCCAGTCGACGAACTTGCGCCCGAACGCGCGCTCGCCGAGAAACTCGATGTCGAGAATCGTGTAGTAGTCCACCTGATTCGGATCGTCGTCGCTAAACGAAATGCCGACCTCTTCGTAGAGCGCCTGCTTGCGCTTGCGGATCAGCCGCTTGAGCGCGTTCTTGTACGCGTCGGGTGTGTCCATCAGCGAGAACAGCGAAAACAGCACCATCTGCACCTGCTGCGGGGTCGACAGGCCGGCTGTGTGATTGAGCGCGACCGTACGGCTGTCGGCCACCAGCCGGTCGATGAACTTGAGCTTGTCGGGCTCGGTCGTGATCGATTCGTAGCGCGTGTGCAACTGCTTCTTCACGTCCGCCGGCAACTCGCCGAGCAGCCGGTCGAGCACGTTGTCGCGATGCGTGGCGATCGTGCCGAGCCGCCAGCCGGTCGCGCCGAAATATTTGGAATACGAATAAACGAGGATCGTGTTCTTCGGCGCGAGCGCGAACAGCGACACGAAGTTGTCGGCGAAGGTGCCGTACACGTCGTCGGTCAGCAGGATCAGGTCGGGCCGTTCGGCGACGATCTCCGCGATATGCGCGAGGCTCTCGTCGTCGATCCGCACCGACGGCGGATTGCTCGGATTGACGAGGAAAAACGCCTTCACCTTCGGGTCGCGCAGCTTGTCGAGCTCCTGCTTCGAGTACTGCCAGCCGTTTGCGACGTCCGCCTCCAGATTGACGACGTTCAGCTGATAGTCGTTCAGGCGCGGGATCTCGATGTACGGCGTGAAGATCGGCATGCCGAGCGCGATCGTGTCGCCGGCCTTGATCAGATGATTCTCGCGCAGCGTGTTGAAGATATAGGTCATCGCCGCGGTGCCGCCTTCGACCGCGAAGATGTCGAACTCGCCGACGAACGGATGCTTGCCGATCATCTCGCGGCGCAGATACTGGCCGACGATGATCTCGGAGAGCTTGAGCATGCGGTCGGGCACCGGATAGTTCGACGCCAGAATGCCCTCGCACATCTCGTACAGGAAGTCGCCGGCGGACAGCCCCAACTGGTCGCGCACGTACGACACCGCGCCGCGCAGAAAGTCGATGCCCGGCACGCCGCGGTTTTCCCGCAGAAACAGATCGAAGCGCTCTTCCAGACCGTCGCGGCGCGGAAAGCCGCCGACGCCCTCCGGCAGATACGCGAACGAGCGCTCCGACTCGCGCATCGCGAACAGGCCGAGTTGCCAGAAGCCGTGGCGCGGAACCGTCGCGAGAAAGTTCGGGTTGCCGCGGCCCGCGTTCAGCATCGCGACGTTGGCCGGCCGCTCGACCGCGCTGCCGCCCGCCGCCTTGATCAGTTCGTCTTTCAGTTCGAACGGACTGAGCGCGGCCTGCGCCGCGGCCGCGGCCGCATCCGAGCGCTTCTTGTCGCCCTTCTCTTTTGCCATGATGGGTTCTCCAGTGAAGAGGTGAATGGCGCTACACCAGTCCGACCACCAGCGGGCCGAGCAGCGTCAGCGCGACGTTGGCGATTGCATAGGTGATGGCGAACGGCACGGTCGGCACCGCGCTTTCGGCCTTGTCGAGCACGCCGCCGAACGCCGGGTTCGCGCTGCGCGAGCCCGACAGCGCGCCGGCCAGAATCGCCGCGTTGTTGTAGCGCAGCACGTAGCGGCCGAACAGCATCGTCAGCAGCAGCGGAAACAGCGTGACGAAGACGCCGAGCAGGAAGATCGTCACGCCGCTCTGCTTGACCGTGACGACCGCCTGCAAGCCCGAATTGAGCCCGACTACCGCGACGAATGCGGCCAGCCCGAAGTCCTTCAGCAGTTGCGACGCGGCCGACGGCATCGCGCCGTACATCGGATGCTTGCCGCGCATCCAGCCGAACAGCAGGCCGGCGAGCAGACAGCCGCCGCCGGAGCCGAGCGTGAGCGGCACGCCGCCGACGTTGACGACGATCAGCCCGATCAGCAGGCCGAGCACGAGGCCGACGCCCATGTAGATGAAGTCGGTCTTGTTGCTGTACGGCAGCTCGTAGCCGGCGGCCTCGACCGCGCGTTTGACGTCGTTCGGCGAGCCGTAGAAGGTGATCACGTCGCCGTGCTGCAACTCGGTTTCCGGCAGCACCGGCAGCGGCTGGCCCGCGCGCGACACGCTCTGCACGTACACGCCGTGGCGCAGATTGCGATCGACCATCTCGCGCGCGGCCGCGATCGTCGTGTGATTCATGCCCTTGCGCGTGAACACCGCGTCGCGGGTTTGCATCACCGCGCCGAAATCCTCGGCGTCGCCCACTTCGTTGCCGTTCGCGCCGAACGCGACCACCGCCTCGCGGCGGCCCACTACCAGCACGATGTCGTCCGCTTGCAGCACCACGTCGGGCGCGGGTTCGACCGGCTGGCCGCCGCGCTTGATGCGCTCGATCGTCAGGCCTTCCTCGTGCAGCGACTCGACCGCCTGCACGGTCTTGCCGGCGCTGAAGTCGATTTTGTAAGCACGCCCGACCAGTTCCGGCAACGCCAGCACCTGCCCCGGCCCATGCGACGGCGCGCCCGCCGACAGTTCGCGCTCCGCTTCGAGCGACGCTTCGCGCAGGCCCTGCCCCATGAATTTCGGCAGGATGTTCACGCACACGATGATCGCGCCGAGCGAGCCGAACACATAGGTCACCGCGTATGCGATCGCGACATCCGATTGCAGCGACTTGACCTGGTCGGCCGGCAGCCCGAGGCGCGCGATCGCGTCGCCGGCCGTGCCGATGATCGCCGACTGCGTGAGCGCGCCGCCCGCGAGCCCGGCGGCGAGCCCCTTGTTCAGATGGAACAGCTTCGCGCAGACCACCACGGTAATCAGCGCGCTGACCGCGAGAAACACCGCCATCGCGATCTCGCGCAGCGTCTTGCGATTGAGCGAGTTGAAGAAGCCGGGACCGGAGTCGTAGCCGACCGCGTAGATGAACACCGCGAACATCACCGACTTCACGCCGTTGTCGATCGTCACGCCCGCCTGGCTGATCACGACCGCGGCGAGCAGCGAACCGCCGACCCCGCCGAGCTGGAATTTGCCGAAGTTGATCTGGCCGATGAAATAGCCGGCCGCGAGCGACAGGAACAACGCCATTTCGGGCGATTTGTGAAAGATGCTGTGTAGCCAGTCCATCGTGCCCTCGTCGATTAGTTGGCAGTGCCGGTTACTGGAGGCGGCGCGCGCTCGTGGCACGGCCGCCCTGAGTTCCACCTTCGTTGCAGATGCATTGCGCGCGCCGCGCTAGCCGAGCTTGCCGGCGAGTCCGACCACCACCGGCCCCATCAACGGCAGCAGGATGTTCGACAGCGCGTAGGTGATCGTGTAGCCGAGTACCGGCGTCGAGTTGCCGGCCACCCCGACCAGCGCGCTGATCGCCGGCGTGCTGCACTGCTGGCCCGCGATCGCGCCGAGCAGCATCGGCGCTTCGAGCTTCAGGAACGCATGGCCGATCCACAGCGACAACAGCCCCGGCACCAGCACCATCAGAATGCCGGCGAGCGGCAACGCGAGCCCGTACTCGCGCACCAGCCTGATCGCATCGGGTCCGGCCGACAGCCCGACCGCCGCGATGAAGGTGGCGAGGCCGAAGTCCTTCAGGATCTGCGCCGCCGCCGGCGGCAGCGAGCCGACCAGCGGATGACGCGAGCGGATCCAGCCGAACAGCAGCCCCGACAGCAGACAGCCGCCGCCGGTGCCGAGCGCGAGCGTCACGCCGCCGACCGTACCGCCGAGGCGCCCGATCGCCATCCCGACCAGCACGCCCAGGCCGAGATAGACGAAGTCGGTTTTCTGGGTCGCCGGCAGCACGTAGCCGAGCCGCTTCGCGCCGCGCTCGACATCCGCTTTCGCGCCGACCAGCGTCAGCACGTCGCCGCGATTCAGTTCCGTGCCGGGCAGCGCGGGGATCGTCGATTCGAGCCGCGTGACCGCCGCGATATAGACGCCGCGCGCGTTCTCCGGCTTGGCCTGCGCGCGCAGTTGCGCGACCGTCATGTGGTGCGCGTCGGGCCGCGTCATCACGACGTCGACGCGCTCGGCGAACACCTGGCCGAAGCCGCCGGCCACTTCGTCGCCCAGATGCGCCGACGCCGCCACGACCGCCGCGCGGCGTCCCGCCACCAGCACCAGATCGCCGGTCGCCAGCCGCGTTTCCGGGTCGGCCGGCAGCGTCGCGCCGGCGCGCTCGATGCGCTCGACCGTCAGGTCGTAGCCGTACCGCTCCTCGAGCGCGCGCACGCTGACACCGTCGCCGCTGCCGGCGCCGCCGCCGATCCGGAACGCGCGGCCGACCAGCGCCGGCGCGGCCGCATGTTGCCCTTCGCTGAATGCGCCCGCGCCGCCGAGCTTGCGCCACACGCGCTCCGCTTCCTCGCGCAAATCGACGCGCAGCAGGAGCGGCGCGAACTGACTCGTGAACAGCACGATCGTGATCAGCCCGAACAGGTAACTGACGCTGTACGCGGTCACGATGTTGGCCTGCAAACGCAGCGTCTCGGCGTCGCCGAGACCGAGCCGCGCGATCGCCTCGGAGGCGGTGCCGATCACCGCCGATTCGGTCGCCGCGCCCGCCAGCAGGCCCGCCGCGGTGCCGATGTCGAGATGCATCGCGCTGACCGCGATCAGGATCAGCGCGAGCACCGCGACGATTTCGATCAGCGACAACACGCCATAACGCCAGCCGCGGCCGATGTTCGCGAAAAACTGCGGGCCGCCGGTAAAGCCGAGCGCGAAGATGAATAGCGCGAACGCGATGTTCTTCAGATCGGGGGCGAGGCGCGCGCCGCTTTGTCCGAGCACCAGCGCGACGATCAGCGTGCCGCACACGCCGCCGAGCTGGATCGGGCCGAGCCTGACCGAGCCGATCAGATAGCCGATCGCGAGACACGCGAATAGCGCGATTTCCGGCTGCGACCTCAGCAATTCGCCAATCATGTAGGACCGCCGATTAACAGGTTGATAAGCAGAAAGCACGACCGCTGTCGCTCGAAAAACCGTATCAAACCGCCCGATGCCGAATAATTCCTGCTGACGCGTAAAGCTCGGCGCGTACGACGTCACGCGTTGCGAATTTCGTTCTGCGTAACTAACGAAAAAAACCGGCGAGCGGGTGAGGAAGAAAACGGCGACCCGCGAGACGCGAAAGCCTGCGACCCGAGGCCGGGAGCGGCTGATCGCCGGCCGGCACGGCAGTGCCCTTTTCGCGCCGCTTCGCCTACCATCGTGCAACGGCTGATCCACCGCCGGCCCGAACCTGACGGCGCGATATCGCGCTTTGGTTCGGAATACCTGTCAACCGATATTGCAGTTGAATGACGCTGTCAATATGATTTTCGATTCTGAAAGCCGCCTTCGCTAAACACGTTCGAAACACGCCATTTTCGGAGCCTATATGCGCATCATTCTGTTTAGCAGCCGTCAATACGATAACGATACGTTTACAGAAGCGAACGCCGAACACGGCTACGAATTGCATTTTCAGGAATCCAATCTCGACAGCGACACCGCGATCCTCGCGCACGGCTACGAGGTGGTGTGCCCGTTCGTCAACGATCAGGTCGACGCGGCCACGCTGGAGAAGCTGCATGCGGGCGGCACGCGGATGATCGCGCTGCGCTCGGCGGGCTTTAACCACGTCGACCTCGCGGCGGCCGAACGGCTCGGCATGCTGGTCGCGCGGGTGCCGGCCTACTCGCCGTATGCGGTCGCCGAACACGCGGTCGGCCTGATCCTCGCGTTGAATCGCCGCCTGCCGCGCGCGGTCGCGCGCACCCGCGAGGGCGACTTCTCGCTGCACGGGCTGCTCGGTTTCGATCTGCACGGCAAGACGGTCGGCGTGATCGGCACCGGGATCATCGGCCGGGTGTTCGCGCGCATCATGGCCGGCTTCGGGATGCAGGTGCTCGCGTACGATCCGGGCAAGCCGGCCGACGACCTGCTCGCGCTCGGCGCGCGCTACGTGCCGCTCGATACGCTGCTCGCAGAGTCGGACGTCGTCAGTCTGCATTGCCCGCTGCTGCCCGATACCTATCACCTGATCAATGCCGCCGCGCTCGCGAAGATGAAACGCGGCGCGATGCTGATCAACACCGGGCGCGGCGGGCTCGTCGAGGCGAACGCGCTGATCGGCGCGTTGAAGGACGGCCAACTCGGCCACCTCGGGCTCGACGTGTACGAAGAGGAAGGCGGGATCTTCTTCGAGGATCACTCGAATCTGCCGCTGCAGGACGACGTGCTCGCGCGGCTCCTGATGTTCCCGAACGTGATCGTCACCGCGCATCAGGCGTTTTTCACGCGCGAAGCGATGACCGAGATCGCGCAGACCACGCTCGCGAACGTCGCCGCGTGGCGAGCGGGCACGCCGCGCAACGTGGTGCGGGCGGAATGAAGAAGACAGTAAGCGGCCGCTCTCGCAGGCCGCCGCGCCGCTAGACGCTGCCGCTGCCGTTGCCGCCCAGCTGGGTTGCGCGAATCGCGGTGCGGGCGTCGTCGGCCGCGCCGCACAGTTCGCGCAGCAGGCTCGCCTCGCGCTCGTGCACCTCGACAGGGCACCAGCGCGCGCCCGCGTCGGCCAGATAGCGCGCGCGATGCTGGCCATTGCGAAACGCCACCACCCCCTCTCGCTCGATGCCGATCCAGCCGAGCAGCCCCGGCGCGCGCCGCGTCGAGATCGTCACGTACGGCATCTGCGGAATGCGCGCGCTGTCGGGATCGAGAAACTCGCGAATGCCGCGCACCTTGCCCGAATGCCATTCGGCGACCGGCTTGAGCACGTAATCGGTGTTGTCGCGATCCGCGCACAGCAGCAGCTTGCGCAGATCGACGAGCACGACCTGGTGACGCGTGCCGTCGGTGACGAACACCCGTTTCAGGCGCACGTGGTCGTACCACGAATGCTCGTTCAACGGCACGGTCCACACCATTTCGGCGCAGCCGGGCGCGGCGGCCGGCGATGAATTGGGGAAAGACAAGGTCAAAGGCAGGCTCGGCGAGCTGGCGAACCATCGCCAGCGGGTCAATAGAGCGCTCACGCTACGAGCCGAATATGAAAGAAACATGTCAACGTCCCCGATTAATTGCGCGGCATGAAAGTGCTACGACTTACCGTGGATTACGACCGCCGGGCACCGATCTTCAATAGTTATGACGACAACGACTACCCGTCATTTCAACGCGCGGATCGAATCGAACGACGGGCTAGAGGAAGCAACAATCGTGCTCGCTCGGCCCGGGCGGGGTAACGCGGTCGGCCGCCCGATGGCCGGCGCGTTGCGTGCCGCGCTCAGCCGCGTTCAGCCGCGTTCAGCCGCTTCGAGGCCGAGCCCGGCTGATGAGCGGCGGAGCTGTTCGGCCCCCTCAATCCCGGCGCTTTCCGCAAAAAACAACAGCCCCCGCGACGGCCTGCACGCCAGTTTTGTCTTAGGTAGAATCCCCTACTGTTTTGCCCTGATCCGGCGCAGGCGTTCTCGCTCCCGCTTCAACGACGTCCGCGCGCCGCCCGGCGCTCCTTTTTTCGCGCCGCCTCTCGCGTCACCACCCCATCATCGCCATGCCTTTGCCCCTGCTTGCCCTCGCCGTTGCCGCGTTTGGAATCGGTACCACCGAGTTCGTCATCATGGGGCTGCTGCCCGACGTCGCGCGCGATCTGGCGGTGTCGATTCCGGCCGCCGGGATGCTGGTGTCCGCGTATGCGCTCGGCGTCACGATCGGCGCACCGATCGTCGCGATCGCGGTCGCCAACATGCCGCGCAAGAAGGCGCTGATGAGCCTGATCGGCGTGTTTATCGTCGGCAATCTGCTGTGCGCGGTGGCGCCCAGCTACGCGGTGCTGATGGCCGCGCGGATCGTCACCGCGTTCTGCCACGGCGCGTTCTTCGGCATCGGCTCGGTGGTCGCGGCGGGGCTGGTCGCGCCGAACCGGCGCGCGCAGGCGATCGCGCTGATGTTCACCGGCCTCACGCTAGCCAACGTGCTCGGCGTGCCGCTCGGCACCGCGCTCGGTCAGGCGGTCGGCTGGCGCGCGACGTTCTGGGCGGTGACCGGCATCGGCGTGCTGGCGTCGCTCGCGCTCGCCGTGTGCCTGCCCGCGAAGATCGAGATGCAGAAGGCGAGCCTCGTGCGCGAATTCAGCGTGCTGAAGAACCCGCAGGTCGTGATGGTGCTCGGCATCAGCGTGCTGGCGTCGGCGAGCCTGTTCTCGACCTTCACCTACATCACGCCGATTCTCGAAGACGTGACCGGCTTCACGCCGCACGCGGTCACGCTGGTGCTGCTGCTGTTCGGCCTGGGCCTGACGGTCGGCAGCACGCTCGGCGGCAAGCTCGCGGACTGGCGGCTGATGCCGTCGCTGATCGCGTTCCTGATGGCGATCGTGGTGATCCTGTGCGTGTTCGCCGGCACGATGCACGCGCGCATTCCGGCGATGCTGACGGTGTTCGTGTGGGGCGTGCTCGCGTTCGCGATCGTGCCGCCGCTGCAGATGCTGATCGTCGATCGCGCGAGCGACGCGCCGAATCTGGCGTCGACGCTGAACCAGGGCGCGTTCAACCTCGGCAACGCGACCGGCGCCTGGCTCGGCGGGATGGCGATCGGCGCCGGCGCGCCGCTGACGACGCTGCCGTGGGTCGGCGTCGCGACGTCGCTCGGCGCGTTGCTGCTGACGCTGTGGTCGGTGTCGATGGAGCGGCGCATCGCCGTGGCGGGGTAAGTTTTCTCGCTGTTCGCGGCACCGGGCGGCTCCCCCGTAGTAGCATCCCCGCCGATGAAAGTGATCTTCACCCGCGATTTCCTCGCGCTGATTCTGAGCGTCGCCGTGGTCGGACTCGGCAGCGGCGCGACCCTGCCGCTTACCGCGCTGGCGCTCACGCAAGCGGGCTACGGCACCGACGTGGTCGGCCTGCTGACCGCCGCGCAGGCCGGCGGCGGTCTCGCGATCGTGCCGCTTGCCGGCTGGATCGCCGCGCGCTGCGGCGGCCGCCAGGTGATCGTCGGCGCGGTGCTGGTGGTCGCGTGCGCGACCGCGCTGATGCAGTTCACCACCAATCTCTGGCTATGGGCGCTGCTGCGCGTGCTGTGCGGCGCGGCGCTGATGCTGCTGTTCACGATCAGCGAGGCGTGGGTCAACCAGCTTGCCGACGATGCATCGCGCGGTCGCGTGATCGCGATCTATGCGACCAACTTCACGCTGTTCCAGATGTCGGGGCCGGTGCTGGTGAGCCAGATCGCCGGCTACACGCATGGGCGCTTCCTGTTGTGCGGCGCGATTTTCCTGCTCGCGCTGCCGCTGCTCGCGACGCTGCGCGGCATGCCGCACGGCTCCAGCGACGAACACGCCGAGCATGGCGGCTGGCGTCGCGTGTTGCCGCAAATGCCCGCGCTCGTGATCGGCACCGGCTTTTTCGCGCTGTTCGATACGATCGCGCTGTCGTTGCTGCCGCTGTTCGCGATGGCGCACGACATCCCCAGCGAAGTCGCGGTGCTGTTCGCGTCGGCGCTGCTGCTCGGCGATACGACGATGCAGTTTCCGATCGGCTGGCTCGCGGACCGGCTCGGGCGCGAACGCGTGCATATCGGCTGCGCGATCGTGGTGGTCGCGTTGCTGCCGCTGCTGCCATGGGCGGTCGGCTCGCCGTGGCTGCGCTGGCCGCTGCTGTTCGTGCTCGGCGCGGCGGCGGGGGCGATTTATACGTTGTCGCTGGTCGCTTGCGGCGAGCGGTTTCGCGGGGTCGCGCTGGTGTCGGCGAGTTCGCTGATCGGCGCGTCGTGGAGCGCCGCGAGTTTCGGCGGGCCGCTGGTGGCCGGCGCGTTGATGAAGAGTGTCGGTGACGATGCGATGGTCGGCGTGCTGCTGTGCGCGGCGCTCGCGTTTCTGGTGGCGGTGTGGTGGGAGAAGCGCCGCCCGATCCCCGCCTCCACCAATTGACGAATCCACACTAATTGCTGGCGTTGCTCGCCAGACGCCCGGTGCTAACCTTGCTCCCACGTCGCGCGGCATTTCGCTGAACAGCGAAGTTCTGGTCGCGCGCCGCAAGCAATCGGGAGTCCGTCATGGTCACTCTGCGCGTATTGGGTCGTGCCTGCCTGTTGGGCGCGGCGGTTCTGGTGGCCGCGATCACGGCCGCGAACTGCGGCGGCGGCGGAGGCGGAGGCAGCTCAGGGACCGCCTCGGGCACCGGCAGCGGTGCCGGCAGCGCCGCCGCGGGTGCAAGCGCGGCGAGCGGCGGCAGCACCGGCAGCGCGGGCACCAGCAGCGGCGGCACCACCACCGGCAGTACCGACACCGGCAGCCCCGGCTCGGGCACGGGCACGGCGTCGGGCGGCACCACGGTCTCGCCCACGCACGACATGCTTACCTACCACAACGACATCGCCCGCACCGGGCAGAACCTGAACGAAACCATCCTCACGCCCGCGAACGTGAATTCGTCGACGTTCGGCAAGCTCGGCTTTTTCAGCGTCGACGGCAAGGTCGACGCGCAACCGCTCTACGTCGGCTCCCTGGAGATCTCCGGCGGCACGCACAACGTGCTGTACGTCGCGACGGAAAACGACAGCGTCTACGCATTCGACGCCAACAGCGGCGCCACGCTCTGGCAGGTGCGCACGCTGAGCACCGGCGAAACTCCCAGCGACGATCTCGGCTGCAGCCAGATCGTCACGACGATCGGCATCACGTCGACGCCGGTAATCGACCGTTCGCGCGGCGAGCACGGCACGATCTACGTGGTCGCGATGTCGAAGGACGCGAGCGGCGGCTACCATCACCGGGTTCACGCGCTCGACCTCGCGACCGGCGCCGAACTGCTGAACGGTCCGACCGAAGTCGCGGCGACCTATCCCGGCACAGGGGCCGGCAACATCAACGGCACGATGTCGTTCACGCCGGCGCTGTACGCGGAGCGCGCGGGCCTGCTGTTGCAGGGCGACACGCTGTACACGTCGTGGACCTCGCACTGCGACAAGGGCGGCTACACCGGCTGGATCATGGGCTACAACGCCGACACGCTGCAGCAGAGCAACGTGCTGAACGTGACGCCGAACGGCCTCGGCGGCGCGATCTGGATGAGCGGCGCGGGACCGGCGTCGGACGGCTCGTCGATCTATCTGCTCGATGCGAACGGCACCTTCGACACCACGCTGACCGCGAGCGGCATGCCGAACCAGAACGACTTCGGCAACGCGTTCCTGAAGATCGGCACGACCAACGGTCTGACGGTGACCGACTACTTCGCGATGTCGAACGTCGCGGACGAAGCGCGCGACGACATCGATCTCGGCTCGGGCGGCGCGCTCGTGCTGCCCGACCTCACCGACGCGAGCGGCGCCGTGCAGCACCTCGCGCTCGGCGCCGGCAAGGACAACATCATCTACGTGGTGAATCGCGACTCGATGGGCAAATTCAACCCGTCGGGCGACAACATCTATCAGGAGATTGCCGCGCAACTGAACGGCGGCGAGTTCGGCATGCCCGCGTATTTCAACGGCCGCATTTACTTCGGCTCGGTCGGCGATCATCTGAAGGCGTTCACGATAACCAACGCGCTGCTGTCGACGACGCCCACCGCGCAAACCACGATGAGCTTCGCGTACCCGGGCACGACGCCGGGCATCTCGGCCAACGGCAGCACGAACGGCATCGTGTGGGCCGCCGAAAACGGCAGCGTCGCCGCGCTGCATGCGTTCGACCCGGTCACGCTCGCCGAGCTGTACAACAGCAATCAGATGGGCGCCCGCGATCAGTTCGGCGCGGGCAACAAGTTCATCACGCCGACCATTGCGAACGGCAAGGTATATGTGGGGACCACGAACGGCGTGGCGGTGTTCGGACTGCTGAGCAGCGGTTGACGAACGGGGCGCGCAAGTAGGCGCGCGGCCCGGCATCCACAAACGAAGAGGGCCGGCACAACCTGCCGGCCCTCACCTTTTCCGCGTACTGCTCGCTTGCTGCGCTTAAGAATGCGCCGGCAGAATCTCACCCGCGCAGCGACCGAAGCCAACCCGATAGCCGTCGCCCTGGCACCAGCCGCTCAGCGTCAGCTCATCGCCATCCTCGATGAACGCCCGCGTGCCGCCCTCTTTCAGTTCAAGCGGCTTCTTGCCGTTCCACGTCAGTTCGAGCAGGCTGCCGAACGAATCCTCGGTCGGCCCGCTGATCGTCCCCGAGCCCATCAGATCGCCGACCCGCGTATTGCAGCCCGACACCGTGTGATGCGCGAGCTGCTGCGCCATCGTCCAGTACATGTGTCTGAAGTTGGTGCGCGTGATCGTGCTCGCCTCGCGCGCATGCTGCGGCCGCAGCGTCACTTCGAGATGGATGTCGAACGCGTGCTCGCCTTCGTGGCGCAGATACGCGAGCGGCTGCGGCTCCTGCACCGGCTGCGCGACGCGGAACGGTTCGAGCGCGTCGAGCGTGACGACCCACGGCGAGATCGTCGTCGCGAAGGTCTTCGCGTTGAACGGGCCGAGCGGCACGTATTCCCATTGCTGGATGTCGCGCGCGCTCCAGTCGTTGAGCAGCACCATGCCGAAGATGTGCGCCTCGGCATCGGCGCTCGCGATCGGCTCGCCCAGCGCGTTGCCGCCGCCGACGATAAAGCCCGTCTCCAGCTCGATATCGAGCTTGCGGCACGCGCCGAACACCGGCCGCTCCTGCTCCGGCAGCTTCAGCTGACCGTTAGGACGGCGAACCGGCGTGCCGCTCACCACCACCGACGAAGCCCGGCCGTTGTAGCCGATCGGCATCTCCGACCAGTTCGGCAGCAGCGCATTCTTCGGATCGCGAAACATCGCGCCGACGTTGGTCGCGTGTTCCTTCGACGAATAGAAATCGGTGTAGCCCGGAATCTGCACCGGCAGATAGAGACGCGCGTCGGCCTGCGCGACCAGCACCTTCGCGCGCAGCGCGGCGTCGTCGCGCAACGCGGAGGTCTCGCGCGACAGCAGCAGGCTCAACTGGATCCGCACGCTGCGCCACGCGTCGCGGCCGAGCGCGATGAAATCGTTCAGCGCATCGCGCGCGAACACCTGCTGGCCCGGCGCGCTCAGGAGACCCGCGGCCTGCAACGCGGCGAGGTCGACGATCTGATCGCCGATCGCGACACCGACGCGCCGCGCGTCGTTGCGACGGTCGCTGAAGATGCCGAACGGCAGGTTCTGGATCGGGAAGTCGCTGACCGGATCGTTGGCCGAGTCGAGCCAGCTTTTGCGCGACGGCTCGAGCGTCGCCTGGAAATCGTTCACCGCGTTCATGCCTGCTCCGGATTGAAGTGTTTCTTGAGGCCCTGCCAGCACTCGTAGTAATGCGCCTGCAATTGCGCGGTTTCGAGCGCGAAGCGGGTCGGCTTGATCAACGTGCGCGTCTCGAACATGAAGGCCATCGTGTCGGCGACCTTCTTCGGCGTCGACGTATCGCTGTGCGACGCTTTCTCGAACGTGTCGGCGTCCGGACCGTGGCCGGTCATGCAGTTGTGCAGACTCGCGCCGCCCGGCACGAAGCCCTCGGCTTTCGCGTCGTATTCGCCGTGCACGAGGCCCATGAACTCGCTCGCCACATTGCGATGGAACCACGGCGGGCGGAACGTATCTTCGGCGGCGAGCCAGCGCGGCGGGAAGATCACGAAGTCGATCGTATCGACGCCCGGCGTATCGCTCGGCGATTGCAGCACGAGGAAGATCGACGGATCCGGATGGTCGAAGCTGATCGAACCGATCGTGTTGAAGCGGCGCAGGTCGTATTTGTACGGCGCGTAATTGCCGTGCCACGCGACCACATCGAGCGGCGAATGGCCGATCTCCGCGCGCCACAGGTGGCCGTTCAGCTTCGCGATCAGTTCGAACGCGCCTTCGCGGTCTTCGTAGGCGGCGTGCGGGGTGAGGAAGTCGCGCGGATTGGCCAGACCGTTCGAGCCGATCGGCCCGAGGTCCGGCAGACGCAGCAACGCGCCGAAGTTCTCGCAGATGTAGCCGCGCGCGCTGCCGTCCGGCAGGCTCACCGCGAAGCGCACGCCGCGCGGAATCACCGCGATCTCGAACGGCTCGACGTCGAGCCGGCCCATTTCGGTCGCGATCGCGAGACGCCCCTGCTGCGGCACGATCAGCAGTTCGCCGTCCGCGCTATAGAAGAAGCGGTCGTGCATCGATCGATTCGCCGCGTACAGATGAATCGCGCAGCCGCTCATCGCCTCGGCCGAGCCGTTGCCGGCCATCGTCACCCAGCCGTCGATGAAATCGGTCGGCACGTTCGGCATCGGCAGTGGATCCCAGCGCAGCTGGTTCGGCGGCGTCGGCGGAACCTCGGCGAAGTTCGCGACGAGCCGCTCGGAGGCCATCGGCGTGAACGGCTGGTGGACCGCCGCCGGGCGAATCCGGTACAGCCACGAGCGGCGATTGTGCGCGCGCGGCGCGGTGAACGCGGTGCCGGAAATCTGTTCGGCGTACAAACCATAGGCCGCGCGCTGCGGCGAATTGCGGCCGCTCGGCAGCGCGCCGGGCAATGCCTCGGTCGCGAACTCGTTGGCGAAACCGGATTGATAGCCCGGCTCGATTTCCGGCCGCAAGCTCGCGGCCGGGGTGCGTGTTGAGGTGTCCATACAGATTCTCCGCAAAGTCCTCGATTGATACGTAAGCTTTTCCGTCAGGCCAGTTCCGCGCCGCTCGCACCACTCGCGCGGCCGCGTTGCCGCGTCGCGCCCGCGAGCGCGATCACCAGCAGCGCCGGGCACAGCACCGGCACGGCGGCCGCATGAAACAGCGCGGCGTTCGACCAGTTCGGCGCTGACAGGATCGGTTTGATTTAGATCAGTCTGCGCTGAGATTTACGTATAGTAAAACCAATTACTAATAGTGAAACTAACGTATACCCTGAAGACCACCGGCAAACCCGGTCCGGACGGCCGCTCAGCCCCGTCCAACAAGCGTTCGGCCAATAAGGTTATGAGGATTTTGTTAATGTCCGCGCGACGCGGACTGCTACCATCAAGGAATGCGCGACACGGGTCGCGTCGCAGCGGCCGCCGCTTCCGCCGCGCTTTCATCGTCGCCCAACACTCGCCCACATGATTCCGCCGACCATCCCCGATCTGATCGCTCGCGCCGCTCATCACCCGTTTCTGGGCGAGCATCTGGCGATGGGGCAAGGGGCGCACAGCGGCATCGCGCTCGCGCAGTTCGGCGGCATCGAACTGGCGAGCGCGTACGAACCGATCTTCGACATCAGTGTGCACGCGCTCGCGCAGTCGCTGTCATGCGGCGCGGAAGGAGTCGACCGGTTCGGCGACGAGTTGGGGTTTCAGGCGGTCACGCACCGGCTCGACGCGGCGCCGTTCGACGTGTTCGATCCGTTCGACCGGATCGCCGACGATCAGCAGCTGGTCGCACTCGACCGGATGTCGCGCGCATTGCATGCGATCAATTTCTTCGGCTCGCAGCGCCACGGTTTGCTGTTTTTGCGCGTGCACGAGCGGCTGCTAAAGAGCGTGAAGTACGACCACGGCCGGCATTTTTCGAGCGTGCTGACATCGTTCGGGTTGAGCCCGGCGCGCATCGTGATCGAGCTGCCGGCGGCGGCAGTCGCGCACAAGACCTTTCTGGGCTACCTGACGCGCAGCTATCAGCACTATGGGTTCAAGGTGGCGGGCAATCTGTCGAACGCGGGGCAGATTCTGTCGGTATCGGAGACCGCGCGGCTCGACTTCATCAAGATGGATGCGGCGATCGCGCTGCGCGACGCGACCGTCAAGCCGCTGGTCGGCTACGCGAGCCGCTTGCGGGTGCCGCTGATTTTCAATCGGGTGATGGATGAAGCGCAGTTTCTCGCGCTACAGCAGTACGACGTGAGATTCGTACAGGGGCCGTTGTTCACCGCGCATTATCACGACCGGGCCGCGTGAGCGCAGGCCGCGTGAGCGCATTGCGCCATTGCGCCGCGCTCAGCCCGGCTCCCCAAGCCGCCGCGCGAGTTCCTTCAAGCGCGGCGCCACGTTGTTACGAAACACGTCCTCCCCCATCGACGAGGCCGGCCCGCTGCAACTGAGCACCAGCCAGCGCCCCTCGCGCGGCTCGCGAAACGGCACCGCGACCGCGTTGACGTCGTCGTGCCACGAGCGGAACGAGTAGCAGCAGCGCTCGGTCGCGAACGCGGCGATCTCCGCTTGCGCGTCGGCAACCAGTAACGGCCCCGCTTTGCCGGCCGCCTTTTTCAACTCCGCGATGAGCGCGGTGCGCGCGTCGAGCGGCTGCACCGCGAGGTACGCGCGACCCATCGAGCTGGTCAGCATCGACAGTTTCGAGCCCGATGCGAGGCCGAGCGTCAGCACGGTTTCACTTCGGATCGTCTCCAGATAAATCATGTCGAGCCCATCGCGGCAACCCAGCGACACCGCCGCGCCGACCTCGCGCGCAAAGTTGCGCAGGTGCGGGCGCGCAAGCTCCAGCGTGTCGTTGCCCGACAGCAGCGCAAAACCCAGCGACAGCACGCCCGCGTCGAGCGCATATTTACCGTGAGTTTCGTCGAGCCGCAGATAGCCGAGCACCGTCAACGTGTAGGCGAGACGGTTCACGGTGGCCTTCGGCAGCCCCGTGCGCTCGACGAAATCGCGATTGCCGAGCAAGGTGTCGCCCGGCCGGAACGCGCGCAGCAGGTCCAGCCCGCGGGCAAGGGCAACCACGAATTTGCGTTCGTCGAGGGGTTCGGAGAAAGTGGCTGGCGGCGTCATAACGGTGTACACTCGGTCGTCGTTTGCAAAACATTGTTTCGCTAAGCGGAACTCAAGTCAAGCTTGTTCTGAGCAGAAATCAGGAGATACGTCATGGCCGTAGCCGCGCAGTTTCACTGGGAAGACCCGTTGCTGCTGGATCAGCAGCTCACCGAAGACGAACGCATGGTGCGCGACGCCGCTGCGGCTTACTCGCAGGACAAGCTGCTGCCGCGCGTGCTCGAAGCGTTCCGTCACGAGAAGACCGACATCGAGATCTTCCGCGAAATGGGCGAGCTCGGCCTGCTCGGCCCGACCATCCCCGAACAGTACGGCGGCCCCGGCCTGAACTACGTCGCGTACGGGCTGATCGCGCGTGAAGTGGAGCGCGTCGATTCCGGCTATCGCTCGATGATGTCGGTGCAATCGTCGCTCGTGATGGTGCCGATCTATGAATTCGGCTCGGACGCGCAGAAGGAAAAATATCTGCCGAAGCTCGCGCGCGGCGAATGGATCGGCTGCTTCGGGCTGACCGAGCCGAACCACGGCTCCGACCCGGGCAGCATGGTCACCCGCGCGAAGAAGGTCGACGGCGGCTATTCGCTGTCGGGCTCGAAGATGTGGATCACCAATTCGCCGATCGCCGACGTGTTCGTCGTGTGGGCGAAGCTCGAGGAAGACGGCAAGGACTCGATCCGCGGCTTCATTCTCGAGAAGGGCTGGAAGGGTCTGTCGGCGCCGGCGATCCACGGCAAGGTCGGCCTGCGCGCGTCGATCACCGGCGAAATCGTGCTCGACGAAGTGTTCGTGCCGCAAGAGAACATCATGCCGGGCGTCAGCGGCCTGCGTGGTCCGTTCACCTGCCTGAATTCGGCGCGCTACGGGATCGCGTGGGGCGCGCTCGGCGCCGCCGAGGCCTGCTGGCACACCGCGCGTCAGTACGTGCTCGATCGCAAGCAGTTCGGCCGGCCGCTCGCCGCGAACCAGCTGATCCAGAAAAAGCTCGCCGACATGCAGACCGAAATCACGCTCGGCCTGCAAGGCGTGCTGCGCCTTGGCCGGATGAAGGACGAAGGCACCGCGGCGGTCGAAATCACCTCGATCATGAAGCGCAACTCGTGCGGCAAGGCGCTCGACATCGCCCGCCTCGCGCGCGACATGCTGGGCGGCAACGGCATTTCGGACGAGTTCGGCATTGCGCGACACCTGGTCAATCTCGAAGTCGTGAATACGTACGAAGGCACGCACGACGTGCACGCGCTGATCCTCGGCCGCGCGCAGACGGGGATTCAGGCGTTCTTCTGATTGCCTGGTTAGCGAGATGGCGACGCCGATGCCGTTCGATGCATCGGCGGCGCGCTGGTGGCGCAGTTGCGCCGCCCCAATGAAACAGCCCGATCGGCTTACGCTGATCGGGCTGTTTTCGGTCAGGCTAACCATCGCATTCAGGCCGGTTCATTCGAACCGGCTTTCTGCTTTGTGCCTCGCGCGTTACGCCAAGCGTGCCGCGCAGCGCTTCACTTACCTGTTCGGCTGCGGCGTCATCCGCAGATACGGACGCAGCGCCTTGTAGCCCTTCGGGAATTTCTGTTTGATCACTTCCTCGTCCTTCAGCGACGGCACGATCACCACGTCATCGCCCTGCTTCCAGTTGCCCGGCGTCGCGACCGAGTGATGATCGGTCAGTTGCAGCGAGTCGATCACGCGCAGCACTTCGTCGAAGTTGCGGCCGGTGCTGGCCGGATACGTGATGATCAAACGCACCTTCCTGTTCGGATCGATCACGAACAGCGAGCGCACGGTGAAGGTCTCGTTCGCGTTCGGATGAATCATGTCGTACAGCTCGGCCACCTTGCGATCGCCGTCCGCGAGAATCGGAAAGCCGACGTTGGCCGCCTGGGTCTCGTTGATGTCCTTGATCCACTCCTTGTGCGACTCCGCGCTGTCGACCGACAACGCGATCGTCTTCACGTTGCGCTTTTCGAACTCGCCCGCGAGCTTCGCGGTCAGGCCCAGCTCGGTCGTGCAGACCGGCGTGAAGTCGGCCGGATGGGAAAACAGCACGCCCCAGCTGTTGCCGAGCCACTGGTGAAAGCTGATCCGGCCGACACTCGACTCCTGTTCGAAATCCGGCGCAATGTCGCCAAGACGTAGACTCATAGTGCATCTCCTTGTAACTGTTTGACAAATATTCGAAAAATATCCAAACCGCCCTGCAAATCGCTGCCTACGCCGCCCAGCAACGATCGAGCATACGACCGCGGCGCTATATGCCTAACTAATATCGCGTCAGTACTTTATGCGCTTTTGTAATTTTCTCCCATTTCGGAGAAACTTTGCGGGACAGATCAACTCAATTCGATACCGGTCTGGAGCAGACTGCGCTCAAACGGCCGGCCCGACGCCAGGTGGCGCCGGGAACGGTTCGTGCGGCGGCTGGCAGCAACCGGTACTGTGCTCGCCAGCAGCCGTTTCTTTGGTTACGATTCACGCGTAGCGTGAGACAAAGAGGGAGCTGTCTATGTCGGAAGTCAACAAGGAGAGATTGATGTCGGATATCAAAACCGTCCTCGCGGACGCTGAAGACCTGCTGAAACAGGCCGCGAGCGCTACCGGCGAGCGCGCCTCGGAACTGCGCGAGACCGCGCTGTCGCGTCTGAAACAGGCGAAGGAAAAGGCGGCCGACGTACAGGTCGTGGTGGTCGAGAAAGGCAAAAAAGCCGCTCGCGCCACCGACGACTACGTGCACGAGCATCCGTGGGCATCCATCGGCATCGCCGCTGGTGTCGGCGTGCTGGTCGGCTTGTTGATCAATCGCAAGTAAAGCCGCTGTAACTACCGGCCAGGCATGGTCGGTGCATTAGCATGTCGGGCGGACCGGCGCGAGTCTGGCCGGTCCGCTTCCGCTGGCGCGCGTGCGCGCCGATTTGTTCCTCACGCGCAACGCTCACAGCTATGACAACCGAAACACACTCGCAGCGCGCAGAACACAGCCCGCTGCGCCGCATCCTCGGCTCCGTGTTCGCTATTCTGCAAACGCGGCTCGAACTGGTAGGCATCGAACTCGCCGAAGAAAAAGATCGACTGTTAGGTGTCCTGTTTCTCGGCCTCGCCGCGATGATGCTCGTCGGGATGGCGTTGATCGCGCTGACCGCGCTGATCGCGATTGTCTTCTGGGATACCTACCGCTTGCAGGCACTCGGCGGCATCACCGCGGTTTATGCGCTGGCCGGCCTCGCGTGTGGCCTGAAAGCGCGCAGCGGTTTGCGCAACGCGCCGCTGGTGTTCGAGGCAACCATCGCCGAATTCGAAAAGGACCGCGACGCGTTCCGCAGCCGCGACTGACGTCGTGACTGACACCGTGTTTGATCGTCCCATATCCACTGCCGCCGACACGCCATGAACCAGCCCCGTTCCGAAACCTCTGTTCGTCACAAGCGCCATCCGTCGAAGGATCTGAGCGCGCCGCATCTGCGTGCGCTGCGCAAGGAGTTGCTGCTGGTGCGCGCGGATGTCGAGCGCGTGGAACTCGCGCAGGCCACCTTCGAGCTGCGTCAGGCGGTCACGCATTTCAGCTGGCTGAAGTTCATCATTCCGGGCTTCGCCGGGGTACGCATGGGCAAGGGCGGCAAGGCGAGCGCACTCAACGCGGGGACGATCGGCGCACTGCTCAAGCAGTATCCGATCGTCAGCTCGATTGCATCGATGCTGCTCGCCAAGCCGTTGCGCGCAACCGTCGTGTCCGGCGCGAAGCCCGTGCTCAAGTGGGGCAGCCTTGCGCTCGCGGGCTGGGAAGCGTTCCGGATCTGGCAACAGATGAAGAACGAAGCGGCTGCGGGTCGCGCGGCGGCAGCGGGTTCCGCAACTTCGGCGGCGGCCGCGCAGGCCGCTGCTGAGCAGGCGGACTCTACGCGGAGCGGGTATTGAGGATTGTGGTGAGCGTTATCGTTGTGGCCGCTTGAGTGCGGCCGTGCCGTGCGAGTCGTCTGCCTGCGGCCTTGCGCCGGATAAGTGCACCGGCGTTCAGCCGATCCCTCTGCCCTTCCAAACCCCTCTGCCTACCTTCCAGCTCATCTAGCTCGTGTTCCAGCATTCGCTGCTCGCGAGCGTCGAACCACCCACGTCGTTTCTATTGCCTCTCGAGCCCGTCGCATCGAGCGTGAACGTGCCGCATGCGTCGTCACGCATCGGCCCGGCTTCCGCGGGTGCCGCTTCGATCGCGTAGCCGCCATTCGTGTCATCCGCGGGCAGTACCCGTAACCGGTACACGGCCGTGCCGAATTGCGGCGCCTGGTCGAGACCGGTGGGCAAGGTCGTCATCGCGCTATCGCTCGCCGCGCCCTCGACGAATTGCGCCGCCCGATACAACGCGGACGCCGCATCGATCCGATGCGTGCGCGCGATATGACTGCGATACGAAGGAATCGCAAAGGCGGCCAGCGTGGCCGCGATCGCGAGCGCGACGACCAGTTCGAGCAACGTGAACGCGGATGTGTTCGACCTCGTCATACCCCTCCCTTCGAAACATCGTCTAGAACGGCCGCGCAGCGACGCGCCGCCAATGACGTTCGATCGCGCCGGTTTCGATCACCAGTTCGCTTTGCAGCCACACCTGCGTTTCGCTGCTGCGGCCGAAGCCGCGCGCGGTCAATAACCAGGCGGTCGCGTCGGTGCGACTCGCGAGACGCCACGGTTCGATCAGGCATTGCGGCGCGCGCGATGATCCGGGCCATGCGGCGATCCGCGTGACGGCACCGGCGTCGAACGCGGTCTCGAGCTGCCATTGACGCGGCTCCCCTTGCGCGAATGGTTCGGCGCTCGCATCGCTACCCGCTGCGAGAACTTCGCGCTCGCATGCGGTCAGCGCAGAATCCGCCGCATGAAAAGCCTGTAGATGGTCACGCACGTTGCTCGCCGCGCGAGCCGACGCTTGCGAGGTTTCGAACCAGATCGCCGAGGTGGTGAGCAGCATTGCCGAGAGCAACAACACGACGGGTAGCACGACACCGCGTTGCAGCCGCGGCCGGGTGCGCTGGACGTCATTTAGTGAACCTGAATAAATAAGCTGGTCGCACCGTGCATCGCACATGCGCTCTACGCGACCGCAACCGCAACCGCAGCCGCACCTGCTCGCAGCATGGCGAACGGTCACAACGACACCTCCGCGCGATTGCCACGCACCGCCACGCGCCGCGCAAACGCCTGCCGCACCCGCAGATCGACACCGAGCGTGCTCACGCCGTCGCAATCGAGATAGCGCGAGCGCTGCCGTTGCGCCGCGCCACGCACGAGCACGCACAGATCGACCGCGACGACCTGCGCCCACTGCTCCGCCGACACCGCCGACGCATTGAGCGCATCCGGCATACCGTCCAGCCAGTAGCGCAGCCGCACGCGTTCGACACCGTCCACCAGCGGCTGCGCCGACCCCGGATTGCCGTTGCCTTCGCAGTACAGCTCCGGCTCGCCGGTCGAGCCGCTGAGCGTCGCGAAGTAGCGGTTGACCACCGGCGCGCCCTGATCGCCAAGCGCCGCATCGCTGGATTTCACCGCCTGGCCGACGCAATCGGTGACCTGCCCGCTCGACGATGGCCACGTCGATACGGTGTCGCCGACATAACGGATCGCGATACCGTCCGAGCCTGTGCTCAACGTCGTGCAGCCGAGGCTGTCGTCGGCGCCTGTCGGGCGGCCGCCCGAGCAGCCGAACAACGCGGGCGGCGTGTTGTAGCCCACCACGTCGGCGGGCACGAAGCCGGCCATCTGCACTTGCTGGCCGATCAGCATCAGCGCGGTCAAGCCGGCTTCGCGAATCCGCATGTCGTCGCTCGCGCGCTCGAACGCTTGCCGCTGCGTGGTGTACAGCGACACGGCGCCCCCGGTCACCAGCAGGCCCAGCGCCGTCGCGATCAGGAACTCGACGAGCGTATGGCCGCGCGCGACAAACCGCCGGCTCATCGCGCGAACGCCAACGCGACGCAGGAAAACCCGGCGGGTGTCTCGACGCCGCCGCACGATTCCGGCTTGTCGATCACCTCGCCGTCAGCCGGCCGGTCGCGGACCGACGCCCACGTGACACGCGCGCTCATCGCCGCGCCGCTGCCCACGATCGATACGTCGCCGCGCGGCAGCAGCACCGCTGCCCGCGTACGCCACTGTTCGAGCGCGGCATCGCCCGTCGCAGACGTCGCGAACGCCTCGGCCACCGCATCGGCGATCCACGCGGCTTGCTCGCGCAGCGCCATCGCGCGGGCTTCGCGCGCGGTCCACAGCTGACCGGCGAGCAGACCCAGCGCCGTCACCGCGATCAGCGCAACGGCCAGCATGACCTCGATCAGCGAATTGCCGCCGCAAGCCGGCGCACCGGCGCGCCACCGGAGGTTCAATGAGATGGGCTTCATGATGCCGCTCCGCACGCGCCATCGGAGATGCGTGCGCGTCCACCCGCCGCGATCCGGATGCAGCGTCGCCACGGGTTGCGTTGCATCGCACTGGATGGACTGCGCGGCGCGATCTCGAAACTGCGGAACGAGCCGATCAGTTGACCGGCGGGCGGCGTGAAACTCAGATCCGTTTGCACGCCGCTGATACTCACCGCCGCGAGCGGCGTTTGAGCGCGCAATAGCGAGAGCTTGCCGCCGCGCTCGGCGAACACAGCCCAACCGCAGCCCCAGTCGGCGACGCCATCCGCGCAGGGCTGCCCCGCGGCGAGACAGGAACGCGCCGCATCGACCCGGCACACCGTCACGCGCGTGCCGCGTCGGAGTACCTCGCTGCGCGCATAGGCGAGCGTCGACAACAACGCTTTCGCGCGCGCATCGACCTGATCGCGCGCGTGCCATGCGGCGAACGACGGCATCGCCAGCACGGCCATCAGCGCAAGCAGCGCGATCACGGCCAGCGTTTCGACGAGCGTGAAACCGACGCATGTCGGCCGGCCAGTCACATAGCATTTCATCTGCACTCCCGAGCATTCGAACGGATGCAGTCAATCTAGCGATTTGCGAATGAAGCCGCCATCGGCCGAACGGCCAGGTGGCGCTCAGAAGCTATCGCACGCAACAATGCACGCGATGCTCGATCACGGAAGCGGGGGTAGCGATGCGGAAAACAACGTCGGAATTGCGCGCAACGGCGCAGCCGAAGACGCGCGGGCAATACGCGGCGCGCGCGTCTTTAACGTTTGCGGGAAGGCTTTGGAGGAGAAGCGGCGCGGCGGAATTCTTCGATCACGTCCTCGAACTCGGAGACGTCTTCGAAGCGCCGGTACACGGAAGCAAAACGCACGTAGGCGATCGTATCGAGCGCGCGCAACTCGTTCATCACGAGTTCGCCGAGCCGCTCGCTGCGCACCTCGCGCTCGCCGCTGCCGAGCAGTTGATCCTCGATACGGACGACCGCCGCTTCGATCGCGTCCGCCGCCACCGGGCGCTTGCGCAGCGCCAGTTGCATGCTCGCGACGATCTTGCGGCGATCGAATTCCGTGCGGGTGCCGTCCTTCTTGACGACCGACGGCAACGCCAGCTCGACCCGCTCATACGTCGTAAAACGCTTGTCGCAGGCCGGGCAGCGGCGGCGCCGGCGAATCGTCGCGCCGTCTTCGGATACGCGCGAGTCGACGACCTGCGTATCGGCGTGGCGGCAGAACGGGCAATGCATGACGACTTAGCCGTAGACCGGGAAGCGCTGGGTCAGCTCGGCGACCTGAGCCTTCACGCGCTCGATCGTCGCTGCGTCTTCCGGGTTGTCCAGCACGTCGGCGATCAGGTTACCGACCTGCTCGGCTTCCTTCACACCGAAGCCGCGCGTGGTCATCGCCGGCGAGCCGAGACGGATGCCCGAGGTCACGAACGGCTTTTCCGGATCGTTCGGAATCGCGTTCTTGTTGACCGTGATGTGAGCCGCGCCGAGCGCTGCTTCCGCTGCCTTGCCGGTGATCTTCTTCGCGCGCAGGTCGACCAGCATCACGTGGCTTTCGGTGCGGCCAGAAACGATGCGCAGACCGCGCTTGACCAGCGTTTCAGCGAGCACGCGCGCGTTTTCGACGACCTGCTGCTGATACGTTTTGAATTCCGGCGACAGCGCTTCCTTGAACGCGACCGCCTTGCCGGCGATCACGTGCATCAGCGGACCGCCCTGGATGCCCGGGAAAATCGCCGAGTTGATCTGCTTCTCGAACTCGGCCTTCATCAGGATCACGCCGCCACGGGGACCGCGCAGGCTCTTGTGCGTGGTGGTGGTGACGAAGTCAGCGTGCGGCACCGGGTTCGGGTAGACGCCGGCGGCGATCAGGCCCGCGTAGTGCGCCATGTCGACCATGAAGTACGC